>JAFEFL010000043.1 GCA_018240595.1 Pseudomonadota bacterium | reverse complement strand
CCCGCTGCCGGCGCTGCCCCGGCCAAGAAGTAAACGACAGACGTTTCTGTCGTCGCGAAAAATCCCGTCCCGGCGTGACGCCGGGGCGGGATTTTACCAAGCGGCTGCTCCCCAACCGATCTCGCAAGGATCTTCGCAGGAGACGGCAAAATCATGCTGCTCCTTGTCGGCCTCGGCAATCCGGGCACCAAATACGCCGGCAATCGCCACAACATCGGTTTCATGGCGCTCGAGGCGATCGCGCGCCGTCACAACATCGCGCCGTGGCGCAAGCGTTTTCAGGGCGTCTCGGTCGAAGGCACGATCGGCGGCAAGAAGGTTCTGCTGCTCTTGCCCGGCACCTATATGAACGAGTCCGGACGCGCCGTGGCGGAGGCGGCCGGTTTCTACAAGCTGTCGATGGCGGACGTGATCGTCTTTCACGACGAACTCGAACTGCCGCCGTTCAAGGTGCGCGTGAAGATGGGCGGCGGCAATGCCGGTCACAACGGTCTGCGCTCGATCTCGGCGCATATCGGCAACGACTATCGTCGCGTGCGCCTCGGCATCGGGCACCCCGGCGACAAAAAGCTGGTCGAGCACTACGTGCTGCAGGATTTCGCCAAGAGCGAATGGCTCGGCGTCGAAACGCTGTGCGACGTGGTCGCGGACAACGTCGGGCTGCTGATCGACGGCAAGGATTCGAGTTTCCAGAACAAGATTCATCTCACGATGGATGCGAAAGGCTTCGGCGACGGCAAGGACAAGCCGGAAGCATGACGCTTCCAACGGATAACGGTACGGATCAAATCTCATGGGTTTCAAATGCGGTATCGTCGGTCTGCCCAATGTGGGCAAATCGACCTTGTTCAACGCGCTGACGCAGACCGCGGCGGCGCAGGCCGCCAATTATCCATTCTGCACCATCGAGCCGAATGTCGGCGAGATCGCCGTGCCGGACGCGCGGCTCGATAAGCTGTCGGCCATCGCCAAGTCGCAGCAGATCATTCCGACGCGCATCACCTTCGTCGACATCGCCGGCCTGGTGCGCGGCGCCTCGAAGGGCGAAGGCCTCGGCAACCAGTTCCTCGCCAATATCCGCGAGGTCGATGCCATCGTTCATGTCGTGCGCTGCTTCGAGGATGACGATATCACCCACGTCGAAGGCAAGATCGATCCCATCGCCGACATCGACATCATCGAGACCGAGCTGATGCTGGCCGATCTCGAAAGTCTCGAGAAGCGCGTCGATGCGCTGGAGAAGAAGGCCAAGGGCAACGACAAGGAAGCCAAGGAGACACTCGATCTCGTCAAGCGTTGCCTCGTGCCGCTGCGCGACGGCAAGCCGGCGCGCGTTGTCGAGCGCAAGCCGGAAGAGGAAAAGCTGTTTCACTCGCTCGGCCTGCTGACCTCGGCGCCGGTGCTGTACGCCTGCAACGTCGATGAAGGCCATGCCGCCAGCGGCAACGAATTCTCCAAGCGGGTCGAAGCCCGCGCCAAGGAAGAGGGCGCCGTCGCGGTGGTGATCTCGGCCAAGATCGAATCCGAGATCGCGACGTTGCCTGAAAGCGAGCGCGCCGATTATCTCGAAGCCGTCGGGCTGAAGGAGACCGGTCTCGACCGCCTGGTGCAGGCCGGCTACCGGCTCCTGCATCTCGTCACCTATTTCACCGTCGGTCCGAAGGAGACGCGCGCCTGGACCATCACCCAAGGCACCAAGGCGCCGGCGGCGGCGGGCGTCATCCATACCGATTTCGAAAAGGGCTTCATCCGCGCCGAAACCATCGCCTATGACGACTACATCGCCGGCAACGGCGAAGCCGGCGCGCGCGAGGCTGGCAAGATGCGGCTCGAGGGCAAGGAATACGTCGTCGCCGACGGCGACGTAATGCACTTCAGGTTTGCCAACTAACGCGTCATTCCGGGGCGCTCGCTTCAGCGAGCGAAACCGGAATCCAGATAAGCGCGCATAGGAAACTGGATTCCGGGTTCATGCGCTACGCGCATGCCCCGGAATGACTAACTCATGAGACAAGCTTCGCCCTGACGGCTACATTGAGCCCATGACCGACAAACTGCACTGGGAAGACTTCAGGCCGGGCGACGTCGCGATCTACGGGCCGCGTCATGTGACGCGCGAGGAAATCATCGCCTTCGCCGCCGAATTCGATCCGCAGCCGATGCATCTCGACGAGGCCGCCGGCGCCGCCTCGCTGATGGGCGGGCTGGCCGGCTCCGGCTGGCATTCCTGTTCGCTGTTGATGCGCATGATCGCCGACGGTTTCATCTTGAATTCGGCGTCGATGGGCAGTCCCGGTATGGACGAGGTGCGCTGGCTCAAGCCGCTGCGCCCGGGCATCAATGTGCGGATCCGCTCCACCGTTCTGGAAACCCGCGCCTCGAAGAGCCGTCCCGACACCGGCTTCATCAAGATGACGTTCGAGATGATCGACGACACCGATGCGCCGGTCACGACGATGATCAGCACCTTGATGATGGGTCGCCGCAGTCCGGGGGCCGCGCCGTGAGCTTCTTCGAGGAATTGCTCGTCGGCGACGTCGTCATGACCGGCCGCCATACCTTCACGCCGGAGAGCATCAAGGCGTTCGCGCGGCGCTTCGATCCGCAGCGCTTTCACATGGACGAGGAAGAGGCCGCACGCTCGCATTTCGGCGCGCTATGCGCGTCCGGCTGGCACACGGCGGCGGCGTGGATGCGGCTTCTGGTCGATGCCCGGCGCGCCGCGGAAGAGGCGGCCCGCGCGCGGGGGGAAGCCGTCGCGGCGTCCGGACCTGCCCTCGGTCTGCGCAATCTGAAGTGGCTGCGGCCAGTCTATGCCGGCGAGACCATTGACTACAGGACCGAGATCACTGCGCTGCGCGTCTCGGGCAGCAAGCCGCGCTTCGGGCTGATGACGACCCTGACCACTGGCGTCAATCAGGACGGCGCCACGGTGATCTCGTTCGAGAGCACGACCTTCGTCGAGCGGCGCTTGCCGCCGGCTAAGGCGTCTTGACCCCGGCCTGCCGAACGATCGCCGACGGCAGAACGTCGAGATAGGGGCCGAGCAGAAACGCCTCGCCCGAGCCCGAGCCGTACAGCCGGTCGTGAGCCTCGATCATCGCGCGCACAGGCTTTTCGCAGGCCGGAATTGAATCGATGATCAGATCGTTGATCTCGGCCGGCCGGACGTGCCTGTACCGCGGGTCGGCGAACACCTGGCGCACAATGCAATCAGTTGCGCGGTTGACCAGCGGCAGCAGCGCCGCTTCCTTTTGCCGGATCGATAATTCGGGAATGACAGGCGCCGCCGCTGTGAGGGCGGTGCGGCTTTCGAGCGAGACATTCAACACAAGCGACAAACCCACCAGGGATTCGACGATCATTGCATGCAGTCCCGCGAATCAAAGTGTTTCAATTTGGTAACGCAGCGCCGTTCGCTTCGCACCTGCCCCCGGCGGCGGTGCAAGCGCGTCTGCCGATCAAGTGATTCAAATGACTCGCGGTTTCGCGAATAAATAATTTTCGCGCGGCTGCCGAAATCCGAGATGAAACGTGAAGAAAGGACACTGTTCCGTCGCCCTGGCGGGCGGAACGCTTTTCGAGGGCAAAGCGTTCTTGGTCACAGCGTTTTCTGACCTGACCAAGGAGAATGATAATGACGCGTTCGATGTTGCTGCGTGGCCGTACGGCGGCTGCGGCGACTGCGCTTTTGCTCGCGGGCGGCCTCGCGGCCTCGGCGCAGACCACGATCATCACGACCCAGCCGCAAGCGACGACTGGAACGGCGGTTGTCGCCGCGCCGGCGCGGGTCGAACTGACCCCGGTGCAGCGGCAGACGGTGTACCGCACCATCATCCGCGAGCGCGCGGTGCCGGCGCAGCCGACCGTCGAGTATCGCGTGGGTACGCGCGTGCCCGAGGCGACGCAGCTATATGCGGTGCCGCAGGATGTGGTCGCCGAGGTCCCGGCGGTCCGCAGTTACAAGTACATGGTCGTGAACAACCGCGTTCTGCTGGTTGATCCGGCGACCAGCGAGGTGGTTGCCGAGTTGGCCAACTAACCTTTGTTGACCTCCTGCAAGAGGCCCGGCGAAGGCTGGGCCTCTTGTGCTACCACCATGGGTGGCGCGCCCGAGCGCTGGATTTTCGATGCTCCCGGAGCCATAGTAGCGGGCAGGGAGTTTGTCGCATGTCGATGATCAATTATCGGGCGCCATCAGAATTATTTCCCAGCCGTAGCCGCAAATCCCGCCGACCGATCGGTTACAAGCGCTTCCCGACCGCCGCCGAAGCCATCCGTTTCGCCATCGAAGAACTGCCGCCCGAACTCCTGCTCGGCGCCTACCTCGAGGTCGAGGAAAGGCGTTTCGACGGCAACGGCATCCGCCAGCTCTACGACAGCAGCGACTATCCCCTCCCGCGCAAGGCCAAAAAGCCCGGCAAGGCCGCCGCCGCGAACTGATGGGTAACCCCGTCGCAACACCCCCGGCTTTTTCCCGCCGCCTTTAACCGCGACATGGAACCGCCATTCTTTGGCCGCGTTTACCCCGCGATAACTCGCGCCCGCGATTGATAGCGGCATAACCCTTAGGAGAAGCGGCTGTGGCCGATCGGAATGCACTCTCGAAAATCGGCCTGCTGTTTCTGGCGACGACCTTGCTGGTGATGATGACCGGGGCGGTCGTCGTGGCCGACCACCTGAACGGGCGGCTCATCCTCGACGACCCGATGACGATGGGCGTCTCGCTGGACGGGCACCAGAACGCCAACTGACGGCGTTCCCGCGCCTGGGATCGCCAAGGCGCCAGTATCTCGCTTCGGCTAAAAAGAGACCCCGCGAGTGGCGGGGCCAGTTGTTGGGAGGAGTGTCCAAAACGGACCCCGTCCTCCGCATTCGCGCGGCAGGACTGCCGCCAGCGAAATCACCAAGGTTACAGCCGCTGGTGACGAATCAGCCAGTTCTGAACCCCTGCACAATAACGCAGCATTCGGCGGCGCGTGCGCCATTCGGTCGTTTCCGGCCTGAATCCACAACCAATGAGCGGTAAAACGGGCAGCGCCACCATTGCCGGAAGCGATGGTGGCGCGAGGCAGGCCCTGAGATTGCGGTAAGATCGGACGCTCAGCCGGCCGTCCGCGGCGGTCCCGGCGGACGCGACGGTTCGCCTTTCCACTGCTTGAGGCTGTCGCCGATCACCGACATGGCGGTCATCGCTGCATGGCTCAGGCTGGCGTATCCGGCGACCTCGCGCGTGACGCGGTCGCCTTCCTGACGCAGCATGTCGCGCACGCTCTGCAGTTCAAGGATGACGCGATCGATCTCGTCCATCGATTGGCTCGACACGCGGCGGATGAGGGCGCTGAGATTATCCGCCACGGCGGCGTCGTTCAGCACATCGCCGTCGGCCTTCGGACGGCGTGCCACGTCGCGGCGAACGAATTCGCGAATTTCACCTTCGAAGGCATTGGCGGCGGCCTGATCGATTTCACCGAGGCGTTCCGGCGCGCGCGGAGGAGCAAAGCGCTCGGGACCGGATCTCTCGGCCTGCTGTTTGTCCGCACCGGCACGGTCGGGTCTGATAACCGTCATGATCGACTCCTGTACACGCGCAACGTTGCGCTTGAGGGGGTTGCAGCGATGCAATTGCCGCATGTGAACGGGGCAACGGTGGGGCAAGTACGGGGCGGCATTGCGGCCGCTTAACAAAACACGTCCGAAAACCTACCAATTGAACTTAAAGCGTGCGTTTACGGACTTGTTCTCGCTGGTCTGGCCGACATCGGTGATCGATGTTGAAACCTGCAGCGGCCCATAGACCTTTTGTTCCGCGCTCAATGTGTTGTGCGAGACAGTATCGGCGCTGGTGGCCGAGACGCCTGCCGCGAAGCTGGTTCCAGTTGCTGGAATGTTGAACTTGGCGCTGTTCTCCTGACCCCAGACGCGCGATCCGACGGCCGCCGCATCGTTCACGGGCAAGGCCATCATCGGAATGTCGAACGACGTCGTGCCCTGGCCGAACCTTTCGGTCACGGAGGTCCGGCTCTGCAAGGTCAGCGACAACGCGCTGCCGATCGGCACCGAGTGTTTGAAGGTGGTGGCGACCAGGCCCTGATCGTTGCCGGCATTGACACGCGCGTCGACCGTGGCCGCCGACAGTCCGAAGGACGCCCAGGCCGCGTCGCTGTTGCGGTTGCTTTGCTGGACCCGCAGCGGATTGTCGGCATTGGCGCTGGCCACCTGATCGGCGGACATGCCGAGGTCGGCGCCCAGCTTGGCGTTCCATTGCCCGGCGGAAGGGACGATGGGCTTGTCGAAGACGACGGTGTTGGTGCCGTTGCGTGACACGTTGAGGCCCGGAGCGTCGGAGGCGTGGCGCTTGCGAAGCGGCGCCGATTTCGTGTCGCCGAAATCGAAGTAATCCGTGGCCAAAGCCTGATTGAGCTTCTGGCGCTCTTCGTCGCTGAGCGGCTTCTCCGGCGCGTCGCCATCGAGGCTCGCCGCTGGTGGCGATGGCGCCGCCACCTCGGGTGGCGGCAGATCGCTCGCGGCGACGGCATTTTGCTCCGTGAGGAAAGACCAGGCGGACGGCGCAACCGGCGCGTAGCCTTCGTTCCGCTCGACGCCGGCGGCGTCACTGACATCCGCGGCAGTAGCGGCGTTGTTCGGCTCCGACCACGCGGGCGCGGCCATGACGGCGCAGAACATCGCAACGACAATCATCGGGCCGACCGGGCTCGTTGAAAGACGCATCGCGAGAAAGTCCCTAACAAGCCGCAGCGACAGGCGGCATCCCCGACGTCAAATCGCGTATCAGGGAACTTTGGCAAACGTGTGGTGACGGACACCGGCCGGCGAGGCGGCATGATTTGGGCGCGTTGCACCGTCAGGGAACCGCAACCGGCGGATCACGTTCGCTTGGCAGGGCCGGAAAGAAAGGATCTCGCGATGCGTATTCCAGTCATCACGATCGCGCTCGCAGCCTTCGCTGCGGTGGCGGCGATTAAGGCTCCCGCGCTGGCGGCGAATGGCTCGCCGCGAAACGATTTGCCGCAATTCGATGTGAAGCCGAGCTGCAACTCGGCCACCAAAGCCGCCAACGATGTCGACAATGCAGGGGGCAATCTTCGTCCCGCCGATCGCAGCGCCGATAATTGTGTGCAAGATGAAATGAACGCCAGGTCCAAACTCAACGATGAGTGGGCCCGGTTTAATATCAGCGAACGCCAGCGATGCATGCGGCTGGCCACGCTCGGCGGCTTGCCGAGCTACGTCGAGTTGCTGACCTGTCTCGAGATGGCGCGCGAGGCCGCCAATATTTCGGAAGATCACCCGGCCGCGAAAACGCGCCCGGGTCAGTGATGGAATGTGCTCGTAACGGTTGCGCGCTATTTCTTGGCGGCGGAGAGTGAAGCCTTATAGGCGGACACCTGCTTGGGCTTGTCCTTGTCGGCCTTGGGCTTCTTCTTTTCCTTCGGCGCGCGCATCTGACCTTTTGCCATGAATGCCTCCCAGGGTAGGCGCCCGGCGCGAGGCTGCGGCTATGCGGCCGACATCGGGCGCAGTTGAACGAGACGCTTATGGTGATCCGTCGGCAGCCGATCGGCAAGAGGCCAATCTTCAAATGGCAACGAAGCCGCTCGGATCAAACGCCACTCAGGACGCCGGCGGTTTGGCGGCGGCGTTCTGCTTCGGCTTGGCCGCCGGCTTCGGCTTCGCGGCAGCGGTGCCTCGCGCCTCCGACGGGGGCATCTTGCCGTCGATGCAGGCATTAACGAAATCGGCCTTGGCGTCGAGGGTCGCGCTCGCGCGCGTCTTTTCCGCCAGCGCCCAGCAATCCATGGCGGCCTGGGCGCGCGACTTCGGCTTCTCATCGGCTTTGTCGGCGGGCGAGGGCGCCTGGTTGCGGGCGTGATAGGCGGCGAGTTCGGTGAACGGGTCGGTCGGACCGCCGTCCGTCTGGCAGGCGGCCAGAACTCCGGCGCTGAGCGACAAGACCACCGTGGCCATCATTCTCATCGGCCGACCTGTCAGCCGGCGGGTGGGGAGCGTGTGGCGCATGGCCCGAATCCCGATGGTTCTTTCGCGGACGAAAGCGTCGATGCGACGATGATTCGCTTGAGGAGTGGCATGTTGCTGAAAAAATCGGGCGGCGGCAACTGCCTCCTAGCCTGGGTCCGCATGGCTGAACGGCGGCAGTCCGTCCCCATGGCACCCGCGCCGGCGCTGGTCTAGATTGACGGCGAAAGTCAGGGAGGGAGTCTGCCGTGCCGGATTTTGCCTGGGACCATATCCATTTGCGTACGCCGGATCCGGAAGCGACCGCGCAATGGTTCGAACGAATTCTCGGCGCGGAGATCGTCCGCTCGATCCACCAAGGCGCACCGCGCATCGACCTCAAGCTTGGCGGGGCGAACATCTTCCTCGCGCCCGTCAAGCCCGGCGACGGCGTCAACCCGGCGCCGGTGACGCCGTATCAGGGCCTCGACCATTTCGGCCTCAGGGTCAGCGATATCGACACCGTGGCCGCCGATCTCAAGGCCAAAGGCGTGGAGTTCACCATGGAGCCGAACGTGGCGCGCCCCGGCCTCAAGATTTGCTTCCTCCGCGGACCGCAAGGCATTTCCATCGAACTGCTCGAACGCGATCCGAAATATGTCTGACCGATGGCGCGCATCGCGCCGTCGTGACCTTTGCGCGGCAACGCGTTCAAGCGCAATTTTGCCGCACAATTTGCACACGTTCATGCAGGCATATCGCCGGCGGCAGGGTTGCCATGCATGGCTGCGGCCGGTAAATCCGCATCAGGCGCGACGAGCTGAGGGCAGATCGATGCGGAATCGGGAACTGACGGCCGTTGTACTCCTGTCGCTCGTGATCGTCGGATCTGCGTCGGCCGAATCTCGCTTCGAGCGCACGCTCAAGATGCTCACGCCGACCGACCGCATGGCGCAGCTCTGCGACTTCACGGCGATGACGCACATCCGCAAGGACAATCGTCAGTATCGGCCCGATCGCGCCGTCGCCAACGCACGCGTCGACGTCAAGATCATCGGCGATATGATCGAGGCCAAAGGCGGCGCCTTCCGCAGCCGCGGCAAGTGGTACGCGATGAGCTACACTTGCAAGACGAACGCCGAGCACCTCAGCGTTCTGTCGTTCACCTACAAGGTCGGCGCCGAAATCCCTCAGGAGAAGTGGGCCGCCTACGGTCTTTGGCAGTAGGCGCTAGCCTTTGTCCTTGATGCTCGTCGACGGCCGGTCACTGCCGCTCGCCGTCTCGGTGTGCCACTTGCCCTTCGCGTCCTCGTATTCGATTTCCTCGGTGTGTCCGGGGACGATCTGCTCGGCAGCGGCGCGCTTGGCGGCCTGAAGCGCAGCGGCATGCGTCGGAAAGGTTTCCGAAAAGACGCCGTCGACCTTGTAGGCCCAGCCGCCGTCATGTTCGACGATTTCATAAACGACGTTGCTCATAACCGCCTCGACATTGTTTTCGACAGAATATGCGCCAAACTTAGGTCGGCGACGGCGAATTGTACAGCGCGCCGCACGCCGGGGGATCCCGCCTAAAGCCCGTGCTGGCGCTTCACGCGATCGATAAACTCCGTAACGTCTGGCGGTAACTGGCGCAAACCCTGGCGTCCCGCTTCCGACAGGATCGGGCGCAGACGGGAGGTGGCGAGGAATTCCGGCTCGCGTCCCGGTGGGATGATACGATCGAATACCATCACGATCAGCACCGCGAGCAGCACGACGCGGAAGGCGCCGAGAAAGGCACCGGCGGCGCGATCGACGATGCCGATGCGATGACCGGTGATCTCGCCGACGGCGCCGCGCATCAGCGCGGCGAGCAGGAAGCCGATGACGAAGAACACCGCGAAAAACAGCAACGGCAGTTGCGCCGGGGTGAGCGGCAGTCGCGCGTTCACCAGCGGCGTCACGTATGGCATCAGGCCGACCGCGAGCGGAGCGGCGATGAGATAGCCGATGATCGTTGCGACGCCGCGCAGGAAGCCGCTGCGCAGGCCGGCGATCACGGCGACCGCGAGACAGAGATAGATCGCGCCATCGAACAAGTTGAAGGGCAGGTCATTTGTCATGGCGGCACTTATTGGCACATTTGCCGCATCCCCGCTAAACTGACCAAGAACAAGGTTATTGCCGCGTGAGGAGATTGACCATGGCTTTCACGGTGTCGAGCAACAGCTTCAAGAATGGCGACTATCTGGCGATGACCCATGTCGGCTCGGCCGACCACGGCTTCGGCTGCACCGGTGAAAACAAGTCGCCGCATCTGAAGTGGTCGGCCGGACCGGCCGGCACCAAGAGTTACGCCGTCACCTGCTACGATCCGGATGCGCCGACCGGCTCCGGCTTCTGGCACTGGCTGGTGGTCAACATTCCCCCGGATGTCACCGAGCTTCCGCTCGGGGCGGGCAGCGCCGGCGGCGAGCTGCCGAAAGGCGCCCTGCAGACACGGACCGATTACGGCTTCGCCGGTTACGGCGGACCGTGCCCGCCGCAGGGCGATCACCCGCACCGCTATATCTTCACCGTATTCGCGGTGAACGAGATGCTCCCGGTGAAGGAAGACACGCCGGCGGCGCAGATCGGTTTCAATCTCAATTTCAAGACCTTGGCCAAGGCGACCATCATGGGTCTGTTCAGAAGATGAGCGGCGGTGCCGATTGCGGTGGGTGACCGGGCCATCACCCCGGCCGGTCATGGAACTTTCGAAGCGTCGGCGTATTGTGAGTGTGCGCCGATTCACCGCCGGGGGCGGTTGAGGGCATCCAGGGAGATATCCATGACATTCCGTGCAAGCATCCGCGCCGCCGTGGTGGCGCTTGCCGCTTTGATGGGCTTCGGCATGACGTCGGCCGCCTATGCCGACAGCGGCCGCGTTCATATCCGCATCGTGAAGGCTGGCTTCATCGTCGGCGGTTCGGGCGGCAGCGGCACGCTGACCTTCCACGGCCGTAAATACAGCCTCGGCATCGGCGGCATCAGCTACGGCCTGACCTTCGGCGCCTCGGAAACCAATTTTTACGGCACCGTCACCAATATCCGCCGCCCACGTGACATCGAGGGCGTCTACGGCCAGGCCGGCGCCGGCGCGGCTGTCGGCCGCGGCGCGCAGGGCGTGGTGCTCACCAACCAGAACGGCGCCGTCCTGACGCTGACCGGCCGCCAGGCCGGCCTCATCGTCAGCGCCGATCTCAGCGGCCTCGCGTTGTCGCTGCGCTAGGTCTCGAAACGAATATTGCGGGCGGGCGGCCTCGTGCCACCCGCCCGCTTTTCTGTCCGCGCCAGATAGTTGACAAAGTCAAGTAATGGCGCGAGGCTGCGGTTCATGGAAAAACCGCCAGCGTCAGCACGCCGTTTGCGCATCGCCGTCGTCGGTCTTGGTGGGATTGGGGGGGCGGCGGCCGGACTGCTGGCCCGTACTGGTCGTTACGACGTCACGGCCTGCGTGCGCCAGCCGCTCGATCGTCTCTATGTCGAGGGCCCGGAAGGCGTTTTCGACGTGCCGCTGCGAACTTTCACCGATCCGGCGGCGGTCAGGACGGTCGACTGGGTCCTGCTGTGCACCAAGACGCACGAAACCGGCGCGGCCGGCGCCTGGCTGAAGAAGCTGTGCACGCCCGCGACCACGGTCGCGGCGCTGCAAAACGGCATCGACCATCAGGAGCGCATCGCCCCTTACGTCAACGGCGCCGCCATCGTCCCGGTGCTGGTCTATTACAACGGCGAGCGGCTGGCGCCGGATCGCGTGCGCTATCGCCCGGTCAGCGCCAACGAACTTGTGACGCCGGACGACGCCGGCGGCCGGGCCTTCGCCGAACTGATGCAGCCGACGCCGCTGCATGTCCTGACCAGCGCCGACTTCGTCACGCTGAAATGGCGCAAGCTGCTGATCAACGCGGCCGCCAACCCGGTGACCGCGCTCACGCTGCAGCGCCAGGCCGTGCTGCGCCGTCCCGACATTTACGCGCTGTGCCTCGACGTGCTCGCGGAAGCCGCGAAGGTCGGCCGAGCCGAAGGCGCAGCGCTGGCCGATGACGAACCTCAGCGCATGATGACGTCGCTCATGACGTTTTCGCCCGAGCTCGGCACGTCGATGTATTTCGACCGGCTCGCCGGCAAGCCGTTCGAGGTCGAAGCCCTGACCGGCGCCATCGTCGCGGCGGGGCAGCGGCATGGCATCGCCACGCCGCTCAACGGCGTTCTGCTGGCGCTGCTGCGCGCGATCAGCGAAGAAAACGCCAAGACCGCGCGCTAGGGCGCGCTCGACACTTTCAGGATTTCGATCAGCTTGCGGTCGCGCCACTTCTGCAGGTCGGCGATGCTGCGCCCCGCCGCTTCTTCGGCGACGCCGTCGATGATGAGCTGCCTTGCGTCGGTGACGCGCGTCTCCTTGAAGTCGTCGATCCAGCTCTGCACCGCGGGGGCGAGGTGCGACATGAAATGCGTCATGCCGCCTTCGCCGCCGGCCAGATGGAAGGTGAGGTGAGGGCCCATCAGCGCCCAGCGCAAGCCGGGGCCGTAAGCGATGGCGGCGTCGGCATCGGCGACCGAGACGACGCCTTCGGCAACAAGACTCACCGCCTCGCGCCATAGCGCCGCCTGCAGGCGGTTGGCGACGTGGCCTTTCACTTCCTTCCTGATGTGGATCGGGTGCTTGCCGATGGCGCGGTAGAAACTCATCGCCTTGTCGATGGCTGGCTGCGACGTCTTCTCGCCGCCCACCACTTCGACCAGCGGAATGAGATGCGGCGGATTGAACGGGTGGCCGATGACGCAGCGGTCCGGATGCGCGCATTTGACGGTGACGCGGGAGATCAGGAGACCCGATGAACTCGACGCGATCACCGCATCGCGCGGCGTTGCGGCGTCGATTTCCTTGAAGGTCTCGATCTTGATCTCTTCGCGCTCCGGGCCGCTTTCCTGCACGAAATCCACGCCTTCACAGGCCTTTGCCGCCGAAGCATGGAAGGAGAAGCGATCCTGCGACGCGCCGGGCACGACCAGGCCCAGCGTCTGCAATGTCGGCCAGGCATTGGCGATGAAGCGCCGCGCGAAGGCCTCGCCCTGCGGCGATGGATCGCTGGCGCGGACGTCGCATCCTTGCGCCAGGAAAATCGCGGCCCAGCTCGCGCCAATGGTGCCTGCGCCGATCACGGCAACGGTTTGCGACGGCATTTCCAATTCCTCCCACTCGTGTTTGCGGGAGGATAGCGCGGCCGGCATTGCCGGCGCTACTGGTGCTGGACGATGACCTTGGTGCCGACCGGCACGCGCTCGTAGAGGTCCATGATGTCCTCATTGACCAGGCGGAAACAGCCGGACGACACGGCCTGGCCGATCGTTTCCGGCGCGTTGGTGCCGTGGATGCGATACACCGTGGTGCCGATGTACAGGGCGCGGGCGCCCATCGGATTGCCCGGACCGCCGGCCATGAAGCGCGGCAGGTAGGGCTGGCGCTCGATCATTTCCGGCGGCGGCGTCCA
The DNA here is from genome assembly GCA_018240595.1 of Pseudomonadota bacterium. Classification (GTDB taxonomy): domain Bacteria; phylum Pseudomonadota; class Alphaproteobacteria; order Rhizobiales; family Xanthobacteraceae; genus Pseudolabrys. The sequence goes on along the minus strand of JAFEFL010000043.1, from coordinate 151,086 downwards.
GTCCGGCCATTCGGCCTTGCGAGAGATCTTGTGCGTGCCGCCCCACTGGAAGCCGTCGCGGCCGACGCCGATGCCGTAGCGCAAGGCGCGCTGCTGATCGATGACGAGATAGAGGTAGCGATCGGCCGTGTTGACGATGACGGTGCCGGACGGATAGTCGCTGCGATAGAACACCGAGGTGCGGCGCAGCTCCGGCGGCAGTTCGACATCGCGCGCCGTGTGATCGACGCCGGGATCGGGCTCCTGCATGGTGATCGGATACGTGCCGCCGTAGGACTGTTGCGCCCGCGCCGGCGTCGTCCACCCGCCCAGCGTCGTGCCGGCAATCGCGAAAAATACGGCGAAAATTCTAACGACCATTGGCGGCCTCCCGGGGTGAGGTCAACGTATCGTAGCACATATCCGCGTCTGTGATCCGCAGCACAGATGCTGCCATCGCATTGGTGCTACCGCTTCGGCCGACGTATAAATGGAAGCGATCTGCCGCGTGGGGCGGATTGTGGCACGGGGTGGCGATCATGCGCAGATTTTCAGTTGTCTTGCTGGGCGCTTTCGGCGTGCTCGGCGGTACCGCGCTGGCGCAACTCGCATCCGACATGAAGCTGGAGGATGCCGGCTTCGTCATGCGGCTGGCCAATAGCGCCGAGCAGCTCGAGCGCATCAAGCGCGTGCCGCCGCGCCGCTTCGTCGCCCGCATCAAGAACGGCAAGCGCTATTACATCTACGCCGATCCTGAACTCTGCAAATGCGTCTTCGTCGGCGACGGTATCGCGCTCGAGGCCTATCGCGACATGCGCAAGCGGCTGCCGCAGCCCGATAACGTGGTACCGACCGGCGCCGCGCCGCAGGCCGAGCTCGTCGAGGACATGGACGGGAGCCTGTCGGATCTCATCGACGACGGCGACATCCTCGACTACAAATTCTGAAGGCCGCTAGGCGCCGAACAGCCGGAACGCCGAGGTGATGCGCAGCACCTGCACGCTCTCCGGCAATTCGAGCAGGAATTCCTCGTCGCGCGGCAGATGGTGGATCTTGCGCGGATCAGATCCGGCATAACGCGACATGGCTTCCACGTTCTCCCAGTAGGAGACGGTGATGAACTCGCTGTCGGTTTCGCGGTCCTCGCGGAATTGAGAAACGGCGAGCGCCCGATCGGCGAGCACCTTCACGCCGTTTTCGGTCAGATATTGTTCGTATTCGTCGGCGCGGGCGCGCGATGTGCGGCCGCGCCAGATCCGCGCAATCGTCGGTGTCGGCATCTGGCGTTCCTCCATCGCCGGCGCCGGGCGCCGGACTTTGGAAGTCAGCCTAACATGGTACCGAGCGGGAACGGCGCGACGGGATGCCGCGCAAAGGATTACTTCTTGCCGAGCTTGTCGCGCTGCGCGACCAGCCGATCGAGTTCGTCCTGCTGCTCGGCGATGCGGTTGGCGGCGCGCTCCTCGTCGGCGGCGCCGGAAAAAGCGGCGGCCTGCTCGGTGAGCTGACGGATATTGTCGCGCAGGATGGCGATCCGGTCGTCGAGTTCGTCGCGGGACAAGCTGGGTTCGTTGGCCATCGGCATCCTCCGTTTTCGCCCTCCCTATATGTCCGTTGGCGCAAGGTTTGTCACGGGGGTGATGGCTCGCCGTAGATGGCGACGAGCAGCGCGGCGAGGCGGAAGCCGGCCTTGGCGATCTGCTCGCGCGCCTTGTCGCTGGCCCATTGCCGGTAGCCGGTATCGAGACTCGTTGCCCAGCGGCATGACAGATGGCCGGGCTCCGGCGGCGGCGACGGCTCGGAACGAATCTGCAAGCGGTCATGCGCGGCGACGGCCAGCGGCATGATCTAGGCGACCCATAGCCTCGGCCATTTCTCCGGCGGCTCCGTTGTCGCCAGGCCGTTCGGCGGACTGGCGGCGAGCAATTTCGCGAAGTCGGCTTCGGAATTGCCGACGCCGGCGGCCTGCATCGCCTGCACGACGGCGGTGCCATCCCAATAGAAGTGCAGGTTGTCGGCGGGCGGTATCGCCGGCGCCGGACCGTCGAGCGCGATGAAGTTGCCGCCTTGCGTCTCCGCCACCGTGGTGCCGATGCCGAAGTGATTGCCGGCGTTGCCGGTCGTGTTCGGATCGACCGGCGTCTTGCAATCGCTGGCGTAGTAGCGGGCGCCGACATGCATCGGCTGATGAATGTCGCCGACCAGATGGACGAGCAGCCACAGCGCCTCGCTATCGGTCAGTTTGACGCCGGCAATCTTCGCCGGCTTGTCGGCCGGCGTCTTCGCGCGCAGTTGCCGGACGACATACTCGATCATGTGCACCACATCGGTCTTCTCGGTGCCTGCCGAATTCTCCTCGTATTGCGTCCGTTGCAACGGCACGTCGGTATAGTGAAATGCCGCGTGGCCTTTGTTGTCCGCGGCATAGGCCTTTTCTTCGTCGGAGGAAGGGCGGCCGCACCAGCGCTCGTTGTTGGGCTTGGCGCAATCCGGGAATACGGCGACCTGGCTGAGGCTGCGGTAGGTGAGGTCGCCCGCGGCACCCTTGGTGGCGAGCGTGTAATAGACCTTGGCCGCGACCGCCGGGTAATAGCGCTGCAAAATCTGATCCGCGATGGCGCCGACGATGCGGTGGCCCGGATAGTCCCAGGCGGCCGCCGGCCGGGGCGCGGCCAGCAGGAGACCGAAGCAGGCGGCAATCGCCAACCGGTACGGAACTGTCAGCATCGTGAGCCTCGCTTGCTGCCCATGGACCGTCTTGCGAAAGATGCTACCACAGGTAGCATATCAGTGAGGCAACAATTTCATGACTGGCGCGCCCCCGCGGACCGCTCCGGGGCCCGGCTTGCCCCGTTGCGCCGGCGCCGATATGGAATGGCACCGGGGGAGATAAGCGTATGCGTGATCACGTGATTATTGCCGGCGGCGGCATCGGCGGCCTGGCGACGGCGCTGACCTTGCACCAGATCGGGGTGCCCTGCGTCGTCTACGAGGCGGTTCGTGAAATGCGGCCGCTGGGCGTCGGCATCAACATGCAGCCCAATGCCGTGCGCGAACTTTACGACCTCGGCTTCACCCAGAGCGACCTCGACCGCGTCGGCCTGTCGGCGCGCGAATGGGCGCTGGTCGGTCTCAACGGCAACGACATCTATTCCGAGCCGCGCGGACTCGGCGCGGGCTATCACTGGCCGCAATACGCCGTGCATCGCGGCAAATTCCACCTGATGCTGTACGACGCGGTGATCGAACGGCTCGGCCGCAATGCCGTCAGGCTCGGCAGTCGCGTCAATGGCTATCGCAAGAACGCCGATGGCGTCGTCGCGCTGATCGAACATCCGGACGGCTCGACGGAGGAAGTGCAGGGCGCGCTGCTGATCGCGGCCGACGGCATTCATTCGGCGATCCGGGCGCAGATGCATCCGAAGCAGCCGCCGATCCACTGGGGCGGCGCCGTGATGTGGCGCGGCACCACCTGGGGCAAGCCGATCCGCTCCGGCGCGTCCTTCGTCGGCCTCGGCACGCATCGCCAGCGCGTGGTGTTTTATCCGATCTCGCATCCCGATCCGAAGACCGGCCTGTCGATGATCAACTGGATCGCCGAGGTGACGCTCGACAATTCGGAAGGCTGGAAGCAGAGCGGCTGGTTCCGGCAGGTCGAGACCTCGGAATTCATCCATCATTTCGACGGCTGGGTCTGGGATTGGCTCGACGTGCCGGCGATGATCGCGCAGGCCGATTGCGCCTTCGAGAATCCGATGATCGATCGCGATCCGGTCTCGACCTGGCAGGACGGTCCGGTGCTGCTGCTCGGCGATGCGGCGCATGCCATGTATCCGACCGGCTCCAACGGCGGCAGCCAGGCGATCGTCGATGCGCGTACGCTGGGCGCCTGCATGATCGAGCACGGCGCCACCGTCGAAGCCTTCACGGCCTACGACAAGGCGTTGTGCGGACCGATCTCGCAGCTCATTCTGCGCAATCGCGGCGCCGGTCCTTTCGGCCTGCTCAATCTCGTCGACGAGCGCTGCGGCGGCACCTTCGACGACATCGACGATGTGATCCCGCCGGAAGAGCGCATGAGCTTCATGGCCGGCTACAAGGCTGCCGCGGGCTTCGCCATCGAGAAGCTCAATGCGTCGCCGCCGACCATCGCGCCCGGCGCCAAGGTGCGCAGCACCGCCGAGGTCTGACGCCAGGTGCGTCGCGGAACTTTCGGCGCCGATCGGCCGTTGATGGCGGCTGACGGCGACGAAAAGGACGGGCGATGGGCATTGAAGGCGGCCTCCTGGGCCTCATCATTCTGGTGGCCGATATCTGGGCCATCCTGCAGATCCTCAAGAGCGGACATACCAGCGGCTCCAAGCTGTTCTGGATTCTGCTGATCCTGCTGCTGCCGGTGCTGGGCCTGTTGATCTGGCTGGTGGCCGGACGGCGCTAGCCGCGGCGGCTTGTGCGGCGGCCAAAGGCGGCGCAATCTTTCATTCCGCATCGATGGCAATGAAGGATGCCCGCGCATGTCATACGCCTGGCCTCTGGCTGCTCTCGCTTTAGCCAACCTGCTCGGCATCATCAGTCCGGGACCGGCTTTCCTCATGGTGAGCCGGGCCGCGGCCGGACGCAGCCTGAGCGTCGGCGTCGGGTTAGGCGCCGGTGTTGCGATTGCCGCGACGTTCTGGGCGGCGGCGGCGTGTTTCGGCATCGCGCTGCTGATGACGCAGTTCGCGACGCTGTATGGCGTGATCCAGCTTGCCGGCGGCGCTTATCTGATCTGGCTCGGCATCAACGCCTGGCGGCACAGCCGCGCGCAGCAGGCGGCGGCGGAAGCGGCGCCGCAACCGGCGGCATCGCGCGACGGCGTTGGCCGCGCGATCCTGGTCGGCGCCTGGCTCAGCCTCGGCAATCCGAAGATCGTGATCTTCTTCACCAGCATTTTCGTGGCGCTGCTGCCGCATGACGCGCCGCTGTGGGTGCGCCTGGCCGCGGTAGCGATCGTCGGCGTGCAGGAGATCTCGTGGTACACGACGGTGGCCTTCGTGTTTTCGCGGCCGCGCGTGCAGGCGGCCTATGCGCGGGCGCGCATATGGATCGAACGCGCGCTCGGCACCGTGCTGATCGGCCTCGGCACCCGCATCATCGTGGCGGTGAGGCTGTAAGGCGGTTCGCTAGCGGCCCTGCGCGCGCTTGGCGAGTTGCTGTACGCGCGTTTCCAGCGCCCGCAGCTTTGTCTCGGCCTTGAAAGCCCGCTCGCGCCAGTAAGCCGCGTCGGCCACGGCGCGGGCGACCACCTGGTCGCCGGCATCGGCGCGCAGGCGCGGCGGCGCATATTTCAAAACGTCAGCGGTCGCACCGAGATGGCGCAATTGTACGGCGTTGTCGGGCTGGTCGAGGGTCTTGATCAGATCGCTGAAGGAACTCACGGCGGCTGCAGGCTCCGGTGGCGGGATTGAGACCAAAACGCAGATGCCGATTGTGGGTTCCACTGTGGAGAAATCGTGGCCGGTACCGGGGCCCGGCAGCGCATGAATTCAGCGGAACGGATGCCGCATCGCTTTGTTAGCGAGCGGGGCTGGAAATCAGGAGACAGCTCCATGCGTAAGTTCGCTACCGTACTCTGCGCAGCCACCGTGCTCGGCGCCTTGCTTCCGGCCTCGGCCTTCGCCGCCGAACCCTATCATCCCCGGCATCACTATCGGCACCACGCCGCCTATCATCACCGCTACGAACGTGTCCCGGCCTATGCCGCCGACCGGGACTATTACGCGCAGCGGCCGGTCTACGCCGCGACCGGGCTGCCCTCCGACCCGCTGCTCTATCCGATCGGTGGCGCGGTGATCGGCGCCATCATCGGCGCCGCGGTTTGTCCGCCTTGCGCCATCGCCGGCTCGGCGCTCACCTCGGGCGGCGGCGCGCTGATCGGCGCCGGCATCGGCGCGGTGGGCGGCACGCTGGTCGGCGTCGCGGTGACCGAGCCGCGCGTCAACTACGCGCGATACTAAGCGCGGCAACGCGGCGCGGAGACAGCGGCCGGGGACCAAGACACTTCCCGGCCGCTGCCGTGCTGAACGATGCGTTGCATCCTTCGCGACAATTTTAATGAACGCGGCGCGTCGAGCGCTGTCGCCGCGCGGCGGCGTCCACTCTGTTCGATTGTCAGCGGCCTTCGACAGATAATGGATAAGTTCCGTTTACCGACCAAGTCATTGATCGCGCGCGGCTTGCCAGCATGCACGCGCGCACAGACTTAGCATCGACCCCGGTTTTTCCGAGATCCGATATACGCAGGGTTTAAAAGTGGAAACTATGACCGTTGCCGTCTGACGCATTGGTGAATTTTTCTTAGCGTCAGCCGGAGCAACGCATGTTAACGCAGTTCTATCGCCGGCTCGTGGCATTCGGTCGCGAACGCAGCGGCAATGTCGCGATCACCTTTGCGCTCGCCACATTGCCGCTGGTCGGCACCGTTGGCGCGGCGGTGGACTACACCCACGCCAACAAGGTGAAAACGGCCTTGCAAGGCGCGCTCGACTCCGCGGCGCTGATGCTGTCGCGGGACGCGGCCAGCTTGAGCAGCACGGATCTCAACACCAAAGCCTCGAATTATGTGCAGGCGATGCTCAATCAGCCGGAGGCCAAGAACATCGTGGTCACGGCCTCGTACACGACCGCCGGCGGCACGAAGATCGTCGTCAACGGGGCGGCGTCGGTGGCGACCGTCTTTCTCGGCGTCATCGGTCTCAACAGCGTGACCGTCAGCGGTTCGGCGACCGCGGCCTGGGGCACGACTCGCCTGCGCGTGGCGCTGGTGCTGGACAACACCGGATCGATGGCCGACGCCGGCAAGATGACGGCGCTGAAATCCGCGACCAAAGACCTGCTGACGCAGTTGCAGGGCGCGGCATCGACAAACGGCGACGTCTATGTGTCGATCGTTCCGTTCGCCAAGGACGTCAATATCGGCGCCACCAACTACAACGCCAGCTATATCGACTGGACCGACTGGAACGCCGCCAACAAGACCTGCAACGGCACGCTGTGGTACGGCACCTGCTACGGCAGCTGGGTCACCGCCAATCACAACACCTGGAACGGCTGCGTGACCGATCGCGGTCCGTCGAGCAGCCCGGGCACGTCCACCTGGGACCAGGTCGTAACCCAGCCGGGCACCACGGCGGCTTCAAAATGGCCGGCGGAGCAATACGACGCCTGTCCGGCGGCGATGATGGGCCTGACCTATAACTGGACCGCCTTGAGCAACCTGGTCGACCAGATGCAGCCGAACGGCTCGACCAACCAGCCGATCGGCCTGGTCTGGGGCTGGCAATCGCTGGTCGGCGGCGGGCCGCTGACCGCGCCGGCCAAGGACTCCAACTACAACTATTCCGACATCATCATCCTGATGTCGGACGGCCTCAACACGCAGGACCGCTGGTACGGCAACGGCTCGAGCATCTCGACCTCCGTCGACGGCCGCATGTATCTGTCGACGACCGGGGCGGGCACCTGCGCCAATATCAAGAGTTCTGGCGTCACCATCTACACCATCCAGGTCAACACCAGCGGCGATCCGACCTCGACGCTGCTGCAGAACTGCGCCGGCTCGAAGGACAAGATGATCGATCCGGCGAAGTTCTTCGTGGTCACCAGTGCCAGCGGCATCGGCACGGTGTTCAAGCAGATCGGCACCGGCCTCACGCAACTGCGCGTCGCCAAGTAACGGCATCGGGCAAGGCGCTACTTCCAGCCCGACTCGCGATTGCAGGCGCGGTGCAGGGGCGGATACATGCGCTCCATCTCGGTCTGCGTCACCGCCTGGTTGTCGTCGAACTGCTCGTGCATGCAGGCGCAATAGCGCTGCTTGACCTCGGCGCTCGGCGCCGGCTCGGCGGCGAGCCGCGCGACGCAGGCGGCGATCCAGGCGCGGTCGTCAGCCGTCAAATCCGTGGCCGCGGCAGGGCCCAAGGCCGCGGCGATCAGCACCAAAGAAGCGAGCACGCGCAGCATCGGCTAGTTCCAGCGCGGTTGCGTGACGACGATGAGCGCGATGAACAGCGCATAGGCGACGGCCGGCAGCGCCAGGATCAGGAGCACCGCGGCGGCGAGGCCGCGGCGGCCGCTCGACTGCAGCGCCCAGCCGCCGCCGACGATGGCGGCGACGCCGGCGAGCAGGGCGAACCACAGCGCGCCGTTGAACGACGACACCGAGCCGTCGGCCAGTCCGACGAAGAAGAAATAGACGACGACGAGCGCCGCCAGCGCATCGATGCCGAGCAGGATACGGACGAAGGTTTTCATGTCGCCCCCCGAGGTGACGCCGCCGGGCGCCTAGATCCGGGCGCCGCGGTTATAGGCGTCGATGAGCTGGTTGTAGTCGCGCATCAGACGCGGCGGCGAGCCTTCGACCATCCAGCCGGCGCCCTGCTGGCTTAGCATCATGCGGTCGCCCGCCGAGTAGGGCGTCTTGTCGCGGATGCGGCGCATGAGCTGCTTCGCCGTGGTCAGATACGACTTGGCATTGCTGATGAACATCGAGCCGATCTTGTCGGGCCCCGAACCGGAGGCGAACGGCTCGGCGGCGTTGACGATGGCCTCGTAGTCGCCCAGCGCCGCGGTGATGGCGGCGATGTCGGGCTTGGCCGCGGTTTCGGCGCGCAGCACGCGCTTGGCCTGGATCATCGTCGCCTCGACGTGATAGCGCGCCTTCTTGCCCTCGCTCTGCTCGATGGCGGCGAGCTTCTCCAGCGCGCGCTTGTCGTTGATGGCTTCGACTTCGCCGCGCAGCTTCTGGTCGGCGCTCGCGAAGGCGTCCCACGCCGCGACGAGGCGCGGATGCAGGGCCTTGCCCTTGGCCATCTTGTCGTCCTTGTAGTTCTCCTGCGTGTAGTAGTCGTCGGCTTCCTTCAGCAGCGGCTCGAGCGCGCCGACGGCGGCGGCATAAGCGCTCGCCGCGGCCTCGAGGCCGGCATCGTGCGGCTCCAGCGCATTGGCCTTGTCGACGTTCTTCTTGCAGTCGGAGGTGTCGTAGATGGTGTAGGTGCCGTAGATGATGCGCTCCTTGCCGGTCGGGCCGCTTTTCGCCGCCCAGGAGAAGTAGCGATCGCGCGACTGATAGGAACGCTCCGACAGCCGGTTGATGCAGCCGACATAGGCGTTCATCTTCTCGACGCTCTTTTTGTCGTTGTCCGGCGCGGCCTGGGCGAGAGCGGGCGATGCCGCGAGCGACGCGGCGAGCGCGCCGGCGATGAGAAACGCGGCGGCGGATTTCATGAGATGCCTCCCTGATGGCCCGACTGCCGAGGGAGGCTAGCGCGGCGCGGCCAGCGCCCGTGTGACGTGGGTCACAGGGGCGACGGCCGAAAGCTCACTTCGCCGGCGGCGGCTCGTCGCCCTTGACCGCCATGGCGTTCGCCGCGGCCGTCGGCATTTCGCACGACACGTTCAGCGTCGTGCCCCAGGCATTGTAGACGACGGAATTGCTGTCCTTGGAATTGTACGGCGACGGCGCCTGCTTGCACGGCACCTTGGACGAGCCGAGCACGGCGGAGACGACGACGGTGTAGGGCGCGTTGTCGACCATGCCGGACACCGGCAGCTTGACGCAGCGATACTGGCCGATCGGGAAGCTGTCGGACCAGTAATAGCTGTCGCCGAACTTCACGCCCATCCAGGCGGCGTAACCGGCGCCGGCCAGCAGATTGACGCAGGCGGCGGACTGCGCCCGCGCCGGCGGCGCGGCGAGCAGCGCCGGGCCGAGAAGCGCGGCGGAGAAGGCGGTGGCAAGCGCGAGCGGGCGGAGGCGGGGCATGAGGGCGTACTCCCTGAAGGATACAACTTTAGAGAGTATAAAGACTGAATGCCCGATAAGGTGGTAGGCCGATGCGGCGGGCAGAAATGGTGTCAGGTCGTCCGACCGGCGGCGCCGTCTGTCTTCTGCTCCCGCGGCCTCGGCCGGTCGACCGGGAGGCGCGCGGCGGCGCGCCGCCATGCTATCATCGGCGCATGGCACGCACCCCCTTCCGCGATTCCCGCAGCGAAGCCGAGAAGGCTTTCAAGCAAGCGACCACCAAGCCGGCGGAGCTGCCGCCGGACAAGCCTTCCATTCCGGGCGCGAAGGAGCAGGTGACCCTGCGCCTCGACCGCGACGTGCTGGATTTCTTCCAGGCGGATGGGCCGGGCTGGCAGGAGCGGATTAATCAGGCGCTGAGGAAGGTGGCGGGGAAGTAGCGCCTCAAAAATCCGTCGTCTCGAACCGTCCTCACCCAGAGGGGCATCGCGTTAGCGATGCGCCTCGAAGGAGCGGCGGTCCCATGGTTCGAGACGCGCCGTTCGGGTGCTCCTGACCATGAGGGCCGGGAGAGGCCGCGGTGGATTTCAAGACCTAGATCGCTTGCGGCACCGTCTCGCCACACGCTTGCGATGGGTTGTGCACGCGCGGGGTGTGGCCTTCGCTGCGCACTTTCATCCACCCCCCGGAATCAGGAAACGTCTTGCGCTGGCCGCCTTCAGCTATACAATCAAGACGTGTGGCCTCAAGGACCAATAATGCCCGCGCAATCAGAGCCTTCTATCGAAAAGAACGTTCATACTTACGCGGTCGATCGACCGAAGTTCGAAGCATACTCTACTGATGTCCGGAGAATATTGATTGAGATATTGAGAGAGGAAGGCATCAACTTCCAATCTATCGATGCGCGCGCAAAAGAAGTTGACAGCTTTGAACGCAAGATAAGCAAGCGCAACGATGATGGCTCGCTCAAATACGATAATCCTTTGAAGGAAGTAACTGATCTAGCGGCCGTTAGGATAATTGTGTTTACCCCGAAACTAGTAGGCGCCGTATGCGATATTATCGAAAAGACATTCGCGGTTGAATGGAAGAAAGACGTCGGAGAGGAGCGATCTGATACCAAGAATTTTGGCTATCAAAGCGTCCATTATCTAGTGAAGCATACCGACGAGCGATTAAAGCTTAAAGAATTCAAAAAATTTAAGGGAATGATATGCGAAATCCAGGTGCGCACTATCTTGCAACACGCATGGGCGGAAATTGAGCATGATATACAATACAAGTCGACGAGTGAGATACCAAAAGAGATAGCTAGAAAATTTCGCGCGCTCGCCGGTCTGATCGAAATCGCCGATAGAGAATTTCAATCCATTCAGGATATGGACATTGCACTTAAGACCGCGATTCAGCAATCAGCGGTTAACGATCTAACACAACAAGCGATCAGCAAGCTCGAATCTAAACGTCCTCAAGCGCTGCCATCGCAAGAAATCGGTGCGCCAGAATCGGAAAGCAAAGATTCGGCGGAGCAATATGAAGGCGCCCGCGAGTATCTTCTAGCCGGGCGGTACGACAAGGCCTTAGAAGCCTTCAACCGCAATATTGCACAGAGTCCAAACTGGCATACTCAATACCTGGGGCGTGCCAAAGTTAAGTTTCTTTTGGGGGACAGGTCCGGCGCGCTCGCAGACATTGGTCAGGCCGAGAAGCTCGAGCCAGACGATCCCGCTATTGCAACGATAAAAGAGCAAATCGAGAAAGGCACGGTTAGCGTCACCAATGTGCGGCGAAAGCTTCAAATAGATGTTCGCAAGAAGGATGGCAATGAGGCGATCCGACAAGCAAATCAAGCGCTATCGGAAGGACGCGGAGAAGAGGCATTTATTGGCTTCTCGGAGGCCGAGGGCTTTGGATACAATCAGGCTTTTACTATTTTTGGTAAAGCGATGGCCTGCGCCTTAGCAGGGGACACTAAAGGCGCAGCATCTTTCCTGGGAAATTTAAGGCGATTTCCGGGAACCCCGATGGAAATTAACCTCGTAGCCCTCAGATGTCTGATTGAGCAGATGGATGGCAATCGGGGCGGGGAGTTGCTGCTCGAACTTGAAGATCTCGTAAATTCAAAGCCAGAATTTGATTTGGGACTGTCGCCCCTCAAATATCTAAAATCTGGCCTAGACAGGCGGTCGACTAGTCGCAGTCAAACTTCTGAAGTGTTTGATATTCTCGAAAAAGGTCGTGCTTGATCTACATTTATTGGCGATAAGGCGCGACCCCGACCATTCGGATGTATCGACGGCCGCCAGGTTCGAGACAACCTCACAACGCCCTATTACTCTCCTTCACAAACCCCGCATTGTTCGCGTGATGCTCGGCTTCCGATGACGAGGCGGTGGCCTTCGGCGTCTCGACCTTGTCGGCGCCGATATAGACCTGCTGGCCCATGGCGTTGAACTTGTCGCTCATCTCGGCCATGCCGCGTTCGGCCTCATCCTTTGAAACGGCGCTTCGCGCCTCCTCAGGATGAGGGTTCCGAACGCCGTTGCGGCGTCTTAGCCACTCGCCAAATCAAAGGAACGAGCGACATTGCCAACAACGGTAGGTAGCCAAAACCATCCCTGATTTTCGGCAGCGGGCTGCCAAGCAGGTACAGAATAACTGCGCCGTAAGCCACGCAACCCAGGCCGACTAGCACTACATACGCAAGTACGTTCCATGGAAAGCGCGTGCAATGCGCGAGCAAGTCGGCGCAAAGAAAATACATGCCTGCAGGAACGGCAATCAGCGTGCCGAAAAATAGGGTCAGTGCGGACGCGGATTGTACCTCGTGCCACGTGGCATAGGGTCCGTAAGACAACAACCAGATGCTGGTGCCCCAGTAGACCACCAGCATCGCAATGGCTAGTCCGGCAATCCGCATAACGCCTTACGACAATCCCCTATTACTCTCCTTCACCAACCCCGCATTCTTCGCCTGGTGCTCCGCTTCCGACGACGATCCCGTCGCCTTCGGCGTCTCGACCTTGTCGGCGTCGATGTAGACCTGCTGGCCCATGGCGTTGAACTTGTCGGACATCTCCGCCATGCCCTTCTGAGCGGCGTCGAGGCCGAGGGCGGACTTTTCGTTCGCTCCCAGTGACGCCGCATACTCGCGCACGTCCGCCGTGATCTTCATCGAGCAGAACTTCGGGCCGCACATCGAGCAGAAATGCGCGACCTTGTGCGCTTCCTTCGGCAGCGTCTCGTCGTGATAGCTGCGCGCGGTGTCGGGATCGAGGCCGAGGTTGAACTGGTCCTCCCAGCGGAAGTCGAAGCGCGCGCGCGACAGCGCGTCGTCGCGCAGTTGCGCGGCGGGGTGGCCCTTGGCGAGGTCGGCGGCGTGCGCCGCGATCTTGTAGGTGATGACGCCTTCCTTGACGTCGTCGCGGTCGGGCAGGCCGAGATGCTCCTTCGGCGTCACGTAGCAGAGCATGGCGCAGCCGAACCAGCCGATCATGGCGGCGCCGATGCCGGACGTGATGTGGTCATAGCCCGGCGCGATGTCGGTCGTCAGCGGCCCGAGCGTGTAGAACGGCGCCTCGCCGCATTCCTTGAGTTGCTTGTCCATGTTGATCTTGATCTTGTGCATCGGCACGTGGCCGGGGCCTTCGATCATGACCTGGCAGCCCTTCTTCCACGCGATCTGCGTCAGCTCGCCGAGCGTCTCCAGTTCGGCGAATTGCGCGCGGTCGTTGGCGTCGGCCTGCGAGCCGGGGCGCAGGCCGTCGCCCAATGAGAACGAGACGTCATACTTGCGCATGATGTCGCAGATTTCCTCGAAGCGCTCGTAGAGGAACGATTCCTTGTGCCGCGACAGGCACCACTTCGCCATGATCGAGCCGCCGCGCGACACGATGCCGGTAACGCGGTTCGCGGTCAGCGGCACGTAAGCGAGCCGCACGCCGGCGTGGATGGTGAAGTAATCGACGCCCTGTTCGCACTGCTCGATCAAAGTGTCCTTGTACACTTCCCAGTCGAGCTTCACCGGATCGCCGTCGACCTTCTCCAGCGCCTGGTAGATCGGCACGGTGCCGATCGGCACCGGCGAATTGCGCAGGATCCATTCGCGCGTGTTGTGGATGTTGCGGCCGGTCGACAGGTCCATCACCGTGTCGGCGCCCCAGCGGATCGCCCACACCATCTTCTCGACTTCCTCTTCGACCGAGGAGGTGACGGCCGAGTTGCCGATATTGGCGTTGATCTTCACCAGGAAGTTGCGGCCGATGATCATCGGCTCGAGCTCGGCGTGGTTGATGTTGGACGGGATGATGGCGCGGCCGCGCGCGATCTCGTCGCGCACGAATTCCGGCGTGATGAAGGCGGGTACGCTGGCGCCGAAGCTCTCGCCGTCGGCGATCGCCGCCTGGGCGCGATCGAGCATCTTCTTGCGGCCGAGGTTCTCGCGCTCGGCGACGTAGATCATCTCCTTGGTGACGATGCCGGCCTTGGCGAACTCGTATTGCGTCACCGGCTTGCCGTCGAGCGCGCGCCACGGCTTCGGCGTGTTGGGGAAATTGCGGGCGAGGTGCTTGCCGGTGACGTTGCCGTTGTCGACCGGCTTGATCGGCCGGCCTTCGTATTCCTCGACGCCGCCGCGTTCCTTGACCCATTCGATGCGCGTGCGCTTGAGGCCGCGCTCGACGTCGATGGCGACGTCGTTGTCGGTGTAGGGGCCGGTCGTGTCGTAGACGGGCAGGTTCGGCTCCTTGGCCTCGGGCGAGAGGATGATCTCGCGGATCGGCACGCGCAGGTCGGGCGCCGCCTCCGGGATGGAATACACCTTGCGCGAGGCGGACAGCGGCCCGGTGGTGACCTTCGGCGTGGCGAGATCGGCGGGAGCGACGGGCTTGTTCATTTCAAGTCTCCTTGCGCAGGCGTCGCGGCTCGGCCGCGTAGCCCTGGTATGTGAGAATGCCGCCCGACCCGAGCAGCAGGACGCCAGCGATCACGATCGCGGTGGTGTTGGAAGGAACGCTGAGGAAGCGCACGAGGTCCGGCGCGAAGATGCGGAACACGCCGATGGTGAGAAGGAACCAGCCGAGGAAGGTGATCAGGCTGCGCCAGTCCGGCGTCCAGCGCGAATGCGCGTTGAGGATGGCGAGGCCGGCGGTCAGGCCGAGGATGCCGGATATCGACACCAGCGCGCTGTTGGCGATCAGCTGGCGCGTGACTTCCTTGTAGATCTCGCGGTTGACCAGCACGCCGATGCCCAGGACCAGCTGCACCGGTCCGATCAGCCGGGCGAGAAACTGGGACGTCTGAGACGACGACGTCAGAAGCTTGGCGGTGTGCATCTAGTTGTCCTGTCCCTTCGCCGGCATGACCCGGATCAGGTTCAAAGGGACTCTCTCAGCCCGGCACTCCGCCGGGCACCCCTCGGAATGGGCTTAATCTAGGCCCGCCGGCCGCCCTGTCAATCCAAGCCATCGACATCTGAACAAGCCGAATTGGGCGCGTTTTCAGGGCGTTCCGGCGGCCGCGCAGCCATTTACCCTCGGTTATCGCTTGGCGGCTTTAATGGGGTCATCCGGCTCGGCCGGTTTCCTTAGGGATTTGCCGTGGTCTATCCAGCCGCCGACGCCGAACGTGCCGCGCCCGCGAGCGCGCGCGTGCCCGCAGCCGTGGCCTGGGCGCTGGCGGTCACGGTGCTGCTCTATGTTCTGCTGCTGACGCTCGGCACGCAGCTGCTCAACGACGCCGACACCTACTGGCAGATCGCCGTCGGCGACTGGATGATCGCCCATCGCGCCGTGCCGCATGTCGACGTCTATTCCTGGACTTTACCCGGCGAGCGGTGGATCTCGAGCCAGTGGCTGGCGCAGGTCATCTTCGCGGCGCTGTACCGGTTCGTCGGCTGGAGCGGCATCGTCGCCGCCAGCGCTTTCGCCATCGCGAGCGCCTTCGGGCTGCTGACCTATCATCTGATGCGGCGGCTTGCCGTCGTGCCGGCGCTGGTGATGGCGATGGCCGGCTTCGTGCTCGCGGCGCCGCACATGCTGGCGCGGCCGCATGCGCTGGCGCTGCCGGTGATGGTGATGTGGGCGGCGGGGCTGGTGCGCGCCGCCGACGAGAAGCGCGCGCCGTCATGGTGGCTGCTGCCGCTGATCGCGCTGTGGGCCAACCTGCATGGCGGCTTCACCTTCGGCATCTTCCTCATCGCGCCGGTCGCGCTCGAGGCGCTGCTCGGCGCCCGCGCCGACGAGCGCCTGCGCGTGTTGTTGCGCTGGGCGCTGTTCGGCATCGCCGCGCTGCTGGCGGCCTGTGTCACGCCTTACGGTCCGGAATCGATCCTGGTGACGCGACGAATTCTCGGCCTCGGCCCGGCGCTGGCGCTGATCGGCGAATGGCAGCCGGAGAACTTCGCCAAGCTCGGCGGCGTCGAGCTGGTACTGCTCGGCGCCATCGGTTTTCTGCTCTATCGCCGCGTCACGCTGCCGCCGATACGCATTCTCGTCGTGCTCGGGCTCCTGCACATGGCGCTGAGCCAGTCGCGCAATGGCGAGATGTTGGGCTTGATCGCGCCGCTGTTCGCCGCGGCGCCGCTGGCGGCGCAACTCGGCGGGCGCGACGACGGCAGCAAGAGCTTCGCGCTGCCGCTGCTGGCGGGCTTCGGCGCGCTGGCGCTGCTCGCGACCTTGGCGCTGCCGCCGCTGATGCGCTACGAACCGCGTGCGCTGGTGACGCCGGCGGCGGCGACCGCGGCGGTGAAGGCGTCGGGCAAGACGCATCTGCTCAATTCATACGACTTCGGCGGCTATCTGATCGCGCAAGGCGTTCGGCCCTTCATCGACGGCCGCACCGAACTTTACGGCGCCCGGTTCTTCCTCGACTACGATGCGGCGGTGAACCTCAAGGATGTCGCCGGCTTCGATCGCCTGCTGCAGGACCGCGCCATCGACGTCACGATGCTGGCCGCCGGCACCCCGGCCATTGGCCTGCTCGACCGCATGCCGGGCTGGACGCGCGTCTATGCCGACGCCGTCGCCGTGGTGCATGTTCGGAAGGAAGCCGCGCGCTAGTCGCGGCGCTGCTCAGTAGCAGTAGTCGCGCGACACGCGGTGATAGCTGCCATCGCGATGCTTGCGCCAGCAGCGGCCCTCGTACCAGTAGTAGCGGCCACGAGGCTCCATCTGCGAACCGATCGCAGCGCCGGCCGCGGCACCGATGATGCCGCCGGCGACCGCGCCGCCGGCCTTGCCGGTCGCAGCGCCACCGACGATCGCGCCGATACCGCCGCCGATGATCGCGCCGCCGATGGTATTGTTCTGCGCCGCCGCCTGCCGCACCGGCACCAGAGCGAGCACCGCCAAAATAACCAGAGCGCAAACCTTGCGAACCATGGATCCAACCCCCGTAAGCCTGTCGGTAGAGGTTTGTAGAGCATATTCGGGCCGCCGATCAAATAAACATGACGGCCCCGCCGTTGCGGGTTCGGCCCATCGGCGCGGTTGAGCGTTCTCCCTCCCGCGCGTGCGGCGTCACATCCGCGGCAACTGCGTCACCGCCACCTTGGCGGTGCCTTCGGCTTCGGCAATGACGCGCAGCACGTTGGAATCGAAGGCGATGCCGTTGAGCCGCAGCGTGTCGATCGAGGTATCGACAGTGACGCCGTTGCCGGCCTGACGGAAGTCGGCCATGGCGGCGGCAATCTTGGTCTTGGCGTCGGCGAGGAACGGCGTCAGGTCGATCACGGCGTTGTCGGCGATCGCCTGCGTCAGATAGGGCATCGCGGCGCGCGCCGCGGTGCCGAGCAGGCCGAAAGCCGCTTCCGATTCCACCGCCAGCGAGACATCGGTGAGCCGCAGCACCTGGGTCTGCGGGTCGAGCTTGGGCCGGCCCCAGATGGCGACATCGGCCTGCGCGCCAAAGCCGAACCAGCTCTTGCGCTCATGCGCCTTGACGCGCAGCGAGATCAAGAGGCGATCGTCGGCGGCGGCGAGGCTCGCCTTGAGCACCTCGACCTCGACCGGCGCGTTCTTGTCGTCGGGGAAGCGGCGGCCCTTGAGCTGCAGGTCGATCAGCTTGTTGAGGTCCTTGAACGGCACGTCGATCGGCACGCCGACGACGAGCTTGCCGTTCTCCATCGGCGGCACCAACTCAAGCTGCTGCGGGAACGGGCAGGCGGGCTTGGTCGCCTGCGGCGTGATGCGGGTTTCGGCCATGACGCCGATGACCAGCGTCATGTTCCGCGCGTCGATCTGCGGCTGCGCCGCGGCGGCGCGCACCGGTTTCATCTCGAGGAACAGTTCGGGCAATCCGGTATTGCCGCCGCCGAGCGGGATCGAGCGGCACATCTTGGCCCACTGCTCGCGCGCCGCCTGCTCGATCATCGGGTCGTTGCGGATGCGGCCTTCGAAATTCGCGACCTGCTGGTTGACCTGCTGCTCGATCAGCGGCTTGGCCTCGCCGGCCATGTTGATCTTGATGCCGGCGATGTTCACCGCGGTATCGGCCAGCGTCACCTGCGCCGCGAGATTCGGCTGCAGCCGCCAATTGGCGGCGAACGCCGGGCGCGAACGGACCACGACCTGGCTGCGCAGTTCGAGGTTCTGATCGAGCGCCTTGCCGGTCAGGCCGCCGATCGCCTTGTTGAGATCGTTGCCGAGGCCGGAGCCGCCGAGCAGGCCGCCGAGCGCGCCGGCAATGCCGCCGGCGGTGCCGCCGACCACGTTGCCGGCCACGGCGCCGAGCTGACCGGCGACATGCAGCGTGCCGGTGAGTTGCGTGGCTACCGTCAGCTCGCCGGCGCGGCCGTTCACCGCGATGTTGCCGCGGCTGATGTTGAGGCCAAGATCGGCGTTCTGCAGCACGCCGGACAGGCTCTGGTTGCTGCGCTGGCTGAAGTTGCGCGGCGCCGAAGCCTCGATGGCTTTCTGCATCGCATCGATCGTGATCGCCACCGGCGCGATAACGTAGGATTGCCGCGACAACGGCGGCAGCGGCGGCAACGGCGTCAGCTTGGCGGCGACGCGGCTCGCCTCATTGGCCGGGAAGAAGCGATCGAGCGCCCACAGCGTCGCGGCAAAGAACAGCGCGATGATGGCGATGGCGCCGAGAATGATGCGGAAACGGTGCGACCGGCCGAACAGCCGCAGCGGCGCGGTAATGACGTAGAAGATGGCGTCGATAAACGCACCCATCGGCGGCTCCTTCGCGATTCGGAGTTTGCCGATGGTAGGCCGCGGCGGCTGGCTTAGCCAGATGCGGCAATGCCGCGCGCCGCCGGTGCGGCGCGCGGTATTTCGTCAGGGCTCGGCGGGTGCGGTCTTGTCGATCGCCGCGTCGAGCGCTCTTTCGTCCGCGATAATCTTCGGCTGCCGCAGTCGCAGATAGATCTGCATGACGATCAGCAGCACCGCGATCGAGATGAAGGCGAGGCTGATCGGGTGCTTGAGGAAGACGAGGATGTCGCCGCGCGAGATCAGCATGGCGCGACGGAAGTTCTCCTCGAAGCGCGGCCCCAGCACGAAGCCGAGCAGGATCGGCGCCGGATGGAAGTCGAGCAGCAGCAGGATGTAACCGGCCAGGCCGATGACCACGGTCTCGCCGACCTGGAACATGTCGTTGTTGGCCGAGTACACGCCGATGCAGGCAAAGAACAATGCGCTCGGATAGAGGTACTTGTACGGGATCGCCAGCAGCTTCACCCAGATGCCGATCATCGGCACGTTGAGCAGCACCAGCATGATGTTGCCGATCCAGAACGAGGCGACCAGGCCCCAGAAGATATCCGGATGCTCGCGGATCAGCTGCGGCCCGGGGATGATGCCCTGGATCAGCAGCGCGCCGAGGATCAGCGCCATCACGGCGTCGCCGGGAATGCCGAGGCTCATGGTCGGGATGAAGTCGCCCTGCACCGAAGAGTGCGTCGAGGCTTCCGGCGAAGCGACGCCCTCGATCATGCCAGTGCCGAACTTCTCCGGCGTCTTCGAGATCTTCTTTTCCGTCGCGTAGGCGATGAACGAGGCGATGGTCGGGCCGGTGCCGGGAATAAGCGAGCACAGGCTGCCGATCAGGGTGCCGCGGAACATCGCCGGCCACGAGCGGCGCAGTTCCTCGCGCGTCGGCTTCAGGTCGGCGAAGCGCACCTTGGTGTATCTGGTCTCGACGACATTGATCTGGTTGACGCTTTTCATGAACTCGGCGATGCCGAACAGTCCGAGCGCCAGCGCCACGATCTCGACGCCGTCATAGAGATTGGGAATGCCGAAGGTGAAGCGCGGCGAGCCGGTGTCGATGTCCGAGCCGATGATGCCGATCAGCAGGCCGACCAAAGTCATGGCGACGCCCTTGAGCGGCGAGCCGCGCGCCAGTGTCGAGCCGGCGAGGAGGCCGAGCAGCATCAGCGAGCAGATTTCCGTCGGCCCGAACTCCAGCGCCACCTTCACCAGGATCGGCGACAGGAAGATCATTTCGGTGATGCCCCACGAGGCGCCGATGAACGAGCCGATCACCGTGACGCCGAGCGCAGCGCCGCCGCGTCCCTGCTTGGTCAGTGGGAAGCCGTCGAGACAGGTCACGGCATGCGGCGGATGGCAGGGCAGGTTGAGCAGGATCGAGCAGATCGCGCCGCCGTATTGCGCGCCGTAGAACACGCCGGCGAGCATCAGGATGGCGCCGACCGGCTTGATGCCGAAGGTCAGCGGCAGAAGAATCGAGATGGTGGCGAGCGGGCCCATGCCCGGCAGCACGCCGACCATGTTGCCGATCAGCACGCCGATGAAGCACCACATCACATTGTGGGGCTCGAGGGCGACGCCAAAGCCGTACCAGAGATCGGTGAGTGCCGTTTCGATCATCAGTAGCCCCACTTGAAGATCGGGAAGGCGAGCTTGAGCACGAAGGCGAACAGCAAGCAGCCGAAGAAGGTGACGATGACGGCGAGGATCGCCGAGCTCTTGACGGTGGCGGTGCGGTCGCCGAGCGCCGAGACGAAGACGCAGCCGAAGGTTGCGGCGGCCATGCCGAGGTATTGGCCGAGGATGATGAACAGCACCGGCCCGGCCAGGATGCAGGCCCAGCCGCGCCATTCGCGCTGCTCGGGCAAAATGGTCTCGGACGGGTCGTGAGCGGTGGCGACCGCGGTACCGAGGATCAGCAGGCCGACGAAGGTCAGCGCGATCCCCAGCATGAAGGGAAACATGCCCGGACCCATCTGGGTCAGGGTGCCGAGGTTGTAATAATTGTAGGCGTTGAGCGCGACCGCCGCGCCGATCAGGAGGATCAGGCCGCCCGCGTAAAAGTCGCGTTTCTTCAATTGCTCAGCGAACAAAGCCGTTTCCCCTCCCGATGCGTCGTCCGGTCGCGCGGCGCGCTGTCGCGCGGCGCCCCGCCGCACCCTATGGACCCGGGGCGGTCTAGGTAAAGGGGAATCCGAGGGAATCAGCGTTTTTTTGGGTCATGCCGCCTGCCGGAAAGGGGCCATAGACGCGCTGTTCGCGGCGTTTCACCGACCCATACGGTGCAACTTGAGAACGCGGTAGACCGTGTCGCTCGCCGGGGTAGGTACGCCAAGCTCGCGGCCCAAGGTCCGCACCTTGCCGGCCAGCCAATCCAGTTCCAGGCGATTGCCGCGTTCGAGGTCGTGCGCCATCGACGCCTTCATGCCCGGTTCGACCACGTTCATGGTCTGCGCCATGCGCTCGTCGATGATGCCGTGGTCGATGGCGACGCCACTGGCGCGGCCGACGGCGTAGGTCTCTTCCATCAGTTGCCGGTAGAAGTCGCGCAGTTCGGGATCGGCGACGATGGGGCCGATCGATGAGCGGAAGGTCGCGGTCGCGCCCGACATCGCGGTGAGGAAGACGAATTTCTGCCAGCGCTCGCGCTGGATATCCGGCGAGATCTCGAGATCGAGCTTGGCGTCCTTGCCGGCGGCGACGAAGCGGTCGAGCATCGCGTCCGGCTTTTTGTCAGCGCGGCCGAACACCATCTTGGCGAAGGTGCTGGTGTGCTTGATGACGCCGGGCGCGGCGATCACCGTCGCGATGTAGGTGACGCCGCCGATGGCGCGGTCGGCACCGAGGATCGGCGCGATGCGCTCGACGCTGTCGACGCCGTTCTGCAAGGTGATGACGCGAGTGGCGTCGCCGACCATCGGCTTTGCCAACTCGGCCGCGGTTTCGGTGTCCCACAGCTTGACGGCGAACAGCACGACATCGACCGGTCCGACCTCGCGCGGGTCTGAGGTGACGTTGACCTTCGGCAGATGCAGGTCGCCGTGCACGCTCTCGATCTTGAGGCCGTTGGCCTTGATCGCCGCCAGATTGCTGCCGCGCGCGATGAAGAAGACGTCGTGACCGGCGGCGGCAAGGCGCGCGCCGAAATAGCCGCCGACGGCACCCGCCGCCATTGCCGCAATGCGCATGAGCCTCGTCCTCCGTTTTCGACGGTGCCTTTTAGCCGAACGACCGGACGGCCGGCAGTCACATTTCCGCAAGGCGGGGCTGTGCGGACAAAAGAAAATGGCCCGACGCAAGCGCCGGGCCATTCATCGGATGCTTGTAATGTCTTCTAGTACAGGCCGCGCGGGCGGATCGAGGCCCAGGTCTGCTCGGCCGGGCTCGCTTCGGCGTAAGACGAGGCGGCGTCGTCCGGGATCGTCATCACCGACTGCGCCGGCGCTTGCGACCGGGCGCGAGCTTCGGTGGTCTGCGGCAGCACGATGACCTTGGCGCCGACCGACACGCGATTGTAAAGGTCGATCACGTCGTCATTGGTGAGGCGGATGCAGCCCGACGACACGTCCTTGCCAATGGTGGTCGGATCGTTGGTGCCGTGGATGCGATATTCGGTGTTGCCGATGTACATGGCGCGGGCGCCGAGCGGGTTGCCGGGGCCGCCGGCGGTCATGCGCGGCAGATAAGGCTGACGGGCGATCATTTCCGACGGTGGATACCAATCCGGCCACTCGGCCTTGCGCGCCACCTGCTTGACGCCCGACCAGGTGAAGCCTTCGCGGCCAACGCCGATGCCGTAGCGCATCGCCTTGCCGTTGCCGAGCACGTAATAGAGATAAGTGTGCGGCGTATCGACGATGATGGTGCCGGGCGCCTCGCGGCTCGGATAATCGACGACCTGGCGCTGCAGGCGCGGGTCGAGCTGCGCATCTTCGTTGCCGATCTGGCTGTCGTACTGGCCGTCCTCGCTCTGCACTTGCCCTTGCACCTGGCCCTGATACGGGCCCTGCGGCGCGATCTGCTGCTGCTGCATCGGCGGCGCGTAGAAGGCGTAGGACTGGCTTTGCTGCTGCGCCTGCGCGGCACCCGTCAGGGCCAAGCCGGCGATCAGGGCGGCGAGAGAAATGGCGGTCTTGCGATTGTTAAGCATCTTACCCTCCGACCACGAAGTCTCGTGACATTCGTGTACCGAACGGCGAGGGTGGTTCATGTGTTCCCGATCACAATTCGCTCAAATTTCGGAGCGTGAGGGAACCAACTGAAATAGCAGGTTTTTCTAGCTGCCTTACTTGCGGTGATGCCAGCCGACGACGGCGTCGGGGGCGCTGTCGGTCGAGGCGAAATAGGGCTTGATGTCGAGGAGCGGCGTGCCGTCGAGGCAGTCGAGGCCCACGACCGACAGCCTGTTGCCGTCGATGTCGTTGAGCTTGACCACGCTCATGGCGATCGGATTGGGCCGCGCCGGCGAGCGCAGGGCAAAGGTGCCGCGCTGCACGCCGTATTGGCCGGGCACCTGGCGCACGAGGTTTCGCGGCGCTTTATCCATCCAATAGAGCAGCACCAGATGCGTGCAGGTCTCCACCTCCTTGAGGGCCGGGGCCCACTTCGGGTCGACCTCGACGGTGCAGATGGCGTCGGATTCGCGGGCGTTTTTCGGGCACTGCTTGCGCGCGGTCCATGGCGTGTGAATGCGGCCGATGAAGTAGACGCCGGCGTCGAAAGTGGCCGGCAGGTCGACCGCGACCTCGCCCTCGCGGGGGCCGAATTCGGGAGTTGGGGGCACGGCGGCTTCCTCCACGTCATTCCAGCGGGAGCCATAAGCGCGTTTACGCGCTTTGGCGAGGAGCCCGGAATGACCGGCGGCGGCTATTGCCTCCCTCTTGTTAAAGGTATAAAGATATCCTTATATGATGGGACGGCGCCCAAAACGGGCGCGTTTTCTCTTTAGGCCTGAGACGGATGACCGAGGACCGCATTCAGCTTGGCTTCGACGCCCTCAACGCCACCCTGAAAGCGGCGGGCGAGGAGACGCGCCTGCGCGTGCTCGCCCTGCTGGCCGAAGCCGAACTGACCGTCACCGACCTCACCGACATCCTGCGCCAGTCGCAGCCGCGCATCTCCCGGCACCTCAAGCTGCTGGTCGAGGCCGGGCTGATCGAGCGCTTCCGCGAAGGCACTTGGGCTTTCTTTCGCCTTGCCGAGCACGGCGGCGGGGCGGAAGTGGCGCGCGCGCTGCTCGACCATCTCGATCCGCGTGACCAGACCATCGCCCGCGACCGCGAGCGCCTGGCCTCGGTGCGGGCGGCCCGCGCCGCCGCTGCGCAGCTCTATTTCCGCGAACACGCCGCCGAGTGGGACCGTATCCGCAAGCTGCACGTCGCCGACGAAGCCGTCGAAGCCGCGATCCGTCAGGCGCTCGGCGACAAGCCGTTCCGCTCGCTGCTCGACCTCGGCACCGGCACCGGCCGCATGCTCGAACTGTTCGGCCCGGAGATCGAACGCGGCCTCGGCCTCGATCTTTCGCTCGACATGCTGCTGCTGGCGCGCGACCGCCTCGAGCGCGCCGGCCTGAAGAACTGCAGCGTGCGCCAGGGCGATCTCTACGACCTGCCGCTCGCCAATGATTCCTTCGATGTCATCATTCTGCACCAGGTGCTGCACTTCCTCGACGACGGCGGCCGCGCCATCAAGGAAGCGGCGCGCGTTCTGCGGCCCGGCGGGCGGCTGCTGGTCGTCGACTTCGCCCCTCACGAGCAGGAATTCCTGCGCGAACAGTTCGCGCATCGCCGCCTCGGCTTCGCGCCGGAGACGGTGACGCAGTGGATTACGCAGTCCGGCCTCGAGCCGGTGATGCAGCGCAGTCTCAAACCCGAACCCGGCTCGGATGGAAAAATCGCGGTGTCGCTCTGGCTCGCGCGCGATGTCCGCGCGCTGATGGCGCAGCCGGCAAGACGAGAGGTCGCGTGATGATCAGTGCGTTGCGTCCCAGCAGGTTCATGCCCGCCGGCCATAACCGCATCGATGTGTCCTTCGAGTTCTTCCCGCCCAAGGACGAGGCGATGGAGAAGACATTGTGGGAATCGATCACGCGGCTGGCGCCGCTTCAGCCGCAATTCGTCTCCGTGACCTACGGCGCCGGCGGTTCGACACGCGAGCGCACGCACGCCACCGTCAAGCGCATCCTCGGCGAGACGGCGCTGACGCCGGCCGCTCACCTGACCTGTGTCGCCGCCTCGCGCGAGGAGATCGACGAGATCGTGCGCAACTATCGTGATGCCGGCGTGCGTCACATCGTGGCGCTGCGCGGCGATCCGGTGTCCGGCGCGGGCGAGAAATACACCCCGCATCCGGGCGGTTATGAGAATGCCGCCGACCTCGTCGCCGGCATCAAGCGCATCGCGCCGGATATCGAAGTGTCGGTGTCGGCCTATCCGGAGCGGCATCCCGATTCACCGACGGTCGAAGCCGACATCGACATGCTCAAGCGCAAGGTCGATGCCGGCGCGACGCGGGCGATGACGCAGTTCTTCTTCGAGAACGACCTCTATTTCCGCTACCTCGATCGCGTCCGTGCACGCGGCATCGATATTCCGATCGTGCCGGGCATCCTCCCGGTGCAGAACTTCGCAGCGGCCAAGAACTTCGCGACGCGCGCCGGCGCCACGGTGCCGGCGTGGCTCGCCGAGCGTTTCGCCGGGCTCGATCACGACCCGGCAACGCGCAAGCTGATCGCCGCGGCGGTGGCGGCCGAGCAGGCGATCGATCTTCTCGATCGCGGCGTCACGACCTTTCATTTCTACACCATGAACCGCGCCGATCTCGTCTACGCGATCTGCCATCTGCTCGGCCTGCGGCCGCAGGTGCAGGAGGCGGCGTGATGAAAGCCAACAACGCAGCGGCGCTCATTCTTACCCTCTCCCATAGGGAGAGGGTGCCCGAGCGAAGCGAGGGCGGGTGAGGGGTTATGGCGTCAGTCGTCGGCACCGCGAAGCGATTGCGGCGCAATCAGACTGACGCCGAACGCCGCCTTTGGTTTCGACTGCGAGACCGGCGGCTGAATGGACTGAAGTTTCGACGACAGATGCCGATCAAGTCGTACGTCGTCGACTTCTGCTGTGAGTCAGCGCGCCTGATCGTCGAACTGGATGGCGGTCAGCATGACGAACGGCAGATTGAAGATGCGAAGCGAACCGCCGAACTGGAGAAATTCGGTTATCTCGTCCTGAGATTTTGGAACAACGATGTGATGCAGAACATCAACGGTGTTCTGGAAGTCATCGCCACAACGGCGACTCAGGATCCCCCTCACCCTAACCCTCTCCCCGACGGGGAGAGGGAATAGTCCGAGCAAGTGGCCCGTCATGAGTGAAATCAAGTCCACCCGCGAACTCCTCCAGGCCGCCATGCGCGAGCGCATTCTGGTGCTCGACGGCGCCATGGGCACGATGATCCAGGAGCTGAAGCTCGACGAGCAGGGCTATCGCGGCGCGCGCTTCGACGCCTGGAACCGCGAGGTGCGCGGCAACAACGACCTGCTCAACCTGTCGCGGCCGCGCGCCATCCGCGACATCCACTACAAGTATTTCAAGGCCGGCGCCGACATCGTCTCGACCAACACCTTTTCGTCGACGACCATCGCGCAGGCCGATTACGGCATGGAAGGCATCGCCTACGAGCTCAACCTCACCGGCGCGCGGCTGGCGCGCGAGGCGGCCGCCGATGCCGAAGCCGAAGACGGCGTGAAGCGCTTCGTCGCCGGCGCGCTCGGCCCGACCAACCGCACCGCGTCGATCTCGCCGGACGTTTCGAATCCCGGCTTCCGCGCCATCACCTTCGACCAGTTGCGCACCGCCTATGGCGAACAAGTGCGCGGCCTGCTCGACGGCGGCGCCGATCTCTTGCTGATCGAGACCATCTTCGACACGCTCAACGCCAAGGCGGCGATCTACGCCATCGAGGAAATCGCCGCCGAGCGCGGCATCGATGTGCCGGTGATGATCTCCGGCACCATCACCGACATGTCCGGCCGTCTGTTGTCCGGCCAGACGCCGGCGGCGTTCTGGAACGCGGTGGCGCATGCGCGGCCGGTGACCATCGGGCTGAACTGCGCGCTCGGCGCCAAGGAAATGCGCGCCCATATCGAGGAGATCGGCCGCGTCGCCGACACCTTCGTCTGCGCCTATCCCAATGCCGGCCTGCCCAACGAGTTCGGCTATTACGACGAAAGCCCCGAATACATGGCCGAGCTGGTCGGCGAATTTGCCGCCGCCGGTCTGGTCAATGTGGTCGGCGGCTGCTGCGGCACCACGCCGGAGCACATCGCGGCGATCGCCAAGGCGGTTAAGCCGCACAAGCCACGCGCCATCCCGGAGATCGTGCCGCGGCTGCGCCTGTCGGGGCTGGAGCCTTTCGCACTGACGCCGGAAATCCCCTTCGTCAATGTCGGCGAGCGCACCAACGTCACCGGCTCGGCCAAGTTCAAGAAGCTGATCATGGCGGGCGACTACGCGACGGCGTTGTCGATCGCCCGCGACCAGGTCGAGAACGGCGCGCAGATCATCGACGTCAATATGGACGAGGGGCTTCTCGATTCCGACGAGGCGATGAAGACCTTCCTCAATCTCATCGCCGCCGAGCCGGATATCGCCCGCGTGCCGGTGATGGTCGATTCATCGAAGTTCTCGGTAATCGAGACCGGCCTGAAGTGCCTGCAAGGCAAGGCGGTGGTCAATTCGATCTCGATGAAGGAAGGCGAAGCATCCTTTATCGAGCATGCGAAGGTCGTGCGCCGCCACGGCGCCGCCGTCGTCGTCATGGCCTTCGACGAGAAGGGCCAGGCGGACACTTTTGCGCGCAAGACCGAGATCTGCGCCCGCGCCTACGACATCCTGGTCAACAAGGTCGGCTTCCCGCCGCAGGACATCATCTTCGACCCGAACATCTTCGCCATCGCCACCGGCATGGAGGAGCACAACAATTACGGCGTCGATTTCATCGAGGCGGCGCGCTGGATCCGCCAGAACCTGCCGGGCGTGCATATCTCCGGCGGCGTGTCGAACCTGTCGTTCTCGTTCCGCGGCAACGAGCGCGTGCGCGAGGCGATGCACTCGGTGTTCCTGTATCACGCCATCAAGGCCGGCATGGACATGGGCATCGTCAATGCCGGGCAGATGGCGGTCTATGACGACCTCGATCCCGAACTGCGTGAGGCTTGCGAGGACGTCGTGCTCAACAGGCGTCCCGACGCCGCCGAGCGGCTGCTGGCGCTGGCCGACAAGTTCCGCGGCGCCGGCCAGGAGGCCAAGCAGGTCGATCTGAAATGGCGCGAGCAGCCGGTCGAGAAGCGCCTCGCCCATGCGCTGGTCCACGGCATCACCGACTTCGTCGAGGTCGATACTGAAGAGGCGCGCGCCGCGGCCAAGCGTCCGCTCGACGTCATTGAAGGCCCGCTGATGGACGGCATGAACATCGTCGGCGACCTGTTCGGCTCCGGCAAGATGTTCCTGCCGCAGGTGGTCAAGTCGGCGCGCGTCATGAAGCAGGCGGTCGCTTACCTGATGCCGTTCATGGACAAGGAGAAGGAAGAGCTGCGCGCGGCTGGCGGTGCGCAAGGCAATTCGGAAGGGCGCTCGTCCAACGGCAAGATCGTCATGGCGACGGTCAAGGGCGACGTCCACGACATCGGCAAGAACATCGTCGGCGTCGTGCTCCAGTGCAACAACTACGAAGTCATCGACCTCGGCGTCATGGTGCCGGCGGCCAAGATCCTCGAAACCGCCAAGGCGGAGAAGGCCGACATCATCGGCCTGTCCGGCCTGATCACGCCGTCGCTCGACGAGATGTGCCACGTCGCGGCCGAGATGGAGCGTCAGGGCCTCGACCTGCCACTCCTGATCGGCGGCGCGACGACGAGCCGCGTCCACACCGCGGTGAAGATCCACCCGAACTACCGGCGCGGCCAGGCGGTCTATGTTAACGACGCTTCGCGCGCCGTCGGCGTCGCGCAGGCTTTGATGTCGGCCGACAACAAGGCTGGCTACGTTTCCGATCTGCGCAGCGAGTATCGCAAGATCGCCGACGCCCATGCGCGTGCGCAGGAAGACAAGGCGCGGCTGTCGCTCGCCGGCGCCCGCGCCAATGCGCCGAAGTTCGACTGGTCGGGCGCCTATGTGCCGCCGAAGCCGAGCTTCATCGGCACGCAGGTGATGGCGGATTATCCGGTGTCGGATCTCGTCAGCGTCATCGACTGGACGCCGTTCTTCCAGACCTGGGAATTGTCCGGGCGCTACCCGAACATCCTCGAGGACGAGACGGTGGGCGAGGCGGCGCGTTCGCTGCACAAGGACGCCAAGGCGATGCTGGAGAAGATCGTCGCCGAGAAGTGGTTCAAGGCGTCCTGTGCGTTCGGCTTCTGGCCGGCCAATTCGGTCGGCGACGACATCCATGTCTATGCCGACGAGAACCGCGACAAGCCGATCCAGGTGCTGCACGGCCTGCGCCAGCAACTGTCGAAGCGCGAGGGCCGCTTCAACAATTCGCTCTCGGATTTCGTCGCGCCGCGCGATAGCGGCTTGAAGGATTATATCGGCGCTTTCGCCGTGACCGCCGGCATCGGCGAGGACGTCATCGCCGAGCGCTTCAAGCGCGCCAATGACGATTATTCGGCGATCATGGTGTCGGCGCTGGCCGATCGTCTGGCCGAAGCCTTCGCCGAGCGTCTGCACCAGAACGTGCGCAAGGAGTTCTGGGGCTACGCGCCGAACGAAAGCCTGTCGAACGAGGATCTCATCGCCGAGAAGTATCAGGGCATCCGCCCGGCGCCGGGCTATCCGGCGCAGCCCGATCACACCGAGAAGGGCACGCTGTTCAGCCTGCTGCAGGCCGAACGCATCGGCGTCAAGCTGACCGAGAGCTTTGCGATGTGGCCGGGTGCCGCGGTGTGCGGGCTCTACTTCAGCCATCCGCAGTCGAGCTACTTCGGCGTCGGCAAGATCGAGCGCGATCAGGTCGAGGATTACGCAAAGCGCAAGGGCTGGTCGGTCGAGGAGACCGAGCGCTGGCTGGCGCCGATCCTCAACTACAACCCGAACGCGGCGCCGAGCACGGCGGCAGCGTAGTCTTATCTTCTCAGGTCCGTTTGGGCCGCCGCATCAGCACCGCAAGCACGATCGCGGCGGCGAGGAGAGCGGGCACGTCGGCGATCAGGTGGCCTCGCTCCATCGGATCGGTGACGGATTGCACCCCCATGATGGCGGCGTGAACCACACTCGACCAGATCGTGAACCAGATGAGGCTCCGGTGCGCCTCCGGATTGCCCGAAGCGACAAGAAGAAACACACCCAACGTCAGATATAGTCCGACGATCATCATGAGGTAGTGCGAGTGACCGTGGCCCCAGGCCCAGCCCGAGGGCCAAACGAGGGTTAGCGGATAGAGCGCAAAGCACATCAGGCCGATGACGATCAGTGCAACGCGAAGAAGAAGCGAGCGTTGTGCATCAGACATGTTTGTCGTCTCCGGCCGCGCCAATAAAAAACACCGGAGAGATGATCTCTCCGGTGACGGTTGTCGGGGTGAGGGCGTTAGGTCCTGATCCTAGAAGGCTCCCAGCAGAACAGCGCCGACGAAAGCAAACACGGCGCACACAGCCAGGACGTTCAAGCGGAGAGCAAGGTTCACGAGCGCCTCCCTGGTTGTTTGTCGTGATTCTATCAGGCCAATTGTGGCATCCGAAGCGTGCTGCGCTGCGAAAAACACCAAAACGAAATAAAACGTCATGCGCTGCCGGCATGCCGACGGCAACTCGCTGAAACGGCGTCGCAAATCTTGGCGCTGCCGAGAGTTTCGGCAGTGGATCGCGCTTCGCGCCGGGGCCGATCGGCGGCGAAGGCGGCCCAATTCGAGGCGTTGCCAGCAGCCCGCAACCGCCCACCCGTCGTCATGCGGCAAAAATGCATGAGGGATTTCCGCGTCGGCCTGCCGCCGCTCGCGGGCCTTGACGCTTCCGAGCGGCCTGCCATACCGAACGTCCACCACCATTCGACGCGGCGGCCGCGCGCGAATGGCCGCGACACAACCATCGGCCCGGGGAGGTTTCATGCGTTTTCTTCGAGCGCTCGCCGTTGCGCTGCTGGTTGCCGGCGCGGGCGCGCTGTCGTCCTCTCATTCGCAAGCGGCCGACTGGCCGAGCCGGACGGTGCATTTCATCATTCCGCTGGGCCCGGGCTCCGGCGCCGACATCACCGCGCGCATCCTCGCCGACAAGCTGCAGGCCAAATGGGGCCAGTCGGTCGTCGTCGAGAACCGTCCCGGCGGCGACGCCATGATCGCCATCAACGCCGTGATCAACGCCAATGACGACCACGTGCTGTTGTTCGCGCCGGCCTCGACCTTCACGGCGCATCCGCTGCTGCACGACAAGCTGCCCTATCAGCGCGACGCGCTGGTGCCGATCGCCCGCGTCACCAATACGCTGATCGCGCTCGGCGTGCCGGCCGATCTCGGCGTGTCGTCGATCAAGGAGCTCGTGGCCAAGATCAAGGCCGAGCCGGGCAAGCTGAACTACGCCTCGGTCACCGGCGCCAACGACCTGTTGTTCGCCGCGTTCCTCAAGACCGAAAAGCTCGAGATGACCAAGGTGCCGTACAAGGACCCGGTCACCGCGATCAACGACGTCGCCGAGGGCCGCATCCAGGCTTTCGTCGGCGCCTACGCGATCATGCGTCCGCGCGTCCTGCAGAACAAGGTCAAGGTCATCGCGCTGACCAATGTCGAGCACGCGAAATCGCTCAACGACATCCCGACGGCGGCCGAGGCCGGCTACAAGTCGCTCGAACTCGACGGCCTCGTCGGCGTGCTCGGGCCGAAGACGGTGGCGCCCGAGGTGCGCAAGAAGATCGCGAGCGATATTCGCGGCTTCCTCGATGACCCGGCGCTCAATGCCAAGATCGTCGCCACGGGGCAGGTGGTCAATCCGGGATCGCCCGACGAGTTCGCCGCGGCGCTCAAGGAGCAGGCCGACAAGGTCGTGGAGATCGGCAAGATTCTGGGCATCAAGCCGGCGCAATAGCGCAGCGGCGCTGCAACGAGAGGCCGTCCCGGCGGCGGGGCGGCCTCTTCGTCAGGCGAGGAAGGCCAATTAACGGTTCCTTAGCCTTACCGATTTCCTGACGTAACGCATTGAAGTCTCGTTAAAGATAACCGCCGCATTTTACCGGCCATGAAAGCCGGTGCGCGTTTTTTCCTTGGCTGTGGCTTTGCTGCGCTGCTGGCGCTCGCCGGTTGCGGCCGCAGCATGTTGTGGCAAGGCGAGCGCGCGGCCTGGCGCGGCGAAGCCGAAGCCCAGTGCATGCAATCGGGCGCGGTCAAGCTCACCAGCGGCGTCGTGCGCATTTCGCCGATCGAGGGTCCCGGCGTCTGCGGCATGGATATCCCGCTCAAGGTCGCCGCGCTCGGCGACGAGACCACAGCGAGCAGCTATGCCGATGCGCCGCCGCGCCCGCCGGGCGGCGTCGGCCGTGGCGATATGCCGGACTGGTCCGCCACGACCTCGCGTCCGCCGGCGAGCAGTTCAAGCTATTCGGTGCCGCCGAGCGGCGGACAGATGCGCTGGATGCAAGGGCCGCCGCCGGCCAATGCGCCGCAAACGAACGCGCCACAAGTGACCGCACCGCAGACTTACCAGCCGGCCTACAATGCGCCGCCGGCGAATGGCGGCTACAACGCACCGCGCGGCTACGAACCGCAGCCGGCCGCGCCCGCGGGCGGCGCGCCGATGTCGATCTACACCCCCGGAGTCAACGCGCCCGAAGCCGACGACATTCCCGACGACGCCGAGTTGCCGGATGGCGAACCGATGCGGCAGCAGCCGGCCTACAGCCCGCCGCCGTCGCGCAATCAGGCGACCTATGCGCCGCCGCCGCTCGGGCCGTCGCGCGGCTCGCGTTTCGATGCGCCGATCCGGACCGCCGCGGTCGCGCCGGCGACGCTGACGCCGGCCGCGACCTTGTCCTGCCCGATCGTCTCCGCGCTCGATCGTTGGGTCTCGGGCGGCGTGCAGCCCGCCGCCTTGCGCTGGTTCGGATCGCCGGTGGTCGAGATCAAGCAGATCTCGGCCTATTCCTGCCGCGGCATGGTCGGCGCCGGGACCAGCCACATTTCCGAACACGCCTTCGGCAACGCGCTCGACATCGCCGGCTTCGTCCTCGCCGATGGCCGCAAGGTCTCGGTGCAGCATGGCTGGCGCGGCACGCCGGAAGAGCAGGGCTTCCTGCGCGACGTGCAGCTTTACGCCTGCGAGACCTTCAACACCGTGCTGGCGCCCGGCTACAACGCCGCACATTACAATCACATCCATGTCGATCTGATGCGGCGCGCCTCGGGCCGCAAGCCGTGCCGGCCGAACGCCATTCCCGGCGAAGTCGTCGCCGCCAAGGCTCGCGCCGTCTATGCCGCGCGGCATGGCGGGAAGGATTACACCGGCTCGATCGGCGGCACCGACAAGGACAAGCTGAAGAAGCTGATCGACGCGATCCCCGGCGCCGACGGTCTCTTCGAAGAGGACGACAACGACGTCACCGGCTCGATCGGCGGTAAGGACAAGGTTGCCGTTCCGATGAACGACGACGACCCGGTCGAGGTCGCGAAAAGCGGCAAGAAGCCGCGGGGCTGGCCGGTGGTGCTCAGGTCGCGCGCGGCCTCGACGACCAAGAGCCCGGCGGACTTCTAGCGCGACATCCGGCTAGCGATAATCGGCCAGAACGCTCTGCGCGCCGAACAGGCGCATGCCGTATTTCATCAGCGGCTTGCTGAAAAGCATCCTGAGCGTGAGCCGCCGCAGCCACGGCCACGACGACTTTTGCGGCACGAACAGGCTGGCGTAGCGCGCCGACTGCCGCCGCTTGGCATCGACATGCGGCTTGAGGACCGCCTGATAGGCGGCGAACGCGCTCTCGTGATCGGCATGGCGCTTGAGCTCGCGCGCCAGCACGTAGCCGCCGGCCATCGCCATGTGCGAGCCCTGTCCCGCAAGCAACGTCAGGCAGCCGCAGGCATCGCCGATCAGCGCGACGCGGCCGCGGTGCCATTGCGGCATCTCGATCTGGGTGGCGCTGTCGAAATAGATCGGGGCGTCGCCGTCATAGGCGTAGGCAACATCCCGCGCGATCCACCGCGCGCCGTTGACCTGTTCGCGCAGGAAAGCGAGGCGGTCGTTGTGGCGCAGGTCGATTTCAGCATGGCGCAGGATATAGGTGGCGTCCATGCGCTCGCGGTCGAGCGGATAGAACATCGTCATGCGGTCCGGCTCTTCGTAGATCTTGACCGTGTCGGCGATCGGGAAGCCGCCGCGCGGCATGTGGAAGGCGACGACATAGAGCCCGAGAAAACGCGCGAACTGCGCCTCGGCGCCGAACACCAGTTCGCGCACCCGCGAATGCACGCCGTCGGCGCCGATCACGACTGCGACATGCTCGCGCCCGCCGTCCTTGAACACGACGGAAACGCCGTCGGCGTCTTCGTGCAGGCTTTCGATCGAGGCGGCGTAGCGGATCTCGACCTTGGCGCGGCGGGCCTCGTCGAGCAGGATGCGCTCGAGATCGGGGCGCCGCAAATACGTGTAGCGGTTGTCGAGCGCCTCGCGCAGCCGGTCGACCGGGGCGCGGCAATAGGGCGTGCCGGTGCGATCGACGAAGGCGAGCCAGTCGATCGGATAGCACACCTGGCGCAGCGCCTCGGTCAGTCCCATGCGCTCGGCAACGTCCCAGCCGGTGCCGAAGAAATCCATCATGTAGCCTTCGGCGCGCGGGCCCGGCTCCTTCTCGACGACGATGGGCGTGAAACCGTGGCGCTTGAGTTCGATGGCGCAGGTGAGACCGGCGATGCCGCCGCCGGAAATGAGCACGCGGGTGCGGTTCATGGTGCAGGCTCCAGCCGCCGCCCCCGATGTCGGACCCCGCACTCTTAACGCTTAAAGCGCCGCATCGATCAACAAGGCCGCGAATAAAATAAGACCGGCCTCGCGGTTGGAGCGGAACAGCATCAGGCACAAGGCCGGATCGTCGATGTCGATGCGTTTGACCTGCCAGGCCAGATGCGCGGCGAACAGCGCGAGGCCGACCAAGCTGATCCAGCCGGCCCCGGCCATCAGGCAGGCGATGCCGATGAGCAGCACCGCCGCCGAATAGAAGATCGCCAGCGCCCGCTTGGTGTCGGCGCCGAATAAAAGCGCGGTCGACTTGATGCCGATCATCATGTCGTCCTCGCGGTCCTGATGGGCATAGATCGTGTCATAGGCGATGACCCATGAGATCGAGCCGGCATAGAGAACGATCGGCGCCCAATCGAGCCGGCCGAACGCCGCCGGCCAGCCCATCAGCGCGCCCCAGGAGAAGGCGAGGCCGAGGAAGATCTGCGGCCAGTAGGTGATGCGCTTCATGAACGGGTAGACCGCGACCACCAGCAGGGAAGCGAGGCCGGTGAAGACCGTGAAGCGGTTGAACTGCAGGAGCACGGCGAGGCCGACCAGCGCCTGCGCCGCCATGAAGATGGCGGCCTGCCTTGCTGTCACCTGACCGGACGGGATCGGCCGCGAACGTGTACGCTCGACCTTGCCGTCGAGATCGCGATCGACCAGGTCGTTCCAGGTGCAGCCGGCGCCGCGCATGGCGAAGGCGCCGATCAGGAACAGCACGATGTGCCAGCCGCTGGGCGATCGGTCCATCGCCAGTCCGGTGAGGCCGACCGACCACCAGCACGGCATCAGCAGCAGCCACGAGCCGATCGGCCGGTCGAGCCGGGCGAGCCTCAGGTAAGGACGGAAGGCGGCCGGCGCGCGCAGATCGACCCAATTGCCGGTAGCATCGGCGACGCGTCCGTCGCTGCCGGTCATTTGCCGAGCGCGCCGCCGCTGAGCGTGTCGAAGGTGCCGCCGCGCCCGGTGCGGACGTTGCTGGAATCCGGCACCGGTCCGCTGAGCGCATCGCTCAGGCTCGGACCGCGCGGCTTCGGCGGGCCGGCGGCCGC
This sequence comes from Pseudomonadota bacterium, assembly GCA_018240595.1. GTDB lineage: Bacteria > Pseudomonadota > Alphaproteobacteria > Rhizobiales > Xanthobacteraceae > Pseudolabrys. The sequence continues at coordinate 115,083 of JAFEFL010000043.1, read as the reverse complement.
GACCTCGCAGACCTTGGTCCGGATTTCATTGGTCTTGGCGTGGTTCTTGGTGAGGTTTTCGACGACCTCTTTGGGAATCTCGCACTTGGTGGCGTTGGTGCTGACGTACTTCACCAGCTTGCCCTCCGAGGCCGAGTACTCGTTGAACAGCCTGCAGGCGACCGGCGGCGGAACCTTTTTCTTGCTGGCCTCCTGGAGCGCGCGGCCTTTCTTGTCGGCCTCCTGGCGCAGCGCCATGAAGTCCTTGAAGCAGGGCGGTTCCTGCGCCTGCTGTTGCGGCGCGCCCAGTGACGGGCCGAAGCCGCCTGGCGGAGGAACGAAATTCTGCTGCGGCGGCGCTGCCGAGGCGTTCGGGGCCGGCCAGGCACCCGATTGGGCCGGCTGCGCCGGCGCCGGCCAGGCGGCCGCGGGTTGCTGCGTCGCCTGCTGCTGTTGCTGCGGTGGCGGCGGCGCGGTTTCGTCCTGCTGTGTGCCCGGGGCCGCCGGCCAGGACGAGGCCGGCGCGGCCTGCTGCTGTTGTGGCGGCGCAGGCCAGGCGGCTTGCGCCAAGGCGCCGCCCGCGGCCAGCGGCAGCAGGCAAATTGAAAGCGTGAAAGCCCGGCACAGGCTCATGAAGGCGGCTCCTTTCCCGGCCTCCGCCCGATTTACAGCGGGCGGCCGCGGAGAGGCTTATAACAACCCATTGAATGCGTCGGGAAGGCGGCAATTTGCGTTAAATCGCCGCCGCGGGCGGTAATCCGCCCGGGCCTCCCCCCTATGTCAAAAGCTAAGTTCGGACCGATATCAGCATGTCCCGTTACGATTTTCGCACGCCGCGCGTCTACGTCGACGCGCCTCTGACGGCAGCCACTGAACTGCCGCTCGACCGCGACCAGACGAATCATCTGTGCAACGTGCTGCGGCTCAAAGCCGGCGACGCGGTGCTGCTGTTCAACGGCCGCGACGGCGAGTGGGGAGCGGAACTCTCGGGAAGCGGCAAACGCACCGTCGCCAGACTGGACCGTCAGTTGCGGGCGCAGCCGGCGCCGGGAAATCTCGATTTCCTGTTCGCGCCGCTCAAGCACGCCCGCCTCGATTACATGGTGCAGAAGGCGGTCGAACTCGGCGTCACGCGGCTGCGTCCGGTGCTGACGCAGCACACGCAGGTCGCGCGCGTCAATCTCGAGCGCATGCGCGCCAACGTCATCGAGGCGGCGCAACAATGCGGCGTACTGTCGATCGCCGAGGTCAGAGAGCCGGTTCAACTCGCATCGATCGTCGCGGCGGATCCCGACCGCCTGCTCGTTTTTTGTGACGAGGATGCCGAGGTTGCCGATGTTGTCGCGGCGCTGAGCAAGGCGCGGACGCCGCCCAGCGCGCTGGTGCCGGCCGATGCGGCGCGAGCACGTCCGATTGCCGTGCTCATCGGGCCCGAGGGCGGCTTTTCCGAAGCGGAGCGGGGACAGCTGATGAAGCGGCCGAACATCGTACGGCTATCGCTTGGACCACTCATCCTGCGCGCCGACACCGCCGCGGTGGCGGCGCTGACATTAACCCAGGCCGTCTTGGGTAACTGGCGCTCATAACAGGCGCGCTCGCGCGAATGATGAAATAGAAGATTTCGGCGCGGCTGCCGGCACATGCCGGCAGCCAACGCCGCAACGCCTGATGGCCAGTCAGTTGAGGTCTGCAAACGCTACGCCACGCGGCCAACGCACGACGCCACGACAAAAACGCCAACAATCAACGCAACAACGAACGCCACATACAAGCACGGCAAACGCAAACGACGCGGTCGCATGCGGCCACGCAACACGTGCAACTTTTTCAACGCCACAAACGGAACGCCACAACGCCGTTCGGAACGCAACGCGACGGCACCGACGAGAGCGAATCCATAAACGCGACGCGATTCGCGTGCGCAGGATCATGGTGCGCTGCAAGCGGAGTCGCGAGTCCTGAAAGCACCGAATCTGTGGTCAACTCGGTGAACGCTTCGCCGAATCTGTGACTAACGCCAAGGGCGGCCGCGAAGCATGGTACCCTCGTCCCTGCGTCGTCGGCGCCGAGCGACGTTTTCCGCCTTTCCGTCGGCCGAACTGCTGCGCTAGGATGCCGCGTCAAGTCGGAGTGCTGTTCATGAAGACGGTCGATCGTTTTGTCCGGCGCGCCGCGATGGCGGGGCTGGCTGCCTTGGTCGCGGGGAGCGTTTCCGGCGGCAGTGCGCGAGCGGCGAACTGGCTGGAAAAGAACTTCTACCTCTCCGGCCCGAATTACGACGGCGATGTGCCGTCCTGCGAAGCGGCGCTCGGCACCATCTCCGACCGGTTCGAGACCAAGGAAAGCCGGTTCTGGAACTCGAATGCGCAAATCCTCGGCTATGAGCGCGTCCGCCAGGTGGCATTCCGGCCATGGGCGCGCGGAACGATGCCGCGCCGCTTCTGCCGGGCGGTGGCCGAGGTCAGCGACGGCCGCAAGCATGTAGTGAACTACTACATCACCGAGGACGGCGGCGAGATCGGCGCCACCTGGGGCGTGACGTGGTGCGTGGTCGGCTTTGACCGCAACATGGCCTACAGCCCGGCCTGCAAGATGGCGCTGCCCTGAGGCCGGCGACGCCTCACCACAGCAGCTTCATCCGATTGCTGCAATGCGGCGATGCTATGTAGAATCATGCAATTTCGATCCGCTTTTGTTCTTGATATGTTCGCATATTGAGGCTAAACTGTGATGAAACTTTGCCGCAGATCAATTCGGGCTTTGTTCTCCGGAGGGAGCATTATGGAGTCGAGCCGCCGGCTTTGGGATCGGTTCGGGCAGGCGGCGCGCACTGGGGCGGTGGCCTGCACCTTTGTGTTCCTGTTTGCCGTTGTCGCCTTCGCCCAGGCCGACCGGCGCCAGAATGCGCCTGGTGAGTTCGATTTCTACGTGCTGTCGCTGTCGTGGTCGCCCTCCTATTGCGAGGCGGCGGCCGAGCGGAACGGGGGACGTACGTCCGATCAGCAGTGCGCCGGACGGCCATATGCCTTCGTCGTCCACGGCCTGTGGCCGCAGTACGACAAGGGTTTCCCGTCTTACTGCAAGGTGCCGGCGCCGCGGCTCAACCGCGGCATCGTCGGAAGCATGCTCGACCTGATGCCGAGCCCACGGCTGGTTTATCACGAGTGGGACCGCCACGGCACTTGCTCGGGATTGTCAGCCGGCGCCTATTTCGAAACCGTGCGCAAGGCGCGCTCGGTGTTGAAGATTCCCGAACAATATCTCGACCCTGCCAAGCCGGAGATGGTGTCGCCCGGCGAGGTGGTCAGGGCCTTCGTCAAGGCCAATCCCGGTCTGTCGCATGACGAGATCGCGGTAACTTGCGATAGCAAGCGCTTAAGCGAAGTGCATGTCTGCATCGGCAAGGACTTTGCGTTTCGCGCCTGTCCCGAAACGACGCGGCGCTCGTGCCGCCGCGACAAGGTCTTGATGCCGGCGATCCGCGGCGGCTGAAGCCCGACGTTTGGGCGCGATTGGGTGCGAAATTTCCGACCGTTCGCGCATGCGCTGTTCCATCGTGTTCAGCTTTGCTTGACTATGCGATCGCATTAAACGGCCGCTAACGCTGGCTGGCATTTGGCGTGCAGATTGCGCCCTTCGCCTCGATTGTCCGTTAAATTTGAATCACGATTGATGCAGATTAACGCCGCTGGCCAAACGTGGCGGAAAACGCGGGCGATGAATCGGGTCAAGGATCACATCAGTTTTGCCGTCTGGTTCGTCGGCCTCAGCTATGCGGCGCTGTGGCCGACTGCGGTGCCGAACCTCGTCGCCGGCAGGATCGCGTCCGCCGCGGCCGAGCCGGCGCTCGGCTGCTCGGGCTTGGCCGTGGCGCAACTGCAGGAGCTGTGTCAGTCGCATGAAGCGCTGATGCTGTCGCCCGGCCTGCATCTTGCCGGCATCGTGGCCGCCTGCTGGGTGACAGCGCGCCTCTTCTGGATGCCGGTGCGGCGGCTGTTGCGGCTGCTCGCGGCGAGGGCGGATTGGCGCTCCCGCTGTCGGCGAATTGTCGGAGGCGCGCTGAAGCAGCGCGACAAGCCGCCGCCGGCGCCGCGCTGGGTGCCGCCGCGCCGCGATTTTGGTTTGCGCGGCACTTCGCGTTGAAGCCCCGGCGATAATGGCGTAACCGGTCGGCACCGCTGCCCGTACCGGTGAGCCGCCGTGAACTACCGCCACGCCTTTCATGCCGGAAATGTTGCCGACGTGTTCAAGCACGCGGTGATCTGTCGCATCTTGAGCTATCTCACCGAGAAGCCGACGGCATTTCGTGTTATCGATACTCACGCCGGCGCCGGGCTTTACGATCTGTCGAGCGCCGAGGCGCAGCGCGGCGGCGAATGGCAGGGCGGCATCGGCCGGCTGATGGCGGCGCTAGCCGCCGGCGAGGTGCCGGAGCGCGCCTCCGCGCTGCTCAAGCCGTATCTCGACGTGATCGGCGCGCTCAACGAGCGCGGCTCGGTCAAGGTCTATCCAGGCTCGCCGGCCCTGACGCGCGCTTTTCTGCGTGCTGACGACCGCCTGATTGCCTGCGAGGTCGAGGCCAAAGCGGGCGCCCAACTGGAACGCCACCTGCGCAATGACGGGCGCATCAAGGTGGTCTCCGTCGACGGCTGGTCGGCGATGACCGCCTACGTGCCGCCGCCGGAGCGCCGCGGCCTGGTGCTGGTCGATCCGCCCTACGAGGAAGAGGCCGACTTTCACCGGCTCTCGCATGGGCTGTGTGCAGCGCACCGCAAGTGGGCCACCGGGATCTACGCACTATGGTACCCAATTAAGGGGCGCGGCGAGGCCGATGCTTTGGCCAAACGAATCCGCAAGCTCGACATCCCGAAAATTCTGCGGGCTGAACTCCTGGTGTCACCGGTCAAGGATCAAACCCGGCTGAACGGCTCCGGTCTCATCCTTGTCAACCCGCCCTGGACGCTGGAGGGTGACTTGCAGGCGTTGCTGCCCGTGCTCGCGCAACTACTTGCGCGCGAGCCCGGAGCCGGCAGCATCCGGGTTGATTGGCTGGCGGCCGAATAAACATCTACCGCACCGCGCAAAATGAGGCCGCCCGGCCTGCACTAATCTCTTTCCACGCGCGCGGACTTGGTGTGTAGTTCGCTGGTTGGCAATGGCGTTTCCGCCTCCTGTGGGGGGCCGGCGGAATAACTAGGCCGGATCTGGCCAGAGATATTTCCCCGTTCGTGAAAGCCGTGTCGATTCGCCGTGCGTGGGGCCGGCGAAAAGAGCAGTGCGGGAGGAACTTCTCGATGGCGCAGTCTGGAGTCGTCAAATTCTTTAATACCGAACGCGGTTACGGCTTCATCAAACCGGACGATGGCGCGCGCGATGTGTTTGTGCACATCACCGCCGTGGAACAGGCGGGGCTGAAGACCTTGAACGAAGGACAGAAGATCACGTTCGACGTCGAGCCCGACAAGAAGGGCAAGGGACCCAAGGCGGTCAATCTCATCGTCAGCTAGCCGTGAGGCGCGGGCCGCTTGCGCAAGCGGCGCGGTTGTGCGGTAACAGGATCGTCAAGCGTGCACATTCCGTGCGCGTCAGCCGACAACGGTGCATTGGTAGTGTGGGTCGATGACGGCCCGCGCGCGGATGCTCCCTTGTCAACGATGGAATGCGCCATGATGATCCTGCGTCATAGCCCCGCCTCGCCCTTCGTCCGCAAGGTGAAAATCGCCGCCGACGTTCTCGGTCTCGGCAGCCAGATCGAGTTGCGCGACGCCGACACCGTCGTGCCGGAGGCGGGCTTCCTCGAACAGAATGCGCTGGGCAAGATCCCCACGCTCGTGCTCGATGACGGCACGACCTTGTTCGACTCTCCAGTCATCGTCGAATATTTGGACCATCTCGCGGGCGGCGGCCGTATCGTGCCCGCCGAACCGAAGGCGCGCTTTGCTGCCTTGCGACTGCAGGCGTTGTGCGACGGCATTCTCGATGCGGCGCTGCTCATCGTTTACGAAGGCCGCTTCCGCCAGCCGGAGATGAAGGTGCAGGCCTGGATCGATCGCCAGCTCGGCAAGATCGACCGCGCGCTCGCTGTGCTTGAAGCGTCGCCGCCGGCAATTGGCAACCCGCCAGATGTCGGGCAGATCACGCTCGCCTGCGCGCTCGGCTATCTCGACCTGCGTCTCGAAGGCCGCTGGCGCAAGGATCATCCCAAACTCGTCGCCTGGGTCGATCGGTTCGCTGCACAAGTGCCGGCCTTTGCCAAAACAAGGCCGGCGTGATCGCTGCATTCGCGCAGTGGCGAAAAAAGAAGGTCCCGGCATTCTGCCGGGGCCTTCAGTTTGCTCAGTCAGCCTCTTGGAGAACGGATCAGAACCGGTAGTTCAGGCCGGCGCGAACGATGTTGGAGTGATAGTTCGAACCGACGCCAGCCAGTGTCGGGCCGTCGCCGAGATCAACGTAGAGATATTCGAGCTTGGCGGTCAGCGGACCCGAAATCGCGGCTTCAACGCCGCCGCCCAAGGTCCAGCCGCTTTCGTTGTCGCTCACCATGCCGACACCGGCCACCGAGTTGCTGACGTCGCCGAACGCGGCGCCGCCGGTGATGTACGGCAGGATCGAGCCCGTCGAGCCCATCGCGTAGCCGACGCGGCCGCGGATGGTGGCCAGCCAGTTGTTGCGAACGGCGGCATTGGTGTGGCTGAGCCAGTTCATGTCGCCTTCCAGACCGAACACCCACGGACCGGTTTGGAAATTGTAGCCAACCGTTCCGCCGACGATGCCGGCGTCGGAGCCAGAACCGAACGAGCCGCCAGCGCTGAGACCGACATACGGGCCGGACCAGTTGTAGAACACAGGCGCGGGCGGCACATAGGCCGGCGCCTTGGTCACCTGACGCGCCAGGTCGGCAGCGTTCGCCGAAGCAGCGCCGAGCGCGACAATGGCGGCGGTTGCGAGAAGAAGCTTTTTCATGACGCACCTCATCACTCGAATGTGAAACATTCGGACGGACGCGGCTGCGCCGTCCCCCGATGCACATTGAAACGCAGGCATTCGAGTTCAGTTCCGACTTGGCACAGGCCGTTCGATGTCAGTGACGCGGAACTTGCGCGCTGTTGCAGACACGCAACAAAAAACCCCGGAGCTGGCTCCGGGGTTCTTCGCAGTTTCTTGTTTGACGCGGTCTAGAAGCGATAGTTGATGCCGCCGCGAACGATGTTGCTACGGAAGTCGGTGCTTGAACCGACCGGAGCGCTGGCGTTCTGCAGATCGACGTAGAGATACTCGACCTTCGCCGTCCACGGACCCGAGATCGCGGCTTCGAGGCCGCCACCGAGGGTCCAGCCGGCCTTGGTCTCGGACGAACTGCCGAAGCCCGTGGCCGAAGTCTTCACGTCGCCGACCGCGAGACCGCCGGTGACGTAGGGCAGGAAGCGATCGAACGCGTAGCCGATGCGGCCGCGCGCGGTGCCCAGCCAGTTGTTCTTGGCTTCGCAGGTGACGCCGACGGCGCACGGCGCCGAACCCTTGAGGTTGCTCCAGTCGACATCGCCCTCGAGGCCGAACACGACCTGGTTCATCTGATAGTTGTAGCCGATGGTGCCGCCGACGAGGCCACCCGAGGTGTTGAAGTCACCGCCGGTCGACAGCGGGCCAGTGACCGAGGTGTGCCCCCAGCCGCCGCCGCCGTTGATACCGAGATAGAGGCCGGACCAGTTGTAGATCGGGGCCACGTAAGCCGGCGCCTTGGTCGGCATCGCCTGGCGGCGCGGCAGATCCGCAGCATTGGCCGCGGTCATCGAGGACAGGACCGCCACCGCAGCGGCGGCGAAAACGAAACGCTTCATCTCAAACTTCTCCGTCGTGAAGCCCCACAAAACCTGGCCGCACAGTATTCGCTTTTTGAAGTGCGTCTAGTGCAAATAAGTCACAGAGAACAACAAGTTATGTGGAAATTGGCGACACGAGCGCGACAATCAAAAGTCACTGTGTTGCCGCAATCTAGACTGCTCAGTGCCACGATCTGGCGCAGCGAATACTGAGTATCATGTAAATTAACGATGTATTTACAGGAAAAGTACCGTAGCATGCTCTGCGATAACTTGAAGGGCCGAGAAAAAAGGCCCCGGACGCGGCGTCCGGGGCCTGGAAGGTGCGGGAGCGGGGCGATGGCCGCCGCTGCGCCTAGAAGTGATAGTTCACGCCGACGCGGATGAAGTTGGTCTCCAGACCGTTGCTGGTGCCGGTGATCGAGTAGGCGCGGTTGCCGAGATCGGCATAGAGATATTCGATCTTGGCCGACCACTGGCGGGCGAGGCCGAGTTCGACGCCGAGGCCGAGGGTCCAACCGATGTGGGTCTTGGATTCCGATAGAGCTCCGCTTTCGCCCTTGAGGCCGCCATAGGCAAGACCGCCGGTGCCATAGAACAGAATGTTGTTCCACGCCATGCCAACACGGCCGCGCAAGGTGCCAAACCAGGGGTTCGAGAACTTGTAGGGCGCGAAGGTGTCGTCAGCGCCGGACAATTGCAGATCGGTTTCGCCGCCGAATACGAACTGACCCTGTTGCCAGTTGTAGCCGCCGGTCAGGCCGCCAAGGACGCCACTCGGCTTGGTGTTGGTGCCGGGCACGTCGCCCCATTGGTAACCAACCATGGCGCCGGCGTACCAGCCGGCCCAGTTGTAGTAGGAGCCGGGGGCGGGCTGCGAATAGTAGGAACCGCGCGGCAGATCGGCGGCGGTCGCGGCACCAGTCGCCGCCGCGACGGCCAACACGGTCAACGCCAGAATTTGCTTCTTCATCTTACTCTCCACCTGCACTCACGCGTCTTGGTCGCGACGCTCATTCCACGCGCGTCTCGCGCCGAGCACCGCAGTCTTCGTTGAAATCGTCCGCCGGCGTGGTGGCCAAGCTTGGACAATTTTTCGTTGCCGAGTTATCGCGCTTTGTCAGTTAAGCGGTTATTACCCGCTAACCCTGAGGCCTCGTTATCCCTAAGGAACGGTTGCGCTTTATGCTTTCCGGGGCGTTTACCATGCCGGCTTGCCCCGCCCGGCAAATGCAGGGAAAGTGCAGGGCCGTTTTCATCCGCGAATGCGGTATGGTTAAAAATCGTTCGACGACGAGCTGAATTGAGCCGTGGATCATCAAGCAACAGACGCGCCGCGTGCGGCGCTGATTACCGGGGCAGCGCGGCGCATCGGCCGCGCCATCGCACAAGCGTTGTCGCTCCAGGGTTACGCGGTCGTCCTTCACGCCAACAAGTCGCGCGACGACGCCGAAGCGCTCGCCGCAGCGATCGTGCGTGACGGCGGCCACGCCGCGGTGGTGACTGGCGAACTTGCCGATGCAGCGGCGGTGGCGCGCATCGTCCCGGCCGCCGCGGCCAAATTCGGCGCCCTGACGTTGCTCGTCAACAATGCGAGCCTGTTCGACGAGGACGACGCGGCCACGATGACGCGCGCGACATTCGAACGGACGCTTGCGGTCAATCTGACGGCGCCGTTGTTCCTGGCTCAGGCATTCGCCGCGCAGGCGCCGCGCGATGCCTCATCGTCGGTCGTCAACATCGTCGATCAGCGCGTCCTGCGGCCGACGCCGAAATTCTTCTCCTATGCTCTGAGCAAGACCGCGCTGCATGATGCAACGACGACGCTGGCGCAGGCTTTCGCGCCGCTGCGCGTCAATGCGGTCGCGCCGGGGCCGACGCTGCCGAGCCCGCGGCAGAACGCGGCGCAGTTCGCCGAGCAGGCGGCGCTGATGCCGCTCGGCCGAGGACCGACGCCGAATGAGATCGCGGCGGCGGTGGTCTATCTCGCCGGCGCGGCAAGCGTGAGCGGCGTCACGATTGCTGTGGATGGCGGCCAGCACCTTGCGTGGAAAACGCCAGATGCCGATGTGCCCGAGTAGAGCAGTGGTGAACAGCGCGGCACGGCCTATATTTCAGTCATGAATGGCGGCAAGAAAGACATCGATCCGGACAGCGAATTGCGCGAGGACGACGACGCGCCGACGCTGCCCGAACTCGAACTGAGCGAGCCGGAAGCGGAGGCGGGCACGCTGGCGCACGGCCGGGCGGCGATTGCGCGCGCCGTCAAGCACGCGCCGGCCGGCCCGGGCGTCTACCGCATGATCGACGTCAAGGGCGACGTGCTCTATGTCGGCAAGGCCAAGAGCATCAGGAAGCGCGTCGCCAGCTATACGCGGCCGATCGCCTACGACGCGCGCATCGCGCGAATGATCTCGGCGACGGTGACGATGGAGTTCGTCTCCACCGCGACCGAGACCGAGGCGCTGCTGCTCGAGGCCAACCTGATCAAGCGCCTGCGGCCGCGCTTCAACGTACTGCTGCGCGACGACAAGTCGTTTCCTTACATACTGATCACGTCGGACCACTGGGCGCCGCAGATCCTCAAGCACCGCGGCGCGCGCACGCGGCCCGGCCATTACTACGGGCCGTTCGCCAATGCCGGCGCGGTCAATCGCACCATCAATGCGCTGCAGCGCGCCTTCCTGCTGCGCAACTGCTCGGACTCGTTCTTCGAGTCCCGGTCGCGGCCATGCCTGCTCTATCAGATCAAACGCTGCTCGGGACCATGCACGCAGGAGATCGACTTCAAAGGCTATGCCGAACTGGTGCGCGGGGCCAACGCCTTCCTCGACGGCAAGAGCCGCAACGTGCAGAAGGAACTGGCGACCGAAATGGATCAGGCCTCGCAGGCGCTCGATTTCGAACGCGCCGCGATCTATCGCGATCGTCTGGCCGCGCTATCGGCGATCACCTCGACGCAGGGCATCAACCCGCGCACCATCGAGGAAGCCGACGTCTTCGCCGTGCACCAGGACGGCGGTTATTCCTGCGTCGAAGTGTTCTTCTTCCGCACCGGGCAGAACTGGGGCAATCGCGCCTATTTCCCGAAGGCCGATCGCGCGCTCGGCCCTGGCGAGGTGCTCAGCGCCTTCCTGGCGCAGTTCTATGACGACAAGCCGGCGCCGCGCCTCATCCTCGTCTCGCACGAGTTCGACGAACGTGGGTTGCTTGCCGATGCGCTGACGGCAAAGAGCGAGCGCAAGGTCGAGGTGGCGCTGCCGCAGCGCGGCGAGCGCAAGGATCTCGTCATGCATGCGATGGCCAATGCGCGCGAGGCGCTCGGCCGCAAGCTCGCCGACACGGCGTCGCAGCAGCGGCTGTTCGCGGCGCTGACCGAAGCCTTCGGCCTGGCGAAGCCGCCGCAGCGCATCGAAGTCTACGACAACAGCCACATCGCCGGCACCAATGCGGTCGGCGGCATGATCGTCGCGGGGCCGGAAGGCTTCCGCAAGAACCAGTACCGCAAGTTCAATATCCGCTCGACCGACATCACGCCGGGCGACGACTTTGGCATGATGCGCGAGGTGCTGCAGCGGCGGTTCAAGCGGCTGCTGGCGGAAAATCCGCGCGGTACGGTGGACGTCACCGCGGCCGCGGCAATGGCGGGAGCGCCGCCGATGGATTCGAGCGAGGAGCCCGCCGACTCGCCCTGGCCCGACCTGCTGTTGATCGACGGTGGGCAGGGCCAATTGAGCGCGGCGCAGGAGACGCTCGCCGAAATGGGCGTCACCGACGTGCCGCTGGTCTCCATCGCCAAGGGCCGCGACCGCGAGGCCGGACGCGAGACCTTCTTCATGCCGGGCAAGGCGCCGTTCAAGCTGCCGCCGCGCGATCCGGTATTGTATTTCGTCGAGCGGCTGCGCGACGAAGCCCACCGCTTCGCCATCGGCTCGCACCGCACGCGGCGCAAGAAAGACATTCGCGAATCCGGTCTGCAGGAGATCGAGGGGATCGGGCCAACCCGCAAGAGCGCGCTGCTGCGCCACTTCGGCACGCTCAAGGCGATCGAGCGGGCCAGCATCGCCGATCTGCAGCATGTGTCGGGAATTAATGCGGAGATGGCGCGAAAGATATATGAGTTCTTCCACGATAAGGCGCCGGCGAAGTAGCGGCGCGTAAGAAGAACGGGGTAGGGAAGCGATGATCATCAAATCGCAAGCCGACGTCACGCCGGTGGTGCTCGATGCCTATAGCAAGATCGATGATCCGCGGCTGCGCGAGATCGTCGCGGCGCTGGTCAAGCACCTGCATGCCTTCGCCCGCGAGGTGCATCTCACCGAGGAGGAATTCCACAAAGGCGCGGCGATCGTCGCCAAACTCGGCCAGATGACGGGCGCCACGCACAATGAAGTGGTGCTGATGTGCGGTTCGCTGGGTTTCTCGGCGCTGGTGTGCCTGCTCAACAATGGCAATAACGGCCAGACCGAGACCACGGCGAACCTGCTCGGACCGTTCTGGCGGCTGAATTCGCCGCGCACGGAGAATGGCGGCTCGATCGTGCGCTCGCCGACGCCCGGCCCGGCGCTGTTCGTCACCGCAACGGTCAAGGACGGCCACGGCCATCCGGTCGCCGGCGCCGAGGTCGATGTCTGGCATTCCTCGCCGGAAGGCTTCTACGAGCAGCAGGACCCGAACCAGGCCGACATGAATCTGCGCGGCAAATTCACCACCGACGCGCAGGGGCGCTTCGGCTTCCGCAGCGTCAAGCCGGCAGGCTATCCGATCCCGGTCGATGGTCCGGTCGGCGATCTCTTGCGCCATGCCGGGCGCCACAATTACCGGCCGGCGCATCTGCATTTCCTGATCTTCAAGGAGGGGTTCAAAACCCACATCTCGCAAATCTACACCCCGGACGACGACAAGCTCGAGACCGACGTGCAGTTCGGCGTCACCCGCGCGCTGATCGGCGATTTCATCCGCCGCGAGGGCGCCGCGCCGGCTCCGGACGTGAGCGGGGAATGGTATTCGCTGGATCAGACTTTCGTGATGGAGCCCGGCGTCGCCCGGCTGCCGAGAGCTCCGATCGAGTAGCGGTAAAACTCTTCCGCGGCCGCATGCGGGGTGATCGCCATGAGCGGTTGACCTGATGGCGGTCGCGGTGTTCCTTGTCACCCGCATGAACGCCACCCAATCCACCAGGCTGCCGGCGAATCCGCTGTCGCTGCCGAATATTCTGACCTACGCGCGCATCGCCGCGGTGCCGGTGGTCGTCGGCCTGCTGTTCTGGCAGAGCCTGATGAATGGCGGATTGTGGCTGCGCTGGGTCGCGCTCGCGGTGTTCATCGCCGCCGCGGTGACCGATTTCTTCGACGGCTATCTGGCGCGCGCCTGGGGCCAGCAGTCCTCGCTCGGCCGCATGCTCGATCCGATCGCCGACAAGCTGCTGGTCGCCTCCAGCCTGCTGATGCTGGCGGCGGGAACCACGATCCGGGGCTGGGCGCTGCTCGCCGCCATCATCATCTTGTGCCGCGAAGTGCTGGTGTCGGGCCTGCGCGAGTACCTCGCCGAGCTGCGCGTCGGCGTGCCGGTGACGACGCTCGCCAAGTGGAAGACCTTCGTCCAGCTCTTCGCCATCGGTTTCCTCATCGCCGGCGAGGCGGGCGAGAAGGTGCTGCCCTTCACCATCGAGGTCGGCATCACGTTATTGTGGCTGGCGGCGATCCTGACGCTTTACACCGGCTGGGATTATCTCAGAGCCGGGCTGCGCCACATGATCGAGGACTGAGCGACACGACGATGGCCATCAAGCTGCGCTATTTCGCCTGGGTGCGCGAGCGCATCGGCAAGCCGGAGGAGGAGGTCGAGCTCCCCGGCGGCGTCGCGACCATTGGCGACCTGATGACCTGGCTGGCCGGCCGCGGCGAGGAATACGCCCACGCCTTCGAGAACCCGAAAGTCATCCGCGCCGCCATCGACCGCCGTCATGTGAAGCCGCAGGCGGCGATCGCCGGCGCGAAGGAGATCGCGTTTTTCCCGCCGATGACGGGGGGCTAGGCGCCCGGGCGGGTGACGCGGTGCGCGCCATACACTAGATTATGGCCATGCCGGCCACCATCACGGTCAAGGTCCAAAGCGAGCCCTTCGACGTCGCCGCCGAAACGGCGGCGTTGACGCGCGGGCGCACCGATGTCGGCGCGCTGGTTACCTTCACCGGCATCTGCCGCGGCGAGGAGAACGGCGAGCCTATCGCCGCGCTGACCCTCGAGCATTACCCCGGCATGGCGGAAGCCGAGATCGAGAGCCACGTCGCCGAGGCCGCCCAGCGCTGGCCGCTCACCGGCGCCGTTGTCATCCACCGCTATGGCCGAATCGCGCCGGGCGACGACATCATGATGGTGGCGACGGCATCGTCGCATCGCGCCGCCGCTTTTGCCGCCGCCGATTTCCTGATGGACTATCTCAAGACCCGGGCGCCGTTCTGGAAGCAGGTGGAGAAGGCCAGCGGCAGGAACTGGGTTGAGGCCAAGGCCGATGACGATAAGGCGGCCGCGCGCTGGACAAGGTCCGGCGGATCGAACGATCAGGCCGCCGAATAGCCGGAGAACGACCATGATTCCGTTCGTGATGGCGGCAGTGGCGGTGATGGCGCTGACGGCACGCCCGGCGCCGGCGGCGGAAGCCTCCTATTTCGAGGTGACCAAGGGTGCGCATCCGCACGACGTTGCGCCGGCGCCTGACGGCCACGTCTGGTACACCGCGCAGCGTCAGGGCGCGCTCGGCATTCTCGATCCGAAGACCGGCAAGGTGACCCAGGTGCCGCTCGGCGCCGACTCGGCGCCGCATGGCGTCATCCTCGGGCCGGACCGCGCTGCCTGGATCACCGACGGCGGCCTCAATGCGATCGTGCGTTACGATGCGACCACCGGCGCGGTGAAGGCCTTTCCGCTTCCGGCGGCATTCCCGAACGCCAATCTCAACACCGCGACCTTCGACCGCAAGGGCGTGCTGTGGTTCACCGGACAGAACGGCGTTTATGGCCGCGTCGATCCGGCGAGCGGCAAGGTCGATGCTTGGAAGGCGCCGAAGGGCGTCGGGCCCTATGGCATCACCACGACCCCGAACGGCGAGGTCTGGTACGCCTCGCTCGCCGGCGACCACATCGCCAAGATCGACACCGTGTCCGGCGATGCGCTGGTGGTGGCGCCGCCGCGGCCCGGCGTCGGCCCACGCCGCATCTGGTCGGACTCCAAGAACATCCTTTGGGTGAGCTTCTGGAACACGGGCGAGGTCGGTCGCTACGATCCGCTCAACAAGGTGTGGCGCGTGTGGAAAATGCCGGACGCCGACAACGGCGCCTATGCCGTTTTCGTCGATGACAAGGACAAGGTCTGGCTGTCAGACTGGAATTCCAACGCGATCCTGCGCTTCGATCCAGCAACGGAAAAGTTCGAACGCTTCGCCAGCAATCGCAAGCGCGCCGATGTGCGCCAGATGCTCGGCAGGCCCGGCGAATTATGGGCCGCCGAATCTGGCACCGACCGGCTGGTCGTGATCCGGGACTAGCGGCGACGCATGACACCGGCCGCCATCACCCGACGCAACATGCTGGCCGCCATCGCCGGCGGTGCGGCGGCGATGAGGGGCGTCGGCTCCGCGCAAGCGCTTTCGCCGACGCCGGTGCGCGATGCCCGCATTACGCGACTGATCGGTGAAGCCTCGCACCTGCCAGCGATCGGGCAACGGCTCGCCTTCATCTCGCATGCGCTGCTTGGCTCGCCTTATCGGGCGTATACGTTGATCGGCGGGCCGCGCCAGCCGGAACGGCTGGTGGTGCGCGACGACGTGTTCGATTGCGTCACGTTCCTGGAGACCGTGCTGGCAGCGGCGCGATCGCACGATGCGTCGCAATTCCAATCGCAACTGCGCCTGATCCGCTATCGCGATGGCGAAGTCGAATGGCACGCGCGCAATCACTATTTCGCCGACTGGTGCACCAACAATGTCGCCAACAGGGTGTGCCGCCCATTGCTGCTGCCGGGCAGCACGGTGGTGAACAAGCGGCTGACCTCCGAACGCTTTCTGCCGCCGCATCGCGCGACGATGGCGGCTCTGCCGGTGGCCGCCCTGCTCGAGAACAGGACGCTGCTTGCGACCGGCGACATCATTGGTTTCCTGTCGCGCCGCCCGAGCCTCGATTACTTTCACTCCGGCTTTATTGTCGTCGACAGCGCGGGTGGCTTGTGGCTCCGCCACGCCGCCGAAAGCCGCGGTCGCGTGCTTGATCAGCCGCTGCCGCGCTTCCTCCGCGACAATCGCACGCAGGCGGTGACATTGCTGCGTGTTCGGGAACCCGTGCCCGGTTCCGTGCTTATATAGTGCGGGGACGATAATTGACCTGGTCCAATGCTTGCTCTGACCGTTCACCCCGGCAAACCCAATTCCATCAACCTGGAAAACGTGCCGCCGCCGCCGGCGAGCGACGGCGAAGTGCTGGTGCGCACGATCGCGCTCGGGCTGTGCGGTACCGATCGTGAAATCATCGCCGGCGATTACGGCACGGCGCCGGCCGGCGAGGAGCGTCTCATCATCGGCCACGAGTCGCTGGGCCGCGTCGAGACGGCGCCGGAAGGATCGGGTCTGCGGCCGGGCGATCTCGTCGTCGGCATTGTGCGTCGGCCGGATCCGGTGCCGTGCCCGGCCTGCGCCGCCGGCGAATGGGACATGTGCCGCAACGGCCGTTACACCGAGCGCGGCATCAAGGCGCGCAATGGCTATGGCAGCGAGCAATTCCGCATAGAACCGGAATTTGCAGTCAAGCTCGACCCTTCGCTGAACACGCTCGGCGTGCTGATGGAGCCGACATCGGTCGTTGCCAAGGCCTGGGAGCAATGTCTGCGCATCGGCAACCGCGGCGCTGCGTGGCGCCCGCGCGCGGCGCTGATCACCGGCGCCGGTCCTATTGGCCTCCTGGCGGCGATGATCGGCGTGCAGCATGGACTCGATGTGCATGTCTACGATCACAACAAAGGCGGCGTGAAGCCGGGCCTCACGCGAGATCTCGGCGCGACCTATCACACCGAGTTTCCCGATCTGCAGCGGCTCAATCCTGACATCGTGCTGGAGTGCACCGGCGCGGCGCCGGTGGTACAACAGACCATTGGTGGCGCAGCCGCGGCCGGCATCGTTTGTCTTGCCGGTGTCTCGGCCTCCGGCCACGATGTCTCTTTCGACATCGGCGGCTTCAATCAGGCAATGGTGCTCGAAAACCAGACAGTTTTCGGCTCTGTGAACGCCAATCATCGCCATTACGCCGCGGCTGCCGCCGCGCTCGCCAGGGCGGATCGTGCATGGCTGTCGCGCCTCATCACGCGCCGTGTGCCATTGTCGCGTTGGAGCGAAGCATTCGAGCGCCGTGACGACGACATCAAGGTCGTGCTCGATTTTGCCGGCGGCTTGGAATCCGCGGCGCATTGATTACGTTTGGGGTCGCATGACACTGCCCATCGAAGACTACGCGATGATCGGCGATCTGGGCAGTGCCGCGCTCGTCGGGCGCGACGGCTCCATCGACTGGCTGTGCTGGCCGCGCTTCGATTCCGATGCCTGCTTTGCCGCGCTGCTCGGAACGCCTGAGAACGGGCGATGGCTGATCGGCTGCAACGATCCCGACGTCAAGGTCACGCGGCGCTATCGCCCGAATACGCTCATTCTCGAGACGCGCTTTGAAACCGCGACCGGCGTGGCATTGCTGACGGATTTCATGCCGCCGCGCGACGAGCATTCGCATCTGATGCGGATACTGACCTGCGAGCGGGGCCATATCGAGCTGCACGGCGAAATGATTCTACGCTTCGGTTACGGCGCCACCGTGCCGTGGGTGACGCGCGTCGACAGCCACACGCTGCGCGCAATTGCCGGTCCTGACATGGTGGTGCTGCGGTCTTCGGCGCCGTTTCGCGACAAGGGCTTCAAGACCATCGCCGACTTCATCATGGAGGAAGGCCAGAGCTACAGCTTCAGCCTGACCTACACGCAATCGCATGAGGAGTTGCCGACGCCGCTCGATGTCGGCGCCTCCTTGAGCAACACCGAGCGCTATTGGTGCGACTGGGCGGGCAAGAACAAGATCGACGGCCCCTATACCGAAGCGGTGACGCGGTCGCTGATTACGCTCAAGGCGCTGACCTTTGCGCCGAGCGGCGGCATGGTGGCGGCGGCGACCACGTCGCTGCCGGAATGGATTGGCGGCGTGCGCAACTGGGACTATCGCTTCTGCTGGCTGCGCGACGCGACGCTGACGCTGCTGGCGCTGATGAATGCCGGCTATTACGACGAGGCGCGCGCCTGGCGCGACTGGCTGCTGCGCGCCGCGGCCGGTTCGCCGAACCAGATCCAGATCATGTACGGCATCCGCGGCGAGCGGCGCCTCACCGAATGGACGGTGCCGTGGCTCGCCGGTTACGAAAATTCGGCGCCGGTGCGGATCGGCAATGCGGCGCATTACCAGCTTCAGCTCGACATCTTCGGCGAGGTGATGGACGCGCTGCATCAGGCGCGCACCGGTGGCCTCGGCCACCACCAGGCGGGCTGGGATCTCGAATGCAAGCTGCTCGAGCATCTGGAAACGATCTGGACCGAGGCCGACGAGGGCATCTGGGAAGTACGTGGCGAGCGGCAGCACTTCACCTATTCGAAGGTGATGGCCTGGGTGGCGTTCGACCGAGCCATCAAGAGCGCGGAGATGCACGATCTGCCGGGGCCGGTGGCGCACTGGCGTTCCGTGCGGCATCGCATCCACCGCGACGTCTGCGCGCACGGCTTTGACGAGGAGCTCAACAGCTTCACGCAGTACTATGGCTCGAAGGAGCTCGATGCGAGTTTGCTACTGCTGCCGGAGCTCGGCTTCCTGCCGCCGGAGGATCCGCGCATCGTCGGTACGGTGGAGGCGATCGAGCGCCGCCTAATGCGCGACGGCCTGGTGCTGCGCTACGACACCGCGAAGACGGATGACGGGCTGCCGCCCGGCGAGGGCGTGTTCCTCGCCTGCAGCTTCTGGCTCGCCGATGCCTATCTCATGCTGGGCCGCGCCGACGACGCCGAGAATCTGTTCAAGCGGCTACTAGCGCTGTGCAACGATGTCGGCCTGCTCAGCGAGCAATACGAGCCGCGCTCCCGCCGGCTGGTCGGCAATTTTCCGCAAGCCTTCTCGCACCTGGCCCTGGTCAACACCGCCAGCAACCTGTCGCATTATCGCAAGCCCGCGGAGCAGCGCTCCGATCGGCCCGTCGCCGGCAAGGGCCCGCAGCAGGAAGCCGTGCCTTAGGCGGCGGGCTGACCATCGTCCGCGACTATTGACCGCCGCCATCAGGGTCGAAAGAGTGCGCGCGAACCGCGCCGGTACGACATGCGCGCGGCCATCGTCAGGGAGGTGAGGCGTGTTGCTCGACGTTCGGACCTATAAGATCAAGGCGGGGTGCATGGCGGCGCATCTCGATCTCTATGGCAGGCTCGGCTACCCGGTGCAGGTCAAGTACATCGGCGACCCGCTTTGTTTCGCGCAAGCCGAGACCGGCGAACTCAACAGCATTGTGCACGTCTGGGTCTACGACAGCGCCGCCGACCGTGAGGACAAGCGCAAGCGAATGGCGCAGGACCCGGCCTGGAAGGCCTATCTCGCCGAGAGCGCCAAGGCCGGCTACATCCTCGAACAAAAGAATTCGCTGATGACGCCGACGGCCTTTGCACCGCCAATCGCCAAACGCAACGTCTAGGCGCGGCGTCGAGGCCCCTCGCGGGCGCGCCGCCGATCGTTTATAGATGACCCGATTTCAAGGGTCGGCGGGCCGTGTGTCCGCAGCGGTATCGGAGCTTTTTCTCATGCGTTCGAACGATGGCACGCGCACCGGCGGCGAAATCCTGATCGATCAACTGGTGCTGCACGGCGTGAAGCACGCCTTCTGCGTGCCGGGCGAGAGCTATCTGGCTGCGCTCGACGCGCTGCATGACGCGCCGATCGCGCTGACGATCTGCCGGCACGAGAGCACCGCGGCAATGATGGCCGAGGCGGTCGGCAAGGCGACGGGCAAGCCGGGCATCTGCTTCGTCACGCGCGGTCCCGGCGCCACCAACGGTTCCGCCGGCGTCCACATCGCCAGGCAGGATTCGGCGCCGATGATCATGTTCGTCGGTCAGGTCGGCCGCGACATGCGCGAGCGCGAGGCATTCCAGGAGCTCGACTATCGTCAGGTGTTCGGCGGCATCGCCAAATGGGCGACCGAGATCGACGATCCGGCGCGCATCCCGGAAATCGTGTCGCGCGCCTTCTTTGTCGCCTGCAGCGGCCGGCCCGGTCCCGTGGTCGTGGCGCTGCCGGAAGACATGCTGACCGATCGAGCCGTGGTGCCGAACGCCACCGCCTTCGAAGCGGTCGAGACCTGGCCCGGTCTTAACGACATGAGCCGCCTGCAGAAGATGCTGTGGGCGGCGAAGAAGCCGATCGCGCTGATCGGCGGCTCGCGCTGGTCGGAAGCGGCGAGCGCGGCGATGATGCGCTTTGCCGAGCGCTTTGCGCTGCCGGTGGCGACGACCTTCCGCTATCAGCATTTGTTCGATGCGCTGCATCCCTGTTACGCCGGCGACTTCGGCATCGGCCCCAATCCGAAGCTGCTGGCGCGCGTCAAGGACGCCGATCTGGTGCTGCTGATCGGCGACCGCATGAGCGAGATGTCGTCGCAGAGCTACACCTTGTTCGACATTCCCGTGCCGCAGATGAAACTGGTGCACGTGTTTCCGGGGTCGGAAGAACTTGGCCGCGTCTATCACCCGGCGCTGGCCATCAATGCCTCGCCGACGGCGTTCTGCGCGGCGCTGGAAGGCCTGCAGCCGCCGAACGAGATTGCCTGGAAGGGCGCGGCGGATACGGCGCATGCCGATTTCCTGGCCTGGGGCGAGAAGGCGACGCCGCAGCCCGGCGCCATCAACCTCGGCGAGGTGATGGTGTGGATGCGTGACAATCTCGGTCCCGAGGCGATCATCACCAACGGCGCCGGCAATTTCGCCACCTGGATCAACCGCTTCTACCGCTTCCGCCGCTACGCGACGCTGATCGCGCCGACCTCGGGCTCGATGGGCTACGGCCTGCCGGCGTCGCTGGCGATGAAGACTCTGTACCCGCACCGGACAGTCGTCTGCGTCGCTGGCGACGGCGACTTCCTGATGACCGGGCAGGACTTCATGACCGCGGTTCAGTACGGCCTCGGCATCATTGTCGTGCTCTGGGACAACGGCACCTATGGCACCATCCGCATGCACCAGGAGCGTGAGTATCCGGGACGCGTGGTTGGAACCGACCTCAGGAACCCGGACTTCGTCGCCTATGCCAAGGCCTTCGGCGGCTTCGGCATTCGCGTCGACAAGACCGCGGACTTCCCGGCGGCCTTCGCTGCCGCGCAGAAGTCTGGTCTGCCGTCGATCATCCACCTCAAGGTCGATGCCGAGCCACTCACCCCCGGCATGTCGATGAGCGCGATCCGCGAAAAGGCGCTGTCGGGCAAGTAGCGGGTCACCCCAATCCACCGCCGGCCGGTCCGGCAGTGCTTGCCAGGCTTGGGTGAATCACTGTTCACTCATTCGATGCCCTATCGCCGAACCGAAAACGTCGTCCGCCGGCTCGCCGAGCGCGAGAAGACCATCCTCGACGCGGCCATCGCGCTGGCGGGTGAGGGAGGCATGGCGGCCGTGCAGATTGCCGCGGTGGCGAGCCGCGCTGGGATCGCCGCCGGCACCGTCTACCGGTATTTCCCAACCAAGAACGACCTAGTGGCCGAGCTGATCGCGGCGGTGGCCGGGCGCGAACTACAGGCCATGCAAGCCGCCGCCGATGCGGCGCCGGGGCCGTTGTCGGCGCTGGCCGCGGCCATCGCGCGGTTCTCAGCGCGGGCACTAGCCGAGCGGCGCCTCGCTTGGGCGGTGATCGGCGAGGCAGTCGATCCGGAGGTCGACGTCATGCGCCTCGACTTCCGCCAGTCGCTGGCCGGCGAACTGGAACGGCGCATCACTATCGCCATCGGCCTGCGCTTTTTGCCCGATCAGGACGCGCGGTTGGCGGCGCCCGCCATTATCGGCGCGCTGATGGAAAGCCTGCTCGGCCCGCTGGCACCGGTCTATGAGGACGCCGGCGCGACGCGCGAGGCGGTGCAGGCCGTGACGCTGCTGTCGCTGCGCGGGCTCGGCGTCATCGATGCGCGGGCGCGCGGACTGGTGGCGCAGGTCGTGCTGCCGTAGCGCATGAAAGAATAAGTCTCAGGCCATCGCCTCTTCGGACACTTCGGCGAGTGGCAGTTCGACGCGCTTGACGCCGGGCTCGTCCGGATCGGTGGCGCTGTGAAAGCCGAGTTCCTCGCACATCTGCAGCATCGTGGTGTTCTCGACCAGCACCTGGCCGCGCACGGTCCTGAGGCCGTGTTCCTTGGCGTAGGCGATCATGTGTTTCATCATCAGCCAGCCGAGCCCATGCCCCTTGAGATGCGAGCGCAGCAGGATGGCGAATTCGCCGGCGTCGCCGCTGTCGTCGTCATGCAACCGGACAACGCCGAGCATATGGCCGTCGGTGTCGAGCGCGATGAAAGCCATGGCGTGCGCCGGATCGTAATGAACCAACTTGTCGATCAACTCGGGCGATACTTCCCGCATCACGGAGAAGAAACGCAGCCGGAGATCCGGCATCGTCACGTCCGACAGGAAATCAGGATAGAGCGCGGCGTCCTCCGGCTTCAGGGGCCGGATGAACACCATTTCGCCGTCGAGCAGCTTGACGTGGCGGCTGAGCATGTTCCCTCCACGGGTCTCCGCCAATGCGGAGACCGAAGTGATGGTTCCTGCTTCGATCGACAGGCATTCCCGCGGATGCGCGGATGTGGCGACCGCTGCCGCTAGTGCGACATCAGGACCGGGACGGTCATACTCTCGAGAATGCCGCGCGTCGCGCCGCCGAGCACGAATTCGCGAAGCCGCGAGTGGCCATAGCCGCCCATGACGATCATGTCGGCGCTGGAATCGGCAGCATAGGACAGGATGGTCGAGGCAACATCGATGTCCGGCGAGGTGATGCGCTTGACGTCGACCTTCATGCCGTGCCGTGCCAGATGCTGACCGAGGTCGGCGCCGGCAATCTCGTTATCCTTGCCGGCCTTGTTGCCGATGATCACGATCTCGACCTGCCTGGCTTTGCGCAGGATTGGCATGCTGTCGGCGACAGCGCGGGTCGCGGCGCGGCCGCCGTCCCAGCAGACCATGACGCGACCGAGCTTCAGTCCGCCCTTGTGGATGAAGGGGACGTGGATCACCGGCCGGCCGGATTCGAACAAGGCGGCTTCGTCGATCACTTCATCCTGGATGCCTTCGTCAGGATCGGCCTGGCCGACAATGGTGAGGTCAAAACGCCGCGCGATGCGGGCGAACTGGTCAGCGGCGCCGGAAACGCTGGACGTGATGATGCGCGTTTCGGCCGAAAGGCTCGAGCGCTTGGCTGCGGCTTCAAAACGGGCGATCGCGGCCTTGGCCTTCTTCTCGGATTCAGTGCGCTGGGCTTCGATGAACTCTGGCGGAATGCCGCCCATGACGGCGCCCGGAATGATTGGCTCATAGGCCACGGCAATGCCGGCAACATGCGCCTCGAAGGCTTCGCCCACGGCGACTGCGAAATCGCCGGCCGGATCCTTGGCGCCCAAGCCCAGATTGACGACAACATCTTTGATCATAATGACGGCCTCCCTTGCGACCTGTGCGCCTGAAAATGGCAACCGGTTTATGCTTGGTTCGGCGCATGGCAGCTTTGACCAAGGTCAAATGCTACCATGCTTTCGGTCGTGTTGCCGAACGCCAAGCGTTCGCAATCAGTATCACACCCGCGGACGGAATTGACGGTTTCGGCCGGGGAGGGGCCGCGTTACTTCTTCTTGCCGGAAGCGTCGAACTGCTTGAGATAGGCCCAGAGGTTCTTGGCTTCGGTTTCGTTCTTGATGCCCGGGAAGATCATCTTGGTGTTCTTGATCTTGGCGCGCGGGTCCTTGATGTAGTCGAGGAATTCCGTTTCGTTCCAGGTGATGCCCGAGTTCTTGTTGGCATCCGAATAGGAATAGCCGGGCGCCGTGCCGGAATGGCGGCCGTCGATGCCGTTGAGTTCGGGCCCGACCTTGTTCTTGGCGTCTTCGCCGATGGAATGGCAGGGCAGGCACTTTTTAAAGGAATTCTCGCCGGCCGCGACATCCTGGGCGGCCGCATTCTGCGCGGCCACCGCAAGCACCGCCACGGCCATCAGTCCGCCCCAGAAACAGGTCTTGTTCATTGCGACTTCCTCTCCTCGGTTCGGGCGACAAACGGCCCCGGTTCGCTTATATTCCATTAGCTGAATGCTTCTGCCAGCGGCTGGTGTCAACCCGCCCGATTGGCTGGTATCGTCGCCGCGAACAGTTGCCGAGATATGGCCTGCGCCTGGAGACTTATTGATGTCGGTCAAAATGCCGGAAGCCGATGCCGCAGTCCTGGGCCGCCGCGCTCAGATCGTCAAGACGCTGCGGACCATCGTGCCGGGCGAGGGCGTGATCGACCAGGAGCGCGGCATGAAACCGTTTGAGTCGGACGGCCTCACAGCCTACCGGCAATTGCCGATGGTCGTGGTGCTGCCCGAGACCACCCGGCAGGTCGCCGAAGTCTTGAAGTATTGCCATGACAACGGGATCAAGGTCGTGCCGCGCGGCGCCGGCACCTCGCTGTCCGGCGGCGCCCTGCCGCTGGCCGACGGCGTGCTGCTCGGCATGGCCAAGTTCAACAAGGTCCGCGAGCTCGATTTCGCGAACCGGGTGGCGGTGGTCGAGCCAGGCGTCACCAATCTGGCGGTATCGAACGCCGTGGCCCACGCCGGCTTCTATTACGCTCCGGACCCGTCGTCTCAGATTGCCTGCACCATCGGCGGCAACATCGCGGAGAATTCCGGCGGCGTGCATTGCCTGAAATACGGCATGACCACCAACAACGTGCTCGGCTGCGAGATCGTGCTGATGAATGGCGAGGTGCTGCGTCTCGGCGGCAAGCATCTCGACGCCGAAGGCTACGACCTGCTTGGCCTCGTCGTCGGCTCGGAAGGGCTGCTCGGCGTCGTCACTGAAGTGACGGTGCGCATCCTCAAGAAGCCGGAGACGGCGCGCGCGGTGCTGATCGGTTTTCCGACGTCAGAAGAAGCCGGCGCCTGCGTCTCCAAGGTCATCGGCTCAGGCATCATCCCGGGCGGCATGGAGATGATGGACAAGCCGGCGATCCATGCCGTCGAACAGTTTGTCCATGCCGGCTATCCGCTCGATGTCGAGGCGCTGCTGATCGTCGAACTCGACGGCCCGGCAGCGGAGGTGGATCATCTGATCGGCCGGGTGGAGAGCATAGCCAAGGAATGCGGTGCCGTGTCGTGCCAGGCCTCGACCTCGGAGCAGCAGCGGCTGCTGTTCTGGGCCGGCCGCAAGGCGGCGTTTCCGGCGGCGGGCCGCATCTCGCCGGACTATTACTGCATGGACGGCACCATTCCGCGCGCCAAACTGCCGCTGGTGCTCAAGCGCATGAAGGAGCTGTCGGAAAAGTACGGCCTCGGCGTCGCCAACGTGTTTCATGCCGGCGACGGCAACCTGCATCCGCTGATCCTCTATGACTCCAACAAGCCGGGAGAACTCGACCGTGCCGAGGAGTTCGGCGCCGACATCCTTCGGCTCTGCGTCGAGGTCGGCGGCGTGCTGACCGGCGAGCACGGCGTCGGCGTCGAGAAGCGCGACCTCATGCCGGCGATGTTCTCCGAGATCGATCTCAACGCCCAGCAGCGGGTCAAATGCGCCTTCGACCCGAAGGGTCTTCTCAATCCCGGCAAGGTGTTCCCGCAACTGCACCGTTGCGCCGAACTGGGCCGCATGCACATCTCGGGCGGCCAGGTGCCGTTTCCGGACTTGCCGCGCTTCTAAAGTTGTCGAGACCCTTCGTGACCGACGTTCTCAAGCCTGACGATATCACCCAAGTCGAACAAGCCGTGCAGTGGGCGCTCGGCAACAACAAGACGCTCGAGCTGGTCGGCTCCGGTTCCAAGCGCGCGCTCGGCCGGCCGAGCCAGACCGACATGACACTGGACCTGTCTTCGTTCACGGGCGTCACGCTTTACGAGCCGGACGAGCTCATTCTGTCCGCGCGCGCCGGCACGCCGCTCGCCGAGATCGAGAAGCTGCTCGACGACAACAACCAGCAGCTCGATTTCGAGCCGATGGATTACGGGCCGCTGCTCGGCCAGCCGGCGGGGCAGGGCACCATTGGCGGCGTCATCGCCATCAATCTCGCCGGGCCGCGGCGCATCAAGGCTGGCGCGGCGCGCGATCATTTCCTCGGCGTGACGGCTGTCACCGGCCGTGGCGAGGCCATCA
The DNA here is from genome assembly GCA_018240595.1 of Pseudomonadota bacterium. GTDB lineage: Bacteria > Pseudomonadota > Alphaproteobacteria > Rhizobiales > Xanthobacteraceae > Pseudolabrys. The sequence goes on along the minus strand of JAFEFL010000043.1, from coordinate 88,853 downwards.
AGTCCGGCGGCCGCGTCGTCAAGAACGTCACCGGCTACGACATGTGCAAGGTGATGGCCGGATCCTGGGGCACGCTCGGCGCCATGACCGATGTCACCATCAAGGTGCTGCCGAAGCCGGAGACCGAGGCGACCGTGGTCGTCGAGGGGCTCGACGACGCGCAGGCCTGCGCGGCGATGGCGGCGGCGCTCGGCTCGTCCTGCGACGTCTCCGCCGCCGCGCATCTGCCGGACCACGTCGCGTCCTATTTCGACGGCCTGCCGAAGGCAGAAGCGGCGACCGTGCTGCGGCTCGAAGGCGTCGCGCCGTCGGTGGCCCACCGCACGGCGATGCTGACGCGGCTGATGCAGCCTTTCGGCTCCGTGGTCACGCTTGACCAAGCCGATTCAAAAAAGGTCTGGCGCAGCGTGCGCGAGGTCGCGCCTTTCGCCGCCGACAGCGCGCGGACCCGGCCGCTCTGGCGCATCTCCACGCCGCCCGCGCAGGCGCACCGGCTGGTGGATCTCATCACGCCGGCGGCGCAGATGTTCTACGACTGGGGCGGCGGTCTCGTCTGGGTGGCAATGCCGTTCGAAGGCGAGGCCGACGCCGGCTCGATCCGCCGAACGGTTGCGGAACTCGGCGGCCACGCCACGCTGATGCGTGCGCCGGCGGCTTTGCGCGCCTCGCTCGACGTATTCCAGCCGCAGGAGGCGGGGCTAGCGACCCTAAGCCGGCGCGTGAAGGAGAGCTTCGATCCCAGGGCCGTGCTCAATCCGGGCCGGATGTGGGCTGGGGTGTAAAAGACGTCATGCAGACCAATTTCTCGCTGGCCCAGCTCGCCAATCCGCAGATCGCCGAAGCGGACCAGATCCTGCGCGCCTGCGTGCATTGCGGCTTCTGCACCGCGACCTGCCCGACTTACGTGCTGCTCGGCGACGAGCTCGACAGCCCGCGCGGTCGTATCTACCTGATCAAGGAGATGCTGGAAAACGACCGTCCGGCCGACCGCGAGACCGTCAAGCACATCGACCGCTGCCTGTCCTGCCTGTCTTGCATGACGACCTGCCCGTCGGGCGTGCACTACATGCACCTGGTCGATCATGCCCGCGACCACATTGAGAAGACCTACAAGCGGCCGCTGCCGGACCGGGCTATCCGGGCCATGCTGGCGCGGGTGCTGACTGACCAGAGCCTGTTCCGTCTCGCGGTGGTTGGCGGCAAGCTCGCCCGGCCTTTCGCGGCGGCTTTCGCCGCGCTCGGCCTGTCGCGGCTGGCGGCCATGGTGCGGCTGACGCCGGTGACCTCGCCGGCGCCGCCGTCGGACCGCGCCGGCAAGGTGTATCCGGCCGCCGGCGAGCGGCGCGGTCGGGTGGCGCTGCTCGGCGGCTGCATCAATCCGGTGCTCAGCCCCTCGACCAACGCGGCCGCCATCCGCACCCTCAACCGGCACGGCATCGAAGTCGTGATCGCCGAAGGCGAGGGGTGCTGCGGCTCGCTGACCCATCACATGGGTCGGGAAGAACAGGCCTTCGCGCAAGCGCGCGGCACCATCGACGCCTGGACCCGCGAGATCGAACGTGGGCCGCTCGACGCCATCCTGGTGACCGTGTCGGGCTGCGGCACCACCATCAAGGACTACGGCCACATGTTCCGCAATGAGCCTGCCTATGCCGACAAGGCCAAGAAGGTCTCAGGTCTCGCCAAGGACATTAGCGAGTATCTCGCTACGCTTGGACTTGCCGCCAACGCTTCGGCGCAACCACTCAACGTCGCCTATCATGCTGCCTGTTCGCTGCAGCATGGCCAGAAGGTAGTGCATGCGCCGAAAGATTTGCTTTCCAAGTTGGGGTTTGTCGTCAAAGATATCGGCGAGGGGCATTTGTGTTGCGGCTCGGCGGGCACGTACAACATTCTCCAGCCGGCCATCGCGGCGAGGCTGCGGGACCGCAAGGTCGCCAATATCGAACAGCTCCAGCCGGATGTGATCGCGGCCGGCAATATCGGCTGCATGACTCAGATCGCTTCCGGAACGTCGATACCGGTCGTCCACACGGTCGAACTGATCGACTGGGCGACCGGCGGCCCGGTGCCGGAACAGCTCGCCCGACAAGGCCTCGGCCTTGGCGACGCCAGCGCCGGCTAGGGCGCGAACAGACACGCTGACTGTTTTCGGATGAAGGCCGCGGAATGAGTGGCCGCGGCCTCTGACTGATCAAGCGCAAACCGATCGGAGGTCGATCATGGCGAAGAAGCGCAAGAAGGCTGTAAAGGCGTCGAAGAAGAAGGCGAAAAAGGCGGGCCCCGCCAAGAAGAAGGGAATGGTGAAAGCCAAGAAGAAGGCTGCGAAGAAGGCGGCCAAGCCGGCCAAGAAGGCGGCGCCGAAGAAAAAGGCGGCCCCGAAGCCGGCGGCTCCGGCGCCGATGGCCCCGCCGCCGGCGCCCAGCCTCGGCGGCATGGGCGACGGGCAATAGCCCGGCATTCGCCATCGTTTTGTCACCTGATGACGGGCGGTCGCCAGCCGGCGGCCGCCCGTCATGCTTTGCGCCGCCGGTGGAATTGGGCCCTTCCGTGTAAGCAAATCATTACCAAGGCCCCGCTAGGATCGCCCGTCGCTCACGACGCGAGGGCATGTTCTTGGAATTCCTCTGGGCCGCGCTGAAGCGCAATTTCGATCACCTGACGCATGTACTGTTCTCGGTGGGGTCGGACTTCTCGGTCAATTCGCTGCTCTGCGCGCTCGCCGTCGCCGCGGCGTTTCTGGCCTGGCGGCGCGTCCGCCGCGGCCGCCGTCTTCGGCTCCGGGCGCTGGCGCGCGCATTGTTCCCGCGCCGCATTCTGCGCAGCCCCTCGACCGTGGCCGATGTCGGCTATTTCCTGTTCAACGTCTTCGTGTTCGGTGCCATCGTCGGCGTGGCGGCGGTGTCGTATCAGTTCCTGACCAACGGCGTGCTGAGCGGCCTCGTGGCGGTGTTTGGTAAGCCGGCGGCCACGACCTGGCCGGAATGGGCGTCACGCTCCGTCATTACCGTGCTGATGTTCCTGGCCTACGAGTTTGGTTACTGGATCGATCATTATCTCAAGCATCGCGTGCCGTTCTTGTGGGAAGTGCACAAGGTGCATCACACGGCCGAAGTGCTGACGCCGCTGACGACGTTCCGGATGCACCCGCTCGACACTTATGTGTTCGGCAATATTCTCGCTATTGTCGGCGCGCTCGCCAACGGCGTGGGCGCTTACCTGTTCGGCGACACCACCTATCAATACGCGCTGTCGGGCAGCAACATCATCCTGGTGGTGTTCATCCACGTCTATGTCCACCTGCAGCACACCCATGTCTGGATCGCGTTCCGCGGGCTTCTCGGCCGCGTCTTTCTGAGCCCGGCGCACCATCAGGTGCACCACTCGACCAACCCGGTGCACTTCAACAAGAACCTAGGCAGCTGTCTGGCGATCTGGGACTGGCTGTTCGGCACCTTGCATGTTCCGTCGAAGACACCGGAGAAACTCACCTTCGGCGTTCAGCCGGTACGTGCCGACGCGCACACCATCACCGGCGAGTTCATCGTGCCCTTCGGCCGTTCCTTCGCAGCGCTCGCCGCGATGATCCCGGGTTTGCCGCGGCGCAACCCGCCGCTGGCCGCTGAAAACGAGCCTTCCTGACGGCGCGGCGACGCCAATTGCATCGCTGCGGTAGCCCGCCTAAATTGCGGGCTCCGCGGCCCACGGGCCTGCACCCAGAAACGGCACCGTCCAAGAAAAGCGAGAGGGAGACCCAATCCATGCCGCACAAAATTCTACTCATGGGCGCATCTTACGGGTCGCTCCTGGCCTCCAAGCTGCTGTTCGGCGGACATTCCATTCACCTCGTGTGCCTGCCGGCGGAAGCCGACCTGATCAACGCCGAGGGCTTCAAGGTGAAACTGCCGGTGCGCGGCCGCGCCGAGCCGGTGCTGCTCGAATCGCGCAAGCTGCCGGGCAAGGTCACCGCGGGTCCGGCGACCGGCGTCAATCCGGGCGACTATGACCTCGTCGGCCTATGCATGCAGGAGCCGCAGTATCGCTCCGAAGGCGTGCGCCAGTTGCTCGACGCCGTCGGCAAGTCGAACAAGCCGTGCATGTCGATTATGAACATGCCGCCGCTGCCCTATATCAAGCGCATCCCGGGGCTCGACTATGAACCGCTGAAGGCTGCCTACACCGATGCGTCGGTCTGGGATTCGGTCGATCCGAAGAAGATCACGCTTAACAGCCCCGACCCGCAGGCGATCCGCCCGCCCGATGGCAAGGCCAATGAGTTGTTGGTGACGCTGCCGACCAACTTCAAATGCGCGCGCTTCGAAGACGACAAGGACACCGCGCTCGTCCGCCAGCTCGAGAAGGACGTCGAGGCGGCGCGCTTCGATGCACCGGAAGGCAAGATCGAGTTGCCGGTGAAGTTGAAGGTCTACGACTCGATTTTCGTGCCACTGGCCAAGTGGTCGATGCTGCTGGCCGGCAATTATCGCTGCATCACCAAGGACGGCATGCGCACCGCCAAGGAAGCCGTGCACAACAACATCGAGGAATCGCGCTCGGTCTATAACTTCGTGTTCGACCTGTGCGTGAAGCTCGGCGCGTCGCCGTCCGATCTGGTGCCGTTCGAGAAGTATGCCGCCGCGGCCGAAAGCCTGTCGCGGCCGGCGTCGGCCGCCCGTGCTCTCTTTAACGGCGCGCCGCATATCGAGCGGGCCGACAAGCTCGTGCAGCTCATCGCCAAGCAGAAGGGCTTGAGTCATCCAGTGATCGATGCCGGCGTGGCGCTGGTCGATGAGCTGCTCGCCGCCAACCGCAAGAAGGCGGCCTAGCCTCCCGAATCACGTCGCGATACCGCAAAATTTCTTGCCGGCCTGTCTTCGACAGGTCGGCATTTTTATTTGTTTTATATACCGCCAAATATAGCCGACCCCGTCGCCGCTTCATGAACTGAATACCACGCCGTCAAAAGCTCAATAAACATCGGGCGAAATCGAATTCGCCGAGATCGCCGGTTGCTTCTTAAGCTGTGACATCATCGCAACACCTGGTTTGAATCTCTGAAAACAAGGCTCAATCGCCCAATAAGGCAGCAACTGCCATTGTTTTTGGCTTGCCGATTTGCATGTCTCCGGAGGAAAAATAATCCCAACGCGCGCCACATTGCGTTAAGGCACGAGCAAAAGCGGCCCGGGGTACGGCCTGCTGAAAACGCAAAGGGCGATGCTGGTGGATCGGCGTTGCGTCGATCGAAATGCAAAGGGGCAGGGTCCTATGAAGAAGTTGTTGTTGTCAGCTCTCGCCGCGGTCGCTTTGTCCGCCGCGCCCGCGTTTGCCGCGGACATGCCGGTGAAGGCCAAGAAGGTCGTGGCGCCGGTCGCCGTTTCGCCCTGGGATGTCGCCTTTGGCGTCGCGTTCACCAGCGACTATGTCCTGCGCGGCATTTCGCAGTCGAACCACCATCCGGCGGTTCAGGGCTATGTCGAGTTCCGCTACAACATCAACGAGATGTTCCAGCTTTACGCCGGCGTCTGGGGTTCGAGCCTGTGGACCGGCTTCGCCGACGCGGAAATCGATCCGAACGCGGGCGTGCGCTTCACCTACGGCAACTTCGGCCTCGATGTCGGTTACGTCTATTACGGCTACCCGGGCGGCACGACCGCGACCTTGGCCAACGGCAGCTTCGGCGAAATGTACGTCAAGCCGAGCTACAAGTTTAACGACTGGCTGAGCGTCGGCGGCATCTTCGAAACCGGCTTCAACAACTTCAACAACAAGGCCGTTCTGCCCGGCGGCGCCTGGATCGGCGATGCCAAGCACTACTTCTACGCCGGTAACGCCACCATCACGCTGCCCTGGCAGCCGTGGGGCGTGAGCATCGCGCTGAACCCGGAGATCGGCTATGAGTGGTACTCGAGCGGCGTCACCGCCAACTACGGCTCGGTCTCGGACACCTACTGGGATGTCGGTCTCGTGTTCAACTACAAGGCCGCGACCCTCGACCTGCGTTACTGGGGTACGAACATCAAGCGTCCGACCGTTGGCGCCAACCAGTGCGGCGCGGCCGCCGGCGGCAACAATATGTGCGGCGATCGCTTCGTCGCCACGCTCAAGTTCGACACTACTTTCTCGGCGCTCAAGTAAGCCGAACGTCATCGGCCTTCACCGGCCAAACGAAAACGGCGGTCCCGCAAGGACCGCCGTTTTTTTGTCCGGCCGCTGACCGCATTGGCGGCGGTCACTCCGCGGCGGCGAGTGTGCTTTCGCTGAGCAGGGTGCCCTCGGCGCCGCGTTCGACATCGAGACGGCGGCGGTGGAAGGCCGCCAGCGTCGAGCGATGGCCGATCGAGACGATGGTGGTGCCGGGCATCCTTTCCTGGAGCAGTCGGTAGACATTGGCTTCCGCCGCCTCGTCGAGCGACGCGGTCGCCTCGTCGAGGAAAAGGTAGTCCGGTTTGAGGAGCAGCGCGCGAGCGATGCCGAGACGCTGCTGCTCGCCCAGCGACAGCATGCGGTTCCAGTGCGCTTCCTCGTCGAGGCGGATGGCCAGCGCCGGCAGACCGGCGGCGCTGATCAATTCGCCGATCGCAGCATTGTCGGTAGCGCTCGGCTCGAGCGGATAGGCGACCGCTGCGGCCAAAGGCGCGATGGGGAAGTAGGGTCGCTGCGGCAGCATCATGACTTTCGCGCCCTTGGGGACATGGATGGTGCCGGAGCCGAAAGGCCAGATCCCGGCCAGCGCCCGGAAGAACGTCGATTTGCCGGAGCCGGACGGCCCGGTGACCAAGACGTGCTCGCCGGCGCCGATGGTCAGGTCGCGGGCGGTGATCAGCGGCGCGCCGGTTGGCAGTTTCACCGCCAGATCCTTGATGCTGACGACGGTGCCATCGCCGGGTTCGACCTCGACAACCGGCGGCGTCACCGCAAGCGCCTGGGCACTAGCCACCGAACGGTCGAAGCCGTCGAGACGTTCGATGACGGCGCGCCAGTCGGCGAGGCTGCGATACAAGGTGACGAAGATCGACAGCGCATCCTGCACGCGGCCGAAGGCATTGGCGGTCTGCATCAGGCCGCCGAGCTGCATAGCGCCGGCGAAATAGGCCGGGCTCACCATGATGAAGGGAAACACGACAGCGGCTTGCGAATACGTGGCCGTGAAGAACGTCAGCTTCTTCTGCCGCGACATGATGGCGAGCCAGTTCGACACCACATTGCCGAACCGCATCAGCAGCCGGTCGCGCTCGGCGGCTTCGCCTTCGAGCAGGGCGATTTGCTCGGAATTCTCGCGCACGCGCACCAGGTTGAAACGGAAGTCGGCTTCATAGCGCTGCTGCTGGAAATTCAGCGCGATCAGCGGTCGGCCGATGAGATGGGTGAACGTCGTGCCGACGATGGCGTAGAGCAGCGCCGCCCACAGGAGATAGCCGGGGATGTCGTAGGCGATGCCGAAAAGATGCAGCGGCGCCGCCGCCGACAGCTTCCACAGGATCACCATGAAGGAGAACAGCGTGACCAGCGAGCTGAGCAACTGGATGCTGATCGACAGTGTGCTGGAGACGAAGGACGTGACGTCCTCGGCGATGCGCTGGTCGGGGTTGTCGGCGGCTTCGCCGGACAGCTGCATGCGATAGTGATTGGCGCCGGCCAGCCATTCGTCGAGATAGTGCCGCGTCAGCCAGCGCCGCCAGCGAATCTGCAGCCATTGGTTGAGATAGAGCTGATAGACGGCAAGGCCGACGAACGCCGCCGCCAGGATAGTGAAATAGCCGAGTTGGTAGACGAACGCGTTCCAGTCCTTGTTCTGGAGCGCGTTGTAGAACTCGGCGTTCCACGAATTGAGCAGCACCGTGATGCCGACGATGGTCAGTTCGATGGCGACGACCGCGGCGAGCAGGATGCGCCCGGGCCAGCGGTCCTCGGACCAGAAATAGGGGCTGGCGATGCGCCACACGGTGGCGAGCGTTGCGATGATGCCTCTCAAGGGAAGGCTCCTGTCAGCGGCGAAACGGACTGGCGGACGGCCGGCCGGCGGCTGTTCGCGGGGATGGCACAAATTGGCTGATCTTGGCTGGATTCGGCAAAATAAGGCTTCGTAACCAATGGCCCAGCATTGCCCAACATTGCGGCAGACGTGATCGGTCCCTAGGATCATCCAAAGGGTGGCTTTAGCGTGGCAGGTTCGCCGGCCGCACCTGCCGCCTGATTACAAATACGTAACAACTTGGCGCCTCAACGAGGCGCCGAACAACCCATGCGAGTTAAGTAGTGACTGACGAGGAATTGACGGGACTGACCGCGATCGAAGCGGTCGAGCACATCGCCAACGACGACTTCAGTTCTGAGGAATATGTGGGCGCCTGTCTCGACCGCATCGCGGCGATTGATGGCGAGGTTCGCGCTTTCGTCCATCTCGACCCCGATGCGGCGCTGGCGCAGGCGCGCGAAGTGGATCAGCGCCGCCGTGACGGCCAGCCGATCGGCCTGCTGCATGGCATTCCCGTCGCCATCAAGGATATCTTCGACACCGCCGATTATCCGACCGAATGCGGCACGGCCGTGCTCAGGGGACGTCAGCCGGCGCAGGACTCGGCCGCAGTGGCGCGGCTGCGCGAGGCCGGGGCCGTCATCATCGGCAAGACCGTCACTACCGAATGCGCCTATTTCTCGCCGGGACCGACGCGCAATCCGCACGACCTGACGCGCACGCCCGGCGGCTCGTCGTCAGGCTCTGCGGCGGCGGTGGCTGCGGCCATGGTGCCGCTCGCCGTCGGCTCGCAGACTAACGGATCGGTCATCCGGCCCTCGGCGTTCTGCGGCGTCTATGGCGTCAAGCCGAGCCATGGCCTGATCTCGCGCAATGGCGCATTGATGCTGTCGCAGACACTCGACCAGGTCGGCGTCATGGCGCGGTCGCTGGCCGATGCGGCGCTGATCCTCGAAGTGCTGGCGGGCTACGATCCGGCCGACAGCGACACGCGGGCGGTGGCCTCGCCCGATTATCTCGAACTGGTGGCGGAGCCGCCGCCGGTGGCGCCGCGTCTCGCCTTCGTGCGCACGCCGGCCTGGGACAAGGCCGATCCGGCGACGCATGCCGCCTTCGCCGAACTCACGGCCAGCCTCGGCGACCAGGTGACGGAGATCGATTTGCCGGACGATTACGCCGCGGCATGGGATGATCATCACGTTATCATGGCGACCGACATGGCGCACAACCTCAACCATCTGCTCGAGCGCGGTGGCGAGGTGCTCAGCCAGCAACTGCGCGACCTGATGGCGGAAGGCCGCTCGTTCCCGGCGGTGCGTTACCTGCAGGCGCGGCAGAATGCGAAAAGTTACGCGGCGGGTCTCAACAACCTGTTCGGCGACTTCGACGCCATCATCACGCCCGCGACTCCCGGCGTGGCGCCGGTCGGCGAGGCGACCGGCAGCCCGGTGTTCAATTCGCTATGGAGCCTCACCGGATTGCCGGCGCTGACGCTGCCGCTGCTCACGGGCGAGGGCGGCATGCCGCTCGGCGTCCAACTCGTCGGCGCGACGCGCGACGATGCGCGGCTCTTGCGCACCGCGAACTGGCTGGTCGAGCAACTCGACAATTAGGCGGGCGGCGCGCCGAGCTTGTCCTTGAAGAAGGCGACGGTACGACTCCAGGCAAGATCGGCGGCCGGCTTGTTGTAGCGGCTGGTGGTGTCGTTATTGAAGGCGTGATTGACGTTCGGATAGACGTAGACCGTGAACGTCTTGCCGGCGGCCTTGAGCGCTTCCTCATAAGCGGGGATGCCGGCGTTGATGCGGCCGTCGAGCCCGGCATAATGGAGAAGCAGCGCCGCGTGGATCCTCGGTACGTCGGCGGCGGGCGGCTGCGCGCCGTAATAGGCGACCGCGGCCTTCAGATCCGGCGACAGCACGGCGATGCGGTTCACCATGCCGCCGCCCCAACAGAAACCCACGGCACCCACGGCACCGGTTGAACCTTGATGGTGCGCGAGGAACGGCACAGCGGCGGCGATCTGCCGGGCGGTGTCGCCGAGATCGAGCGTCGCGATCATGTCGCGGGCCTTGTCTTCATCCGCCGGCGTGCCGCCTTGCGGCGACAGCGCATCGACCGCGAAGGCGAGAAAGCCCTCGAGCGCCAGGCGCCGCGCGATGTCCTCGATGTGCGGATTGCGACCGCGGTTCTCGTGCACGACGATGACCGCCGGCCGCCTGGCATCGCCTTTCAGCCGCGCCAGATAGCCCGACACGCGCGTGCCGGCTGCATCGTATGACGCCGTCTCCGCGATTAGCCGGCTGTCATTGGCCAGCACCGTCTCGGCGCGCGCATAGTCGTTCTGCAACAGCGGCAGCAGCGCCAGCGCCGCGGCGGCCGAGCCGACGACCTCCGTCAGGCGGTCGAGAAACGTGCGGCGATCGATAAGGCCGTGCGTGAAGCTGTCGTAGAGATCGACAACACGTTGATCGGTCAGACGTTGGTCCATGCGAAGCTCCCCGCTTTTCACGATCCTAACAGCCTACACAGGCGCGATGCGTTCAATGCTGCGTGAAATCATCGCGCCGGGAGAATAAATTCGCCGTATCCGCGTCATCCACTGGTCATGCCGGCGCGGCTTGACGCGACAGGCCGCGAAAGGTCATGTCACGGCATCGCTTCCACGCGCCGCGTCCGCGGCCGCACGATGTCCGGAGACGCCATGAGTTCCCATCGCCCGCCCGCGAGACGGCTTGTCGTTGCCGTGGCGCTTTCGACTCTAACGTTCATGGGCTGTGCGACGGCGGCCCTCGCGCAATCGTTTCCGCTCGGTCAGGTGCTGGTGCTCGATGCGCCGCGTATCGGCGCGCTCAAGCGCGTGCCGGTCATTACCACCGAGCCCGATGGCACAGCGACGGTCGACTTGTGGTGCAAAACCGTGCCCGCGCGCCTGACCGTTGAAGGCGCAGCGATCCGGGTCGAGACCGCGCCGCTGCCGGAGGCCCTGCCGCAGTACATGATGAGCGGTCAGTGCAGCGAGGAGCGCATGCAGGCCGACATCAATACGCTGACGGCCCTCACTCAATCGACCGGCTGGCAGCGCCGCGGCGATCGCATCACGCTTGCCGGGCCGGACGGCGCGACGCCACTACGCTTCACCCTGTCGAGCCACTAGGTTCTTTTGTCGAAGCGTGTTCTTCCGTCGAGCCGGCAGTCATGCCGCGCGAAAAGCCGGCGAGCCGCCGCGAGCGGCCGGGGAAGCGGCCGGGCAAGGTGACCTGGGACACGCTCGCCTGCGGTTTGACGAAGATCGCGATCACCTCGGGATGACGCTGGTGAATGGCCCGCTCGAGCGTGTCGATCGCCTGCTCGATGTCCGGCGTTTCCAGATCGTCTCGGAATTCCAGGCTGAGCGCCGCGATGACCTGATCCGGCGCCATGTGCACCGTGAAGGCGATATGCGCGCTGACGATGCCGTCGATCGCGCGCGCAGTCGTGAGAATGGCCTCGCGTAAACCGGGACCGGCGGGCTCGCCGATGAGCAGGCCCTTGCTCTCGCGCGCAAGCGTCAGCGCAGTGACCGCGAGCACGAGCGAGATGCCGATCGAAGCGGCGCCGTCGAGTTCGGGCCGGCCGAAATAATCCGAGGCGAAGATGCCGAGCGCCGCCAGTGCGAGGCCGATCAAGGCTGCCGAATCCTCGAACAGTACGATGAAGGCTGGCGGATCCTTGCTGCGGATCACTGCCTCGATGTAGCCGGCGCCGCCCTTGGCGCGGCGGAATTCGCGCAGTGCCACGTACCAGCTCGAGCCTTCAAACACCACGGCGCAACCGATGACGATATAGTTGACCTCCGCCGAGACGATTTCGCTCGGATGCAAGACATGCTGCACGCCTTCATAGAAGGCGACGCCAGCGCCGAGCGTGAACAGCAGCAACGCGACGATGAAGCTCCAGAAGTAGAGCTCGCGGCCATAGCCGAGCGGATGGCTGGCGTCCGGCGGCCGCGCCGCCTGGCGCAGGCCGTACAGCAGCAGCAACTGATTGCCGGTATCGACCACCGAGTGAATGGCTTCCGACAGCATTGCTGATGACCCGGTCCACCAGGCGGCGATGAACTTCACCAGCGCCACCAGAAGATTGCCGGCAGCGGCCGCGTAGACGACGGTTCTGGATTGTGAGGCGGCCATGATTCTGGAGGTTGGAGTTCCTGCGGACGGAACTCAACGCGTCGTGCGGCCGCGAGTTTCAAACAAAAAGGCCCGGCATCGGCGCCGGGCCTTTCGTATGACTTCAACCCACTGGACTTGGCTAAGGGACAAGCACCGGGCTGCCGGTCGTCTCTCCTGCTTCAAGGGCACGCTGCGCTTCCGCTGCCTGCGCCAGAGGATAGGCACGGACGGTCCTGGTGATAAGGCCTCGCTCGATCGCGTCGAGCACCGCCTGCGCCGCGACCGTATAGGTTTCCTGCTCCGCAGCGTAAGCCATGACGCTGGGCCGAGCGAGCATCAATGTGCGAACGGGTCCGAGCTCATCAACGGTGATCGGCGGAATGTGACCTGCGGCCTGACCGACACTGGCCACGGTTCCGAAACGCCGGACGCAGGCGAAGGTCTTGCGAAGCACGTCGCCGCCAATGCCGTCGATGGCGAAATCAACACCCTTTCCCATGGTGAGCTTGGCGACCTCGGCGGCAAAATCGGTGTGCCGTCCGACGATTACATGATCGGCGCCGTTGGCGCGCGCGATATCGGCCTTCTCGACGGACCCCGCGGTGCCGATGACCGTGGCGCCGAGGTGTTTGGCCCATCTCGTCAGGGTCAGACCGAGACCGCCGGCGGCCGCGTGCACCAGCAGCACGCACCCGGCGCGCACCGGAAAGATACGCGTCACCAGCATATGCACGGTCATGCCGCGCAGGAACGCCGTTGCGGCCAGCAAGGGGTCGACGGCCTCGGGCAGCTTGATGGCGCGCCACGTCGGAAGCAGCCGGGTCGCCGCGTAGGCACCCGGGATTCCCGCATAGGCGACACGGTCACCCGCCTTCAAATGGCGGACCTCACCGCCGACCGCTTCGACCGTGCCGGCGCCTTCGACACCGAGCACGGCCGGCATGGGGAGGGGGTAGAGGCCGGTGCGGTGATAAATATCGATGAAGCCGACGCCGATGCCTTCGTGACGCAGGCGGATCTCCGTCGGTCCGGGATCCTGACGCGCACAGGGCACGGCTTGCAGCTGGTCTATGCCCCCCGGCGCCAGCAATTCGATCTTGATGTCCATGTCATATCTCCGTTTCGCTGCGAAGACCGTCCTCCATGGCTATCCGATAGAAAATTCCCTATTCTTTGACATCAGATGTGAAGGGATTAACGGATGGACTGGACCGATCTTCACCACGTCGCGGTGCTCGCTCATGCCGGATCGCTGTCGGCGGCGGCGCGAAGCCTGGGCGTCGAACATGCCACGGTCGCCCGCCGTGTCACGGCGCTGGAAACGAGCCTCGGCGTGTCGCTGGTCGACCGGCGCGGTCGACGTTGGAAGCTGACGTCCGACGGCGAACGCATCGCAGCGATTGCCGAGCGCATGGAAAACGATGCGCAGGCCGTCAGGCGCGCGGCTGGCGGAACGCGGGCCGAATTGGCGGGGCTGGTCAGGGTCAGTGCACCGCCGGCCTTGGCGGTGGCCTATCTCGCGGCGCCACTGGTGGCCATGCAGAAGCTCCATCCGGCCTTGTCGATCCGCCTTACGGGCGAGTCGCGCACGGCGTCGCTCGATCGGGGCGAAGCCGAACTCGCCGTTCGATTGAGCCGTCCGGAGCGCGGCGACCTGACAATGGTAAAATTGGGACAGCTGGCATTCGGGCTCTATGCCCGCGCGGATTACCTGACGAAAACGCCGGAAGCGTCCCGACGTTTCGTCGGTTACGACGGCGCCGATGGCCGAAGCCCGCAGCAAGCGGCGCTTGAGAGCTACGCCAAAGGCAGGCCGTTTTCGTTCCACGCCAGCAGCCTGGAGATTCAGCAGGCACTCGCGAATGCAGGAGCCGGCATCGCCGCCCTGCCGGACTTCATGGCGCGAGCCGATCGCAAACTCGTGCCGGTCGCGCCCAGGCCGAAACTGATGACGCGCGACATCTGGCTTGTCGTTCACAGCGACCTGAAAGGCGCGGCACCCGTCCGAGCCGTCATGCGATGCATTCAGGACGCTTTCGCCTCGGCCGGTAAACAGAGCCGTTGACGGCCCGACGATCAGCCGGCGCAGATAACAAAAGGGCTCGGCTTGCGCCGGGCCCTTTCATTCCTTGACGACCCCGGGTCGGCGGCGCACCGCTTCGCAGCGCGCCGCGCCCGGGATAACGCTGTCGCGTTACATCATGCCGCCCATGCCGCCCATGCCGCCGCCCGGCGGCATGGCCGGACCGGCTTCCTTAGGCAGTTCGGCGACCATGGCTTCGGTCGTCACGAGCAGGCCGGCGACCGAGGCCGCGTCCTGCAGCGCCGTGCGCACGACCTTGGCCGGATCGACGATGCCCTTGGCGATCATGTCGACATACTCTTCGTTCTGCGCGTCGAAGCCGAAAGTCTCCGACTTCTCGTCGGTGATCTTGCCGACGACGATCGAGCCTTCGACGCCGGCGTTTTCCGCGATCTGGCGGATCGGCGCTTCGAGGGCCTTCAGCACGATGTTGATGCCGGCCTGCACGTCCGAGTTATCGTTCGTGAGCTTGCCGACCGCCTTCTTGGCGCGAAGCAGGGCGGTGCCGCCGCCCGGCACGATGCCTTCCTGCACGGCCGCGCGGGTGGCGTTGAGCGCGTCCTCGACGCGATCCTTCTTTTCCTTGACCTCGACCTCGGTCGCGCCGCCGACGCGGATCACCGCGACGCCGCCCGCCAGCTTGGCCAGACGCTCCTGCAGCTTCTCACGGTCGTAGTCCGAGGTGGTTTCCTCGATCTGCGCCTTGATCTGCTGCACGCGCGCCTCGATCTCGGCCTTCTTGCCGGCGCCGTTGATGATCGTGGTCTTTTCCTTCTCGATCACGACCTTCTTGGCGCGGCCGAGCATCGAGACGGTGACGTTCTCGAGCTTGATGCCGAGGTCTTCCGAGATGAGCTGGCCGCCGGTCAGGATCGCGATGTCTTCCAGCATCGCCTTACGGCGATCGCCGAAGCCCGGCGCCTTGACGGCCGCGACCTTGAGGCCGCCGCGAAGCTTGTTGACGACGAGCGTGGCGATGGCTTCGCCTTCGACGTCTTCGGCGATGATGATGAGCGGCTTGCCCGACTGCACGACCGCCTCGAGCACCGGCAGCATCGACTGCAGGCCCGACAGCTTCTTTTCGTGCAGGAGGATGTAGGCGTCCTCGAGCTCGGCGATCATCTTCTCGGCGTTGGTGACGAAGTAGGGCGAGATGTAGCCGCGGTCGAACTGCATGCCTTCGACGATCTCGACTTCCGTCTCCATCGCCTTGGCTTCTTCGACGGTGATCACGCCTTCATTGCCGACCTTCTGCATCGCCTGGGCGATCATCTTGCCGATCTGGACGTCGCCGTTGGCCGAGATGGTGCCGACCTGGGCGACTTCGGCCGAGGACGAAACCTTCTTGGCGCGCTTTTCGATGTCCTTGATGACCGCGGCGACGGCGGTGTCGATGCCGCGCTTGAGGTCCATCGGGTTCATGCCGGCGGCGACCGACTTGGCGCCTTCGCGCACGATCGCCTGGGCCAGCACGGTCGCGGTGGTGGTGCCGTCACCCGCCAAATCGTTGGTCTTCGAGGCGACCTCGCGCAGCATCTGCGCGCCCATGTTCTCGAACTTGTCCTCGAGCTCGATCTCCTTGGCGACGGTGACGCCGTCCTTGGTGATGCGCGGAGCGCCGAAGGTCTTGTCGATGACGACGTTGCGGCCCTTGGGGCCGAGCGTGACCTTCACGGCGTTGGCGAGGATGTCCACGCCGCGCAGCATGCGGTCGCGGGCGTCGCCGGAGAATTTGACGTCTTTGGCAGCCATTTGAACTCACTCCAATCGATGTTGAGGTTGATCCGCATCCTGAGGAGCGTCCGGAGGACGCGTCTCGAAGGATGAGGCCGATGAGTTGTTGCCCTCGTCCTTCGGGACGGCGCGCGAGGCGCGCCTCCTCAGGACGAGGAACGTCGTCAGCCGACGACGCCCATGATGTCGCTCTCCTTCATGATCAGGAGATCTTCACCATCGATCTTCACTTCGGTGCCCGACCACTTGCCGAACAGCACGCGGTCGCCGGCCTTGATGTCCATCGGCACGAGCTTGCCGGCCTCGTCGCGGCCGCCCGGGCCAACGGCGACCACCTCGCCTTCGGAGGGCTTTTCCTGCGCCGTGTCCGGAATGATGATGCCGCCCTTGGTCTTCTCCTGGGCGGTGATGCGGCGCACGACAACGCGATCGTGCAGCGGACGGAACTTAGTCTTGGCCATGGGATTTCCTTTGGGCTTCCTCGTTGACTACATCGCAATAGCGAAAGCTGACGGAGCCGTTTGTGCGTCGCCTGAAACCGCGGCGCTGTGACGGAAAGTGCTGGGCGTGGAACCCTTTAGCACTCCAACCAGTCGAGTGCTAATTGCGCCCGCGGAGATATTGCCTTAAGGGATGGGAGTCAAGCATGACCACCGTGGCGGCCTGGTAGCCGCAATACGGGCACAACCGTTCGATATCGACGATTTGCGGCTTTTGCTTGCACTCGCTGTCAATGCCTCGCAATGTCGCTCCGCACACGCGTTTCCAGGAGTCCCGATGCGCTTTCCGTCCTTCCAAGGCCCGTTCGGCCAAACCCGTTTTCCAATTGGTCTGCGGACAGGTCTGGTTCTGGGTGTGATCGCCCTCGGGATCGCCGGCTGCAGCACGACTCCGAGCGCACCGCCCGAGCCGCCGGCGCCGCCGGTGGTGCCGACGCTGCCCCCGTCGTTCCCGCCGCAGGATCTCGTCGGCAGCTGGGGCCTGGCCGCCTATCACCGCGAAGAAGACCGCGTCCGCACCGAATCCGCTGCCGCCGGTCAGTGCCGCCAGCCTTATGTCATCACCGCCGGTCCGACCGGGGGCATCATGATGCACCTCGCCGACCAGTCGACGCCCACCGAGCTGCGCGTGAAGGGCGCGCCGGGCGGCAAGAATTTCATCGGGCCGGCCGAGGATCCGCCGGGCAGCCAGCAGGACCGCGAGGTGCTGCAGTTCGACGGCCGCATCTTGGTTCTGCGCTGGATGGATTCGGAAGTGCAGGGCCGTTACGGCACCATGGTCTACGTGCGCTGCGGCGCGGAGGGCGGCAAGAAGAAGCCGGCCGCCAAGCCGCGCCCGAAGCCGGCTGCCAAGCCGAAGCCGGCGCCGGCCGCGCGCTAGGCCTCGTTCTTTAGCCGTTGATGAAACGGGCCGCGGCTTCCACCGCGGCCCGTTGCGTTTCATGATGCGCGGTCAGCCGAGCCCCCATGAAATCCGTCCGCGAAATTCTCCACGACAGCTTTTCCGGTCCCTGGCGCGCCGTGCCGGTGCTCGGTGTCACGCAGATCCTCGCCTGGGGCGGCATCTATTACACGCCGGTGCTGATCGTGCCGCTGATCGCCCAGCAGAACGGCTGGTCGATGTCGTTCGCCATGGGCGGCTTTTCCTTCGCGCTGCTCGCCGCCGGCCTCGCCGCGCCCTATGTCGGCCGCTCGATCGACCGCTTCGGCGGCCATGTGGTGATGACGATCGGCTCGCTCACCGGCGCGCTCGGCCTCGTCCTCATCACCTTCGCCGATAACCGCATCGCCTATGTCGCGGTGTGGATCCTGCTCGGCGTCGCCCTGTCGGCCAGCCTGTACGACGCCGCCTTCGCATCGCTCGGCCGCATCTTCAGCGCCGCCGCGCGGCGGCCGATCACGGCGCTGACGCTGGCGGGCGGCTTTGCCTCCACGGTCGGCTGGCCGGCCACGCATTTCCTGACCGAAGCCGTCGGTTGGCGCGGCACCTATTGGATCTATGCGGCGCTGCTGCTGCTCATCGCGGCCCCGCTGCATGCCTTCCTGCTGCCGCGGGAGCGCGTCGAGGTAAGCGCGCCGCCGCTGTCGGGCAGCAAGCCGCCCGATCGCGTGCTGCCGGCACGCGGGGCGCCGTTCATTCTCGTCGCGGCCGGTTTCGCCATCTACGCCTTCGTGCCGTCCGGGCTGGCGGCGCATCTGCTGGCGATCTTCTCCCGCGCCGGCATCGACGGCGACACCGTGGTGCTGATCGGCGCATTGTTCGGGCCGGCGCAGGTCGGGGCGCGCGTCGTCGAATTCGCCTTCGGCCGCAACCTGCATCCGTTATGGATCGCCCGCATCGCGCTGACGACGCTGCTCGCCGCCTTCGTCATGATCGCCGTGCTCGGCATTGCAACGCCGGTCGCCGCCACCTTCGCGGTGTTGTTCGGTGGCGCCAACGGCCTCATCACCATTGCGCGCGGCGCCGTGCCGCTCGCTCTGTTCGGTGCGGCCGGCTACGGACGCCTTATGGGGCGGCTCGCCTTTCCGTTCCTCATGGTGCAGGCGGCCGCGCCGCTGGTGATGGCGATGGTGGTCGATCGCGCCTCGGATGCCGCGGCCTTGGCCATGGCGTCGGCCTTCGCCGCGGCCGGGCTCGTCTGCTTCATCGTGATCCGGCGGCCGCGCTGAACGCGCTCAACCGAAAATGCGATCGACGTCCTGCTGGGTGGCGTGACCGGTGTCACCGGCGAGTTTCGGCCCGTTCAGCAACGCATCGCTGTTAGCGTGGGGCGGTGGCAGCGCCGCATCCTGCGTGCCGTTGAAGCGGGCGAGGATGGTGTCGAGCTGCCCTTCCATCGCGCTCAGGAGCCCGATCACCTTTGTGATGTGCTGGCCGGTGATGTCCTGGAAATTGCAGGTCTCGTAAATCTTCACGATCTGATCCTGGATTTCCTGGGCGAGACCGCGCTTGTAATCGTCCTTCAAACTGGCGGCTAGGGCGCGCGCGCTGTCGTCCGCGGTCTCGGCGAGATTGAGGATCTGATTGGTCGCATTACGCATGTCGTCGACCGCGGCGCCGAGTTCCGCGGCGGCGCGCGAGAAGCGGCGATCATTGGCGTCGCCGCGCAACGTATTGATGTCCTGCCGGTGGCGCGCGATCGCGCTGCGGACGAATTCGAGCTCGGCCCGAAGGTCCGACGCGTCGGCATGAGACGGTCGCGCGCCGTTCGGACGCGGCGCCGGCGATGCGGCGGCGTCGAGATCCGCCCGCCGCCCGGTCAACATCGATTCAATCCGGAAGGCCTTGCGTTGCACGACGTGTCTCTCTTCCCGTTCGCCATAACGTTTAACGCATGGCCAATTAACGTGACGTTGCGGCGATGCAATACGTCGAAGTTTGCACTCGGCACGGCAACCAATGATTAACCACGTCGTTTTCAGTTTTACGCAAAATAAACGTTAGCCGAACGAAGGGCGCTGCCGGGTGGCGCGAACCTCGCGCGCGTTCGACCTGATTTACCATTCGATGCTTGATTGAAGGTCCGCGAGCGGGCGACGCCCTTTTCTTGTGTGTGTGTGAGTAAACGTAATGCGGCAGCGTTTCTTCCTGATTGGCTCGGCGCTTTTGGCGTTCACGGCAGGCGCGGCACCTGCCGACGCTCAGCAGTATTACGTGGCGCAGCCTTACGCGCAGGGTTACCAGCCGCAGCAATATTACGCCGTGCCGCAATATCAGGCCGCACCGGCGCCGCGCCGCGTTGCGGCGCAGCCGCGCCCGGCGACGCCACAAATGGTCGTCGTCGCGCGGCCGCAACCCATGCGCAATGAAATGGGCGGCGGCTTCATCGAAGCGATCTTCGGCAATGGCGGCGGCGACCGCGAGCAGGGTTATGCGCCGCTGCCGCAGCAGCAGTATTACGCCGCGCCGCAGGCGCCGGTGCAGCAGGTCTATGCCAGCGCCGGTCCGGCCGGCGGCGAAGCGCTGCAGCCGCAAAACTATCCGATCAATCCGATCTACGAGAAGCAGGAAGTCGTCTACCAGACCTCGGAGGCGCCCGGCACGATCGTCATCGACACGCCGAACAAGTTTCTCTACCTGGTCGAGCCGAACGGGCGAGCGCTGCGCTACGGCGTCGGCGTCGGCCGGCCCGGCTTCATGTGGGCGGGCACGCATCACGTCTCGGCGAAAAAGGAATGGCCGGACTGGACGCCGCCCGAGGAGATGCTGCAGCGCCAGCCCTACCTGCCGCGCCACATGGAAGGCGGGCCGACCAATCCGCTCGGCGCGCGCGCCATGTATCTCGGCTCGACTTTGTACCGCATCCACGGGTCAAACGAACCTTGGACCATCGGCACCAATGTTTCGTCGGGCTGCATCCGAATGCGCAATGCCGACGTCATCGACCTCTATGAACGCGTCAAGGTCGGCGCCAAGGTCGTGGTGATGTAGAGCTCAGGCGTCGCTGGAGTCGCCGCCGCCGAAGTCGCCACCATCGCCGCTGTCGGCGAGGTCATAGTCGCCGGCATTGTCGCTGTCGCCATCGTCGAACAGACCGGCGCGGCGATCATTGCCACCGACATCGCCGAGCCCGGCATCGCGCGACAGGTCGCTGCCCGCCGCATTGTCGTTGCCGCCCCAGGGATTGCCCGAGCCCTGGTCGCGCGGCACATCGGCAAAGGCGCTGCCGCCGCGATGACCGCCGAACATGCCGCCGAGGGCATTGAACAGCAGCGAACCACCAATGACGCCGACCGCGGTCGAGGCGGCCGTGCCAAGGAACGAACCGCCGCCGCCTTGCGGCGCCGCGTTGAACGGCGAGGCGGGTTGCGGTTGCGGCGCGTATTGCGGCGCGCCGCCTTGCGGCAGGGCGCCGCCGCTGTTCCAGCGTGCGTCGGGTGCGTTGCCGGATGCCGCAGCGCCGGCCTGCGGCACGCTGGGCACCGAGCCGCGGCCGAGCGCGCTGCGCATGGAATCGAGGAAGCCGCCGCCGGCCGCCGGGGCGCCGGCGCCGGTGAGTTCGCGGATGTGCGCTTCGGCCTGCTTCAAGGCTTCGTCCTGGACCAGCGCCGTCTGCACCAGCGCGTAAAGCGCGTGCGGCGCGCGTTGCGCCCCGGCGGCGATGGCGCGTTCGGCATCCGGATCGCGCGGTCCCATCTCGAGCTTGGCGATCCGGTCGAACAGGTCGTCGATCAACTGGCGTTCCTGCGGCGTCATAACCTTCCTCCATCGGCGCGCATGGCGATGCGCAGAGAAGATCTAGGCAGCGCCGCCGCGAGCGCCAGAGGGGTCGATCAGGGCCACGCCGTGGGCGGCGAGCACGGCCGGAAAAGCATCGGAACTGAAAAAGGCGAATTCGTGCTCGCGCAGTGTCGTCAGGGAGTCGAGCGAGGTTAGCTCGGCATCGACGAAGCCTGGATGACACATGATCAGGCCGCCATCCGGCAGGCCTTTCAGGAAACGAGGAAACAGGCGGGTGAAGTCGGCCTTCGGGTTGAAGTCGTAAGCCCCGGCGAAAGCCGGGTTGGCGGCAACGCCGGAACGCGCCGCCTTGTTGCGGAAGCCGAGATTGAGGATGTCTATGATCAGGCCCTTGCGGTCGTGCAGCGGGCGCGCGCCGCGCGGCCGCCCGCACTGCCGCACCCAGGCACCGGGCACCGTCTCGGCGGCGACTTTGAGGAAGGCGTCGCGCACCTGGGGCAGCAACTGCACGTGCTGATGGCCATCGAGATAAGCGGGCAGGGTGCCGAAGGTTTCGACGAAGGCCTCGACCTGGGTCGCGATCTCAACCGTGAGCATCTCGACGTCGAGCCGGCGCGTCATCGCCGCGCGCATCAGGTCGACCTGCGGCAGGAACGCGCCGCCACGCAGCGGCGCAAAGTTGGCACTCAGCGGCTTGAACGGCGCGGTGAGCGTGACGTGCAAGCCGATCGCCGCATTGCCGTCGCCATTGGCCTCGATCAATGCGTCGGCCTCGTCGCGGTCGAGATGGCCGGCCGCCGTCATCACTGACGTCGCATTGATACGGCGCATCGCGATCAACTGGCGGATCGCGTCATTGACGCCCGGCGCCATGCCGTAGTCGTCGGCACAGAGCCAGATGCGGCGGGTCCGTTTGCTCAAGGCAGTCACGCTCACTCGGCGGCGCGGGTTGTGCTGCGCGGCACTGCGTCTTCTTCCTTGAATTCCTTCAGGCTGTGCTCGGCGACGAAGTAGACCGGCCGCCCTTTGATTTCGGACAGCAGCTTGCCGATATATTCGCCGAGAATGCCGATCATCATCAGTTGCACGCCGCCGAGCACCATCATGCCGATGACGATGGACGGGTAGCCGGGCACGTCCTCGCCGAACAGCACGGTCTCCAGGAAGATCCAGAAACCGAACAGCAGCGACGATGCCGCGATGATGGCGCCGAGCAGGCTGGCGACGCGCAGCGGCGCCACCGAGAACGAGGTCAGTCCCTCGATCGACAGCCCGACCAGGGACCAGATATTCCACGACGTGACGCCGTGCTCGCGCTCGGCCGGTTCGTAATCGACGCGGACCTGCTTGAAGCCGATCCAGGTCGACAGGCCCTTGAAGAAGCGGTTGCGCTCCGGCATCTGCCGCAGCGCTTCGGCGGCGCGCGGCGACAACAGGCGGAAATCGCCGGCGTCTTCCGGGATCTTAAGGCGGGCGCGCCAATTCAAGAGCCAGTAGAACCAATGCACGCCGGTGCGGCGCAACAGCGACTCGTTCTCGCGGTGCGCCTTGGCGGTGTAGACAACGTCGTACCCGTCATCGAGCCATCGTGCGACCAAAGTCTCGATCAGGCTCGGCGGATGTTGACCGTCGGCGTCCATGAACATGACGGCGCCGAGCCGGCAATGGTCGAGGCCGGCGAGCAGGGCGGCCTCCTTGCCGAAATTGCGCGACAGGGTAACCACCTGGACGTCGAGCGAAATCGCCGGCAGCGACAACGCCACGTCACTGGAGCCGTCGCGGCTGCCGTCGTCGACATAGACGACCTCGACGGGCAGGTTGTATTTGCTCTTGAGGAAGCGCGCGACCTCGGCGACCCGCTCGTGCAGGCCCGGCAGACCCTTGGCCTCGTTGTAGACCGGGACGACGATGGACAGTCCGCTCCTGGGTTCGGCCCGTCCGCGCTTGGTCTGGCCGGCCCGGCTGGCCGATTTGGTGGTTTTTGCCGGCGATTTAGGCACGCAATCCTCCGCTCAAGGCGCGATCTATAGCGCATGGTGGCGGCCTTGTCGCCATGCCGCGCGCCACGGTACCGCGCCCGGAACCGCCTTTTCGGACAAGACCTTGGCGGTTCGAGATGGTAAGGAGGCGGCATGATTGAGCCGCTACAGAACCTCCGTGAAAGACTGCGTGCCGCCTGGGCCGAGCGCGCCGTGGCGCTGAAGGCCGTCAGCTTCGCGCTAATCGGTGTCGTCAACTCCGCGATAGACTTCGCCGTCTTCTCCCTGGCCTACTACTATCTGGGATTGCCGATCATCGTCGCCAATACAATGGCCTGGATCGTGGCGGTGAGCGGCTCCTACGTGATGAACTCGACCATCACCTTCGCCACCGAATCCGGCCGCAAGCTGGCCTTCGACCGTTATCTCGGTTTCGCGCTGTCGCAGTTCGCCGGCTTCCTCGCCAATACGCTCACGGTGTGGTGCATGGTCGAACTCGCGCACATCCCGGCCTGGGGCGGCAAATTGGTGGCGATCTTCGTTTCCTTCGCCGTGAATTTCTCGCTGTCGCACTTCGTCGTCTTCAGGAAGCGCGAGACCGCCGAATAACTGTCGCCCGCACGGGAGTTTGCAGATGCGCTTCGACGACAATCTGACGGCCGACCTGCCGAACTTCGTCACGCATCTGGAATGTTCGATGACCGGCGAGCGCCACGAGGCCGATCAGGTCCATAACCTGTCGCGCGCCGGCAAGCCGCTTTTGGTGCGCTACGACCTTTCCGGCGTGAAGCAGGCGCTGACCAAGGACAAACTGGCGCAGCGGCCGGCCGATCTGTGGCGCTACCGCGAACTGCTGCCGGTGCGGCGCAAGCAGGACATCGTCAGTCTCGGCGAGGTCATGACGCCGATCGTGCCGATGGCGAAACTGGCGAAAAAGTTCGGCGGCGGCGAGATCCTGGTCAAGGACGAGGGGCGGCTGCCGACCGGCTCGTTCAAGGCCCGCGGCCTCGTCATGGCGGTGTCGATGGCGAAAGCGCTCGGCATCCGGCACATGGCGATGCCGACCAACGGCAATGCCGGCGCGGCGCTCGCCGCCTACGCCTCGCACTGCGGCATCAAGACCACGATCTTCTGTCCGGAAGATACGCCGGAAGTGAACGTTTCCGAGATCGCGCTGCAGGGCGCCAGGGTGTCCCGCGTCAACGGCCTGATCGATGACTGCGGCAAGATCGTCGGCGAGGGCAAGGCCAAGGTCGGCTGGTTCGACACCTCGACCTTGAAGGAGCCGTACCGCATCGAAGGCAAGAAGACGATGGGGCTCGAACTCGCCGAACAGCTCGGCTGGGACGTCCCCGACGCGATCTTCTATCCGACCGGCGGCGGCACCGGGTTGATCGGCATGTGGAAGGCGTTCGACGAACTGGAGAAGATCGGATTCATCGGCTCCAAGCGCCCGCGCATGATCGCCGTGCAGGCGGCCGGCTGCGCGCCGATGGTCAAGGCTTACGACGAAGGCAAGGAGCACGCGCCGCGCTGGGAGAACGCGCACACGATCGCGTCGGGCATCCGCGTTCCGCAGGCGGTTGGCGACTTCCTGATCCTGCGGGCCGTGCGCGAGTCGGGCGGCTTCGCCATCGCGGTCGAGGATCCGGCCATCGAAGTAGCGCTCGACGAGATGGCCCGCGAGGAGGGGTTCCTCTTGTGCCCGGAGGGGGCGGCGACCTACGCCGCCTACAAGCAGGCGCTGGCCGACGGCCGCGTCAAGAAGAGCGACCGCGTCGTGCTGTTCAATTGCGCCAGTGGCCTGAAGTACCCGCTGCCGAAGATCGAAAAGAAGCTCGATCGCCATAAGCCGATCGATTACGCGGCGCTGTAATTCCGCATCCAAACCGGTTTATGGCGCGGCTACGCGGCATCTACGCCGCCGCTATGCTGCATCTACGCCGGCGCTACGCCGCGCGGCATTTATTAAAGAACCTTTTGTCGTTTCACGTGCGCTGCCGCCTCCTAGTTTTCACGGCGAAAGCGGCGTGATCGCCTGAGCCGGTTAGACAAACGGCAGAGCGTGACCGCTGCTCGATCTTGGGGGCGTCTCGGAGCCAGACATGCGCTGCCTGACCTTGGCCGTCATTGCCATGACGGCGGGTATCGTTACCCCTTGCCTTGGCGAGGACTCGTACGTTCAGACTTG
This sequence comes from Pseudomonadota bacterium, assembly GCA_018240595.1. GTDB lineage: Bacteria > Pseudomonadota > Alphaproteobacteria > Rhizobiales > Xanthobacteraceae > Pseudolabrys. The sequence goes on along the minus strand of JAFEFL010000043.1, from coordinate 63,553 downwards.
GCATCCTTCGAGCGCGAGCCCGTCGGTCCAGAGTTCGTCCCGTGCGCCGACCTATGACGACTGCTTCAAGCTCGGCTGGGTGCGCGGCGTTCATGTCGAGCGCGAGGAGTGGGACGACTTCTACGAACAATGTGCCGCCGGCCAGGTGCCGTTCGAAAGCGGCATGGCCGTTGATTCGGTCAGGCCCGACCGCGCCGGACGAACGCCGACGCCCTGAGCCATCCCCTGCTGCCGACCATCCCGATGGAACCTTTGAGGTTTTCAGGCTTTGGAGCGAGGGCCGGTACCGGCGTGCCTTCGGGACGCCGGATCCGCCGGCGCCGTGGTCGGGGTATGGCAGTTCGATGGTCATCGGCACCCAGAATGCAGGGTCGGCAGAGGCATTTCTGGCCGGGGGCGGGGTCCTCGGCGCCATCATTGCCGGCTTCGACTGGTCGCGGACGCCGCTTGGCCCCATCGTGTTCTGGCCGACCTCGATCAAGACCACCGTCGGCCTGATCCTGCGTTCGCCCGTTCCCATCGTGACGCTGTGGGGTGAAGCGGGCATCATGATCTACAACGATGCCTATTCCGAATTCGCCGGCGGGCGGCATCCGGAACTGCTCGGCTCCGAGGTGCGCAAGGGCTGGCCGGAAGTCGCGGACTTCAACGATAACGTGATGAAGGTGGGCCTGTCCGGCGGCACCTTGTCATATCAGGACCAGGAGCTGGCGCTGCAGCGCCGGGGCGTGCTCGAGCCCGTGTGGATGAACCTCGACTATTCGCCGGTCATCGGCGAGGGCGGCAAGCCCATCGGCATCATCGCCATCGTCGTCGAAACCACCGAGCGAGTGAAGATGGAGCGCCAGCTTCGCGCCAACGAAGCGCGGCTGAAGTTTCTCGATCAACTGTCGAAGGCCACCGCCGCCGAGCGCGATGCCGATGCGGTGATGAAGGTCACGACGCGGATGACGGGCGAACATCTCGGCGTATCGAACTGCGCCTATGCCGATATGGATGAAGACCAGGACGGCTTCACCATTCGCGGCGATTGGGCCGCGCCGGGGGCGATGCATATCCTCGGCCACTACAGCCTGGCGGATTTCGGCAAGCGCGCCGTGAACGATCTGCACGCCGGGCGGCCGCTCATCATCAACGACAACCTGCGGGAACTCGCGCCGGAAGAGGCGGCAACATTCCAGTCGATCGGCATCAGTTCGACGATCTGCATGCCGCTGGTCAAGGAAGGCCGGCTCACCGCGCTGATGGCGATCCATCACAAGGATCCGCACGTCTGGACCGCCGACGAATTGGCTCTGCTCGCGGAAGTCACGGAGCGCTCCTGGGCGCATATCGAACGCGTGCGCGCCGAAGCCGAAACGTTGCGCGCCGAACAGGAGTATCGCCAGAAGCTGGCGCGCGAAGTCGCCGACCGCACCGCCGACTTCCAACAGAGCGAGAAGAACCTGCGCACCGTGTTTGAGACATCCTATCTGAACCAGGGGCTTCTGACGGTCGACGGCATGATCGTCTACGTCAACGCGACCTCGCTCGCCGCCATCGACCGCAGGCTCGAGGATGTCGTCGGCATGGATTACGCCGACTCGCCGTGGTTCGAAAACTCGCCGGGCGTGCGCGACAAGGTTCGCGATGGCATCGCGCGCGCGGCCGCCGGCGAGCACGTGCAGATGTCGATGGCCCTCGATCTGCCGAAGGGCCGGCGGCTCTACGAATTCTCGATGCGCCCGGCGCTCGACGAGGCCGGTAATGTCGTGGCGCTGGTGCCCGAGTCGGTCGAGATTACGGCGCGCGTGCGGGCCGAGGAGGCGCTGCAGCAGGCCATCAAGCTGGAGGCCATCGGCAATCTGACCGGCGGCATCGCTCACGATTTCAACAATCTACTGATGGCCGTGCTTGGCAGCCTCGAACTCTTGCGCAAGCGCATGCCCGCCGATCCGGCGCTGCTGCGCCTCGTCGATAATGCATCCGAAGGCGCGCGGCGCGGCAAGTCGCTGACCGAGCGCATGCTGGCCTTCGCCCGCAAGCAGGACCTCAAGCCCGAGCGCGTCGACCTTGGCGAATTGATCGGCGGCATGGCCGATCTGATGGCGCGCGCGCTTGGCCCGACGATCAGCGTCAACATCGAAACCGACCGCAACCTGCCGGCCGTCGAGATCGATCCGAACCAGCTCGAGGCGGCCATCCTCAACCTCGCTGTCAATGCGCGCGATGCGATGAACGGCGAAGGCCCGATTGTCATCGGCGCGCGCCGCGCCAATGGCGGCGAACTTCAGGGCCGGCTAAAGCCGGGGCCCTATGTGGTCCTGACGATGTCGGATGCGGGTGCCGGTATGGATGACGCCACCTTGCGCCGCGCCACCGAACCGTTCTTCACCACCAAGGGGATCGGCAAAGGCACCGGGCTCGGACTGTCGATGGTGCATGGCCTCGCCGAGCAGTCGGGCGGCACGCTCATTCTTCACAGCACGGTCGGTGTCGGCACCACCGCGGAGATTTGGCTCCCGGCGGTTGCCGCGGCGCCCCGGGCCAGCTTGACAGGAGACGTCCAGCAGCCCGGATTGCCTGTGCCGATGGAGATGGCGTCGCGGCTCAATATTCTCGCCGTCGATGACGATCCGCTAGTGCTCATGAACACTGTGGAAATGCTGGAGGACATGGGCCATGCCGTCGTCGGCGCCAGTTCGGCGCGCCAGGCACTCGAGCAATTCAAGAGCGCGACCTTCGATCTGATCATCACCGATCACGCCATGCCGCACACCACCGGCGCGCAGCTTGTCAAGGAGTTGCGAACATTGCGGCCGGATCTGCCGATCATCCTGGCGACCGGCTACGCCGAACTGCCGGCCGAAGCCGAGATTGATGTGATGCGACTGCGCAAACCCTATTCGCAGGCGGATCTCGTAGAAGCGGTGGCGCGCAGCCGCTTCGGTGTGGCTTCGAGCCTGGTCTAACCGGCTACCGCGCGGGGCTTGAGGCAGATCAACCCGGCCGTTCGCCCGCCTCGCTACAAACGCGCATGGGCGACAACCATGACAGACTGTGCCTGCGGCGCCGAGACATCGTCATCGGCACCGGCGTATGTCTCTTGTCGGGTGGGCTGCCGGTTGGCGCGCTGAGCGCCGATGGCTGGCGCAAGGAGAAAGCCTTCGGCGTCGAACTCGAAATTCCGGCCAATTGGAAGAGAGTCGAATACCGCAAGCCGCCCGAAGATCACGACGAAGTCATGTTCGCCGAGAACGCGCGAAACCTTACCGCCGGCGCCTGGTTCAGCGTATTTCCTGGCAACGAAGAATTGCTCGATCCGGATCGCGCCGAACAACCGACGACCGTCGATGGCCGTCCGGCGCGATTGACGGATTTCCTGACGCGGGCCGACGATCCGCCGCCGCGCCGCCGTCAGATCATCATCTATTTCACCGACAGCCGGATGCCGGCCTTCCTGTTCGACGGCGATTCGACGAAATGGGCGACGCTCGGCCCGCTGCTCGACCGTATTGTCGGCAGCATCCGCTTGCCGAAACGCTGAGCCGCTTTATTCGCAAGCCGCCATGCCGTCGAAGCCGGCTTCGGTCGTCAGCGATTGCGCCATGCGGGCAAACAGCGGCTCGACCTGGGCGCGCGCCGCCGGATCGTATTCGACGCGCAGCATCGCCCACATGCTCTTGCCGCACGTCAGTAACGCCTTGAGGGATACGGCGCGATCGCCCTTGCTGCCGTTCAGCATGAAGAAATCGGCGCCGGAATTGCTCTTCGCCACTTTCGTCACGGCGTCCTTGTCGCGCGACATGCGGCGCAGCGCCTCGCGCGGGCCGAGCTCGTCCTGGTTGATCGCGATGGTGAGCTGCAAGGTCGCGTGGCCCGGTCCGTCGCGATAGAAGCGCCCGGTGCGGTCGGCATCGCTCAGGCGAAACTGCTGGACCGGAATGTCGACGGCAAAGCCGGCTTGCAGATTGAAGCGCCGGCGCCAGCCGGCGGCCTCGAATACGGTGCTGACGCTGGGGCAGGCGCTGGCGAAGCGCGCCAGCAGGCCGTCTTGTGGCGCGGCGATGTCGAAACCGGGAAACCGCAACGTCAGGTCCGGCGTGGTCAGCAGCGCCAGGCTGTTGGCGGTGACGAGGATATCGTAGCCGATGCCGGTGGCTTCCGGAGCGCGCGACAGGAAGCCGGCAAGCGGCCATGTTTGTCCAGCGGCGACAAGACTGCCATCGAGTGCGCCGGGCCGCTCGCTCATGCCTTCGGCTTCTTCCGAGGGCAGTCTGCGATACAGCAACTTGAGCTCGGTGTTGGCCCGATCGCAGAACACGAACAGCTCGGGATCGTCGGCACGCGCCGCTGTCGCGAAGGTGAGTTGGGCCGGCTTGTCGGCGTCATCGGCTTGCCAGCTTCCCGCGGTCAAGGTGCGGGGTGGCTCCGCTGCCTGGCTTATCGCGGTGGTGGCAAATGCAATGGCGGCGGCCAGCAGGCCGCGAATGATGTTGCGCATGCGGCGTCCTCTTTAGAAAAACAACAGCAAATGCGTGACAGAACGGCCTTGCGATAGATCAAGCATGGCATCGGCGAACCGCCGCCGGGCCGGCATCGACCAATGTCATGCGCGCAGGTAAGTTGCGGCAGTTCGACCGCACGAAAGGACCTCGCCATGGCTGCACCGCGCGCTTCCAAGACCAAGATCGGCAATCACGTGCTGAATCCCGAGACCCTGATGCTCGGTTACGGCTACGATCCGATGCTGTCGGAAGGCGCGGTGAAACCGCCGGTATTCCTGACCTCCACCTTCGTGTTCGGCACGGCGGAGGAGGGGCGCGATTTCTTCGACTACGTATCGGGACGAAAGAAGCCGCCGGCCGGCACCGGCGCCGGGCTGGTCTACTCGCGCTTCAATCATCCGAACAGTGAGATCGTCGAGGATCGCCTTGCCGTTTATGAAGGTGCCGAGTCGGCAATCCTGTTTTCGTCCGGCATGTCGGCGATCTCGACGTCGCTGATGGCCTATGCCCGCCCCGGCGACGTCATCGTGCATTCGCAGCCGCTCTATGGCGGCACCGAAACCCTGTTGACCAAGACCTTCGCGCAGTTCGGCATCAAGTCGGTGCCGTTTGCCGACGGTGTCAGCGAGAGCGCCATTCGCGCGGCGCTGACAGAAGCGCAAAAGCTCGGCCGCATCGCCGTCGTCCTGATCGAGACACCGTCGAACCCGACCAACACGCTGGTCGACATCGCACTGGTGCGCCGTCTTGCCGACGAGGTCGGCAAGACGCAAGGGCACCGACCCATCCTGGCCTGCGACAATACGTTGCTCGGGCCGGTCTTCCAGCGGCCGCTGGATTTCGGCGCCGACCTGTCGCTGTACTCGCTGACCAAATATGTTGGCGGTCATTCCGATCTGATCGCTGGCGCGGCGCTCGGCAGCAAGGAAGTAATCGGCACGGTCAAGGCGCTACGCGGTGCCATCGGCACGCAGCTCGATCCGCATTCGTGCTGGATGCTCGGCCGCTCGCTCGAAACCCTGGCGCTGCGCATGGAGAAGTCGAACGCCAACGCGAGAGTCGTCGCCGAATTCCTGCGTGACCACCCACGCGTCGCCAAGGTGCACTACCTGCCGTTTCTCCCGGAAGGCGCCGCGCGTGCGACTTTCGAGCGCCAATGCACCGGCGCGGGCTCGACCTTCTCGTTCGACATCAAGGGCGGCCAGCCGGAAGCCTTCGCCTTCCTCAATGCGCTGCAGGTGTTCAAGCTCGCGGTCAGTCTCGGCGGCACCGAGTCGCTCGCCAGTCACCCGGCGGCGATGACGCATTCCGGCGTGCCGGCGGACGTGCGCGCGCGCATCGGCGTGCTCGACACGACGATCCGCCTGTCGGTCGGCATCGAGCATCCGGACGATCTGGTCGCCGACATCGCCCAGGCATTGGCACAGGGCTGACCGCGGCGGGATAGCCGCGATACTCCGGCTTGTCAGTTCGCGGCCCGATGCTAAGCTTCTCGAAAGTTCCGGGTTCACGGAACATAATGGGGGGCACCATGGCACGGTCTATCACGGCGATCGCCGCACTGTTCGCGGCCTGCATGTTCGGCACGGCGGCGGCACATGCGCAGAATTGCGAGCGCGGCGCGCTCGATGCCGCCTATTGCGACGCCGACGGCGACATGGTGGCGGATACGCCGACCGATCCGAAGCAGCGCGTCAATCCCTCGGTGCTGGTGTTCGCCTATACGCCGGTCGAAGACCCCGCGGTGTACGGCAAGGTCTGGGACGGCTTCATCAAGCACATGGAAAAGACGACCGGCAAGAAGGTCGTGTTCTTCCCGGTGCAGTCGAACGCCGCCGAGATCGAGGCGATGCGTTCCGGCCGTCTGCACGTCGCCGGCTTCAACACCGGCTCCAATCCGATCGCGGTGAACTGCGCCGGCTTCGTGCCTTTCGCCATCATGGGCGGCAAGAACGGCGAGTTCGGCTACGAGATGGAAATCATCGTGCCGGCCGACAGCGCCATCAAGTCGCCGGCCGACCTCAAGGGTAAGAAGATCGCCTTCACCGAGCCGACCTCGAACTCCGGCTTCAAGGCGCCGTCGGCGATCCTGAAGGCGGATTTCAACCTGGAGAAGGACCGCGACTACACTGCGGTGTTCTCCGGCAAGCACGACAATTCGGTGATCGGCGTCGCCAACAAGGACTATGAAGCCGCCGCCATCGCCAACGAAGTGATGTTCCGCATGTTCGCCCGCAACGTCGTGGACAAGGCGAAGATCCGCACGATCTACAAGTCGGAAACCTTCCCGACCACCGGCTACGGCGTCGCGCACAATCTCGACCCGGCGCTGACCGAGAAGATCAAGCAGGCCTTCTTCACCTTCCCGTGGGAAGGCTCGGCGCTCAAGGCCGAGTTCAAGGAGCAGGACCGCTTCGTGCCGATCACCTACAAGAAGGACTGGAACGTCATCCGCAAGATCGACGCGGCGAACGGCGTGAAGTATTCGTGCAAGTAGCTGGGCCTGCGCCCATGCTGCACATCCGCGGCCTGACCAAGCGCTATCGCACCGGCGATCTGGCGCTCGACAAGATCGACCTCGACGTCGCGCAAGGCGAGGTCGTCGCGCTGATCGGTCCGTCGGGCGCCGGCAAATCGACGCTGATCCGCTGCATCAACCGGCTGGTCGAGCCGACCGCCGGCACCATCGCGCTCAACGGCGTCGAACTCACCACCCTCGGCAAGGCCGCGCTGCGCCGCGCCCGCCGCAAGCTCGGCATGATCTTCCAGGAATACGCGCTGGTCGAGCGGCTGAGCGTGATGGAAAACGTCCTCAGCGGCCGACTCGGTTATGTCGGCTTCTGGCGCAGCTACATGCGCAAGTTTCCGCAGGCCGATATCGACGAGGCCTTCCGGCTGCTGGCGCGCGTCGGCCTCGACCACATGGTCGACAAGCGCGCCGATGCGCTGTCGGGCGGCCAGCGCCAGCGCGTCGGCATCTGCCGCGCCCTGATCCAGAATCCCGATCTGCTGCTGGTCGACGAGCCGACCGCCTCGCTCGATCCGAAGACGTCGCGGCAGATCATGCGGCTGATTACGGAATTGTGCCGCGAGCGCAACCTGTCGGCCATCGTCAACATTCACGACGTGCAACTGGCGCAGATGTTCGCCTCGCGCATCGTCGGCCTGCGCCAGGGCAGCATCGTCTATGACGGCGCGCCGGACGGGCTGACGCCGGACGTGCTGACGCGCATCTACGGCGAGGAGGACTGGGCGGCGACGGCCAAGCGCGCGCCGGAAGCCGGGGAAGACGACGATCACGAGTCGCCCGCTATGACAGCGCCGGCGCCGCTCGATCGCGATCGCATGGCGGGGCTGACCTGACATGAGCGCCGCCGGTGCAGCGCCCGCGGTGCCGCGGGTCTGGCGCAAGCCGCCGCTGATCAAGAGCGCGGCGCTGCGCTGGGGCATCGGCATCGCCGTGGCGCTTTATCTCGCCGCCGCTTTCGGCACCACCGAGATCAACTGGGGCCGCGTCTGGGAAGGCCTGCCGCGCGGCGCGCGGTTCTTCGCCGCGTTCTTCCCGCCCGACTTCACCACGCGTTCGTCGGAAATCTTCGACGGCATTCTTGAAAGCATCTGGATGACGGTGGTCGCCACCGCGATCGGCATCGTGCTGTCGATTCCGGTCGGGCTGGGCGCGGCGAAGAACATCGCGCCGGCGCCGGTGTATTACTTCTGCCGCGGCTTTCTCGCCGTGTCGCGCAGCTTCCAGGAGATCATCCTGGCGATCTTCTTCGTCAAATTGTTCGGCTTCGGCCCGTTCGCCGGCGTCGTCACGCTCGCCTTCGCGACGATCGGCTTCTACGGCAAGCTGCTCGCCGAGGACATCGAGGACATGGACCCGGGCCAGGCCGAAGCGGTGCGCGCGACCGGGGCGAGCTGGCTGCAATGGGTCAATTTCGGCATCCAGCCGCAGGTGCTGCCGCGCATGCTCGGCCTTGCGCTGTACCGCGTCGATATCAATTTCCGCGAGTCGGCGGTGGTCGGCATCGTCGGCGCCGGCGGCATTGGCGCGACGCTCGACACCGCCTTCAACCGCTATGAATTCGATTCCGCCGCCGCCATCCTGCTGGTCATCATCGGCATCGTCATGCTGATGGAATACTCGTCCGGCTATGTCCGGCGCTGGGTGCAGTGATGACGGTTCCGGTCCGCCAAGGCGTCAAAGTCTGGCAGCGGCGCGAGCGTGCCGCTCAGTTCGCCATCTGGGCGGCGTGGCTGGTCGGCGTCGCCGTTCTGGTCGTGAGCTGGAGTTTCATCAGCGAGAAGACAATCTGGCCCTTCGTGCTCGACGCGCCGCAGCAGGCCGCCGATCTCGGCGTGCGCATGGTGCCGCCGGACTGGAGCTTCATCGGCCAGTTGTGGCGGCCGATGTGGGACACCCTCAACATGGCGACGCTCGGCACCGTCATGGGCATCGTCATCGCTGTGCCGGTCGCTTATTGCGCGGCGCGCAACACGACGCCGAGCGCCGCCGTGCTGCGGCCGCTGGCGCTGTTCGTGATCGTTTCGTCGCGGTCGATCAATTCGCTGATCTGGGCCTTGATGCTGGTGACAATCATCGGCCCCGGCGTGCTCGCCGGCATGGTGGCGATCGGCCTGCGCTCGATCGGCTTCTGCGCCAAGCTGCTGTACGAAGCGATCGAGGAGATCGACGAAAAGCAGGTCGAGGCGGTGCGTTCGACCGGCGCAAGCGCGGCGCAGGTGACGGCTTATGGCATCGTGCCGCAGGTGCTGCCGGCTTTCGCCGGGATTTCCGTGTTCCGCTGGGATATCAACATCCGCGAGTCGACCGTGCTCGGACTGGTCGGTGCCGGCGGCATCGGCCTGCCGCTGAACTCGGCGATCACGACGCTCGCCTGGACCAAGGTGTCGCTGATCCTGCTGGTGATCATCGCCAGCGTCGTGTTCAGCGAATGGATCTCCGCCAAGGTGCGGCAGGCCATCATCTAAAATGCGTCGCGCTTGCTACAGCGCCGCTTCCAGCTTGGCGAAAAGCGGATTGTCCTTCGAGAACACGTAGTCGAGGTCGGCCACCGCGACGGCTTCGGCGCCCCGCTCGCGCAAGTAAGCCGTCAGGGCGTAGACCTCACCCGGCGGGCAATGCAGCGTCAGCATGCCGGACGAGGTCGGACCGCCGAATGGCGTCGCAACGCCGAACTTCGCCTTGGCTTCCTCCACCACTTTGCCGTCGCAGGCGGCAAAGCGCGAGCGCACCTCGCGGAAGGCTCTCGCGCGCGCCTGCGCGGCGATGCGGTCGAGGATGACCCGCGCAGTGTCGCGCTGCTCGCTCGTCCACTCCGCCTTGCGCGCGGCGACGAGATTGGCCTGCGACCGCAGGATGACGCCGTCGTCGATGATCTTCAGCGCATTGGCGGCGAGCGTGGCGCCGGTGGTGGTGATGTCGACGATCAGCTCGGCGGTGCCGGCGGCCGGCGCCCCTTCGGTGGCGCCGGCGCTTTCGACGATGCGATAGTCGATGACGCCGTGCTTGGCGAAGAACTCGCGCGTCAGGTTGATGTATTTGGTCGCGACCCGCATTTTGCGGCCGTGATGCTGGCGGAAGCCGGTGGCGACGTCGTCGATGTCGGCCATGGTGCGCACGTCGATCCAGGCCTGCGGCACGGCGACGATGACATTGGCAAAGCCAAAGCCGAGCGGCTCGATGAGCACGACGCGGGCGTCGGCGTCCGCGATCTGCTCGCGGATCAGGTCTTCGCCGGTGACGCCCATGTGCACGCTGCCGGCGGCGAGCTGCGCCGTAATTTCGCTGGCCGACAGATAAGCCACCTCGACGCCGTCGAGGCCGGCGACGGCGCCGCGATAGTCGCGGGCGCCGCGCGGCTTGACGAGTTGCAGGCCCGAGCGCGCGAAGAACGCTTCGGCGTTTTCCTGGAGCCGGCCCTTGGCGGGCACGGCAAGGACGAGCGGCGTGCTCATGCGGCGCCTCCATAGATGGCGAGGCGCTCGATCCAGACGGAAAAGCCGATGGCCGGAATCGGAGCGGCGGCGCCGAGCCGGGTCAGCAGGCCATCATAGCGACCGCCCGCGACCAGCGGATCGCCGGTGCGGCTCGGGTCGGTGAGCTCGAAAACGAAGCCGGTGTAGTAATCAAAGCCGCGCCCGAAGGCGGTGGAGAAGTGCACGCGCTTGAGATCGATGTCGCGCGCGGCCAGAAATCCGTTGCGGCTTTCGAGGAGATCGAGCGCCGGCGCCAGTTCGCCGGCGAGATTGGCGTCGGCGGCGAGCGCGCGCAGTTCTGCAGCGGCCTCGTCCGGATCGCCGGCGACCGCGAGGAAGCGTTCGATCAGGCCGCGCACGTCGCGCGGCAGTTTGGTCGAGGCGCCGAGTGCCGACTGCTCGAGGAAACGGTCGGCGATCTCGGCGACCGAGCGGCCGCCGACGGCGCTGATGCCCGCGATCGACAACAAATCGGTGACCAGCGCGTGCGCGCCCTTCGGGTCGGAGCCGGCGAGCGCGGCGAGCACGCCCTGATATTCCGGCCGGCTGTTGTTACCGCCCAGCACCAGGCGGTCGAGGTCTTGCGCCAGATTGGTCTTGCGGTTGAAATCCTTGATCAGGCGGCGCTTCCACGCCGGCGCGAGATCGAGCGCGGCAATCAGAGCGGCAAACAGGGCGACGTCGCCGGTGCGGATGTCCGGTGCGGCGAGGTCGTAATTGGCGGTGGCTTCCAGGCCGAGGGCCAGCATTTCGGCATCGGCAGCGGCCTGGTCGCTGCGCCCGAAGCTCTCAATGCCGGCCTGGAGGAATTCGGGACTGGCGTCGGTACGGTGACGGAAGACCGGGCCGACATAGCAATAGCCGGCGGGTTTGCCGGCGGCGGCCGAGGCCAGATAGTGGCGGGAGACCGGGATGGTCAGATCAGGCCGCAAGCACAATTCCGTGCCGCCCGGCGCCGTGGTCAGGAACATGCGGCGGCGGATGTCCTCGCCCGACAGGTCGAGGAAGGGCTCGGCCGGCTGCAGGATCGGCGGCGATACCCGGGCGTAACCGGCGCGCTCATAGGAGGCGACCAGCGCCTCGGCGCGCGCGTCCGGGGCCGCCGTTCCTAGGCCCAATTGTTCCAAATTCGCGTCCATTACCGTCCCAGATCTCAAGTCCCGCGGCCCTTTAGCACGCCAGGTTTAAGGTTTCGACGAAGAAAGCCCCCGGCCGTTAACGGGGCCTCTCGGTAAACGTCTGGTGACGTTAACAAATTTTCCTCGCTGGTTCGGCTTGGTAATTTCTCGCGGGGCCGGATGGGCGCCCCGGGCAAATCGCTGCGTTGTGGGTAAGAAAATTTCAACGTAACGCGGCTTCACTGGTATCAGGAGGCCAGTGCCCAATGACCAACCCGGTCACCAAAGAGCTGGTGGACGCGTTCTACGACGCCTTCGTGAAACCGGACGGCGAGAAGCTGGCCGCGCTGGTTCATGACGACGTGCGCTGGACGACGCGCGGACCGATCGAAGTGCTGAGCTTTTGCGGTACGCATCACGGCAAGGCCCAGGTGCTGGAGCTGAGTACTCAGATACTCCCCAAGCTTTTTCGCGACATCAGGCTGGTGCGCGAGTCGCTGGTGATCGACGGCGACCGGGCCGCCGCGCTGAACTTCCAGACCGCGCAGCGCTGCGCCGATGGCCGCGTCATTACCTACAGGTTTGCGCACTTCTTCCGTTTCAAGGACGGCAAGGTGATCGAAACGACCACCATCATCGACTCATTCAACGCCGCCGAGCAGGTCCTCGGCCATGCGCTGCCGACAGACGGCGCGGTGACGCAGCCGGGCTCCGATCCAAATCTGCTCAACGATCTGGTGTTCCTGTGACGGCCGCCGCGGAGCACATCGTCGACCGCGCGCTGGTCGAGGCCTATTTCGACGCCTTCGCCGCGCGCGACACCGAGGCTTTCGCCGCATTCCTGCATGACGACGTGCGCTGGACGATCAGCGGGCCCGTCGACATCATTCCGTATTGCGGCGTCCATGTCGGCAAGGCCGCCGTCATCGATGTCATGGCGCGCCGGGCGCGGAACGTGCTTGGCATCACCACGGTCGTACGCGAGCATTTCCTGGTGCAGGGCAATCGCGGCGCGGCGCTGACGCGCCTGACCGCGACGCTGACCGCCGACGGCCGCACCATCAGTTATCGCATCGCCAATTTCTTCCGTTTCCAGGACGGCAAGCTCATCGAAAACGTGTCGCTGATGGACAGTTTCGATGCCGCCGAGCAGGTGCTCGGCCACAATATCGACCTGGCCGCCGAGGTCGGTGACGCGCCGCCGCTGGCGGATGGAAATATCGTCACCCTTTGACTGCCGCCGTGTGATGGCCGTCACGCCGCAACGCCCGCGCAGCGCGTAGTCTCCGGTCCATCCAAGGATCGGAGATCGAGCATGCGCCCTGTGCTAGCCGCCGCTATATTCCTCGCCGCAACGCCCGCTTTGGCCCTCGACATGCCGTCGCGCAAGGCAGGCCTATGGGAATTGAAGATGGATTTCGTCGGCCGCAACCTGCCGGGCCAGACGATGAAACAGTGCGTCGATGCCGCCACCGACAAACTGATGAACCAGGCCTATGGTGGCGCCAGCAAGGAAGCTTGCGCCAAGCAGGACGTGTCCAATACCGGCGGCGTGATGACGATCGATTCTGTCTGCAAATTCGGGCCCGCCACCGTGACCTCGCATGCGGTGGTGTCGGGCAGCTTCGACAGCGCTTATTCCGTGGACGTCGAATCCTCGCATGAAGGCGGTCCGCCAATGCCGGGCGGCGGCAAGAGCCACATGAAAATAGCGGCGAAGTGGCTCGGAGCCTGCGAGGCCGGCCAGAAACCGGGCGACATCATCATGGCCAACGGCATGAAGATGAACATTCTGGAGATGACGCCGCCGGGCGCACCGCGCCGGTAGCCGATCAGGTGTTGAAACGGATCTCGGATTCGGCCGCTTCCTTTGCGCTGCCGCGCTCGGCGGCGGTCTCGCTCGGCACGGTGCAAGGGGCGACGGGCGGGCTCTCGATGTTGCGCGGTTTCAGCGCCGAGCCGGCCTGGCGCTGCATGGTCATTGGAATCGGATAAGCCCAGCGATCATCCATAGACCGACTCCCCACTTTATTGTTGGTTGGATCGGTGCGGATAATGCGCCGGAACAGGTTTCGTTCCGCGCTTCGTAATGGATTTCGGTTGCCGCCGCGTTACCGCTTCATGACGCGATGATGAATTGACGACGCGTCACGCTTTATGGCGCGACAGCACCTTGCGCACGGCGTCGACAAGGTCAGCTTCGCTGACCGAAAACTGCGCCTCGGACTGCTTCTTGAGATAATCCTCGCGGTCGCCGGCATTCGCGGCGGCGAGTTCGGCGCCGAGGATCAGGTCCTTGATGACGACCTGACCGGCCGCCTTTTCGTCCGAGCCCTGGATGATGGCGCAGGGCGAGTGCCGCTTGTCGGCGTACTTCAACTGCTGGCCGACGTTGTTCTTCGGATTGCCGAGATAGAGTTCGGCACGGATGCCGGCATTGCGCAGGGCCGACACCATCTTCTGGTAATCGGCAACGCGGTCGCGGTCGAAAATCGTGACCACGGCCGGGCCGGCTTCCGGCTTGTTCGACAATTTGCCGAGCGCGGTCAGCGCCGCCTGCAGGCGCGAGACGCCGATGGAGAAACCGGTCGCCGGCACCGGCTGGCCCATGAAGCGCGACACGAGGCCGTCGTAACGGCCGCCGCCGCCGACCGAGCCGAAGCGCACCGGGCGACCTTTGTCGTCCTTGATCTCAAAGGTCAGTTCAACCTCGTAAACCGGGCCGGTGTAATATTCGAGGCCGCGAACGACTGACGTGTCGATGCGAACGCGGCCGTCGTCATAACCGCCGGCGCTCACCAGATCAGCGATGCCTCGCAGTTCGTTGACGCCGTCGAGTCCAGCATTGGAGCCCGATACCAGGGCTTCCATCTGGTCGAGCATCTGCGGCACGTTGTTCGTCTCGACGCGCAGGAAGCCGAGCACGGTATCGCAAGCCTTCTCATCGAGGCCGGCGCCCTTGGTGAAGTCGCCGCTGTCGTCCTTGCGGCCGGGGCCAAGCAGATCGCGCACGCCGTCGAGACCGAGACGATCGAGCTTGTCGATGGCGCGCAGCACGGTGAGGCGGCGCCCCGCGTTGGCATCGCCGCCGAGATCGATGGCTTCGAGGATGCCGTCCAGCACCTTGCGGTTGGAAACCTTCACGACGTAAGAGCCACGCGGCACGCCGAGTGCTTCCATCGTGTCGGCGGCCATCATGCAGACCTCCGCGTCGGCGGCCATGGTGCCGGCGCCGACCGTGTCGGCGTCGAACTGCATGAACTGGCGGAAGCGGCCGGGGCCCGGCTTCTCGTTGCGGAAAACCCAACCGAAGCGATAGCTGCGATAGGGCAGGGCCAGGTGCTGGTAGTTCTCGGCGACGTAGCGCGCCAGTGGCGCCGTCAGATCGTAGCGCAGCGACAGCCACTGCTCGTCATCGTCCTGGAATGAGAACACGCCCTCGTTCGGCCGGTCCTGGTCGGGCAGGAATTTGCCGAGCGCATCCGTGTACTCCATCGCTGGCGTCTCGACCGGCTCGAAGCCGTAGCGCTCGAACACGCCGCGGATGGTGTCGACCATCATGCGCGTCGCGGCGATCTCAGCCGGGCCCCGGTCGGCGAGGCCGCGCGGCAGGCGAGCCTTGAGTTTCTGCGGCTTTTTGCCGGATTTTGTGTCGGTCATCGGTGCAAAATCAGCTTAAAATTATTGGCGTGCGCGTCGTAGCAGCCGTTTCCTGCTTTGTCATTAGAGGCAAAAGCGGATATCTCATGGGCTTGTCCGAACATCCGCCATCTGGCGGCAGGAAGCGAGTGCACCCCATGGCCTTGGCCCCCAAAATCGCATCGACCTCCGTCCCCAACGACCTCGCGCCGTTCTGGATGCCGTTCACGTCCAACCGCTCGTTCAAGGCCCGGCCGCGCATGATCGCGAGCGCCAAGGACATGCACTACTTCACCCCCGAGGGGCGCAAGATCATCGACGCCTCCGCCGGCCTTTGGTGCACCAACGCCGGTCATAACCGCGACTCCATCGTCGCCGCGATTCAGAAGCAGGCGGCGGAGCTCGACTTCTCGCCGACCTTCCAGTTCGGCCACCCGAAGGCCTTCGAACTGGCAAGCCGCATCGCGGCGCTGGCGCCGGGCGACCTCGACCACGTTTTCTTCTGCAACTCCGGTTCGGAAGCCGACGATACCGCGATGAAGATCGCGCTGGCCTATCACCGTGCCAAGGGCGAAGCCTCGCGGGTGCGATTCATCGGCCGCGAACGCGGCTATCACGGCGTCGGCTTCGGCGGCACCTCGATCGGCGGCATGGTCGCCAACCGCAAGCAGTTCGGCACGCTGCTCGCCGGCGTCGATCATCTGCAATCGACCTATAACAGAGCCGAGCAGGCGTTCTCGGTCGGCGAACCGGACTGGGGCGAGCACCTCGCCGATGAACTCGACCGTCTCGTCGCGCTGCACGACGCCTCGACCATCGCCGCGGTGTTCGTCGAGCCGGTGGCCGGTTCGACCGCGGTGCTGCCGCCGCCGAAGGGCTACCTCAAGCGCCTGCGCCAGATTTGCGACAAGCACGGCATCCTGCTGGTGTTCGACGAAGTCATCACCGGCTATGGCCGCCTCGGCCATGCCTTTGCCGCCGAGCGCTATGGCGTGGTGCCGGACCTGATCTGCTTCGCCAAGGGCATTACCTCGGGCTCGGTGCCGATGGGCGGCGTCATCGCCCGCAAGCACATTCACGACGCCTTCATGACCGGACCGGATCATGTCATCGAACTGTTCCACGGCTACACGTATTCGGCGCATCCGCTGGCCTGCGCGGCCGGCCTCGCCACGCTCGACGTCTATCGCGACGAGAAGCTGTTCGAGCGCGCCAAGAAACTGGAGCCGGTATGGGCCGATGCGGTGATGAGCCTCAAGGGCCTGCCGGGCGTGCTCGACATCCGCGTCGTCGGCCTGATGGCGGGCATCGATCTCGCCTCCAAGCCGGATGCTGTCGGCAAGCGCGGCTACGACGCGCTGGAAAGCGGCTTCCACGACCACGGCATCATGTTCCGGACGTCGGGCGATGCCATCGCCATGTCGCCGCCGCTGATCGTCACCGAGGATCAGATCGACGAGATCATCTCCAAGGTCGCGGCGATCATCAAGCAGGGGGCGTAAAAGCGTCTGTCATTCCGGGACACCGCGAAGCGGTGGGCCCGGAATCCATACGCCGCAGCAGGGGTTATGGATTCCGGCTCGCGGCCTAACCGCCGCGCCGCGGAATGACAGCGTTGGACGCAAACGACGGCTTCGGCAGCACGATGGCCCAGCCGACGGCGACCTGTCCCGGGCCGCGGCGATAGGGCAGCGTGAACGACGGCTGCACCGCCGCGTCCGGCGCTACGGTGCGATAGGCCGGCGGCACGACCTTGAGATCGGCGTCGGTCCAGACGATGACGGCGCCGCGTGCATGCAGGTCGTTGAGATTGATCCATGGCGCGCGTTCCGGCTTGCCATCGATCAGCACCCGCGGATGGCTCGGCGCGTAATGCGCGATATTGCCGCCGTCCCACATCGTGCCGATGACATAGGCCAGCGGCTGTCCGGTGACGGCGCGATAGCGCAACGCGATCTCGTCGGCGAGCGCGCTGCCGGGGAAGAACACCGCGCGATAGCGGTGATCGAACCGCGGCAGGATTTCGTAATTGGTGACGAAGGCGATCGCCAGCAGCACCAGGACGATGGCCCAGGTCAGCACGACGCGCGCGAGGCGGAAGCCGGCAATCGCATGTCGCCCCATCAGCACCAGCCACAGGCCGAGGAACAGCCACAGCGGATAGCCCCACATGGCGACGGCGCCGCGCCCCGTGACCACACCCATCAGCAGCACGACGACGAAGGGGCCGAAGGCGAGCCAGGTGACGATGCGGCGGTCGAAGGCGTCGGCGGCCGCCGGCACCGGCGGCGGCTCGTCGGCGCGGCGCTTTGGGATGAACAGCGGGCCGGCGATCAGCAGCGACGGGATCAGGAAGAACAACTGGCTGATGGCGAATTCGCCGGGGTGCAGCAGGTGGTCGTACCAGCCGCGCGGCAGCACGGCGCGGTGCTCGGCATAGGCGAAGGGCAGAAAATCGTTGCGCACCAGCCAGACGAGATGCGGCGCGGCGATGATCAGTGCGACCACAGCGGCGACATAGGGCCCGGGCGTCTTCAGCGACTTGCGGGCGTCCTCGTCGAACAGGGCAAAGGCCACCATCGGCGCCACCAGGACGACGACGAAGTATTTCGCCCACAGCGAGATGCCGATAGCGATGCCGAGCAGCAGCCAGTGCATGAGGCGGCCGCCGCGCAGGCCGCGGTGCAGCGCATACCCGGCCAGTGCCCAAAACGGCAGCTGAATGACGTCGTGATTGAACTTGGCGGCGGTGTAGTTGAGGTAGTGCAGGCCGTCGACGACCAGTACTGCCAACAGCGCGCCCAGCGGCCCGACCAATGGCCGGGCCGTGACGAAGACGAGGGCCAGCGCCGCGACGACCGCGATCTGGGCCAGGAGGTAATAGGCAAAGTCGTGGCCGGCGATGCGCCAGGCAACCTCGACCAGCCACCATGGCAACGGCGGCAGCTTGTCGTAGCCGACCTGCCATTCGCGGCCATAGGTCAGGGCCTCGATCAGGTCGAGTGGCAGGTTCGGATAAAGGAGGTCCGGCAGTACCGTCCAGAGCACGGCATGGGCCGCGAGGATGGCGAGGAGCGCGCGCTCGGGTGCGGCCGCGATGGCGGCGAAAATGGACGTCGAACGGGATGCCTGCATCGGAGGAAAGTTCCGGTTGGGTCGGCCCTGGGACCGGACTTAGCCGCTTAACCGGCGTGCGCCAAATGTGCTGGGGAAGAGAGGCGAAACGCCGTTACCATAGCAGGAATTCCCGGTTGCACAGGCGCGTCGGCTCATGGACATTGGGGCGGGCGGATGCGAATCACTTGCCACCGCCCGGGCTGCCCGAACTGCAAAGACCTGGCCGAGACTCCGCGGGATCCTGACTCACATGCTTCGGCTCAGCGCCATCTTCATCGCGGTCTGCATGGTGCTCATCGCGGGCGCGATCGGCGTAGTCCTGTTTTATGGCGTTCGGCTGGACGTCCGCACCTCCGCCATCATCGCGCTCGGCGCGCTCGTCGTCATGGCACTGTACAATTCGATCACCAACCGGCTGCGCGACCGCGGTGTGCTCGGCGACCAGATCGCCGATCTGTCGCGCGGCACCGCCGACCTGTCGCGGCAGATGGCGGAAATGTCGCGGCGTCTCGCCGCCGTGGAGAGCCGCGTCGAGCAGACCGTCAGCCGCGCCCGCGGCGCTGTCGATCCAATTGCCGCCGAGATCGGCGAGCTCGGCGGCCTGGTGCGGCAACTCGCCGAGACCGTGGCCGCGCACGAGACCATGCTCGGCGCGCCGAACGGCATCGGTCAGGCGGCGCCGCGGGCCGCCGCGCCGGCCACCGCGACCGCTTTCGCGACTCCGGCCGAGGACGCGCCGTTGGCGCTGAAGGAGACGGATGCGGTCAGCGGGCCGCGCCGCATCCAGACCATGTCGCGCGAGCATATCAGCGAGATGGTCGCCGCCGCGGCCGACGCCAACCGCATCGACCTTTATTTGCAGCCGATCGTCACGCTGCCGCAGCGCAAGGTGCGCTTCTATGAAGCGCTGTCGCGGCTGCGCACCGAGGACGGCGAGATCATCCCGGCCGTCGATTTCGTCGAGGTCGCGGAGACCGCCGGGCTGATGCCCAAGATCGACAACATGCTGGTGTTCCGCTGCGTGCAGGTGGTGCGCCGGCTGCAGCTCAAGAGCCGCGACGTCGGCCTGTTCTGCAACATCAACGGCACGACGCTGACCGACAGCGTCTATTTCAAGCAGTTCCTCGATTTCATGCGTGCCAACCGCGCGCTCGGCGGCTCGCTGATGTTCGAGTTCACCCAGGCCGCCTATCGGTCGTTCGGGCCGATCGAGCACGAGAGTCTCGCGGCGCTGGCCGACTGCGGCTTCCGCTTCTCGATGGATCACGTCACCGATCTGCGCTTCGAGCCGAAGGAACTGGCCGACCGCTCGTTCCGCTTCGTCAAGGTGCCGGCCAATCTGCTGCTCAATCGCGCCGCCACGGCGCAGAGCGATATCCAGGCCGAGGATCTCGCCGATCTCCTGGCGCGCAACGGCATCGACCTGATCGGCGAGCGCATCGAAAACGAGAGCACCGTGGTCGATCTCCTCGACTATGACGTGCGCTTCGGTCAGGGCTTCCTGTTCTCGGCGCCGCGCCCGGTGCGCGCCGAGGCGCTGCAGGGTGCCGCATCGCCGCCGCCGGCGCCGGACAATCCTGCCGCCACCAAGACGTTGAGCGAATATCTCGCCGCCAACGCCCATACCGTCTGACGGATATCGATCTTGCCCAGCCTCGAGCCGCATTTCTCGGCGATTGCGTCAGCCTATGACGTGTTCCTGTCCGACGTCTGGGGCGTCGTGCACAACGGCGAAGTGTCGTTTCCCGACGCTTGCGACGCCCTGATGCGCGCGCGGGCGATGGGCAAGGTCGTGATCCTGATCACCAACGCGCCGCGCCCGGGCGAGGCGGTGATCCGCCAGATCGACCACCTGCACGTGCCGCACGAAGCCTATGACGGCATCGTGTCGTCCGGCGACGTCACCCGCGATGTCATCGCCCACCGCAAGGGCCAGACCATCTGTCACATCGGCCCGGAGCGCGATCATTCGATCTTCAAGGATCTACGCGCCGAGTTCGCGCCGCTGGAGAGCGCCGACTACATCGTCTGCTCCGGGCTGTTCGACGACGAAGTCGAGAAGCCGGAAGACTATCGCGCGCGGCTCGAGATCGCGCTGAAGCGCAAGCTGTTCATGGTCTGCGGCAATCCCGATCTCGTCGTCGAGCGCGGCTCGCGGCTGATCTATTGCGCCGGCGCGATCGCCGATCTCTATGCGACGATGGGCGGCGAAGTGCTCTACGCCGGCAAGCCGTACCGGCCGATCTACGACATGGCGCTGGCGAAGGCGGAAGCCGCGCTCGGCCGCAAGGTCGATCGCAAGCGCGTCATGGCGATCGGCGATTCGGTGCGCACCGATCTGAAAGGCGCGCGCGCCTTCGGCGTCGACATGCTGTTCATCGCCGCCGGCATTCACGCCGAGGAATTCGGCGGCCGCGACACGCCGCAGCGCGATGCGATGAAGACTGTCTTCACCGCCGCCGGCGAAACGCCGACCGCGGTGATGAAGCACCTCATCTGGTGATCACGTAATCGGCGCCGGATTGAACAGCGCCAGCTGATTGTGCAGGCCCCACTTGTCGGTGCAGGTCTTCTTGCGGCCGCTGGCGACGTCGAGAATGAGGTGGAAGAGCTGCCAGCCGACCTCTTCGATGGTGGCCTCTCCGGTGGCGATTGTGCCGGCATTGAGATCGATGAGATCGGACCAGCGCGTTGCCAGTTCGTTGCGCGTCGCCACCTTGATCACCGGCACCGATGAGAGCCCGTAGGGGGTGCCGCGCCCCGTCGTGAAAATGTGCACGTTCATGCCGGAGGCGAGCTGCAACGTGCCGCAGATGAAGTCGGAGGCGGGGGTGGCGGCGAAGATCAGTCCCTTGGTGTTCACCCGTTCGCCGGGCGCCAGCACGCCGCTGATGGCCGACGAGCCGGATTTGGCCGAGGAACCGAGCGCCTTCTCGACGATATTGGCGAGGCCGCCCTTCTTGTTGCCGGGGGTGGTGTTCGCCGAGCGATCGACGCCGCCCTTGTCGAGATAATCGTCGTACCAGGCCATCTCGCGGATCAGATCGCGCGCCACCTGCTCGTTCGCGGCGCGCGGGGTCAGCAGATGAATGGCGTCGCGCACCTCGGTGACTTCGGAGAACATCACGGTGCCGCCGGCGCGCACCAGCAAATCGGCGGCGAAGCCGAGCGCCGGATTGGCGGTGACGCCGGAGAAGGCGTCGCTGCCGCCGCACTGCATGCCGACCACGAGGTCGGAAGCGGGGCAGGTCTCGCGCTTGCGTTCGTTGAGAACTTTAAGCCGCTCGTCGGCCATGCGCATGATCAGTTCGATCATGGCGCCGAAGGAGGTCAGGCTCTCGTCCTGCAGGCGCATGATCTCGTGATCGGCGGTCTTGCCTGCGGGCAAGAGGCGCTCGGGCGACAGTTTCTCGCAGCCGAGGCCGACCACCATGACCTCGCCGCCGTAGTTCGGATGGCGGGCGATGTTCTGCAGCGTGCGGATCGGGATCTCGGACTTCGGCGCGTTGATGGCGACGCCGCAGCCATAGACATGCGTCACCGCGACGACGTCGTCGACATTCGGATATTTCGGCAGCAACTCGTCCTTGATGCGCTTGAGCGCGATCTCCAGCGTGCCGGCGACGCATTGCACGCTGGTCGAGATGGCGAGGATGTTCTTGGTGCCGACGGTGCCGTCGGCGTTACGGTAGCCCTCGAAGGTGAAGCCCTCGAGCGGTGGCAGCTCTGGTGGGGTGCGGGTGGCGAGTTCGAGGCCATCGAGGCTCGGCGGCGTCGGCATGCGAATGCGGGCTTCCTCGACCCAGGCGCCGGCGGCGATGTCGTCCACCGCGTAGCCGATGACCTCGCCGTAGCGGACGATGGCCTGGTCTTTCGGGATGTCGACCAGCGCAACCTTGTGGCCCTGGGGCACGTAGTCCTTCAGGGTCAGGCCGTCGGGGAAGCGCGAGCCGGCCGGCATGCCGAAGGCATTGGCGACGATGGCGACGTTGTCGGCATCGTTGAGCTTGATGTAGCGCGGCTCTTCGGACGGCGGCTTCACAGGTATGGTCATCATACGTCTCCGGGCAGACGCCTAATATAGCGCGCGCGGGCGGTGAGGGAAGGTGGCGGAAGGTCCAACTGTCTGTCATCACCGGGCTTGCCCCGGTGATCCCGCTGAGGGTCGCGCAGACCCTGCCCACCTAAGCGGGATGGCCGGGTCAAGCCCGGCCATGACACGGAGACAATTTGCGAGGCTGGTGAAAAGGCCGCTACGCCGCCGGGGCGTCGGCGGGCGCTTCGAACACCGCGTCGATCTTGGCCTTCAGTGTCTGGGCGTTGAACGGCTTGACGATATAGTTCGAGACGCCGGCCTTCTTGGCGGCGATGACGTTCTCGGTCTTGGATTCGGCGGTGATCATGATGAAGGGCGTTGCCGACAGGTCCTCGTCGCCGCGCACCTGCTGCAGGAGGTCGTAGCCGGTCATCGGCTCCATGTTCCAGTCGGAGATCACGAGGCCGTATTTGCGCGCCCGCATCTTGGCCAGCGCCGCCGTGCCGTCATTGGCCTCGTCGATTTCGACGAAGCCAAGCTGCTTCAAAAGATTGCGGATGATGCGGACCATCGTGGAATAATCGTCCACGACCAGCACCGGCATCGCAAGATCGACCGCCATGACTCAATCCACGCCCGTCCAGGCGTCCCCGTCGCTATCGTTCGCACTCTAATGTTCTGCTTTTGAATATCCGGTTAACTTGAAGGTTTGGTAACGGACTAATAACTCTTAACGCTGTCCACACCTCGATATGGCAGTTGCGTTGGCCGGCGGCTGAGGCGTAAAGACGGGCAACCTGCTGTAACAATGGCCCAATTTGGCGTTTGAATCTGACCCGACCATGAGCGAAATTTCGTCCGACCGGCCGTTTACCGTCGTGACCGACGGCGAGCCGGGCGCGCTGGCCGGCGCCGTGGTCGCCATCGGCAATTTCGACGGCGTGCATCGCGGCCATCGCCAGGTGATCGGCGCCGCGCTGGAGCGCGCCGCGCAGCTCGGCCGCAAGGCGGCGGCCCTGACCTTCTCGCCGCATCCGCGCAAGTTCTTCCGCCCCGAGACGCCGCTGTTCTCGCTGTCGAGCGAGCGCAACAAGCTGCGATTGCTCGCCGCGACCGGGCTCGACGGCGCCATCGTGTTCCGCTTCGACGCCGCCTTTGCCGCGACGACGGCCGAGGATTTCGTGCGCCGCATCCTGGTCGAGAAGTTCGGCGTCGGCGGCGTCGCCATCGGCTACGACTTCCACTTCGGCAAGGGCCGCGCCGGCTCGCCGAACTTCCTGAGTTTCGAAGGCACGCGGCTCGGCTTTCCGGTCGATGTCGTGCCGCCTTTGGAAGACGAGGGCCGGCCGGTGTCGTCCGGCTCGATCCGCGAGACGCTGGCGCAGGGCAAGGTCGTGGAAGCCGCCGAACTGCTCGGCGCGCCGTGGTTCATCACCGGCGAAGTCATCCACGGTGAAAAGCGCGGCCGCGAGCTCGGCTTTCCGACCGCGAACATCAGGCTCGATCCGACCTGCGCGCTCAAGCACGGCATCTACGCGGTGCGCGCCGATATCGACGGCCAGCGCGTCGATGGCGTCGCCTCGTTCGGCACGCGGCCGATGTTCGACGACGGCGCGCCGCTGCTCGAGATCTTCCTGCTCGACTACGAGGGCGATCTCTACGGCAAGACGCTCGACGTCGCTTTCATCGGCTGGATCCGTCATGAGCAGAAATTCCCGTCGATCGAGGCGCTGAAGAAGCACATGATGGCCGACGTCGCCCAGGCGCGCGCAGCGCTGCAACGGTCGGGCAAGGCGTTTCCGCGGTTGGGGAAAATTTAGGCGCGCGTCATCGCCCCTGTTGTCGAAGGCCCGGGGTGGCCCTTGTCCCGTTTTCCTGCCCCCCGGAGGGGATGGAGCGCCGGGAGGCGCCAGGAGGTTTGCGAGACC
Source organism: Pseudomonadota bacterium (assembly GCA_018240595.1). Taxonomy (GTDB): domain Bacteria; phylum Pseudomonadota; class Alphaproteobacteria; order Rhizobiales; family Xanthobacteraceae; genus Pseudolabrys. The sequence continues at coordinate 39,225 of JAFEFL010000043.1, read as the reverse complement.
TCCTTTGGGCCTCCCTTGCGATCGGGAAGCCCGCACGCCGTCCGGGCGCGGGCTTGCGAGACCCGCACCCGAGGCGCGCGCGCCGGAGGACGGCAGGTTTGCGAGGCCCGCCGCCACGGCGCTGCGCCTCCCGGCGCTCCACCGCCGGCCCAGCGCCCCGGAGGGGCGAAAGACCGGTCACGGCGCCATTGTCGGGCGCCGGACCCGGCCGCCGCGCCCCGCCGCGTCATGACGGCGGCGGAGGCCTCGGCCGGATCGCCTAAAACTATAATCCTAGGACTATAGACAGTCAAGCGGAGCTGTCATGCGGGGCGCCGCCGTTTACTGGCTTGAAGCCTTTGCGCCGCCAAAATGGCCCTGCTAAACACCCCGCCGACCCCTTGAATTTGCCCGAAAAAACGATGTCGAAGCCCGAAAAAGATTATTCCGAGACCCTGTTCCTGCCGCAGACGGATTTCCCGATGCGCGCCGGCCTGCCGCAGAAGGAGCCCGAGCTGCTCAAGCGCTGGCAGGACAGCGACCTCTATGCCCAGCTCCGCGCCGAGGCCAAGGGCCGCGAGAAGTTCGTGCTGCACGACGGTCCGCCTTACGCCAACGGCAACATTCACATCGGCCACGCGCTCAACAAGATCCTCAAGGACGTGGTGACGCGCTCGCAGCAGATGCTCGGCTACGATTCCAACTACGTGCCGGGCTGGGACTGTCACGGCCTGCCGATCGAGTGGAAGATCGAGGAAGAGAACTACCGCTCCAAGAACAAGGCGAAGCCGAATTTCTCCGACCCGGCAGCGATGGTCGCGTTCCGCCAGGAATGCCGCGCCTATGCGCAGAAGTGGCTCGACGTGCAGCGCACCGAGTTCAAGCGCCTCGGCGTAGAGGGCGACTGGGATCATCCCTATACGACGATGAGCTATCCGGCCGAGGCGCAGATCGCGCGCGAACTGATGAAGTTCGCCGCCAACGGCTTGCTGTATCGCGGCTCGAAGCCGGTGATGTGGTCGGTGGTCGAGAAGACCGCGCTCGCCGAAGCGGAGATCGAATACGAGGATTACACCAGCGATACGGTGTGGGTGAAGTTTCCGGTGGCCAATGGCCAGGGCGACATCGCCAAGGCTTCCGTCGTCATCTGGACCACGACGCCGTGGACGCTGCCGGGCAACCGCGCCATCTCGTTCTCGCCGAAGATCGGCTACGGACTTTACAAGGTCACCGAGGCGCCCGCAGAGAACTGGGCCAAGGTTGGCGATCTCTTGATCCTTGCCGACAAGCTCGCCGCCGATGTGTTCAAGCAGGCGAAGGTGGCTGCGTTCGAGAAAGTGAGCGACGTTTCAGCCGATACGCTCTCGGCAATCGTCTGCAAGCATCCGCTCGCCACGCTTGGCTATGACTTCCCGGTCCCGCTCCTCCCCGGCGATCACGTCACCGACGATGCCGGCACCGGCTTCGTGCACACCGCGCCGGGTCATGGCCGCGAAGACTTCGAAGTGTGGATGGACAACAAGGCCAGGCTCGAAGCGCGCGGCATCAATCCGGCCATTCCGTACACCGTCGATGAGAATGGCGCGCTGACCGCGCAGGCGCCCGGCTTCGAAGGCAAGCGCGTCATCAACGACAAGGGCGAAAAGGGTGACGCCAACGAGGCGGTGATCAAAGCGCTCGTCGAGCACTATGGGATCATCGCGCGCGGCCGCCTCAAGCATCAGTATCCGCATTCGTGGCGTTCGAAGAAGCCGATCATCTTCCGCAATACGCCGCAATGGTTCATCGCCATGGACAAGTCGTTCGTCGGCGCGTCGAGCGTGGCGGCAGTGGCGGCGACGCCGCAGGGCGTCGCGCCGAACGATCAGCGCACCTTGCGCGAAGTGGCGCTCGACGCCATTGCCAAGACGCGCTGGGTGCCGGCGGCGGGCGAGAACCGCATCAACGGCATGATCTCCGGCCGCCCGGACTGGGTGATCTCGCGGCAGCGCGCCTGGGGCGTGCCGATCGCGGTGTTCATCAAGGAAAAGCCGGACGGCTCGGTCGAGATTCTGCAGGACCCGGATGTCGAACTGCGCATCGTCGAGGCCTTCGCGGCCGAAGGCGCCGACGCCTGGTACAAGGAAGGCGCGCGCGAGCGCTTCCTCGGGGCCAAGCTCGCCACCGACAGCTGGAAGAAAGTCGACGACATCTGCGACGTCTGGTTCGATTCGGGCTCGACGCATGCCTTCGTGCTCGACGATGCGCTGCATTTCCCGCAGCTCGCCGGCATCAAGCGCAAGGTCGATGGCGGCGACGACACCGTGATGTATCTGGAAGGCTCCGACCAGCATCGCGGCTGGTTCCACTCGTCGCTGCTCGAGAGCTGCGGCACGCGCGGCCGCGCGCCGTTCGACGTCGTGCTGACGCACGGTTTCGTGCTCGACGAGAACGGCCGCAAGATGTCGAAGTCGCTCGGCAACGTGGTCGCGCCGCAGGACGTCATCAAGCAGTCCGGCGCCGACATCCTGCGCATGTGGGTGTGCGCCTCGGACTACGCCGACGACCTGCGCATCGGCCCGGAAATCCTCAAGACCACCGCCGACACCTATCGCAAGCTGCGCAACACCATCCGCTGGATGCTCGGCTCGCTAGCGCATTTCCATGAGGACGAGGCGGTCAAGGTCGAGGCGATGCCGGAGCTGGAGCGGCTGATGCTGCACCGGCTCGCGGAACTGGATGAGGTCGTGCGCAAGGCCTATGCCGATTTCGACTACAAGAAGATCTTCGCGGCGCTGTCGGCCTTCATGACGTCGGACCTGTCGGCGTTCTATTTCGACATCCGCAAGGACACCTTGTACTGCGATCCTTATTCGTCGACGGCGCGCAAGGCGTCGCTGACCGTGATCGATCATCTATTCCGCTGCACCGTGACCTGGCTGGCGCCGATGCTGTGCTTCACCGCGGAAGAAAGCTGGCTGTCGCGCTACGGTTCGGATGCCAAGTCGGTGCATCTGCAAACCTTCCCGGACGTGCCGGCATCGTGGCGCAACGACAAACTCGCCGAGAAATGGCGCAAGGTGCGCACCGTGCGCCGCGTCGTCACCGGCGCGCTCGAGGTGGCGCGCGCCGAGAAGCGCATCGGCTCCTCGCTCGAGGCGCATCCGATCGTGCACGTGTCGAACGGCGAGCTCTATGAGGCTGTGCTCGACGTCGACATGGCGGAGATCTGCATCACCTCGGCGCTGACTTTGGTGACCGACGAAGGCCCGGCGAACGCGTTCCGATTGCCGGACGTGTCGGGCGTCGCGGTGGTGTCGAACCTCGCCGAGGGCACCAAGTGCGCGCGGTCGTGGAAGATCCTCACGACCATCGGCGCCGATCCCGACTATCCCGACGTCTCGCCGCGCGATGCCAAGGCGCTGCGCGAATGGGAGACGATGAAGACCTCTCAACTGTCATCACCGGGCTTGTCCCGGTGATCCCGTTCAGGAAGGCACTGCGTCCCTAAGCGGGATGGCCGGGTCAAGCCCGGCCATGACTTGGAGAGGCTTCATTCATGGCCAACATGTTCAGATCCTATCTCTCCGGTCCGCTGACCGCGCTGGGCCTCACCATCGCGGCGCTGGCGCTGGTCGTCGACCAGGCCAGCAAGCTCTATCTCGTCTTCGTGCACGACCTCGACGCCAATCCCATCCGGCTCGGGCCGTTCTTCGATTTCGTGCTGACGCGGAATTACGGCATCAGCTACGGCCTGCTGCAGATGCCGGGCGAGGCCGGGCAGTGGGCGCTGGTCGGCTTCAAGGTGCTGGCGGTGGCGCTGCTGTGGGCCTGGCTGGCCAAGGCCGAGGACCGGCTGACGGCGGCCTCGCTCGGCCTGATCATCGGCGGCGCGGCCGGAAATACCGTCGACCGCCTGCTTCATGGCTGGGTGGTCGATTTCGTGTTTTTTCACGTTTCCGGGGCAGGCTGGCAGTTCAAATGGTACGTTTTTAACCTCGCCGATGTGGCCATCGTTGCCGGGGTGGCGGGTCTGCTGTATGAGTCCTTCTTCGGCGGACGTGCCGTAAAAGCGCCCTGATCCCAATGCAATAGGCGGCTGGCAAGAGGCCGTTTCAGGCAAGTCTGGCGCCCAATCCGGCGGACACTCGACAAGAAGGGGCAAGTTCCATGATCGCTCGTCGCTCCTCCCGCAAGGCCGCGTTCGCGGCCCTCGTGCTCGGTGGTTTCGTTGCCGCGGTCGCGGCGCCCGGAATGGCGCGCGCCGCCGATGCCGGCGACGACCGGCCGTGGGATTCCAAGCTGATCGGCAACATGCTCGAGGGCCTCGGCCTGCAGTCGCCGAACAAGGATCCGATCGTCTATCAGGAGCGCGCGCCGCTGGTCATTCCGCCGTCGACCGACCTGCCGACGCCGGAGAAGGCCGACGCCGGCATCGCCGGCAATCCGGCCTGGCCGAAGGACCCGGACATCGCGCGCAAGAAGGCCGAAGCCAAGCGTAACCGCATCGGGGCGATGCGTTCGGCCGACGACAAGTTCCGCGACGAAAACCGCGTGCTCAATCCCAGCGAAATGACGCCCGGCGTCAGCGCCAGCAATCCCATGCCGCGCGTCGGCACCGGCAATCGCACCGCCGGCACCTTCAACGAAAACAACCAGCGCCTGTCGCCGTCGCAGCTTGGCTACAACGGCGGCCTGCTCGGCAACCTGTTCGGCGGCAAGAAGGACGACGAGCAGGCGCGCTTCACCGGGGAGCCGCCGCGCGCCTCGCTGACCGATCCGCCGGTCGGCTATCAGACGCCGTCGGCCGATCAGCCTTACGGCGCCGGCACCGACAAGGACAGGGCGCCGAAGGCGACCAACTACTACCTCGAGCACGGCACGAGCACGGACCACTAGGCCGTCGCGCGGCGGCGCCGGGGGCGCCGGCCGGATAGCGGTTCGCGCGTGAGACGCCGTCATGCGGGCGACGCCAACTCTAACGCCATAGGTCTGCTTCGTGGACTTCAGAAAACTCGTCGAACGCGCAGACGCCGTGACATGGGCGGCTGCGTTTGCGCTTCTGTTGTGGCCGGCGCTGGCCGCCGCAGAACCGGCCGGGCCGAAAGTTTCCGATTTCAAGCTCGACAACGGTCTTGAACTCGTCGTCATCCCCGACCACCGCGCGCCGGTGGTCACGCACATGATCTGGTACAAGGTCGGCGCCGCCGACGAGACGCCAGGCAAATCCGGACTGGCGCATTTTCTCGAGCACCTGATGTTCAAGGGCACGGCCACCCATCCGGCCGGACAGTTCTCGCAGGTCGTCGCCCGCATGGGCGGGCAGGAGAACGCCTTCACCTCGAACGACTACACCGGTTATTACCAGCGCGTGCCGAGCGAGAAGCTCAAGGAAGTGATGGGCTTCGAGGCCGATCGCATGACCGGCCTGGTGCTGACCGACGCCGTGGTGCTGCCCGAGCGCGACGTCATTCTCGAAGAGCGCAACCAGCGCATGGAGAACAATCCGCGCGCGCGGCTCGGTGAGCAGATCGACGCGGCGCTGTTCCTCAATTCGCCCTATGGCCGCCCGGTGATCGGCTGGCGCCACGAGATGGAAGGCCTGACCAAAGACGACGCGATCGGCTTCTATCGCCGCTTCTACGGCCCGAACAACGCGGTGGTCGTGATCGCCGGCGACATCGAGCCCGAGCAGGCGCTGGCCTTCGCCAAGGACACCTACGGCAAGCTGAAAGCCCACGCCGACATTCCGCCGCGGGCGCGGCCGCAGGAGCCGCCGCCGGCCGCGGCGCGGTCGCTGACGCTCGCCGATCCGCGCGTCGAGCAGCCGACGCTGCAGCGCGCCTATCTGGTGCCGTCGTTCCACACCGCCAAGCCCGGCGAGTCCGAGGCGCTGGAAGTGCTGGCGCATATTCTCGGCGCCGGGTCGAACAGCCGGCTGTACCGCACGCTGGTGGTCGACAAGCACATCGCGACCAGCGCCGGCGCCTATTACGACTCCTCCGCCTTCGACATGTCGAAGTTCGGCGTCTATGGAGCGCCGAGCGAGGGCGTGACGCTCACCGACCTTGAAACCGCGACCGACGCGGTGATCGCCGAGCTGATCGACAAGGGCGTCACCGCCGACGAACTCGATCGCTCGAAATCGCGGCTGGTTGCCGAGGCGATCTACGCCCAGGACAATCAGGCCACCATGGCGCGCTGGTACGGCCAGGCGCTGATGACCGGCGCCAGCGTCGCCGACGTGCAGAGCTGGCCCGAACGCATCAAGGCGGTGACGGCGGCGCAGGTGCGGGACGCCGCCCGGCAATGGCTCGTCAAGATCCGCTCGGTGACCGGCTATCTGGTCAAGGAGGCCGGGCCCGCGGTCAACAAGGCGGAGCAGGGCCCGCCAGCCAGATCCGGCAGCACCGGGGAGAAGCGGTCATGATGCGGCTTCTTGCGGTCGCCGCCGGCGCGCTGACGCTGGCGCTCGTTCAACTGTCGCCGGCATCGGCGATGACGATCGAGAAGATCGTCAGTCCCAAAGGCATCACCGCCTGGCTGGTGCGCGAGAAGGCCGTGCCGCTGGTCGCGCTCAATTACGCCTTCAAGGGCGGCGCGACGCAGGACTCCGCCGGCAAGGGCGGCACCGCCAATCTGGTCGCCGACACGCTCGACGAAGGCGCCGGCGATCTCGACAGCAACGCTTTCCACGATCGGCTCGAGCGGCATGCCATCGAGATGTCGTTCAGCGCCAACCGCGACGAATTCCGCGGCTCGCTGCGCGCGCTCAACGAGCACCGCGACGAAGCCTTCGACCTGTTGCGCATGGCGCTGGCGCAGCCGCGCTTCGAGCCGTCGGCGGTCGAGCGCGTGCGCGGCCAGGAGCTGGCCGGCTTGCGCCGCGAGATCACCAATCCCAACAGCATCGCCAGCCGCACCTGGTGGCAGACCGCTTTTCCGGGACATCCGTACGGGCTCGAAACCAAGGGCTCGCTCGAAACCGTGCCGGCGATCACGCCCGACGATCTGCGCGATTTCACCAAGCGCGTCTTCGCGCGCAACGGCCTCACCGTCTCCATCGTCGGCGACATCGACGAGAAGACCGCCGGCGATCTGATCGACAAGGCTTTCGGCGGACTGCCGGCGGCGAACGATCTCAAGCCCGTCGCCGACGTCAAGCCGCAGGGCCTCGGCCGCCGCATCGTCGCGGAATTGAACGTGCCGCAGGCAGTCGTCACCTTCGGCGGCCCGGGCATTGCCCGCGACGATCCGGATTTCATGGCCGCCTATGTCGTCAACCACATTCTCGGCGGCGGCTCGTTCTCGTCGCGGCTGTACAGGGAAGTGCGCGAAAAGCGCGGGCTGGCTTACGGCGTCTCCGAAAGTCTCGCCTGGTTCGACCACGCCGCGCTGATCATGGGCGGCACCGCAACGCGCGCCGACCGCACCGCCGATGCACTCGCCATCATCGAGAACGAGACCAAGAAGATGGCGGAGGAGGGGCCGACCGCCGACGAACTGACGTCGGCCAAGGATTATCTCAAGGGCGCCTATGCGCTGTCGCTCGACACCTCGTCGAAGATCGCGGCCCAGCTCACGCAGATCCAGCTCGACAAGCTCGGCATCGACTACATCCAGCGTCGCGGCGCCATGATCGACGCCGTCACGCTCGACGACGCCAAACGCGTCGCCAAGCGCCTCTACGGCAACGGCATGCTGGTGACGGTGGCCGGGCGGCCGAAGGGTCTCTCGTCGAGCACGCAGTGAACGATTGTTCCATTCGTGCGTTATAATTTTTTCTCGGTCATGCCCGGTCTTGTGCCGGGCATCCACGTCTTGCTTCAATGATCAGGAAAAGACGTGGATGGCCGCTACAAGTGCGGCCATGACGAGTAGCAATTGCAAGACGGAGTCATCATGCCTCTGATCCAGTCCATCGACAGCGCGCTTCACGACAACATCGGCCAGCACGGCGCGCCGTCCGAGGCGCTCGACGCGACGCTGGCGCGCGCCGAAGGTGCGCTCGACTGGCTGCGTGCCCGTCATGCCGATGGTGGCCTGCCGCTGCTGCAATTGCCGGCAGCCCACGGCGACCTGCCGGAATTGCGCGACCGCGCCGTGGCGCTCGCCGATCGCGCCACCGACATCGTGCTGCTCGGCACCGGCGGCTCCTCGCTCGGCGGCCAGACCTTGGCGCAGCTTGCCGGCCACATGGTGCCGGGCGTCGGCGCCTTGCGCGCCGGTCCGCGGCTGCACTTCATGGACAATCTCGATCCCGACTCGTTCGCGTCGCTGCTCAAACACCTGCCTCTGCCGACGTCGCGCTTCGTGCCGATCTCGAAATCCGGTGGCACCGGCGAGACCTTGATGCAGACCATCGCCGTGCTGGCGGCGCTGCATGACGCGGGTCTCGGGCCGCGCATTCCCGATATCTTCCTCGGCCTCACCGAGCCGGCCAAGCCCGGCAAGAAGAACGGCCTGCGCGAACTGCTCGGCCAGTACAAGGTGCCGATGCTCGAGCATCACACCGGCGTCGGTGGCCGATTCTCGGTGCTGACCAATGTCGGCCTGCTGCCGGCGGCGCTGCTCGGCCTCGACGTCGCGGCGATCCGCGAAGGCGCGTCGCTGGCGCTCAAGCCGGTGCTGGAGAAGAAGAAGGCCAGGGACGTGCCGGCCGCGCTCGGCGCGGCGCTCTCCGTCGCATTGGCCGAGACCAAGAACAAGGGCATCAGCGTTGTCATGGCCTATGCCGACCGGCTGGAGCGCTTCACGCGCTGGTACGTGCAGCTCTGGGCGGAAAGCCTCGGCAAGGACGGCAAGGGCACGACGCCGATCGGCGCGCTCGGTCCGGTCGATCAGCACAGCCAGTTGCAGCTCTTCATCGCCGGGCCGCGCGACAAGTTGTTCACCGTCATCACCACCGACCGCGCCGGCAAGGGCCCGCGCATGGACAAGGACTTGTCGAAGATCGCCGGCGAGCCTGGCTTTGCAGGCAAGACCATCGGCGATCTGGTCGGCGCGCAGGGCCGGGCCACGGCGGAGACCCTGGCGAAGAACGGCTGCCCGGTGCGCACGCTGCATCTGCCGGTGATCGACGAGGAGAGCATCGGCGAACTGCTGATGCATTTCATGCTCGAGACCATCATTGCGGCGCATCTCATCGGCGTCGATGCCTTCGACCAGCCGGCGGTGGAAGAGGGCAAGGTGCTGGCCAAGAAGTATCTGACGGCGTAACCATGCCCGCTTATGTGATTTCCGAAGTTCGCATTCTCGATCAGGATCTGATCGGCAATTATCGCGACCGCGCCGCCGCCAGCATCAAGAAATACGGCGGCCGCTATCTGGTGCGCTCCGGCGCCGTCGAACTGGTCGAGGGCGAGCGCGACCGCGACAAGCAATTCATCATCGTCGAGTTTCCCGACATGGCCAAAGCGCGCGAATGGTACCGCTCGCCGGAATATGCCGAGACGCTGAAATTCCGTTTCGCCGCGCTGGACCGGACCTTGGTGTTCGCGGAAGGGGTGGGCGAGGGCTGAGGCCCTCGGCGTCACAATTTCCCTTGTCATGGCCGGGCAAAGGCGTTCGAAGAACGCCGTTCTTCGAACGGCTATGACCCGGCCATCCCGCTCAGGAAGGCAGTGCGTCCCTAAGCGGGATCACCGGGGAAAAGGGCGTTTATGCCCGTCTTTCGACGGGCTATGCCCGGTGATGACGGTGTAGATTGCGGTTGCGCCGCGGACAAACCATGCACCAAGTCACTAAAACCATCGCCATCGACGATAGCGAGCTCGAGGAAAGCTTCGTGCGCTCTTCGGGACCGGGCGGGCAGAACGTCAACAAGGTGTCGTCGGCCGTACAACTGCGCTTCGATGCGCGGCGCTCGCCGTCGCTGCCGAACGACGTCGCCATCCGCCTGATGAAGCTCGCCGGCTCGCGCCTGACCAAGGAGGGCGTCATCGTCATCGTGGCGCAGGAATACCGCGATCAGTCGCGCAACCGCGCCGAGGCCCGCGAGCGGCTGTTCGACATGATCCGCCAGGCCGCGGTGAAACCCACCGTGCGGCGCGAGACCAAGGTGCCGAAATCCGAGAAGAAGAAGCGCGTCGAGGGCAAGAAACGCCGCAGCGAGATCAAGGCCGGGCGCAGCAAGGCGCGGTGGGATTGAGGGCGGGATAACGGGCAAAGCCGGCCCCGCCGCCTCGCGGGCGGCGCTTTCCGCCACTAGATTGGCCCCGATCCCCGAATCAGGCCGAAATTGATGCCCGTCCGCCAGTTGTCCGAAGCCGTCGTCAACCGCATCGCCGCCGGCGAAGTGGTCGAGCGCCCGGCCAGCGTCGTCAAGGAACTGGTCGAGAACGCGCTCGACGCCGGCGCGCGCCGCATCGACGTGCTGACCGATGGCGGCGGCCGCCGCCTCGTCCGCGTCACCGACGATGGCGCCGGCATGACGCGCGCCGATCTCGATCTCTGCGTCGAGCGTCACGCCACCTCGAAGCTCGAGGCCGACGACCTGCTGGCGATCCATACGCTCGGCTTTCGCGGCGAGGCCTTGCCGTCCATCGGCTCGGTCGCAAGGCTGACCATCACGACGCGGCACGCGAGCGAGCCGCATGCCTGGAGCCTCACCGTCGATGCCGGCGACAAGTCGGAGATCAAGCCGGCGGCGCTGAGCCAGGGCACCACCATCGAGGTGCGCGACCTGTTCTACGCGACGCCGGCGCGGCTGAAGTTCTTGAAGACCGACCGCAGCGAAGGCGAGGCGGTGCGCGAGGTGGTGCGGCGCCTCGCCATGAGCCGGCCCGATGTTTCCTTCACCTTGGCCGGCGAGGAACGCGCGCCGGTGACGTGGAGCGCGGCGGGCGAGGAGGAGCCGCTGGTGCGGCTCGGCGACGTGCTGGGCGCCGACTTCCGCGCCAATGCCATTGCCATCGAGGCCGAGCGCGACGGTGTGCGCGTCGAAGGCTTCGCCGGACTGCCCACGCTGTCGCGCGCCAATTCGCTCGGCCAGTATCTGTTCGTCAACGGCCGCCCGGTGCGCGACAAGCTGATGGTCGGCGCGGTGCGCGGCGCCTACGCCGACTACCTGCCGCGCGACCGCCATCCGGTGCTCGCTTTGTTCGTGACGCTGCCGACCAGCGAGGTCGACGTCAACGTGCATCCGGCCAAGACCGAAGTGCGCTTCCGCGACGCCGGGCTGGTGCGCGGCCTGATCGTCAGCGCGCTCAAGCATGCGCTGGCGCGCGAAGGCCAGCGTGCGGCATCGACCGGCGGCGGCGCCACCATCGCCGCGTTCCGGCCGATGGCGCGGCGGCCAGGTTACGACTGGCGTTCGTCGCCGGCGCGGCCGTCGGCGCCGATGACAATGCCGTCGGTAGGCGGCGGCGCGTTCGGCTTCGCCGAGGCGGCGCAAGAGACCTATCAGGAGGCGTTTGACGTTGGCGGACCGTCGGCCGACGCCCGCGTCGAAAGCTTCGCGCCGGCGCCGGATCTGATCGACAAGCCGCTTGGCGCGGCGCGGGCGCAGATCCACGAGACCTATATCGTGACGCAGACGCGCGACGGTCTGGTCATCGTCGACCAGCACGCCGCGCATGAGCGCATCGTCTACGAGCGCATGAAGGCGGCGCTGGAGAAGAGCGGCATCGGCCGGCAGATATTGCTGATCCCGGAGATCGTCGAACTCGACGAGGCCGACGCGGCGCGGCTCGTTGCGCGCGCCGCGGATCTGGAGCGCTTCGGCCTGGTGCTGGAAGCCTTCGGCCCCGGCGCGGTGGCGGTGCGCGAGACGCCGGCTTTATTGGGCGAGGTCGATGTGCGCGGGTTGGTTAGTGATCTCGCCGAGCATATGGCCGAGTGGGACGACTCATTGCCGCTGGAGCGGCGTCTGCTGCATGTCTCCGCGACCATGGCCTGCCATGGTTCGGTGCGCGCCGGGCGTCGTTTGAAACCAGATGAGATGAACGCACTGCTGCGCGAGATGGAAACGACGCCGAATTCCGGCCAGTGCAATCACGGCCGCCCGACTTATGTCGAACTGAAGCTCGGCGATATTGAGCGGTTGTTCGGACGGAAGTAGGTTAGACGGCACGCAGGAAAATCAACTCGCTGTCGTCATAGTCGCGCCGTTCCAGTTCCTCGAAACCCTCCGGCGCTGAAAACTTGGCGCTGACCGCTTCCTCGACCACGACCAAAGCGTCCGTGACCAGCCAGCCGCCGTCGCGTGCCGAGGCGAGCGCCTTTTCCGCGAGGCCCTTGCCGTAAGGCGGATCGAGAAAGGCGAGCGTGAACGGCTCGATCGGATGCGCCGGGCCGAGCCTGGTGGCGTCGCGGCGGAAGATGCGGCTGGTACCGCCCAGCCCCAGCGCCTCGGTGTTGTTGCGCAGCAAAGCGCGCGACTCGACGCCGTCATCGACGAACAGCACGTAAGACGCGCCGCGCGACAGAGCCTCGATGCCGAGTGCGCCGGTGCCGGCAAACAGGTCGAGCACGCGCGCGCCCTCGACCGGATTGCCGTAGCCATGCGCCAGAATGTTGAACAAAGCCTCGCGCAGCCGATCGGCGGTGGGGCGTAAGCCGTCGCCTTTCGGTCCGGCGATGGGGCGCGAGCGCAAGCGGCCGCCGACGACGCGCATTATTTGGCTCGCGGATAGGCGGGACGCGGGCCGCTCTTGCGGCGGTCGCGGCGTGGTGCGCGCTTTTTGTGAGACGGGCGCTTGTCTGGCTCGGGTTGGTCATTCCGGGACCCGCGCAGCGGGGACCCGGAATCCAGACGCGGTCGCTGCGCCTGCCGCTGGATTCCGGGTTCGTCCCTGCGGGACGCCCCGGCATGACGGCGAGGGACTCGCTCATCGTCGCTGACCAGCGGCGCCGCGAAATCGGCGCCGCTCTCGCGCACGATCTTCTCGCCGAGTTCGGCGCGCAGCGCCGCGGTTTCGACTTCCTTGACGCTGCCTTCCGGCAGGTCGCCGAGCATGAACGGGCCGTAGGACACGCGGATCAGCCGGTTGACCCGCAGGCCGAGCTGTTCCAGCACCTTGCGCACTTCGCGGTTCTTGCCCTCGCGGATGGCGAAGCTCAGCCAGACATTGGCGCCCTGCTGGCGTTCGAGCAGCGCCTCGATGGCGCCGTAGTGAATGCCGTCGATGGTGATGCCGTCGCGCAATTTGTCGAGCGCGGCCTGTTCGACGCGGCCATTGGCGCGCACGCGGTAGCGGCGCAGCCAGGCGGTCGACGGCAGTTCCAGTGCGCGGGCCAGCCCGCCGTCATTGGTGAGCAGCAGCAGGCCTTCGGTGTTGATGTCGAGGCGGCCGACGCTGATCAGCCGCGGCAGCTTTTTCGGCAGCGCGCCGAAGATGGTGGGGCGGCCTTCCGGGTCGGAGTGCGTCGTCACCAGCCCGCGCGGCTTCGAGTAGAGGAACAGCCGGGTCCGCTCGCGGCGCGGCATCGGCTGGCCGTCGATGACGATGCGGTCGGCGGCGGTGACGTTGAGCGCCGGCGAAGAAATGACCTTGCCGTTGACCGAGACGCGGCCGGCCTCGATCCAGGCCTCGGCCTCGCGACGGGAGGCAAGCCCGGCGCGGGCCATGACCTTGGCGATGCGCTCGCCGCTGTTCGCTTTGTCGCTCATTTGTCTCCGCCGTGATGCCCGGCTATGACGGCGTTTATGGCATCGCCCTCTTTCATGCAACTCGCCCTCGAGGAAGCCCGTGCCGCGGCGGCGCGGGGCGAGGTGCCGATCGGCTGCGTCATCGTCCGCGATGGCGAGGTGCTGGCGCGCGCCGGTAACCGGACCCTCGCCGACAAGGACCCGACGGCGCATGCCGAATTGATCGCCATCCGCGCGGCGGCGGCCAAAATCGGCAGCGAGCGGCTGACCGGCTGCGACCTCTATGTCACGCTGGAGCCGTGCACGATGTGCGCGGCGGCGGCCTCGTTCGCGCGCATCCGGCGGCTGTATTTCGGCGCGGTGGATCCCAAGGGCGGGGCGGTGGAAAGCGGCGTGCGCTTCTACGCCAACGCCGCCTGCCACCACAGACCGGAGGTCTATGGCGGCATTGGCGAAGGTGAATGTGCTGCGCTCTTGCGGGAGTTCTTCGCGGCGCGCCGCTAGCCCGGCGCGCCCGGCAGATCAAACCGTGACGTCGAGCTGATGCGCGGAACCGCCCGAGGACGCGTGCTGCTGCTGTTCGTCCTGCTGATCCTGCTGCTGATTGGCGAGCTGGATCGCAGCCTGCTGCGCGCTCTGATCGCGGAACGCTTCGTTGCGGCCCTGGGATGTGCCGGTGAACGGCGAAATCGCCTGGATCCCGATGCTCGAGTCCGTCATGGCTTGACCTCCGATCGGTCAAGTTAGGCAGGCACGCATGAAGGAAGCGCGGACAAATCCGCTCGCATGCGGATAAAATAAACAGAATATTTTAGTATTATTTATTCCATCGCACCGGCCTGGCGCGCGAACTCCCAGGCCTTGTCGGCGAGCGGGCGGATCAGCTCCGCCCGGGCCGGCGCGAACTCCGAGGTCGCGGTGCCGTCGCGCACGCGGCCGATGATGCCTTGCAGGATCGCGGCGATGCGGAAGAAGTTGTAGGCGAGATAGACGGCAAGATGCGGCCGCGGATCGAGCCCGGTGCGCGCCACATAGTCGTCGACGTAATCCATCATCGCGGGAATGCCGAGCGCGCCGAGGTCGTGGCCGGCCAGCGTCGCGGTGCCGGCGGCGGTGTCGGTCGGCGGCATGTGCCAGGCCATCAGGTGATAGGTGAAATCGGCGAGCGGATCGCCGAGCGTCGACAATTCCCAGTCGAGCACGGCGATGACGCGCGGTTCGTCCCTGGCCATGATCAGGTTGTCGATGCGATAGTCGCCATGCACCAGCCGCACCGGGCCAGGCGGCGGCAGGTGCTGCGGCAGCCAGTCGATCAGGCGCTCCATCGGCTCGATGGTCTCGGTCTGCGAGGCGCGGTACTGCTTCGACCAGCGCTCGACCTGGCGGGCGACGTAGTTCTCGCCCTTGCCGAAATCGCCGAGGCCGATGGCGGCCGGATCGAAGGCATGCAGCCGGGCGATGGTGTCGTTCATCGCGTCGTAGATCGCGCCGCGCTCGGCCGGGTCGGAGCCCGGCATCTGCGGCTCCCAGAACACGCGGCCATCGGCGAAGCTCATGACATAGAACGCCGTGCCGGCGATGCTCTCGTCGGCGCAATAGCAAAGCGGTTCGGCGACCGGGAAGTCTTGCGCGAACAGCGCGCCGATGACGCGATACTCGCGGTCCACCGCATGCGCCGACGGCAGCAGCTTGCCCGGCGGCTTGCGCCGCAGCACGTAACGCCGCGACGGTGTTTCCAAGAGGTAAGTCGGGTTCGACTGGCCGCCCTTGAACTGCCGCGCCGTCAGCGGGCCGGCGAAGCCGTCGATATGCCTTGCGAGATAATCGGCGAGGCGCGCCTCGTCGATGCGCAAGGCCGCCGGGGTTTCCTTGGTGCCGGAGAAGGCCTGTTGACGGTCAATGGCCATGATGCGTCACGCCGCGAAGAAGGCGAGCAAAGCTTTCGCCGTCTCATCCGGATTTTCCTCGGCAAGGAAATGCCCGGAATCGATGGCGCGGCCCTGCACATTGCTCGCCCAGCGCCGCCAGGTCTCGAGCGGCGCCGAGGTCTCATCGGGAATGCCGGCATCGCCCCAGATCGCCAGCATCGGACAGCCGATGGTGCGGCCGGCGGCGCGGTCGGCATTGTCATGCGCAAGATCGGTGGTGGCGCCGGCGCGGTAGTCCTCACACAGCGCATGAATGTGCGGTTCGACATAGGCAGCGCGATAATGCGCCAGCGCTTCCGGCGCAAAGGCCGACAGGTTCTTTGCCTTGGTCCAGCTCGCCAGCGTCCATTCGAGATAGGCTTCCGGCATGGTGCCGATCATCCGTTCCGGCAGCGGCGCGCGCTGCGCCAGGAACAGCCAGTGATAGGTCTTCATCGCCATGGTCATGTCCATGCCGGCCCACATCTCGCCGGTCGGGATGATGTCGAGCGTGGCGAGACGTTCAACGCGCGCGGCGTGATCGAGCGCGAGGCGATAGGCGACGCGGCCGCCACGATCGTGACCGGCGAGGCTGAAGCGTTCATGGCCGAGGCCGCGCATCAGCTCGACCAGCGCCT
Source organism: Pseudomonadota bacterium (assembly GCA_018240595.1). Taxonomy (GTDB): domain Bacteria; phylum Pseudomonadota; class Alphaproteobacteria; order Rhizobiales; family Xanthobacteraceae; genus Pseudolabrys. The sequence goes on along the minus strand of JAFEFL010000043.1, from coordinate 23,131 downwards.
TGGCCATCGAACGCTTGTCGTAGGGCGCGTGCGCGGCGTCCGACTCGGGCGCCGCCGAGGCGCCGTAGCCGGGCAGGTCGGGGATGATCAGCGTGAAGCGTGCGGCGAGCGCCGGCGCGACGCGATGCCACATCACATGCGTCTGCGGATAGCCGTGGATCAGCAGCAGCGGCGGGCCGCTGCCGTCGGCGCGCGCGAACAGCCGCCCGGCCGAGGTCTCGGCGTGACGTGTGGCGAAATCGGGATACAGGTCGGGCAGCACCGTCATCGGACCTCCGGCAATGAGGTTCGATTATGCCGGAAAAGCGGTCCGATGACAGGGCCGAAGAGTTGGCAAAGCCCGGCATCGGGCCGGGCTTTGCATGACGTTCGGTGCGGCGGCTTAGTTGTTGAAGTCGGCCGGCGAACCCTGGCGGATCAGGCTCTCGCGAATGAACGGATCCGGGTCGGCGCCGAGGAGCTGACCATTCGACACCGCATAGGTGCCCATGGTCGGTCCGTAGGCCGAAGCGGTGGCCGGCACATAAGCGTAAGAATCGGCCGCGGCGTTGCGGTGATGCCTCGAGGCGGCCAGGGCAGGCGAGGCCGCGACAACAGCGAGAACACCGGCGATCAGAATTTTCTTCATCGTTCGACTCCAATTCATATTCGTAGCTTGCCCTTGACCGGGAGCTAGGCAGAGCCGCGATGAAAGGAAGAGCATCGTCACGCATGCGTGATATGCGCATGCGCGTTTTATGCCGCGGTTATGTTTGCGAACGCGGCGACGGGACAACCGCGCGCTTGCGTGTCTACGACGAAAGACTAGGACGCGTATGTCGCGTTGTTAACGGCGATTTTGTTCGCGCGCGATCGCCTGCCAGCCGATGTCGCGGCGGCAGAAACCATCCTGCCAGTCGATCTTGTCGACAGCGGCATAAGCGCGTGCCTGCGCTTCCGCGACGGTCTTGCCGCGTGCACAGACATTGAGCACGCGACCGCCATTGGCGACGATGGAACCGTTGTCGCTGCGCGTGCCGGCATGGAAGATCTCGACACCGTCGAGTTGCGCCGCCTGATCGAGGCCGTTGATGACGGTGCCCTTCTTGTAACTGCCAGGATAGCCCTTGGCCGCCATCACCACGGTCAGCGCGGCGTCGGGATACCAGCGCAGATCGAAATGCTTCAGCTGTCCGTCACGCGCGGCAATCAGCGCCGGCAACAGATCCGACATCATCCGCAGCATGATCACCTGCGTTTCCGGATCGCCGAAGCGCACGTTGTATTCGATGAGCTGCGGGCCGTCCTTGGTGATCATCAGCCCGGCGAACAGCACGCCCTTGAACGGCGCGCCGGCTTTCTTCAGCGCCTGAACGGTCGGGATGACGATCTCGTCCATGACGCGCTTGTTCATTGCCTCGGTCATGATCGGCGCCGGCGTATAGGCGCCCATGCCGCCGGTGTTCGGACCCTTGTCGCCATCGAAGACACGCTTGTGGTCCTGCGCCGAGGCGAGCGGCAGCGCGGTGTCGCCGTCGCACAGCGCGAAGAACGAAGCTTCCTCGCCGACGAGGCAATCCTCGATCACGATCTCCCAGGCCTTGTCGCCGAGGCCGCCGGAAAACATCATGTCGATGGCGGCTTCGGCTTCCTCGACCGTCGCGGCGACGACGACGCCCTTGCCGGCGGCGAGGCCATCGGCCTTGACGACGATCGGCGCGCCGCGCTTGCGGACATAGTCCTTGGCGAGGTCGCCGCTCTTGAAGCGCTCATAGGCGGCGGTCGGGATATTGTTGGCCTTGCACAAGTCCTTGGTGAAGCCCTTGGAGCCCTCGAGCCGCGCCGCCCATTTGGTCGGGCCGAAGGTCTTGATGCCGGCGGCTTCGAGATCATCGACAATGCCGGCGACCAAGGGCACTTCCGGGCCGACGACAACGAAGTCGATCTTGGCGTCCTTGCAGAAGGCGATCACCGCCTGGTGGTCGGCGATGTCGAGCGCGACGCATTCGGCTTCCTGCGCGATGCCGGCATTGCCCGGCGCGCAATAGAGCTTGGTGGTCAGCGGGCTGGCGGCGATCTTCCAGGCGAGCGCATGCTCGCGGCCGCCGGAACCGAGAATGAGAATGTTCATTGCGCTGCCCTGTCCGATACCGCTCCGGCCTTAGCGGGCGGAACCGCCCGGGACAAGGCCCCGGGACGGCGCTATCGACAGGGGAAAATCGCGGTATTCCGGCGGGCGGCCGGAGCGCGTATATCGGGGCGATGCCGAGCCCCAGAATCACAGCCGAAGGCCGCGCCGAGGCGCCCGCGTCCAACCTGACCGAATGGAGTGTTTCGGAACTGTCCGCCGCGCTGAAGCGGACGGTCGAGGACGCCTATGGCTTCGTCCGGGTGCGCGGCGAGGTGTCGGGCTTCAAGGGCGCATCGCCCTCCGGGCACTGCTATTTCCGCCTCAAGGACGACCGCGCCGTCATCGAGGGCGTGATCTGGAAGGGCGTCTATGGCCGCATGCGCGTCAAGCCGGAAGAAGGCCTCGACGTCATCGCCACCGGCAAGCTGACGACGTTCCCCGGATCCTCGAAATACCAGATCGTCATCGACAGCCTGGAGCCCGCCGGCGTCGGCGCGCTGATGAAGCTGCTCGAGGAGCGCAAGAAGAAGCTCGCCGCCGAAGGCCTGTTCGACGAGGCGCGCAAGCAGCTCATTCCATTCCTGCCCGAGGTGATCGGCGTCGTCACCTCGCCGACCGGGGCGGTGATCCGCGACATTCTGCACCGGCTGTCCGACCGCTTTCCGCGTCACGTCATGGTGTGGCCGGTGCGCGTGCAGGGCGAGCAATCGGCGGCCGAAGTGGCGGCGGCCATCGAGGGCTTCAACGCCATGCCGGAAACCGGCGCCATGCGGCGTCCTGATCTGATCATCGTCGCGCGCGGCGGCGGTTCGCTCGAGGACCTGTGGTCGTTCAACGAGGAGATCGTGGTGCGCGCCGCGGCCGCGAGCATGATCCCGCTGATCTCCGCGGTCGGCCACGAAACCGACGTGACGCTGATCGATTTTGCCTCCGACAAGCGGGCGCCGACGCCGACCGCGGCCGCCGAGATGGCGGTGCCGGTGCGCGTCGAGCTGCTGCAGACGCTGAACGGCCTCGCCTCGCGCAAGCTCGCCTGCATGCAGCGCGGCATGGAGCGGCTGCGCCGCGAACTGACGATGCTGACACGGGCGCTGCCCAAGGACATCCTGGCCGAGCCGCGCCAGCGCCTCGATAGCCTGGCCGAGAGATTGCCGCGCGCCTTGCGCGCCAACGCCCATGTGCATCACACGCAGTACACCCGCGTCGCCACGCGGCTGTCGCCGCCGCTGCTGATCAATATGTTTGAGCGCCGCAAGGAGCGGTACGATAATCTCAATCAGCGCCTCAAGACAGGTTTGCTGGCCAATGCGCAAGCGTATCGGGGGCGAATTGATCTCGCGAAACAGCGCGTCACCGCCTTCGGCGAACGCTCGCGGCGCGCCACCGACGCGCTGCTCAAGCAGCACCATGTCCGCATCGAGCGCGCCGAGCGTCTGCTGGCGGCGTTCTCCTATCGCGAGGTCTTGAACCGCGGCTTTGCCCTGGTGCGCGACGACAAGGGCCAGCCGCTGCGCGCCGCGGCGCAGGTGTCGGCCGGCGCGCTGCTCGACATCGAGTTCGCCGACGGCCGCGTCGCGGCGACGGCCGGCGGCACGGCGTCGGTCGTGGTGCGCGAGACCGTCGTGACCGAAACCACGGTGGTCGAAGTGACGCCGAAGCCGGCGTCGAAACCGAAGAAGCCGCGCGGCGGTGATGAAGGCGGCGGCGGGCAGGGCAGCCTTTTCGGGTGATCTGAAGCCGTCATCACCCGCGAAGGCGGGTGATCCAGCAATTCCATCCTTCCCCGAAGGAAAGCGCTGGGTCCCCGCTTTCGCGGGGACGAACGGAGTGTGAGTTCCTCAGTCCAGCGCGAACCGCTCAATACTTCACGCTCGCGAACACCCGCACATTGGCGCCGGGCATCAGCACCTCGTCCTTGTTGTAGGACGCGGCGTTGCGAATGTCGCGGTTCAGCAGGTTCGCGCCGCGGATGCCGACGGTGAATTCGCTGATCTGGTCGAAGCGCGGCTGCGCGTTCTTCCAGTTGTAGCTGACTTCGGCGCGCAGATCGTCATAGGCGCCGGTGGTGGTTTCGGCGATGGCGGCGACGTCGTTCTGGGCGAAGGCGTGGATCAGCTTGACGCGGGCGAACCAGTTGGCGTCGCGCCAGTAGACGCCGCCGCCGACGCGCACGGGCGGAATGCGCGGCACGTTGGACCCGTCGGCGAAGGTGGCGCGCACGACGTCGAACTGGTTTTCGATGCCGATGAGCCCGGAGCCGAGCGGTGCGATGTCCCACTGGCTCTGGAATTCGCCGCCGCGGAAGGTGGCGTCGTTCTGCGAATAGATCGCCTCGTTGAGCTCGGCGGCGCCGGTGCAGTCGCCGGCCTCGGTGCAGGTATTGCCGGTGAAGCGGCGATAGATGAAGCCCTTGAAGCGCGTGTAATAGATCGAAGCGTCGAAGCGGAACGGGCCCTTGGCGCGCTTGAGGCCGAGCTCGAGCGATTGCGCCGCCTCGATGCCGAGATTGACGTTGCCCTTGTCGAAGGTGGTGGTGGCGTCGTGCACGCCGCCGGAGAACAGTTCGGCGGGCTTGGGCGCGCGCTCGACATATTGCGCGGTGAGGCTGGCGGTCAGGTCGAGCGGCAGGTCGCGCAGCACGCCGAAGCTGAAGCTCTTCGGCGTGTAGTCGCGCGAGGCGGCGGTCTGCGTCAGGGTGCCGACGGCGTCGAAGGTGCGGCCGGTGCCGTCGAGCGCCACGCGCTCGATGCGGCCGGCGACCTGCAGCCTCGTCACCTGGCTCAGCTTGAACTCGTTGAACATGTAGCCGGCGATGCGGTTGTTGGTGTTGCGGTCCCACAAGCCGATGCCGCCGGGGGCCGGCGCGTCGAGCATCTGGTGGCCGCCCTGCACGCCGATCGCGGTCGTGAGTGAAGCAAAGCGCAGATCGAAGGGCGCGAGCTGCGCCTCGACGCGGCCTTCCTGCTCCTTGTTGATGAAGGTCTGTTGGATGCCGGTGCTGTTGAAGTCGGCCGGATCGGACAGGCCGATCTCGTTGTGCTTGTAGTCGGTGAAGCCGCCCCAGTAGCGGATGGCGTCGATCGCCGAATTCGGGGCGCGCCATTCGCCCTTGGTGAGGATCTTGGTCTGGTGCGCCTCGATGCGCGTCTGGTTGCTCTCCGGCTCGGCGCCGGGGATGTGATAGAGCGCGTTGTTCTGAACGATGGCGAGGCCGATGTAGCCGTCGTTGAACAGATACGAGCCGCCGAGCGCCTCGCCGCTGTTGCGCAGGCTGGAGTTCGGTTGCCGGCCGTTGAAGCCGCCGGACTGCGTCGCGTTCGGCAGATCGGCCGGGTTCGGCGCGGTCAGATACGGATAGGACGGCACGCGATAGTCGCTGGCGTTGCGGCCGAAGGCGTCGGCATGCAGCGCGAAATTGCCGGCGCCGCCGTCGAGCAGCACGGCGCTGTCGATGCCCTTGTCCACCGACGAGAAGCCGAAGCGCGCCTCGGCGCCGATGCCGCGCGGCGGCAGCGTGGTCGGGATGCGGTTGTTGTCGGCTTCCACCACGCCGCCGATCGCCTGCGAGCCGAAGCGCAAGGTGGCGGGGCCGCGGATGACCTCGACGCGTTCGGTGGTCAGCGGATCGACCGGGACGAAGTGATCCTCGCCGAGATCGGAGGCGCCGTTGGCGCCGATGCCGTTCTCCTGGATGCGGACGCGGTTGACGTCGAGGCCGCGGATGATCGGCCGGCTCGAGGCGCCGGGGGCGAATTGCGAACCGGTGATGCCGGGCTTGTCGAACAGGAGGTCGCCGAGGGTCGCCGCGCCGCTGCGCCGTAGTTCCTGCGACGGCACCACGGTGACGGTGGCGAACTGGTCGGTGACGACGGGCAGGGTGCCCTGGGCGGCATCCGCGGCTTCAGGAGCGCTCCGCTGAATCGGGCTCGGCGCCGTGACATTGACCTGCGGCAGCGTCAGCGCGGTCTGCGCCAGCGCCGGCGCGGCGGCGGTGAGGGCGGAAAAAGACACAGCGAGCCGCAAGCTGCGGCGGAACCGAAGCGACATGAAGGACCCCGAGAATATGAGCGGACGAGCCTGCCTCAGAAATGTAATATTATAACATTACATATGCGGCGGGGAGTCAAGCGCCGTCGGGACAAACCGGAATCGGCGGCGACGGTCTCGGGGCTGCGGCTGCAGCGAAGCGGACGGGTTTCGCTCGGGCGAGCGAGGCATTATGTTCGACGCGTTACGTCGCCTTGCGGAGAAATGCCCGTGCTCAACCGTTTCGATCCCAGTCAGCCGTCCGGCGGAGAGGCCGAGGTCAAATACCTCGACGGCGATTTTCGCGTGGTGCGGCCGGGCAATTTCGTGCGCTGCGCCGTGACCGGCGCGCCGATCGCGCTCGACGAGCTGAAATACTGGAGCGTCGATCGCCAGGAGGCTTACGCCACGCCCGAGGCGGTGCTCGAGCGTTACCGCGCCGTGCCAAGGCCGTAACTTAGGTCTGTCGCGAACAACTCCATTCGTCCCCGCGAAAGCGGGGACCCAGAGTTCTTCTTTTTTCGAGAAGGATGGATTCCCGCTTTCGCGGGAATGAACGGAGAATCAAGTTAGCGCCCGCGCAAGCAACGCGCGCAACGTTTCCTTCTCCTCCACGACCATCGTCACCGGGAGCGCATGCGCCTTTGCCGCCAGCGCGGCCAGCGCCGGGTCGCCGGTCATGCGGGCGTGATCCTTCTCGGTGGTGACAAGCGCCAGCGCGTCGTGCTCGGCCGCCATCACCAGCTCGGCGGCTTCCTCGGCATTGAAGCGGTGATGATCGGCAAAGGCGCGGCGCTGCGCGATTTCGATGCCACTGGCTTCGACGGTGGCGAAGAACTTGTCCGGATCGCCGATGCCGGCAAAGGCCAGCACGGGGCGCGCGCGCAGCGCCGTGACGGCAGCCTCATCCGGCATCAACCGGCCATGCAGCACCGGTCGCGCCCCGGCGCGCGAGGTGACGCGGCGCGCACCTTCTCCATCACCGACGACGAGCAGCGCGTCGCAGCGCGCCATCTGCGCGGCGAGCGGGGCGCGCAGCGGCCCGGCGGGAAACACCTCGCCATTGCCGATGCCGCGGCGGCCATCGACCACGGCGATGGTCAGCGTCTTGGCGAGCGACGGATTCTGCAGACCGTCATCCATGGCGACGACGCTGGCGCCCATCGCCTTGGCGAAAGCGGCGCCGAGCACGCGATCGCGCGCCACCACCGTCGGCGCGGCGCGCGCCAACAGCAGCGCCTCGTCGCCGACTTGCGCCGCGTTGTCCTGGTCGGCATCGACGCGGTGTGGGCCTTCGATGGAGCCGCCATAGCCGCGCGTCAGGCAGAATGGCGTCGCGCCCAGTTCGCGCAGCAATGCCACCAGCATCAAGGCGGTCGGCGTCTTGCCGGTGCCGCCGAGCGTGAAATTGCCGACGCAGATGACCGGAATGCCGGCGAACGCGCCGGGCTTGGCCATGCGCCGCGCCGCGATCGAACCGTAAGCCAGGCCCAGCGGCGCCAGCAGGCTCGATGCGAGCCCCGGCCGGCGCCACCAGAAGCCCGGCTCACGCATGATCGCCTCGCTGACGCAGCATGATGAGATGCATCAGATAAGGATCGAGCGATTGCAGCGTGCGCGCAAGCGCGCCGCCGAGCGCATCCACCGTCGTGCGCGCCGCCGCCGCGACGCTGTCGCGCGTTTCCCGGCTCGACAGCATGGCGGCAAAGGCCGCAGTGAGACGGTCGGCGCTGTCGACCGGTTCGGCGCCGTGGGCGGCGTCGAGGGCATCGTAGATGTCGGCGAAATTCCAAACATGCGGGCCGTGCAGGATGGCGGCACCGAGCTTGGCCGGCTCGATCGGGTTCTGCCCGCCGTGCTCGACCAGGGAGCCGCCGACGAACACCGCGAGCGCCAGGCGATAGATCAGGCCGAGCTCGCCCATCGTGTCGGCGACATAGATGTCGGTGTCGGCCTTGATCGGCTCGCCGCGCGAGCGCAGCGCCGCCTTGAGGCCGGCCTCGCGCGCGAGCTGCATGATGTCCTCGCCGCGCTCGGGATGGCGCGGCGCGATCACGGTGATGAGACCGCGGAAATTGCCGCGCAGGCGCGCGTGCGCCTCGATCATCAGCGCGTCCTCGCCGGGATGGGTCGAGGCGGCGGCGATCATCGGCCGGTTGCCGATGGCGTTGCCGAAGGCCTCAAGCCTGGCTGGATCGGCCGGCGGCGCCGGCACATCCAGTTTGAGGTTGCCGGTGGTGACGACGCGTGGCGCACCGAGCTCGCCCAAGCGCCAGGCGTCGGCTTGCGTGCCAGCCAGGCAAAGGTCGAAGCGGCGCAACAGACTAGAGATGGTGCGCGGCAGCTTGCGCCAGCGATTGAACGAGCTTTCGGACATGCGGCCGTTGATCAGGATCATCGGCACGCCGCGGCGCGACGACTCGATCATCATGTTCGGCCACAAATCCGATTCGACCAGCAGCACCAGGTCGGGCTGCCAGCGGTCGAGGAAGCGGCGAACGAATTTCGGCGTGTCGAGCGGCACGAATTGGTGGATGACGCCCGGCGGCAGCCGCCGGGCCGCGGCCTCGCTCGAGGTTACGGTGCCGGTGGTGACAAGCACGTTCACGTGATGTCCGGCAATGCGTTCGATCAGCGGCATGGTGCTGAGCAGCTCGCCGACGCTGGCGCCATGCAGCCACACCAGCGGCCCGTCAGGCCGCGCATCCTGCGTTCTGCCGTAACGTTCGCCGAGACGCGCGGGATTTTCCTTGCCGCGCTTGAGCCGCCGCGCCAGCAACAGAGGCGTCAGCGGTGTCGCCAGGCGCGACAGCAGACGATAGGCGTGCAGCGTCAGGGTCAGAGGCGCGTCGCTCATGCCGCCACGTCCCCGCGCACGGTGTTCGCGATCTGCGCCTTGCCGTCGACGATCGCATAGGCGCGGGCCGTCATGTCATTGAGCGCAGCTTCGACTTCCTGGCGTCTGGCTTCGAGCGTCGCGTCGTCGGCGTCGCGCGGCACCAGAAACGGACCGCAGCCGCAGAACGCCACGCGCGAGAACGGCAGGTTGATGGCGCTCTTGTCCCAGTTGTCGAGTTCGATGCGCCGGCTCGAAGCGAGCGCGATCGGATAGATCGGCCGGCCGGAATGCTGCGCCAGCTTGATGACGCCCATGCCGCAGACGCGCGACACTTTCGGTACGTCGGCGGTGAGTGCGACGTTGTAGCCTTCGGCCAGCGCGTCGAGCATCGCCGAGAAACCGGCGGCACCGCCCTTGCGATGGAATTCGCCGTTATGCGCGCCGGAGCCGCGGATGGTCTCGATGCCGAGCTTCTCGGCGGCACGCGCATTGATCTCGCCATCACGATGCCGCGAAATCAGCACCTTGGTGCGGTGCGTGTCGTGGTTGCGCTTGATGAAGGGCGCGAGGAAGTGCTGGCCGTGCCAGAAGGCGATGATCGCCGGCATCTGCACTTCCTCGTACATGTAGGGAGGATCGCAGATGAGGCGGCTGGTTTTCCACACCAGTCGCAGATAGTTGGCCGCCAGCGAGCCGGCGGCGGACTGGAATGCGGCCGATGCGACGATCCGCTTCATCAATGGCATCGGCACTCACTCTTCGGTCGGCTTGATCAGCGTTTCGTCCGGGCAGCGGTCAGTTCTGGTCCGGCTTGTCCGGGTCGAGCAGGCGGTGCATGTGAACAATGAAATACCGCATCTGCGCGTTATCGACGGTCTGCTGCGCCTTCGCCTTCCACACGGCGTAGGCCGACGCATAGTTCGGATAGACGCCGACCAGGTCAACCTTGTCGAGGTCCTTGAATTCGACGCCGTCCAGGCTGGTCAGTTCACCGCCGATGACCAGGTGAAGGAGCTGTTTGGCGGGTTTCGCGGACATTCGTGTTCCTTCGCGAAGTCCCGGCGTGGGACCTAATGGGCTACCGCAGAATGGGGATTGGAACCCGTTCTACGCGAATTCGGGCAGGCGATCGCGCATCAGTTCGATGAGCGTACCATGGCGGGCAGGACTCGCGGCGATCAAGGCGCCGTGGTCGGTTTTCGCCTGATTATACAGCAGGCTCCGCCCGGCAACGTCGGTCAGAACGCCGCCGGCTTCGTGCACCAAAAGATCGGCGGCGGCAAGATCCCAGTCGTGGCTGCCCGGTGTGGACAACGCCGCCTCGAACACTCCCTCGGCGACCCTGGTCAGCCGCAGCGCCAGCGAAAACACCTTGTCCTGAGGCCGGGCCTGCGGCGAGACCGCCACGAGCCGATCGAGCACGCGTTTCGGTCCGGCGAGCCGCGCTCCTTGCAGGTCGCCGCCGGGGCTGACCGCGATCCGGGCGCCGTTGCGGGTGGCGCCCTGTCCCGCCACGGCCATGAACATCTCGTCGGTCACCGGCGCGAAGAGCGCGGCGAGCTGCGGTCGGCCGCCCGCGACCAGCGCCACCGAAACGGTCCAGTCGTGACGATGCGTGATGTAGGCGCGCGTGCCGTCGATCGGATCGACGATCCATACCGCGTCCATGCTGCGCGCCGACGGATCGTCCTCGGTCTCTTCCGACAGCCATCCGGCGTCCGGCGCCAATGCCCCGAGCCGCGCGCGCAGGAAATTGTTGACGGCGATGTCGCCCTCGCTCACCGGCGAATTGTCGTGGCCCTTGGTCCAGCGCTTGAACTCGCCACGCGCGGTCTCGCGGGCGATCTGGCCCGCCTCGCGCATGATCAGTTCGAGCGGCTCGCGTAGCGCGGCGGCGTCGCTGGCGAAATTACTGGCCGGCAACGGTCAGTCCCTCCAGGCGGATGGTCGGCGCGTTGATGCCGTGTTTGAACACGAGGTCGTTCGCCGGCGTCAGGTTCCTGAACATGTCGAGGAGATGCCCGGCGATGGTGACTTCGCTCACCGCGTAGGTGCGCTTGCCGTTCTCGATCCAGAATCCGGACGCGCCGCGGCTGTAATCGCCGGTCACGCCGTTGACGCCGCTGCCGATCAGATCGGTGACATAGAAACCGTCCTTGATGTCGGCGATCAGATCCTCCGGCGACACCTTGCCCGCTTCCATGTGCAGGTTGGAAGCCGATGGCGACGGTGACGATGAGACGCCGCGCGAGGCATGGCCGGTGGTTGCGAGGCCGAGTTCGCGCGCGGTGGCGCAATCGAGGATCCACGTGGTGAGCACACCGTCGTCGATCAGCGCCAGCTTCTTGCCGGCAACGCCCTCGCCATCGAACGGATGCGAGCGCAGGCCGCGCTTGCGCAACGGGTCGTCGATGATGCGCACGCCGTCGGCGAACAATTTGGCGCCCATCTTGTCGCGCAGGAACGAGGTCTTGCGGGCGATCGAGGCGCCGTTGATGGCGCCGGCGAGATGCGAGACCAGCGAACTGGCGACGCGCGGGTCGAACACGACGGGCACCTTGCGCGTCGTCACCTTGCGCGGATTGAGCCGAGCGATGGCGCGCTCGCCGGCGCTGCGGCCGATCGCTTGCGGCGATTCCAGATCCGCGGCGTGCCGCGTCGAGGAGTAATCGTAGTCGCGCTCCATCCCGGTGCCCTCGCCGGCGATGGCCATGGCCGAGACGCTGTGGCTGGAGCCGAGATATTCGCCACGGAAGCCGTGGCTCGTCACCAGCACCATGCCGCCGATGCCCGCGGAAGCCGAAGCGCCGCCCGACTTGGACACGCCCTTCACCGCGAGCGCGGCCTCTTCGGCCTGGCGCGCCATGGCTTCGAGATCGGCGACCGCCGGCAGATTGCGGTCGATCAGATCGAGATCGGGAAACTCGTGAGTCAGTTGAGAAGGATCGGCGAGGCCGGCGAACTTGTCCTCCGGCGCAACGCGGGCCATGGCGACGGCGCGCTCGGCCAGAACCCGGAAGCCGTCGCTGGCCGTGTCGTTGGTCGAAACCACCGCCTGACGCTTGCCGATGAGCACGCGCAGCCCGAGATCGTCGCCCTCCGAACTCTCGCTCTCCTCGACCTGACCGTCACGGACCTCGATCGACTGCGACAGCCCGCGCACCGCGACTGCATCGGCGGCATCGGCGCCAGCCGCGATCGCGGCCTTCACCAGGCGCTCGGCGCGATCGGTGAGGGTGGACTGGTCGAACAGCGATTGAACGGGAGCGAGCATGCGGCCTCTTTCGTGGAAACAACCGGAATAACAGCACACTTCAGATGGCGCTTGCGCGGTTCCGGCGCAACCGCGTTGTCTCGATTTGTGCCGCCGGCATCAACACCTCGTCAATCATGGACGGCAACGCACCGTCAAGCATGAGGCTCAATCCCCAGAGTATGAACGACGATTAACCGCGCTTTTTAAGGGGTTTCGGACGGTCCTGCGTCAAAGTGGGCTCCAGGCGATACGGGCAATAAGCCCGACGCTGGGAGAGTTTGAGGCGTCAAATATGCGAAGTGGCGGGGGTCCCGCCGGGTCGAGTCGTCAGGAGCGGCTCGACCCGTTCGCCCTACCGGTGTCGTTTGCGACGAGCGACGGCGCGGCCGGGGTGCGGGTGGTCGAAATCTATCCTGAGCGCGTGGTCGTGCGGCGGTCGCTGTCCGGTATGGTGATGGCGCTCAACATGCCGGTCTCGGCCTATGAGGGCGTGGCGCTCAAACTGGTGCGCGGCCGGCACGGTATGCCGGGCAGCGCCGAGATCACGCTCGAGCACAAGGATCCGGGGCTGACCGTGTCGCTTCATGCGTCCGAGCATAGCGAGGACATCGGCACGGCGTGGCAGGGCTGGAGCGATGCGCTCGGCCTGCCGATGATCGTCAACGACACCAAAGAAGGCTGGCGCCGCATCGGTGAGGTGAGGGCGACGAAGGTTCGTCCACGCCGCCGCCGGCACAGTTCGCTCAAGCGCCGCCGGCCGTTGTTTCTTGCCCGGCGCAAGGCGGGTGCCGCGGCGCAGGCGATGGCGGTCTACCGCGACGAGCACGAGATTATCGCGCGGAATTAGAAATGGTCGTCCCCGCGCATAGCCGTCCAAAGGACGGCGTTCTTTCAGAACGCCTATGGCGGGGATCCAATCAAATCATTTGCACTTCCGCAGCGTCACGCGGCCGCCGGGCTGCTGGTTCATCTCGACGCGATCGGCGTCGATGAGCTTGAGCGTGTAGCGCGCCTCGGCGTTGCTGATCTGGCCGCTGGTGAAGATGTCGACGACGCGGAACTCCGAGGTCCCGCCCGGCTGCACCGATTTGTTGCGATAGGCCGGCACGCCGCCGTTGCTGTCGGTGCGCTGATCGCCGTTGAAAGCGATGACGCGCAGCTTCGCGCAATCGATCGGGCCCTTCGCGGTCGAGGTGCTGACGCCCCAGCGGCCGGCGATCGGGTAATTGTCGGCGAATGCCGGAGCGGCCATCGTCATGGCGAGGGCGGCGAGGGCAGCGATGATCGATGCTTTGGCCATGGCGAATTCTAACACGGCCAAGGCGCGTGCGGTTTCAAAAAAACCAGCCGGATATGCTTAACGAACCTTGTACGCCCGCATGAACGTGCGCACGGCGATGCCGACGACATAGGCGATGCGTTCGTCGGTCGGCGGTGGGCCGAAGTTGAACAGCATCGGCTTGAGCATGGTGGCGTGGCAGGTTTCGATGAACTGCGCCGCCGCGATTTCGCAGTCGTCGATATCGAGGACGCCAGCCTCGACCTGCGCCTTGAGATAGGCGGTCAGACTGGCAAGGCCACGGGCAGGGCCGGATTCGTAGAGCTTGCGGCCGACTTCCGGCATGCGCTCGGCGACCGCGATCACCGTGCGCCAGGACGACAGGCGCTGGGGGTTGCCGAGCGCCTTGACGAAAGCCTTGCCGCGCTTGAGCAGCACCGCCTCGACGTCGTGGTCGTTGGGGTCGAAGTCGAACACGCCGTCGAGCTGCATGATGCATTCGCCGCGCACCATGCCGTCGAACAGATCGTCCTTGTCCTTGAAGTAGACGTAGAGCGTACCCTTCGACACGCCGGCCGCCTTGGCGATATCCATCATGCTGGCGGCGTCGAAGCCACGGTCCAGGAACACCTTGCGGGCGCCATCCAGAATCTGGCGCCGCTTGGCGCTGTCATCAGCGGTGTCGCTCGGACGCTCCAGCAGGTTGCCGGCCAGGATTTCACTCATCATCAATCTCCCCGAGACGAATTCTATCGTCGCGTCAGTCCTTTGCTTGGCCCCGGACAGCTGGTCCCCCGACGAATCCGCCCGTTGCCCACAGAAATTTATATGGCGCAATCCATCTAAAGAATCAATGACCGAACCGTTCGGTCAATCTTGACAGTCCCCCTATACCGGCGTATTTCCACCGCTGACCGAACGGTTCGGTCATTTGGAGCTATTCTATGTTGCAGCGCGCCAAGAGTTCCGAAGGGTCCCGGCTCAGCGTCGTCGCCCCGGATCAGGCCGCCCCCGCGCCGGCCGCTGCCGCGGTACCGGCGGGCGAGGCCGCGGAGCAGGTGATCGCCAGAGAGGACGCCAAGGCGGCGCCGTCGGAAGCGCCGGCCGCCAAGCAGGGCGCCAAGGCGGGCCTCGGCGCGGCGCTCAAGGCGAACCGCAAGCGCGTGCTCATGGGCGTCGCCGCCGTCGTCGCCGTCGCCGCGGTGTGGGGCGGGTACAATTACGTGACCACGGGCCGCTATCTCGTCTCGACCGACGATGCCTATGTGCGTGCCGACGCGACCACGCTCGCCGCCAAGGTGTCCGGCTACGTCGCCTCGATCGCCGTCGGCGACAACAGCTATGTGCATGCCGGCGACGTCATCGCCCGCATCGACGACGGCGACTACCGCCTTGCGGTCGACGCCGCCCGCGACAAGGCCGCGACGCAGGAAGCGACCGTCGCCCGTATCGGCCGGCAGATCGACGCCCAGCAGGCGCTGGTGACGCAGGCCCAGGCGCAGTTGCTCTCCGCCGAAGCGCAGGCCAAGCGCGCCGAACTCGAACTCGCGCGGCAGCAGAAGCTCGCCGGCAATGCCTTCGCCAGCCAGCAGACCCTGGAGCAGGCGCAGTCCAACCGCGACCAGACCAATGCCGCGGTCGTCTCGGCCAAGGCGCAGATCGTCGCCGCCAACGCCAATGTCGATGTGCTCAAGGCGCAGCAGGTCGAGGCCTCGCGCACGCTCGACGAACTCAAGACCGCGCAGGCCAAGGCCGAACGCGATCTTTCCTTCACCGAAATCCGCGCGCCGATCGACGGCGTCATCGGCAACCGCGCCGCCAAGACCGGCGACTTCATGCAGACCGGGCAGCGCTTCGCCAGCCTGGTGCCGCTCGACGACGTCTATATCGACGCCAATTTCAAGGAAACGCAGCTCACGCGGCTGCGCCCCGGCCAGCCTGTCGATGTCAGCGTCGATGCGCTGCCGGAACACGACATCAAGGGCAAGGTGGAGAGCATGTCGCCGGCTTCCGGCTCGGTGTTCTCGCTGCTGCCGCCGGACAACGCGACCGGCAACTTCACCAAGATCGTTCAGCGCATTCCGGTGCGCATCAGGGTGCCGGCCGACGTCGCCAACCGCAAGCTGCTGCGGCCCGGCATGTCGGTGGTGGTGAGCGTCAACACCAAGTCGGCCTCGAATTCGTCCGTCGCGGACGGTGGCTCCTGGTTCGCGGCGAAGGCCGCGCCAACCGCGACCCGCTCCGCATCGAACGACCAGTCTCTCCGGCGGTAAGCGACGCGTAACATGAGTACGCTTACCGCCAACGACGCGCTTCCGGTTGCCGCCCATTCCCCGACAGGCGGCGCCGGAAGCGCGGAATCTCTCGCCGCCCGGCGGCGGCTGCTCGGCTTCGTCGTGATGTGCTTCGGCATGTTCATGGCGATCCTCGACATCCAGATCGTCTCGGCCTCGCTCAGCGAGATCCAGGCCGGCCTGTCTGCTTCCGCCGACGAAATCCCGTGGGTGCAGACATCGTATCTGATCGCGGAAGTCATCGCGATCCCGCTCTCGGGGTACCTATCGCGCGCGCTCGGCACGCGCGTGCTGTTCACGACCGCCGCCGCCGGCTTCACCCTGGCCAGCGTGATGTGCGGCCTGTCGTCCTCGATCAACAGCATGATCGTGTGGCGCGCGCTTCAAGGTTTCATCGGTGGCGGCATGATCCCCACCGTTTTCGCTGCTGCCTACATCATCTTCCCCGGTCCCCGGCAGAAGATGGTGGCTCCGGTGGTCGGGCTGATCGCAACCCTTGCCCCCACGATCGGCCCGACCGTCGGAGGTTACGTTACCGAAGCGCTGTCATGGCACTGGCTGTTCTTCATCAACATCGTGCCGGGCATCGCCGTGTCGCTGCTGGCGTGGACGCTGATCGACATCGACAAGCCGGACTATTCGTTGCTCAGCCGCTTCGACTGGTGGGGCCTGATCTCGATGGCCGGCTTTCTCGGCGCCGCCGAATACGTGCTGGAAGAGGGGCCGCGCAAGGGCTGGTTCGACGAGGATGCCATCCTGATGCTGGCGGTCATCTCGATCGTCTGCGCCGTCGCCTTCTTCGCACGCTCGCTGATGGCGAAGAATCCGATCGTCGATCTGCGCGCCTTCACCAACCGCAACTTCGCGATGGGCAGCCTGTTCTCGTTCGTGCTCGGCATCGGTCTTTACGGCCTGACCTATCTCTATCCGGTCTATCTGGCTCAGGTGCGCGGCTACAACGCGCTGATGATCGGCGAGACCATGTTCGTCTCCGGCGTCGCCATGTTCATGACCGCGCCGGTGGTCGGCCAGCTCACGCAGCGCGTCGATCCGCGTTACATCCTGATGACCGGCTTCCTGCTGTTCGCCATCGGCACCTGGCAGATGACCGGCCTCACCAAGGACTGGGATTTCTGGGAGCTGCTGTGGCCGCAGATCTTCCGCGGCGTCGGCCTGATGGCGGCGATGGTGCCGGTGACCAACACGGCGCTCGGTACGCTCGACCCGGCCCGGCTCAAGAATGCCTCCGGACTGTTCAACCTGACGCGTAATCTCGGCGGCGCCATCGGCCTTGCCGTCATCAACACACTGCTCAACGACCGCATGGACCTGCATCTCGTGCGGCTGCACGAGGCGGTCAATGGCGCCAGCGTCGCCGCGACCGAGACGCTCGATCAGTTGACGCAGAAATTCGGCGGCAGCGATGGCGCGCTGCTGGCGCTCAAGCAGGTGTCGATGATGGCGCGCCAGCAGGCGCTGGTGATGAGCTTCGCCGACGTGTTCTTCATGCTGACGGTGATGTTCGTCGCCCTCGCGGCCGCCGGCTTCATGATGAAGAAGCCGCAGGCCCCGGCCGGCGCGTCCGGCGCCGGTGGCCACTGAAATTCAGCAATAAGGAGCGCGCCATGCCGACTGTCGCACTGTTTGGACTGAGCATCGCCTTCAGCTTCCTCGCTTGGGGGGTGGTCACCGCCTACGCGATCTGGCCCGCGTTGCGCGAGCGCAGCTTTGCCGACGCGATGCGGCCGCTGCTGCTGCTGCACAGCTTTCGATTCATCGGCCTGTCGTTCCTGGTGCCGGGCGTGGTGTCGGGCGACCTGCCGGTGAATTTCACTTTCGACGCGGCTTACGGCGATGTGTTCGCGGCACTGCTCGCTGTTGCCGCGCTGGCGTCGCTGCAGACGCGGCTCGCCATTCCGATGCTGTGGATCTTCAATCTGTGGGGCAGCGCCGACCTGCTCAACGCCTTCTACCAAGCCAATGCCGGCGGCATCGTTTTCGGCCATCTCGGTGCGGCGTACTTCATCCCGACCGTGCTGGTGCCTTTCGCGCTCATCACGCACGGGATCATGTTCGTGTTATTGGTGCGGCGGCTCCGGAGCCAAAGCCGGAGTGTCCCGCTATCGTTGGCCTAGGTTGGCGCCAGGACCGGCGCTGGCCGTGATGCGGCGACGCGAAAAAATATTGCAATAATTTAATGTTCGACCGCGTAAATGCGGCACCAATTTCGTCCAAATTGTGCGAGAGACGTTTGACCGTTTCCACGGCGTTCGTCGTGGTTTTCACATGGGGGCGACGTCATCGAGTGCACGGCCTTTTGGGCCGGGCTCTGGGATCGCTCGCCATGAATCATCGTTTCATCGCCATCGCCGCGGCACTGTGCGTCTTCGCCGCGCCCGCATTTGCCGCCGACACGCACGACGTCAAAGGTCTTTATCTGCTGTCCGATTATCCGGCCGTCACCGTGCAGCCGGGCGCGACCTCGACCGTCAACATCAAATTGCACAATTACGACATGGCCCCGGAGCGCCTGGCGCTGTCGGTGAACGGCGTGCCGAAAGGCTGGACCGCGACCTTGCTCGGCGGCGGCCAGCCGATCGCCGCGGCGATGCCGGCGGCCGACGACACGACGTCGATCGACCTGCGCCTCGACGTGCCGAAGGATGCGGCGATCGGCACGCAGACCATCACGGTGAACGCCGACGGGCCGAACACGCATATCGCGCTGCCTGTGGCGGTGTCGCTCGCCAAGCAACTGCCGGCCAAGCTCACGCTGTCCTCGCAGCTGCCGGAGTTGCGCGGTAACGCGCATTCGAGCTTCGAATACACCTTCACCATCAAGAACGACAGCGGCAAGAAGCTGCTGGTCAGCCTCGCGGCGCAGGCGCCGAACAATTTCGACACCTCGTTCACCGAAGCCTATGGCACGCAGCAGCTGACCGCGATCCCGGTCGATGCCGGCAAGACCAAGGACGTCAAGCTCAAGGTCACGCCGCCCGACACCGTCGACGCCGGGCACTACCCGGTCAAAGTGAGTGTGGTCGCCGACGACGCCAAGGCGGCTTCGGAAGTCGCGCTCGACATCACCGGCCAGCCGAAGCTGTCGCTGTCCGGCCGCGACGGCCTGCTCAGCGCCACCGCGACGGCCGGCAAGGAATCGTCCATCCCCGTCGTGATCAGCAACACCGGCACGGCGCCGGCGGAGAACGTCAAGCTGTCCGGCAATGCGCCGAGCGGCTGGAAGGTGAGCTTCGAGCCGAAGAGCATCGAGCGCATCGCGCCGAACCAGCACGCGCAGGTGCAGGCCCTGATCACACCGCCGGCCAAGGCGATCGCCGGCGACTATGCCGCCGTACTCAATGCCTCGGCGCATAGCGAGACCGGCAGCGCCAATTTCCGCGTCGCCGTCACCACCTCGACGATGTGGGGCATCGCCGGCGCCGGCCTCATTGGCGCGGCGCTGCTCATCATGGTCGGCGCCGTCGCCCGCTTCGGACGGCGCTGATGGACGCGCTGGCCATGCCCCGCGCCGGTTCGGCTCCATCAGCCGCGCCGGCGCAGAAGGTGATCGCGGTGAACGGGCTCACCAAGCGCTATGACACGACCGTGGCGGTCGACGGCATCTCGTTCGACGTCGGCGCCGGCGAGATCTTCGGCCTGCTCGGGCCGAACGGCGCCGGCAAGACCACGACCATCCTGATGCTGCTCGGCCTCAGCGACATCAGCGCCGGCACGGCACGCGTCTTCGGCCACGATCCGATGCGCGAACCGCTTCAGGTCAAGCGGCTGATCGGCTATCTGCCGGACACCGTCGGCTTCTACGACAACATCAGCGCCGCCGATAACCTGCATTACACGGCGCGGCTGATCGGCATTGCCAAGGCCGAACGGGGCAAGAAGATCGCCGCGGCGCTCGACCGCGTCGGCCTCAAGGATGTTGCCGACAAGAAGGTCGGCGCGTTCTCGCGCGGCATGCGGCAGCGGCTCGGCCTCGCCGAGATCGTCATGAAGGAGGCGCGCATCGCCATTCTCGACGAGCCGACCAACGGGCTCGATCCGCAAGCCAGCCTCGAACTGCTCGACCTCATCCGCTCGTTCAAGGCCAACGGCATGACGGTGCTGCTGTCGTCGCATCTGCTCGACCGCGTGCAGAGCATTTGCGATCGCGTCGCGCTGTTCAACGCCGGCAAGATCGCGCTGATGGGCACGGTTGGCGAGCTTGGCGCCCAGGTGCTGGGTGGGGGCTTCGCCGTCGAGGTCGAAGCCGACGGCGGTGACAATCTGCCGAAGCGTCTGGCGGCGTTGCCCGGCGTGCGCCAGGTGACCGAGCCGGCGCCGGGGCGCTTCCGCATGGTCTGCGACCGCGACCTGCGCGCCGAAGCCGCCGCCGAAGTGGTGGCGGGGAAGGGGCGGCTGAAGCAGCTTTCGCTCGACCGGCCGAGCCTCGAGACCATCTACACGCGCTACTTCCAGAGCCACGACAATCCCCGGGAGGTGCCGCATGCGGCGTGAAGGTTCGGCCCTGCGCGGGCTCGGCGTCGTGACGCTGAAGGAGATATCCGACCACATGACCAGCGCGCGCATGCGCGTGCTGGAATGGCTCGTCGTGCTGGTGGCGCTGGCGGCGGTCTATGCCGCGATCACGCAGGTGCGCGACGTCACGGCGGAAGATCCGTTCCTGTTTCTGCGCCTGTTCACCACGGCGCGCGATCCCTTGCCGTCGTTCACCGCCTTCCTCGGCTTCCTGGTGCCGCTGATGGCGATCGGGCTCGGCTTCGATGCGGTGAACGGCGAGCATTCGCGCCGCACTCTGTCGCGTATCCTGTCGCAGCCGATCTATCGCGACGCGTTGCTGTTCGGCAAATTCCTCGCCGGGCTCGCGACCCTGTCTGTCAGCCTGATCGTGCTGTGGCTGCTCACCATCGGTCTCGGCCTGATCATGCTCGGCGTGCCGCCGGGCGCCGAGGAGATGGGCCGCGCCTTCATCTTCCTGCTGGTGACCATCGCCTATGCCGGGGTGTGGCTGGCGCTCGCCATGCTGGCGTCGATCGTGTTCCGCTCCGCGGCGACCGCGGCGCTGGTGACGCTCGGCTTCTGGCTGTTCATCACGCTGATCTGGCCGGCCTTGTCGCCGGCGATTGTCACGGCCTTCGTGCCGAGCAATGACGAAGCGACGTTGGTGATCGCCGCACAGTCCTTGGCGCGATTGTCGCCCTCGGTGCTCTATGCCGAGGCGGTGACCGCGATCCTGCATCCGGCGACGCGCACGCTCGGCCCGGTCTATATCAGCCAACTGCAGGGCGCGGTGATGGGTTCGCCGCTGCCGCTGTGGAGCAGCGTGATGGTGGCCTGGCCGCAGATCGTCGGCTTGATCGCCGCGAGCATCCTGCTGTTCGTCGGCGGCTACGTCGCATTTCAGCGCCAGGAGGTGAGGGCGTAAAAAGACGGCCGTGCAGCAAGCTCCGTTCGTTCCCGCGCAAGCGGGAACCCAGGCTTACTTGCGATGCAGAACTGGGTCCCCGCTCATAGGCGTTCTGAAAGAACGCCGTTCTTTGAACGGCTATGCGCGGGGACGAACGGACAAAGCCTCTTACCCTTTCGCCTTCCCGTACCCGCCCGCGGTCGGGGTCTGGATGATGACCGCTTCGCCGGCGTCGATCGTGGTGTCGTCGCAGCCTTTCAGCCGCTCCATGGTGCCGTCCTTGCGGCGCGCCCAGTTCTCGCCGACCTGGCCGGCTCTGCCGCCGGCAAGGCCGGGCGGCGGCACGCGGCGGTGGCCGGAAAGGATGGTGCATTCCATCTTCTCCAGGAAGCGGATGGTGCGGCGGATGCCGTCGCCGGCGTGGTATTCGCCCTGGCCGCCGGAGTCCTTGCGGATGTGGAAGTCCTCAAGCAGCACCGGATAGCGGAATTCGAGAATCTCCGGATCGGTCAGCCGCGTATTGGTCATGTGGGTGTGCACGGCGTCGGTGCCGTTGAAGCCGGGGCCGGCCGGTGAGCCCGAGCAGATCGTCTCGTAGTATTGATACTTGGCATTGCCGAAGTTGAGATTGTTCATCGTGCCCTGTGCCGCCGATAGCGCGCCGAGCGCGAGGAACAAGGTGTTGGTCACCGCCTGCGACACCTCGACATTGCCGGCGACCACGGCGGCCGGATATTCCGGCGTCAGCATCGTCTTTTTCGGGATGACGATGTTGATCGGCCTGAGGCAGCCGGCGTTCATCGGGATGTCGTCATCGACCATGACGCGGAACACGTAGAGCACGGCGGCGCGCGTCACCGGCTCGGGCGCGTTGAAGTTGCTCGGCTGCTGCGCCGAGGTGCCGGTGAAATCGACCGTGGCCTCGCGCTTCTTCTTGTCGACCGTGATCTTCACCTTGATGAAGGTGCCCTGGTCCATCTCGTAGCTGTATTCGGAATCGTGCAGGCGATCGATGACGCGGCGCACGCTCTCGGCGGCGTTGTCCTGGACATGCTGCATGTAGGCCTTGACCACGGGCAGCGTGAACTGCGTCACCATCTTGCGCAGCTCGGCCACGCCCTTTTCATTGGCGGCGATCTGCGCCTTCATGTCGTTGATGTTCTGGATCGGGTTGCGCGCCGGATATTTTGCCCCCAGCAGCGCCGCCATCAATTCCTTCTCGCGGAACCTGCCGCGGTCGACCAGCTTGAAGTTGTCCATATAGACGCCTTCCTGCTCGATGGTGGTCGCGTTGGGCGACATCGAGCCGGGCGAGATGCCGCCGACATCGGCGTGGTGGCCGCGCGAGGCGACCCAGAACAGGATGTTCTTCTTCTTGTCGTCGAACACCGGCGTGCAGACGGTGATGTCCGGCAGATGCGTGCCGCCGTTGTAGGGCGCGTTGATGGCGTAAACGTCGCCGGGCGCGATCTTGCCCTTGTTGTCGCGGATCACGGTTTCGACCGAGCGGTCCATCGAGCCGAGATGCACCGGCATGTGCGGCGCGTTGGCGACGAGCGTGCCGTCGGCGGCGAACACGGCGCAGGAGAAGTCGAGGCGCTCCTTGATGTTCACCGAATAGGCGGTGTTCTGTAGCGACACGCCCATCTGCTCGGCGATCGACATGAACAGGTTGTTGAAGACCTCGAGCATGATCGGATCGGCATGGGTGCCGATGGCGGCGACGCGCTTGAGCTTCTTGATGCGCGCGAGCACGAGATGGTTCTTGGCCGTCAGCTCGGCCTGCCAGCCCGGTTCGACGACGATGGTCTGGTGCGGCTCGATGATGATGGCGGCGCCCTTGACCTTGGCGCCGATCCTGAGCTGGTCGCGGGTATAGACATTGGCCTGGTGCCATTCGCCCTG
>JAFEFL010000042.1 GCA_018240595.1 Pseudomonadota bacterium | reverse complement strand
TTTCGCCCGCCTTCACCGGCACCGCGTCCAGCCCACTGAAGGGCGGGGGCTCGTAGTAGCCCCGGACGGCTGCCCGCGACCTCCCGGAGGCGGGGTTACGAGCCCCGCCCGCAGGCGCCGCATCCCATCCCGCTTCAGGATCGTCTCTAGAAACGCCCCTCGATGGATGAGATAGGAATATTTATAGTCCTATGTTGGGAATGATGTCAAGCGGCTTTTGGGCGCGCCTATGCCCGCTTCACCGTCCCTGGAGGGGGAGGGTGAAGAAAGCCAAGCTACGCCCGGTGATAGGGATGTCCCGATAAAATCGTGGTGGCGCGGTAGAGCTGTTCGAGCAGCATGACGCGCACCATCTGGTGCGGCCAGGTCGCCTTGCCGAACGACAGGCGAAGCTGCGCCTTGTCGCGCAACGAGGCAGCGAGCCCGTCGGCGCCGCCGATCATGAACACCACCGCCGGCACGTTGTTGCCGCGCCAGGTGGCGAGCTCGGTGGCGAAGGCCTCGCTGCCGAGCGTGTCGCCCTTCTCGTCGAGCAGCGCCACGGCGGCGCCTTGCGGAATGACATTGGCGAGCGCGATCGATTCCTCGAGCATGCGCTTCATGATTTCGTCGGCGCGGCTTTCGCGGATCTCGACGACCTCGACCGCCTTCCAGCCGAGCGCGCGACCGGCCTGATTGGCGCGCTTGAGATAGCGCTCGGCGAGTTCGGCTTCGGGGCCCTTCATGCGGCCGATGGCGGCGACGATGATGCGCATAAGTTCAGCCTGCCACTTCCTCCGTTCGTTCCCGCGAAAGCGGGAACCCAGAGTCTATTTATAGGCGCGCGCTTTGGACTCCTGGGTCTCCGCTTTCGCGGGGACGAACGGAGATTTGTCTTTCACGCCTTCGCGCGAAGCCTCACGCGCTCCACATCTTCTCGATGTTGTAGAAGGCGCGGACTTCGGGACGGAAGATGTGCACCAGCACGCTGCCGGTATCGATCACCACCCAGTCGCCCTGACGCAAACCTTCCACCGCGATGCCGGACATGCCGGCGGCCTTCAGATCCTTGACGATGCGATCGGCGATCGAGGCGAGATGCACGTTGGAGCGGCCGGTGGTCACCACCATCGTGTCGCCGATCGACGACTTGTCGGACAGATCGATGACGACCGTGTCCTCGGCTTTCATGTCCTCGAGGCTGTGCCGGATCAGCTTGAGCCACTTGCTCTCGGGCGGCTTGGCCTTGGCGGCGGGCTTCGGCGCGTGAACGGGTTTAGCACTCGGCTTGACGCTGGCTTTGGCCAGCGCGCGCGGGCTCACCTTGTTGCCGGACGAACTGGCCTTGGATTTTTTGGGCGAAGCCGGTTTCTTGCTGCGCCCTTTGCCAGCGCCTGCGCGCTTGCCGGCGGACGAACGCGATTTCGTTCGGGATGTCACGGTCTTTGCCAGGGGAGCTTGGTCCTTTTGCCCGATTGGTCTTGACGTTGAAAAAAGTGCCGCGCGGCAGGATAGCTATTTCGCGCCTTTGCGGGAAGTCTTGCCCGCTGTCTTGCGCGTTGTCTTGCGCGCCGTCTTGCGCGAAACCTTGCCGCGCTTGCCCGCCGGTACCGACTTGCTCGCCTTGGCGTTGCGCGCCTTGCTGCTGCGTGCCGGTGCGGCGTTGCGCCGTGCCGCCGATTTCTTGCCGGTCGCGGTCTTGCTGCGCGATTTCTTCTGGCCGGGGGCCTGCCGCTTCGCGGCCTTCGGCGCCGGCTTTGCCGTCTCGTCCGGCGCGGCGGGAACCGGTGCCGCCGGGGCGGCTTTCGATTTCTCGCGCAGCGCCCGCAGCGCCGTCGAGGACAGCACCGATTTCAAACCGTGCAGATAGGTCCAGACCGGCGGCCGCCGCGTCGGCAGCGACGTCGCCGCCTCTTCGGGAATGCGGAACCGCCACAGCGCCTGCGCCGCGGTCGAGTTCGAGGCGTAGAGGCTCGGCCCCGGGCGGTCGACGACCACGATCGGGATGAGATCGGCGATGGCGCGCCATTTCTGCCAGCGGTGGAAGTGGCGCAGGTTGTCGGCGCCCATGATCCACACGAACTGCACGCCGGGGCAGCGCGCGCGCAGCCATTCGATGGTGTCGAAGGTGTAGCGGGTGTTGATGACGGCCTCGAGGCCGGTGACGTCGATGCGGGGATGATTGGCGAGCTCACGCGCCGCGACCATGCGCTCGCCGAGCGGCGCCAGGTGGCTGGTGTTCTTGAGCGGATTGCCCGGCGTCACCAGCCACCAGACGCGGTCGAGCTTGAGCCGCTTCATCGCCAGCAGGCAGGCGTCGAGATGGGCGCGGTGCGGCGGGTCGAACGAACCGCCGAACAGACCGATGCGCATGCCGGGAGCATGCGGGGGAATGATCCGTTCGATGGGAGGCAGACGTGACTGCGCAGGCGGCGATGACGTCACGATGTCACGGCCGCGTCTGACCGCTGCCGCGGATGCGGTACTTGAACGTCGTGAGCTGTTCGGCGCCGACCGGGCCGCGCGCATGCAGGCGGCCGGTGGCGATGCCGATCTCGGCGCCGAAGCCGAACTCGCCGCCGTCGGCGAATTGCGTCGAGGCGTTGTGCAGCACGATGGCGGAATCGACCTCGCGCAGAAACTTGTCGGCCGCCGCCTGATCGGCGGTGACGATGGCGTCGGTGTGATGCGAGCCGTAACGCTCGATGTGACCGATGGCGGCATCGACACCGTCGACGACGCCGGCGGTGATGATGGCGTCGAGATACTCGGTCTTCCAGTCGTCGTCGCTCGCGGCCTTGACGCGCTTGTCGGCGGCCTGCACCGCGGCGTCGCCGCGGATCTCGCAGCCGGCGTCGATCAGCATGTCGATGAGCGGCTTGAGCAACGTGGACGCGGCGGCGCGATCGACCAGCAAGGTCTCGGCGGCGCCGCAGACGCCGGTGCGGCGCATCTTGGCGTTGAGCACGATCGCCTTGGCCATGTCGGGATCGGCGGCCTTGTCGACATAGACGTGGTTGACGCCTTCCAGATGCGCGAACACCGGCACGCGCGCTTCGGCCTGAACGCGGGCGACCAGGCCCTTGCCGCCGCGCGGCACGATGACGTCGATGTTGTTGTCGAGGCCGGTCAGCATCAGACCGACCGCGGCGCGGTCGCGCGTCGGCACCAGCTGGATCGCGGCCTCGGGCAGGTTGGCTTCGCGCAGGCCCTGCGCCAGGCAGGCGTGGATGGCGCGGCTCGACTGCGTCGAGTCGGAGCCGCCGCGCAGGATCGCGGCATTGCCGGCCTTCAGGCACAGCGCGCCGGCATCCGCGGTGACGTTGGGGCGGCTCTCGTAGATGATGCCGACGACGCCGAGCGGCTCGCGCACGCGCTCGATCAGCATGCCGTTCGGCCGCGTCCACGAGTCCATGACGGCGCCGACCGGGTCGGGCAGGTCGCGCACCACCTCGATGCCGGCGGCGATGCCGTCGATGTTCTTGTCGGTGAGCTTGAGGCGGTCGAGCATGGCGCCGGTCATGCCGCTGTGACGCGCTTCGGCGATATCGGCGGCGTTGGCGGCGAGGATGTCGGCCTTATGGGCGCGGATGGCGGCGGCCATGGCGGTCAGCGCGCGGTTTTTCTGCTCGGCCGGCGCGAGCGCCAGCGCCCGGGCCGCGGCCCGCGCGGCGCGGCCGATCCCGGCCATGGTCTTCGTCAGGCCGGCGGCATCGCCGGTCCCGTCAATCGCTTTCAAAGGCGCCGTCATCGCTAGAAACCCGGCCGTCTGTCCCGTACCCAGCTACCCCCGCGGCCCGTCCGGAGGCCCGGGAAGGTTTCCTACCACGTCAAGCCCGGCGCGGCGAGATGGCCTCGGGCCCCGGAATGGCCGGTCTGCGCCTGGGGATAACGAGGATAACCCGCGGGGGCCGGAAACCAGTCAAGGGGCCTACATATTGGTACGCCAGGGTGCGATTAACCAACCGCGCAAGGCTTTTTTGGACGGTTTCCGGGGCCGGCGCGCATGGAGGGTTCCATGGCGTACAGTTCAGGCCGTCTTCCCACGCGATTCCCGGTCGGCACGAAGTTCGTGATCGAGGGCCGTCCCGGCGACGAGGGCCAGATGCAGGTGTTCAGCCGCTTCATCGAATTTCCGGACGGCACGCGGCTCAAGCTGCCGAAGCGGCCGCTGCCGCAGAAGTCGGCGCCGGCCGGCCGCCGCGCCCGCATCAAGCGCGCCCGCCAGCACTGACGGCTTTCCAACAAGCAGAAGCCCCGGCCGCGAGGGCCGGGGCTAATGGGCGATCGTGCAATCGCCTTTCAGGTGGGCCGGGCGGGAGTCGAAGGCTCGCCGCCCGACGGATCGTCGTCGTCCTCGAAGCCAGATCAGCAGCAGACTCAAGAACCAGATCGGTCGTGTGCGTCGCGCGTCGTGTTCAAACAACGATGCAGGCGCGCGCGAGTTCCCTCACGAGTTTGTCAGAAAACTTAACGGCCCGTTTGTTCGGCTAGATGCCGCCGCCCATCACCAGATCGTCGCGGTGCACGATCTCGGTGCGGCCGGTGAAGCCGAGGATCGACAGCACGTCGGCCGAGGAATGGCCGATGATCTTTTCGGCGTCGGCAAAATCATAGGCCACCAGGCCGCGCCCGACTTCGGCGCCGTCCGGTCCGCGCAGGATCACCGCATCGCCGCGGCCGAAATCGCCTTCGATCTTCTTGACGCCCGCCGGCAGCAGGCTCTTGCCGGAGCGCAGCGCCTTCACCGCGCCGTCGTCGATGTGCAGCGCGCCGCGCGGCTCGAGCGAGCCGGCGATCCACTTCTTGCGCGACGTCACCGGATTGGCCGGCGTCAAAAACCACGTGCACGGCCCGCCATCGGCGATGGCCTTCAGCGGATGCATGACGCGGCCGGAAGCGATCACCATGTGCACGCCGGCGGTGGTGGCGATCTTGCCGGCCTCGATCTTGGTGACCATGCCGCCGCGCGACAATTCGGAGCCCGAGGCGCCGGCCATGCTTTCGATCTCGGCGGTGATGCGCGGCACCACGGGAATGAGTTTGGCGTCATTGCCGGGCTGCGGCGGCTTGTCGTAGAGGCCGTCGATATCCGACAGCAGCACCAGAAGATCTGCGCTCACCATGGTGGCGACGCGGGCGGCGAGGCGGTCGTTGTCGCCGTAGCGGATTTCGCTGGTCGCGACCGTATCGTTCTCGTTGATCACCGGCACGACGCGCCATTCCAAGAGCTTGTCGATGGTCTCGCGCGCGTTGAGATAGCGGCGGCGCTCCTCGGTGTCGGTGAGCGTCAGCAGGATCTGCCCGGCGGTGATGTGATGTGCGCCGAGCGTCTCGGCCCAGGAGCGCGCCAGCGCGATCTGGCCGATGGCGGCGGCGGCCTGCGCTTCCTCGAGCTTGAGCGCGCCGCGCGGCAGCTTCAGCGACGCGCGCGCCGAGGCAATGGCGCCCGACGACACCACCAGCACGTCGCGCTTCTCGCCATGCAGCGCCGCGATGTCGTCGACCAGCGAGGCCAGCCAGGCGCGCTTCAATTCGCCGGCGGCGGAATCGACGAGCAGCGACGAGCCGACCTTGACGACGATGCGGCGGAACGAGGTGAGGGACGGTGTGGGCGACAAAGCGGGCGGCATGGCTTGATGGCGGTTCGAGATGGCGCGCTCTCTAGCACGCCATCCCGCGTCCCGTCATGCGCCCCGGGAACCGGCCCTTACGAGCCGTTTTTCGAGGCGCGCCGCTGCTTGGCGACCTCGTCCGGCGTCACCGCCGGGGCGGCGTTGCCCCAGCTATTGCGCACATAAGTGAGCACGTCGGCGACCTGCTGGTCGGTGAGCCGGAAGGCCAGCGACGGCATGGCCGGCGTGGTCGGGGCGGCGGCGGTCACGGCGCCCTGGCTGCCGGCCAGCACGACATGGATCAGCGTGGTCGGGTCGTTCTGCTGCACGACGCCGTTGCCGGCGAGCTTCGGGAAGAGCTGGCCCTGGCCGCTGCCGTCGCCATTGTGGCAGGCCGAGCAGTTCACCGCGAAGATCCTGGCGCCGGCCTGCATCGCCGGATTGTCGGCGGCCATCGGCGCCGGGCCCTTGTCCGCGGGCGCGGGCAGGTCCTTGAGGTAGACGGCGATGGCCTTGAGGTCGGCATCGTTCATTTTCGAGGTCGAGTTCTCGATCACCTCGCGCATCGGCCCGGAGCCGATGCTGCCGTGGCCGACGCCGGTCTTGAGATACGACACGATGTCGTCGGCGCTCCATGAGCCGACGCCGTCATGCAGGTTGCCGGTGATGTTCGGCGCGAACCAGCCTTGCAGCACGGTGCCGGTGAGGCCGCCTTTGTCGGCGCCGAGCGCGGACTTCGGCGCGTGGCAGACGCTGCAATGGCCGGCGGCCTCGACGATATAGGCGCCGCGATTCCATTCGGCCGACTTCTTCGCGTCGGGCTTGAAGTCGCCGGGCGTGAAGTTGATCCAGTTCCAGCCCGCCATCAGCAGGCGGATGTTGAACGGGAAGGGCAGGCGGTTGGAGCGCACTTCGTTGCTGACCGGCTGCAAGGTCTGCATGTAGGCCCACAACGCGGCGACGTCGCTGTCGGTCATCTTGGTGTAGGCGGTGTAGGGCATGGCCGGATAAAGCCGCTTGCCGCCATGACCGACGCCCTGCTTCAGCGCGCGGCGGAAATCCGCTTCCGACCAGGCGCCGATGCCAGTGTCGCGATCTGGCGTGATGTTCGGCGCGACCAATGTGCCGAATGGTGTGTCGAGCGCGACGCCGCCGGCGAAAGGTTTGCCGCCGGGCGCGGTGTGACAACCGGCGCAGTCGCCGAGCGCCGCCTGATAGCGGCCGGCCTCGATCTGATCGAAAGGCAGTTCGACGGCGCCCGCGG
The DNA here is from genome assembly GCA_018240595.1 of Pseudomonadota bacterium. Classification (GTDB taxonomy): domain Bacteria; phylum Pseudomonadota; class Alphaproteobacteria; order Rhizobiales; family Xanthobacteraceae; genus Pseudolabrys. Next base: position 117,533 of record JAFEFL010000042.1, on the reverse strand, counting down.
CAGTGGCGGCGATGGCGAGCGCCGCGACGGCGGCGGCGATCCCTGACAGTTTCATGGTCGTGCTCATGCCTGCACCAGGGCCGCGCCCGGATTGCGCAGATACTGATTGCGAATGGCGTCGGCGGCATGGAAGGCGAGGGCGCCGACGGTGCCGGTCGGGTTCTTGCCGGCGTTCTGCGGGAACGCCGAGGCGCCGATGACGAAGACGTTCGGCACGTCCCAGCTCTGCAGATATTTGTTGACCGCGCTGGTCTTCGGATCGGCGCCCATGATGGCGCCGCCGGTGTTGTGCGTGGACTGATAGGGCACCGAATTCCAGCTCTTGTTGCGGCGGCCTTCGACATACTGCTTCGGCTTCATCGCCTTGGCGATCTCGACCATGCGGTCGGACACCCAGTGCGACATGCGGATGTCGTTGTCGGGGAAGTCGAAGGTCACGCGCAGCAGCGGCCGGCCGTAGCGGTCCTTGTAGGTCGGATCGAGGTCGAGATAGTTGCCGCGCGCGGCATAGCTCGAGCCCTGCGCCGAGAAGCCGAGCGACGACAGGTAATGGTCCTTGGTCGCCTTCTTCCAGGCGCTGCCCCAGCGCGGCGTGCCGGGCGGCACCGGACGGGTGCCGATCGGGCGGCCGTTGGTCGGAATGCAGTTGATGCCGGAGCCGCCGACGAAATCGAGCGGGCCGTGGTCGAAGGCGTCGCCGTTGAAATCGTCCATGGTCTGGCCGCAGGCGCCCGAGGCGATGAACGGATTGAAGTTCTTGTCCTCGAAGAACAGCTGGATGCCGGCATTGGTCTGATAGCAGTAATTGCGGCCGACCGTGCCTTCGCCGCTTTGCGGGTCGTAGATCCGGCCAATCTTCGACAGCATCATCAGCCGCGCATTGTGCAGGCCGTAGGCGCAGAGCAGCACCAGATCGGCCGGCTGCTCGAGCTCCTCGCCGTTCTGGTCGATATAGACGACGCCCTTGGCCATCTTGCCGGCGGCGTCGAGATTGACGTGCAGCACTTCGCTGTTGCAGCGCGCCTCGAAATTCGACTTGCGCATCAGCACCGGCAGAATGGTGGTCTGCGCGCTCGACTTGGAATAATTGGCGCAAGCGAAGCGTTCGCAGAAGCCGCACATCGTGCACTGGCCCATCGAGATGCCGAGCGGGTTGACGTAAGGCTTCGACAGGTTGGCGGCCGGCGTCGGGAACGGATGATAACCGATCGACTTGGCCGCTTGCGCGAACAAGGTCGGGCCGTAGGTCATCTGCATCGGCGGCAGCGGATAGTCGCGCTTGCGCGGGTCCTCGAACGGATTGCCGCCGTCCTGGATTTTGCCGCCGAGATTGCCGGCCTTGCCGGAAATGCCGCACAGATATTCGAACCGGTCGTAGGCGCTTTCCATCTCGTCGGCGGTGACGCCCCAGTCCTGCACCTGCAGGTCGGCAAGGCGCGCTTCGCCGTAGCGCTGGGTCAGATGGCTCTTGGTCTGGAAGTCGCTCTGCCAGAAGCGCCAGGTGTGGCCGTTCCAGTGCACGCCGGCGCCGCCGACGCCGGTGCCGGGCAGGAACGAGCCGTAATCGCGCATCGGCAGCGCCGTCTGCGACGTGTTGTTGCGCATGGTCATGGCTTCCTGCGCCGGCTGCAGGAACAGGTCCTTGCGCACGGCGTAGCGCAGTTCGTCCTGCATGTAGCCGATGTTGAAATCGGTGGCGGTGTCGCGCCACGGGCCGCGCTCGATGGCGACGACGTCGAGACCGGCATCGGTGAGTTCGTGGGCGAGAATGGCGCCGGTCCAGCCGAGGCCGACGATCACCACATCCTTGCGGGGGAGTTTACGTGCCATGTCGTGACCTTTGGGCTTAGCTCTTGCGCGACCATTCCGGCGAGCCGGCGATCGACACCGGGCCGTGCGGGTAAGGCTGATTGTGCTTGGTGACGTGGTCGCGGTAGTCGTACCGCGCGCCCGGGAAGCCGATCATCTTCCACGACACCATGTCGCGATTGCCGCCATAGATCGGATCGGCGAAGAAGCCTTCCATGGTGTTCTGCAGGATCAGGTTGAACAGGCTTTTGCCGTCGACGGCGCCGAGATCGACCTTGCCGGCTTCGAGGCTCTTGAGGAAATCGTCCTGCTCCTGCGCGCTGAGCTCGGCGAAAGCCTTGCTCTTGCTCTTGCGCAGATAGGCATCGACGGCGGCAAGACCGGCGCGGTAGCGCATCGCCGGCGTTGCTTCGCCCTGATAGCCTTGCGTCGGCGTGCCCTTCATGAACGGCCCCGCGGTGTAGAGGCGGGCGGAATCGCCGTAAGACCCGGCGAGCTGCCGGTCGATGAAGGCGGCGCAGCCGGCATCCTTGCCGCCGGCGCTCAGGTCGTCGGCGGGAATGAGACGATCGACGATCGCTTCGATGGCGCGCGCTTCATCCGGGTTGAAGAAGTACCAGCCGGCGAGCGACGGCTGCGGCGGCTCACCGGCGAATGGATGCCACGGCAGCGCACGCGAGATCGTTTGTGCATGGCCACGGGAAGCGATGGCGATGAAGGAGAATGCGGCGACGGATGCGAGAAAGTGGCGTCTTGTGGACGCCAAGCGGGGAGAATCCGACATTTGAATGACACGCATTAAAATCTGTGGGAGTTCCGCTGTAGGAGTGCGGCTCGAACGCGTCAATTCGAGTCACCGCAACGCAGCCATTCTGTTGCGCGTTATTGGAACGGAAACCATTTTGCGCCGTTGACGATCAAAGCAGTGCTGCGCCCGTCGGCATTCGTCGTTGCACGACGGGGCGGTGTTAACGCGCAGCCGGTGCGATTCGATTCAAACCGTCGGCATGCGAGCGTGAGCGCCTTCGCGATTTGAATTGTGGCGACGCGCGTGAGGCGCAAGCACCGCCACAACGCCGATTCCAGCCGCATTTCCGCAAAACCGGTCTCAAAAGCGACAATTCTTTGCCGAATGCAGGTATTTAACGAGAAGCTTCGTGGTCTTATATTCGTCTCCACATATGTGGCCGTGATCCGCGACAGGCGCCGATGTCCATTTTTGTCTACCTCATCGTTCTGCTGATCTCCGTCGGCAGCGTGATCTTCGGCGCCAACTGGCTGCAGGCGCCGATGACGCCCATGGCGCCGAGCAAGTACGAGTTGCGCGCGGCGAAGCCGCCTGCCGCGCCGCCGCCGGTGCAGCAGGCCGAGATCAAGACGCCGGAGGTCAAAGCGAACGAGGCAACGACCGCGCGCGCCGAGGCTGTGCCTGCTGCCGCGCCGGCAGCACCGGCGACGACCGCAATGGCGCCGCCGCCACCGATCGTCGCCGCGGAACCGCCGCCGGCCGCCGCAGCCGAGCCGCCAAAATGCGATGTCGCCGCTTGTGAGCGCGCCTATCGCAGCTTCACGGCCGCGGATTGCACCTATCAGCCGAGCGATGGGCCGCGCCGTCTGTGCACCAAGGGCACGCCGCCGGCCGCGGCGAGCACCGCCAAGCCCGAAACGCGCGCCCAGGCGGCGTGCAACATTGCCGCCTGCACCGACGCCTACATCTCGTTCAACGCGTCGGACTGCACCTATCAGCCGTCCGACGGACCACGCCGCATCTGCACCAAATAGCGGCGGAACCCCGGACATTTTCGTTCCAGGAACAAGCGCGCGGCACACCGCGTTTGCCTCCGTCCGCCGCGGAGGAGAGCGCGCCATGCCATTCATCGCCTATTTTTTCGTGCTCGTGCTGACCGCGGTGACCGGCGCCGTCAGCCTCGATTATCTGACGGCGCCGGATATTCCGGCGCCGAAACACGTGGCCGCCAAGGCCGCGGACGGCAAGCAGGCGAATGCGATCCGCCAGGTTCCGATTGGCCGGACGACGACGGCGGAGACCAACGGACAGGCGACCGCCAAAGCCGATGACAAGGCCGACGCCAGGAACGAAGCCAAAAACGACAAGGATCTGACGCCGATCTATCCGGCCGCCCCCGGCAAGAATCTGCCGGATGCGCAAACCGCCGACGCCGATAACAAGCCCGCGGACAAGACGGCGGACGCGAACGCCGCCGACAAGCCGCAGACGCCGCCGGCGCAGGTCGCGAACGCAACGCCGGTGGCGGCCAACCTGCCCGCGACTCCGGTGTCGACACAGGCATCCGTGCCGACTCCGGCGGGGGCTTGCGCCATCCAGGCCTGCGCCAGCGCCTATCGCTCGTTCCGCGCTTCGGACTGCACCTATCAGCCTTATGGCGGCGCGCGGAAACTGTGCGACCTGTCGGCGGACGGCGCACGGCAGGCGTCGAATAGCCCGGCGGCGTTGCCGGTGTCGCAAGGCTCGCTGCGCGGCGGCACTGTCGGGCGGAGCGACGACTTCGACGACGTGGTGCGCACCGTGCGCCACCTCCCGCCGCAGGCCGAGTATGACGACGAAGGCGACGGCTATGACGGCGGCGCTTATGACCGCGGCCGCATCGTCGTCATTCGCCGCGACGGCCCGCGGCCCGCTTACGGGCCGCGCTGGATCTACGAGGATCGTTAACCGCGCCGTCTACATGCTGCGTTCCGGCGCGGTGCTCAGCAATTCCGCCAGCGGCGCGGCATAGAGCTTGGCCATGCCGCCGGTGGTGCCATGACCACCGGTGTCGCCGCTGGCCGGGATCAGATAGATCTTGCCGTGCTTCACGCGCTTCATCGCCTCGGCGAGGATGCCGGTCTCCGGCGGATTGCGCTCGTCGTCGGCGGAGTTGATGACGAGCACCTGCGCCTCGATCTTCTCCAGATCCTTCGACACGTCGTAGTCGGCGGACGAGCCCCATTGATAGAGGAAGTCGTTGGCGTCGGCCTTCATCGGCGCGGCGAGCGCCTTGTCGACGAAGGCGTCGGCGGCGGCGTTGGTCGGCGCGATCTTCTGATAGTGCAGCGAGCCGCCATTGGTGCCGATGGCGAAGAACACGTTGGCGATTTTAAGCATCGGCGGCTGCTCGGTGTAGTCGCCGTTCTTGTAGGCCGGATCGGCCTTGATGGTTTCGAGCAGCATGCGCCGCATCATCCAGTTGCGCGACGCCATCGGCGTCGGCTGCGACGCCATCGGCGCCGCGGCGTCCATGTAGGACGGGTATTTCGCCGCCCACATCCAGGTCTGCATGCCGCCCATCGAATTGCCGATGACGAGGCGCAGATGCTTGATGCCGAGGCCTTCCTTGATCAGCAGATACTGCGCCGTGACCATGTCGTCGTAATTGTATTTCGGGAATTTGGCGCGCAGGCCGTCCGACGGCTTCGACGATTGGCCGGCGCCGATCGCGTCCGGAATGATGATGTAATACTTCGTGGCGTCGAGCGGCTGGCCTGGTCCGAACAGCGCGCCGGCAAAACCGGCGCCGAGCATGCTCTGCGCCGAGCCGCCGGTGCCATGCAGCACGAGAACCGGTTTGCCCTTGGGATCGCCGACCGTGGTGTAATGCAGCTTCAGTTCCTTCATCACCTCGCCGGTGTGGAACTTGAAGTCCTTGGCGATCCATTCGCCTTGTTGCGGCGTGGGATAATCGGCGGCCGACACGGGCGTGACGGCGAGCGTCAATACGGCCGTCATTACGGCCGTCATGGCGAACGCCAGCGCGGCTTGCACGAGCTTCATGGTCTCCTCCCGGATCTATCATTCGCCGCGCTCTCCGGGCGCGGTCGGGACAAGCCTAGCGCAGCGGCCGCGCGACGGGGAGGTGGCTCGCGCAGACGTGAAAACGGCCCACCTCGGCGGTGGGCCGTTCGAACCGAACCGGCTATTTGCTCAGCGTTGCGCGATCTTCTCGCGCTTCGCCGGCTCCTTGTGCGGCTCCGGTTTGGCCTGAGCCTTGTGCGCCTTGCCGTCGGTTTTCACCGCGGCTTTGGCTTCGGTCCTGGCTTGCGGCTTGACGTCGAGCTTCAGCTCGGCGCGCGCGTCGGCGCGGTGAACGACCTTGGCGCCGAGCGCGAGACGGCCGTTCTTCTTCGCCGGCTGCGGTTCTGGCGCGACGATCTTGATGTCGAGCGCCTTGTTCGCGGCGCCAGGCTTCTTGATCTCGGCCAGCTTGGCGCCGGCCTTGTCGTTCTCGGCCACCTTCGTGACCGGCGGCTTGTGCTCGGCCTTCGCGGTCTTCTTGTCGTCACCGGGCTTGTCGCTGCTCTTGTCCGCGACCTTGACGGTGGCGCGCAGCGGCGACGGCGACGGCAGCGGCAAGGCGTCCGGACCGTTCGCGGCGAGGAGGCCGGCGGCGCTCTGGCACGGCGCCGCCTGCTGAATCTTTTGCGCCGGATGCCGGGCGCTGGCCGCGCTCCAGTTCTCGACCGCGTTGCCGGTGATGGTCTTCACGTAACCCTGCGTCTCGTCCGGCAGCTTGGACTTGCCCTTGGCGGCGAGCCAGTCGGCGACGCGCTTGGGCCCGGCGTTGTAAGCGGCTGCGGCGAGGCCGAGATTGCCGAACTGGCGCACGAGATTGCCGAGCATGCGCGCCGAAGCGGGTATCGCCTGCAGCGGATCGTAGGGATTATCGACGCCCATCTCGTCGGCGGTGCCGGGCATGAACTGCGCGATGCCCTGCGCGCCGGCGGCGCTGACCACTTCAGGACGGAACTTGCTCTCCTGGAACAGCAGCCGGATCAGGAACGGCGCCGGCACGTCGTTGCGCTGCGCCGCTTGCGCGAGCGCGTTGCAGACTTCCTCCTCGCTGCGATCGACCACGGGCTTCGGCACTGGCGGCAGCGGGATGCCGGCGGGGATGCCGTTGTTGATTACCTTGCCCGACGGCACCGGAAACTCGGCCGGCAGGTTCGGCACCAGCGCGGCGATGTCTCTGGCGCTCGGCGGCGGCGAATCCTCGCGCGGAATCGCGACAACCGCGCTGGCGTCCTCTTCATGGGTGATGCCGATCTCGCCCGGCGGCGTACGCGGCGTCTCGCCGCTCGCTGCAATATCCCCGACGTCGAGCGAGGCCAGTCGCACCGGCGCCTGCTCGCTCGAGATATGGCGGCGGCTTGTGAATTCGTCGAGCGTCAGTCCTGTATCGGAGCTGGTGGCGCCCGACCACGTTACCAAACAAATGCACGCTGGCAGAAACAGCTGCCGCATGTCGGCTCTTCTCCATCGTCTCACCGCGCCATCGCCTGCTGGCTGAGCGCGGTGCGTGCTTTCATTCTGAAAGAACGGGAATTACCCTCCGATGCTTCGCTTCATGCGTTGCGATCGCGACGATAGTTGGATGTGGCGGAGTTTGAAATAAGGCAAACCGCGCCGCGCCCTCGCCGCAGTTCCCCCGGAACCATTCATGAAATACAGGGTCCGGCCGGCGGCGTGCGGCCCAATTTTGCCGCGCCTTGGCCGCCGTCCGCGGATTCCTCAATAAACAACCACGCTTCTGATCGACTTGCCTTCATGCATCAGGTCGAAGGCCTCGTTGATCTGATCGAGCGGCATGGTGTGGGTGATCAGATCGTCGATGTTTATTTTACCATCCATATACCAATCGACGATCTTGGGCACATCGGTGCGGCCGCGGGCGCCGCCAAAGGCGGTGCCCTTCCACACCCGGCCGGTGACGAGCTGGAACGGCCGGGTGGCGATTTCCTGGCCGGCGCCGGCGACGCCGATGATGATCGATTCGCCCCAGCCGCGATGGCAGCATTCGAGCGCCTGGCGCATCACCTGCGTGTTGCCGATGCACTCGAACGAGAAGTCGGCGCCGCCGCCGGTGAGATCGACGATGGCCTGCACCACCTTGTCGCGGCCGACCTCATCGGGGTTGATGAAATGCGTCATGCCGAATTTCTTGGCCATGGCGACGCGCTCGGGATTGAGATCGATGCCGATGATCTTGTCGGCGCCGACCATGCGCGCGCCCTGCACGACATTGAGGCCGATGCCCCCTAAGCCGAACACGGCGACATTGGCGCCGGGCCACACCTTCGCGGTGTTGATGACGGCGCCGATGCCGGTGGTGACGCCGCAGCCGATGTAGCAGATCTTGTCGAACGGCGCGTCCTCGCGGACTTTGGCGAGTGCGATTTCCGGCAGCACCGTGAAGTTGGCGAAGGTCGAGCAGCCCATGTAGTGGAACACCGGCTCGGCGTCGCATTTGAAGCGCGAGGTGCCGTCCGGCATCAGGCCCTTCCCCTGCGTGGCCCTGATCGCGGTGCACAGGTTGGAGCGCTGCGACAGGCAGGTTTTGCATTGCCGGCACTCCGGCGTGTACAGCGGAATGACATGATCGCCGGCTTTGAGCGAGGTGACGCCGGCGCCGACCTCGCGCACGATGCCTGCGCCCTCATGGCCGAGAATGGCGGGGAAGATGCCTTCCGGGTCCGCGCCCGACAGCGTGTAGTAGTCGGTGTGACAGACGCCGGTCGCCTTGACCTCGACCAGCACTTCGCCGGCGCGCGGTCCTTCGATGTCGATGGTCTCGATGGTGAGCGGGGCGCCTGCTTTCCAGGCCACGGCAGCGCGGGTTTTCATCGGGCAATCCTTCTCGCTTCAAGGCGGCGCGGAGAATATCGCCATCGCGCCGATGGCGTGGCTCGCCTCATTTCGTAGCACGTGAAGCTGTCCGCGTAATGTCTTCGTTGCGCCGTCCCGGCAGCGGACCGGCAGGTCGAAGAATTCGCCGGCGCCGCCGAACGGACCGCCGTCCATCACCTTGCCGAAGCCGGTCCAGTGCCGGGCGCGCAATTCCTCCGGCACGATGAGATCGAGCTTTTGCCCGACGGCATAAGAGGCGGCATGACCGATCAGCCGTTCGGCGCCCTCGCTCCACAGCCTGATGACGCCGGTCTGATCGGCGATGATGATCGCGTGTTGGTCCATGGCTTTGCTCCGTCGCCCAGCGCGGCGGATTAAAGCGAAGCGGAATGGCAACGCAATCGTGGGGAGGAGAGTCTGACGCCGAAGTGATAAATCGTCCCGGCGGCGATAACAGAAACGTTACGGCTGCCAGGCCGGCTGTTCTTTCTTCTTCACGCCTTGCGGCTTGCTGCTCTTACCGACGATCTTGAACAGTTCGCGCAGCACCTCGGTGACGCCCTCGCCGGACGCCGAGGAGAGAACCAGCGGCGTCTTCTTTGTCGCCTTTTTGAACTTGGCGACCTGTTTCTTGATCTCGTCGGCGGTCATGGCGTCGGTTTTGGACAGCGCCACGATTTCCGGCTTGTCCTCGAGGCCGTTGCCGTAGGCTTCGAGCTCGCCGCGTACGGTCCTGTAGGCGGCAACGACATCGTCCGAGGTGCCGTCGACCAGATGCAGGAGGACGCGGCAGCGCTCGGTGTGGCCGAGGAAGCGGTCCCCGAGGCCGACGCCCTCATGCGCGCCTTCGATCAGGCCGGGCAGATCGGCGAGCACGAATTCGCGGTCGTCGACGCGCACGACGCCGAGCTGCGGATGCAAGGTCGTGAACGGATAATCGGCGATCTTGGGCTTGGCCGCGGTGACGCGCGCCAGGAACGTCGACTTGCCGGCATTGGGCAGGCCGACGAGGCCGGCATCGGCAATGAGCTTGAGCCGCAGCCGGATGGTGAGCTCCTGGCCGGGCTGACCGGGATTGGCGTTGCGCGGCGCCTGATTGGTCGAGGACTTGAAATAGGCGTTGCCGAAGCCGCCATTGCCGCCCTTGGCGATCATGACGCGGTCGCCGACATTGACGAGGTCGGCGAGCAGGGTTTCGCCGTCTTCCTCGTAGATCTGCGTGCCGGCCGGCACCTTGAGGGTGACGTCCTTGCCGCCGGCGCCGTGGCGGTCCTTGCCCATGCCGTTCTCGCCGCGCTGCGCCTTGAAGTGCTGCTGGTAGCGGTAATCGATCAGCGTGTTCAGGCCGTCGACGGCCTCGATATAGACGTCGCCGCCCTTGCCGCCGTCGCCGCCATTGGGACCGCCGAACTCGATGAATTTCTCGCGCCGGAACGAGATGCAGCCGTTACCGCCGGCGCCGGACGCGATGTAGACCTTGGCTTCGTCGAGGAATTTCATGGCCTTACCTGTATATCCGATTGCGCCGCCGCGCACGAAGATTCCCGGGAATAAAACGCCGGTCCCGCCGATCCAGTCCCGCAGATCAACCAACGCGGGATTTAGGTAATGACAACCCACGATGACGGTCCGAGCCGCCGCAAAGTGCTCGAATGCATGACCTGGGCGGGAACCGGGGTGCTCTGGACCATCGCCGGCGGGGTGCCGGCCTCGCTCGGCATCATCGACGGGGCCCTGGCCGAGGAGCCCAAAGGCTTCACCTTCCTTCAGATCAGCGACAGCCACATGGGCTTCGACAAGCCCGCCAACCCGAACGCCAAGGGCACCCTGGAAGAGGCCATCGCCCGGGCCCGGACGATCCCGAACCGGCCCGCCTTCATGATCCACACCGGCGACATTTCGCACCTGTCGAAGGCGTCGGAATTCGACGACGCCGAGAAGATCATCTCGCAGGCGCGGCTCGACGTGCATTACGTGCCGGGCGAGCACGACATCATCGATGAAGATCGCGGCAGGCTCTATATGGCGCGCTACGGCCGCGGCACCAGGGGCTTCGGCTACTACTCGTTCGACGCCAACGGCGTGCATTTCATCGGCCTGGTCAATGTCGTCGATCTCAAGGGCGGCGGTCTCGGCTATCTCGGCGCCGAACAGCTCGCGTGGCTGGAGAACGACCTCAAGGGCCGCTCGGCATCGCAGCCGATCGTGGTCTTCGCCCACATCCCGCTGTGGACCGTCTACCCGGAGTGGGGCTGGGGCACCGACGACGGCGCCCAGGCGCTCGGCTATCTCAAGCGCTTCGGCTCGGTGACCGTGCTGAACGGCCACATCCATCAGGTGATGCAGAAGGTCGAAGGCAACGTCACCTTCCACACCGCGCGCTCGACCGCCTTCCCGCAGCCGGCGCCGGGCACCGCGCCGTCGCCGGGCCCCATGAAGGTCGCCGACGACAAGCTGCGCACCCTGCTCGGCATCGCCGACATCACGTTCAAGCAAAACGAACAGCGTCTCGCGATCGTCGATACGCCGCTCAAGTCCTGAGGTCCTCTATGTTGCGAATGAAGCTGCCGACGATCCTGGTCGGCGTCGCCGTCTCTGTCCTGTGGGTGGCGGCGCCGGCCCAGGCCGAAGACATCACCGTCACCATCGACAATTTCGCCTTCACGCCGCAGAACGTGACGGTGAAGCCGGGGACCAAGGTGACCTGGATCAACCATGACGACATCCCGCACAGCGTCGCCTCCGGGACCCAGGGGCTACGCTCCAAGGCGCTCGACACCGACCAGTCCTTCTCGTTCACATTCACGACACCCGGGACGTTCAAGTACTTTTGCGGCTTGCATCCGCATATGACCGGCTCGATTGTGGTCGAGGGCACGACGGGCAGCGCCGCGCCACAGTGATGGCGTTGGTCCTCGCGGACGAGATGATGGTGCCGGATTTCAACAAAGGTGACGACGCGGCGCAGCGCTTCCGCGCTGCGGCGTTGCCGTATCTCGACGATGTTTATTCGCTGGCGCGATATTTGCTGCGCGATGCGCATGATGCGGAGGATGCCGTGCAGGAATGCTACCTGCGGGCGTTCCGGCACTTCGGCACGTTTCGCGGCGGCCCGATCAAGCCCTGGCTGCTGGCGATCCTGCGCAATGTCTGCCGCGCCGAATATGCCCGGCGCAGCGCATCGATGGTCGTGGCCAACGGCGACGACGACGTCGCCGAGCAGACCAGCGAAGGATTGTGGAGCGACCCGCCGTCGCCGGAAGCCGAGACCTTGCGCCGGTTCGATGCGGCCGCCGTGCAGACCCTGATCGCCCGCCTGCCGGAACCGTTCCGGGAGACGTTGGTGCTGCGGGAGATCAACGACCTGAGTTATCGCGAGATCGCCGATGTGATCGGGATGCCGGTCGGAACGGTGATGTCGCGGCTGGCACGAGGCCGAGCCCTGCTGCGCACGGCATGGCTTGCCGAGGAGAAGGAAACATGACTTGCGATGAGGCCGAAGTGCTCATCCATGCGCTGATCGACGGCGAGCTTGACGCCGGTCATGCACGCGATGTCGAGGCGCATGTCGCTCATTGTCCGCGTTGCGCTCCGCAACTCGCGGCATTGCGCGAACTGCGCGACGCCATGCCGGTGCAGGGCCTGCGTTACGCGGCGCCGGCGTCCTTGCGCGGCAGCATCGAGCGCGCCGTGCCGTCGCCGGTGAAAACCGATCGCCGGACCTTGCTCAAGGGCTTCCTTGCCGGCGGCACGCTGTCGGCGCTGGCGGCCGCGAGTGTCGGCGTCGTCATTTTGCGCCAGGACCGCGACAGCATCGTCATGGCCGAAGCGATCTCGGCGCATCTGCGCTCGCTGCAGGCCGATCATCTGACCGACGTGCTGTCGACCAACCAGCACACGGTGAAGCCGTGGTTCAATGGCCGGATCGACCTGGCGCCGCCGGTCGTCGACCTGACCGCGCAGGGCTTCACCCTGATCGGCGGCCGGCTCGACTTCATCGACGGCAAACCGGCGGCGGCGATCGTGTACCGGCGCCGGATCCACGTCATCAATCTGTTCGTGAGACAGGGCGCCGAGGGCGCGTCGAGGACGCCGGAATTCCAGGTCGTGCAGGGCTTCAACGTCATCCGCTGGAGCGACAACGGCCTGTCGCTGCTGGCCATCAGCGATCTCAACCGCGAAGAACTCGACGACTTCGTCGCCCGGTTCACCGCCGGCGCCCGGCAGGCGCAGCAGAGCTAGACCCAGGCTGTGCGGCATACCGGCGCGGCGTCCGCGCTATTGGCGCGGTAGTGGCCCGCGTATATACGGCTGCCATGACCACGCAGCCAGAGGCCAGAGCGCAGGCCCAAGTACAGGCCCAAGTACAGGCCCAAGTACAGGCCCATGGTGGGCGCGAAAACGCCGTCCGCGGCATCGCCATGATGCTGCTCGGCATCCTGTTCTTCGCCATCAACGACACCATGGGCAAGTGGCTGATCGCGACCTATTCGCTGGGCCAGGTGTTGCTGCTGCGCAGCGCGGCGGCGCTGATCATCCTGTCACCCTTCATCGTCAAGGTCGGCGTCGGCGCGTTCATTCGGGCGCCGCGGCCGGGATTGCAGGTGCTGCGCGCCGCCTTCGCCACCTTCGAGGTCGCCTGTTTCTACTGGGCGCTGTCGGGCATGTCGCTCGCCGACACCATGACCTTCTATCTCGCCGGCCCGATCTATGTGACGGCGGTGTCGCCGTTCCTGCTCGGCGAGCATGTCGGCTGGCGGCGCTGGCTGGCGGTGACCGTCGGATTCGTCGGTGTCATGATCGCGCTCGGGCCGAGCGGCAGCGCGCTGTCGCCGCATGCGCTGGTCGCCATCGCCGGCAGCCTGTCGTTCTCGATCTTCATGGTGTGCACGCGGCTGGTGCGCGGCACCTCCGACGTCGTGCTGGTGGCGACGCACAATGCGGCAACTTTGCTGTTCGGAGCGGTCACCACGCCATTCACATGGGTCGCGGTGAGCTGGTTCGACGCCGGTCTGCTGGCGCTGCTCGGCGTCGTGGCGATGACGGCGTTCTTCTGCATCAACCGCTCGCTCAGCATGGCGCCGGCATCGGTCGTGGTGCCGTATCAGTATACGAGCATCGTCTGGGCGGTACTGTTCGGCTACATCTTCTTCGGCGACGTGCCGTCGCAGCATGTGGTGATCGGCGCCGGCATCATCATCGCCGCCGGGTTCTACATCTTCATTCGCGAGCAGCGGCTGGCGAAGCCGCCGGCCTTCAACGAGCCGCCGCCGGCTTAGCCGGCCTGATGCCGTGCGTCGTCGGCGCCGGCGAGGCAAAAGGTCCCGCGGCCCTGACGTTTGGCCCGATAGAGCGCCGCGTCCGCCTGCCGCAACAGCTTGTCGATATCCGTTTCGTCGTCCGGGCAGCGGGCAATGCCGATGCTCAATCCGGTCGAGACTTCGATGTCGCCGATGCGATAGTTGCCGGCGGCCTCCTCGAGCAGGCGGCGCGCCAGCCGAACCGGGTCGCTGCCGCCGCCGGTGGCGGTTTGCAGAATGGCGAATTCGTCGCCACCGAGTCGCGCGACCGTGTCCTCCATCCGCAGCGCGCTTTTGAAGCGCGCCGAAACCTCGATCAGCAGGCCGTCGCCGACGGCATGGCCGTGGCGGTCGTTGACCTCCTTGAAGCCATCGAGATCGATGAACAGCACCGAAAATGGCGCGCCATGGCGCCGGTTATAGGACACCGCTTGTTCGAGCCGTTCGCGGAACAGTACGCGGTTCGGCAATCGCGTCAGCGGATCGTGCCGCGCCAGATATTCAAGGTGACGTTCGGCATGTTTGCGCAAAGTGACATCGGTGAAGGTGCGCACCAGCGAACCGTCAGCGAGCGGCACGGTGCGAACTTCGATGACGTCGCCGTTGCGGCGCTCGCGTTCGTGTACGAGGGTCTTCCCGGTCACCACGCCTTCGCGATGCAGCAGAATCTTGAGTTCGTCGTCGGTGTGCTCGAATTGATCATTGGCGCGGCGATAGGCGATGGCCTCGGCAATCGTCGGTCCTTGTTCGAGGAATTCGACCGGGACATTGTTAAGGTCGGCCGCGGTCTTGTTGAAGAGCTGGATCTCGCCATTCGGACCGATAACGACGATACCCTGGTCCATATTGGACATCGTGGTTTCGAGCAATTCGGTCTTGGCGGCAAGCTCGGCGGTGCGTTCTTCGACCTTGCGTTCCAGCATGCGATTGGCAGAGCCGAGCGCTTCGGCGTTCTGCCGCAGCTTCTCCGACGTCGCCTGCAGCGCCGTGCTGACGATGTTGGCCTCGATGATCGGCGTCGTGAAAGCACGGATAGTTCTGCCTTCGCCGAGCTCGACCGCGGCGGTGACGATCTTGCGCGACGCGGCCGTCAGCACCCGGCTGAGCAGATAGGCAATCGAGCAGCCAATGGCCAAGGTCACTGCCGCCAGAGTCGTGAGCCACAATAGCGACTTGCGCAGCGGCGCACTCAAGAGCTTGCGGTCGATACCCGTGGTGACGCCCCAGCCCGACATCGTCGAGCGGTTGAATATGCCGAAAACGGCAATACCCTGAGGATTGACGCCGCTCCAGGTGAAGGCCGCCGGCAGATTGCCCACGAGGCCATTCAGCTTCCGGCCGTAGTATTTGTCGCCTTCCGCCGAGCGCGCCAGGATCAAGCCGTTGCCGTCGACGATCGAGGCAAAATAGCCGTCATCGATCATCTGCTCGCGGATGAGGGAATTGAGGCTGGGCAGCGCGATGCGGGCAATGACGTAATAGCGAGCCGTGCCGGCGATGGTGACCGGCGTCGAGATGAAATACCCCGACTGCGCGAAAGTCTTGCCGAGCGCGATGCCGGACAATTCCGGCGGCGCCTCATGGGGGCGCAGGAATTCGGGCGGCAGATCGCTTTCGACGCCGGAACCAGTGTCCATGAGCACCCGACCGTCGGCGTCGCGCAGGATGATGTTGGTCAGCGCGTCATTGGCGTCGACCATGGCGTTGGCCTGGGTGCGGAAAGCCTCGATCCCGCCGCTACGCAGGGCCGGCGAGGTCGCGAGCGCGCGCAACGCGGCAATGTCGGCGCCCTGCTGCCGCTCAAGGGCGAATATGATCTGCCGGTTGACGTCGTGGAGGTTGTTCTGGAGTCGAGCGTTCTCGGCCTCGGCCAGGTTCCACATCATATAGCCGGCGATCGCCATCACCGGCAGCGTGAGCGCCGCACTGAAGGCGATAAAGTAAAACCAGATCGGTCGTGGCCGGATGATCACTGGTCCTGCCCCTGAGTTTGCCCCCAAGGGTAGAGGTAAGCGGCGGTCGAATGTATTTCCTTAAAGGCAGGGGTAATTAGCCGGTCTTAGTTGTCGCCATCCTAACGCAACCGTCAGAGCGGTTGTGCCGGGTCAAGCGCACACTGAATAGTCGCGGGAACTATGGAACAATCGCATCGGCCTCGATCTCGACCAGCCAGCCGGGATCGATCGCCTGCACGATCTGAATCATGGTCGAGGCCGGGCGGATGTCGCGGAAGAACTCGCCATGGGCGCGGCCGGCGTCTTCCCAGTTCGAAATTTCTTTCAGGAAGATGCGCGTGCGGATGATGTGTTCGCGCTTGCCGCCGGCGTTGTTGATCGCGGTCTCGATGATCTCCAGGCAGCGCAGCGTCTGGCCGTAGAGGTCGCCGGGACAGGCAACACCGCCGCCCGGCGCGATCGGCGCCGTACCGGAGACGGCGATATGCGAGCCGACACGCACCGCGCGGGAAAAGCCGATCTTTGTTTCGAAGATGGCGCCGGAAGAGATGAGTTGGCGTTCCATGGGCAGCCTCCCGTTTAATTCCTATCCAACGAGCTGGTCATTCCGGGACGCCGCGAAAGCGGCGGGCCCGGAATCCATACTCCGCAGCGCAGGGGTTATGGATTCCGGGCTCGCGGCCCTGACGGCCGCGCCCCGGAATGAAGAAGGAAACTAATTGGCCTTGCCGCGCGCGGCGACCGCGTCGGCCATGGCGTCGGCATCGGCGCCGAGGCCGCGCAGCCCGGCCGCCACGCCCTGCTGATCCACCGCGGTGCGGTTCTGGCTGACCTTCCATTTGCCGTCGAGGCGCGCGATCGGGATTTCGAGGCCGATGATGCCTTTGACTTGCGCGGCGATGAACGTCTCCGGCGCGTCGGCGACGTGCCACGGCGCTTCGCGGCTGCCTTCCTGGTGCCGCGTCAAATCGTCGATCTGCTGCCGGAGCCATCCAGCATCATCGACGACACGCGGCGCGCCATAGGCCTGCACCGTGATGTAGTTCCAGGTCGGCACCACTTTTCCCGTCTCTTGCTTCGTCGGATAGAGCGACGGGCTGATGTAATGCTGCGGCCCCTGGAAGACGACGAGGCATTCGCCGACGGCCGCCAGTTCCTGCGCTTGCGGATTGGCGCGGGCGAGATGCGCGCGCAACGTGCCGCGCTCGGATGAAGTGGCATCGAGCAGGAGTGGCACGTGGTTCGCCTGCAAGCCGCCCGGACCTGCCGTGATCAGCAGGCCGAGCGGATGCGAACGAATGAGCGCGTGCAGGACGTCGAGCCGTTCCTCGCGGAAGTGCGGAGGCTGATACATGTCATGTCTCCATGCACCGCTTCAGGACACGCGCTTGAGCGCCGCCCAACCCTTGAGCGCGGACCAGATGCGCTGCTCGAGCCGGAAGCGATCGATCGGCGCCGACGACTTGATCGAATGAATCCGGTAGAGGCCGACGCCGGTCCACTGGAAGCCGCACTTCTCGAGCACACGGCGCGAGGCCGGGTTGGTCACCCGCGCACCGGCATGCAACGCGTCGTAGCCGAGATCGGTGAAGGCGTAGTCGATCAGCGCATGCACCGCTTCGGTCGCATAGCCCTTGCCCCAGTAGTTGGCGCCGAGCCAGTAACCGATCTCCGGCGCGCCGTCCTGCTGCGCAATGCTGCAGGCGCCGATGACGGACTTGTCGCGCAGCGTGATCATGTAGACCTGCTCGCCGCCAGGCTTGTTGGCGCCGGCAATGAAATTCTCGGCATCCGCCAGACGGTATGGATGCGGAATACGCGCGGTGTTTTCGGCGATACGACGGTCGGCTGCGAGCATCGATACCGTTTTAGCGTCCGCGAGACGCGGCGCGCGCATGACCAGCCGCTCGGTCTCGAGGACGGGGATACTCGCTTCGCGAAAGCTCTCGGTTGGTATTTCTTCCAGCAGGGTCATGGCTCAGGCTCCGGTCACGGGACCCGGGCCACTCCCGGATCCAAAAGCAGAGAGGGGGAGCCGGTCACCCGTCTCCCCCTCTCAGAGCCCTATGAGCCCTGCCGGTTCGACTTGGTGACCGGCAGACCTCGATATTTGGTCTACCGTTTATTCAGCCGCAGCTTCCATCGTCGGGACAACCGAAATGTACGTGCGGCCTTTGGCTTTGGTAGCGAACTGAACTTTTCCATCGACGAGTGCGAACAGCGTGTGATCCTTGCCCATGCCTACATTACGGCCGGGATGCCACACGGTGCCGCGCTGACGCGCAATGATGTTGCCGGCGGTCGCGAGCTGACCACCGGACTTCTTCAGACCAAGGCGGCGACCATCAGAGTCGCGGCCGTTGCGGGATGAACCGCCTGCTTTTTTGTGCGCCATAACTGGGCTCTCTCGAATTCCGTTACTGGTTACACCGATTCCTTGTCGGAATCACGTCACTAATTCTTACCTTTCGCCGCGGCGAACCATGTTTCGCCGCAGCGTGGCCTTTTTGCCGCGGCCCGAGGCCGCCGGCTGCTTATTCGGCCTTTTTGGCCGGCTTTTTCGCCGCCTTCTTCTTCGGCGCAGCCGGGGCGGCATCGCCCTCGGCCTTCGGCTTGGCGACGCGCTTCGGCTTCTCGGGCGGCGTCTGCGACGGCTTCTTGCCCTCGGTCAGGATCTCGGTGATGCGGATCACCGAGAATTCGTGACGGAAACCGCGCTTGCGGCGCGAATTCTTGCGGCGGCGCTTCTTGAACGCGATGACCTTGTCGCCGCGCTCGTGGTTCAGCACCACGCCGGCCACGGTGGCGCCCGACACGGTCGGCGCGCCGACCTGCGGGTTGTCCCCGCCGACCAGCAAAACTTCACCGAATTCAATCACATCGCCCGGTTCGCCGGCCTGGCGGTCGATCCGGATCACATCTTCAGCCGCGACGCGGTACTGCTTACCGCCGGCCTTGATGACTGCGAACATCGTTTTTTTCCTTCGTGTTCAAATCCGCGTCTCAGCGCCCGGAGGCCCTGGACCGGCTTCTTGTCAGTCTGGTTTTACGTTTGAATTCAGGGGCTTAAGCACCCTGAATAAGTATGCGGACCTGAAAAGGCCCGCATGCCGGGGGGTTATGCCGGGAAAAGGCGGCAAATGTCAAGGAAACAACGCGATTTCGCCGCTGCAGGCCGGCCGCAGCCGGCGCCGTCGTTAACCGCTCAGGACACGGTGACCGGTGCTGGTGAGCCGTTCTCGGCCTCGCTGGCATGAGCCAGACGATAGCCGACGCCCAGTTCGGTGATGAGGATCTTCGGCGAATCCGGGGTCGGTTCGATCTTCTGCCGCAGCTTGCGCACGAAGATGCGCAAATAGTGGGTGTCCTGCATGTGGATCGAGCCCCAGACCTCCTTGAGGAGATGCTGGTGGGTGACGACGTTGCCGGCATGCTGGGCCAGCACCTGCAGCAGGCGGTACTCCTTCGGCGTCAGCGTCAGGCGCTGGCCGTTGAGCGTGACCGCGCGGGCGGCGAGGTCGATGGTCAGCGGGCCGACCGTGACCGAGGGTTCGCCCGAGGCGGCGCGCGACTGCCGGCGCAGCGCCACGCGCACGCGCGCCATCAGCTCGGCGATGCCGAACGGCTTGACGACATAGTCGTCGGCGCCGAGTTCGAGCAGCCGCACCTTCTGGGCCTCGGTCGAGCGCACTGACAGCACGATGATCGGCACCGTCGACCAGGAGCGAATGCGCTCGACGACTTCGGAGCCGTCCATGTCGGGCAGGCCGAGATCGACGATAACGATGTCGATCGGGCGCAAGGTCGCGGCGCGGATCGCCTCGGTGCCGGTGCCGGCTTCGTGCACGACGAAGCCGTTGAGTTCGAAACCGGTGCGCAGGAAGCGGCGGATCTGAACTTCGTCGTCGACAATCAGAACGATCGGGGATGGCTCACTCATCGGAGTCGCTTTCCATGGGGTGAACGGCGGCTTGTGCCACCGGCAGTTCGATCGCCATCGTCGTGCCCTTGCCGGGGCCATCGCTGACGGCGTTCATCTTGCCGCCATTGGCGGCGATAAAGGATTTGGCGATCCACAGCCCGAGGCCGGAGCCGCTGGTCGCGGTGGCGACGCGCTCGCCACGGGCAAAGCGATCCCAGATCTGCGGCTGCTCGGCGGCGGTGAGGCCCGCGCCCTGATCGCTGACGCTCATGATCATGCGGCCGTCGCGGGCCCGGGCGGCGACCGTGATGGTGGTGCCGGGCGGCGAATACTTGCCGGCATTGTCGAAAATCTGGACCAGCGCCTGCTTCACCAGCACCGGGTCGACATGCACCAGCGGCAGGTCCTGCGGCAGGTTCAGCACCAGCTTGTGGCGGGCGAGGCGCTTGCGGCAGCGCTCCAGCGCGCTGTCGAGAATGTCGCGCGGATCGGCCCATTCGATGCTGGGCCGAACGCCGTTCGAGGAAATGCGCGTGGCGTCGATCAGATTCTGGATGTCGTCGTTGAGACGTTCGGCCTCGGTGCGCACGTCCGACACCAGAGCCTGCAGTTTCGGCTCGCGGGCCAGCGCCGGGGCGCTGCTGAGCACCGTGGCGGCGCCGAGGATGGAGGCGAGCGGGGTGCGCAATTCGTGGCTGACCGAGCCGATGAGTGCCTCGCGCAACTGGTCGGTCTGCGAGCGCATGCGCGCTTCGTTGATCGC
Organism: Pseudomonadota bacterium; assembly: GCA_018240595.1. Taxonomy (GTDB): domain Bacteria; phylum Pseudomonadota; class Alphaproteobacteria; order Rhizobiales; family Xanthobacteraceae; genus Pseudolabrys. The sequence continues at coordinate 97,141 of JAFEFL010000042.1, read as the reverse complement.
CTGCGCGATGCCGAGGCGTTCCAAGGTCGCCGTGGCGTCGGCGAGCACATTGTCGACGCGAACCCGCATGTCGTCGACATTGTCCTTCGACGGCTGGCCGAGATTGATGGCGACCACGCCGAACTCGGGACTCTTCGGCGACACCGGCCGCACCAGCCAGATGTCGCCATTGGTCGCCGTGACGCTGGTGGCGCCGATGCCTTTCTCTTTCGCCGTGCCGTCCGGTTCAATGGCGGCGATCTGCGCGAACACGTTCTGCGGCAGGGCCGAGCCGGAGCGGTGCGCCGCGGTGGCGGCGTCGTCGCGCGCGTTGGCGAACAGCACGACGCGGCGCTGGATGGCCGCGGTGAGATGATCCTCGATCGCGGCCTGGATATCCGGCACGTCGAAGGCGACCGCGAGCCGGCGCGAGAAGGCGTAGAGATCGCGCATGTCTATTTCACGCCGGCGCGAAAGCTCCAATTGTCCTTTGAGGCGGCCAGCGAGCTGGCTGACCAGGATCGCGACGAACACGAACAGGATGAGGTTGATGAATTCCTGCGGGTCGCGGATGCGGAAGCTGTACAGCGGCGGAAAGAAGAAGAAGGCCGAGCACAGCACGCCGGCGGCGGCGGCGTAGAGCGAGGACACGATGCCCCAGCGCGTCGCGGCGATGATCACCGGAATGAGGTAGAGCACCGAGCCGCGTGTCAGGCCGGTGGTCCAGATGACGCCGAAAATGACCATCGAAACGGCGGCGACGAGGAGCGTCGTCAGCGTCAGCGGACGAAGTTCCTTGCGCAGACCGGCAAATCGCAGGGCGTCTGGCATGCGGGAGGCGGCTGGTGCCGATTTCTTAAGGGCCGCGCATATATACGCTTCGCGGCCCTTGTTTGTCTCGCGTCGGTTGGTTAGATAGCGCCGTCCAATTGGGGCCTTTTGAGGCCCGATCGGGCTCCGGAGAGGTGGCTGAGCGGTTGAAAGCACCGCACTCGAAATGCGGCATACGGGCAACCGTATCGGGGGTTCGAATCCCTCCCTCTCCGCCAGTCCCTTGGACCTAAGCCATTGATATAACAAGAGCTTGTCGGTGCCGGCGGTTGCCGACGGCTTGGCGATTCCTCGCGCCTTGGCCGGCCATCGCGCCGTGACGCGCGGCGACACATTATAGATGTATAGATGTCAGGAAGCGCGGAAGTCGGGGCGGACCACCGCGGCGGCTGGCGCGGCGCGTGTCGCGCCGCCGCCGGGATGGAGCGACGGCCGCGGGCTTCGCAGGACGCGCCGTGTCGCCGCGGCGGGCGCCGCAGACAGCACGCCGGCCAGGAACCACATCAGCGCCCCCGTCTTGATCGTGTAGGGCGAGTTGCTGATGCACAGCAGGAAGGCGACGTAGGCGGCCGCCAGATCGCGAAAGATATAGAAGAAGCGGCTGCGGCTCTCGGTCGACAGCAGCATGATCCAGAACAGCGCGACGCCGATGACGCCGATCGAAGCCACCGAATAGGCGTAACCGGAATCGGCCATCATGAACTCGGCTGCGCGCAGGCCGAACCAGTTCAGCACGTCGAAGCGGCTGAGGATTTCGCCGGCCATGATGATGCGGCCGATGAAGCCGTTATCGACGCCGAAATGCTGCGACAGTATGTCGGGCATGAAGACGATGGTCAGAAGGCCGACGACCGGCGCCAGTGCCACCATGGCGAGCCTGATCGCCGACGGCACCAGCGAAAGCACGACGGAGATCACGCAGAAATAGGCGCCGAACCGGCTGTCCGACATGACAATGGTGAAGACGGCCGACGCGAACAGCCCGCCGTAGAAGCGGTGCTCCATCTTGGAGCGGACCAGGGCCCAGAGAAACAGGATGACGCCGAAATTGCCGGCCGATACCGGCTCGAGGAAGATCGACGATACACGATGGTTGCCGAGAAACGGCAGGAGATTGCGGCCACCGCCGGCGCCCTCCGGCCGCATGCCGGACACGAACAGGCTTGAGGACTGCTGCGCCTGCGATGTCGCCATCGTGCCGCGCTCGACATAGAAGCTCGCGATGTTGCAGAAGCGCGTATAGATGTCGGGCAGGAAATACTCGAACAGCCCGACGGCGACGACCAGAAACGCAGCGATGCGGACGATGCGGTCCGCCGTCTTCAGATCGGGTGCGCTGGCGCCGAGGATGAAGAACGCGATCGGAATGAGCAAGTCGCGGATCGGCTTCACGTCGGCGCCGCCGGTGAGCAGCAGGCGGCCGGCCGACAGCGCCACCAGGTAGAACACCGCGCCGCAAATCACGAGCAGCTGCGTGTAGGTGAGCCGCTGGTAGGTGTACAGCAGCACAGCGGAGATGATCATCAGCTCGCAAGCGATCGCCGCCGCGGCACCCACATTGCCGACATTGGTGTTGACGAGGCACAGCACGAAATTGAACGCGGTCGCACCGATGACGGCGACCGCGGGCGGCTGAAGCCACAACGGGCGCCGCCGCGGCACGGCGACGCTTGCGCGGGCTCGTGTGCCGGCCATCGCCATCAGCGCGCGGCCGACCCGGTGCTCGCCGCGGCGGGAGCGAGGTGGCGCAGCAGCACCGCCATCTGCGGACGGTCCTGGCCGTTCACCGGCTGCACGCTGGTGAAGTAGCTCGGCGGCCAGGCGCCGGCGGCCCAATAGCTCCAGCCCATCCAGACGTCGCGGTTGTCGTCCATGAATTTGAGCATGGCATCGAGCGCGGCAAGGCAGGTGGGATCGCTGCCGGCGCCGAACTCGCCGAGATAACCCTTCTTGTTGTTCTGGCGCAGCCAGTTGGTCACGCCCGTCAGCGTCGTGACGCCGATCGACTCGTTCCTGCATTCGGGATGCGTGCCGGAATAGTTTGAGTCGAGATACTGGTGCAGCTCGTAGACGAAGTTGTTGGCCGGATCGACGACGCCCGTCATCGCCTTGGCGTTCGATGTGCCGTAACTGGTGCTCGCCCAGCTATGCGCGCCGGTCCAGGCATTGCCGGGCACGAAAATCGTGTTCAGCGCGCCGGCCTGGCGGATCGCGGCGATCGCCTTGTTGGCGGCATCGAGCCAGGTTTCCGTTGGCAGGCCTTTCGGCTCGTTCATCAATCCGAAGCCGACCTTGGCGTTGCCCTTGTAGGTCTCGGCCAGTCGCTGCCACAGATCGGCGAGAGCGGTGACCGGCACCGCGGCGCCGCCGAGCACCTGCTGTCGGTAGTAGCCGTAATTGTGGACGTCGAGGACGACGTAGAGACCCTTGCCGGTCGCATATTGCACGACCGAACTGAGGCGCTGCAGCTCGGCGGTGTCGAGCGGGCCGTTCAACTGCGGCTGCATGCGCTCCCACAGGAACGGCAGGCGGATGCTGTTGAGGCCCTTGGCGGCCACGTAATCGATCGTCGCGCGCGCCGGATAGAAGTAGTCGGTGCCGGGGATGCCGGGCACCTTGCGGCCGTTGAATTCGGCGCCGGCGATGTTGACGCCGCTGAGCTGCGGCGACTGGCTGCGCGCGGCGACGGGAGCGAGCGACAGCGCGCAGGCCACCAGCAGCGTCAGCGATGAAAGCGGTTGCGGCTTTTTTGGGCAGAATGAAATGCGACGAGCCCTCGCTGACAATTCGCACCTCCGTTCGTTCCGGAATATGTGCAGCTTGTGCTGCATGGGGGCATCGGTCGCGCTGCTCCGGAAGCACGTTGAACGCGGCAAAGCATGCGCGACGACGCACGCAGACAAGACTGCAAATGCCGGTGGTTATTCGACGACGAGAAAGTGTCGGAAGCGCGGCATCGGCTTAAGACTTAAGAGTCGCATCCGCGATGAAACGTAATCGATCTTCCCGCGTTGCATTCGGTTGCACCACAGGAAGCTTCAGCGAGCATGCAAATCGTACATGTCGTGCGTCAGTTCCATCCGTCCGTCGGTGGACTGGAAAATGTTGTCGCCCAACTCGCCTTTGCCCAGTACGGCAAGGGCCATGATGTCAGGGTCGTGACCCTCGATCGAATCTTCAACGCGCCAACGTCACCGAAGTTGCCGAAATGGGAGCGGATCGGCGGCATCGAAGTCGTCAGGGTCCCGTATTTCGGTTCGACGCGCTATCCGATCGCACTGTCGATCATCCGACACATCCGTCACGCCGACATCGTTCATGTGCACGGCATTGACTTCATCTTCGATTATCTGGCGTGGACCGCGCCGCTCCATCGCCGCAAGCTGGTGGTGTCAACCCATGGTGGGTTTTTCCATACATCCTTCGCTGCGCGGTTGAAGCGATATTATTTCAATGTCGTGACGCGCTCGTCGCTGCGCTGGTACGCCGGGGTCGCCTGCGTCAGCGCCGCCGACGAGGCGCTGTTCCGCAACGTGCGCGCGCGCGGCGCCTGCCTGATCGAGAACGGCGTGGACGTCGACAAATTCGCCGACGCCGGCGCCAAAACGCCGAAGAAGAGCTTGATCACGATCGGCCGGCTGTCGAGCAACAAGCGCCTCGACCAGGTGTTGGCGTTTCTCGCCGCGCTGCGCCGCATCGATCCGGAATGGTCGCTGACCATCGCCGGCAGGCCTTACGACATCTCGACCGGCGATCTCGAAGGTTACGTGCGGCACCTCGGGCAGGGCGGTCATGTCCGCATCGCCGACAGCCCGAGCAATGACGAGATCGCCGCGCTCATGGCGGACAGTTCGGTGTTCGTCTGCGCCTCGGCCTATGAAGGCTTCGGGCTGGTGGCGATCGAGGCGATGTCGGCCGGCCTGTGGCCGGTGCTCAGCGGCATTCCGCCGTTCCGCCATCTCGCGGAGCAGACTCGGGTCGGGTCGATCGTCAATTTCGACAATGTCGACGCCGCGGCACGCAGCTTCCTCAAGATCTGGGACGGCATCGCGGAGCGCTACGACGAGGCGCGGTTCGAGGCGATGAAGGCCGCGGCCGGCTACCGCTGGGAAGCGGCGGGCGAGAAATACGAGGCACTGTACGACTCGGCGCTCGGCCGGAAGAGCCGCGCCATTCTCGACGTGCCGATCCTGGCGAAGACCTCGACGCAGGCGGTCGAACTGCTCGACCGGGAATTCGCCGCCGGGCGCACCGGCATCGTCGTCTTCGCCAACGCACACACGCTCAACACCACGGTCACCGATCACCGCGTGCAGTCGATCCTCAAGCGCTCAATCGTGTTCAATGACGGCGTCGGCGTCGACATCGCCAGCCGACTTCTGTTCGGCAAGCCGTTTCCGGAAAACCTCAACGGCACCGATTTCATTCCCCATTACCTGCGCAACACGGCGCACCGCTATCGCATCTATCTCGTCGGCGGCATGCCCGGCGTCGCCGAGCGCGCGGCGAAGCGCCTCGCCGGCATGGCGCCGCAGCACGCCTTCGTCGGTGTGAGCCATGGCTTCGTGCGGCGTGAGCACCTGGATCAACTCATCGGCGACATCCGGCGCTCGCGCGCCGACATCGTATTGGTGGCGATGGGCAATCCGCAGCAGGAAACCTGGCTCAACGAGTGCCTGCGCCAGACCGGCTGCCGGCTCGGCTTCGGTGTCGGCGGCCTGTTCGATTTCATGGCCGAGGTGGTGCCGCGCGCGCCGCAATGGGTGCGCGACGCAAGGCTCGAGTGGATCTATCGCATGCTGCAACAGCCGAGACGGCTGTGGCGCCGCTATCTGGTGCAGATGCCGATCTTCCTGCTGCGGGTCGGGCGGCAATGGGCCGCCGGCGACCGCGTGTCGTCGGCAGCGCCGCAATGACGGCTGCTTCAGGAGATGTGGCCTTGACAGGTCTGCGCGGGCGGCTCGGCCATGCGTGGAGCTTTGCCCATCGCTGGAAGGGGCGCATCTTCTTCGCCTTCCTCGACCAGGGGCTCTACAGCACCACGAACTTCGTGCTCACCGTGCTTTATGCGTGGTGGCTGCCGCTCGACGATTTCGGCCGCTACGTCGTGGTGTGGACCGCGGTGTTCTTCATCGAGGCGGTGCAGAACTCGATGATCATCGATTCGCTGCCGGCGATCGTCAGTCACCATGGCCGGCAGAATCGCGGACGCATCGACGTCGCCGCCTTCTGGGTTATGGCGGCGTTCGGCTTGGTCAGCAGCGCGCTCTTGCTCGCCGCCGCGGCCGTGCTGTGGGTGACCAATTCCGCTTATGCGATTCCGGTGCTGGTGCTGGCCTTGGCCAATCCGCTGCAGCGCATGTATCTCTATTATCGCCGCCTCTGCTACATCCGCGACCGCCAGGGCGTTGCCGCAACGGCGGCGGCGGCCTACAGCGCGACCTTGTTGGCCGGCGCCGGCGCGCTTGCCTTCTTCAAGCTGATCTCCGTCGGCGCGGTGGTGGCGCTGTCCGGCGTCGCGGCGGCGGCGGCCATCGCGTCGATCCTCCATGCCGGCATCGGCCGCCTGACGCGCGTGCGCGCCGTCAACGTCAAGTGGCTGACCTTGCGCATCTGGAATTCAGGCCGCTGGCTGGCGCCGGCAGCGGTGGTGTCGTGGCTGATGAGCTGGGGCATCTTTCCGCTGGTCGCGTTGTTCAGCGGACCGGGAGCGGCCGGCGTCATTCGCGCGCTGCAGAACCTGCTGACGCCGATCGTGCAGTTCAATTCGGCGCTCAACCTCGCGCTGCTGCCGCGCGTTGCCGACAAGGTGGCCGATCACGGCAACGCCTATGCACGCCGCTTCGCGCTGCGCGCCACCGCCGGCTTCGCCGGCCTCGTGGTCATCTATTGCGGGACGATCCTCGCCGCGGCGCCATTGCTGCTGCCGATCCTTTACCACAACAAGCCGGAGATCGCGGCGTCGGAAGGCCTGCTCTGGCCGCTGTCGTTCGGCATCGTCTGGGAGGCGAGCCGCGTCGCGGCGTCGATGTCGCTGCTGGCGACGCGGCGGACGCGCATCGTGCTGATGGCGCGCCTGGTATCGCTCGCCGCCTTCGGCATTGGCGGCATGACGCTGGGATGGGCGGCCGGCCTGACCGGCGTGCTATGGGCCAACGCCATCGCCACCGCGAGCGGCGCCGCGATCGTGATTTTCAGCGCGCTGCGGCCCCGCTCGTCTGCGGTGTGACGACGTTCAGTGCGCGGTGCCGAGCAGCGCCCGTTCGAATCGGGCGACGGCCTGCTGCAATTGATCGACGCGCTGCAGGAAGATGGCATCCTTGCTCAGATAGGACGGCCCCTTGCTCGCCGCGAGCAGCGCCTTGGCGGCGCGGTCGCTGAACAGCGGGTCGAACAAGGCCGTGATCTTCTGTAGGCGTCCGGCCTGACTTTTCGGCACGATCCTCGTCGGCGACAGGTCGGTGCCCGCCGCCCGGCCGTAGCGGCGATTGAACTCCGCGAACAGGTCCTCGTCATCGTCGGACAGGGCATCAAGCCCCCTGGCGCCGTCGACGGTGCGGATCTTGAAGTGCTTCAGCGCTTCCCAGGCCGAACTTGGCGGCAACCTGATCGGCCGGTAGTCGAGACCGAGCGACTGGGTCCAGTCGATCCATTTGAAGGGCGCGACTTCCGGCGAACAGGCGACCGGAATCCACGGCACCCGCAAGGTGTCGGCGACGATGGCGCCGTGCATGGCCTCGGTCAACACCAGGCTCGCGCCCGCGAGGCTTTCCAGCGTGCGATCGACCGGCCAGTGCGCATCGACGAATTCGAAGCCGACCTCCTCGCATATCTCCGGCCAGCGGCTGTAGGTCACCGAATTGTAGTGCGGCATGAAGGCGATGCGGCGGCCGCGCGCGACGTCCGGCTTCAGCGAGGGCACCGTCGCCAGCAGCGCGGCGCTGTCGGTGATCGCCCTGTCGGGCATGCCGATCAGCCGCCCGGTCAACGGGCCGCGAACGGCGAGGATCGACCAGTTGTCGTTTGGCCATTGCGACGGCAGCGGTCCGGTGCCCGCGCCGCTGCCGAGCACGAAGACGCGCTTGTTCACGGTGGCGATCGGCGACAGATAGTCGTCGCGGAAGATCGAGCCGATGCCGAGCAGCACCACGTCCTCGACGTCGAAGCATGCCGGCGATAGCACCCGCCGCCACAGTATCGGGTTGAGGTCGTCGCCGAAATTGCCGCGCGGGCTCTTGTAGTAAAGGACTTTCATTGTTGCGTTGCGGCCCCGTTCGGCAGACCGTGCTTGATCAGACGCGCCGAGCGCGGCGCAAAGATCAGGAAGCAGCGTTCGCTCGGCAGCGGCTCGCGCTCGGTCAAGGGACGGAATTTGGTATCGGTCTCCAGACACAGATGTCCGGCGAAGTCCTGGAAACTGAAGTACTCGAGAATGTCGGCATTCCTGGCGCCGTAGCGGCCGAGCAGCTTGTCGCCGTGCAGTTCGATGAACCAGTAGCACCAGCGCGACAGCGTCTGCGTCGCGCCCTTGAGCGCCTCGATCTCGAAGCCCTCGATGTCCATGTAAACGAGATCGGGGAAGCCGCGCATTTGCGCCAGGTCGTCGATGCTCAGCGCCGCGACTTGATCGCCGACCAGGCCGCCGAGGCCCGGCCGCGCGCGCGAATTGAAGCTGATGTCGGCCCGGCCGCGCCCGGTCGCGCTGGAGACGAGCGCGTGCATCACCTCGACGTTCTCGACGGCGTTGAGCTCGAGATTGCGGCGGGCGATCGAGGCATTGTGCCGGTTGGCTTCGAGCGACACGACAGTGCCGGCCGGCACCACTTCCTTGCCGAGCAGTATGGCGATCAGGCACTGATGCGCGCCGAGATCGAAGACGCGCCCGGCCTGCGGGATCGGCATCTGCTTGAGAAACTCGATCTCCGGTGGCAGCTCCCAGTCCTTGTCGTACCACTCGGCCGCAATGCGGTCGTCGATGCTCATGTCCAGCACATGCGCGCCGTAGCGATGCGTCACCACGTGCTGATTGAAGGTTGCGAGCTCGTAGCGGTATTTGACGGCCCGCAGGATATCGACAACGGGCTGGGGCAAATACTTTCTCGCCAGATCCAGGTGCTGCATGGTGGGTCCTGTCAATGCGATGCTGAAGCGGAATGATCAGACGTGCCGGCGGCGCGGCGGTTCGCGAATCCGGTCAGGGCCGGGCGCTGCAAGAGGCTCTGATAGAGCGCGGCGTGGCGATCGGCGATCGCATCCCAGCGAAAGTGCCGGGCAGCGTTCGCGACGCGGCGGCCGAGATCGGCGCGCGCCGTGGCATTGGCTTGCAGGCGGGTGAGGGCGCTGAGCGCTTCTTGCGGGCTGGCGCAGGCCAGCGTCGCGCCGCGGATCCAGTCTGGCGTCAGCGCGCTGTGCTGGGTGGCGACGATCAGTCCGTTGACGAAAGCGGCGGCCAGCGTGCCGCGCTTGGCCGAGGCGCCGTCGGGGAACGGCAGATAGGCGAAGGTCGCGGCGGCGAGCCGCTCGGCGACCGCATGATCGGCAAGCTGCAACGACACATCGACACCGAGCGTCCGCGCGCGTGCGATCATGTCGTCGGCGTAACGCCGGTGGCGATCGGGCACGGCGCCGATCATTTCGAACGAGAGGCTGCTGCCGGCCATGCCGGCGAGGCGGGCGAGCTCGAGGAAGGTCTCGAGTCCCTTGCTCGGTGCGATCAGCCCGAAATAGCAGACCTGGTTCGGCTGGCGCTGCCGGCCGGGCGCCACAGGCACGTTGCTGCCGATCTCGATGGTGGTGTCGATGCCGCGGCGCTTGGGGAAACGCTGCTCGAACAGCGCCCGCTCCTCGCCGGTGGTGAAGATGCGCGCCGCGCAGTAGCGCGCGAAGGGCGAGAACCAGGCGCGCCGGTACGGCTTGAACACCGAATATTCGTGCAGCGTGACGACGACCGGCCGGTCGCGCACGGCGCGGGCGATGGCACTCGGCGTCAGCGAGCGGCCGTAACCGGCGGTGGGATACTGGATATGGATGGCGTCGCAATCGGTGCGCTCGATTTCGTCGAGGATCGATGGCGCATAGAGTTGCGAGAACCGTTCACTGGCGAAACGCTGCACCGTGACCCCGGCCTTCTCAAGCTCGTGGCCTAGCACGTGCGTGTAATCGCCAACGCCACAGACTTGCGGCGGCCACGAGCCGCTGACCAGAAGCACCTTGGTCATCACTTCAACTCCGTCCCAGCTTTCGCGCCTCTACGAACTGGCGCTTTGCCGGATGTCCGTGCCGTATTCGTAGGGCTTGATGTAGGCAGAGCTGTGGTAATAATCGTAATTGCGCAGCCGCCGCAGATCGACGCGGGTCAGCACGGTTCCCAACACGCGATCCCTGAGCGGCGACAGAAGATCGACGGCGCGCGCGATCAGATCCTGCGGCGTGCGATCCCAGCCCACCGCCAGCACGATGCCGTCGGCGTGTTCGCCGAGCGCGCGGCTGTCGACCAGCGGGATCAGCGGCGGCGCGTCGACGATGATGACGTCGTAGTGCCGCCGCAATTCGCCGAGGATGATTCGCATCGAATCGGAGAAGGCGAATTCGCTCATCGCCTCGAGTTCGTCCGACGACGGCGACGGCAGCACCGAGAGCGACGTGGCATTGTCGAACAGGATGGTCTGCTGCAGCGAGGCGCGGCCGAGCGCGACGTCGAACAGGCCCCATTCGGCGTTCGGGCACAGCGACCGCGTCAGTTGCGGGTTGCGCAGATCGCCTTCGACGATCAGCGTGCGCACGCCCATCATGGCGTAGGACAGCGCCAGATTGGCGGCGAGGGTAGTCTTGCCTTCGCCTTCAATCGCCGAGGTCAGCATGATGGTCTGCATAGGCCGCGTGCGCGCGGCGCGCTGCACCGACAGCCGCACGGCGCGGATCGCCTCGGCGAACACCGAATTCGGCTCCTCGATGATGTAGCGCATCAGCGGCGGTTGCAGCGCCAGCGGCAGCATGCGCGTCGGTTGCTGGCGGTAGCGGGCCAGCTCATCCCGCCCGCGCTTGGTGATGCGCGACAGTTCGCGCAGGCCGACGAGCGGCAGCGAGGCGATGCCGGGGACGCCGGAAATCGACTCCACCTGATCGATGGTCTTCACGCGCCGATCGAAGCGGTCGACGCCGATGGCGATGATCGAGCCGAATGCCGCGCCGAGCGGAATGGCAAGACCGAGGAACAGCCAGGCTTTCGGAAACGACGGTTGCAGCGGCGTACTGGCGGTGGTGACGATGCGCGCTTCGGGCAGATCGAGGGTTTCGCGCGCATTGGCTTCCTTGTAGCGGCCGAGGAAGGATTCATAGAGCGCGCGGTTAGCGTCGGCTTCGCGCTGCAGTTCGCGCAAGCGCACTTCCGCCTGTCCCGATTCGCTGGAGATGTTCTGCAGCGCCGCAAGGCTCTGTTCGAGCGAGGTTTCACGGGCGGCGGCGACTTCGTAGCTGTGACGGCGGCTCTGCAGGATGCGCTGCACTTCGGCGGCGATCAGCTTCTGCGTGTCGCGCAGTTGCGCCTTCACCGCCGTGACCTGCGGGTGCTGCGGTCCGTAGCGGCTGGTCAGATCGGCTTCGTTCATTGTGAGCTGGGCATATTGCCCGCGCAGCCGGGCGATCGTTTCCGACGCCAGCGCCTCGCTGAGCGAACCCGGGTCCGCCTTGCTCTTGGCAATCTCGGCGACCTGATCGAATTTCGCCTTGGCCTGTGCGGCCTCGGCGCGGGCCTCGACCAGCTTGCTGTTGAGGTCGGTGATCTGCTGGCTGTTGACGGTTTCGCCCTGACTCAAGGTGAGGTTATGGGCGCCGCGGAACTCCTCGACCGCCTTGTCGGACGCCAGCACGCGCGCCTTGAGGTCATTGAGCTGCTGATTGAGCCAGCCGGCCGCCATCTTGGTGGCGTCGGATTTCGAGCGGACCAGTTCGTCGAAATAGGCCTGCGCAATGGCGTTGGAGACGCGAGTCGCGGTTTCCGGATTGTGCGCGCTGACATTGATGTCGACCAGGAAGCTGGTGCGCTGCCGTGCGACCTTGAGGCGGCTCTGCAGGACCGAGACGGCGGCCATGCGCGCGGCCTCCTGCGGATCGACATTCGCCGCCGGCGGCGAGGCGAACAGGCGCTTGATCGGCGCGAGCAGACCCGGTTTCGGCATAAAATCCGGATCTTCGGTTAACTTCAATTCGTCAACGACACGGCGCAGCACCGAGACCGATTGCGACAGCAGGACCTGGCTTTCGATCGTCGAATCGTCGGTTGCTGGCGCCTGCACCGGCGTCTGCTTGGCATCGAGATTGATGACATTGGGCCGGCGCGGGTCGATCAGGACCGTCGCGGTCGCGGTGTACAGCGGCCGGATGATGATGACGGCAATGCCCGCCGCGACGGCGAACAGGACGGTCGTCAGCACGATCAGGGAGATGCGGCGCCGGAGGATGCGGAAGATCTCGGCAAGCGTCACGCCTTCCCAGCCGGCGGCGCTGGCGGCGGGTTCTGGCTCGTAGTGCAATGGAGCCGGCACATAGTCAGTAGCGCGTTGTGACATTCAAACCCACCTCATGCTTGTCGTAGCTCGCCGATACGGCGTCGCTTTCGCGCCGGAAGTATTGGTGCTGAAGTGAGATGGTGCTGTATCGATTGAGTTTATATGTGAGCTCGGTCAGCGTCGAAAATACGTCGTCGCTGCGGGACAGCCCGAAAAACTTGTCGCGCTCGTAGGTGGCGCCGACCGAGAAAATCATGTTGCGGCGAAGCTCATAGTCGGCGCCGACCTGGATGGCGTCGGCGCGAATGCCCCCGGCGACCGTTTCGGCCGCCTGCGTGACGAGCTGTTCGGCTTTAACGTGCACGTCGAGCAGGCGCGTCACGCTCCAGTTGACGAGCGCGCGATAGGTCGGCCCTTCGATGGTGCCGATAGTCGGATCGTCGAAGCGCTGGCTGGCGTAACCGGCGCTCAGCTCGCCGGTAACGAGGTTGCCGAGCTGCAGGTTGACGCCCGCGAGCCCACGATAGCCGGCGGAATCGAGCGACTGCGTCGGCGTACCGCGCAGGCTGCGGCGGTTGCCTTCGACCGCAGTGAAAAGGCCGAGTCCGCCGGATAGAGCGTAATCGAGGCGGCCGTGCACAGCCTCGATATGGCCGTCGCGACTGTCCTGGTTGATGATCGAACCGCTGTTGGCGCGCGTCGAGCCGAAATTGTAGGTGTCCGAGCGCAAGCCGACCGAGCCCGCCCAGCGGCCACTTTGCTGCCAGTACGCAACATGCGCCGAATTCAGCGTGTAGGGCGTCGGCTCGGCGGCGTTGGTCGGCGACGTCAGCGAGCCGACGCCTTCATGCAGCAAGGCGGTGCGGAAGCTGGTGAGGATCGCGGCGTCATGCCAGAGATCGATGCGGCCGCGCAGGCGCAGATTGGCGTCGGTCTGGTCGAGCTGCGAAAAACGACGGTAGTTCGTTGAGGCGACGCTGCCCTGCAGGTCGATGCCGTGGCGCTCCCACAGCGAGTTCACCTCGAGCGACGGCTTGATCGTGGTCGCCAGATCGCCCTGCTTGTCGCTGCCGGACGCGAATACATTGTTGTCGTAACGTACGCCGCCCGACAGAGACGGATGGAACATCCACGGACCCGCGCGCAGGCCGGGGCTCTCATAACCTGGCTGCTGGCGCGTCTTCACCGGCGTGTCCTCCGGCTCGGGCGCATCGCCGCTGCGCGCCCATAGCTGCGCGAAGGGCACGGGCTCGAAGACATCAAGCGAACTCCAAGGGGGAGAAGACGGCGGCACGAGCGGGGTGACGACCTGTGCATGCACAGCCGGCCCGTAGGCAAAAAGCGTGGCGAAAGCAAAGCACGCTGCAGCGAAGGCGCTGAGTCGGCCGAATTTTTCATCGGCGTGGAACTCGACACGGCCATCGCGCATTTGTGGGTAGACATCGCGCACCTCGCGAAGGCGGAGTGTCGTTGCGGGCACCGAAGCTGCGGCCCATTGCCTGTGTAGAACGCCCCGGCAAGAATCGTACCGGCAGACGTCGTTGTTCGGACGCTGCGGACGTCGTGCGTATTCGCGCGGACGGTCTTTCGGCAGCACCGCCATTAACTGTGGGCCCAACGCTTGGTTCCGCACTGCAGCAATATTTTCATGAGACGCAGTGTTGCGATACGCGCCGCGTGCGCGAGAATGTTCCCGCACATTGTTCCGCACGGAGCGCGATCGCCCAATGCACTCGCACCATGCCCAATCAACGATCAAAGGAATCGTTCGGGCACGGTGATGTTGTCGCCTGGCGACACCGGCGGATTGGCGTCCATCGGACGCGTGATCTGTCGATTGGAACCTGTGGGGCGCACAACGACACTGCCTTCATCCGCGCGATACGTGTAACCGCCGGCCAATGCGACCGCATCGGCGACGGTCAGGCCCGGCTTGTAGGGAAACTCGCCCGGCTTCTTGACCTCACCGCGGATATAAAAGGGCGCGTAATTGGCAATCTGGATGTTGACGCGCGCATCCTTGAGAATCGAGCCGTTCAATTGTGCCGCGACCCGCCGCTCGAGATCGGCGACGGTCAGGCCCGCCGCGCGCACGCGCCCGGCAATGGGAATCGACAGATAGCCTGTGCTGTCGACGACATAGTCGCCGGTGATCGTCTGCTCGTTGTAAACCTGAACGTGCACCTGGTCGTTGGTGTGCAGCGTATACGGCCGGCTCACCGCGGACGGTTCCTGATAGGCCGCATATTGTGTCGATGCGACCGGGCTGCATCCTGTCATGACCGACAGACCGGCAAAACCGACCACAATTACGGTCAGTCGACCAAAGGCTTGCCGCATAGGTTCCCCTCACGCACTTGAACACTGGAGCACAGCGTCGCGACAGCACGACGCAAGAAATCGATCATCGCAAATTTCGACAGAAGTCCCGGACGTGCCAACGTTGCATAACGCCGATTGGTTCCGATGAACTGCGAAATGTTTTCGTTGCAAGCGCGACCAACAAGCGCGTGTGCGCGCGAAGATCAGAACATAAGTGTTACGAGTCGATGAAGAGCTGAAATGATGAGCGCCCAGGCGACAAAGTTCGCAGTCAGCAGCCAAAATCGCAGGCAATTGCGCCGCGCCGTCGGCATGAAGCGGGCTATTGCATGAAATGCGAGCGTTGCTTGACGATACATGCACACGATGTGGCAGGAGTTGCCGCCGCTCATCCTAACGATTGTGTGACACGAGTGTTCGATTCGATCGCGGCACTGAAACATTTCTTGATCGCGCGCGCGTATGTCGTTGCTTGGCGAAGCAAAGGGACGACGATGGACTCGTCATTCGACATTCATGATGGTGCGCCGCCACACTTTCTCCCAGAAACTCGATAGTCTGCTCACGCAAAGCGGCGCGGAGTCGATTCCGGCGCGATACGCACGATGCGAATCGTCAACGAACGACCTGCCAGAGCCGCGGCAACAGGGAGCGCGCATGAGGGCAATTCCGCTTTCGTGCGCTTAGCAACATGGCAATGGAGCGAATGATGGCCCTCTCTGTTTCGCTGCCCGCAACGCGGGACAACGTATCGGTCTGGCACCAGAAGCGCGCCCTGTTCACGCCGGGTGTGAATTATAGCGAACGGCCGCGGCCGCCGCGGCGCAGGCTCTACTATCTCTCGCATCGCGGCGCCTTGAGCGAGCCGTCGCGCTCGCGCATGAAGCGCTTGTTCGACGCCGCGAGCGCAACCCTTGCGTTGCTGATCTTCGCGCCGCTGTTCGCCGGCATCGCGCTGGCGATCAAGCTGACCTCGCCCGGCCCCGTCTTCTTCGTGCAGCACCGCTACGGCCATCGCAATCATCGCTTCCGGATCTACAAATTCCGGACGATGCACACGCATCTGGGCGACCAGCGCGGCGTGGCGCAGACGGTGGCGAACGACCCGCGCGTCACATTCGTCGGTCGCATCTTGCGCAAGACCAGTCTCGATGAGCTGCCGCAACTGATCAACGTCATTCGCGGCGACATGTCCTTGGTCGGGCCTCGGCCGCACGTGCCCGGCATGCAGGCCGCGAGCACGCTCTACGAGAACCTCGTGCCGTATTATTTCCAGCGTCACAACATCCGCCCCGGCATCACCGGGCTGGCTCAGGTGAGCGGCTGTCGCGGTAGCACGGCCAATGCTGAGGCGGCGATCTCGCGCGTCGATTACGACCTGCAATACATCGAGAAGTGGTCGCTGTGGCTCGACATCAAGATCATCTGGTGGACGGTCAAGCGCGAGTTCTTCTTCGGCAAAGGCGAATAGGCAACCGGCCGCCCGAAGGCGGCCGGCAGTTGGCCTGGCGGTCCGGCGATCGCCGCTCCCGCACTGATGCGATAGGCGTCAGGCGGGCAAGAGGAGTATGGCGGCATGACGGGACCCGGCGACAACGCGATCAGCATCGAGGCGCTCGAAGTCCAGCCCACATCGGGCAAACGGCTCGGAGGCATCGAGGGCCTGCGAGCTGCCGCCGCGCTCTCGGTGATGCTGGGCCATTTCAATCTGCATCTCATTCCGGCCGAGATGATTCCGCCGCTGGCGCAGAAGGTTCTCAACGTCGCCGGACAAGGCCTCACGCTGTTTTTCGTGCTGTCCGGCTTCCTGCTATTCGGGCCCTTCATCGGCGCGGCTGCGCAAGGCCGCTCACTTGGGATCTCGCGCTACTTCAGTAACCGCTTCCTGCGCATCTATCCCGCCTACATCACGATCTTCCTCATCGTCGCCTGCGGCCTCGGTCTCGCCTACATGTCGCCGATCTCGGCGGCGAACAACGGCGTCGAAGGTGTCGGTGAAACGGTCGGGCGGATGACCGACGTTGGCGCGATATTCGCCAATGTCTTCCTGGTGCACACCTTGATGCCGTGGACGATCAAGACCGGCCTCGGCGTGTCCTGGTCGCTGACCGCGGAAATCTGCTTCTATCTGGTGCTGCCGGTTCTTGCCGTCGTCGCCGTCCGCCTCAGCGAGCGCTGGGGCCTCAACCGCGCGGCGATCGCCGTCTCGATGGGTATGATCGTCGTCGGCCTCGTCTGCCGGACCATTGGCAACATGCAGGTCCATGGCGACGCTGCGGCGCAGTTCTATCAGCAATGGGGCGGCAACTGGCTCGCCGTCTATCTGCGCAGCATTTTGTGCCAGGCCGATCTGTTCGGCGTCGGCATGCTCGCGGCGATCGGCTATCGCTATAGCCGGACACTGTCCAACCCGGAGGCGCGCTTGCGTTTCCGCCGCTGGCTCTATGTCGCGGCGGCGGCCGGGCTCGTGCTGACTCGCATCGAGCACGAGTTCGGCTTTGCCACTTTTTTCTCGGCCGTCGTGCTGATCGTCACCACGGAGACGGCGTCGCGGCGCCCGCAATGGATCGTGAGGCTACTGGAATGGCACCCGATCCGCTGGATCGGCGTGATCTCGTACAGCTTTTATCTGTGGCACCTGCCGGTGATCTGGGGCGTGCATAAATGGCTTCTGCACGGCGAGCGGCCGCATACCCTGGCGCTGGTGCTGCTGTCGTTCGCCGCGGTGTTGCTGATCACGATCGGCCTGTCGGCGATCACCTATCTCGCGGTCGAGCGGCCGGCGCTGCTGCTGAAATCGCGGCCGGTCCGCAAGCGGAGCGCCGATGCCCTGGCGCTCCGCGGCACGGCCAACTAGGCGTCAGGTCCCGGTCTTCACCAACTCGGGCGCGACGCGGTTGTAAATGTCCTCGACGCGCACGATGTCGTCCTCGCCGAGATAGGCGCCGGACTGCACCTCGATGAGGTTGAGCGGCATCTTGCCGGGGTTCTCGAGTCGGTGCATGGCGCCGAGCGGGATGAACAGCGACTCGTTTTCGCCGAGCAGGACCTGCTCGTCGTCGCGCGTCACCAGCGCGGTACCGTTGACCACGACCCAGTGTTCGGCGCGGTGGAAATGCTTCTGCAGCGACAGCTTGCAGCCGGGGTTGACGGTGATGCGCTTGACCTGGAAGCGCTCGCCGAGATGAATCTGCTGATAGTAGCCCCAGGGCCGGTACACGCACTGGGTTTGAGTCGCCGACCTGTGACCGTCCTGCTTCAGGCGGGCGACGAGCTTGCCGACATCCTGCGAATTGTTCTTCGGTGTCACCAGCACGACGTCGGGCGTCGCGACGACGACCAGGTCCTCGACGCCGAGCGCCGCCACCAGCGGGCCGTCGCCGCGCAGATAGCAGCCGCTGCTGTTCTCCGCGATCACGTCGCCGATCTCGACATTGTCCTCGGCCGACTTGTCGCCGACCTCCCACAGCGCCGACCAGCTGCCGATATCGCTCCAGTCGAACCGGGCGGGAACAACCGCGGCGCGGTCGGTCTTCTCCAGCACCGCCTTGTCGAGCGAAATCGACGGGCAAGCCGCCAGTGGCTCCTCGCGCAACCGCAGGAAATCGAGATCGAGCGAGGCGGTGGCCACCGCGCCGCGCGCGGCCTTGAGCACTTCGGGCGCATGCTTCTCCAGTTCGCGCAGGAAGACGCGCACCGGAAGGAGGAAGATGCCGCTGTTCCACAGATAGTCGCCGCCGGCGAGAAGTTCCGCGGCCCGCGCCGCGTCCGGCTTCTCGATGAATTCGCCGACCTCGCAGGCGCCGGGCGCCGCTTCCATGGCGTCGCCGACTTTGATGTAGCCGTAGCCGGTCGCCGGTTGAGTGGGCTTGATGCCGAACAGCGACAGCTTGTGATGCTCCGCGGCGGCGATCGCGGTGTCGATGGTCTCGATGAAGGCTGCATTGTCGCGGATCAGGTGATCGACCGGCATGACCAGCAGGGTCGTGTTCGGGTCGATCTTGTTGACGATGAGGGCTGCGACGGCGACCGCCGCAGCCGTGTTGCGGCGGACCGGCTCGAGCACGATCGTCGAATCGGTGACGCCGAGCGAGCGCAACTGCTCGGCGATGACAAAACGATGCTCTTCGTGAGCGACGACCAGCGGCGCGGTGAACTTGTTGCGGTCGGCGACGCGCATCGCGGCCTGTTGCAATAGCGTGTGCTCGCCGATCAGGGACAGAAGCTGCTTCGGATAGGTCTCGCGCGACAGTGGCCAGAGCCGTGTTCCAGCTCCGCCGGACAGAAGAACCGGCACGACGAGGCCGGCTTTCATATCGATCTTCTTCTTCGTCGGCGCCAACAGTTCGCGCAGAGCCATGTGTGCATCCTTTCAGAGGTGACGCGTGATGCGGATCCCGGTGCGGTGAGAGTGCGCAACGTCTGCGGCAATAAAAGGTCAAAGAATGCGACTTGCCACAATGTCCGAGGCATCGCCACGCGGCGTTCCGCGCAGCCGTCGCATGCGACATATGGAACGAACCTCTCACACAACTGTTATCTAGCGCGGGGTTCCGGATGCGTGGAACTGCGGTGGAGAAACGCACATCGTAAACGTCGTCAGAGACTGGCGGCGGCAGTATCTGCCGAAGTGATAAGTAATTAGGGGACGGGGCGAAGGTGGATTCATTGTTGCAGCGTGTGTTTCCCCCCGGCTGTCTCGTCGTTCCAGCCGCGTCGGTGCCTGCGGCGCAGCGCTTTGTTGTCATTCCTGGCGATGACGGTCCGCGCTGGATCGCGCCGCTTGATTGGAACCTGGCGGAAAAGGTGCTGCGGCAATGGTCGCCCATTGCGCGCGCGTCGCGGGCGAAATGGCGATTGGCGATGATCGCGCACCGTCTGCGCTGTATTGGACATGTGCCCGGCGCCGCCGTGATCGGCGTCGCCAATCTCGACAGTTCGGCGTGGACGCAACTCGGCATCGCCGGTGAAGGCGAGGTCGTGCCGGTGATCTACATCGCGCGGCCGTCGACGACGCAGAAGGCAGTGATGAGCTTGATGTCGGCTCGCACCGGCGAGGTGAGCCGGGTCGTCAAGATCGCGCTGGGCTCGCATGCCTGGTCCTCACTCGAGCGCGAGCATGCAAACTTGGCGGTTGTGGAGAAGATGCATCCGGGACTAGCGCCGCGACCACTCGGATCGTTCCCGGCGCTGGGCATGACGGCTCAGGAATGGATCAAGGGCGAGATCAGACTGTCGCCGCCGGCGGAGGCCGCGGTAAATTTTCTTGCGCTGCTGCAGCAGAAGCAGCAGCGGACGACACTGTGCGACCTGGCGCGCCGGTATCATGATAGGCTGGCGGCGCTGCCGGAGCGCGAAAGCGGAAGCCAGTTCGAGCGGATGCTCGATTCCGTGCGCAGCGACGAGCGCGTGCCGGCCGCCTTCTATCACGGCGACTTCGTGTCCTGGAATCTGATCTGCCAGGACGACGGCGCCTGCCGCGCCATCGACTGGGAGTTCAGCGACCGCGACGGCGCGCCGCTGCTCGACCTGTTTCACTATCTGCTGCGCTTTCCGTTCGCAGCAGGCTTGATCGATTCCTATCGCACCGCGGTGCGCTTCTCGCTCGACGCGCACAAGCCGCTGGTCGCAACGATCCTCGACCGGCTCGGCGCCTCGTTCCGCTACGCCGAGGATGCCCTGACGCTGAGCTTCGTCGCGCTGTACGTGACGCGGCATCACCAGGTGTCGGCGATCGAGCGCACGCAGCCGCAGCTGCGCGCCGTCGCCGCCAGCTTCGGCAACCGCACGGTGAATTGACCGCCGGCGTCGGCTCAGGCGACCCGGCGGCCGCCGCTCCAGACGCTGCGCACCGCCGCCCCTTCCGGCGCGACATGAACGCGGATGACGTCGGCGCGCTTGCCGGCGGCGATCTCGCCGCGATCGGTGAGGCCGACCGCTTCGGCCGGCGTCTTCGACACCGTGCGGATGGCGGCGGGCAGGTCGTAGTTCGGCGCCGCCCTCGGCAGCATCAGCGCCGCGAGCAGCAGGCTCGACGGCACGTAATCCGACGACATCAGGTCGAGCAGGCCGGCGCGCGCCAGTTCGGCGGTGGCGACATTGCCGGAATGCGAGCCGCCGCGCACGAGGTTCGGCGCGCCCATCATTACCTTGATGCCGCTGGCGTGCAGGCCTTCAGCGGAGGGGACATTGGTCGGGAATTCGGCAATGGCGACCTTGTCCCTGATCGCCTGCTCGACATGCTCCGCCGTGGTGTCGTCGTGGCTGGCCAAAGGCGTGCCGTGCTTTTGCGCCAAATCGACCAAGCCCTTGTAGTTCTGCGGCGCGTACTTCTCCGAATGCGAGATACGGCGGGCGAACATCTCGTCGAGCTCAGCCTCGGTCATGCCGCCGGATTTGCCGCGATAGTAATCGCGCAGCTTGCCCGCATCCTGAAACTGGCGCTGGCCCGGCGTGTGATCCATTAGCGACAGCAGGCGCACGTCCGGCCGGGTGATGAGGTCGGCGGCATCGACGACCACCTTCGGCATCGGCACTTCGCAGCGCAGATGCAGGAAGTGATCGACGCGCAGCAGGCCAGCGGCGCGGGCGCGGTCGATGGCGCCGGACAGCATGGCGGCCTGGCCGTCGGCGGCGTCGGCGCCTTCCTCGCGCCAGACGCGCAGCGAATCGAGCACGGTGGTGATGCCGCTGGTGGCGATCTGCGCGTCGTAGGACACCACCGCGGAGACCGGATCCCATTGCACCTTCGGCCGCGGCTGCACATGGGCTTCGAGATGATCGGTGTGCAACTCGACGAGGCCGGGCAGCAGCAGGTCGCCTTCGGCGTCGATATGGTTGATTCGGCCGCGCTCCGGCGCGTGGCCTTCGCCGATCTCGGCGATATTGCCGTCGTCGAGGACGACATAGCCGCGCTCGATCACCGCCTCGGCGAGGACGATGCGGGCATTTTCGATGATGGTTGTTTCGGACATGGTGCTCTAGGCGGCGGTGGCAAATCGGGTGACGTCGACGGCGACGTCGGCAATGTCGTCGCGGACCTGCTCGTCATGGACGATGGCGACGATGGCGGCGCCGCGCGCTTTGCGCTCGCGCACGATATCGACGACCACGGCGCGGTTCCTGGCGTCGAGCGAAGCGGTAGGCTCGTCCAATAGCAGGATCGGATGCTCGGGCAGCAGGCCGCGCGCCAGATTGATGCGCTGCTGCTCGCCGCCGGAGAAGGTCGCCGGCGGCAGGCTCCACAGCCGCTCCGGGACGTTGAAGCGCTTGAGCATGGCGGCGGCCCGCCCCTTGGCTTCGTCGGCGGCGGCGCCTTCGGCGATCAGCGGCTCGGCGACGATGTCGAGCGCCGACACGCGCGGCACGGCGCGCAGGAACTGGGTGACGTAGCCGAGTGCGCGGCGGCGCACCGCCAAAATGCGGCGCGGCGCTGCGACGGCAAGATCGACCGTGGTATCGCCGTCGCGCACCAGGATGGCGCCTTCATCGCAGCGGTAGTTGCCGTAGATCAGCTTCAGGATCGACGACTTGCCGGCGCCGGACGGCCCGGTGAGCACAACACACTGGCCGGGCTCGGCGGCAAACGTGACATCGCGCAGTACCGACAGCTTGAGGCCGCCCTGCAGATGCATGGTGAAAGTCTTGGCGACGTCCTTGAGTTCAAGCGCGGGCATTGTTGTCTCCAGCGAGCGTGCCGCAAACTCCGTTCGTTCCCGCGCAAGCGGGAACCCAGTTCTTCATACCCTTGCCTGGCAAACTGTTCTGGGTCCCCGCTTTCGCGGGGACGAACGGAGAAGTGTGTTGCGCGGGCCCCATTTGTCACACCGGCAGGATCGATGACACGAGAAGCTGGGTGTAAGGCTGGTGCGGATCGTCGAGCACCTGGTCGGTGAGGCCGGCCTCGATCACCTCGCCGCCCTTCATCACCATGATGCGGTTCGACAACAGCCGCGCCACCGCGAGGTCGTGGGTGACGACGATGGCGGCGATGCGCATTTCCGAAACGATGCGGCGCAACAGGTCGAGCAGGCGCGCCTGCACCGAGACGTCGAGGCCGCCGGTCGGCTCGTCCATGAAGATGAGGCGCGGCGCGGTGACGAGGTTGCGCGCGATCTGCAGGCGCTGGCGCATGCCGCCGGAATAGGTGCGCGGCGTGTCGTCGATGCGGTCCTGCGGGATCTCGACGCGGCCGAGCCAGTCGGCGGCGACCGCGCGGATGTTGCCGTAATTGCGCTGGCCGACCGCCATCAGGCGTTCGCCGACATTGCCGCCGGCGGACACGCCCATGCGCAGGCCGTGCTGCGGATCCTGATGCACATAGCCCCAGTCGGTGCGCAGCAGGAAACGGCGCTCCGGCTCGGTCATGTCCCACAGGCTCTTCACCGCGCCATCGCGCATGCGATAGAGCACGCGGCCCTCGCTCGGTTCGATCTGGGTGGACAGGAGTTGCAGCAAGGTCGATTTGCCGGAGCCGGATTCGCCGACCACGGCCATCACCTCGCCTTCGTACAGTTCGAACGAGGCGTCGCGGCAGCCGAGCTGGCGGCCGTAATATTTGGTCAGGCCCTCGGCGACGAGCAGCGGCCGGTCGTTTTCGTCGGACATCATGCCGTCACCTCGTCGAAGACGACGCGGAAGCTGTAGCCGTGCCGTTCGAAGCCGATCTGTTCGTAGAAGGCGTGCGCGCGCTCGCGCTTGGCGTTCGAGGACAGCACGATCTTGTAGCAGTGCTTGTCCCTGGCGCGTTCCATGGCGAAGGCCATCATGGCGCGGCCGACGCCGCGGCCGTGCAGCACCGGCCCGACGGCGACGTCCTCGACCACGGCCGACGGCGCGCCGAGATGTCCGAGATTGTCCATGACCAGCAGCGCGAAAGTGCCGACGATGCGGCCGTCGAGCTCGGCGACATAGAGCGTGTAGTCCGGATAGCGGGCAAAGCGCTCGAAGATGCGCTCGGCGTCGATCATCGGCAGCACCTTGCCGTCGTCGAGATCCGGCTGCGCGTAGAGCGCCAGCACGCCGGGCAGGTCGCGCTTCTCGGCTTCGCGGATGGTGACGGCGTCGATGGCGTCGGCGTCAACCATGGGCGCTTTCCTCCTTCGTCGCCGCCGCGGCGGGGCCGCCCTGCGGTCCGTGATGGCCGGCGGCGCGGCGGTCCTCGCAGAAATCGGTATCCGAACAGACGAACATGCGGCTGCCGGCGTCGTCGGTGATGACTTCGTCGAGATAGGAGTTCATCGCGCCGCACAGCTCGCATTGCGCATCGTGGCGGTAGGGCTCGAACGGGTGATCCTCGAAGTCGAGCGACTTCACATGCGTATAAGGCGGGATGGCATAGATGCGCTTCTCGCGCCCGGCGCCGAACAATTGCAGCGCGGGGCTGTCCGACAATTTCGGATTGTCGAACTTCGGGATCGGCGAGGGGTCCATGACGTAGCGGCCACCGACCTCGACCGGATAGGCGTAGGTCGTGGCGATATGGCCGTGGCGGGCGATGTCCTCGTAGAGTTTGACATGCATCAGGCCGTATTCCGACAGCGCATGCATGCGCCGCGTTTCCGTCTCGCGCGGCTCGAGGAAGCGCAGCGGCTCCGGGATCGGCACCTGATAGACCAGCACCTGGTCCTCGGTCAGCGCCTGCTCCGGGATGCGGTGGCGCGTCTGGATCACGGTGGCTTCGTTCGTCTTCGTCGTCGTCTCGACGCCGGCGGTCTTAACGAAGAACTTGCGGATCGACACCGCATTGGTGGTGTCGTCGGAGCCCTGATCGATGACCTTGAGCTTGTCGTCGGGGCCGAGGATCGAGGCCGTGATCTGCACGCCGCCGGTGCCCCAGCCGTAGGGCATCGGCATTTCACGCGAGGCGAACGGCACCTGATAGCCGGGAATGGCGATCGCTTTCAGGATCGCGCGCCGGATCATGCGCTTGGTCTGCTCGTCGAGATAGGCGAAGTTGTAAACCGGGGCGCTCATTCGGCGGCATCCTGTATCGGCGTCTCAGTGTGCGCATCGCGGGCGTGAAACTCCGCTTGCAGCTTGCGCAGCAGCCCGAGCTCGGACTGGAAATCGACGTAATGCGGCAGCTTCAGATGCTCGACGAAGCCGGTCGCCTGCACATTGTCGGAATGGCTGAGCACGAACTCCTCGTCCTGCGCCGGCGCGCCGGTCTCCTCGCCGAGTTCGCGGGCGCGCAGCGCGCGGTCGACCAGGGCCATGGCCATGGCCTTGCGTTCGCTCTGGCCGAACACGAGGCCGTAGCCGCGCGTGAAGCACGGCGCGCGATTGGCGCTGCCGGTGAACTGGTTGACCATCTGGCACTCGGTGACGGCGATCGAACCGAGCGGCACGGCGAAGCCGGCGTCCTCGGCGAAGAATTCGACCTCGACCTCGCCGTAACGGATTTCGCCGGCGAAAGGATGCGTGCGGCCGAAGCCGCGCTGCGTCGAATAGCCGAGCGCCAGCAGGAAGCCTTCGTCGCCGCGCGCCAGATTCTGCAAACGCAGGTCGCGCTTGGCGGGGAATGACAGCGGCTCGCGGGTGAGGTCGCCGACGTCGCCGGCCGGCGGATCGTCGTCCTCGATCAGGCCGCCGCCGGCGAGCAATTCGGCGACCGACTTGAAGCGACCGGCTTCGGCCGGCGCGGTCGCGGGCTCTTCGACGTCGCTCTGTTCGGCCAAGGTGTGGTCGAGCAGGCGATGGGTGTAATCGAAAGTCGGGCCGAGCACCTGGCCGCCCGGCAAATCCTTGAACGTCGCCGAGACGCGGCGGCGGATATCCATGGCGCCGGTGTCGAGCGGCTCGGAAGCACCGAAGCGCGGCAGCGTCGTGCGGTAGGCGCGCAACAGGAAGATCGCCTCGATCAGGTCGCCGCGCGCCTGCTTGATGGCGAGCGAGGCGAGTTCGCGGTCGTACAGCGAGCCTTCCGACATCACGCGATCGACGGCGAGCGCAAGCTGGTTGTCGATCTGGTCGAGCGACACTTCCGGCACGTCGCGATCGCCGCGCCGGGCATCGGCGAGCAGCTTGTGGGCATTGTCGATGGCGCGTTCGCCGCCTTTGACTGCGACATACATGGTTCAGCGTTCCTCGATCATGACCGAGCGCGGCAGCGCCGCGATGTCGGTGCCGGCGACGAAGACGAGGTCGATGCCGCGCGGGAACAGCGCGCGATTGTCCTTCATGCGCGCGGCGAAATCGGCCGGCAGCGGCGTGGCGGCGAGTCGCTGCGCCGTCTTGATGCCGGGGCCCTTGAGCGTGATGGCATCGCCGCTGAAAGCCTCGATCTGCACGATCAAGGTCGTCGAGCGATCGGGATATTCCGACGTGCCTTGCGCGAACTGCGCGAAGCCGGGCAGCGCGCGGGCGTTACCGATCAGCGCGAAAGCGGCGGCCGCCGGATCGCCGACGAGCGGCGCGCCGGTGTGGAAGCGGATCCACTCGGCGGCCTGCGGCGCGGCGGCAAAAGCAGGATCGAGCCACAGCGGCGTTTCGTAATCGGCGAGGCTCTTGATCAGCGCCGCGGTCGCCGGCGCGAAGGGCGCGGGGGCATCGACACCTTTGAGGCTGCGAATCTGCCCCGGCCGCGCCATGCATTCCATCAGCGCGCGAAACGCGGCCTGGCTGGCGTAAGCGGGATCGAACTCCGGGGTGTTGGCGGTGATGTCGAGCATGCTCAGTCCTCTCCGCGCACCAGGGTGAAGAAGTCGACGCGCGTCGCCGCGGTGCGGGCGCGCTCGAGTTCCTTCTTCTCTTTCTGTTTGCTGCGCAGCGGCGCCAGCACGCGCGTCTCGACGGCATCGCGGCGCTCGGCGACCTGCCAGAGCGCGTCGCACAAGGCGACCATCCGTGCCTTTTCGCGATCGCGGCCCAGCACATAACCGAAGCCCATTTCGCCCGAGGACAATTGCACGGCGGCGCGGGTGACGGTGGCTTCGCCGGCGTTGAACGGCGCGCCGCGCGAGCCGATGCGGCCGCGCAGCATGACGAGGCCGATTTCCGGCGGCCGCGGTTCCGAGTAGGCAAGGCCGTCATCCAGCTGACGCAGGCCGTCCGCAATATCCCGCGATTCGGCGCGCGCCAGCACGCCCAGCGCTTCGCGCCTTTGCTCGAGGTCTCCGGCGGCGGGATCGGGTCGGTTCATGGCGTCACGTCGGCCTTGCGGAAAGTTGTCTAGCGGACTAGACAAGTGCCGTTATAACTTGTCTAGTGCAATAGACAAGTTATAAATGCGCAGCCGTGACGCTGTGATGACAGGGCCGCTATGCTGACTCGCACCCCCCGAGGCGCCTCGAAAGGCACGTCCGATCGAGACGACCTGCTGGCGCGCGGCGTCATGCTGTGGCGCTGCATTGCCGACGATTTCGAGCAGGCGATCCTGGTCGGCAAGCACGACAACGGCTCGAAACTGCCGGCCGAAAGCGAGATCGCCGCGCGCTACGGCGTCAACCGGCACACGGTGCGCCGCGCCATGGCGGAACTGGCGGCGCGCGGGCTGGTGCGCACCGAGCGCGGCAGCGGCACCTTCGTCAAAACCGACAAGCTGAATTATCCGATCAGCCAGCGCATGAAGTTCTCCGAGATCGTGACCGCGGCCGGTCACGAGGCGGAAGGGCGGCTGCAGGGCCATCGCCACGAGGCCGCGAGCGAGGACGTCGCGCGCGATCTCGGCATCAATCCGGGCGACGAGGTGGTGCGGCTGGAGATCCTGCGCGCCGCCGACCGCGTGCCGATCTCGGTGTCGACGACGTGGCTGCCGGCCGACCGCTACGGCGAGGCCGCCAAGGTGTTTCGCCGCTTGCGCTCGATCACCCGCATGCTCGAGCACTTCGGCGTCAAGAGCTATCGCCGCAAATGGACGCGGATCAGCGCCGGATTCACCGACGCGGTCGATGCCGGCCGGCTGCGGCTGTCGGTGCACCGGCCGATCCTGATCGCCGAGGGCCTCAACGTCACCGACAACGACGAGCCGATCATGCTGGCGCGCGCGCGGTTTTCCGCCGACCGTGTCGCGCTGATTGTGGAAAGCTAGGATTGCGGGGCGCCGTCACCGGGTTGTCTTGAAATGGAGTCCTGCTGTCATCATGGCCAACAACAAGCTTTCCCGCACCCCCTTCGTCGATCCGACCGCGGCGGTCAAGCGCTCGACGCTCGGCGCCTATACCGAAGTGGGTCCGCGCACCAAGCTGCAGGAGGTCGAGCTCGGCGATTACTCCTATGTCGTCAATGACAGCGACATCGCCTATGCGACTATCGGCAAGTTCACGTCGATCGCGGCGATGACGCGCATCAATCCGGGCAATCACCCGATGCACCGGGCGACGCAGTCGCACTTCACCTATCGCGCCAGCGCCTATTTCGACGGCGCGGCCGACGAGGAGGAGTTCTTCAACTGGCGGCGTTCGTTCCATGTCAGCATCGGCCACGATGTCTGGATCGGTCATGGCGCCATCGTGCTGGCCGGCAAGTCGATCGGTACCGGCGCCGTGGTCGGAGCCGGCGCCGTCGTCACCAAAAACGTGCCGCCATACACGATCGCGGTCGGCAATCCGGCGCGCGTGCTTCGGCCGCGTTTTGCGAAGGGCGTCGCCGAGCGCATGCTGGCGCTGGCGTGGTGGGACTGGTCGCACGAGCGCCTGCACGCGACGCTGGCGGACTTTCGCGCGTTGAGCGCCGAGCAGTTTCTCGACAAATATGAAGGCGCCGCGCTGCCCGTTGCGGCGGCCGAATAAGGAATGGCCATGCGGATCCAAGGTGGACAGGCGTTGATCAACGGCACGTTCGTCGAGACCGATGTCGTGGTCGATGACAAGGACGGCGCCATCGCCGCGGTCGGCGCCAATGGCGGCAATGGCCGCGCCTACGATGCGCGCGGACTCTATGTGCTGCCGGGCATCGTCGATATTCACGCCGACGCGTTCGAGCGGCAATTGATGCCGCGGCCGGGCGTCGGCTTTCCGATCGATCTGGCGTTGCAGGAGAGCGATCGCCAGGCGGTCGGCAACGGCATCACGACCTTGTTCCACGGCGTGACCTGGTCGTGGGAGCCGGGGCTGCGCGGCGCCGACAATGCGCGCGCGGCGCTGAACGCCATCGAGGATCTCAACCCGTCGCTCGGCGCCGACACGCGCTGCCACCTGCGCCACGAGACCTACAACCTCGACGCCGAGGCCGAGATCACCGACTGGTTGGGCGAGCGGCGCATTGCAATGCTCGGCTTCAACGATCATATGCCGAGCGCCTCGGCGCCGCCGCGCACGCGCAAGATCGCCGAGATGGCGGCGCGGGCCGGGCTGACGGTCGAGGACTTCAATGCGCTGGTCGAGCGGCTGCGCGCCCGCGCCAATGAAGTGCCCGGTTCGATCGAGCGGCTGGCGCGCGCCGCCGGCGGCAACGCCGTCGCGACCTTGTCGCATGACGACAATTCGCCGGCGCAGCGCCAGTGGTTCCGCGCGCTCGGCTGCCGCGTCGCCGAATTTCCGGTCAATCTCGAGACCGCCGACGACGCCACGCGCGCCGGCGACAACGTCGTGATGGGCGCGCCCAATGTGGTGCGCGGCGGCAGCCATATCGGCTGGATCGCCGCCGCCGACATGATCGGACGCGGCCTGTGCACCGTGCTGGCGTCGGATTACTACTATCCGGCGCCGCTGCTCGCGCCGTTCCGGCTCGCCGCCGACAAGGTCGCGCCGCTGGAGCAAGCCTGGCGCTTCGTCTCGGAGCGGCCGGCGCAGGCCGCGGGCCTCGAAGATCGCGGCATTCTGGCGCCGGGCATGCGCGCCGATATCGTCGTGGTCGATGCCAGCGATCCGCTGCGGCCGAAGGCCGTGGCGACGATGGCCGAAGGCCGCTTCGTGCACGTGACCGACTCGAGCCGGTTCAACTGACGGGCGGGAGTGCGGCGGCATGAGTTCAGCGCGCTACGCGGTCTATTATGTGCCGGTGGCGGAGACGCCACTCTATCGCTTCGGCGCGGCGGCGATCGGCTACGACGCCTATCGCGGCGCGGATTGCGCCTATCTCGACGGCGCCGATGCGAGCTGGCCGGCGCTGGTGCGCGAGCCGCGCGTCTACGGATTTCACGCCACCATGAAGCCGCCGGTCCGGCTCAAGGATGGCTTCAGCGAATCCGACTTCGTCGATGCCTGCACGGCTTTCGCCGCGCAACAGAAGCCGGTCGATGCCGGCCGACTGGTGGTGCGCGAGATCGGCTCGTTCATCGCGCTGGTGCCGGAAGCGCCATGCGAACCGCTCAATGCGCTGGCCGTGGCCTGCGTGACCGGCTTCGACAAGTTCCGCGCCCAGATGACCGAGCAGGAATTGTCGCGGCGCCTTGCCCCCGGGCTCAGCGAGCGGCAGATCGAACATCTGTACCGCTGGGGTTATCCTTACGTCTTCGAGGATTTCCGCTTTCACATGACGCTGACCGGGTCGCTGCCGACGCAGAAGCGCACCGCGGCCTTGAAATTCCTTTGCGCGAAATTTGAGCAGTTGCCGGAACCGCCGCGCCTGCTCATCGATCGGCTGGTTGTTTCCAAGCAGGCACAGCCCGGCGCGCCGTTCACGGTGCTGCATCAGGCCGTCCTGTCGCGCGGCGGATAAGCCGCATCCAAACCGCAACTCGTCGCGATCGGACCTGCTGCAACCGCTTTCCCCGCCGTGTGGAGAGCCGGGCAAAGCCTGCCGCCCTTCATCCAACTGTCACACGCCGTTGTTAGCGATTGTGACAGACGATGAGAGAAGGGTGCGCCAAGGATGGATGCTGTCATCGAGGCCAAGGGCATTTCCAAATGCTATCTGCGCGGCGTGCCCGTGCTCGACGGCATCTCGCTGTCGCTCAAGCGCGGCGAGATGGTGGCGCTGATCGGCGCCTCGGGCTCGGGCAAGTCGACATTGATACGCGCCATCGCCGGCCTTCTTCCGATCGACGCGCCGCGCGCCAACGGCAAAGACGTCGCCGGGCACATTCATGTCCTCGGCCAGGCCATCCAGCGCGGCGGCCGCATCGACTGCAGCCGCAATCTGCGCGCCCGCATCGGCGTGATCTTCCAGCAATTCAACCTGGTGCCGCGGCTGTCGCTGCTTACCAATGTCTGCTTCGGCCTGCTCGGCCGCGTGCCGACGGGGCGCGGCACGCTCGGCCGCTTCAGCGACGATGAGAAGCGCGTCGCGATGCAGGCCCTGTCGCGCGTCGGCATCGCCGAACATGCGCTTCGCCGCGCCAACGATCTGTCCGGCGGCCAGCAGCAGCGCGCCGCTATCGCTCGCTCGCTGGTGCAGGGCGCCGAACTCCTGATTGCCGACGAGCCGATCGCCTCGCTCGATCCGGCGTCGTCGCGCCGCGTCATGGACCTGCTCGCCGACATGAACCGCAATGACGGCCTGACCGTTCTGGTGTCGCTGCATCAGGTCGAATACGCGATGAAGTATTGCCCGCGTACCATCGCGCTGAAGGACGGCAAGATCGCCTATGACGGCCCGTCGAGTGCGCTGACGCCGGCCTTTCTCAACCGGATTTACGGTGCCGAGTCCGAAGAGTTGTTCCTGCCCTCGTTCGGTGCGGAGGCGGATGACGGGGATGAAGATTACGCGCCGATGTTGCCGCGCAAGAGCGCCTTCGAAATCGAGCGGATGAGCGCCTGAGCGCGTCATCTGCCCGTAGCCTGACGTCACTAAAAGAAAAGCGTATTCACAACAGGAGAAGCGATATGCGCAAGCTAGCCCTGATCGCCACGGCGTTGGCGATGACCGCCAGCGTTTCGGCGACGGTCGCCCGTGCGGAAACCAACGAAATCAACTTCGGCGTCATTTCGACCGAAGCTTCCGTGAACCAGAAGAAGAACTGGGAACCCTTCCTCGCGGACATGAGCAAGGCGACGGGCCTCAAGATCAACGCTTTCTATTCGAGCGATTATGCCGGCGTCATCGAGGCGATGCGCTTCAACAAGGTGCAGGTCGCCTGGTACGGCAACAAGTCCGGCATGGAAGCGGTCGACCGCTCGAACGCGGAAATCTTCGCGCAGACCGTCAGCAAGGACGGCTCGACGGGCTACTACTCGCACATCATCGTCAACGTCGACAGCCCGTACCAGAAGCTCGAAGACGTGCTGAAGTGCGACAAGTCGATCGATTTCGGCATCGGCGATCCGAATTCGACCTCGGGCTTCCTCGTCCCGACCTCGTACATCTTCGCGGCCAAGAACATCGACCCGAAGGAGTGCTTCAAGACCGTGCGTAACGCCAGCCATCAGGCCAACCAGATGGCGATCTCGCACAAGCAGGTGCAGGCCGCGACCAACAACTCCGAAGACATGCAGCGCCTGCAGGCCTCGTCGCCGGAAGACTTCAAGAAGATCCGCATCATCTGGACCTCGCCGATCATCCCGCTCGATCCGCTGGCCTGGCGCAAGGATCTCGACCCGGCGGTCAAGACCAAGCTCTACACCTTCCTCCTGAGCTACGGCCGCATCGGCACCCCGGAGGAGATCAAGCACGACAAGGAAATCCTGGCGAACCTGATCTGGTCGCCGTTCAACCCGTCGAGCAACAACCAGCTGCTGCCGATCCGCATTCTCGAAGCCAACAAGGCGATGATGAAGATCAAGGGCGACGCCAAGCTCTCGGACGCCGAGAAAACGGCCAAGCTCGAGCCGCTGCTGGCCGAGATCAAGAAGGATCAGGCCGCGACGGAAAAGGTCGAAAGCTCGCCCTTCAAGGCTCAGCTCGCCGCCTTCGTCGAGGCCGACAAGGCCGGCGACCAGGCCAAGCTGAAGAAGATGATCGCCGATTTCGCCGCCCAGGCGGTGAACACGCCGACCAATTGATTGGAAGAGGGGGCGTCGGACTGCAGCGCGGTCCGACGCCCTTTTTCCGTCTGCCGGATATTCAGGTTTAACCGATCATGACAGACGCCGCCGCGCCCCTCGACAACGCCATCACGCCGAAGTCGATGCGGGACGTCACCGTGCCGCGCATTCCCCTGGCCCAGCGCCTGCGCAGCTACGTCGTCTGGCTGATCGTTGCCGGGCTCCTGATCTGGAGCTGGGGCCCGTCGGAAATGTTCCGGGCCACGGCGCTGGTCACCGACTGGCGCAACATGGCGGAATTCGGCGCCGCCTTCCTGCATCCGAATTTCCACGACTGGGATCAGTATGTCGCCGACATGGCAGTGACAATCCAGATCGCGATCTGGGGCACGGCGCTCGCCGTGCTGTTCGGCATCCCGTTCTCGATCCTGTGTTCGTCGAACGTGGCGCCGCAATGGGTCGTGCAGCCGGTGCGGCGGCTGATGGATGCCTGCCGGGCCATCAACGAAATCGTGTTCGCGCTGCTGTTCGTCGTCGCCGTCGGCCTCGGGCCCTTCGCCGGCGTGATGGCGCTGTTCGTGCACAATCTCGGCGTCTTCGCCAAGCTGTTCTCCGAAGCGGTCGAGGCGGTCGATCCGCGCCCGATCGAAGGCATTCGCGTCACCGGCGCGCTGAAGGTGCAGGAGGTCGTGTTCGGCGTCATCCCGCAGGTCACGCCGCTGTGGAGTTCGCTGACGCTCTATCGTCTGGAAACCAATGTGCGCTCGGCCACCACGCTCGGTATCGTCGGCGCCGGCGGCATCGGCCAGACCTTGTACGAGAGCATCCGCAGCTTCCACTACGGCGACACGGCCGCGCAGATCATCATCATCGTCGTCACGGTCATGGTGCTCGATCTCGTCAGCGCGCGCATTCGCAAGGCGCTAGTCTGAGCGGGAAAGTTAAAGCCGCACGGATTCCGCGGCTTCACGCACGGCAGCGTTTCTGATCTTGCGCGGCGCGCCTTCGATCAAGTGCCGCGCCTCCAGTGGCGCGATCTCGCCGGCGAGAACCCGACGCGCCATGGTCAGCCAATAGAGCGTGGCGTCGTCGTCATTGCTCGGCGATGGCGGCGGTGTCGTCATGGACGCAACTGCTTCTCTTGGTCGCTGTCGGCGCGCCGGATGCTAACCCATCCTGCGTGCAGAATGAAAACGACATGCACGATGCGATGCGGCGCGACGGTGATCTGCGGGCATTGTCACAAAACTGTCATAGAAGTTTTCAGATCGGCGCCGGATGAAGCCGACGACGTCTGCCGGGCCGTTGGAATCCCCGAGCCCTGTCAGCGCGTTACAATATGCGACGGAGTTTCCGTTGACCGCATGGCCGTTCCCGGTACGCTCACCGCGTTCTTGCGGGCGGTTCCTTTCACGTCGCCGGTCACGCCGGGCGCCGCTTGGCTTCATAAGTGCACAAAGGCAACGGTGGGTGCGAGTATGTCGAAGAAAGACGACGCCAGCAAAACGCTGAAGAAGAAGCTGAAGAAGTTGAAGAAGCTTCAGGCCGAGATCGCGGAATTGAAGGCGGCCGTTGACAAAAGCAAGTGCGCTAAGCTCGCCGGGGCCGGCGCGGCGAAGGACAAGAAGAGCGCGAAGGCCGCGGGCAAGAAGACCAAGCGCAAGGCCAAGAAGGCAAAGCCCGCCGCGACAGGCGACGGCAAAGCTGCGCCGGCGACCGTGACGAAAGCGACGCCGAGCCTGGTGCGGCCGGAGCCGGTCAAGACCGTTGCCAAGGAAGCAACGTCGGTTCCGGCGGGACCGTCAGCCCGCGTCGCCACGGGCTGACGTTGGTCGTGGCAATGGCGCTTCAGCGCGCCAGCGCCAGACGCGGTGCCTTGCGGCGCAGCTGCATGAAGACGATGCCGGCGAGCAGCAGCAGAGCCGGCAGCGCAAACCAGTAGCGGTTCGGCCGATCGGCGGCGACGAGTACCGCGGTGACTTCGTCGCCCGGCGCGAGGCCGTATTTCGCCGCTTCGCTGCCGAAGCGCACCGTCTGGATCATCACCGGACCCGGCAGCCGCGACAGACCGATACCCGACTTCTGCAGGCGCTCCATGCCGTCCTTGCCTTCCTTCACCGTCAGGCGGACGAGCTTCACGACGTCCTCGCCGGCGCGCGACTGACTCTTGACGCGGAAGCGCAGCGTGTCGTCGACCGGCGTCGAGTTCGCCATGGCGACGAGATCGGTCGCCGGGCGATCGATGAACGGATCCTGGAACTTGTCGAGCCAGAAGCCGGGGCGGAACAGCGTGAAGCAGATCAGCAGCAACGCGATGTTCTCGTACCAGCGGTTACGCGTCAGCAGCCAGTTCTGCGTCGCCGCCACGAAACACGCCATGGCGATGATCGAGCACGCGACGACCAGGAACAGGTTGCCGTAGCCGCCGATGTCGATGAGCAGGAGTTCGGTGTTGAAGATGAAGATGAAGGGCAGGAGCCCGGTGCGGATCTCGTACCAGAAGCCCTGCAGGCCGGTCTTGATCGGATCGGCGCCGGAGATGGCCGCCGCCGCGTAAGCGGCCAATCCGACGGGCGGGTGCACGTCCGCCATCAGGCCAAAGTAGAAGACGAACATGTGCACGGCGACCAGCGGCACCGCAAGGTCGTTCTGCTGCGCCACCTCGACCAGCACCGGCGCCATCAGCGTCGCGACCACGACATAGTTCGCGGTCGTCGGCATGCCGATGCCGAGCAGCAGGCAGATGAAGGCAGTCAGGATCAGCATGATGATCAGGCTGCCGCCGGAAGCGGCCTCGACGATCTCGGTCATGACGAGGCCGATGCCGGTGAGCGCCACGGTGCCGACGATGATGCCGGCCGCCGCGGTGGCGATGCCGACCGAGGTCATGTTGCGCGAGGCCGATTCGAAGGCGGCAATCAGATCGTCGATGCCTTCGCGGACGCGGGCACCCAAAGTGTGCTCGCCGCGGAAGTAGGCGACGACCGGTCGCTGCGTCACCATGATGAAGATCAGGAACATGGTGCCCCAGAAGGCCGACAGGCCCGGCGACAGTTCCTCGATCATGAGGCACCAGATCAGCACCACGACCGGCAGGAGATAATGCAGCCCGGTGCGCGCCGTCTCATAGAAGTCCGGCACCTTGATGATGGCCTTGCTCGGATCGTCCTGCGGCAGGTCGGGATGCTTGGCCTTGTTCCAGAGCAGGCCGACATAGGCGGCGACGAGGCCGACGCCGAGCACCCAGCTCGCCGCCTCGCCGAACCAGACCTTGATCCAGCCCACGGTGTAATAGACGACACCGCTGAGGATGATGATGCCGCAGATGGTCATCAGCGCGCGCAGCAGGCTGTAGCGCAGCGGCGCGGTCGACGAGCGCTGCAGGCCGCGCATGCCGGCTTTCGCCGCCTCGATGTCGACGATGTAGAACAGCGCGCCGTAAGTGAGGAACGCCGGCAGGAAGGCGTGCTTCACCACGTCGGCATAGGGAATGCCGACATATTCGGCGATGAGGAACGCGGCGGCGCCCATCACCGGCGGCATCAGCTGGCCGTTGACGCCGGCGGCGCATTCGATGGCGCCGGCTTTCACGGCGGAGTAGCCGACGCGCTTCATCAGCGGGATGGTGAAGGTGCCGGTCGTCACGGTGTTGGCGATCGACGAGCCGGAGATCATGCCGGTCATGCCGGAGGCGACGACGCCGGCCTTGGCCGGGCCGCCGCGGAAGGTGCCGAGCATGGCGAAGGCGAGCTGGATGAAGTAATTGCCGGCGCCGGCACGCTCGAGCAGGCTGCCGAACAGCACGAAGAAGAACACGACGTTGGTCGAGACGCCGAGCGCGACGCCGAAGATGCCTTCCGACGTCAGCCACATTTGCGACGAGGCGCGCGACAAGGTCGCGCCCTTGTGGCCCATCAGGCCGGGCAGGTACGGACCGGCGAAAATGTAGACGACCATGATCGCCGCGATGATCGCCAGCGCCGGGCCGACGGCGCGGCGCGCGGTTTCCAGCAGCACCAGCACGCCGATCACCGAGACGGCGATATCGGCGGTGGTCGGCAGGCCGGGGCGTTGCGCGATGTCGTTGTAGAAGACGAGGAGATAAAGCGTCGAGACCAGCGCGGCCACGACGAGGATCCAGTCATAGAACGGCACCGCGTCGCGGCGCGACGTCTTGAATGCGGGGAAGCTGGTCAGCGCCAGCGTGAAGGCGAAGGCCAGGTGAACGATGCGCGCCTGGCCGTCGTTGATGACGCCGAAGTTGAGCATGTAGGGCAGCGGCGAGGCGTACCAGAGCTGGAACAAGGCCCAGGCCAGCGCGATGCCGAACACCAGATGCTTGACCATGCCGACGGGCTTGCGTGCGCCGGTGTCGGCTTCCGCGACCATGGCATCGAGTTCTTCGCGCGTTGCGGTCGCTTTATGAGCGTCTGTCATAATTGGATCCCCTCGCGGCGCGTCAAAGCGCCGTAAAAATGCGCGGCGTTGCCGCCGTCTGTTGATGAACCTTGGTGGCGGCAGGTTTCATGCCTGCGCCGTCCTGTCTGAGCAGGATTGCGAAAGACGGCGTCCGCCCTTCGCGATCGTGCTGCAAGGAAAGCAGGGGGCGGCCGGTGAGCCGCCCCCTGTTCGCGCCGGATTTACATCCAGCCCTTTTCCTTGAAGTACTTGATGGCGCCCGGATGCAGCGGCGCCGACAGGCCGTCCTTGACCATCTTCTTCGGGTCGAGGTTGGCGAAGGCCGGATGCAGCTTCTTGAACTCGTCGAAGTTGTCGAACACGGCCTTGGTCATCGCATAGACGGTCGCTTCCGGCACCTTGGCGGAGGTGACGACGGTCGCCAGCACGCCGTAGGTGTCGGTCGGGTTCGGGTTGTTGGCATACATGCCGCCCGGGATCGTCGCCTTGGCGTAATACGGATGCTCCTTGAGCAGCGCATCGACGGCCGGGCCGGTCAGCGGCACCAGCTTGGCGCCGCACGAGGTGGTCGGGTCCTGGATCGCGGCCGACGGATGGCCGACGCCGTAATAGAACCCGTCGATCTTGTTATCGCAGAGCGCGGTGCCCTGCTCGTCGGCTTTCAGCTCGGCGGCCAGCGAGAAGTCCGACAGCTTCCAGCCCATCTTCGTCAGCAGCTCTTCCATCGAGGCGCGGGTGCCCGAACCCGGATTGCCGACGTTGAAGCGCTTGCCCTTGAAGTCTTCGAACTTGGCGATGTTCGCTTCCTTGCGCGACAGCACGGTGAACGGCTCCGGATGCACCGAGAACACGGCGCGCAGATCGGGGTCCGCCTTGCCCTTGAACTGACCTTCGCCCTTGGCGGCGTTGTACTGCACGTCGGACTGCGTCAGGCCGAAGTCGAGTTCGCCGGTCTTGATGGCGTTGACGTTGAACACCGAACCGCCGGTCGACTCCACCGAGCAGCGGATGCCGGTGGTGGCGCGATCCTTGTTCATCAGACGGCACACCGCGCCGCCGACCGCGTAGTACACGCCGGTAACGCCGCCGGTGCCGATGGTCACGAACTTCTGCTGCGCGGCAGCCGGCGTGATGCCGGACATCAGCGCGATCAAGCCGGCCGCGGCAAGGCCGCCGGTCAACATCTTCTTCGTCATATTCAACTCCCTCCAACCTGGTTTAGTTGATTTACGCTTTGCATGCCTCAGGCACGCATTGTCACGCATTACGGTCAATGACCGCAATGCGTAATTCCCATTCGCGTCGATGTCATCAGCCAATTGCGGCATCGACGGCTTCGCCGAGTCTTTCAACTATTTGATCGATCGTATCGCTATCGCTGATGAATGGCGGCGCCATCAGCACATGGTCGCCGCGCTTGCCGTCCACGGTTCCACCCATCGGATAGACCATGAGGCCGCGCGCCATCGCTTCCTGCTTGATCTTGGCGTGCAGCTTGCGCGCCGGATCGAACGGTTCCTTGGTGCCGCGATCGGCGACGATCTCGATGCCCTGGAACAGGCCGCGCCCGCGCACGTCGCCGACGAAAGGATGATTGCCGAAGCGCTCATGCAGCCGCCGCGCCAGAAAGGCGCCCTGGGTCTTCACATTGGCAAGCAGGTTGTCGCGGCGGATGATGCGCTGCACCGCCAGTGCTGCGGCGCAGGACAACGGGTGACCGGTGTAAGTGTGGCTGTGCTGGAAGGCGCCGGAACCCTTGGCGATGATGTCGAAGATCTGGCCCGACATCATCAGCGCGCCGATCGGCATGAAGCCGCCGCCGAGACCCTTGGCGATGGCCATCAGGTCGGGCGCGATGCCTTCCTGCTCGCAGGCGTGCAGCGTGCCAGTGCGGCCCATGCCGCACATCACCTCGTCGAGGATCAGCAGCACGCCGTGCCTGTCGCAGATCTGGCGCACGCGCTTGAAATAGCCCGGCACCGCCGGCACCGCGCCGAGCGTGGCGCCGACGACGGTCTCGGCGATGAAAGCGAGCACATTGCCGCTGCCGAGTTCGTCGATCTTGGCCTCGAGTTCCTGCGCCAGGCGCTCGCCGTAAGCCTCTGATGTCTCACCGGCGCTGCGGTCGCGATATTCGTAGACCGGCGATACATGATGCGTCTCGACCAGCAGCGGCGAGAAGTCCCGCCGCGCCGAGGGCCGGCCGCCGATCGCCAGCGCGCCGAAGGTGATGCCGTGATAGCTCTGGCGCCGCGAGATGAGATGGCGCCGCTGCGGCTCGCCGCGTTCGACAGCGACCTGACGCGCCATCTTGATAGCCGCCTCGATCGCTTCCGAGCCGCCGCTGACGAAGAAGGTATGCGTCAGGCCGGGCGGCGCATGGGCGGCGAGATCGTCAGCGAGTTCTTCCAGCGCCGGCGTCGTGAAGAAACTGGTGTGCGCAAACTCGATCTTGTCGAGCTGCGTCTTGATGGCGTCGATGACATCCTTGTGGCCATGGCCGAGGCAGGACACGGCGGCGCCGCCGGAGGCGTCGATATATTGCTTGCCGGTCGAATCGTAGATGTGGACGCCTTCACCGCGCACAGCGACCGGATAATCCTTGCCGATCTGGCGGTGCATTACATGGGTCATGAGCGCGATCCTGAAGCGAGCGCCGCCGGCTTCTTGCCGTCGGCGAGGAAGACAACGGGCGATTTGCGCAAATGCGCCATCAGGCGCTGCACGGCGGGACCGCTGCGCGAGCGGTCGCAGAAGGCGAAGATCGTAAACGGCACGGACCAGCGATTATCGCCGGCGGCCTTGATCTTGCCCTCGGCCACCGCTTCGGCGGCGGCCGATTCCGGCAGCCAGCCGATGCCGTGGCCGCCGACGATGAGATTATGGATGGCGCTGGCGAGATCGGATTCGCAGGCCTTGAAGGCATGCACCGGGTTGGGCGCCGACTGCATGATGAGATCGACCATGCGGCCCATGAAGGTGTTGGGCGAATAGTTGATCAGCGGGAACGGATGCTTGGCCGTGCCCGGCAGCTTGAAAGCCGGTTCGCCGCGCTTGACCGCGACATAGGGACGGAACCATTCGCTGGCGATGGCGATGCGATCGTAATGATCGGGATCGAGGAAGATCGGCTGCTGTGCGTGATGAAACACCAGCAGCACGTCGGCGGCGCCGGCGACATGCGCGGTCACCGCGTCATGCACATTGCTGGCGAGCAGGCGGCAGCCGGACGCGCCGGTGACTTCGTGCCAGGTCTTCCACCATTCCGGAAAGCGCGAGATCGCCAGCGAGTGCGGCAACGCGAAGGTAATGACTTCATGACCGAGCGCCGGTTCACCGTGCACCACGGCGCGGGCGTCCACCATTTGCTGGATGATGTCGGCTGCGGTGCGGCGGAAGCGCTCGCCAGCCGGCGTCAACCGCGTCGGATAGCAGGAGCGGTCGATCAGTTCGACGCCGAGCCAGGATTCAAGCTGCTGGATGCGGCGGCTGAACGCCGGCTGCGAGGAGTGACGGGTCGCCGCTGCCTCGGTGAAGTTGCTCACCTCGGCCAGACTCAAAAAATCCTGCAGCCACCGGAAATCCATGGCGTGACGCGCTACCCCTCTGCCCGGGCGCACGATAGTCGCCCGCGGCCCATCCTATCATGCAAATTTTGCATGAGGCGGAAAGGCCCTGCGGCGTAAGGTGCGCCGCAACGAAAGGGCTGTGTTGGCGATGAAAATCGGCGTTCTGGGCGCAGGGGTGATCGGCCTGACGTCGGCCTGGTGGCTGGCCGAAGCCGGCCACGACGTGGTGCTGATCGATCGTGCCGGCGGCCCGGCCGCCGAGGCGAGCCGCGCCAATGGGGCGCAACTGTCCTATCGCTACGTCGCGCCGATGGCTTCGCCGAAGATGCTGGGACAATTGCCGGGACTGCTGTTCCCCGGCGAGAACGCGATCAAGGTGTCGCTCGACCGCGATCTGATCGGCTGGGGCCTGCGTTTTCTCAAGGCCTGCACCGGCGCCGAAGTGGCGCGCACCACCGCGGCGCAACTGGCGCTCGCCGAGCTCAGCCGCATGGAACTCGAGCGTCTGCTCGGCAAGGTCCCGCTCGACTTCGGTCTGCGCACCGCCGGCAAACTGGTGGTTTTTCGCAAGCCATCCGATCTCGAGGCGGCAAGGCCCGAGGAGAGCGATGTTTCGGACGTGCTGACGCCGCAGCAATGCCTGGCGCTGGAACCGGCACTGACGCTGCGGCCCGACGAATTTGCCGGCGGCATCTATACGGCGTCGGAGCAGGTCGGCGATTGCGGCGCCTTCTGCGACCAGCTCTTCGCGCGGCTCGGCCAGTCCAATCGCGTCGAGCTGCGGATGAAGACGGCGATCGGCCGCCCGGTGACGAAGAACCAGCGCATGATCGGCATCGAAACCGATCAGGGCATCATCGAGGCCGACCTGTTCGTGCTGTCGCTCGGCTCCGGCGCGCGCGCCTTCGCCAGGTCATGCGGTTTCAATCTGCCGATCTATCCGGTGAAGGGGCACTCGATCACCATTGCCGATGGTGGCGCAC
The DNA here is from genome assembly GCA_018240595.1 of Pseudomonadota bacterium. Taxonomy (GTDB): domain Bacteria; phylum Pseudomonadota; class Alphaproteobacteria; order Rhizobiales; family Xanthobacteraceae; genus Pseudolabrys. The sequence goes on along the minus strand of JAFEFL010000042.1, from coordinate 55,727 downwards.
CGGCGTTGATGCATAGCGTCACCGATTACAGCCGCAAGATCGTCTATGCGCCGCTTGGCGGCGCCACGCGCGTCGCCGGGTTCGCCGATTTCCAGGGTTACGACACGACGCCTTCGGCCGCGCGCATTGCGCAGCTCAAGAACGCGGCGGCCGATACGCTCGGTCTGCAAGCCAGCAACGGCGTCGAGCCTTGGGCCGGCCTGCGGCCGATGACACCGGACAGCCGTCCGGTGATCGGGCCGTCGCCGCTCGCCGGACTGTTCCTCAACACGGGGCAGGGCATGCTCGGCTGGACTTTGGCCTGCGGCAGTGCGCGTCTGACCGCCGATCTGGTCGACGGCGCGACGCCGTCATGCCCGGCGGAACCGTTTGCGCTCGCGCGGTTTGGCTGACGCTACTCGCCCGCCAGCTCCTCACGCATCATTTCCAGTTCGAGCCACTGATCTTCGGCGGCGGCGAGCTTGCGCTGGGTTTCGCCGAGATCCTTGGTGATCTTGTCGAAGGCATCGCGGTCGCGAACATAGAGCTGCGGATCGTTGAGCTTGTCCTGCAGTTCGCTGGCCTTGGCCTGTAACCCTTCGATTGTTTTCGGCAAGGTCTCGAGCGCGTGCTTGTGCTTGAAGCTCAGCTTCTGTCTGCCCGCCGGTTTGTCGGCGATGGCCTTCGCGGCCTTCGGCATCTCGGCTTTCGGCGGCTCCTTCGCCGCGGCGCGCGACAGATCCTCGCCGCGCTGCTTGAGCATGTCGGAGTAGCCGCCGGCATATTCGGTCCAGCGGCCGTCGCCTTCCGGCACGATCACGCCGGACACCAGCCGGTCGAGGAAGTCGCGGTCGTGACTGATGAGCAGCACGGTGCCGGGATAGTCGCTGATCGTCTCCTCGAGAACGTCGAGCGTCTCCATGTCGAGATCGTTGGTCGGCTCGTCCAGAACCAGCAGGTTCGACGGCTTGGCCAGTGCCTGCGCCAGCATCAGCCGGCCGCGCTCGCCGCCGGACAATTTGCCGAGCGGCGTGCGCGCCTGCTCGGGCGAGAACAGAAAGTCCTTCATGTAGCTGACGACGTGTTTGGCCTGACCGTTGACCATCACGGTCTCGCCGGCGCCGCCGGTCAGCGCGTCGGCGACGGTGGTCTCGGCGTTGAGGCTGTCGCGATGCTGGTTGAGCGTGGCGACAGCCAGATTGGCGCCGAGCTTCAAGCTGCCGGAATCGGGCGCGTCGGCGCCGATCAGCATGTTGATCAAAGTGGTCTTGCCGGTGCCGTTCGGCCCGACGATGCCGATGCGGTCGCCGCGCGCGACGCGCAGCGAGAAATCCTTGACGATGGCGCGATCGCCGTAGCTTTTCGAAATATCCTTGGCCTCGATCACCAGCGCGCCGGACTGCTGGGCGGCGCCGGCAGTGATGGCGGCGGCACCCACGGCACCGCGATAACCTTTGCGCTGCTCGCGCAAGGCGGCGAGCTCGCCGACGCGGCGCATGTTGCGCTTGCGCCGCGCGGTGACGCCGTAGCGCATCCAGTGTTCTTCGGCGGCGATCTTGCGGTCGAGCTTGTGCTGGTCGCGCTCCTCCTCGGCCAGCACCTGGTCGCGCCATTCCTCGAAGAAGGCGAAGCCCTTGTCGAGCCGCCGCGTCGTGCCGCGATCGAGCCACACCGTGGTGCGCGTCAGGTTGGACAGGAAGCGGCGGTCATGGCTGATGATGACCAGCGCGGTGCGGCGCGACGCCAGATCCTTTTCCAGCCATTCGATGGTGGTGAGATCGAGATGGTTGGTCGGCTCGTCGAGCAGCAGGATGTCGGGATCGGCCGCCAGCGCATGTGCGAGCGACACGCGGCGCGCCTCGCCGCCGGACAGATGCGAGGGGTCTTCTTCGCCGGTCATGCCGAGCTCTTCGAGCAAGTGGCGGGCGACGTAATGATCGTCGGTCGGCTTCAGCCCGGCTTCGACGTAGGAAAGCGTGGTGGCGTGGCCGCCGAAATCCGGCTCCTGCGTCAGGTAACGCACCAGCGCGCCCGGCTGCACGAAAACCGTGCCGGCGTCGGGCTCGACCTGGCCGGCGGCGATCTTGAGCAGCGTCGACTTGCCGGAGCCATTGCGGCCGACCAGGGACACACGCTCGCCGGTCGAGACCGACAGGTCGGCGCCGGTCAACAGCGGCGTGCCGCCGAAGGTCAGCTTGATTCCGGTCAGTTGCAAAAGGGGAGGGGGCGCCATGGCCCTTCGCCTACAGGCGGACGCCGCCGAGGTCAAAGCAAAGTCGCGAGGGCGGCCCGCCGGCGTGCGGCGATGGTGTCGAGGCGGCCGATGACCTCGCGCAAGGTCCGGTCGGCGAGGTCGCGCAAGGCCGGAGGGGCGGCGGCCTGTTTGGCGGCGCTGTCCGCCGCGAAGACGTGCGACGGCATCTTGGCGTCGAAGCGGACGGCGGCCCGCATCGCGGCGCATTCGTTGTCCTCGAGACTGACGCCGAAGTGCGGCAGGATATGTTGTTCCGCCGCGCCGGGGAGATCGCGGTAATTGACCGCCATTCCCCGCGGGGAGGGCAAGGCGTCGGCTGCGACGCCGCAGATCCGGCCGAGCGCGCGCGCGGCGTATTCGATGTCCGGCTCGGCCGCGATGTCCTCGAGGCCGTAAAGCGCCGGGGGCGCGAATTGCCGAAGCAATTGCGGGCCCGGTTCGCGCGCCTGCGACACCAGCACCTCGACCGGATCGCGAAAAAGGAACACCCAGGGCACATCGGAAAACGCCTGCTCGAACAAGGGCAGCGCCATGGCGTGCCAGGTGTCGAGCTTGATGAACAGGCGTTGTTCGATACCGCTGCGCCGCCGGCCGTAAGCTAGGGCGAGCGCGCGCAGCAGACCCGCGTCCGCCATCCTGACGCCGGCATCGAACGGGGCGGCTTCGGACAGCACGATGTGGCGCGCGCTTTGCGCCAGCATCTGCGACACGAGCGTCGAACCGCAGCGCGACATGTGGAAGATGAATCCCGCGGGCGGCGCGGCTCCCGCCGCATGGTGCGGAGCGTCGGCGACGAAATCCGAGAGCGTCATGCGGTAGGGGATCAACTGATTGAGTGGCCGAGCCGTCGCGTCCTGCACAGTCTCTGCAAAGAACGGAGCGCTCAGCGGCTGCGCACCGACATAGGCCCAATCGACGGTCGCCTGCGGCGCGAACAGATTGACGTGAATGGGCAGCCAGCCCGTCGGCGGCCAGCGCTGCTCCGTGGCGCAGTCGAAAGCAAAACGCGACAGCCCCAGCGGATCGGCATGCAGCGCGTCGCGGATCTGCCGGACGGTGATGGCCAAGCCTCGCGTGCCGCCGCCCTCCATCAGCCGGGCGGCAAAGACTTCATGGTCGCGGATGTCCGCGAGCTCCGCGGTCCAGGAGGCGTCGCCCAGCACAAGACGCCTCAGTCGGGCGAGCGGTCCGGCATCGCTAGCGCCGGTTGGTCGTCGGTTGTAAATCTCCATAGATCTACTTATAGTCGCAATATGCCGTGACGCAATTTGCCCGCCGTCGCGCCTGCGGCGGCCGATGGAGAGTTCGATGTCCCGATCACTGGTGCTCGAAGATTTCGCCGGTCGCGTCGGCCAGACCTTCGCCCTTCAAGAACAAGGTCTGGAGGAATTCCCGCTGACGCTGACCGAAGCCAAGCCGCTGCGCGCGACCTGGTCGAAGCCCGGCACTCGCCCGCCGTTTTCGCTGATCTTCCTCGGCATCAATCCGTTCATTCTGCCGCAACGTCTTTACAAGTTCGATCTCGACGGCGTCGGGCTGGTCGACATCTTCCTGGTGCCGGTGGGCAAGGATGCCAAGGGCGTCAGCTATCAGGCGGTTTTCAACTGAGCGCGCCGCGCCGCCGGGCCGTCCGGCAGCCATTCCATTTCGATCTGGACACCGGGCTCGCCGATGTCGGCGAAGCCGAGCCGGCGGTACAAACGCTGCGCCGGATTGTACGCCTCGACGAACAGCGCGACCCCCATCGCCCGTTCGCGAGCGAACCCCTGCAGGGCCTTGATTAGCGCGGTACCGAGGCCGCGGCCGCGCGCTTGCGGCAGCAGGGCAATGTCGATGAGGTGGACGTGGGTGATGCGTACATCGACATAAAGCCGGCCAACCGGCACGCAGCCGTGTTCGACCACGTCGAACGCCGTATCGGGGAAGAACTTGCGATAGTGAAAGCGCTGCGCCTCGAACTGATGGTCGAGGAAGCCCGCCTTCTGCTCCGCTGTCCAAGGCAGCAGCGCGAGCTCTCTGTCCCGCGTCGTGCCATAGAGCGCGCGCAGGAAAGGCATGTCGTCGTCGCGCTCGGCGCGAAGGCTGTACCCTTGCGACGTCAGCGACGCCGGCATCGCCAGGCGGGCAGTCGGCGCTGTATGTGAGCTCAACGTCATTATGGGGGCGTCGGAAACGTGCCTTCCAGCGCGATGCAGAAATTGAGCGTCAGATAGGGTTGCATGTTCTCGTGCGGCAGCGAGCTGCCATAGGGCGAGATCGCGCGGTTCGAAAAGCTGGTGTTGATGGCCGGGTTGGTCTGGTACAGCACGTCGCCTTTGATTTGCGACAGATAGCTGTCCGTCATCGGATTGGCGGATCGTTCGGCAGCGCTCCCCGGATCCGCGCCATAGACCGTGTGGTTGTGCTGCGGCAACTGGCTCGACGTGAGCGTGATCGTGGTGGTGCCCATCGGCTCGCCGATGGTCGTGTTGAGGCCGGTGTTGCTGGTGCCCCAGTGCATCGGGATACGGCCCTGCAGATTGGGCAGGTTGAAGGTCGTGGTACCATTGCCGCCATAGGTCGTTCCGAGGATGGCGAACAAGGCGCTGTATTGCGAAATCGCCATCGTCTGGCCGTTGCATTGCGCCCAGCCATAGGGCGCAAAGTTGAAGCCGAAGCAGCAGATTTCGCCGATAAACGGTTCTGACATCTCGCCCTCCTTAGCCGCGCGACGGGAAGACGCCCTGCAGGGCGATGATGAAGGTGATGCACAACGACGGCATCAGGTTGCTGTGCGGCTGCGATTGCCCGGCCATGCCGCATACCCCCACAGCGAGCGGCTTCGGTGTCAGGGCTGGCTGTCCGGAGACGGCATGTGCGTAGAAGAGGGGCGACGTGGTCCCCGTTGCGGTGGCCGGGACAACTGTCGGGCCGACTGCCGTTGCGGTCGCCGGGACCGGCGCCGCATTGAGCATGTGCATGTGCTGCGGAATTTGCTGCAAGCTCAACGTAACCTGCGTCGCGCCGCCCGGCTGGCCAATAACGTAATTCGATAGACCGGGGCCCTGGCCTTCATGGATCGGCAGGCGCGAGCGAAGGTCGGGCAGCGCGAATGTCGATATGCCGTCGCCGCCGTAATAGGTGCCGATCAGCGAAAACAGTGCCTGGTTTTGCGAGATCGACAGCAGTTGGCCGTTGCAAAACGCAAAGCCCTTCGGCGCAAAATTGCCGCCGAACATGTCGACCTGTCCGACAAAGGGTTGGCTCATGGACGTCCTCCCGGATTGATGCGTGAGGGTTGAATGTCAGCCGCGCGACGGGAAGACGCCGGCAGTGCAGATGCACCAGTTGAGCGTCAGGTACGGTTGCAGGTTGGTGTGGCCGAGGCCGCCGCCGGCCACGGCGATGCTGAGGACGTTGAGCGGTTGCGGCATGGAATCCGGTCCATAGAACATGTCCGGCGTGTTGCCGCCGCGATAAGCCGTCGCCAGCGCGACCCCGCCGGCGATGTCGTTGCTGTTAGCGTTGGTGGTGCAGCCATTGAACGAGTGGTTGTGCTGCGGCGTCGTTGCCGAGGTCAGAAACACGTTTTCCACCCCGGCCATTTCGCCTTGCACGAAGACTTCGCCGTTGAGCGCGCCGACATGCATCGGCACACGGCTCTGCAGACTTGGAAGCCCGAAGGTCGTGCTGCCATTGCCGCCATACATGGTGCCGAGCAGCGCAAACAATGCCGCGTTCTGCTGGATCGACATGATCTGGCCATTGCATTGCGCCCAGAATCGCGGCGCAAAGTTGAAGGCCATGGGTTGCACTTGACCGATAAAGGCTTGCGACATGGCGGGCCGTCCCCCCGAGAGTTTCCACAACCAATAACAGTCGACCTCATCGTATACAACTAAAAATTACATATCAGACTAAAATTCTCTCTTAGGTTGTGGCCGGTTCAGTCCTTACGGCGTGGCCAACGGATAAAAGGCATATGACGTACCGGACCGAATTGGATGGGTATGGTCGCGCTTGTCGCGTTGGTCAGACCGCGGCGCCCCGGAGGTTCGCCGACTTGCCGTAAAGGTGTCCCGCTGGTAAAATACCAGTAAAGGTAGGTGGCCATGGCTGCGACACCGGAAGTCCTCGTCTCTAACGAGACCGGCAAGAACGACACTCCGCCGGCGCCCGGTCGCAAGCCTTGGCACACGCCGCGCTTCATCGTCTCCGAAGTCGCCGCCGACACGCAGTTCAGCAGCAATCCGCCCACCAACGACAACCCGTATTCGCAGATAAGTTGACCGGCGTGCGGCCGCCGTGGAGCGGCCGGTCCATGGCGTGATCTTGCCGAGGGCATCGTCCATGGCCGCTGCATTCGCCGGCATCGTGACGTTCGACGACGAGTTGCTCGACGCCCGGAGCGAACAGGCCATCATGGCGGCGGCGGCCGGCCCTGGCCGGCAACGTGTCGCTTCATTCAGGGCCGCCAACGGATTCATCGCCCAGCGGACCGGAGCGCCGAACGCTTCAACCGCCCGATCGCTGCTGTTCGCCGCCGATGTCCGGCTCGATAACCGCGACGAATTGCGCGCGGCTCTCGGCGACGCGGGACCGGCGCGAACCGACGACGCCGGTTTGCTGCTGGCCATGATCGCCCGGTTCGGCGATGCCGGCATCGCGCGCTGTCTCGGCGCCTTTGCCTTCGCGCAATGGCAAGCGGATGAGCGTCGCCTTCTGCTCGGCCGCGATTGCCTCGGCCATCGCAGCCTGTTCTATCACCGCGGCGACGGTTTCGTCGCTTTTGCGACAACGCTCGGCGGCCTGCTGGCCCTGCCGCGCGTGCCGCGACAGCTCGATGACATCGCGCTGGCGAACTTTCTGGCGATCAACCTGAACGCCTCCGAGGAGACGCTCTATCGCGGCGTCGTGCGTGTTCCCTCGCGCTGTGTCGTCGACATCGATCGGCGCGGCGCGGCGCGGCGGCATTACTGGTCGCCGCGGCGCGACGACGCCGGCAAGCGACGCGACGGCGATTATGTCGAGGAAGCGCGCGCCCGCTTCGATGAAGCCGTCCTGACCGTTAGCCGCGACCTGCCGCGCCTTGCGGTATCCTGCAGCGGCGGCCTCGATTCGAGCGCCATCGCCGCGACCTTGGCTCGGCTCGGCCATGCGCAATCGATCGACTGCTACACGATCGTGCCGCCGCCCGGCAGCGCCATCGATGTCGGCGAACGCCGCTACTACGACGAAACCGACAAGGTCGAGGCGCTGGCGGCGCGATATCCGGCGCTCAACCTGCATTTGATGTCGCCACCCGCGCCGCACCCCTACGAAAGCGATCCGACGCGGATTTTCGCCCGCTCGCACATGCCATATCCCGGGCCGACCGTGCTCGGCGGGCATGGCGCGCTGTACGACGCTGTAGCGGCGGCGGCCTACCCGGCGCTGATCGCCGGCGATGCCGGAAATCTCTGTCTGACCTGGGAGGGGCGCTTCTCCATTCGCGCGCTATTGCGCGAGGGTCGCTGGCGCGAACTGGCCCACGAACTCTCGGCCATCGGCGCCAGGAAAAACCGCAACCTGGCGCGGACCGTGTTCGCCGAGGTCGTTCTCGGTGGCGCGCCGCTGTGGCTCCGCCGCGTCGTGCATCGCATGCGCGGACGAGACCCGGACGCCGTCGAGCGTTACAGTGCGCTCAACCCGGTCTTCATTGCCGACAACGATCTTGCCAGACAATGGCGTGAACAAGCTTTCGAGGCCTGGCCCTTGCCGGTGGGTTGGGATGCGGCGCAGTTTCGAGCGCGCGGGCTCTTCGACATCAACCAGATGGGCCGCGACCTGAAGGCCGCAAGTGTCGATGTGTTCGGTTATGAGAGGCGTGACCCCTACGCCGACCGGCGGCTGATCGAATTCGCGCTGAATGTGCCGGAGCGGCTTTACCGCCGCGACGGCGTCGACCGCGCCTTTGCCCGTGCCGTCTTCGCCGATCGGCTGCCGCCGGAGATCCTGAACGAACAACGCCGCGGCATATCCGTTGCCGCGTGGTTTCAACGCCTCGACGCACGCCGCCACGACCTCGGAGCCGAGCTCGAGCGGCTCGAAGCGTCGGCCACGGCCCGCCGCCTGATCGATCTCAAGCGTCTGAAAGGCATGGTCGAGGACTGGCCCGCCGATGCCGATGAGGCTCGCGTCAAACGCAATGCCTATATCGGCGCGTTGCAGCGCGCGATGCACGTCGGCCACTTCATCCGCTGGGTCGAGGGCGCCAACGCCTGACGGACGGCGTTCAGGCGAAGCGCGCTATCTCCGTGCAGCCCGCCGCCAGCGGATAGCCCGTGATCTCGACGCCGGCTGCGTCGAGCCAGGCATGGGCCCTGATGCCGGCGGTCGCGCCGTCGTTAGCCCCGAAATGCAGCACGCTAGCGACGCCACGCCGCTGCAGCATGTGCCGTGCCGCCAGTGCCTGCGGCAGGCAGACGGCGCGGAACGGCAGATAGCGTGCGGCACGCGTCACCGCCCAGCCGACATTGCGTGCGACATCGGCGGCATCGGGCCGATGCAGCGCCACGGTCTCGGCGGGTTGGGGCGGCGTGAGAGTGCCGATGCGACGCGCCAGCGCCGGAAAAGGCAGCGCCAACAGACCGAGGCGCGCCAAAGCGAGGTAGAGCACGGCCTCGACCACCAGCGCGCGGCGGCGGCCATTGACCTGGACGAACCTACGCAGCGGGTGGCGGATCGAGCGCGACAGCGCCATGGTCCATCAACTCCTTGAGAAAGGCTTCGACCTCGTCGCGGCAGACCTCGGGCGCAACGTCATACTCGCCCTGCAACATCGCGCACACGTCGTCGAGCGACCGCGGCTGCTCGATCAACTCCCAGATGCGCGCGCCGACTTCGCTCAAGCCGACATAATGGCGGCTGGTGGCGCTCATCATCACGAGTTCGTCGCCGATCTTGGCGCTGAGCCAGTCGCCCTGCCTGCGGACCATCGTCATGGCGGTGTCATCCGGCTTCCGACAGGCAAGGCGCGCTCGTCAGCGGATAGCCGAGCCGCTGCATCATCGGCGCATGATCGTGCTCGATGCGCGCCACCTGCGCCGCGGTCAGGTCGCTGCGCCAGGCGCCGGCCTCGCCGCGGCGAAAGAAACTCCGCTTGTGCGGCGCCTCGCGGAAGCCTGTCTCGCGCTCTTGCGCCGCGACGCGGTCGAAAGCGGAGAGGGCGACCGCGCGTTCGATGGCGGTGTCGCTGACGGGCCAGCCGGCAAAGTCGAGCGCGGCGCGCAGCGTCGCTGTCGGCGCGCGCTGAAGGTCCTCGTAGCGAACAAGATGCACCGGCAGGTCGCGCTGGGCGAGCCAGCTGCCGACGTGCTCGCTCCAGCGCATCAGCTTCTGCCGCAACTGCTGATGCCCGCGATCGGTTGCGCCGCAAAAGCAGGCGTCGCTGTCGTTCATGAAGGCGATGGTGCGGTCGATGTCCATGCGGCCGTGATGGGCGAACGACGGCGCGATGTCGCGTGGATCGCGCACGATGACGACGGCGCCCTCGGGGCCGCGACGGCCGGCCAGCACCGGTTCGCCACGGGACGTCAGATGATAGGCGTCGTGAACCTTGACGAAGTGCACCGGAGCGTCGGCGCCGTCGCGGTGGTGGTGGCTGCCGTCGTCGGTGGTCGTGTCGCCGGCGTCGCCCGCAGCCAAAGCCTCGTAAACGCGCGGCCGCAGCGCGTCGATCTCGTCAAAGCTGAGCAGGCCGGAATCGATCAACGTCACGCTGTCGAACGGCGGTCGCGCGCCGGCGAAACCGCCCCGTAGCCTGTTGATGTCGGCGGCTTCGCCGCCGCCGGCGACGAGATTGGCGAGCAGGATGCGCATCCAGGTGTTGCCCGACTTCGGATAGGAGGCGAGCCAAAAGGTGCGCATCACGCCGCTCGCTGGCAGAGGCCGATGTCGCACCAGTGTTGCTCGAGCTGCGCCAGCACCGCCGGCATGGCCTTGAAGCTCAGGGGCCGCGTCAGACGAAATATGCCGGTGGCATTGGCGATGGTGGTGGCGGCGCGAAAGTAACTGGCGTCCTGGCCCATGCGATTGATGAGGCGCGGCCGGTAGGCATGACGCCGCAAGGTCAGCACGGCGTCGACGATGTTCGGCGCGCTGATGCCGGGTGGATGCGGCGGCCGCGCCTCGCGCAACGCATAGATCGCGCCGAGCGGCAGCGGCTGATCGTGGATACCGCCGGGTTCGACGTAGTATTTCTCCAGCCGCCGACGCATCCGGCCGCCGCGTTCCAGGGCGAGTTCGTCGATCGCATGCGACCACAGCCGCAACTGCCGGCCGTCCGGATGGACGGTCGCTGCGCCATCGCGTCCCAAAGACAGGGCGCAGAGGTCGTCGGTCACCAGCGGCAGGCCGCGCTGCACCAGCGCCGCCGCCAACGTGGATTTTCCGGCGCCCGACGTGCCGCAGAACAGGATGGCCTTGCCGTCAACCGCCACCGCGCTGGCGTGCAGCACGATCTGCCCGCGCTGATGCAGCAGAATGCCGAAGACGGTGCCGAGAATGAAAATCGGAATGTCGGCCGGATCGGCGCCAGCCTCGGGCTCGAAGGCAATGTCGCGCCCCCCGCTCAGCAGGAAGCGGGCAACGCCGGGAATGCGGATGAGAAAGTGCTGATCCGCATTCTGCCAGGTCGGTCCGTGCGCGGTCGCGCCCGGCAGCAAGGCAGGGACGCGCGCGGACCGGATTGTGACATCCGCGGCAGGCGACCCGGGCGGCGGCGCATGGGCCCCCGGCAGGGGCACCTCACTCGCCACCGTCAGTCCGGAAAGGGCATAGGAATACAAGACGATGCTCCGCCGCCGGCCGGAGACCATATGTCTCCATGCGAGCATCGATGATAATCCACAACCGCTTCAACCGGAAGTCGATTTGGCCGGACGGAACACGCAGCGGGCTACTTTTTGCGAATCCGGAAGGTCAGCAGGTCCTGACCCAGCTCCTTGCCTTCGAGGATGTCGCCGCTTTCCCGCACTGCGTGGGGGATGTCGATCGCCGCCATCGGATCGGTGCACTCGGCTACGATCAGGTCGCCGGGAGCCAGCGCCGTCAGCGCCTTCTTCACCAAAAGCGTGGGCAGGGGGCATTTGAGCCCGCGCATGTCCATGGTTTTTTCGGTCAACGCCAAAGCTCCTGTCCGCGGCGGTGCTGCGCTAGACTGACAACCCATCAAGGCCAAGACGGTCAAGAGCGGATTATGGCGGCGGCGTCCGAGACAATACAGATGATTTCGCGGCTTGCGCCGCTCTCCGACGTCACGGCGATGGTCGATCTGCGCGTCAAGGCAGTGACGCCGCGTACGCTGGATGTCGCTGCCGCGTCGGGCCGCGCGCTCGCGGTCGACGCCATGGCGCCGCCGCGGCCGACGGCGGCGTTGGCGTTGATCGATGGCTGGGCGCTCGCCGCCGACGCCACGCTCGGCGCCGCACTCCACAATCCGTTGCCGCTCGTGCATCCGCCGCAACGCATCGAAGCCGGCCAGCCGTTGCCGCCGGATGCCGACGCTGTCGCGCCATTTCACGCGGTGAGCTCCGCCAATGGCCTGTCCAAGGTGCTCGCTACCGTCAATCCGGGCGACGGCGTGCTGCAGGCCGGCGGCGACAGCGATCCGCTGATCCCGCTGCGCCGCGCCGGCGAACGCATGCGCCCGACCGACATCGCCGCTTTCGCGGCGATCGGTTTGTCGCGTGTCGCCGTGCGCGAGCCGCGCATTCGGGTGCTGCCGCTGCGGGGATCCAGCTTCATTTCCGCGGCGGCACGGTTGCTCGCTGACGACATCGAACGGCGCGGCGGCGCCGCCAAGCTTGACGATGCGGGCCGCGACCTCGGCACCATTCTGGCGTCGGAAGCGGCGGATGCCGTGGTGGTCATCGGCGGCACCGGCTCGGGGCGCAACGACACCTGCGTGCATACGCTGTCGCGCGAATGCGAACTCGCCGTCCACGGCATGGCGATCTCGCCCGGCGAAACCGCGGCGCTCGGCTTCGCCGGTCCGCGGCCGCTCCTCCTGCTGCCGGGACGGCTCGACGCTGCGCTGGCGGTGTGGCTCACCGTCGGCCGACGCATCCAGGACCGGCTCGCCGGCATTCCGGGCGGAGAACGGCAACTGTCCGAGCCGCTCACCTTGTCGCGCAAGCTGTCGTCCACGGTCGGGCTCTGCGAAATCGTACCGGTGCGCCGCATCCAGAACTCGGTCGATCCGCTGGCGTCGAAGTACCTGCCGCTGTCGGCGCTGACGCGCTCGGACGGCTGGATCCTGGTTCCGGCGGAAATCGACGGTTACGCGGAAGGCGCCATCGTGCATGTCAGGCCGTGGCCTTGAACGCCGGCACCCAGGCGGGCACATTTGCGTCATGACCAACCGCGGTCTTCAGGAAGCAATTCGCGCCGTCGGCGGCGTCACCGAACTGGCGCGCCGCATTGGCATCTCCCAGCCATCGGTATCGAACTGGGCCCGCATTCCGGCGGACCGCGTCATTGCCGTCGAGGCGGCAACCGGCATCGACCGCGCGATCCTGCGCCCGGATCTCTACGGCTCGGCGGAGGGCACCGCCACGGCGCAGAATGAGGACAAGGCGAACATGCGCATCATCGGCCTGGCGGGCTGGAGCGGCTCCGGCAAGACCACGCTGATCACCAAACTCGTTCCGGTACTCAAGGCGCGCGGGCTTCGCGTCTCGACGCTCAAGCACGCGCATCACGGCTTCGATCTCGACCGGCCCGGCAAGGACAGCTTCAGGCACCGCGAAGCCGGCGCGACGGAGGTGATCGTGTCATCGGCGAGCCGCTGGGCCATCCTACACGAGCTGCGCGACGAGGCCGAGTGGAACCTGCTCGATCTTATCGAGAAGATGTCGCCGGTCGATCTGGTGCTGGTCGAAGGCTTCAAGCGCGATGCCTTTCCGAAGATCGAAATTCATCGCGCCGAAAACGGCAAACCGCTAATCCATCCCGAGGATCCATATATCATCGCCATTGCGGCGGATGTCGCCGTGCCGCAGGCAAAGGTGCCGGTGGTCGATCTCAATGACGTCGAGGCGGTCGCCGACCTGCTGCTCGATCATGCGGCGACACTCGGCGACGTCGCGCGGGCGATGGCCGGTTAGGGTCGATGGCGCATTTGACCGACGACTGCTTCGCGTTCTCCCGGCCGCTGCTGACGCTGCCCGAAATGGAGCGCCTGATTGCCGATCGCGTCGCGCCGGTCGCCGAGATCGAGCGCGTGGCGCTGCGCGGCGCGCGCGGCCGCGTCACCGCCGGCGATATCAAGGCGCCGCTCGATCTGCCGCCGTTCGATAATTCCGCCGTCGATGGCTACGCCGTGCGCCATGCCGATCTCGATCCGCATGGCGACACGACACTCGCCGTCAGCGGCCGGATCACCGCCGGCGCGCGTGCCGACGTAGCGCTGGGACCGAAGCAGGCGATCCGCATCTTCACCGGCGCGGCGCTGCCCGCCGGCGCCGATACCGTCTGCATGCAGGAAGACGTCACGGTCGCCGACGATACGGTGACGGTGCCGGAAGGGCTGGCAATCGGCGCCAACCGGCGGCTGACCGGCGAGGATGTGCCGGCCGGCCGCGTCGTGCTGCCGGCGGGCACGGTGCTCGAGGCGCAGCACATTGCGCTGCTTGCAGCGCTCGGCATCACCGAGGTCGAAGTGCGGCGGCGGCTGAAGGTCGCGATCTTTTCGACCGGCGACGAAGTCGTTGAACCCGGCACGCAGCGCGCCGGCGCGGCGATCTTCGATTCCAACCGCTATCTGCTGTCGGCGCTGCTCGAGCAGCTCGGCGCGGTCGTCACCGATCTCGGCATTCTCGCCGATGATCCGGCCGAGTTGGCGCGGGCGCTGGCCAAGGCGGCGGCGTGGCACGATCTCGTCATCACCTCGGGCGGCGTGTCGGTCGGCGAAGCCGATCATGTGCGCGCCGCTGTCGAGAAGATCGGCAGCCTCGTGTTCTGGCGCATCGCCATCAAGCCGGGCAAGCCGGTGGCGATGGGCGTGATCCGCGCCGCGCCGCGCAAGGATTACGCGGCGCATGCCGGCGCCGCGTTCTGCGGGTTGCCAGGCAACCCGGTCGCGGTGTTCGTCACCTTCGTGCGCGTGGTCAAACCCCTGCTGCTGCGTCTGTCCGGCGCGCGGCCGCAACATTTGACGGCGCTGCCGGTGCGCGTGGCCTTCGCCTACGACAAGAAGCAAGGCCGCCGCGAATATGTCCGTGTGGCGTTGCGGCGCGGCGTCGACGGCGAGATCGAGGCGGTGAAGCATGCCCAGGACGGCGCCGGCATTCTCACCTCGCTGACGGAGACCGACGGTTTGCTCGAATTTCCCGAGGACCAGACTTCGATTGAGCCGGGCGATCGTGCCGGCTTTCTCTCTTTCGCGGCCTTGATGGGATGAAGGTCGCGCCGACGGACCATCCATTCGCGGGCGCGCGCCGCATCGGCGGGCGTTTCGTCAACAAGAGCGGCCGGGCGCTGACGCGCGGCGATGTCTGGCGCCTGCTGCGCACGCATAATGCGGCGCCCTGGCCGGAACACATTCCCGGCGCGCAGGCCGACAAGCCCGTTGAACGCGTCACCGATGGCATCAGGGTGACGCCGATGGGCCACGCCACCGTGCTGCTGCAGGTCGCGGGGCTGAACATCATCACCGATCCGATGTGGTCGCAGCGCGCCGGGCCGACCTCCTGGCTCGGCGCCAAGCGGCGCTGCCCGCCGCCGCTGGCGCTCGACGACCTGCCGCCGCTCGACGTCGTGCTACTCAGTCATTGCCACTACGACCATCTCGACCGCGCCACGCTCGCGCGTCTCGAGCAGCGCGACCGGCCGCGTCTGATTACCGGACTCAAGGTCGGTGCCATCACGCCGTGCCACAACGTCCGCGAACTCGACTGGTGGCACAGCGACACGCTCGGCGGCGGCGTCACGGTGACCTATGTGCCGGCCGAGCACGCGTCGGCGCGTGGACCGTTCGACCAGAACAAGAGCCTGTGGGGCGGCTTTGTCGTGCAAGCGCCGGCGGGCACGGTCTATTTCGCTGGCGACTCCGCATTCGGCGAGCACTTCGCGGCCATTCGCGAGCGCTTCGGCCCACCCGACCTGTCGCTGTTGCCGATCGGCGCCTATCTGCCGCGCTGGTTCATGTCGGTCGTGCACATGGATCCGCATCAGGCCGTCGAGGCGGCGACGATCCTGAATTCGCGCGTCACGGTGCCGATCCACTACGGCGTGTTTCATCTCGCCGATGACGGTTATCACGAACCGCTGCGCACGCTGGAAGCGGCGCTCGCGGGCCGCGATCTCGATGTGCGCGTGCCGGAGTTCGGCACGGCCGTGCATCTTTAGACGCCGAT
Organism: Pseudomonadota bacterium; assembly: GCA_018240595.1. Taxonomy (GTDB): domain Bacteria; phylum Pseudomonadota; class Alphaproteobacteria; order Rhizobiales; family Xanthobacteraceae; genus Pseudolabrys. The sequence continues at coordinate 40,118 of JAFEFL010000042.1, read as the reverse complement.
CTCTAGATCATCCGTTCGGCGGCGATGGCTTGCGCTCTCGCGACGTCGTCCGGCGTGTTGACGTTGAGGAACGGATCGAACGGCTGATCCGGCCAGTCGGCGATCGCGACGCCGTGGCGCGCGGTGTAGAACTCGACGCCGCGCACGCCTTCCTCGGTGATCGCCTTGCGCAGATCGGCGCGCAGCGCCAGTGGCCACAGGCCGACGACCGGATGGCGCCATTCGCCGGAACGCGCGCAGGCGAGCGGCACGCCGGCGCCCATCTTGCGGCGCGCTTCGTGCAGGCGCTCGGTGAGGTCGTCGGGCAGGAACGGGCAATCGCCCGGCACGCTGAGCAGCCACTCGACGCCGTTGTCCTGCGCCGCCAGCCAGTCGAGCCCGGCCAGAATGCCGGCGAGAGGCCCGGGGAAATCCGGCAGGCTGTCGGGGACGACGACGCAGCCGGTGTCGGCAAAGCGCGCCGGATCGCCATTGGCGTTGATGACGATATCGACGCACTGACCGGACAACGCCGCCAGCACCCGGTCGATGATGGTCGAGCGGCCGATTTTCGTCAGCGTCTTGTCGCCGCCGCCCATGCGGCGGGCGAGGCCGCCGGCCAGCACCAGGCCGAAGGTCGGGGGATGGGGGACGTCGCTCATGACGGCTGTCTATACCTCGCGGCGCGGCCGGAAGGGCAATTCTCATCCGGCCCGGCGCTTCGCCGCCTTTTGTGGCGGCAAGCCATTGCAATCACAACAGGAATATGCAGGTTAGCGGCGCCGGACCGGCCTGTCTTGCCGCTTGCCAATTGGCGCGGCGGCTGTCAGGAACCGGCGCGCCGAAGCGTGCTTGACGAAGGCGGTTAGCCCCGTCACGACGGTTTGGTCTGGAGAGGTGGCCGAGTGGCTGAAGGCGCACCAGCGCGCTACGCGCGCGTCTTTACGAAAGGTGCGTGCGCCTTTAGGTGATGCGAGTCTGGAGAGGTGGCCGAGTGGCTGAAGGCGCACGCTTGGAAAGCGTGTATACGGGAAACCGTATCGAGGGTTCGAATCCCTCTCTCTCCGCCACGCCCTCGGGCCGTCGTCCTCCCGATCAAATATCCCGCCGCACGCCGCTGTCGAGTTCAATAGCGGCGCCATTGAGATAGCTCGCCTGTTCCGAGACCATGAAGGCGACGAGATTGCCGACTTCTTCGGGGCGGCCGAATCGCGTGACGCCGAGCCGGGTCAGCAAGGCTTGCGCCGCCTCGTCGGCGGGTTTTCCGGTGCGCTCCGATTCCGAACGCAGTGACTGCGTGATGCGGTCGGTCATGAAGTAGCCGGGGTTTATGGCGTTGACCCTGACGCCGTCGCGGACGCCGACTTCGGACAGCGCCTTGGTGAAATTCAGCAAGGCAGAGTTGATCGAACCGCCGATGGTGAAGTCGGCGGCCGGCATGCGCGAGCCGAGGCCGGCGATATTAACGATCGAGCCGCGGCTCTTCGCCAGCGCCGGCCAGATGGCGCGGCTCAGCCGCACGGTGCCGAAAAACTTCAGGCCGAAGCCGCTCGCCCAGTCGTCCTCGGTGAGCTTGAAGAAGTCGCCGCGCTTGGCCGCGCCGGCGCAATTGACCAGAACGTCGACGGCACCGAGCGTCGTGAGCGCGGCCTTCGCCGCTGACTCCACCGCATCGGCGGCAGTCAGGTCGGCGGCGTGAACGTCGACCTTGACCTTGAAGCGGCCGGACAGATCCGCTGCAACCTGATCGAGCTTGCCCCTGTCGCGGGCGATGAGAAAAAGCCGCATGCCCTCGCGTGCCAGCGCTTCCGCGATCGCCGCGCCGAGCCCGCGGCTTGCGCCGGTCACGATCGCCGACTTGCCCGCCAAACCATAATCCATGTCGTGTTTCCTTGATCGCTATCGTGCGAAATGCAGCGCCGCCTTGCGCACAGTATGGCGGCGGTGGCGGCCGATACAAGGCGCCGCTCACATCAGCGCCTGCACGCTCGTCGCGATGCTGCGGCCGAGCCCGACCATCGACGGCACATAGCGCGTGGCGATGTCCTCGGGCCGGATCGCCGATTTGAAGTAAGTCATGCCGGCCGTCGCCAGCACCTTGTTGTCGACGACAATGGGCACGGCGATGGTGGCGGATGAACGCGGCTCGACCAGCGGATCGCGCTCGGCGTGGCCCTGACGGCGGATCGCCGACAGCATCGCCAAGATGCGGGCGCGGTCGCGCGCCGGTGCGTCCTCGGCTTCCGGCGATATCGCCAGCATGTCGAGCAGCTTGCGGCGTTCGCGCGCCGGACAGAATGCGACATAGGCGCGGCCCAGCGCCCGGCCGAGCAGGCTGAGCCGCGTATTGACGGTGGCGTGGAACGGCGACACCGGACTGTCCGGGATCGTGCTGAAGCGGATCGCCATGGAAAGTCCGTCGCGCACGGCGATCGCCACCGGCCATTGATGCTGGCGGGTAAAGGCGATGGCCCAGGGCCGCGCCGCCTCGACCACCAGCGGATCGCCGCGAAAACCGTTGCTCAGCGACTTGACCCGGGACGTGACCGCGTAGCCGCCCTGACGCCGGTCATTGGCCACATAGCCCATGGCGCACAGCGACTTGAGCAGCCGCACCAGCGTCGATTTCGGCAGCGACGTCGCCTTGTGCAACTGGTCGAGCGAGGCGACGCGGTGGCGGTTGAGCTCTTCGAGCAGGCGCAAGGTGCGCGCCGCCGCCTCGACGGTGTCGGTCCTGAGCGGCATGAGCCAAAATTCCACCCTGCGGAACGAGGATGATTACCTATGGCAAAATGCCGGGACGGCTGCAAACAATATGCGTAAACAAAACTCACGTTCCGTCCTGCGGAACGGTAAGAATTCCGGGAGGAGCCGATGAAGAAATTTCTGCAGGTTTGCGCTGCCATCGCTTTGAGCCTGTTGTGCAGCTCGGCGTGGGCCCAGGACAATTGGCCGAGCCGCACGATCTCGATGGTCGTGCCGTTCCCGGCCGGCGGCAATGCCGACATCATCGCGCGCGAGATCGCGCAGGCGCTCCAGGAAAAGCTCGGCCAGACGGTGATCGTCGAGAACCGCTCCGGCGCCGGCGGCAATATCGGCGGCGCTTACGTCGCCAAGGCCAAGCCCGACGGCTACACCTTCCTGTTCTCGACGCCGGCGCCGGCGGCGCTGAACAAGCTGATGTACAAGTCGATGCAGTACGACCCGGCGGCCGATCTCTCGCCCGTCGTCCTGGTGTCGAAGTCGCCGCTCATCATCGTCGCCAAGCCGGGCGGCTTCAAAACGTTGAAGGAGCTGCTCGACTTCGCCAAAGCCAACCCCGGAAAGCTGAACATCGGTCACCCGGGCAAGGGCACGCTCGGCCACATCACCACGGTGTTCCTGCAGAAGCTCGGCAACGTGAAGGTCACCGACGTGCCGTATCGCGGCACCTCGCCGCTGATGACCGACCTGCTCGGCGGCCATGTCGACGTCGCCATCGACTTCCTGACGACCTATGTGCCGCTGGTGAAGGAGGGCAAGCTGAACGCGCTCGCGGTGACCACCACCACACCGTCGTTCCAGCTGCCCGACGTGCCGACGGCGACCTCGGTCGGCCTGCCCGGCTTCGACGCCTCGGCCTGGTACGCGATCCTCGCGCCCAAGGGCACGCCGAAGGAGGTCGCCACCAAGGTCAACAAGATCGTCAATGATTGGCTGGTCAGCGAGCAGGGTAAGAAGAGCCTGCAGCAGAACGGCATGGATGCCATCGGCGGCTCGCCGGACGACCTCAAGACCTTCATCGACAACGAGCTCAAGAAGTGGGCTCCGCTCATCAAGGACGCGAATATCGAGCTGTAAGCCGCCGCTCGACTATGCTTCTTCGGGCGCGGCGGCGATCAAACGCCGCCGCGCTTGCCGTTTCTGAAAGCCTTGTGAGAACGCCATGACAACCTTCATCACCTGCGCCGTCACCGGCAACCACACGACGCGCGCGCAGAATCCGAACCTTCCGGTGACGCCCAATGAAATCGCCGAGGCGGCTTTGTCGGCCGCGGAAGCGGGCGCGGCGATCGCGCATATTCATGTGCGCGACCCGCTGACGACGATGCCGTCGATGAAGCTCGAACATTACGAGGACGTCGTCGCGCAAATCAGGCGGTCCAATCCGGCCCTGATCATCAATCTGACGACGGGCCCCGGCGGCCGCTACCAGCCGTCGCCGGAAGATCCGCGTATCCCCGGACCGAAGACGACCTTGACCACCGCGGAAAAGCGCGTCGCGCATATCAGCGCCATCCGCCCCGACATCGCGACGCTCGACCTCAACACCATGGTGTTCGGCGGTGAGGTCGTCATCAACGCGCCGGACAGCGTGCGCAAGATGGCGGCGGCGATGAAGGCGGCCGGCGTGCTGCCGGAACTGGAGCTGTTTGATTCCGGCGACATCCAGTTCGCCGCCGACCTGATCAAGGAGGGCACTTTGGCGCCGCGGCCTTTGTGCTCGATCGTGATGGGCATCAAATACGGCTTCAAGCCGCTGCCCGAGACACTGCTCTATGCGCGCGGCCTGCTGCCGGAGGGCACGATCTGGACCGGCTTCGGCACCGGGCGCATGGCGTTCCCGATGGTGGCGCAGTCGTTCCTCGCCGGCGGCAGCGTGCGCGTCGGCCTGGAAGACGCCGTCTATCTCACGGCCGGCCAGCTGGCGCCGTCGAACGCGGCGATGGTCACGAAGGCCAAGCGCATCGTCGAGGATTTGGGCGGCGTGCTCGCGTCATCGCTGGAGGTGCGGGCGCTGCTCAAGCTGCCATCGACCAATGCCGCGCGCTGAGTCCATGCAGACAAACGGATGGCGCGGAACCGGCAGGCTCCGCGCCATTGTCGTTTGCGGGACTATTCCTTCACCGCGCCGGTCATCGCCGAAACGTAGTGTTCGACGAAGAAGGCATAGAGGACGACGAGCGGCAGCGAGCCGATCATCGCGCCGGCCATCAGCGAGCCCCAGCGGTAGACGTCGCCGTCAACCAGCGCCGTGACGATCGCCACCGGAACCGTCTTGTAGCTGGTGGTCGAAATGAAGGTCAGCGCGTAGATGAATTCGTTCCAGCACAAGGTGAAGCAGAAGATGAAGGCCGAGATCAGGCCGGGCACCGCCAGCGGCAGGATGATCTTGATCAGGATCTGCCAACGGCTGGCGCCGTCCATCAGTGCGCATTCCTCGAGCTCGAACGGGATGGTCTTGAAGTAGCCCATCAGCAGCCACGTCGAGAAGGGAATGAGGATCGTGGGGTAGGTCAGGATCAATGCGAAGGGCGTGTCGAACAGGCCGTACTGGAAGACGACGGTGGACAGCGGGATGAACAGGATCGACGGCGGCACCAGATAAGCGAGGAAGATCAGGCCGCCGGCGACCGTCGAGCCCTTGAAGCGCAGACGAACCAGCGCATAGGCGGCGAGCACGCTGGCGAAGATCGACAGCGCGGTGGCGCAGGTCGCCACCAGCATCGTGTTCCACAGCCAGACCGGATACTCCGTCTCGAACAGCAGCTTGGTGATGTGCTTGAGGGTCGGCGACCATGTCCAGAACGGGCTGTAGGTGTCCATGTCGAGCAGCTGAGCGTCCGGCTTCACCGAGGTCAGCGCCATCCAGTAGAACGGGAACAGCAGCACCACCAGAATGAGTCCCAGCGGCAGATAGAGCGTCACCAGCCGGCGCGGCAGGCTGTGCAGGTAGCTCATGCCCTCGCTGTGATCGGCCGTCCCGGCCAGCGTGCCGCGCGGATCGCCGGCTTTTTGAGCGAGTGCGTCAGTCATTGTCGCCACCTTGTTGCCATTTGCGGCAGCGCGCGTGGCGCTTGCGCCATTCGCGCCCGATAAAAATGGCAGCGCTCTGCTCAGTCATTGTCGCCACCTTGTTGCCATTTGCGGCGCTGCAGACCGAACCACGACACCATGATCGCGGCGAGCAGGAACGGGATCATCGCCGTCGAGATGGCGGCGCCTTCGCCGAGATAGCCGCTCATGATCGCGCGCTGATAGGAGAGGGTCGCCATCAGATGCGTGGCGTTGACCGGGCCGCCGCGCGTCATCACCCAGATGAGCTGGAAGTCGGTGAAGGTGAACAGCACCGAGAAGGTCATGACCACCGCGATGATCGGCGTCAGCAGCGGGTAGGTGATGAAACGGAAGCGCTGCCAGGTCGAGGCGCCGTCGATGGTGGCGGCCTCGTAGAGCGACGGCGACACGGTCTGCAGGCCCGCCAGCAGCGTGATGGCGACGAACGGTACGCCGCGCCAGATATTGGCGAAGATCACCGACCAGCGTGCGTTCCAGACGTCACCGAGGAAGTCGATGTTCTGGGTGATGAGGCCCATCTGCTTCAGCGACCAAGAGATGATTGAGAATTGCGGATCGAACAGCCACCAGAAGGCGATCGCCGACAGCACCGTCGGAACGATGAAGGGGATCAGCACGATGGCGCGGATGATGGCTTTGAACGGCAGGTTCTCGTTGAGCAGCAGCGCCAGATAAAGCCCGATGGCGAATTTGATGATGCTGGCGACGCCCGTATAGAGAATGGTGTTGAACACGGAGAGCCAGAAGACGGAATCTTCCCATAGATAGATGTAGTTCTCGACGCCGACGAAGACGCCGTCGCGGCCGAGCCGCGCGTCGGTGAACGACAGCCAGACGCCGAGGCCGAGCGGGTAGGCGAGAAACAGGATCAGGAAGGCCGCGGCCGGCAGCATGAACCATGCTCCGAGCCAGTTTTTGTTGACCTTGAGACGGTCCCAGGCGGTGATCTCGCGGATCTCCCGGACCGGCTTGGCTGTTGGCGCTGCAATGCTCACAGTCGGCGGACTCCCAACTAAGAAAAAGACCGGCGGAGGCGAGCGGCCTCCGCCGGTTGTCGGCGCTTAGCGATAGATGCGCTTGAGCTGGCGTTCGGCGCCCGCGATGGCGCCCTTGGCGTCTTCGCGGCCGGTGCAGTAGTTGGCGAACATGTCGAGCACGACGAAGTCGGAGATCGCGGTCGCCGCCTTCTCGCCGACGGAGCCGAGGCCGCCCGCGGTCAGCGAACGCTTGGCGACGTCGCGGAACACGGTGTTCTTCGGATCGGCGGTCCAGATCGGGTTCGAGTCGTACTCGTTCAGGCAGTGGGTCAGATAACCCTTCGCCGACTCGATCCACGGGTTGAAGTTCTTGGCGTCGAGCATGAACGCCATCAGCGACTTACAGGCCTGCGGATACTTCGTGTATTTCATCGCCAGGATCGGATACATGAGGTGCAGTTCGGTCGGCTTGCCGACCGGGCCCACCGGGAAGTAGGCGTGATCCATGTCTTCCGCGATGTCCTTGGCGTTGTTCTTCGCGGCGACGTAGATCGAGATGCCGTTATTGGTCCAGAAGATTTCCTTGGCGAGGAAAGCCTTGTTGTTGGACGCATCGTTCCACGACGCCGTGCCGGGGATCATGTAGCCGTAAAGCGTCTTGGCGTATTCGAGCGCCTTGACCGTCTCCGGCGAGTTGATGATGACCTTGTCGTCCTTGTCGACAACCTGGCCGCCCTGCGCCCACAGGCACCAGTGGATCCAGGTGTTGCCGTCGCCCGAAGCGTGGCCGAGGGCGAAACCGCCGGGCGTGCCCTGCGCCTTCATCGCCTTGGCGTATTCGAGGAACTCGTCGGTCTTGGTCGGGAATTTCGAGAACCCCGCCTTCTTCGAGGCTTCGATGCGGTAGTTCATCAGCGCGCCGGAGTAGCAGATCGGGATCGCGATCCACTTGTTGCCGTTCTTGCCGTACTTGATCGCGCTGTCGACCCAGCCGCCATGCGCCTTGCCGAGATATTCGGCGACGTCGGTGACGTCCAGGCACTTCTGCGGGAACAGGTGCGGCAGCGAGTAGAGGCCCCAGAACAGGTCCGGTCCGGTGCCGGTGTTGGCGGCGACCGACGCCTTCGGCTGCACGTCTTCATAGGATTCGCGGGAGATCTCGACCGCAACGCCGGTAGCCTTGGTATAGGCGTCGATCAGCTTGACGAAGGCGTCGTCTTCTTCCTTCACGAAGTACTTCCAGCGCAGCATCGACAGCTTGGCGCCCTTCTCGGGCTTCCACTGCGCGTTCTGCGCCCAGACCTTGGCCCAGTCGAGCAAGGCGGGGCCGGTCAGCGCCGCGGCCGCGCCCAGCGCGGTGCCGGCCTTGACCAGACTACGGCGTGTCAAGTCAGTCATCGTTTTCTCTCCCTTTAAGTTCTGTTTTGTTAAAACGAGTCTTCAGGAATTCAGGCGCTTGCCTGTCGAAGCGTCGAACAGATGCACGAGCTTCGGGTCGGGTTTCAGCCGGATCTTCTCGCCCGGCTTGAACTGATGACGTTCGCGGAACACCGCGACCACCTCTTCGCCCCCCAGATTGGCGAAAACCTGTGTTTCCGAGCCGGTCGGCTCGATGACGATGATTTCGGCTTCGGCGCCGTCGTCTGCCAGCGTGAAGTTCTCGGGCCGGATGCCGTAAATGGCATCGACGCCGTTGGCGCTGGCCGGCACGTCGGCGAGCGGCAGCTTGACGCCCTGCGGACCGATGAAGGTGCCGGTGCCGTTCACCTGCACCTTGCCCTTGAGGAAATTCATGGCGGGCGAACCGATGAAGCCGGCGACGAAGACGTTGGCCGGCTTGTCGTAGAGGTCGAGCGGCGCGCCGATCTGCTCGACGATGCCGTCGTGCATGACGACGATCTTGTCGGCCATTGTCATGGCCTCGATCTGGTCGTGCGTGACGTAGACCGTCGTGGTCTTCAGGCGCTGATGCAGTTCCTTGATCTCGGTGCGCATCTGCACGCGAAGCTTGGCGTCGAGATTGGACAGCGGTTCGTCGAACAGGAACACCTGCGGATCGCGCACGATGGCGCGGCCCATGGCGACGCGCTGGCGCTGGCCGCCCGAGAGCTGGCGCGGATAACGCTCCAGCAGATTCTCCAGCCCGAGAATGCCGGCCGCGCGCGAGACGCGGGCGTCGATCTCTTCCTTGGGAGCGCCGCGCAGCTTCATCGAGAACGCCATGTTGTCCGACACGGTCATGTGCGGATACAGCGCGTAGTTCTGGAACACCATGGCGATGTCGCGTTCTTTCGGCGGCACGTTGTTCACGACGCGCTCGCCGATGGCGATTTCGCCGCCGGTGATGTTCTCGAGGCCGGCGATCATGCGCAACAGCGTGGATTTGCCGCAGCCGGACGGGCCGACCAGCACCACGAACTCGCCGTCAAGAATCGAAATATCGACGCCGTGAATCACGGCCGTCGTGCCGAACGCTTTCCGCACGTCGCGGATCGCCACTGAAGCCATCGTCGCCCTCCCTGTCGACGCTCGTCTGAGAGCGTCGCCGCGTGTGGGATTGTTCCCATCGTCGCGGCCGGCCATTTGCGGCCTCTGGCTGATTATTCAGCCGGAAATTCGCAGCGATATCATCATATGACAACGGTCGCGGCAATACCCCGAAGGTCGCAACCACGGTGTCGCGGTATCGCGATTGCGTGGACGCGCATCGCGGATTTCACATCGTCATGCCGCCATCGATCTGCAGCGTTTGCCCGGTGTAATAGCTGGAATCATCCGAAGCCAGCCACACCGCCCCGGCGGCGATTTCTTCCGGCGTGCCGAGGCGGCCGATCGGCTGACGATCGACGAAATCCTGGCGCACCTCTTTTGCCGACTTGGCGAACTTCTTGGCGTTGGCGGCGATGCGCTCGTTGAGCGACGGCGACTGGATGGTGCCGGGGCAGATGGCGTTGACGCGCAAGCCCTGGCGGATGAAATCGGCCGCCATCGCCTTGGTCAGGCCGATCACCGCGGCCTTTGTGGTGCCGTAGGCATAACGGCTCGGCAGCCCGCGCAGCGACGAGGCGACCGAGGCGATATTGATCACCGAGCCGCCGCCGTGTTTCAGCATGGCCGGCACGAAGGCACGCAAGGTGCGGTGCATCGATTTCACGTTGATGTCGAAGGAGCGGTCCCAATCGGCTTCGCTGCATTCGAGAATGCTGCCCTGATGCACGAAACCGGCGCAGTTGGCGAGGATATCGGGCGCGCCGAATTCCTTGATCACTTTCTGTGCCAGCGCATTGACGGCGTCGGTGGACGTGACGTCGAGCGCATGAACCTTGGCCTTCTTGAGGTCCTTGAGCTTGCCGGCATCAAGATCGGTGGCGATGACCTTGGCGCCTTCGGCAATGAATGCTTCGGCAATGGCGCGGCCGATGCCTTGTCCGGCCGCGGTTACGAACGCGACCTTGCCCTTCAAACGTCCAGCCACTTGTGAGTTCCTCCCGCCTTGTCTTCTTCTTATGACACTGCGCTTAGTGGTTATCGCGCGGAATGTATTTCTGCGCCACCCGCTGATACTTGACCGCCGGCTTGAGCACCATGCCTTCGCCGAGCTGATCGACCATGCCGCGCTGGATTTCCTGCCACGGCGTCTGGCTTGCCGGATATTTGAAACCGCCCTGCTTCTCCAGCGTCGCCTTGCGCTCGGCGAACTCCGCCTTGGAGATGAGAATGTCGGCGGTGCCTTTGTTGAGGTCGATGCGCACGCGGTCGCCGCTCTTGAGAATGGCGAGTCCGCCGCCGGCCGCCGCTTCTGGCGAGGCGTTGAGGATCGACGGCGATGCCGAGGTGCCGGACTGACGGCCGTCACCGATGCAGGGCAGCGACAGGATGCCCTTCTTGATGAGGTAATCCGGCGGCTGCATGTTGACGACTTCCGCCGCGCCCGGATAGCCGATCGGCCCGGCGCCGCGAATGAACAGCATGGTGTTTTCGTCGATCTTCAGTTTGGGATCGTCGATGCGGTGGTGATAGTCTTCCGGTCCTTCGAACACGACGGCGCGGCCTTCGAAGGCGTTGGGGTCTTTCGGGTTGCTGAGATAGCGGTCGCGGAATTCATCGGAGATGACCGAGAGCTTCATCACGGCGGAATCGAACAGGTTGCCGTGCAGCACCTTGAAGCCGGCCTTTTCCTTCATTGGCTTCTTGTAGGGCCGGATCACGTCTTCGTTGATGATCTTGGCGCGCTTGACGTTCTCGCCCATCGTCTTGCCGTTGACGGTGATGGCGTCGGCGTGGAGCTTCTTGGCCTTGAGCAACTCGTTCATCACCGCCGGCAGGCCGCCGGCGCGATAATACTCTTCGCCGAGATAGAAGCCGGCCGGCTGCATGTTGACCAGCAGAGGAATGTCGAGGCCGACTTTCTCCCAGTCGGTAATGTCGAGCTTGACGCCGATATGCTTGGCGATGGCGTTGATGTGGATCGGCGCGTTGGTCGAGCCGCCGATCGCCGAGTTCGCCATGATGGTGTTTTCGAACGCCTTGCGGGTGAGAATGTCGGAGGGCTTGAGGTCCTCGTGCACGATCTCGACCGCGCGCACGCCGGTGTCGTAGGCGATCTGGCCGCGCTCGCGGTAGGGCGCCGGAATGGCGGCGCAGCCCGGCAGCGACATGCCGAGCGCTTCGGCCAGCGCGTTCATGGTCGAAGCGGTGCCCATGGTGTTACAGTGGCCGACCGACGGCGCCGAATTGGCGACAAGATCGATGAACTGCTGGTAGGTGATCTTGCCGGCGGCATGATCCTCACGCGCCTGCCACACCACCATGCCCGAGCCGATGCGGCGTTCGCCGTCCCAGCCGTTGAGCATCGGCCCGCCGGACAGCACGATCGCCGGGATGTTCACGGTCGCCGCCGCCATGATGCAGGCCGGCGTCGTCTTGTCGCAGCCGGTCATCAGCACGACGCCGTCGAGCGGATAGCCGTAGAGGATCTCGACCAGGCCGAGATAAGCGAGGTTGCGGTCGAGCGCGGCGCCGGGGCGCTTGCCGGTTTCCTGGATCGGATGCACCGGGAATTCGAAGGCGATGCCGCCGGCGGCGCGGATGCCCTCGCGCACGCGCGACGCCAGTTCGAGGTGGTGGCGGTTGCAGGGCGACAGGTCGGAGCCGGTCTGGGCAATGCCGATGATCGGCTTGCCGGAGGTCAGTTCTTCGCGAGTCAGGCCCCAGTTCAGGTAGCGCTCCAGATAGAGCGCGGTCATGCCGGGGTTTTCCGGATTATCGAACCAGAGCTGCGAGCGCAGGCTTTTGCCCTTCGGCTTCTTTTCGGACGAGTTGTGCGCGCGCTTCGGCGATTTCATGAATGTCACTCCCTGGCGCCGGTCGGCGCGTCATTGCTCTGTCGGCTGCCTTGTCGGCGCAGCCTTGGTGGCGTCGTCTTCTGGAAAGCGGTGGCCGACCCATCGGGCCGCGTCGCGTGCGACGCGTGCGGCTGGCGTTCAGGCGGCTGGCGATGAGGGCCTCCGGCGGCTGGGCCGCCCTTACGTTGAAGTCCCTTAAGTTGAGCGCAATTCCAGAGTCTCGGCAACGGGGCGTTTGTGTGCGCTGCCGAAAGGCTCTACTGTATGCAATACAAAGTCAGTCGCTAACATTCTGGTACTAATGGATTATTTGCCCACTTTTTGTGCTCGTTGTCGCAGGCGCCCCGGGGCCGGGCACAATGGCTGAAACCGTCCGCGACATCCTCGCCGCCCACCGCGCCGGCGCGACAACGCCGAGCGAAACGGTCGCGCGTTGCCATGCCCGAATTCGCGCCCATGCCGACCCGGCGCTCTTCATCACCTTGCGCGACGAGGCCGAGGCCATTGCCGAAGCCAGGGCGCTGGAAAAGTCGGGCAACAGGGATCTGCCGCTATATGGCGTGCCCTTCGCGGTGAAGGACAATATCGACGTCGCCGGCCTTCCGACCACCGCGGCCTGTCCGGCGTTCACCTACAAGCCGGAGCATGATGCGACGGCTGTGGCTAAGCTGCGCGCCGCCGGCGCCATCGTCATCGGCAAGACCAATCTCGACCAGTTCGCCACCGGCCTCGTCGGCGTGCGCTCGCCCTACGGAATTCCACGCAACACCTTCGATCCCGAACTGGTGCCGGGCGGCTCGTCGTCCGGTTCGGCGACCTCGGTCGCCGCCGGCATCGTGCCGTTCTCGCTCGGCACCGACACCGCCGGCTCGGGCCGCGTGCCGGCCGGCTTCAACAATATCGTCGGCCTCAAGCCGAGCCTCGGCCTGATCTCGACGCACGGCCTCGTGCCGGCCTGCCGCACGCTGGATTGCATTTCCGTTTTCGCGCTGACCGTCGATGACGCCTGGGCCGCGCTGAGCGTCGCGTCAGGTTACGACGCTGCCGACAGCTACGCGCGCAAGCGGCCGCTCGGCCGGCCCGGCGCGATGCCGGCGCATATCAAGCTCGGCGTGCCGCTGCCTGGCCAGCGCATCTTCTTCGGCGACAAGGACTATGAAGCCGGCTATGGCGCGGCGCTCGCGCGGCTGGCGAAGCTCGGCTGCGAGATTGTTGAGCTCGATGTCGAGCCGTTCTACGAGACGGCGCGGCTGCTCTACGAAGGGCCGTGGGTCGCCGAGCGCGCGCTCACGGCGAAGGATCTGCTCGCCTCCGATCCCGACGCCATCCATCCGGTGACGCGCGAGATCTCCGTCGCTGGCCTGCGGCCGACGGCGATGGATGCCTTCGCCGCGTTCTATAAGCTCGAGCGGCTGCGCCGCGTGTCGGATTACATCTTCGCGCACCAGGTCGACGCGCTGGCGCTGCCGACGGCGCCGACGCATTATTCGGTGAAGCAGGTGCTTGCTGATCCGATCACGCTCAACAGCCGGCTCGGCACCTACACCAACTTCGTCAATCTGCTCGACCTGTGCGGCCTCGCTTTGCCGGCATCGCTGACGAGCAACGGAATGCCGTTCGGCATTACTTTTTTGGCGCCGGGCGGGCAGGATGCGCGTCTTGCCTCGATCGGCCGCGTGTTCCACGCCGATACGCAATTGCCGCTCGGTGCGATCAAGGCGCCACAGCCGAAGCTGCCGGCGCTGTCGGCGGAGGCCGCCGACGACGAAATCGCCATCGCCGTGGTCGGTGCGCATTTGTCGGGCCTGCCGCTCAACGGCGAACTGACCTCGCTCGGCGGCCGGCTCCTCGAAGCGACGACCACGGCGCCCGACTACAAACTCTACGCGCTGAACGGCACGGTGCCGCCCAAGCCCGGCTTGCTGCGCGTTGAAACAGGGCAGGGCGCCGCCATCGAGCTCGAAGTCTGGGCGCTGCCGCTTGAAACCTTCGGCGCTTTCATGACGGGCATCGCCGCGCCGCTGTCGATCGGCACGGTCACGCTGGCCGATGGCCGCGGCGTCAAGGGCTTCCTGGTCGAAGCAGCCGCCGTGTCGGGTGCGCGGGATATTACGAAGCTCGGCGGCTGGCGAAGGTTCGTGGCGGTGTGACGGTCAGACCGTCTCGCTGTAATGCTCATACTCCTCGCGCACGAGGATGATGTGCTGGTTCATCGCGGCCGCCGCGGCGGCTTTCTCGCCGCGCAGGATCGCCTCGACCACGCGATCATGCTCGACATGCGACTTGGCCAGACGCCCGAGATTGCGGAACTGGGCTCTCCGGAACGGCTGCACGCGGGCACGCGTCGATAGCGCGAGCTCGGCGAGATAGGCGTTGTGGGCGCCGTCATAGATGGCGTTGTGAAACGCCTCGTTCATTTCGTGATATTGCTGCGGATCGCCGCCCTGGATCAGCACGCGCAGCTTTTCGTGAATATCTTCGAGCGCGCGGCGCTCGGAGATGGTCATGCGCTCGGCAGCAAAGCCGGCGCACAGGCCTTCCAGCTCGGCCATCGCTTCGAACATGTTGGCGAGCTGATCGGCATCCGGCCGCGCCACCACCGCGGCGCGATGCGGCCGCACCTCGACCAGGCCGCTCGCCGCCAAGAGCCGGATCGCCTCGCGCACCGGCGTGCGCGACACGTTGAAGCGGTTGGCGATGCGCGTCTCATCGAGCGCCGCGCCGGGCGCATGCACGCCGCGCACGATCTCGTCGGCGAGCTGCAGGCGCAATTCCTCGGCGCGGGTGCGGCGCACGCCGGATTCGTCTCTCACCGCGCCCCTCGCGGGTTCGCGCGGCGCGTCCGTTCCTGTCAAACTCATCCGGCCTCGACGTATTCTCAGATCGGCGGGTGCGGGATCGCAGCCAGCAGATCTCGCGTATACTCGGCTTGTGGCGCATCCATGACGCGCGCGGTCAGGCCTTGTTCGACGATCTGCCCGCTCTTCATCACGATGACGCGGTCGCACAGTAAGCGTACCACATTCAGGTCGTGGGACACGAAAAGATAGCTCATGCCGAGCTTGTCCTTGAGGTCCTGCAACAGGTTCAGCACCACGGCCTGGACCGAGACGTCGAGCGCGGCGGTCGGCTCGTCGAGCACGACGAGGTCGGGCTTGAGCGCAATGGCGCGGGCGATGCCGACGCGGGCCTTCTGGCCGCCGGACAATTGATGCGGAAAGCGGTCGAGCAGCTCGAGCGGCAGGCCGACCTGGGTGGCGAGTTCCTCGATGCGAGCGCGCAGGTCCTTGCGCGGGATATCGGACAGGCGCAGCAGCGGATCGGCGATGGCGCGCGCCGCGGTGAAGCGCGGGTTGAGGCTGTCGGTCGGGTCCTGGAACACCATCTGGATGCGCCGGCGCTGCGGCAGCGTGGCGAAGTCCCTGGCAGGGATGGCGCCGATATCCTCGCCGTCGAAGGTGATGGTGCCCGATGTCTTGTCGATCAGCCGCATCAGCATCATCGACGTCGTCGATTTGCCGCAACCGGACTCGCCGACGAGTCCGACGCTCTCGCCGCGCGCGATCTCGAACGAGATGCCGTCGACGGCGCGGAACACATCGCCCTCCGGCGTCGGCCCGGACTTGAACAGCCGCGACAGTGAGGTCGCCGCGCCCTGGCGCGGATATTCCTTGACCAGCTTTTCGACCTTGAGCAGAGGCGCTGCGCTTCCGGCCGCCGCGGCGCCGATCGCGCCGGCGCGCGCGGCTTCTTCCTCCGGCAGCAGATCGCGCAGGCCGATGCCGGGTCGCGGCGTCGCCCGCATCAGCTTGCGCGTATAGGCATGCTGCGGATTGCGGAAGATCGTTTCAGCTTTGGCGGTCTCGACGACATGGCCTTTCTCCATGACGATGACCTTGTCGCAATAGGCGGCGGCGAGGCCGAGGTCGTGGGTGATCAGGATCGTCGACATGCCGCGCTCGCGCGTCAGCTCGGTGACGAGATCCATCACCGCCTTCTGCGTGGTGACGTCGAGGCCGGTGGTCGGCTCGTCGGCGATCAGCAATTGCGGCCGGCAGGCGAGCGCCAGCGCAATGACGACGCGCTGGCACATGCCGCCGGACAGTTCGAACGGATAGGCATGGTAGCGCTCGCGCGGCCGCGCGATGCGCACCTGCTCCAGCATCTCGACTGCCTTGTCGGCAACGACGTCCTTGTCGGCCTGGGCGTGCTGCAGCAGCACGTCCTCGATCTGGTGGCCGATCTTGCGGATCGGATTGAGCGCCAGCCGCGGCGACTGAAAGATCATCGACATTTCGCGGCCGCGCAGGTCGCGCATGTCGCTCTCGTCGATCTGGCGCAGATCGAGATTGGAGAACATCACCGAGCCGTCGGCGATGCGGCCGGCGCGGTCGAGGATGCGCATGACGGCATAGGATGTCACCGACTTGCCGGAGCCGGACTCGCCGACGATGCCGAGCGTTTCGCCCTTGGCGAGCGAAATGTTGACGTGACGAACCGCCGTGACGACGCCGCGCCGGGTCTGGAATTCGACGGTGAGATCGCGCACGTCGAGCAGCGGCAGCGCTTCGCCGGTATCGACTTCGGGCGTCGGTCCTTTCAACATGATCAAGTCCTCCGCTGCGGATCGACCAGGTCGCGCAGGCCGTCGCCGAGCAGGTTGAAGGTGAACACCGCCAGCATCAGCGCCGCGCCCGGAAACAGCGCGATCCACCATTCGCCGGAAATGATGTTGGCGGCGCCTTCGGCGACCATGATGCCCCATTCCGGCGTCGGCGGCTTGACGCCGAGGCCGATGAACGACAGGCCGGCGGCGTTGAGGATGGCGTAGCCCATGGTCAGCGAGATCTGCACCATCATGATCGGCATGATGTTGGGCAGGATATGGCCGAGCAGGATGCGCATGTCGCCGTTGCCGGACAGCCGCGCCGCCTGCACGAAGCCGGCCTCGCGCCGCACATTGGCTTCGGCACGGGCAACACGCACATAAAGCGGGAAGTTGATGATGGCGGTGGCGATGACGATGTTGGTCACCGTATTGCCGAGCGCGGCGACGATGCCCATGGCCAGCACGAACAGCGGAAACGCCATGATGGTGTCGGACAGCCGTGACACGATGCGGTCGGTCCAGCCGCCGAAATAGCCGGCGGCGATACCGGCCAGCCCGCCCATCGCGAACACCAGCGCCACCGAGGTGATGGCGATGATGAAGTCGAGCCTTGTGGCGACGACGACGCGGCTGAAGATGTCGCGGCCGAGCTGGTCGGTGCCGAACCAGTGCTTCCACGACGGCGCCTGCAAGGCGGCGGCGGTGTCGCTCGCCAGCGGATCGTGCGGCACGATGTACGGGCCGATCAGCGCGCACAGCGCGATGAGGGCGAACAGCGCGAAAGCCAGCCCCGTCACCGCGTTTTCCGCCATGACGTAGCGGGCGTGGCGGAGCAGCGAGTTGTGCTCCGTCTTTTCCGCTACAGGAGCGGCCGGTGGTGTGGTCACGGGCGGAAGGGCGTTGAGCGTGTCGGTCATCCTTCAAGCCTCACGCGCGGGTCGATGACGCCGTAGAGAATGTCGATGACGAGATTGAGCACGACGTAGAGCACGGCCATGGTCAGGACGAAGCCCTGCACCGGCGCGAAGTCGGATTGCAGCAGCGCTTCGACCGCGTAGGAGCCGATGCCGGGCCAGGCGAACACCTTCTCGACCAGCACATTGGCGCCGAGCAGGAACGAGAACACCATGCCGAGCGTAGTGACGACCGGCAGCATGGCGTTGCGGAAGGCGTAGGTGATGATGACGGTGCGGCTGTCGAGGCCGGAGGCGCGCGCGGTGCGCACGAATTCCGAGGCCAGCACCGCCAGCATCGAGGCCCGCGTCATGCGCGCGATCGGCGCCAGCGAGAAGATCGCGAGCGTCACCACCGGCAAAATGAGCTGCGCCAGTGCCGAGCGGAACACCTCGAGATTGCCGGTAACCAGACTGTCGATCAGGAAGAAGCCGGTGATCTGCGTCGGCGCGCTGGCAAAGGCATCGAGCCGGCCGATCGGCGACGGCGACCAGCCGAGAATGTAATAGAACACGTAGACCAGCAGCAGGCCGGTGAAGAACACCGGCAGCGACACGCCGGCGGTCGCTACGACGCGGCAGGTATGGTCGATCCACGAGCCCTGCTTGACCGCGGCGAGGATACCGAGCGGCACCGCGATCGCCATCGACACGATGAGGCCGAGCAATGTCAGTTCGGCGGAAGCCGGCAGGCGGCTGACGATTTCCGTCGTCACCGGGCGGCCGGTCGATAGCGAATTGCCGAGATCGCCGCGCGCAAGATCGCGCACGTAGCGCACGAACTGTTCGGGCAGCGGCTTGTCGAGGCCGAGATTCTTGCGCACCTGCTCGATCGCTTCCTTGGTCGCGGCTGGTCCGGCGAAATAGGCGGCCGGATCGCCGGGCAGCGCCCGCGTCAGCAGGAAAGTGACGATGACGACCCCGATCAGGGTCGGGATCACGGTAAGAAGCCGCTTGCCGATGGTCGCGAGCATGGTGCTCTCCCGGAGAATATCCCCGCCGCGCGGCGCAGCAGTCGATGCTGCGCCGCTGACCGGGCAATCGATTACGCCTTCGCGAAGGTGCGGTAGTCGAGGCGGCGGTGGAACCAGTACTGGTAACCCGTCACGTTCTTCTGCATCGCGACGTTGACGTAAGGCTGGAACAGCGGGATGCGCGGCATGTCGGCATAGGCCGTATCGACCATGCCGATCACATCCTTGTCGTAGGAAGCCTTGTCGCCTTCGGCCGCGGCGGTTACGGCGCCGTCGATGAACGCGTCCATCGTCTTGGACTGGTAGCTCATCGTGTTGAAGATCGAATTCTTGCCGTGATAGCACCAGATGAAGAAGTATTCCGGGTAATCGAGCCAGCCCGAGAACACATTGGTGTAGAGCGGCAGCGTCTTCTTGTTGAGTTCGGTGCGCCAGTTGGCGCCCGGCACCTTGTTGATGCTGCACTTGATGCCGATCTGGGCGAGGCTTTCCTGCGCCAGCACGCAGATCGGTTCGTTGACGCCGGCGAAGCCGAGGTCGAACGAAATCGTGGTCTCGAAGCCGTTCGGATAGCCGGCCTCGGCCATCAGCGCCTTCGCCTTGGCGATGTCGGTGTTGTACTTGTGCGGCTGCGGCCAGGCGACCTCGGTCTTGAAGTCGGCCGGCGCGCCGAACATCGGCTTGGACAGGCCGAACAGCACCGCGTCCATGATCTTTTGATAGGGCAGGGCATAGGCGACGGCCTGGCGCACCTTCGGATTGTCGAAGGGCGGCTGCTTCACGTTCATGCCGATGTACTGGATGCCGTTCGAGTACGGCGTCGAGACGATGGTGAGCTTGGGGTTGCTCTTGAGTTCGACGAAATCCTTGTTCGGCAGATCGTAGGAGATGTCGGCGTCGCCGCGCTCGAGCAAGGCGCGGCGGTTGCCGGCCGACGGCACGATGCGCCAGATCACCTTCTTGATCGCCGGCAGCTTGCCGCCGACCCAGGCGTCGTTGCGCTCCATGACGACCTCGGTGCCGGGCGTCCAGCCGGTCACCTTGTAGGCGCCCGAGCCCGCGGTGTTTTGCTTGGTGTATTCGAGGCCCCACGGATCCTTCTCGGTGGCGTGCTTCTTCACCAGCTCGGAATTGATGACGCAGGGCACGATGACCGCGAGGTCGGGAATGGTCAGCCGGTCCTTGCGCGCGAAATCGACGCGCACGGTGCTGTCGTCGACGACGACGAACTGCTCCGGCTTGGTCAGCGAGCCGGCGCTCATCTGGAAGGTCGGAAAGCCGCCCACCGACACGGCGCGGTCGAGCGACCACTTCACGTCCTTGGCCGTGACCGGCGTGCCGTCCTGGAATTTGGCGTTCTTCTTCAGCTTGAAGGTCGCGGACATGTCGCCGAGCTTCATGTCGTCGGCGAGCTCCATCTTGAACTTGTCGCGGTCGTAATAGGGCGCGCCGTTGGCGCCGGTCTTCATCTCGTGGCTGATGAGCCGGTCGTAGCAATTCCACGACACCTCGTAGCCCGGCACGTTGGTGCCGACGCCGTGGATGTCGAGATTGTTGGGGCCGCTCTCGGAGACGATGAGCAGCGTTTCGTTGCGCGACTGGGCGGCGGCGGAAAAGATGGCCGGCGCGGAAATGGCGGTGCCGGCGGCCAGCGCGGTAGCCGACTTGAGAAAATCACGACGCTTCATAGGACAGCCTCCCGAATGACACTGGTCCCCTTTCCGCAAAGGACGTGCCAGAATCGGCCCGGCTGCATACAATTCGCTATGTGACTGATTTTAGTTGAGATTTCGCGGTCGCGAGGGCAGCTACGGGGCGCGCGGTGCGGGCCTATTGCATACAATAGGCCCCTGAGTGCCTAAATAATGCGCTGCCGTCGGTGGCGTCCTTTCTGGGGCCGCCCGGCCGGAGCCCGGTGCCGCCGGCTCCGTCGCTGCACATCAGCCGTTCGGCGTTCCGCTGTCGCGCAGGATGTCGGCGAGCATCGCCATCCGCACCAGATCGGACAGGCTGTTGGCGCCCATCTTGGTCATCAGGTTGGCGCGATAAATCTCGACCGTGCGCGGACTGATGCCGAGGTCGAAGGCGATGGTCTTGTTGGGGTGACCGGCGACTAGGCCGTCGAGGACCTGGTGCTCGCGGTTCGACAGCGCCGCCAGCTTTTCCTTGATCGCCCCGAGTTCGGCCTGGCGCTTGCCGGTGTCGGCGGCGTTGCTCAGCGCCGCCTTCACGGCGGCGATCAGCCCGTCATCGTCGAACGGCTTCTCGAGAAAATCGATGGCGCCTATCTTCATCGCCTCGACCGCCAGCGCGACGTCGCCGTGGCCGGTGATGACGATGACCGGCAGGCTAGGCTTCACTTCCTTGACCTTCTTGAGCAGGTCGATGCCGGTGATTTCGGGCATGCGAACGTCGGTGATGATGCAGCCGGAATCGACCTGCGGCAATACGTCGAAGAAGGCGCGCGCCGAATCGAACCCGCGCGACTTGAAGCCGGCCGTCGACAAAAGGAACTCCAGCGACTGGCGCACGGCGTCGTCGTCATCGATCACGTAGATCATCGCATCAGCCATCGTCGACATCGCCTTCCTGTACCGCTGCAAGTGTGAAATTGAAAGTCGTCCCGTGGCGCGGATTGGACTCCGCCCAGATACGCCCGCCATGCGCCTCGATGATGGTGCGCGAAATCGACAGCCCGACGCCCATGCCGTGCCGCTTGGTCGTCATGAATGGCTGGAACAGGTGGTCGGCGATCTCCGGTGCGATACCGGAACCTGTATCGGAGACGCTGATGCGCACCAGGTTTTCGCGATCGGCCGTGATGGCGATGGTGAGGTCGCGCGTCTTGGCGCCCTCCATGGCGTCCATGGCGTTGCGGATCAGATTGAGCAGCACCTGCTGGATCTGCACGCGGTCGGCCAGCACCAGGTCGACCTGCGGATCGAATTTGAATTGCACGCGGATGCCGCGATCCTTGACGCCGACCAGCGCCAGGGCACTCGCCTCCTCGACCAGCTTGGTGATGCTCTCCACCCGCCGGTCGCTTTCACCGCGCGCCACGAAGTCGCGCAGGCGGCGAATGATGTGGCCGGCGCGGCCGGCCTGTTCGGAGGCCTTGCCGAGCGCGTCGCGCAGCATCGGCAGGTTGTTGGCGCCGGCGTCGCCATCGAGCAGGCGCTGCGAGCCTTTCAGGTAATTGGAGATGGCGGCGAGCGGCTGGTTGAGTTCATGCGCCAGGGTCGAGGCCATCTCGCCCATCGCCGTCAGGCGCGAGATGTGCACGAGCTCGGACTGCAGTTCCTGGAGCCGCTGTTCGGTCTGCTGGCGCTCTGTCAGGTCGCGAATGAAGCCGGTGAAGAATCGCCGGTCGCCCGACTTCATCTCGCCGACGGCCAATTCCATCGGAAAGGTCGAGCCATCGGCGCGCTGACCGACCACGACGCGTCCGATGCCGATGATGCGGCGTTCGCCTGTGTCGCGGTAGCGATGCAGATAGGAGTCATGATTATCGCGATAGGGCTGCGGCATCAGGATCTTGACGTTCTGTCCGACCACTTCGGCGGCGCGATAGCCGAACAGGCGTTCCGCGGCGCTCGAAAACGACTGCATGATGCCGCGCTCATCGATGACGATCATCGCTTCGGGTACGGTATCGAGAATCGATTGCAGATGCGCTTCGCGCGCCAGCGCATCGCGCGTCATGACGTTGGCGCGGTGACGGCCCCGGCGCAGCAACTCGCCGCCCCACGCGGTGGCGCCGCCGATCAGCGCGACGGCAAGCGCGCTCACGGTATCGGATTTGGAAAGGCCGTCGTCGTCGAGCAGCACCAGCGCGATCGTCATGCTGAGCGCGGTTGCCAGCACGCCCGGTCCCAGTCCGCCGATGCCGGACGCCAGCAGAATCGGCGGGATGAAATACAGAAACAGCGCTTCGCTGTGCAGCTCCGGCGTGAGCAGCGCGCGGCCCGCCAGAGCCAGCACGACGGCAATGAGCGCGACGCCGTAACGCCACATCTGGATGCGCCGCTCGAACGAAAATAAAGCTTGTATATCAGACACTTGTTCCACCCGGCCGGAGCCTTCGGCGGCAGGCCCGACGCCTCCGGTAAATCCCCTATGGAGATTATCTGAATTTCGGGGCCGCTGCGCCAGCGGTACCACAATAACCATTCAACGCGGGCTGAATGGTGCCCCCGAGCGAGGATTGAAGCCATGCACACCCAGACCATGACCGTCCGGAAGTCGCAGTCTCACGTCGCCCCGTCGCTCCCGCCGCATGCCCTCAACGGCACTGCCGACACCATCGAATTCATGGGCGCGGTGATGCCCTTTGCCCGCAACGCCGAAATCTACGGCGAGAACGAACCGGCCGAGTATCTCTACAAGATCGTGAGCGGAGCCGTGCGGACCTACCGGGTTCTCAACGACGGCCGCCGCCAGATCGGCGCCTTCTGCCTGCCCGGCGACGTGTTCGGCCTCGAGGTCGGCGACCACCACAGCTTCTCGGCCGAAGCGATCACCGATTGCAAGGTCATGCTGATCAAGCGCTCCTCGCTGGTGTCGCTGGCGAGCCGCAGCCCCGATGTCGCCCGTCAGCTCTGGACCATGGCGGCCACCGAGCTGCAGCGCGCTCAGGATCACACCATGCTGCTGATCAAGACCGCGCAGGAACGCGTTGCCGGCTTCCTGCTCGAGATGGCGAACCGCGCCCGCTGTGGCGACGCGGTCGAGCTGCCGATGTCGCGCCAGGACATCGCCGACTATCTCGGCCTGACGATCGAGACGGTGTCGCGTACCCTGACGCAGCTGGAAAATTCCGCGGCGATCGCGGTGCCGACCTCGCGCCGCATCGTGCTGCGCAACCAGGCCGCGCTCAATCGCCTCAACGGCTGATACCGAGCCGGCTTCACGCCCGTCTTTACGATTCCTCCCCCGTACTGCCCCGGCCGTTTCGCCGGGGCTTTTCTTTGCGCGCACCGATTGACTTCGATCAACGTGGTGCGCCGGCGGCGGTGCTGGAATGCGGCAGTAATCTCAAGGAGGCAGCGATGCACGCCAGCGACGTCATGACCCGCGAAGTGGTCACCATCGAACCCGAAGCCACGGTTCTCCAGGCCGCGCGGCTGATGCTGCAACACCGCATCAGCGGCCTGCCGGTGGTCGACAAGAATCACAATCTGGTCGGCGTCGTCTCGGAAGGCGATTTCCTGCGCCGCCGCGAAATCCAGACCGAGAAGCGCCGCTCGCGCTGGCTCGAATTCATCATGGGGCCGGGCAAGGTCGCCGAAGAATACGCCCACACGCACGGCAGCCGCGTCAGCGAAGTGATGACCGTCGAGGTGCAGACCGTCGACGAGAACGCCTCGCTCGAGGACATCATCGAGCTGATGGAGCAGCACCGCATCAAGCGCGTGCCGGTCATGGCCGGTTCGACGCTGGTCGGCATCGTCACGCGTTCGAACCTGATGCGTGCCATGGTCAGCATGGCGCGGGTCACGCCGGCACCGCAGTCGCCGCAAAGCGACGGCGCCATTCGCGCGCAATTGCTTGCCGATCTCGAGAAGTTGAACTGGGCGCCGATCGCCGCCATGGATGTGGTGGTTCGCGACGGCGTCGTCGAACTGTTCGGCGTCATCACCGACGAGCGGCAACGCGAGGCCTTGCACGTCGCGTGCGAAAACGTGCCGGGCGTCAAGGCGGTCAAGGATCACATGGCCTGGATCGATCCGTCCACCGGCATCACCTTCGATGCGCCGGACGCGGGCGGCGAGGGCGCTCGTCACTAGACCACGCCGCGGCGCTTTGATTCTCGTCAAGGCGTCGCGCCGGCCGCCGCGGAAGATTTATCGACCGCCAGTTTACGACGGTTTCCCCGTGTAGCCTGATGGAGGCCTCCATGACTCTTCGCACTTTGCTTCCCGCGAATCGCGACCGCTCACTCACCAACCCTTTCAATTCGCTGCAGCGCGAGATCGACCGTCTGTTCGACGATTTCACGCGCGGCTTTCCGGCGCTGGCGCCGTTTAACGGCGGCAACGGCAGCATGCTGACACCGAGCGTCGATGTCAGCGAGACCGACAAGGAAATCGAGATCACGGCCGAGTTGCCGGGCCTCGAGGAAAAGGACGTACAGATCAACGTCGCCGATAACATCCTGACCATTCGCGGCGAGAAATCCGCCGAGAAGGAAGAGAAGGACAAGAATTACCGGCTCGTCGAGCGCAGCTACGGCTCGTTCGAGCGCACACTCGAGTTACCGGCCGGCGTCGACGCTGACGCAATCAAGGCCAGCCTCGCCAAGGGCGTGCTCAAGGTGACGGTGCCGAAGCCGGCCCCGGCGCAGGCCAAGAAAGTCGAAGTCAAAGCTGCCGGTTGAACTCGAGGCTCAATCATCAAGGGCGCGCCCGCGGCAACCGCCGGCGCGCTTTTCATTTTCCTTGCTGCACTGCGCGATTGAGCGGGGCAACAAAGCTGCGACAACTTGACCTGCGTCAATGGCTCAGTGTCGCGGCGCGCCGAATATCCCGGCAGGGAGAAACCTTGCCCAGAGGGATATCATGTCGACCCAGCCCGCCTTGCAAGTGGTCGCAACGCCCGCGACGAGTTCATCGAAAGCCGAACGATCCTGGTTGGCGTCGAACTGGGGCCTGCTCGCCGCCATCGCCGCGCTGATCGTCGTTCTCATGCTGCCGACGCCGGCGAACCTGCCGGTCGCCGGTCATCGCATGCTCGCCATCCTCGCCTTCGCCGTCATCGTCTGGATGACCGAGGCGATCGACTACGCTGTCTCCGCCATTGTCATCGCGGCGCTGATGGCGTTCTTGCTCGGCCTCGCGCCGAGCATCGCCAATCCAAAAGTCCTGATGGGGACCAGTGCGGCCCTGACGCTCGCCTTCAGCGGCTTCACCACGACCGGCCTGGTGCTGGTCGCGGCGGCATTGTTCCTGGCCGCGGCGATGACCCAGACCGGCCTCGACAAGCGTATCGCGCTCAACATCCTGTCGCGCGTCGGCACCGAGACGCGCAATGTCGTCATCGGCACCATTCTGGTCGGCATCGTCATCGCCTTCATGGTGCCGTCGACGACGGCGCGGGTCGCCTGCCTGGTGCCGATCACGCTCGGCATGATCGCGGCTTTCGGCGTCAGCCGCAGCAGCGCCTTCGCCGCCATGCTGATGCTGGTGACCGTGCAGACCGCCAGCATCTGGAATGTCGGCATCAAGACCGCGGCAGCCCAGAACATGATCGCCATTGGCTTCATCGAGAAGGCTTTCAACCAGACCATTACCTGGCTCGAATGGCTGATCGCCGCGGCGCCGTTCGGCATCGCCATGTCGATCGCGCTGTATTTCATCATGACGCGCATGATGAAACCGGAGGTCACCTCGGTGCCCGGCGGCGCGGAGGGCATCAAGAAGTCGCTTGCCGATCTCGGCCCGATGAAGGCGTCGGAAAAGAAGCTGCTCGTTATTTCGCTGACCTTGATCGCGTTCTGGGCGACCGAAGGCGTGCTGCACAAATTCGACACCTCGACCACGACCATCACCGCGGTGGCGCTGATGTTCATGCCGGGTATCGGCATCATGACCTGGAAGGAGGCGCAGCCGAAGATCCCGTGGGGCACCGTGATCCTGTTCGGCATCGGCATCTCGCTCGGTACGGCACTCTTGCAGACCAAGGCCGCGACCTGGCTCGCCGACATCGTCGTCCTCGAGTTCGGCCTGAAGAACGCCACGGCACTCTTCATCCTCGGCACCATGAGCCTGTTCCTGGTGGTGATCCATCTTGGCTTCGCGAGCGCCACGGCGCTTGCATCCGCCATGATCCCGATCGTCATCGCCGTGCTCAAGGGCGTGGCGACCCCGGGCATCAACGTCATCGGCATGACGATGCTGCTGCAGTTTGTCGTCTCGTTCGGCTTCATCCTGGTGGTGAACGCGCCGCAAAATATGGTCGCCTACGGCACCGACACCTTCACGGCGCGCGATTTCGTCCGCACCGGCCTGGTGCTGACGGTCGTGGCGCTCGCCCTCGTCATGCTGCTCGGCGCCACCTACTGGCGCTGGCTCGGTTACGTCTGAGCGGAGCCGTATCGTGTCCCGCAGGTCCATCGCCGTCGTCTTTGCCGGAAGCGGTGGCTCCGGGGCGATGACGGCGGGCGCGGTGTTTCTCCGTGCGGCAGCGCGCGCCGGCTATTTCGGCATGATGACGCAACTATTCGGCGCGCAGGTGCGCGGCGGCGAGTCGGCGTCTCTGGTGCAGATCGGCGTCGACCCAATCGAGGCGCAGCCCGACCGCTTCGATGCCTTCGTCGCGCTCGACTGGGACAAGGTCGAGCAGTTCGCCGCCGAAATCCCGCTCGACGACACCAGTCTCATCATTGCCGACCCGGCGAGCGGGCCGGTGCCGCCCGGCATCGCCAAAGCAAAGGGCAGGGTCGTCAGCCTCGCGATGACCGGC
This sequence comes from Pseudomonadota bacterium, assembly GCA_018240595.1. GTDB lineage: Bacteria > Pseudomonadota > Alphaproteobacteria > Rhizobiales > Xanthobacteraceae > Pseudolabrys. The sequence continues at coordinate 12,983 of JAFEFL010000042.1, read as the reverse complement.
GCGGGCGAGAGCAAGCTCGACCGCGCGCTGCTCGGCAAACGCGTCAACATGTTCGCTGCCGGATGCTTGGCGGCGCTCTGCGGCCTGCCGGAGCAGCACATCGCGGGCGCGGTCGAAGCCGCGTTCGGCAGCAAGGGCCAGGATGTCGCCGCCGCCAACACTGCGCGGGCGCTGGCCGGTGCGCAGGCCGCTCCCGCTCTGGCGCTTGATCTGAAGCTGGCGCCGCCGCGACACAATGAGCGTTGGCTGATCAGCGGCAATCAGGCGGTGGCGCTCGGCGCGCTGCGCGGCGGCGTGCGCTTCGTCGGCTGCTATCCGATCACGCCGGCGACCGATCTGGTCGAATGGCTGGCGCCGCATCTCATCAAGCTCGGCGGTCGCCTGGTGCTCGGCGAAGATGAACTCGCCTCGATCAACCTGGCGCTCGGCGCTTCCTACGGCGGCGTGCCGGCGATGACGGTGACCTCGGGCCCCGGCTTCTCGCTGATGGTCGAGAGCCTCGGTCTGGCGATCGCCGCGGAAATCCCGCTGGTGCTGGTCGATGTCATGCGCGCCGGGCCGTCGACCGGCATCGCCTCGAAGACCGAGCAGAGCGACGTCAATCTGGCAATCTACGGCGCGCATGGCGACGCGCCGCGCGTCGTGCTGGCGCCGCTCTCGGTCGCCGACTGCGCCGCCACGACCGAGTATGCCGTCTATGTCACCGAGTCCCTGCAAGTGCCGGTCATCGTACTGTCGGACCAGATGCTCGGCCAGGCGACGGCGGTCGTCGATCCGGTGTCGGATCGCCCGGCGCCGCTGAAGCGCAAGATCAATGGAGCCGGCGCCAGCCAGCCGTTCAAGCGTTACGCCACGTCCGGCGATGCGATCACGCCGATGCCGTTGCCGGGAACGCCGGACCATGAATGGGTCGCCGAGGGCCTGACGCACAACGAAGCCGGTTTGCCGGCGAGCGGCGCGGCGATGCATGCCGCGCAGATCCACAAGCGCGCGCGCAAAATTCGCGAGTTCGATGCCGGCGAGCGCTGGGGCGAGGTGACGGGCGAGGGCGACACCGCGATCCTCGCCTTCGGCTCTACCGTTGGCCCGGCGCGTGAAGCGGCGCGGCGTCTCGCCGAAGCTGGACGTCAGGTCCGCGTCATCGCCCTGCGGCTGCTGGCGCCGCTGCCGGTGAAGCAGCTCGCGCAGGCGCTGACCGGTGTGCGCCGCATCGTCGTCATCGAGCAGAACGACACCGGCCAGCTCTATCGCCACCTGCTCGGCAACAAGGCGGTGCCGGTTGACGCCGAAAGCGTGGCGCGGCCGGGGCCGTTGCCGTTCCGCCCATCCGAAATCGTGAACTACGTGGCGTGACATGACCGACACCATCACCACCGCCTCCGCCGCCACCGAACCTCAGCACTGCGTCTACGACGCCAAGGATTTCGCCTCCGGTGCGCATCCGGTGTGGTGTCCGGGCTGCGGGGATTTCGGCGTGCTCGCCGGGCTCGAGCGCGCGCTGGCCAAATACGGCCGCGGGCCGCACGAGGTCGTGCTGGTCTCCGGCATCGGCTGCTCGTCGCGCCTGCCGGGTTACATGAGTACGTACGGTTTTCACGGTGTGCACGGCCGCGCTCTGGCCGCCGGCACCGGACTGAAGCTGGCGCGGCCCGATCTCGAGGTCATCGTCGTCGGCGGCGATGGCGACGGCTACTCGATCGGCGGCAATCACTTCATTCACACCTGCCGGCGCAATCCCGACATGCTCTATGTCGTCATGGACAACCGGGTCTACGGCATGACCAAGGGTCAGCCGTCGCCGACCACCGAGCCGGATTGGGATTCCGACATCGCGCCCGGCGGCATCGGCCTGCGGCCCTTCAATCCACTCGCGGTCGCGATCGCTGCCGGCGCCAATTACGTGGCGCGCGGCTTCTCCGGAGATCCGAACGGTCTCGCCGAACTCATCGTCGATGGCCTGAAATGGCCGGGCTTCGCCTTCATCGAAGTGCTCAGCCCCTGCATCACCTTTCGTCCCGAGCAGCGCGACTGGAAGAAGATGGTGCGGCCTTCGACCCTCTCTGTCGAACAGGACCGCGCCGCCGCGACAGCGCTCGTGCTCGCCGACGACGGCTTCAGCCTCGGGGTGCTGTACCGCGGCGATCGCGCGTCGATCGCGCCGGCTTTGCCAACCGAAACCACCATGGGCGACGTCGAGCGGGAATTCGCGCCGTAGCTCGGCATCATTGACGATTGCGGCCGGCGGCGCGCCGCATCCTAACGGAGGATATGACAATGAAATCACGCCTCGCGATAGCCACCGCCGTGCTGCTCGGGAGCCTCGCGGTCGCACCGTCGTTCGCGCAACCTGCCGGCCCAGGCGGTCCTGGTGGCGGTCCCGGCGGTGGGCCCGGTTGGGGTCCCGGCATGATGATGGGTCCGGGCATGATGGGTCGCGGCGGCGGCCGCGGCATGGGCTGGATGTGCTCGCCGCAGAGCGCAGGTCTTGCAGAGTGGCGCAAGGAGCGCATGGAACGGCTGCTGAAGCCGACCGAGGCGCAGCGCAAGGCGCTCGACGACCTGCAGGCGGCCTCGGCCAAGGCGGCTCAGATCGTTGCCGATGCCTGTCCGAAGGAATTTCCCGCGGGCGCGCAGGCGCGGCTCGAGCTGATGGAGAAGCGGATGGAGGCCATGCTGTCGGCGGTCAAGACCGTCCGGCCGGCCTTCGATGCGTTCTATGGCACGCTCACCGACGAGCAGAAAGCGCGCATCAATACGTCCGGTCCGCGCGGCTGGGGCTGGCACGGCTGGCGCAACTAGGTATCGTTTCGCGGCTCGACAAAAAAAGCCCCGGCTTGCGCCGGGGCTTAAGTTTGCATCGAGAGGGGAGGACCCCCCGCACGATCCCTTGAAGTTCAGAACTTGTAAGTGACACCCGCGCCGATCAGCCACGGATCGAGGTTCACCTTGCCGGTCAGCGGGCCGACATTGCTGTCGCCGTCCCAGCTCGGGCGCAGCCACAGCTTCTTGACGTCGACGTTGATGCCCCAGTGACGGTCGATCATGTAGTCGAAGCCGACCTGGACGGCGGGCGCGAACGAGTTGTGCAGGTGGCTGCGGGTGATGATGACGCCAGCGGCATTCGCCGTGTTGCCGGCGGTCTGACTGAAGAACACCGTGTAGTTCACGCCGGCGCCGATATAGGGCTTGAAGGCGCCGAAATCGGTGAAGTGATATTGCAACGTCAGCGTCGGCGGCAGCAGCCAGGCCTTGCCGACGTCAAGTCCGTCGGTGGCGGCGACGCCGGTGCCGGTGACATGGTGCTTGGTCACGCCGAGGATCAGTTCGGCGGCCCAGTTGCGGGTGAAGAAGTAGGTGATGTCGAGTTCGGGAACGATGGCATCGCTCGTGGTGAGGCCGGAGCCCGCAACCTGATCGACCACGCCGGAATTCCGGGTGACGACGCCGAGCGCGCGCAGGCGGATCATCCACGGATTGAACATGTCGACGACCGGCGCCTTGTACACCGGCTTCGACAGGTCGGCGGCGACCGCGGGTGCGGCGGCGAAACCGACAAACGCGGCGACCAGCGCCGGCGCGAACTTAACGAACCTCATGATTATCCCCTGATACCCCGTTGATTTCGGACCGCGGAACTTCGCGTCGGCAGAAGTTCAACAGGCGGAGGCGACCTGTAAAGTTGACTTAGATCAAGCGAACAAAGTTCGCGGACTCGTGCTGCGGATATGTCACAGGTTGAGCAGCATGCTACCGGGAGTGTGCACAGCCATGCGCCTGCGGACTTGTTAGTTCACCGTCAGCGAATGCGATACCGCCTCCGCTCGCACTGAATCGTCCCCAGGTGGTTGAGCGCACCGCCGTCACTCACTTGACTTGAATCAAGGTCGCCGAGCTGCCCGTCGAAGATATTGCACTGCGGCTTTCTGTCCGCAGCCATTTCTTGAACGGAAGCACCATCATGGCGAACGCGCTCGCTCCTCAAAAAAAGATGACATTTGGCGAAGGCGGCTTAGCGCTGTCCCTCGTAGGCCTGGCGATCCTCTCGATCGTGATCGCGGCAAAGGCCTACACGCCGGAATATGCCTTCCACGCTTACCTCTTCACCGCCGCCAGCATTGCCGCGGTTTTCGCCATCACCAATCGTTACTTCGACCGCCCGGCCGAGCGACCGCCTCTCGTCAACGCGGATGGCCGGCCGAACTACAATATGGGGCCGGTCAAGTTTGCCACGATCGCCGCGATGTTCTGGGGCATCGCCGGGTTTGCGGTCGGTCTCTATATCGCGCTCGAGCTGGCGTTCCCGGCTCTGAACTTCGCGCAGTGGTTCAACTTCGGACGCCTGCGTCCGCTGCACACCTCGGCGGTGATCTTCGCGTTCGGCGGCAACGTGCTGCTGGCCACGTCGTTCTACGTCGTGCAGCGCACCTGCCGCGCGCGGCTGGCCGGCGATCTGGCGCCTTGGTTCGTCGTGCTCGGCTACAACTTCTTCATCCTGATCGCCGGCACCGGCTATCTGCTCGGCATCACGCAGTCGAAGGAATATGCCGAACCGGAATGGTACTCGGACCTTTGGCTGACCATCGTCTGGGTCACCTACCTGCTGGTGTTCCTGGCGACGATCTGGCGGCGGACCGAACCGCACATTTATGTCGCCAACTGGTTCTATCTGGCGTTCATCGTCACCATCGCGGTGCTGCACCTCGGCAACAACCCGGCCATCCCGGTGTCGATCTTCTCGTCGAAGTCCTACATCGCCTGGTCCGGCGTGCAGGATGCCATGGTGCAGTGGTGGTACGGCCATAACGCGGTCGGCTTCTTCCTGACCGCCGGCTTCCTCGCCATCATGTACTACTTCATCCCGAAGCGCGCCGATCGTCCGGTCTACTCGTACCGGCTGTCGATCATCCACTTCTGGGCGCTGATCTTCCTCTACATCTGGGCCGGCCCCCATCATCTGCACTACACGGCGCTGCCGGACTGGGCGCAGACGCTCGGCATGACCTTCTCGATCATGCTGTGGATGCCGTCCTGGGGCGGCATGATCAACGGCATCATGACGCTGTCCGGCGCCTGGGACAAACTGCGCACCGATCCGGTGCTGCGCATGATGGTGGTCTCGGTGGCGTTCTACGGCATGTCGACCTTCGAAGGGCCGATGATGTCGGTCAAGATCGTCAACTCGCTGTCGCATTACACCGACTGGACCATCGGCCACGTCCACTCCGGCGCGCTCGGCTGGGTCGCCTACATCTCCTTCGGCGCCGTGTACTGCCTGGTGCCGTGGCTGTGGAATCGCCGGCTGTACTCGCTGAAGCTCGTCAACTGGCACTTCTGGATCTCGACCATCGGCATCGTGCTGTACATCACCTCGATGTGGGTGTCGGGCATCCTGCAGGGCCTGATGTGGCGCGCCTACACCTCGCTCGGCTTCCTCGAATACTCCTTCGTCGAGACCGTCGAGGCGATGCACCCCTTCTATGTGATCCGCGCGCTCGGCGGCTTCCTGTTCCTCTGCGGCGCTCTGATCATGGTCTTCAACCTTTGGAAGACGGTCTACTCGGAAGCCGTCGCCGGCGAAGCCGGCATCCAGCTCCAGCCGGCCGAATAAGCGAGGACGACAATGTCTCTTTGGCAAAAACACGCCATCCTTGAAAAGAACTCGATCGTTCTCGTGATCGGCATCCTGCTGGTGATCGCCATCGGCGGTCTCGTCGAGATCGTGCCGCTGTTCTATCTCAAGAACACGATCGAGAAGGTCGACGGCATCCGGCCCTATACGCCGCTGGAGCTCGCCGGCCGCAACATCTACGTCCGCGAGGGCTGCTATCTGTGCCACTCGCAGATGATCCGCCCGCTGCGCGACGAGGTCGAACGCTACGGCCACTACTCGCTGGCGGCCGAAAGCATGTACGACCATCCGTTCCAGTGGGGCAGCAAGCGTACCGGTCCGGATCTTGCCCGCGTCGGCGGCAAGTATTCCGATGCCTGGCACCGCGACCACCTGCGCGATCCGCGTTCGGTGGTGCCGGGCTCGGTGATGCCGGACTACGGCTTCCTCGCCAAGACGGACCTCGACTACAAACACATCGCCCAGGACATGAAGGTCCAGGCGCTGCTCGGCACGCCCTATACGCCGGAGATGATCGAAGACGCGATGAAGGACGTCGCGATCCAGGCGTCGAACGATAATCCGGACGCCGCCGAACTCACCAAGCGCTACCCGAAGGCGGTGGCGCGCGACTTCGACGGCAATCCGGGCCGCGTGACCGAGGCCGATGCGCTGATCGCGTATCTGCAGATGCTCGGCACCGAAGTCGATTTCAAGATGTACGACGACAAAGCCAATATCCGGTGAGCGCGAAGGACTGACATTATGGACCCGACCTACCAAGCCGCTGCCGAGTTCGCCCAGCGATGGGGACTCGTCTACTTCGTGACCATCTTCGCTGTCGTCCTGGCTTACGCACTGTGGCCATCACGGCAGAAGCAATTCGACGAAGCGGCGCGCATTCCGCTCCAGGAGGACTAAGTCGTGGCTGAAGAACACAAACATGTCGACGCCCTCACGGGCACTGCGACCACCGGCCACGAGTGGGACGGCCTGCGCGAACTCAACACACCGCTGCCGCGCTGGTGGCTGTGGCTGTTCTATCTCACCATCGTCTGGGCGATCGGCTACTGGATCGTCTATCCGGCGTGGCCGCTGATCAGCAACTCGACGCAGGGCCTGTTCGGCTATCACTCGCGCAACGCCGTGGTCGAGGACCTCAACGCGCTGCACGCGCAGCGCGGTCCGATGATGGCCAAGCTCGCCGCGGTGAGCACCGCCGAAATCCTCGCCGACCCGCAGCTCCTGGACTTCGCGCGGGCGCAAGGCCGCGTTGCCTTCGCCGACAACTGCGCGCCGTGCCACGGCGCCGGCGGCGGCGGCGCCAAGGGCTACCCCAACCTCAACGACGACGACTGGCTGTGGGGCGGCAAGATCGGCGACATCGAGCAGACCATCCGCTTCGGCGCTCGCGCCGGCAGCGACAAGGGCCGTCAGGGCAACATGCCGCCGTTCACCGGCGTGCTGAAGCCGGCGGAAATCTCCAACGTCGCCGATTACGTGCGCTCGCTGTCGGGCCTTACCACCGAGCCGGGAGCCGATCTGGCGGCCGGCAAGAAGGTGTTCGCCGACAACTGCGCCGTCTGTCACGGCGACAACGCCAAGGGCAACCGCGAGCTCGGCTCGGCCAATCTGACCGATCGCATCTGGCTCTACGGTTCCGACAAGGCAACCATCGTCGAGGGCATCGAGAAGGGCCATGGCGGCGTCATGCCGAACTGGGAGGGCCGCCTCAGCGAGCCGGTCATCAAGTCGCTGGCGGTCTATGTCTACAGCTTCGGCGGCGGCGAGAAATAACCGCACCAGTCGTCTCAAGCTATTGAAAACCTTGAAATCCCGGCCGCGTGGCCGGGATTTCTGTTGAGGCAGATCAAAGCGCCGGGGAGCCACTTCTCTAGACTACCCGGGTAATTCCGGCGGACATCCCATGACACAACTTGAAGAACTGGTGCGGCAATCCGAGGTGAAGCCGGCGACGCCGCCATCGCCGCCGCCCGACGAAGACATCGACGACATCCCGCTCTACGCCGCCCGGCGCAAAATCTATCCGCAGAGCGTGCATGGCACCTTCCGCCGCATCAGGTGGGCGGTGCTGCTGGTCACGCTCGGCATCTACTATTTCCTGCCCTTCGTGCGCTGGGACCGCGGCCCGAACGCACCGTCGCAGGCGGTGCTGATCGACTTCCCGAACCGCCGTTTCTATTTCTTCTTCATCGAGCTGTGGCCGCAGGAGATCTATTACCTCACCGGCCTTCTGGTGCTGGCGGCGATCGGCCTGTTCCTGATGAACGCGCTCGCCGGCCGCGTCTGGTGCGGCTACCTGTGCCCGCAGACGGTGTGGACCGATCTCTATATGGCGATCGAACGCTTCACCGAGGGCGATCGCCGCGAGCACATGAAGCGCGAAGCGGCCAAGTGGACGCTCGAGACTTATGCGCGCAAGGGCGCCAAGCATTTCCTCTGGCTGATGGTGGCGTGGTGGACCGGCGGCGCCTGGGTTCTGTATTTCGCCGATGCGCCCACCCTGGTGAAGGAGCTGGCGACCGGCGAGGCGCCGTTCGTCGCCTATGCCTGGATCGGCATCCTCACCGTCACGACCTACGCGCTCGCCGGCCATCTGCGCGAGCAGGTCTGCCTCTATATGTGCCCGTGGCCGCGCATCCAGGCGGCGCTCACCGACGAATACGCGCTCAACGTCACCTATCGCTATGACCGCGGCGAGCCGCGCATGTCGGCCAAGAAGGCCGAACAGGCGAAGGCGCATGGCGAGCCCGCCGGCGACTGCGTCGATTGTCTGCAATGCGTGCATGTCTGCCCGACCGGCATCGACATTCGCCAGGGCTCGCAGCTCGGCTGCATCCAGTGCGGCCTGTGCATCGACGCCTGCAACAACATCATGGCCAAGCTCGGCCGGCCGCGGAACCTCATTGCCTACGACACCGACCTCAACATCAAGGCGCGTCAGGAAGGCCGCAAGCCATCCTACAATCTCGTCCGGCCGCGTACGCTGCTCTATGCAGCGATCATCGCCATCGCCGGCGGCATCATGTTGTACACCTTGGCGACGCGCGGTTCCGAAGGCATCAGCGTCATCCACGACCGCAACCCGATGTTCGTGCGGCTGTCGGACGGCAGCTTGCGCAACGGCTACACCATCCGCATCGTCAACAAGCAGCTCAAGTCGCGCGACTTCATCGTCGCGGTCGACGGCCTGCCGTCGTCGCTGGTCGATTTCGTCGGCCTGCCGCCGCGCGCCGACGGGCGCCAGCTCGTCTCGGTCGGCCCGGATCAGACCAAGGAAGTCCGCATCCTGGTCACCGATTACAACGAAACGGCGCCGGCAGCCTCGACCACGGTGCTGTTCAGCCTGATCGACGCCGACACCGGCGCGGTGGCGCAGGTGCGCGACCACTTCTTCGGCCCCGAGAGGAGATAGCCATGGCTCAACCGCAACCCAAAAAGCCGCGCGAACTCACGGGGCTCGGCGTCCTGATCTGGTTCGTCGCCTTCTTCGGCGTCGTCTTCGCGGTCAACGCGGTGATGGTGAAGGCCGCAACCTCGACCTTCGGCGGCGTCGAGACGACGAGCTCCTACAAGGCCGGGCTGATGTTCAAGCAAGCCGAACTGGCGGCGCAGAAGCAGGCCGATCTGCACTGGCAGGTCGATGGCCGCCTCGGCCGCGACAAGGCCGGCGAAACCGTGCTCGACATCTCGGTGCGCGACGCCAACGGCGCGCCGGTGCCGGGTCTCACCGCCACGGCGCGGCTCGAGCATCCCGCCGATGCGCGGCGCGATCACGACGTGCCTTTGAGCAATATCGGCAGCGGCCAGTTTCACGGCGCCGCCGATGCCGGCGCCGGCCGCTGGGAATTGATCATCGACCTGTCGCGCGACGGCAAGCGCGTGTTCCTGTCGCGCAGCCGGGTGACGTTGAACTGACTTTAGTCTGCAGTTCCTTTCCGCTCGTCCCCGCGAAAGCGGGGACCCAGTCGATAGCAAAGCTGGATTCCCGCCTCCGCGGGAATGAGCGGAGATAGACGCAGCACACGAGAATAAAATGACCGCTGCCGACACTCTCGACATCTCGCCTTACGTCAAGCCGGAAGCCGACGGCACGCATGGCATGGATGTCGCCGTCGAGGGCATCACCTGCGGCGCCTGCATCGGCCGCATCGAGCAGGCGGTGAAGAGTCTGCCCGGCGTCACCGAGGCACGCGTCAACTACACCAACCGCCGTCTGCACGTCGCCTGGTCCGACGCGCTCGAGGAGCCCGCCCGCATCTTCGATACGTTGCAGGCGAGCGGCTATCGCGGCCATCCCTTCGTGCCGCTGCGCGCCGAGCAGGAGGAGGCCGCCGAGGCGCGCAAGCTGACGCGCTGCCTCGCCGTCGCCGGCTTCGCGGCAATGAACGTCATGCTGCTGTCGGTGTCGGTGTGGTCGGGCAACGTCACCGACATCACCCCGGAGACGCGCGATTTCTTCCATTGGGCCTCGGCGCTGATCGCGCTGCCCGCCGCCGCCTATGCCGGCCAGCCGTTCTTCACCAGCGCCTGGGCGGCGCTGCGCAGCGGCCAGCTCAACATGAACGTGCCGATCTCGCTCGGCGTCATCCTCGCGCTGGGCATGTCGGTGGTCGAGACCGCCAACCATGCCCGCGAGGCATATTTCGATTCGGCGCTGATGCTGCTGTTCTTCCTGCTGGTCGGCCGCGCCGCCGATCACGCGATGCGGCGCAAGACGCGCGCGACCGCCGGCAATCTCGCGGCGCTGCGCGTCGAGACCGCGCATCGCTTCGATGGCGGCGAACTGGTGCGCGTACTGGCCTCGACGCTCAAGGTCGGCGACCGCGTCCTGGTCAAGCCCGGCGAGCGCGTGCCGGCCGACGGCGACATCATCGGCGGTGCGTCCGAAATCGACGAAAGCCTGATCACCGGCGAAACCGCGCGCCGTCCGGTCAAGTCCGGCGCCAGAGTCTATGCCGGCAGCCTCAACTTCTCCGGCACGCTGACCTTGCGCGTCACTGCCGCCGGCGGCTCGGCGCTGATCGACGAGATCGAGAAGCTGCTGGAGAAGGCTGCCAGCGCCAAGTCGCGGACGCGGCGCCTCGCCGATCGCGCCGCGCGCATTTATGCGCCGATCGTGCATACGACGGCGGCGCTGACGCTCGCCGGCTGGCTGTTCGCCGGCGCTTCGGTGCATGACGCCATCATCACGGCGATTGCCGTGCTCATCATCACGTGCCCTTGCGCGCTGGCGCTGGCGATCCCGGCGGTGCAGGTGGTGGCGTCCGGCGCCATGTTCCGGCGCGGCATCATCCTCAATGCCGGCGACGCCATCGAGCGTCTCGCCGAGGCCGACACGATCGTCTTCGACAAGACCGGCACGCTGACCTTGCCGGAGCCGCGCGTCGTCAACGCCGCCGACATCGATGCCGGGGTGCTGCAAGCCGCGGCGCGGCTGGCGCAATCGAGCCACCACCCGTTGGCGATGGCGCTCGCCAAGGAAGCCGGCAGCACCGCGCCGTTCGATGCCGTCACCGAGGAGCCGGGGCAGGGCGTGCGCGCCCTGGTCGACGGCGTCGAAATGCGGCTGGGTAGCGCGGGATTCTGCGAGATGCCCGTTTTCGCGGGGGCGAACGGAGAAAGCGTGTCCCACATCTATTTCCGCCACGGCGAGCGCACCGCCGCCTTCGCCATCGCCCAAAGCCTGCGGCCCGATGCCGTCGAAACCGTGCAGGCGCTGCGCGATCTCGGCTTCGACCTGCACATTTTGTCCGGCGACCGTAATGAAGCGGTGGCGCCGGTGGCCGAGGCGCTCGGCATTTCGCAATGGCTGGGCGGCGTCAATCCGGCGGAGAAGATCGCCTTTATCGAAGCCTTGAAGGCGCAAGGCCGCCGCTTACTGATGGTCGGCGACGGCCTCAACGACGCGCCCTCGCTCGCCGCCGCGCACGTGTCGCTGTCGCCGATTTCCGCCGCCGACGTGACGCAGGCGCAGGCCGATGCCGTGTTCCTCGGCGAGCGGCTGGCGCCGGTCGCCGGCGCCGTGACGATCGCGCGCAAGGCGCGGCGCCTGATGATCGAGAATCTGTGGCTGGCGGCGATCTACAATCTCATCGCCGTGCCGGTCGCGATCGCCGGTCTGGTGACGCCGCTGATCGCGGCGCTGGCGATGTCCGGCTCGTCGCTGCTGGTGACGCTCAATGCGCTGCGCGCCAATATCAAGAATGCCGATGCGGATGCCGTCTCAATCTCCGCTAACCCCCGCGCGAGCGGGGGTCCAGGACGAACGAAGGCCGGGTCCCCGCTTGCGCGGGGACGAGCGGAGGATGCGGCTGCCCTGGTCGCAAGGAGCGACGCATGAACGTCATCATCTATCTGCTGCCGCTGGCGCTCGGTCTCGGCCTGCTCGGTCTGTTCGGCTTTCTCTGGGCGCTGAAAAGCGGGCAGTACAGCGACATGGAAGGCGCGGCCTATCGCGTACTGTCGGATGACGATGTCGAGAAGTAGTTACTTCTCCAGCATCACCGTCTTGAATTCAGCCGGCAGCACGATCTCCAGCAATTCGCAATCGTCGGAATAGCCGAGCACGGTGTGCTTGATCTTCGGCGGCTGCAGCCAGCACGAGCCGGCGTGAAAGGTGTGCACGCCTTCGCCCTCGAACTCGGTCTTGTACCAGCCCTTCAGCACGTAGATCAGTTGCAGATCGACGTCGTGATAATGCGGCTTGGCGACTTCCGCGGACACGAATGGCGGGATGAAGCGGATGACGTGGCCCTGCACCATGCCGCCGGTGGCCGGCGCCAGGCCGAGGTCGCGGTACTTGGCATAGGTCCGCAGCCCTTGGTCGAAGGCGGCCTCATCCGGATGGCTGACGTGGAATTTCTGCTTCGGACGCTTGGCCCGGGTCTTGGCCTTGACCGCCTGACGGGCGTTCGGCTTGGCCGGCTTGCGCAGATGCACAGCCTTTACTGGCTTCTTCCTTGTTTTCGTTGTCTTTTTGGCCATTGATGCCTCCCGGACGCCCCGCCCGATTGGATCATGGCTGCAGAAATCATGGAAGAGCCGGCACCCCCCCGCCATCCGCATTTTCGTCGATGCCGACGCCTGCCCGGTCAAGAACGAGGTGTACCGGGTGGCCGAGCGCTATGGGCTCAAGGTGTTCGTCGTCGCCAACTCGTTCATGAACGTGCCGCGCACCGACCTGATCGAGCGGGTCATCGTGCCGGAAGGCCCGGACGTCGCCGACGGCTGGATCGCCGAGCGGGCCGGGGCCTTCGACATCGTCATCACCGCCGACATTCCGCTCGCCAGCCGCTGCGTCAGGAACGGCGCCACGGTGCTGTCGCCGGCCGGCAAGGTGTTCGACGACGAC
>JAFEFL010000041.1 GCA_018240595.1 Pseudomonadota bacterium | reverse complement strand
GTCATTGTTCCGCTTCCGGCATCGGAGCAAAACCGCTATCACGGCCCCACCATGAACGACAGCACCGAAAAGCAGAGCTGGTGGAAGCGGCTGAGCGGGGGGCTCAAGCGCACCTCGGCGTCGCTGGGAACCGCGATCAGCGACCTCGTCACCAAGCGCAAGCTCGACGCGGCGACGCTCGACGACCTGGAAAACGAACTGATCCGCGCCGATCTCGGCGTCGGCTTCGCCACTCGCATCGCCTCGGCGCTTGGCGGCGGCCGCTACGAGAAGGGCATCGCGCCCGACGAACTGCGCGCGCTACTCGCCGGCGAAATCGAGAAGGTGATGACGCCGGTGGCAAAGCCCCTCGCGGTCACGACGCAGCCGTTTGTCATTCTCGTCTCCGGCGTCAACGGCTCGGGCAAGACCACCACCATCGGCAAGATGTCGGCGCGGTTCAGAGCCCAGGGCAAGAAGGTGATGCTGGTCGCCGCCGATACCTTCCGCGCCGCCGCCATCGACCAGCTCAAGATCTGGGCCGAGCGCACCGGCGCGTCGATCGTGGCGCGCACGCCCGGTTCCGATCCGGCAAGTCTGGCTTTCGACGCGGTGACGCAGGCGAAAGCCGATGGCACCGAGGTGGTGCTGATCGACACTGCCGGCCGGTTGCAGAACCGCGCCGAGCTGATGAACGAGCTGGAAAAGATCGTGCGCGTCATCCGCAAGGTCGAGCCGACCGCGCCGCACGCCGTGCTGCTGGTGCTCGATGCCACCGTCGGCCAGAACGCGCTCAGTCAGGTCGAGATCTTCGGCAAGACCGCGGGCGTCACCGGGCTGGTGATGACCAAGCTCGACGGCACGGCGCGCGGCGGCATCCTTGTCGCCATCGCCGAGAAGTTCAAACTGCCGGTGCACTTCATCGGCGTCGGCGAAGGCGTCGACGATCTGAGCGATTTCACCGCGCGTGATTTCGCCCGCGCGGTGGTGGGGATCGAGGATTAGCGATGTTGTCATTCCGGGGCGCGGCTGAAAGCCGCGAGCCCGGAATCCTGCGCTGGATTCCGGGTCCATTGCTTCGCAATGTCCCGGAATGACGGTAAGAGAGAAACATGCCAGAGAAAAAGCAGCTCAACCCCATGCTCAAGCTGGCGCTCGATATCGGGCCGCTGATCCTGTTCTTCGTCATGAACGGCAAGCTCGGCATCTATTACGCCACCGGCAGCTTCATGGTCGCGGTGCTGGCGGCGCTCGCCGTGTCCTACGCGCTGACGCGGCACGTCGCGGTGATGCCGGTGGTCACCGCAGTCGTGGTGCTGGTGTTCGGCGGCCTCACCCTGGTGTTGCACGACGATCTGTTCATCAAGCTCAAGCCGACCATCATCTATCTGTTGTTCGCCGGCGCGCTGTTCTTCGGCATCATGTTCAATAAGCCGCTGCTCGGCATCGTATTCGATTCGGTGTTTCACCTCACCGAAGAAGGCTGGCGCAAGCTGACCTGGCGCTGGGCGCTGTTCTTCGTGTTTCTCGCCGTGCTCAATGAAATCGTGTGGCGCACGCAGACCACGGATTTCTGGGTCAGCTTCAAATTGTTCGGCGTCATCCCGCTGACGCTGCTGTTCGGCGCGCTGCAGGTGCCGCTGTTGACCAAATACGCGGCGCCGGAAAAGGAAGACTAGGCGACCTGCGCCGCCGCGGCGCGCTGGCGCAGATATGGCTTGCGGAAGGCGAGGAATCGCTTCTCGAAGAACATGTACGACATCGCCGCAACCGGCAGAAATGCGATGAAGGCCAGCGTTGCGATCGGCCAGGCGATGTAGAAATCGCCGGCGCTGCCGATGCGGCCCCAGAAGGCGTGGCGCATCGCGATGATCGGGAAGAAGTGCAAGAGATAAATCGAGAACGACCACTCGCCGACACGCGTCAACGCGTGATCGATGGCGGTGGGAATGCGAAAGCTCGCGCCGTCATACCAGGCGATCAGTGCGCCGAAGGTGATCGCCTCGACGGTCGGGATCACGATCCAGATCGGATGCGTTGACGGCGAGCCGTCGCGGTTGTTGAAGCCGCCCATCGCGTCGAACTGCGTCCAGATGACCAGGAATGACAGCACCGCGATCGCGGCGACGATGTTGAGCGCTTGCCGGCGCAGCATGCCGGACATCGTCGCGTAGGCGAACATCATGCCGAAGACGAACTGGTCGATGCGGCCGAAGATGGTCCAGTAGGCGATGTGTTGCACCTCGCCGAAGGTCATCCACCAGTAGAGGCGCAGGAACAGCGCGCCGGCGATCACCATCATCAGCGCGCCCGGACCTTGCCGGCGCACCAGCATCAGCAGTAGCGGAAACATGAGATAGAAGTGCAGCTCGATCGAGATCGACCAGGCGCCGCGCGGCCAGGTCGGCAGCACGAAGCCTTTGATGAAGTCGCTCACCGCGATCGGCTCGCCGGTCACCCGGCCGATGACGAACCACGCGGCAAGGCAGACGACGAGCAGCGGCGCCAGCCGCATCACGCGATTCCAGAGGAAGTTCGGGAAGTCGATGTCGCTGTCACCCACCAGCTTGGCGAACAGATAGCCCGACAGCGTCATGAACAAGGCGACGCCGGTGTGGCCCTCGTCGAACAGCGCCAGCGGGAAGACCGGCTGGCTGGCATAGGGCACCGGATAGTCCGGCGTCATGTGCAGGAAGTGCCAGACGAAGACCAGATAGGCGGCGAAGGCGCGCAGGTGGTCGAGCCGGGAGAAGTGCTGGCCGCTGGTCGAGCGCAAGGGGGTCGTTTCCTTCCTGCCCACGGGACGGACGGGGGCAAGGGGTACCACCTTTGGCTCTAACGATTGGTTACGGCCCGGGCGCTGTTACTGCTGCTGCTGCTTCAGCAGCTTCTGCAACTGCGGCTTCAGCACCGCCTCGAAATTCTGCGGCGTCAGCGGCCCCACCAGCTTGTAGGCAATTTTCCCGTCGCGATCGATCAGGAACGTCTCCGGCACGCCGTAAACGCCCCAGTCAATCGAGGTGCGACCCTTCTCGTCAGCGCCGACGGCGCTGAACGGATTGCCGAAGCGGTTGAGGAAGCGCCGCGCATCGTCGGTCTGGTCCTTGTAATTGATGCCGACCATCTTGAAACGCGTGTCCTTGGCGAGTTGGTCGAGCAGCGGTGCCTCGTCGCGGCACGGCACACACCACGACGCCCAGACATTGACCAAAGTGACATTGCCCTTGAGCGCATCCGTTGTCAGGCCCGGCACCGGCTTGCCGTTGATGGCGAGATCCTTGATCGGCGGCAGGTTGGTCGTCGGCACCGGCTTGCCGATCAGCGCCGACGGCAGCTTCGACGGATCGCCGGCGCCGAGGCCGAAATAGAACAGCGCCGCGATGCCGATGAAGATCACGAGCGGCAGCAGCACGACGAAATTGCGCGAGCGCTTGCGCGATGTGTCTGCGGTTGAACTCATGTCTCATCTCCGCGCGAAGCCTGCGAGCGGCGCTTGATGCCGCGCTGCTCGAGATCGCCGAGAATGCGCCGCTGCGCCGCATAGTCGCGCAAGATCCAAGCGATCATGCTGATCACCACGACCACCGTGACGATATAAGCCGCGACGATGAAACTGGCATGCGGTCCGAGAGTCATATGGAGGCCGCCTGCATCATGCGCATGGAGCGGACGCGGCGGCGCAAAATTTCGTTGCGCATGTTAAGCAGCAGCAGCAGCAGAAACAGCAGCGTGAACGCCAGCGCCATGATCAGGAGCGGCACCAGGATCGACGGATCGATCGCCGAGCCGCCCATGCGGATCACCGAGGCCGGCTGGTGCAAGGTGTTCCACCAGTCGACCGAGAACTTGATGATCGGGATGTTGATGGCCCCGACCAGCGCCAGGATCGCCGCGGCGCGCGCCGAACGGTTCGGGTCCTCGGCGGTCCAGTACAGCGCCAGCATGCCGAGGTAGAGCAGGAACAGCACCAGGACCGAGGTCAGCCGCGCGTCCCACACCCAATAGGTGCCCCACATCGGCCGGCCCCACAGCGAGCCGGTGACCAGGCAAATGAACGTGAAGGCGGCGCCGATCGGCGCGGCCGCCCGGGCGGCGACGTCGGCCAGCGGATGCCGCCACACCAACGTGCCGAAAGCGGCGACCGCCATCAGGCCCCAGCCCATCATGGCGAGCCAGGCGGCGGGCACATGCAGAAACATGATCTTGACCGTGGCGCCCTGCTGGTAGTCGTCCGGCGCATAGGCGACGCGATAGAGCCCATAGACCAGCACGATCACCGTCAGCGCCGTCAGCCACGGCAGCACGCGGTTCGTCAGCGCCAGAAAGCGCGTCGGATTGGCAAGGTTATTGAAGATGTCGATCAGTGCCATGGGCGGAGTTCTAATCAGCGGCCGGGGCGCGGGCAATGATGTCGGTCAATTCGCTTACTCCTGACCCTGCCGCAAGGCCGCTGCCGCGGCAAACGGGCCGAGCACGAAACTCGCCAGAGAGAGCGCGCAAAGAATGGTGAAAGGTGGGCCGAACGGCGCGGGGCCGACAATCGCGGCATTGGCGGCAGCGACGCCAAAAATCAGCACCGGCACGGTCAGCGGCAGCACCAGGATCGCCATCAAAAGGCCGCCGCGGCGCAAGGTCACCGACAATGCCGCGCCGATCAGGCCGATGAAGGTCAGCGCCGGCGTGCCGGCGACGAGGCTCAGCGCGACAAAGCCCATGGCGCTCATGTCGACATTGAGCATCAGGCCGAGCACCGGCGTGATGACGATCAGCGGCAGCGCGGTGGTGAGCCAGTGCGCGATCGCCTTGGCCGCCACGGTCAACTCCAGCGGCAGCGTGCTCATGGTCAGCAGATCGAGCGAGCCGTCGTCGTGGTCGCTGGCGAACAGGCGATCGAGGGCGAGCAGGCTCGCCAGCAGCGCGCCGATCCACAACACCGCCGGGCCGATCCGCGCCAGCAGATTGAGATCGGGACCGATGGCAAAGGGGATCATCGAGACGACGACGAAATAAAACAGCGCGCCCATCAGCGCGCCGCCGCCGACGCGCGTCGCCAGCCGCATGTCGCGGAGGAGGAGCGCCAAAAGCGCGTTCACGCGCGTCTCCTGAAAGTGAAGGCTGTCATGGATCGCGTTCCATTGTACCGGCCATCCCCGCGAAAGCGGGGATCCAGTTCTTTGCCGCGCTGAGGCCTGCCCAAGGACGTGCTGGATTCCCGCTTTCGCCGGAATGACCGGAGATTTGATGTGCGACCCTCATCCCGCCGCCCCCATCTTCAATTCACGCGGGGCGTCGAGGCCGATGGGGCCGTGGGTGGCTGCCAGGATCAGGCCGCCGCCGGCAAGGTGCTGGCGCATGAACGCGGCGAGACGGCCTTGCGACTGCGTGTCGAGCGCCGAGGTCGGTTCGTCGAGCAGCCACAGCGGACGCTTCACCGCGAGAAGCCGCGCGATCGACAGCCGCCGCTTCTGCCCTGCCGACAGGTAAGCGGCCGGCAGATCGGCCAGCGCCGCTAGATCGACCGCTTCAAGCGCGGGCTCGATGGACGCATCCGCGGGCGCGCCGAGAAAGCGCGCCCAGAATTGCAGGTTCTCTGCCACCGTCAGCGAGGGTTTTATGGCGTCCAGATGGCCCTGGTAATGTGCCTGTTCGGCGGTGCCCATCTCATCGATGCCGCCCGTCAATTTGATGCGGCCGGCGCTGGCGCGAAGCAGCCCGGCGACGACCCGCAACAAGGTCGACTTACCGGCGCCATTGCGTCCGGTGAGGATCAGCGCCTCGCCGGCCTTTACCGCGAAATTTATGCCGGAAAACACCAGACGCCCGCCGCGCTCGCAGGCCAGGTTCTCGCAGACCAGCCGCGTCGAATCGCTTGTCATCGGAAAGGCCTTCGCCCACGCGGGCGGGCGTTTGTGACGGATCGGAACAACTGCTCGATCAAAATCGCGGCCTTCTTACTCTGGAATGATCCCAGTCATTATGGCATCTGGCTTGAAAAGACCTTATAAGCCAGCCAACGCGGCGCTGCGCTACCGCAAAAGCGCGCTGCCGAGCCAAAGCTGGATGAATCTCTCTTTCAGGCCAATGGCTTAGCACAAGGGCGCCCCAGCCCGAATCGTCGTCCCCCGCCGGGAATGGAAACACAATCATGACCTCTCTCGACAGCTTCAAATGCGCCAAGACCCTCAAGGTGGGCAGCAAGACTTACGCCTATTACAGCCTGCCGACGGCCGAAAAGAACGGCCTCAAGGGCATCTCGCGCCTGCCGTTCTCGATGAAGATCCTGCTCGAGAACCTGCTGCGCAACGAAGACGGCCAGACGGTCACCAAGGAAGACATCAAGGCGGTCGCCGAATGGATGAAGTCCAAGACCTCCACCCATGAATTCGCCTTCCGCCCGGCGCGCGTGCTGATGCAGGACTTCACCGGCGTGCCGGCCGTGGTCGATCTCGCCGCGATGCGCGATGCGATGGAGACGCTCGGCGGCGATCCGAAGAAGATCAACCCGCTGATCCCCGTCGATCTCGTCATCGATCACTCCGTCAACGTCAACTTCTTCGGCAACAACAAGGCGTTCAAGCTGAACGTCGAGGAAGAGTACCGGCAGAACCAGGAGCGCTACACGTTCCTGAAGTGGGCGCAGCGCTCGTTCGACAATTTCCGCGTCGTGCCGCCCGGCACCGGCATCTGCCACCAGGTCAATCTCGAATATCTCTCGCGCGTGGTCTGGACCAAGAAGGACAAGGTCACGATCGGCAAGAAGGAAGCGACCATGGAGGTCGCCTATCCGGATACTTTGGTCGGCACCGACTCGCACACCACCATGGTCAACGGCGTCGCCGTGCTCGGCTGGGGCGTCGGCGGCATCGAGGCGGAAGCCGCGATGCTCGGCCAGCCCCTGTCGATGACGCTGCCGGAAGTGATCGGCTTCAAGCTCAACGGCAAGCTCAAGGAAGGCCTCACCGCGACCGACCTCGTGCTCACCGTGACGCAGATGCTGCGCGCCCGCGGCGTCGTCGGCAAATTCGTCGAGTTCTTCGGTCCGGGTCTGCAGCATCTGTCGGTCGCCGACCGCGCCACGCTCGCCAACATGGCGCCGGAATACGGCGCGACCTGCGGCTTCTCGCCCGTCGATGACGACGCCATCCAGTATCTGAAGGACACCGGCCGCCCGAACGATGTGGTCAAGCTCGCCGCCGCCTATGCCAAGGCGCAGGGCATGTATCGCACCGCGCGCACGCCGGATCCGGTGTTCACCGACGTGCTCACCCTCGACCTCGCCTCCGTGCAGCCGTCGCTGTCGGGCCCGAAGCGTCCGCAGGACCGCATCACGCTCGCCGAAGTCCCCGCCGGTTTCACCAAGGCGATGGAGAAGGAGTACAACAAGGCCGACCAGCTCAAGAAGCGCGTTCCGGTCGAAGGCCGCAAGCACGACCTCGGCAATGGCGACGTCGTCATCGCCGCGATCACGTCCTGCACCAACACTTCGAATCCGAGTGTCATGATTGGCGCCGGCCTGCTCGCGCGCAACGCGGCCAAGCGCGGCCTCAAGGCCAAGCCGTGGGTGAAGACGTCGCTGGCGCCCGGATCGCAGGTCGTCGCCGAATATCTCGCCAAGGCGGGCCTGCAGAAGGATCTCGACAAGGTCGGCTTCAACCTCGTCGGCTTCGGCTGCACCACCTGCATCGGCAACTCCGGCCCGCTGCCGGAAGAAATCTCCGAGGCGATCAACAAGAACGATCTGGTTTCGGCCGCGGTGCTGTCCGGCAACCGTAACTTCGAAGGCCGCGTCAACGCCGACGTGCGCGCCAACTATCTGGCATCGCCGCCGCTGGTCGTCGCCTATGCGCTGGCCGGCTCGATGTATGTCGATCTGGCCAAGGATCCGCTCGGCACCGATCAGAAGGGCAAGCCGGTCTATCTCAAGGACATCTGGCCGACCAACAAGGAGATCGCCAAGTTCGTCGCCAAGAACGTGACGAAGAAGATCTTCGCCGCCAAGTACAAGGACGTTTTCAAGGGCGATGCCAACTGGCGCAAGATCGCCGTTCAGGGCGGTCTGACCTACAAGTGGGACGATCGTTCGACCTACGTGCAGAACCCGCCGTACTTCGAAGACATGAAGCGTACGCAGACCAAGATCGACGACATCGTCGATGCGCGCGTGCTCGGCCTGTTCCTCGACTCGATCACGACCGACCACATCTCGCCGGCCGGTTCGATCAAGGAAGCGAGCCCGGCTGGCGAATACCTGCGCGACCATCAGGTGCGTCCGAAGGACTTCAACCAGTACGGCACGCGCCGCGGCAATCATCAGGTCATGATGCGCGGCACCTTCGGCAACATCCGCATCAAGAACCAGATGGTGCCGGGCGTCGAAGGCGGCTTCACGCTGCACTATCCCGACAAGACCAAGATGACGATCTACGACGCGGCCATGAAGTACAAGGCCGAGAAGGTTCCGCTCGTCGTCTTTGCCGGCAAGGAATACGGCACCGGCTCGTCGCGCGACTGGGCGGCCAAGGGTTCGGTGCTGCTCGGCATCCGCGCCGTGATCACGCAGTCCTTCGAGCGCATCCACCGCTCGAACCTGGTCGGCATGGGCGTGATGCCGCTGAACTTCGAGGAAGGTACGTCGTGGCAGTCGCTCGGCCTCAAGGGTGACGAGAAGGTCACGATCCGCGGTCTCGAGGGCGACCTCAAGCCGCGCCAGAAGCTGACCGCGGAGATCACCATGGGCGACGGCAGCGTCAAGAAGGTGCCGCTGGTCTGCCGTATCGACACCCTGGACG
This sequence comes from Pseudomonadota bacterium, assembly GCA_018240595.1. Lineage (GTDB taxonomy): Bacteria > Pseudomonadota > Alphaproteobacteria > Rhizobiales > Xanthobacteraceae > Pseudolabrys. The sequence continues at coordinate 47,927 of JAFEFL010000041.1, read as the reverse complement.
AGCTCGAATACTTCCGCTCGGGCGGCATTCTCCAGTACGTGCTGCGCCACCTCGCCGCGTAAAGTCTCGCGCGCGCTCGCTTCAAGTCACCCGCCCCTCACCGCGAAGTGAGTGGCGGGTGATTTACTTTTCACCCATATAGTGACCATGGGCCGAACCGGGGGGTGGAGCACCCGGATCTTGGATTGTGCCGCAATGAATATCCGCCATCTCAGCCTGTCCCTCGCCGCCGTTTGCGTGTCGCTGGCCGTCACCAGCCCGCTGGCCGCCGGCGAGCCCAAGGCCGTGGTCGAACTGTTCACCAGCCAGGGCTGCTCGTCCTGCCCGCCGGCCGACAAGCTGCTCGGCTCATTGGCGCATGATCCGTCGGTCATCGCGCTCAGCCTGCCGGTCGATTACTGGGATTACCTCGGCTGGAAGGATACTTTGGCCCTGCATGGCCACGCCAACCGCCAGCGCGCCTATTCGGTGGCGCGCGGCGATCGCGCGGTCTACACGCCGCAGGCCGTGATCAACGGCGTCGTTCATGCGCTGGGCAGCGACAAGTCCGCGATCGAAAAGGCCATCGCCGAAAGCCGCAGCAATGCGAAGCCGCTATCGGTGCCGGTGTCGATGAAGGTACAGGGCGACAAGGTCATCGTCGACGTGCCGGCGGGCGTGGCCGATGCGGCGAGTGCCGACGTCTGGCTGTGTCCGGTCACCGGCAAGATCGAGGTGACGATCGGCCGCGGTGAGAATAGCGGCAAGGCGCTGACCTACTACAACGTCGTGCGGCGCTGGGTGAAGCTCGGCACTTGGACCGGCAAGGCGGAAAGTTTCAGCGTCGCGCTCAACCAGGTTCAGAACGCGAACCTGCCGCTCAAGGACATCGACCGGCTGGTCGTGATCCTGCAGGACGGCAGCGCGGACAAGCCCGGACTGATGGTCGGCGCGGCCAGCCTGCCGCTGAAGACCGAACCGTCGCTCTGATTTTCACTGAATGACGCCTGCGAATGCCGGCTGCGCAGCATCGACGCTGCGCGCGGTCGCATGCGTCGGCCAAAAAAATCGGGCCGGCGTTTGGCCGGCCCGTAGGTATAGGGGATTGAATCGAACGCTACTCAACTTGAACTCAATCGGCCCGGTCCGAAGATCCCCGGGGGGCTGGGGGGCTGAGGAATCCGGAGATCGAACCGGACCGGGCCTTGAGGCAACGGTGCATTTGTCCCACCGGCTCATGACCGGCGCTTGACCGAAATAGGGCCTTATTGTGGGAGGAATTGACGAGTTCGTGATGCCGAACGTCGCGTTTCCGGCCAATATCGCCGCCAATCTCGCTGAATCAGGGCGACAAAACAGGGGCTTGCCGCGGCGCCGCTGCGGCGCAATCATTGTCCGATTCAGGAAGGGAGGCCGCATGACGTTCGGTTCCGGCGAGATCGATCCGAGTCAGCCGGGGAGCAGCGTTGCGGCGCGCAGCCCGGCCGCTTCCGCGAACCTGCTCAACCAGGTCACCTTCAACCGCCGCGAACTCAACCGCATTCTCGATCTCTATGGCCGCATGGTCGCCGCCGGCGAATGGCGCGATTATGCCATCGACTTCCTGCGCGACCGCGCGGTGTTCTCGGTTTTCCGCCGCGCATCCGAAGTGCCGCTCTATCGCATCGAGAAGAATCCGAAGCTGGCGCAGAAGCAGGGCGCCTACAGCGTCATCTCGGCGACCGGGCTGATCATGCGCCGCGGCCCCGAGCTCGACCGCGTGCTGCGTGTGCTCGACAAGCCGCTGCTGGCTTACGCGCGCTAGCGAGCCAACAAAAAGCGTCACGCCGGCGCGTTGTCGCCTTTGCCGAGCGGCAACTGCATCTGCACGGTGTCGAGCCAGCGGCCGAACTTGTAGCCGACCGCCTTGAACACGCCGGCGTCGCGGAAGCCGCAAGACCTGTGCAGCCCGATCGATCCGGCCTGCGCCGAATCGCCGATCACCGCCATCATCTGCCGGAAGCCGGCCTGTTCGGAGAGGCGAATCAGTTCCTGCATCAGCGCCTTGCCGATGCCGCGCTTGTGCATCGACGGATCGACATAGATCGAATCCTCGACGGTGAAGCGATAGGCTGGCCGCTCGCGGAACGGCCCGGCATAGGCGTAGCCCGCGACTTTTCCGTCCATCTCGGCGACGATGTAGGGAAACGGCCCGGCGCGCAGCTTTTCGTAGCGGCGCAGCATTTCCGCCTCGTCCGGCGGCTCGAGCTCGAAGGTCGCGGTGCCGTTCATGACGGCGTGGGCGTAGATTCGGGTAATGGCCGGGATGTCGGCGGGGGTGGTGGAGCGGATCGACAGGGTCATTGGCACAATCGTCGCAGGGATTAGGGGAAGCGATATCAGCGATCAAAGAATATCGTTGGATCGGGCGGCGTCCAGTCGCGTCCAATAGAGGCTCCCCGGGAGAAAACGCATGCTGACGTTCTATTACGCCACCGATACCTGCGCGCTGGCTTCGCATATCGCGCTCAAGGATGCCGGCGCCGACTATCGCCTCAAGCGCATCGATTTCGCCGCGGCGCAGCAGCGCTCGCCCGACTACCTGGCGCTCAACCCCAAGGGCCGCGTGCCGGCGCTGGTGACGCCGGCCGGGATCCTCACCGAGACGCCGGCCATCCTCGCCTATATCGCGCAATCCTGGCCGCAGGCCGGATTGGCGCCAACCGATCCGTTCCGCTTCGCCAAGGTGCAGGAGTTCAATTCCTACCTGTGCTCGACGCTGCATGTGGCGCACGCCCATCGCATGCGCGGCACGCGCTGGGCCGACGATCCGGCGGCGATCGAGGCGATGAAGCGCAAGGTGCCGCAGTCGGTCAGCGCCTGTTACGACTATGTCGAGACCCAGATCGCCGGGCCGTGGGTGATGGGGGCCGACTACACGATCGCCGACGCCTACCTGTTCACGGTGGCGCAATGGCTGGAGGGCGACGGCGTCGATCCGGCGCGCTATCCCAAAGTGATCGATCACCGCACGCGGATGGCGGCGCGGCCGAACGTCAAGGCGGCGATCGAGGAAGAGTTCGCCACCCAGGCGTGAAGAACACGAGCTCGCGTCACAGAAAAACGCCCCGGCTTTGGGCCGGGGCGTTCGATTTCGTGTCTGTTCGCTGGCGGCGACTTAGCGGCGGTCGCCCAACGGCGCTTTAGCGCCGATCACCCAGGAAGCGCAGCATGAACAGGAACAGGTTGATGAAGTCGAGGTAGAGCGTCAGCGCGCCCATCACCGACTTGCGGCCGGACATGGTGCCGTCGTCGTTGACGTCGTACATCTCCTTGATCTTCTGGGTATCCCAGGCGGTCAGGCCGGCGAAGATCAGGATGCCGATCGCCGAGATGGCGAATTCGAGACCCGAGCTCTTCAGGAAGATGTTGACCACCATCGCCAGGATCAGACCGAACAGGCCCATGATCAGGAACGAGCCGATCGGCGACAGATCACGCTGCGTCGTGTACCCGTACAGGCTCAGCGCGCCGAACGAAGCCGCCGCGATGAAGAACGTGCGGGCGATCGAGGCGTGGGTGTAGGTCAGGAACACCGACGACAGCATGACGCCGAGCAGCGCCGCGTACAGCATGAACAGGCCGAGCGCCGTCGAAGGCGCCAGCGTATGCACGCGGAAGCTCAGGAAGAAGACGATACCCAGCGTCGCCAGGAACAGGACGATCATCAGCGGGCCGCCGTAGATCGTCTGACCGAAGGACGTCAGCGCGAGCTGGCCGGCCGCGTTGGTCTGCACCGCCGCGTTGAAGGTGAACCAGCTGACGACGCCGGTCAGAGCGACGCCGGCCGCCATGTAGTTGTAGACGCGAAGCATGTAGGCGCGCAGGCCTGCATCGATCTCCGCGGTGCGCGTGGCGCCGAAGCCACGGGCCGCTACGTTACGGTCGAAATCCGACATCGAAGTTTCCCTCTCACTGCGCCGGCGGTTGTCAGGAGACGGTGCCGGCTCACGTCTGGCGCCTCGGCTTTTGGCCGCGGCGCGCTTGCGCCAAATGTAATCGCTGCCAAGGATCGACGCCAGATATGGCCGGCCGATGACCGCCCTACATTGCCGAATATTAACCTATCGGCGGACGTCGGATTCTCGCGCAAAAACAAGGCCTGAGCGGCCGGCCGGTATCCGGCGCGGCTGAATGTCGCTGCCGGACCAAGGCGTTAGCCTAGAGATTTCGGAGGACGGGCGCCGGTTTCTGGCCCAGCGCCGAGAAGGTCCCGGCCAGCCCGAGCACGACCGTCACCAGCACCGCGGCGAGCGTCGCGCCGAACGCCGTGGCCGGCTGCCAGACAAAGGGCAGGTGCATCAGTTCGGTGACGATCAGCCAACCGGCGGCGGTGCCGCTGAGGATGCCGAACACGGCGGTGGCCGCCGCGATGAGCAGGTACTCGATGGTGTAGGCGCCGACGAGGCGCAGCCGCGTGGCCCCGAGCGTCTTGAGGATGACGGCGTCGTAGACGCGGGTGTGATGGCCGGCGGCCAGCGCACCGCCGAGCACCAGCGCCGCGACCAGCAGCGTCAGACCGGAGGCGCCGCGGATCGCCAGCACCAGGTTGCCGACCAGTTCGCCGATGGCGTCGAGGGCGTCCTTGACCCGCACCGTGGTGATCATCGGGAAGTCCTTGGCCAGCGCACGGATGATGGCGTTCTCCTGCGCCACGTTCGATTTTCCGTCGGCGAAGGTCAGCGTCGCCAGCCGGGTATGTGGCGCGCCGTCGAACACGTGCGGCGAATAGACGAGCACGAAATTGATGCTCAGGCTCTGCCAGTCCACGGTGCGCAGATTGGCGATGGTCGCGGTGATGTCGCGGCCGAGCACGTTGACGGTGATGCTGTCGCCGACCTTGAGGCCGAGGCCGTCGGCGATCTTCTTCTCGAACGAGACCAGCGGCGGGCCCTTGTAGTCGGGATCCCACCACTTCCCTTCGACCAGGCGCGAGCCGTTCGGCACCACCGATGAATAAGTGATGCCGCGGTCGCTTTGCAGAACCCAGGCCGATTCCTCGTTGGGCTTGAGGTCCTGCGCCGCCACCTTGCGCGCCGAGACGATGCGGCCGCGCAGCATCGGCACCTCGTCGAGTTTGGCGTCGGGCGCCTGCTTGGCGACGAAGGCGTCGAAGGCCGGCGCCTTGTCCGACGGGATGTCGAGGAAATAGAACGCCGGCGCCTTGGCCGGCAATTCGTTGGCGAACTGGTTGCGCAAATTGCCGTCGATCTCGATCACGGTGACGAGCAGCGCGATGCCGAGTCCGAGCGACAGCACAATGGTCGGCGTCAGCGCGCCGGGCCGATAGATATTGGCGACCGCCATGCGCAAGGCCGTCGAACGCGCGCGCGGCGCGCGGCGCGCGATTCCCATGACCAGCGAGCCGACGAAACGCAGCAGTACGAACACCGCGGCGGCGACGCCGACATAGATCAGCGCGACGCGGCGGTCGTAGGCGAGCAGCACCGCCAGCGCGCCGAGCGCGGCGACGGCGAGCGCGGTGAGCGCCATGTAGCTGCGCCGCGGCCAGGATGGTTGCGCGGCGACGACGTCGCGGAACAGCGCGCCGACCGGCACGTCATGGGCGCGGCCGAGCGGCCACAGCGCGAAGGCGAGCGCGGTGAGCAGGCCGTAGACCAGCGACAGGATGAGTTCGGGCACATGCACGGCGGGCACGATCGGGAGCGGAATGATCGAACCGAAGGTCCAGACCACGGTGAAAGGCAGAATAGCGCCGAGAATGGCGCCGATGACGCCGCCGATCAGGGCGAGGATGACGACCTGCGTCAGGTAGATGGCGAAGACGCGGCGGCCGCTGGCACCGAGCGCCTTCAGCGTCGCGATCGTGGCGCGGCGGCGATCGAGATGACTCTTCACCGCATTGCCGACGCCGACGCCGCCGACCAGCAGCGCGGTAAGGCCGACGATCGTGAGGAATTGCGTGAATCGCTCGACATTGCGTTCGAGCTGCGGCGAGGCGTTGGTGCGATTGCGGATTTCCCAGCCGGCCTCCGGCAGCTTGGCGCGGGCGTCGGCGGTAACCGCCTTGATTGCCTGCTCGCTGCCTTCGCCCGGCAGCTTCACCTGATAGCGCCAGCGCACCAGGCTGCCGGGCTGCAACAGCCCGGTGGCGCGCAGTGCTTCTTCGCTGACCATGAGGCGCGGGCCGAAGCCGAGGCCGACCGCGAGCTTGTCCGGCTCGCTGGCGAGCGCGGCGCGGATGATGAAGTCGGTGTTGCCGACGCTGATGCGCGCGCCGGGTTTGATGTCGAGCCGCGCCAGCAATGTCGGATCGGCGACCGCGCCATAGGCGCCGTCGCGTTTGGCCAGTGCGGTATCGAGCGGGCCGGCAGGCTCCAGCGTCGTGTCGCCGAACAGCGGATAGGCGTTATCGACGGCCTTGAGTTCGACGAGCGTCGCGTCGCCGCTTGGGGCGCGCGCCATGGCGCGCAGGCTCGCCGCTTGCGAGACCTCGCCCTTGCTCTTGAGGAAGGCCAATTCGTCGGGTTTGGCTTCGCGCTGGATCAGCACGAAGGACAAATCGCCGCCGAGGATGACGCGGCCTTCGCGCGCCAACCCGTCATTGAGGCTGGCCGCCAGCGAGCCGACGCCGGCGATCGACATGGCGCCGAGCGCAATGCAGGCGATGAAGACATAGAAGCCGGCCAGCCCGCCGCGCATTTCGCGCAACGCGTAGCGCAGCGGCAGCCAGCGCGTTGCGCCCGTCATGGGTGGCCGTCCACGATGTGACCGGATCGCAACCGCACGACGCGCCCGCATTTCTGCGCCAATGCCGGATCGTGCGTGACGAGCACCAAGGTCGCCCCGTGCTTCTCGTAGCCGGCGAACAACAAATCGACGACCTGCTTTCCGGTGTCCTCGTCGAGATTGCCGGTCGGCTCGTCGGCGACCAGGATCGACGGATTCGGCGCCAGCGCGCGGGCGACCGCGACACGCTGCTGCTCGCCGCCGGACATTTGCGCCGGATAATGATGGAGGCGGTGACCGAGGCCCACGAGTTCGAGTTCGGCGCGGGCGCGGTCCTGGGCGTCGTTGATGCCGGCAAGCTCCAGCGGCACCGCGACATTCTCCAGCGCCGTCATGGTTGGGATCAAATGAAACGACTGGAAGACGATGCCGACATTGCGCCCGCGGAAGCGCGCCAGCTCATCCTCGCTGAGTTCGCCGAGCGTCTCGCCGGCGACCGTCACGGTGCCGGTGTCGGCGCGCTCCAGCCCGGCCATCACCATCAGTAGCGTCGATTTGCCGGAGCCCGACGGGCCGATGAGGCCAATTGCCTCGCCTCTGCCTATATTGAGGTCGATGCCCTTCAGGATATGAACGCGGGCGGCGTCGCGACCGAGCGAGAGATTGACCCCCGACAGAGCGATCGCAGGGCCGGCAGGAGAAGGTTCTTTCATGGTGCTTCACCGAATTCGATCGCTCTCATATGGGGAAATATTCGGCCTCGTCCAGCGGGCTGCGGCAATCTTGCCGGCGATTTTGCTGGGAATTCTAATGGTTTTAACCCCGGGCGGGGCCGTGGCGGCTGACAAACCGGTGAAGATCGTCGTGCTCGGCGATTCCCTGAGTGCCGGTTATGGCCTGGATGTGCAGGACGCCTTTCCGAGCAAGCTGCAGGCGGCGCTCAAGGCCAAGGGCTATGCCACCGAAATGATCAATGCCGGCGTCTCCGGCGACACCGCGACCGGCGGGCTGGAACGGTTCGACTGGTCGGTGCCGTCCGACGCCGATGCGGTCATTCTCGAACTCGGCGCCAACGATGCCTTGCGCGGCGTCAGTCCCGATGTGACGCGCTCGGCGCTCGACCAGATCCTGAGCAAGATCGATGCCCGCAAACTTCCGGTGCTGCTCGCCGGCATGAAGTCGCCGCCCAATATGGGGCCCGACTATGTGGCGAAGTTCGATGCCATGTATCCCGAGCTGGCGAAGAAGCATGGCGCCATCTTCTATCCGTTCTTCCTCGACGGCGTGGCCGCCGACGACAAGCTCAATCAGCGTGACGGCATGCATCCCAACCCGCAGGGCGTCGATGTCATCGTGAAGAGCATTTTGCCGAAAGTGGAAGAGCTGATCGGCAAGGCGAAGGCAAAGGCCGGCTGACTTCCTTTGTCATCACCGGGCCGCGCCGAAGGCGCGTGACCCGGTGATCCCGCTTAGGTAAGCCTTGTGCCCGCCTAAGCGGGATGGACGGGACATAAGGGCGTTTACGCCCGTCTTCGACGGGCTATGTCCGGCCATGACGAGTGTGTTTGGGCGTTCCGAGAATAAAATCATGCCCCGTCTCTTCACCGGTATCGAGATCCCATCCGGCATCGCGCAGGCGTTGTCGATGTTGCGCGGCGGCCTGCCGGGCGCGCGCTGGATCGACGCCGAAAACTATCACATCACGCTGCGTTTCATCGGCGACGTCGACGATCGGCAAGCGCATGACGCGGCGTCGATCCTCGCCGAGGTACGGAGACCGGCATTCGACCTGCATTTCGAGGGGCTCGATGCCTTCGGCGGCCGCAAGCCGCGCGCGGTGTTCGCGGCGGTGGCGGCGGAGGCGGCGCTGGAAAATCTGCAGGAAGAGCACGAGCGGCTGATGCGGCGCATTGGCCTTGCGCCGGAGACGCGCAGATTCACGCCGCACGTGACGCTGGCGCGGCTGCGCGGCACGTCGAGCCTCGATGTCGCAGATTATCTTTCCGCGCGCGGTTTCTTCCGTACCGCGCCGTTCAAGGTAACGCGTTTCGTGCTGTTCTCGTCGCGCGCCTCGACCGGTGGCGGGCCTTATGTGGTGGAGGAGGACTACCCGCTGATCGGCGCCTAGGCGCCGATCACGCCGCGTGGAACAGCCGCAGCTGGGCGTCGAACATGGCGCTGGTCATGTCCTGGGCGTCGGCCATCACCTCGCGCGCGATCGACAGCGGCGTCGAGCGCGGCGCCTTCACCTCGCCGACGACACAGCCGAAGTCGAAGGTGAAGTCGGCCTCGAATTTGCGCGCCAGCTGCTGCATGCGGCGGTTGGCGGCAAGGCAGTCCATGCGCAGCAGGCGGATGCCGCGGTTGCGCGCGGACAGCAGCGTGCGCTCGAGCAGCGCGGTGCCGACGCCGTGGCTTTGCCAGTCCTTCTCGATCGAGAACGCGGCCTCGGCTTCATGACTGAACAGCGGGCCGAGCGGACGCAGTTCGGCGGCGCCGCGCAAGACGCCGTCGACAAAGAAGCCGTAGACGATGACGCCGAACTCGCGGATCGTGTCGGCATGCCTGGTGATGAATTCGTCCGAGACGGCGCCGGAAAACCGGGTGGCGCGGCTGTCCTGATCGAGCCGCAACAGGTGGTCGCGGTAGGTGTCGGTTTCGGTCGGCCAGAGTTTGCGGAGCAGGCCGCCGCCGGGCAGGGGTTCATTCATCGCCGTCATCCTCAGTCAAAATCGTCAGTTGGCCCTGCCGCGCTCTCCCGACGCTTTTATTGGCACACATATATTAATGCACTGCAGCAAAACAACCGTTTATAGCCTCTCTGGCGGGGACGCTCAGTTGCGAAAAGTGCATAACTAACAATGTATTGCCGGTAAATTGCACTGCACCATAATTACTCGGCGTTTTTGCTTCCTGGGACGGCCGCTGGGCGGTATCGGCGTCCTCCGGGCAGCCATTTACAGTGCCGGCGGTTGGCCTTAGCAGGGTGCATTACCGCTCTACGACCGCACCGGTTCACACCCGCACCAAGCCCGAGAATGCCCGAGACCTTTTCCCGCCGTTACGCGGCGCTGGTTGCCTCCGGAAAAATCGAGGCCGACGCCGCTCAGGCGGAACTCGCCCGGCATTTCGCCGCGCTCGAGGAGCGCCTGGAAGAACGGCTGCTGGCGCGCAAGTCGTCGTCGCTCGGCTGGCTGTTCGGCAAGAAAGCCAAGCTCGGCACCGTGAAGGGCCTCTACGTTCACGGCGAGGTCGGCCGCGGCAAGACCATGCTGATGGACCTGTTCTACGAATCGAGCGCGGTCGAAAAGAAGAAGCGCGCGCATTTCCACGAGTTCATGGCCGACGTGCACGAGCGCGTGCATCATTTCCGCCAGGCGATCAAGGACGGCAAGGTGCCGGATCAGGATCCGATCCTGCACGCCGCCAACGAAATCGCCGAAGAAACGCAGCTGCTGTGCTTCGACGAATTCCACGTCACCGACATCGCCGATGCCATGATCCTCGGCCGGCTGTTCACCAAGCTGTTCGAGCACGGCATTGTCATGGTCGCGACGTCGAACCTGGCGCCGCGCGACCTCTACAAGGACGGGCTCAATCGCGCGCTGTTCGTGCCGTTCCTGAAGCTGCTGGAGCAGCAGTGCGAAGTGGTCCGGCTCGAGGCGCGGACCGACTTCCGGCTGGAGAAGCTCACCGGCGTCAATGCCTGGTACGTGCCGCCCGATGCGAAGGCAGAGGCGGCGCTCGACAAGGCCTGGCACAATCTCGTCGGCCACGCCGAAGGCGCCCCCCACGAACTGGTGGTGAAGGGCCGCATCGTCATCGTGCCGAAGGCGGCGATGGGCGTCGCGCGCTTCGATTTCGACGACCTGTGTGCGCAGCCGCTCGGCGCTTCCGATTTCATCAAGATCGCGCTCGAGTTCCATACACTGATCATCGACCGCATCCCGATGATGGATCAGACGCGACGCAACGAAGCCAAGCGTTTCATCATCCTGGTCGACACGCTTTATGACCATGCCGTGAAACTGCTCGCATCAGCCGACGCGTCGCCAGAAAATCTCTACACCGGCACCGAGGGCTACGAGGCCAACGAGTTCAAGCGCACCGCGTCGAGGCTGTTTGAAATGCGCTCGCAGTCCTATCTCGGCCTGCCGCACGGCCCGCGCACCGCGGAGAACGTCGACATGGCGCGGATCGTCGATACCTGAACCAGCGGCGCTTACCGCTTTCTCGTTGCCAATCGGCGCGGTCCGGGCGACATAAGAGGCCGGGCGATTTGCAACCGAGGGCGTCGGCATGTCCGATCCAACTCAACAGCCGGACCAGGGTCCGAATACGCCGCTAGCAGCGAATACGCAGACTTCGGACCTGACCGAACCGGTGCGGGCCAAGCGGGCGCGGCCGATCCGCTTCCAATGCGTCGTCTGCGGCAGGGAAAAGCCCGCGCGCGACGTCACCCAACTTGCCGTGGTGCGGCCGAGCCTGATCGACCGCATCAAGGCCGAATGTCCCGAGCTGCCCGCCGAGGGTTACATCTGTAACGAGGACCTCGACCGCTTCCGCTCGCGCTACGTCACCGAGCTGCTCGGCGAAGAGCGCGGCGAGCTTACCAAGCTCGAGCAGGAAGTGGTGCAGAGCCTCGCCGACCACGAGACCCTGGCCGAGAACATCGAGGCCGAATATGCCGGCCATCGCACGCTCGGCGAAAGGCTGTCCGATCAGCTTGCCGCCTTCGGCGGCAGCTGGACATTCATCCTGATCTTCTTTTCCGTGCTCGTGATCTGGATGGCGTTCAACGTGCTGGCGGTGCAGCGCGACATCTTCGATCCTTATCCGTTCATCCTGCTCAATCTGGTGCTGTCGTGCCTCGCCGCCATCCAGGCGCCGATCATCATGATGAGTCAGAACCGGCAGGAGGCTAAAGACCGGCTGCGGTCCGAGAACGACTATCGCGTCAACCTCAAAGCCGAGCTCGAGATTCGGCACCTGCATGAAAAGATCGACCATATCCTGACCCGGCAATGGGAGCGGCTGGCCGAGATCCAGCAGATCCAGCTTGAAATGATGCAGGAGCCGCCGGGGCGCAAACGCTAGAGCTTCTGTTTTGACGCGTTTTCTTCACGCGAACCGGTACCCATTCGCTCGAAAACGCTTTGGACGCCGTCGCGGAACATTCACGGTTCTGTGGCGTCCTCCCCTCTGGACATTTGATTCGCCGGAGGGCCGATGGCGGAGCCGTTGTGGTGGCAGAGCGGGGCGATCTACCAGATCTACCCGCGCTCCTTTCAGGATAGCGATGGTGACGGCGTCGGCGATCTCGACGGCATTCGCAGCCGGCTCGATTACCTGACCTGGCTCGGCGTCGACGCGATCTGGATTTCGCCGATCTATCCCTCGCCGATGGCGGATTTCGGTTATGACGTCGCCGACTATTGCGGCATCCATCCGCTGTTCGGCTCGTTGCGGGATTTCGATGCCTTGGTGGCCGAGGCCCATGCCCGCGGGCTCAAGGTCATTCTCGATTTCGTGCCGAATCACACGTCGGATCGGCATCCGTGGTTTCTTGAAAGCCGCGCCTCGCGCGCTAACGCCAAACGCGACTGGTATGTCTGGCGCGACGGCAAGGCGGATGGCGCGCCGCCGAACAACTGGATGTCGCAATTCGGCGGGCCGGCCTGGACCTATGACGATGCGACCCGCCAGTGGTACCTGCACAGCTTCCTGCGCCAGCAGCCGGATCTGAACTGGCGCAATCCGCAGGTGCGCGCGGCGATGAATGCCGTGCTCGACTTCTGGCTGAGGCGCGGCGTCGATGGCTTTCGCGTCGATGTCATCTGGCTGCTGATCAAGGATGAAGCGCTGCGCGACAATCCGCCGAATCCCGCCTGGCAACCCGGCCAGGCCGATATCGGCCGCAACCTTCAGGTCTACAATGCCGATCAGCCGGAAGTGCACGAGGTGATCGCCGGCATGCGCCAGGTTCTCGATCGCTATGACGAGCGCGTGCTGATCGGCGAAATCTATCTGCCGGTCGAACGTCTGGTGACCTATTACGGCAAGGGGCTTGGCGGCGCGCAACTGCCGTTCAACTTCCAGCTCATTCTGGCGGCGTGGGATGCGCCGAAGATCGCGCGGCTGATCGAGGAATATGAGGGCCACTTGCCGCCCGGCGGCTGGCCGAACTGGGTGCTCGGCAATCACGACCAGCCGCGTATTGCCGCGCGCGTCGGTTCAGAGCAGGCGCGGGTCGCGGCGATGCTGCTGCTGACGTTGCGCGGCACGCCGACGCTGTATTATGGCGACGAACTGGGTCTCGGCCGCGTCGCAATCCCGCGCGATGCCGTGCAGGATCCGTGGGAAAAGAACGAGCCCGGTCTTGGTCTCGGCCGCGATCCTTCGCGCACGCCGATGCAATGGAATGCCGGCCGCCATGCCGCCTTCACGACGGCCGCAAAGCCGTGGCTGCCGCTCGACGCCGATCATGCGCGCATGAATGTCGAGACCTTGCGCGCGCAGCCGCGCTCACTGCTCAAACTGTATCACGCGCTGTTGGCGCTGCGCCGCCGGCACCGAGCGCTCACTAGCGGCAGCTTCAAGCTGATTTCCGCCGATGCGCACACGCTGGTGTACGAACGCGCGCTCGGCGCCGAGCGCCTTGTCGTCGCGCTCAATCTCGGCGCCGAGCCGCAGCGCCTCAGCGATCATCTCGGCGGCGCCGAGGTGCTGCTGTCGACGGCGCTGAACCGGGAGGGCACGCTCGCCGAGCCGATCTTGCGCGCCAATGAAGGGCTGGTGCTGCGGCCGTGACGTATCACACGTCGCTTCGGTTGAGAAGATAGTCGAGACCGCCGACCCGGTACCAGCGATAGCCATAGGCTTCCAGGCAGACGCAATGCTTGCCGTTGGTCTGCGCGTTGCTGTGGGCATCGCCGAGCAGATCGACCAGTTTGTCGTCGCGCTCGTCGCCAAGCCCGGTCTTGAATTCGACCTCGATCGGCTCGCCGGCGAAGTTGTGCAGGAACAGTACGGAGTTGTTGCGCCAGTCGTAGCGCAGCGCCAGCACCGCATCGTTGCCGGCCTTGATGACTTCAAAATCACCCCAGCCGACCTCGGGCACTTCCTTGCGCATGCGGATGATGCGTTCGATCCAATTCAGCATCGAGTTCGGGTCGCGCCGCTGGAAGGCGGCGTTGACGTGCTCATAGCCGTAGGGCCCGCGATCGATGACCGGCATCACCGGTTTGTCGCTCTTGGTGAAGCCGCCATGCGGTTCGGTGGACCACTGCATCGGCGTTCGGCAGCATTCGCGCTCCGGCAGCGACAGGTCGTCGCCCATGCCGAGTTCGTCGCCGTAACGTAGAACCGGCGTGCCCGGCAGCGTGAACATCAGGCTGTAGGCGAGCTCGATGCGGCGGCGGTCGCCGCCGAGCATGGGCGCCAGCCGCCGGCGGATGCCGCGATCGTAGAGCTGGTCTTCCTTGTTGGGGCCGAAGGCGGCGAACACTTTCTTGCGCTGCTTTTCCGTCAGGCGGCCGAGATCGAGTTCGTCGTGATTGCGCAGGAACATGCCCCACTGGCCGCTGGGCGGCCGCGGCTTGGTTTTCTCCATGGCTTTAACGAGCGGCTTCGTATCGGCGGCGGCCAGTGCGTAGAACAGGTTCTGGTTGACCTGGAAGTTGAACATCATGTGCATGCGGTCGCCGTCGTCGCCGAAATACTGCATGTCGGTATTCGGCAACACATTGGCCTCCGCGAGAATCATCGAGTCGCCGACCCGCCATTGCAGGAATTCGCGGAAGTCGCGCAGCATGCCGTACTGCTCGCGCGGCTTATTGACCTCCGCGCCCTTGGTCGAAATGACGAAAGGCACGGCGTCCATGCGGAAGCCCGAGACGCCGAGCTGAATCCAGAAGCCCATGATACGCAGGATCTCGGCCTGCACTTCGGGGTTCGATGTATTGAGATCCGGCTGAAAATCGTAGAAGCGGTGGAAGTAATATTCCTTGGCGACCGGGTCGTGCGTCCACGTCGATTTCTGCACGCCGGGAAACACCATGCCCTTGTCGGCATTGGCCGGCTTCTTCTTCGACCAGACATACCAGTCGCGATATTTCGACTTCGGATCGCGGCGCGCCTCCTTGAACCAGGCATGTTCGTTGGAGGTGTGATTGACGACGAGATCGATCAGCACGCGGATGCCGCGCTGCTTGGCGGCGTGCGTGAACTCGACGAAGTCGCCAAGCGTGCCGTAGGCGGGATTGACGCTGTAATAGTCGGAGATGTCGTAGCCGTTGTCGCGGCCGGGCGAGGCCTGGAACGGCATCAGCCAGATCGCCGACACGCCGAGGCCGTTGATGTAGTCGAGCCGGCGCATCAGGCCGGAAAAGTCGCCGACGCCGTCACCGTTGGCATCCATGTAGGTGCCGACCGACAGGCAGTAGACGACGGCGTTCTTGTACCAGAGGTCCTTGATCATTCGCTGAGGTCGGGCTGCGCGGCGTGTCCCCGTTAAGCCCGCGTCAGGCGAAAGCGTTCCTCACATCGTGCAACGCAACAGAAAATCCGCTCCGCTGCGACGTCGCGAGGCCATTCGCCGATGTGCGCCGCAACAGGGCGGAGTGGCGGTCGCATGCAACGTCCGCGGCTTGATTTTCCGCTGGACAGGTCTCCGAAGGTCTGCTGGTATAATGTATACACGATAAGAATTCAGGGCGGGAAATGTTGCTGCATCACAGCAAAATGGCTAAGTCAGCGCCGGCCGCGCTCCGCGGCAGCAGCAAAGAGTTTTCCCATCATGGCGCGTAATAAAATCGCATTGATCGGCGCTGGCCAGATCGGCGGCACGCTGGCCCATCTGGTCGGCCTCAAGCAATTGGGCGACGTCGTTTTGTTCGACGTCATGGAAGGCACCCCGCAGGGCAAGGCCCTCGACATTGCCCAGTCCTCGCCCGTCAACAAATTCGACGCGCAGTTCACCGGTGCGAATTCGTATGAGGCGATCGAAGGCGCCGACGTCTGCATCGTCACGGCCGGCGTGCCGCGCAAGCCGGGCATGAGCCGCGACGACCTCCTCGACATCAACCTCAAGGTCATGGGCCAGGTCGGCGCCGGCATCGCCAAGTATGCGCCGAACGCCTTCGTCATCTGCATCACCAACCCGCTCGATGCGATGGTCTGGGCGCTGCAGAAGTCCGCCGGTTTGCCGCAGCAGAAGGTCGTCGGCATGGCCGGCGTGCTCGATTCGGCCCGCTTCCGCTACTTCCTCGCCGATGAATTCAATGTCTCGGTCGAAGACGTCACCGCCTTTGTGCTCGGCGGCCACGGCGACACCATGGTGCCTCTGACCCGCTACTCGACCGTTGCCGGCATTCCGGTGCCGGATCTGGTCAAGATGGGCTGGACCACGCAGGCCCGCGTCGACGAGATCGTCAAGCGCACCGCCAATGGCGGCGCCGAGATCGTCAACCTGCTCAAGACCGGTTCGGCCTTCTATGCGCCGGCCGCTTCCGCGATCGCGATGGCCGAGAGCTATTTGCTCGACAAGAAGCGCGTGCTGCCCTGCGCCGCCTGGCTCAACGGCGAATACGGCGTGAAGGACCTCTATGTCGGCGTGCCGGTCGTGATCGGCGCCAAGGGCGTCGAGCGCGTGGTTGAAGTCGAATTCACCGGCGCCGAACGCAGCGCGTTTGAAAAGTCGGTCGGCGCCGTTCAGGGCCTGGTCGAAGCCTGCAAGAAGATCGCGCCGACTTTGGCTTAAAACGAAATAGCGAGATGGGGAGTGGTGGATAGAAAAACAGGCACGCCGACTATTCGCTACTCACCATTTGCTGTTCGCCGTCTCATGGCAGGGGAGACCCGATGAATATCCACGAGTATCAAGCCAAAGCTGTTCTGAAAGAATTCGGCGTGCCGGTGCCGCGCGGCATTCCCGCCTTCACCGTCGATGATGCCGTCAAGGCCGCCAACGACCTCGGCGGCCCGGTCTGGGTCGTGAAGGCCCAGATCCATGCCGGCGGCCGCGGCAAGGCCGGCGGCGTCAAGGTCGTCAAATCCGTCGATGACGTGAAGAAGGAAGCGACCCGTATCCTCGGTTCAACGCTGGTCACGCATCAGACCGGCCCGAAGGGCAAGGTCGTCAACCGCCTTTACATCGAAGAAGGCTCGGCGATCGACAAGGAGTTCTATCTCTCCGCGCTGGTCGACCGCGAAACCTCGCGCGTCGCCTTCGTCGTCTCGACCGAGGGCGGCATGGATATCGAGGCCGTCGCCCACGATACGCCGGAGAAGATCGTCAGCTTTTCGGTCGATCCGGCCACCGGCTTCATGCCGCACCACGCCCGGCTTGCGGCGCAGGCGCTCAATCTGTCGGGCGATCTCGCCAAGCAGCTCGGCGACATCCTGCCGAAGCTCTACGCCGCCTTCACCAACAAGGACATGGCGCTGCTCGAGATCAATCCCTTGGTCGTCACCAAGGACAGCAAGATCATCTGCCTCGACGCCAAGGTCGGCTTCGACGACAACGCGCTTTACCGCCACCCGGACGTGATCGCCTTGCGCGACATCACCGAAGAGGACGAGAAGGAAGTCGAGGCGTCGAAATACGACCTCAACTACATCGCGCTCGACGGCCAGATCGGCTGCATGGTCAACGGCGCCGGCCTCGCGATGGCGTCGATGGACATCATCAAGCTCTACGGCATGGAGCCGGCGAACTTCCTCGATGTCGGCGGCTCCGCCACCAAGGACAAGGTGACCGCGGCGTTCAAGATCATCACTTCCGATCCGAACGTGAAGGGCATCCTGGTCAACATCTTCGGCGGCATCATGAAGTGCGACGTCATAGCCGAAGGTGTCGTTGCTGCCGTCAAGGAAGTCGGCCTCAAGGTGCCGCTGGTGGTTCGCCTCGAAGGCACCAATGTCGAACTCGGCAAGAAAATCATCAAGGAGTCGGGGCTGAACGTGACCTCCGGCGACGACCTCGACGATGCCGCGCAGAAGATTGTCAAAGCGGTGAAGGAAGCTGCCTGATGTCCATCCTCATCGACAAGAACACCAAGGTCCTCTGCCAGGGCTTCACCGGCAAGAACGGCACCTTCCACTCCGAGCAGGCCATCAAGTACGGCACCAAGATGGTCGGCGGCACCTCGCCGGGCAAAGGCGGCTCGACGCATCTCGACCTGCCGGTGTTCGACACCGTCGCCGAAGCGCGTGAGAAGACCGGCTGCGACGCCTCCGTGATCTACGTGCCGCCGCCGGGCGCCGGCGACGCGATCTGCGAAGCCATCCAGGCCGAGATCCCGCTCATCGTCTGCATCACCGAAGGCATTCCGGTGATGGACATGGTCAAGGTGAAACGCGCGCTGTCGGGTTCGAAGTCGCGGCTGATCGGGCCGAACTGCCCGGGTGTCATGACGGCCGGCGAGTGCAAGATCGGCATCATGCCGGGCAACATCTTCAAGCCGGGCTCGGTCGGCATCGTGTCGCGCTCCGGCACGCTGACCTATGAAGCGGTGTTCCAGACCTCGCGCGAAGGCCTCGGCCAGACCAGCGCGGTCGGCATCGGCGGCGATCCGGTCAAGGGCACCGAGTTCATCGACATGCTGGAGATGTTCCTCGCCGATCCGAAGACCACCTCGATCGTCATGATCGGCGAGATCGGCGGCTCGGCCGAAGAAGACGCGGCGCAATTCCTCATCGACGAGGCCAAGCGCGGCCGCAAGAAGCCGATGGTCGGCTTCATCGCCGGCGTTACCGCGCCTCCCGGCCGCCGCATGGGCCACGCCGGCGCGATCATCTCCGGAGGCAAGGGCGACGCCAAGTCGAAGACCGCGGCGATGGAAGCGGCCGGTATCCGCGTCTCGCCGTCGCCGGCGCGTATCGGCAAGACGCTGATGGAAGTGCTCAAGGGCAAGTAGCCCGCGGCGCGCCCAACTCACAGTCGTGCATTCGACCGGCCCGGAGGCTCGCGCTTCCGGGCCGGTTCTTTTTCGGCGAGTCGCGGACTGCCGGTCTGGGGCGCCTTTAGAAAAAACGCGCGCTCGGGAGCCCCAGGCGAAATATCTCCAATTCCTCAAGGGCCTCGATTTATAGAAGTGAATCAATATCCATTCTTACGCTTTTTTCGACTTAACTAGGTCATAAATAGGTTTAAGAGTGAGCCGCGTCGGTTCGGGCGGCAAAAGCCCGCGCCGGTGCATCGCAAAGGCCGGATCCCGTCCAGCAGGGGGCAGGAACCGCGTATTTCGACGCTCACGCGCCAAAGCCATTTGCGCGGCCGCCATGCCGCGCCGGAATCGAGCCGCCAGGACCTCGTCATCATGTCTCGCCAAGACGCCAACGCCGCATTCGCTCAGACTTCGTTCCTCTACGGCGGCAACGCCGCCTACATCGAAGACCTTCAGGCCCGGTTCGAGAAAGACCCGAATTCGGTCGACGCGGAGTGGCGCACATTCTTCGAGGCGCTCAAGGATAACAGCGCCGATGTCGTGAAGTCGGCCGAGGGCGCGTCGTGGAAAAAGCCCAACTGGCCCGCCCGGCCGAACGGCGACCTCGTCGCCGCGCTCGATGGGCAGTGGGCCGAAACCGAAAAGAAGATCGGCGAGAAGATCGCCAAGACGGCGCAGGCCAAGGGCGTCGACCTGTCGAACGCCGATGTGATGCAGGCGACGCGCGATTCGATCCACGCGCTGATGCTGATCCGCGCCTACCGAATTCGCGGCCACTTCCACGCCAAGCTCGATCCGCTTGCGATCCAGGAAGAGCCGAACGAAGAAGAACTGATGTCCGCGTCCTACGGCTTCACCGAAGCCGACATGGACCGCAAGATCTTCCTCGACAAGGTGCTCGGCCTCGAATTCGCGTCGATGCGCGAGATCGTTGCCATCCTGCGCCGGACCTACTGCCAGACGCTCGGCATCGAGTTCATGCACATCTCGAACGCCGCGCAAAAGGCGTGGATTCAGGAGCGCATCGAGGGCCGCGACAAGGAGATCCAGTTCACCCGCGAGGGCAAGCGCGCGATCCTCAACAAGCTGGTCGAAGCCGAGGGCTTCGAGAAATTTCTCGACGTGAAGTTCACCGGCACCAAGCGCTTCGGTCTCGACGGCGGCGAGGCGCTGATCCCGGCGCTCGAGCAGATCATCAAGCGCGGCGGCAATCTCGGCGTGAAGGAGATCGTGCTCGGCATGCCGCATCGCGGCCGCCTCAACGTGCTCACCCAGGTGATGGGCAAGCCGCACCGCGTGCTGTTCCACGAATTCAAGGGCGGCTCGGCGACGCCGGACGAAGTCGAAGGCTCCGGCGACGTGAAGTACCATCTCGGCGCTTCGGCTGACCGCGAGTTCGACAACAACAAGGTGCATCTGTCGCTGACGCCGAACCCGTCGCATCTGGAGATCGTCGATCCGGTGACGCTCGGCAAGGTGCGCGCCAAGCAGGACCAGCACCGCTGCCCGCCGGAGGACCGCACGGCCGTGCTGCCGCTGCTGATGCACGGTGACGCGGCGTTTGCCGGCCAGGGCGTGGTGGCGGAATGCTTCGGCCTGTCGGGCCTCAAGGGCTACCGCACCGGCGGCTCGATCCACTTCATCGTCAACAACCAGATCGGCTTCACGACCTATCCGCGCTATTCGCGTTCGTCGCCCTATCCGTCCGACGTCGCCAAGATGATCGAGGCGCTAATCCTGCACGTGAACGGCGACGATCCGGAAGCGGTCACTTTCGCGGCCAAGGTCGCGATCGAGTACCGCATGCAGTTCCAGCAGCCGGTCGTCATCGACATGTGGTGCTACCGCCGCTTCGGCCACAACGAGGGCGACGAGCCGGCTTTCACCCAGCCGGTGATGTACAAGAAGATCCGCGCCCACAAGTCGACGCTGGAAATCTACTCGGAGAAGCTGATCGCCGAGGGCGTCGTCACCGACGGCGAAGTCGACAAGATGCGCGCCGACTGGCGCTCGCGCCTCGACGCCGAATTCGAAGCCGGCCAAGGCTACAAGCCGAACAAGGCGGACTGGCTCGACGGCCGCTGGTCCGGTCTCAAGGCCGCCGCCGACGCCGACGATCCGCGCAAGGGCAATACCGGCGTTCCGCTCAATGAGCTGCGCGAGATCGGCAAGGCGATCACCACCGTTCCGAAGGACTTCAACGTCCACAAGACGGTGCAGCGTTTCCTCGACAACCGTGCCAAGGCGATCGAAACCGGCGAGGGTATCGACTGGGCGACCGCGGAAGCGCTGGCCTTCTGCACGCTGCTCAAGGAAGGCAGCCCGGTGCGCCTGTCCGGCCAGGACTCCGAACGCGGCACCTTCTCGCAGCGCCATTCGGTGCTGTTCGACCAGGACACCGAGAAGCGCTACGTGCCGTTCAACAATCTCGGCAAAGGTCAGGCCAAGTACGAAGTCCTGAACTCGATGCTGTCGGAAGAGGCCGTGCTCGGCTTCGAGTACGGCTACTCCACCGCCGAGCCGGGCACGCTGACGCTGTGGGAAGCGCAGTTCGGCGACTTCGCCAACGGCGCCCAGGTCGTGTTCGACCAGTTCATCTCGTCGGCCGAGCGCAAGTGGCTGCGTATGTCGGGCCTCGTCTGCCTGCTGCCGCACGGCTACGAGGGGCAGGGCCCGGAACACTCCTCGGCGCGCCTCGAGCGCTATCTGCAGATGTGCGCCGAAGACAACATGCAGGTCGCGAACTGCACGACGCCGGCGAACTACTTCCACATCCTGCGCCGTCAGCTCAAGCGCGAGATCCGCAAGCCGTTGATCCTTATGACGCCGAAGTCGCTGCTGCGCCACAAGCGCGCGGTGTCGAAGCTCGCCGAGCTCGATGCCGGCACCTCGTTCCACCGTCTGCTGTGGGACGATGCGCAGTCGCTGCAGGGCGAGAAGATCAAGCTCGTCGCCGACGACAAGATCCGCCGCGTCGTGCTGTGCTCGGGCAAGGTCTATTACGACCTGTACGACGAGCGCGAAAAGCGCGGCATCGACGACATCTACCTGCTGCGCGTCGAGCAGCTCTATCCGTTCCCGACGAAGGCACTGGTCGCCGAACTGTCGCGCTTCAAGCAGGCGGAAATCGTCTGGTGCCAGGAAGAGCCGCGCAATCAGGGCGCCTGGTTCTTCGTCGACGTCTATCTCGAATGGGTGCTGAACCAGATCAACGCCAAGCACCGCCGCGCCCGCTATGCCGGCCGGCCTGCTTCGGCGTCGACCGCGGTCGGCCAGATGTCGAAGCACCTCGCGCAGCTCAAGCAGTTCCTCGAAGAGGCGCTGGGATGATTATTGCCGTCGTCCCCGCGAAGGCGGGGACCCAGCGCTTTCTGCGTTTTGCGGGAAGAGCTGGATCATCCGCATTCGCGGATGATGACGCCGAAACAAGATCATTGAACGGAAACAATCATGACTGACATCAAGGTGCCCACCCTCGGCGAATCGGTGACCGAAGCCACCGTTGGCAAATGGTTCAAGCAGCCGGGCGATCCCGTCGCCGTCGACGAGCCGCTTGTGGAACTCGAAACCGACAAGGTCACGCTGGAAGTGCCGGCGCCCGCCGCCGGCGTGCTCGGCGACATCGCCGCCAAGAATGGCGACACCGTCGGCGTCGGCGCCATTCTCGGTTCGATCAAGGACGGCGCCGCCGGCGCCAAGGCCGCTGCCCCCGCCGCGGCTGCCCCGGCCAAGGCGGCTGCCCCGGCTCCTGCGGCCGCTCCCGCACCGGCTGCCGCCGCGCCGGCCGCGGTCAACACCACGCAGGCGCCGTCGGTGCGCAAGATGGCCGCTGAGTCCGGTGTCGATCCGTCGACCGTTGCCGGCACCGGCCTGCACGGTCAGGTGACCAAGGGCGACATGCTCGCCGCCATCGAACGTGCGGCCGCGCAGCCGACGCCGGTCGCCGCGCCGGTGCAGATGCGGGCGCCTTCGGCGCCGGACGATGCTTCGCGCGAAGAGCGCGTGCGCATGACCAAGCTGCGCCAGACCATCGCCCGCCGCCTCAAGGACGCGCAGAACACCGCCGCCATGCTGACGACCTTCAACGAGGTCGACATGACCACGGTGATGGCGATGCGCAACCAGTACAAGGAGCTGTTCGAGAAGAAGCACGGCGTGAAGCTCGGCTTCATGGGCTTCTTCGTGAAGGCCTGTATCGCGGCGCTGCACGACATCCCGGCGGTCAACGCCGAGATCGACGGCACGGATCTGGTCTACAAGAACTATTACCACATCGGTATCGCCGTCGGCACCGACAAGGGCCTCGTCGTGCCGGTGGTGCGCGATGCCGACATGCTGTCGCTCGCCGGCGTGGAGAAGAAGATCAACGACTTCGGCAAGCGCGCCCGCGACGGCCAGCTCAAGATCGACGAGATGCAGGGCGGCACCTTCACCATCACCAATGGCGGCGTCTACGGCTCGCTGATGTCGACGCCGATCCTCAACGCGCCGCAGTCCGGCATTCTCGGCATGCACAAGATCCAGGAGCGGCCGATGGTGGTCGGCGGCAAGATCGAGGTACGGCCGATGATGTATCTGGCGCTGTCCTACGATCACCGCATCGTCGACGGCCGCGAGGCCGTGACGTTCCTGGTGCGCGTCAAGGAGAACCTCGAGGATCCGGCGCGGCTGGTGCTGGATCTCTGATCTTCATCCCTCCCCTGCAAGGGGAGGGTCGCCTCGCGAAGCGAGGCAGGGTGGGGTCTGCGTTTCAATAGCCAATTAAACCCCACCCGCTCGCCGCTAGCGCGGCTCGCCGCCCTCCCCTTGCAGGGGAGGGATAAGAAAGCGGAGCATTTCATTCATGTCCTACGATCTCATCGTCATTGGTTCGGGCCCCGGCGGCTATGTCTGCGCCATTCGCGCGGCGCAGCTCGGTCTCAAGACCGCGGTTGTCGAAAAGGAAAAGTCGCTCGGCGGCACCTGCCTGAACATCGGCTGCATTCCGTCGAAGGCGCTGCTGCATGCCTCCGAGCTGTTCGAGGAAGCCGGGCATTCCTTCGCCAAGATGGGCATCGGCGTTCCCGCGCCGAAGCTCGATCTCAAGACCATGCTCAAGTTCAAGCAGGACGCCATCGACGGCAACGTCAAGGGCGTCGACTTCCTGTTCAAGAAGAACAAGATCGACACGCATTACGGCTTCGGCCGCATCGCGGCGCCGGGCAAGGTCGAGGTCAAGGCCGCCGACGGCAAGGTGACGACGCTGGAGACCAAGTCGATCGTCATCGCCACCGGCTCGGACGTCGCCAAGTTGCGCGGCATCGACATCGACGAGAAGCGTATCGTGTCCTCCACCGGCGCGCTGTCGCTGCCGGAAGTGCCGAAGAACCTGCTGGTCATCGGCGCCGGCGTCATCGGGCTCGAGCTCGGCTCGGTGTGGCGCCGTCTTGGCGCCAAGGTCACGGTGGTCGAATTCCTCGACGGCATCCTGCCCGGCATGGACGGCGAAGTGCGCAAGCAGAGCCAGCGCCTGCTGGAAAAGCAGGGCATCGCGTTCAAGCTGTCGTCCAAGGTTACCGCGGTCGATTCATCCGGCAAGACGCTGAAGGCGACCATCGAGCCGGCGAAGGGCGAAGGCAAGGCCGAGACCATCGAAGCCGATGTCGTTCTCGTCTCCACCGGCCGCGTGCCGTTCACCGAAGGGCTCGGCCTCAAGGAGATCGGCGTCAAGCTGGACGAGCGCGGCCGCGTCGTCACCGATCATTATTACGCCACCAGCGTGCCGGGCATCTGGGCCATCGGCGATGTCATCACCGGGCCGATGCTGGCGCACAAGGCCGAGGACGAAGGCGTCGCGGTGGCGGAGATGCTGGTCGGCCAGGCCGGCCACGTGAACTACGATGTGATCCCTGCCGTTGTTTATACGATGCCGGAGATCGCCTCGGTCGGCAAAGGCGAGGAAGAGCTTAAGGCCGCCGGCATTGCCTACAATGTCGGCAAGTTTCCGTTCACCGCGAACGGCCGCGCCAAGGCGAACCAGCAGACCGACGGCTTCGTCAAGGTCATTGCCGACGCCAAGACCGACCGCGTGCTCGGCGTGCACATCGTCGGCTCCGATGCCGGCAACATGATCGCCGAAGCGGCCATCGTCATGGAGTTCGGCGGCGCCGCCGAAGACATCGCCCGCACCTGCCACGCGCACCCGACGCTGCCCGAGGCGGTGAAGGAAGCGGCCATGGCGGTCGCCAAGCGCGCGATTCATATGTGAGCCGGTCTTACCCTCCCCCTTGTGGGGAGGGTCGCGAACGAAGTGAGCGGGGTGGGGGTAGACGTGATCAGTCTCCACCCCCACCCCGACTGCTCTCGCTGAAGCTCGAGCAGTCGACCCTCCCCACAAGGGGGAGGGTAAGGAAGAGGCGCCCGCCTTATTTTCCTCCGCGCGTGGCCTTATCTATTGCGCATGCGCCGCCTGCTCCGCCCCCTCTGGGTCCTGCTCGCCCTGCTGTTCCTGCTGGAAGCATGGCTGTGGGATCATTTGTCTCCGGTGGTGGCGCGCCTCGTCGGCTTCATTCCGTGGGCTTCTTTCAAGCGATGGCTGGCGCAGGCGATCGAGCGGCTGCCGCCCTGGGCGACGCTCATCGTCTTCGTCGTCACGCTCGGCGTCGTGCTGCTGCCGCTGAAGTTTGCCGAGGTCTATTTCCTCGCCACCGGGCAATGGCTCGGCGCCATTGCCGTCATTCTCGCCGCCAAATTGATCGGCGTCGGCGTCACCGCCTTCATCTTCGATGCGACGCGCCACAAGCTGTTGCAGATGGCGTGGTTCCGCGCGCTCTATGAATGGATGCTGCGCGTGCGCGCCTGGGCGCACGCCATCACCGAGCCGGTGCGCCTGCGCATGAAAGAGATCGCCGCGCGCTTCAGGTCAGAGCGCGGCGGCTTCCTGCATTGGCTGAAACGATTGCGGCGCCGCGCCAACCGCCGCGCCGCCTGACCGTTTCAGTGCGCGCCGCTGGCGTGCAGCAGGAAGTCGAGTGCGTGAGGCGCCCACAGGCCGAAGGCGCTGAAGATCAGGCCGACGAGACCGACGAGGCCGGACAGCCAGCCGAGCACCGCCATGCCGGTGATGACTTCGGCCGACGCCAGCACGATGCCGATCTGGAATGCCGCCGAGCCGAGCTCGAACTGGTGATAGCGCGCCAGTTGATAATCGCGCTGGTGTTCGTAGCCCTCGGCCTGCTCGCGCAATTCCTTGCGGCCGTCTTTCTCCTTCGGATCGGACTCGTAGCGCGCCACGGTGGCGCGCCAGGTCTCGATCTGCTTCTCCATCGCCGCCTTGATCTCCGGCTTCTCGATCGACGGCGCGATGGCGGCGAGATTGTCGGCGGCGGTGCGAATGGCGGTCTGACGGATGGTCTTGGCCTGGAAGAAATTCCAGGTGTCGGACGCCTTGATGTTGAGGCCGATGCTTTCGGTCTGCGCGCCCTTGCCCAGCGTTTCGGTGAAGGCCAGGAATAGCGCCAGCACCGAGATCAGCAGCGCGATCTTCTTGTTGCCGCCGTGCGAGGCGTGTTCGGCGTGCTCGGCGTGTTCGAGGTTTTCGTGCGGTCCCGCCATGTGTCGTCCCCTGTGTGGCGGGGCGACGATGGGCGGAGTTGCGCAGGCGCGCAAGGCCGCGCCGGCGTTGTCGACGATGATATTACGATGACGCCCGCGGGTGGGCGCTGGCATAAACTTCCAATAAACGCGCGGTGTCGACGGCGGTATAGATCTGCGTCGTCGACAGCGAGGCGTGACCGAGCAGTTCCTGGATCGAGCGCAGGTCGCCGCCGCGGCCGAGCAGATGCGTGGCGAAGGAATGGCGCAGCGCATGGGGCGTCGCGGTATCGGGCAGACCGAGCGCGCCGCGCAAGGTCGCCATCGCGAGTTGCACGATGCGTGGGCTGAGCGGCCCGCCGCGCGCGCCGACGAACAACGGTCCCTCGGCCGGCAGGTCGTAGGGGCACAGCGCGATGTACTCGGCGATCGCCTTGGTCACCTGCGGCAGCACCGGCACCATGCGCGTCTTGTTGCCCTTGCCGGTGACGGTGAGGGCATCCTTGCCGCTCGCGTCGCCGCGCTTGAGGCCGAGCGCCTCGGATATGCGCAGGCCGCAGCCGTAGAGCAGCGCCAGCACCGCGGCGTCGCGCGCCAGAATCCAGGTCTCGCGGTCCTCGCCGGCGCGCAGGTCGATGTCGGTCATCTGCTTCGCCGCCGAGGCGGCCAGCGGCTTCGGCAGCGTGCGCGCAAGCTTCGGCGCGCGAATGGCGGCGAGCGCCCCCACTTTGCCCTTGCCGCCACGCTCGAGGAAGCGGGCGAAGGAGCGCGCCCCGGCCAGCGAGCGCATCAGGGTGCGGTTGCCGGCACCGTTGGCGCGGCGCGAGGCCATGAAGGCGCGGACATCGGCCGGGGTGATTTTCGCCAGAGTCTTCAGCGACGGCGGGCCGCCGAGGTGCTCGGCCAAAAACCCGAGGAACTGGCCGACATCGCGCTCATAGGCTTCCAGCGTCTTCGGCGACATGCGCCGCTCGGCGCCGAGATAGGCGTGCCAGCGGCCGATTTCGGCGGCGACGTCGGGTGCGATGGTGAGCGGCAGTCCCATATAGGCAGAGTAGGAGCCCTTCCTTACCCTTCCTTAAAGACCCGGAATCGGGCAGGCCTGCCTCATGAACGCCCGTGTCGTCGATGTTCTGGTGCCGGTGGCGCTCGATCAGGCCTATTCCTACCGGGTGCCGGCGGGGATGGAGCTGGCGGTCGGCGACGTCGTCGCCGTGCCGCTCGGCGCCCGCGGCGAGACCACCGGCGTGGTCTGGGCCGAGAATCCGAACCCGGCGCCCGGCCTGCACAACCGCATGAAGGACGTCGCGGCGAAGATCGACGTGCCGCCGCTCAAGAGCGAACTGCGCACCTTCATCGACTGGGTCGCCGGCTACACTTTGTCGTCGCGCGGCATGGTGCTGCGCATGGCGCTGCGCATGGGCGACAATCTCGGGCCGGCGCGCGAGCGCGTCGGCGTGCGCCTCGTCGGCCCGCCGCCGCAGCGCATGACGGTGGCGCGCCAGCGCGTGCTGCGCGCGCTCGAGGACGGCATGGTGCGCGCCAAGGGCGATGCCGCGCGCGAAGCCGGCGTCTCGGCCGGCGTCATCGACGGCCTGGTCGATGAAGGCACGCTGGAAACGGTGGTGCTGCCGCCGGAAAAAGTGTCGCGCCAGCCAGACCCGGATTTCCGCAAGGCCGAGTTCTCGCTCGGCCAGCTCGCCGCCGCCGACGCGCTGCGCACCACGGTCGATCAGGGCGGTTACACCGTGACATTGGTCGACGGCGTCACCGGCTCGGGCAAGACCGAGGTCTATTTCGAGGCGGTGGCCGAGAACATTCGCAAAGGCCGGCAGACGCTGATCCTGATGCCGGAAATCGCGCTGACCGGCCAATCGCTCGATCGCTTCACCGCGCGCTTCGGCACGCGGCCGGCCGAGTGGCATTCGCAATTGTCGCCGCGTCTGCGCGCGCGCACTTGGGCGGCGGTGGCGGAAGGCGAAGTCTCGGTGGTGGTCGGCGCACGCTCGGCGCTGTTTCTGCCTTATGCCGATCTCGGGCTGATCATCGTCGATGAAGAGCACGAGCAGGCCTACAAGCAGGAAGACGGCGCGCGCTACAATGCGCGCGACATGGCCGTGGTGCGCGGCTCGATCGCCAAAATTCCCGTGGTGCTCGCCTCGGCGACGCCGTCGGTCGAATCCGAGGTCAATGCGCGCAAGGGCCGCTATCGCCGCCTGCATCTGCCGGAGCGTTTCGGCGGCGCGTCGCTGCCGCATGTCGAGGCCATCGATCTGACGCGCGAAGGGCCGCCGCGCGGCCGCTTCATCGCTCCGCGCCTCGCCGAGGCCGTGCACAACACGCTGGAGCGTGGCGATCAGGCGCTGCTGTTTCTCAATCGCCGCGGCTTCGCGCCTTTGACCTTATGCCGCGCCTGCGGCTTCCGCCTGCAATGCCCGAACTGCGACGCCTGGCTGGTCGATCACCGCTTCCGCAAGCGGCTGATCTGCCATCACTGCGGCTTCAACATGCCGCCGCCGGACGCCTGCCCGAACTGCCACGCCACCGAGAGCTTCGCCGCGGTCGGCCCCGGCGTCGAGCGGCTGGAGCAGGAGGCGGCCGATCTGTTTCCCGACAAGCGCATCCTCATTCTGTCGAGCGATCTCGTCGAGTCGACGGAGCGTCTGCGTCAGGAGCTCGACGACGTCGCCGACGGCAAGTTCGACATCATCGTCGGCACGCAACTGGTGGCCAAGGGGCATCACTTCCCGAAACTCAATCTGGTCGGCATCGTCGATGCCGATCTCGGGCTCGGCAATGGCGATCCGCGCGCCGCCGAGCGCACATTCCAGTTGCTGCATCAAGTGGTCGGCCGCGCCGGCCGCGAGGACAATCGCGGCGTCGGCTTCCTGCAGACGCACCAGCCCGAGCATCCGGTGATGAAGGCGCTGATCCTCGGCGACCGCGAGGCGTTCTATGAAAACGAGATCGCGCTGCGCGAAGCCGCCGGCTATCCGCCGTTCGGACGACTCGCCGGCATCGTCGTCTCTGCCGACAACAAGCACGACGCCGAAGGTTATGCCAAGGCGCTGGCGAAATCGGCGCCGCATGACGACGTGGTGCGCGTGCTCGGCCCCGCCGAAGCGCCGATCGCCGTGGTGCGCGGCCGCCACCGCTTCCGTCTGCTGGTCAAGGCGCCGCGCGAATTCAACCTGTCGGCCTATTTGCGCGACTGGGTCGCCGCCGCGCCGAAGACCCGCGGCGGCATCAAGATGGACGTCGACGTCGATCCGATGAGCTTCTACTAGCGGGCGCCCGCGGCCCGCTGCTTGCCGGCGCGCTGGTTGATCACCAAGCTGCCCACGACAATCGCCGCGCCCAGCGCCTGCGCGCCTGTCGGGACGAAGCCGCGCACCACGGCATCGAGCGCGAACGCCACCATGGGGATGAGCAGGAAGAATGGCGCCACGGCCGGCGCGCCGGCCTTCTCGACGCCATGGAACCACAGCGCATAGGCGATCGAGGTGCCGATCAGCGCCACATAAACATAGGCGCCGATGCTGGCGAGGCTGAGCGAGGACGGCACGTCGCCAAGGATCGCCGCCAGCGCCGCCAGTTCGACGCCGCCGATGACGAGCTGCCAGGCGGTGAATTCGAGCAGCGGAATCGGCCGGCCCCAGCGGTTGAGCAGCACGCCGCCGAGTGCCAGCGACACCGCCGCGATCAGGCCGGCCACCGCGCCGACGCCGTCGAGTACGATCTTGCCACTGGTCAGCAGGATCATGACGCCGATCGAGCCGAGCACGACGCTGGCGAGACGCAGCCAAGTCGGCCGCTCGCCGAGCAGCGGCCAGGCGATCAGCACCGTGATGATCGGCCCGAGCGATTGCAGCGTGCCCGCGACACCGCCGGGCAGGCGCTCCGCGGCGATGAACAGGAAGGCGAAGACGATGCCGCAGTTCAGCGTGCCGAGCACCGCGACCTTGCCCCACCAGTCGCGCGGCGGCGCCTGGTTGTAGAGCAGCAGCAGCGGCAGGCCGCCGCCGAGCGCGCGTACAGCGGCGGTGAAGATCGGATTGTGCGGGAGCACGACGCTGACGAAAATGTAGGTGGTGCCCCAGATGGCGGCGGCCAGCGCGGCGGACAGCTTCGGATTCATCGGTCGCATTCCAGACTTGGCAACGGTGATGGCGCGCGCGGTGACGCCGCGCGGGCGCAGAAGCGGACGTTTCCTTTGAAATTGGCGGCTGCGAAGCGCAGCCTCGGCGTGAACCGGTGACATAGGCGGGCAGGCAGGGCGGCAAAAGACCATTCGTGCCGCGTTCGGCGCAGGGCAGCTCGCCGATTCCGCCTATCCGACTTTTGGATCAGATCCGGTCAGCGACCTTGGCGCGCGATGGCGACGCTGGCGGCATACTTCGCCAGCGGCGGCTTCAGGCCGGAGGCGGTGAGTTCGTGCCGCACGTTCTGCCTGGCGGCGGCGATAGTCACCTCGGTGCCGGCGCGGCTGAGCTTCTTGACAAAGGCGTGCAGCGAGCGTGCCGCCGTGGTGTCGATGAGCGGCACATCGGAGAAGTCGAGAATCAGCAATCGCGGCGTGCGGCCGATGCGCTCCAGCGCCGTGAGCACATGCGCGGTGGCGCCGAAGAAGAAGGCGCCGGTGATGCGGTAGACCATGACGTCGCGGCTTGCCGCCTCGTCGGCATCGTATTTGGTGCGATCGACGCTGTCGGCGACGTCCTCGAGGCCGCCAGCCTGCACGTCGACCGACTCGGCCATGCGGTGCAGGAACATCAGCGCGCCCATCACCACACCGACGGCAATGCCGGTGGTCAGATCGACGAAGATCGTCAGCAGGAACGTCGCCAACAGCACAGCGGCATCGCCGCGCGAGGTGCGGATCAGCGACCAGAACTCTTCCTTCTCCGCCATGTTCCAGGCGACGATCATCAGGACCGCGCCGAGCGCGGCCAGCGGAATATAGCCAACCAGCGGCGCGGCGACGGCGAGGAACAGCAGCAGATAGCCGCAATGAAAGATTCCGGAGATCGGCCCGCGCGCGCCGGAGCGCACATTGGTCGCGGTGCGCGCCACCGTGCCGGTGACGCAGATGCCGCCGAACACGATCGAGGCGATGCTGGCGACGCCCTGCGCGCCGAGCTCGGCATTGGAGCGATGGCGGCGACCGCTCATGCCGTCGGCAACCACGGCGGACAGCAGCGACTCGATGGCGCAGAGCAGGGCGATGGTGAAAGCATCGGGCAGCACCGCCTGAAGTTTTTCCAGGCTGAACGGCGGCAGCGACGGCGCGGGCAGCGACCGCGGCACCGCGCCGAAGCGCGAGGCGACGGTGGCGACGTCGAGATGGAAGGCAAAGCAGATCGCGCCGGTGATGGCGATGGCGATGAGGAAGCCCGGCCAGAGCGGCTTGTAGCGGCGCAGCACCAGGATGATGGCGAGCGACAAGGCGGCGATGCCGAGGGTTTGCCAGCTCACGGTCGAGATCGCGGCGGCGATGGCCTCGACCTTCGGCACCAGCGCGGAAGGTTCGTGCGCGATATCGAGGCCGAGCACTTCGCGCACCTGGCTCGCGGCGATGATCACGGCGATGCCGGCGGTGAAGCCGACCGTCACCGGCATCGGAATGTATTTGATGTAGGTGCCGAGCCGGAGCAGCGCGACCACGATCAGGATGAGGCCGGCAATGATCGTCGCCAAAGCCAGGCCGTCATAGCCATGGCGCTCGACCACCGAGGCGACGAGGCCGATGAAGGCGCCGGCCGGCCCGCCGATCTGGAAACGGCTGCCGCCGATCAGCGAGACGATGAAGCCGCCGGCGATGGCGGTGTAGAGACCGCGCTCGGGCGATACGCCGGAGGCGATGGCGATCGCCATCGACAGCGGCAGCGCCACCACGGCGACGGTCAGCCCGGCAACGGCGTCGGCGCGCAGATCGCGCCAGCCGTAACCCTCGCGAAAGACCGTCACCAGCTTGGGCGTGAACAGTTCGACGAAAGTCGGAGTCGGGACGGCGGAGGGGTGGCCGGACATTGGCAGGCGGACTCGGAGGGTGAAGCAGCTACCTTCGCGCCCCGGACCGGGGCACCGCAACTACGTGATAACCCTTAGGTCCGCCAGTTTTGTCCGGCGTCAATCGGGGTCAGTCTGGCGTCATCGGTGGCTTCGCGGCCGGCGTCAGCAGCACGCTGGCAGCCGCGGCAAAGATCAATGCGAAACCGACGATGTCGAACGGCGTCGGCCGCTCGCCGAGGATCAGTGCCGAGGCGGTGACGCCGATCACCGGCACCAGCAACGCGCCGATCGACGCCGTCACGGGCGACACCTTGCCGTTGATCGACCACCACAGAAAATGTGCCAGCCCGGTGCCGAGGATGGCGATGTAGCCGAGTCCCAGCACCGCCTTGAGGCCTACCCCGTGGAAATGCGGCAGGCCTTCGAAAATCAGCATGCCGCTGCCCAGGAAGATGAAGCTGAACAGCAGCTGCCAGAAGGCACTGGCGAGCGGCGGCACCGTAACGCGCATCCATTTCATGTAGACGGTGCCGAACGCCCAACAGACGGCCGCGGCCAGCGAATAAAACACGAAAACCGGTACGCCGTGGCCGAACAGCGGCCATACCAGAATGGCAAGGCCGGCGAGGCACAGCATGAAAGCGACGACGCGCACCCGGTCGAGTCGCTCCTTGAGCAATATGAGGCTGAACAAAGTCGCCCAGATCGGCATCGAATAGCTGATGATGATGGTGCGCGACGTGGCGCCGTGCAATTGCGAGTACGCGCCGAGAATGTGGAAGGCAGCGAGGTTCAAGAAGCTGCCGATCATGACATGGATGCGCTCGCGCTTCGGCACATGCAGATCGGCACGGACGAACAGGGCGGCGATGAGCAGCGTCAGCGTGCCGCCTGCAATGCCGAAAGTGCGCAATGTCCACGGCGGGATGTCATGCAGCGCGATCGCCGTCGCGATCCACTGGAACCCCCAGACGAATCCCAGGAGCACGACCAGCGCCCGCGCGCCGCTCACTGTGTCGTCCTTTCGATCCCGCGCCATGCCGCCGCCTCCAAGCCCCGCCGCGATCCGCGGCGGGCCGGGGCGCGCGTCAGACTTCGCGCTCGGTCACCGGCATCACCGTCACAATCGACTCCGGCATATACGGCTTTTGCACGATCGGCGCATCCTTCAGTTCGGGGGGGAGCGGTGCGCCCTCGCCATAGCCGGTGGCGAAGGCAAACGGCACGTTCAGTTCGCGCAGGCGCAGGGCCACCGGGATGCTGTTTTCGGCGCCGAGATTGATGTCGAGCAGGGCGAAGTCGATCTTGCTCTTGCTGATGACGTTGAGCGCCTCGGTGACGGTGCCGGCGAGCTCGACCCGCTGGGCGCCGAGCCGGGACATGATCTGCTCGGCGTCCATGGCGATGACGAGATTGTCCTCGAGCACCAGGACGTTGCCGGAGAACATCGATTTCGTTTCCTTGGCCGGCTTCGCTTGCGCCTTGCGGTCAGTCCGCCGCACGCGCTTGACGAAACGCGCCGGGATCACCAGCCGGGCGCGCAGGCCCAGCAGCTCGTAGTGGACCTCGGACTCGCCGGCGAGGTCGTAAGGGATCGAGCGCTCGATGATCGTCGTGCCGAAGCCACGCCGCATCGGCGGCTGCACAGGCGGGCCGCCGCTTTCCTGCCAGGCGATGATCAACTGGCCGGCATCGCCGAGCTCCCAGGTGATGTTGACGACGCCGGTGGAGTCGCACAGCGCGCCGTATTTGGCGGAGTTGGTGACGAGTTCGTGTACCACCAGCGCCAGGGTCGAGAACGCTTCGGGCTCGAGCGCGACGTCCGGGCCGTTGTCGATGACGCGCTGCGCCTTGCCGCCGAGATAGGCGGCGGTTTCCTCCTCGATCAGCGTGCGCACGCTGCCCGGACCCCAGTTGGTCTTGGTGATGAGATCGTGGGCGCGCGCCAGGGCTTCGATGCGGCCGCCGACCACGGAGGCGAATTCCTCGGCGGTCAGCGTCGAATGCTTGCCCTGCGTGATCAGGCCGCGGATCAGGCTGAGAATGTTGCGGACGCGGTGATTGAGCTCGGCGATCAGCAGCTCCTGGCGCTCCTGCGCCGACTTGCGCTCCTTCTCGGCGGCGTCGGTCAGGCGGAAGATGACCTCGAGCAGCGTCACGCGCAGCGACGAGGCGATGCGCAGATCGGATTCGGTCCAGTGCGCCGACTGCCCACGCACGACTTCGCGCCACAGTTCGAAGCTCTTGCGCGGCGTCAGGCGGTCGCCGAGCGGGCCGGTGGTGACCGGCTTGTTCGGATCGCCCGCCCAGTGCACGGAGCGCGCCACTTCGTTGCGGAAGAAGACGAGATAGTCCGGAGTCGCGCGCGACACCGGGATGGCGAGAACGCCGGCGGCGTTGTCGACCAGCGAGCCGGCATTGGGAATGGCCTTGCCGAGTTCGTTGGTAGCGAATACGTCCTGCAAACCGCGGTCCTGGAAGTGTTGCACCAGCCGTTCGAAGTCGGCGACGCTCGGCGTCGAGCCGCTCAGTGTCGCCTTGCCGTCAAGCCAAACGCCGACGCCATCGCAGGCAATGATGTCGCGCAACGCGCCAAGGAAGTTGCGCAACGTCTCGGAACCGGCTTTGCCGGCAGCGAGCCCGGCCATCATCTGATTGTGCAGCACGCGGGCGCGGCTTTCGTAAGCGACGTCGCGTTCACGCTCCCGGCTTTCCAGCACCCAGGAGAACATCTGGCCGAAAAGTTCGGCTGCGGTCCTGCGCTCGAACGAGATGCGTCGTGGCGAATAATGGTGGCAGGCGAATAGGCCCCACAATTTGCCTTCATGCAGGATCGAGATCGACAGTGACGCGCGCACGCCCATGTTGCGCAGGTATTCGATATGGATCGGCGACACGGCGCGCGTCACGCTCATCGACAGGTCGAGCGGCACGCCGCCGAGGATGTCGGGCTCGATCGGCGACGGCTTGTCGTCGATGTCGGCGATGATGCGCAGCCAGTTGCGCGTGTAGAGGACGCGCGCCTGCTTCGGGATGTCGGATGCCGGGTAATGCAGGCCGAGGAACGACTCCAGATTGGCATCGGCCGCCTCGGCGATGACCTCGCCGGCGCCATCCGGCGCGAAGCGATAGACCATCACGCGATCGAAGCCTGTAAGCCATTTGATCTGCCGTGCCGCGGTCTGGCAGAAAGCCTCGAAGTTATGCGTGTTGCGCAGGCGCGATAGCATGCCGCGCACCACTTCGCCGGAATTCAGGCTGACGTCGTCTTCGCTCGGTTCGCCCTCGATGATCAGGTGATCGCCTGAGCGATGCACGGCGAGATCGAACGGCCCCAGCTCGCCACGGATCTTGACGGCGAACAGACGCTCGACCGCGTCCGGTCCCTGCGCCAGCATCAGCCGGCTGCGGATTTGCGCCACCGCATCGCGGCCGAGAATCACGGCGAGCGGACGTCCCTTCACGTCGCATTTGAGGTGTTCGCCGGCATTGGCGGAGTTCGCCTCGACGGTGAAGTCGGATTTGGCGGCGAGCAGGAAGCCGAATGGCTGGATACGGCCGGGAATGTGAATTGGCTCGCGGTCGCAGCTCGTGAGGTCGACGGTTTGTTGCGGCGGCATGGTTCAGGCGACCTCGTCGACCTGGACGGAGGCGTGACGGCGTTGCGCGGCGAGGAAATGCGCGAAGGCCTGCCGCGCGCCGCGCGCCGCTTCATCATTGTCCGCCGCATCGGTAACGCGCGCTTCCAGTATCTCGAGGAAGCTCGGCCACAAAGGCAGCCCGGCGCCGTGCGTGAGAAAACGCATGTTGGCGCGCACCGCGGCGTCATCGCTGCCGGCAACCATGCGTGACAGATAGCGCGCGCCGAGGCGGGAGCCTTCCAGCACGTAGGCGACGCCGAGCATGGCCGGCACCGAGGGTGCCCCCATGACAATATTGATGGCGCCGGCGCCGGCGCCGAGGCCGGCAAGGTCCTCGGCGAGGGCGGCGGCGCGCCTGCGGCGCGGCCAGTCCGGCAGAATCCGGCCGGCGTCGTGGCGCGTCAGCCAGTCCTCGAGCGGTACGATCACCGCCGCCTGGGCGGCGAGGAATTGCCTGTAATCGTTGCGACTTTTCAGATCGAGCGCCCCGAAGCCACCGTCCAGCGCGGCATGCTGGCCGGCGGTGACCCGCTTGAGATGATGACGCGCGGAGATCGACGTGGGGGGCGGTACATTCATAACGCGGGGGACCGGGGTACGGGGGAGCGTGGCAGGCCGATTGCAACGCGCGGTTCCGCGTTCGTGTTCCCGCGCTATGCCGCAGGCGCGACACAAGGTTGACGCCGTGCCGCGTGTTGCACCGCCCCGGCCGCTGTGTTAGCTACCCCCTCGATTTCCAAGGGGCGCCCACGGGGCTTGGCTGAGCGCATCCGGGATCGGAATTCCCTCTTGAATTCCAATGGCTTGCGCCGCCGCTTCGGCGACGGCTTCAGGCTTGTGAAAAGTCACAAGAAAGAGCGTTCAAAGTGGCGGGCGAAGAACACTTAGTTTCGGGAATGGCGGGCCGCTATGCCGGGGCCCTGTTCGAGCTGGCGCTCGAGGAAAAGGCGACCGACGCGGTCAAGCAGGACCTCGAAGCCTTCGACAAGTTGATCGGCGAAAGCCCCGATCTTAATCGTCTCGTGCGCAGCCCGGTGTTCGGCGCCGACGAGCAGCTCAAGGCGCTCAACGCCATTCTCGCCAAGGCCGGTCTGTCCGGCATCACCGCGAATTTCCTCCGCGTCATCACCACCAACCGCCGGCTCTTCGCCGTGCGCGACATGATCCGCGCCTATCGCGCGCTGGTCGCCCAGCACAAGGGCGAGGTGGTGGCGCAGGTCACCGTTGCCGAGCCGCTCAACGACGCGAACAAAGAGGCGCTCAAGGGCGCGCTCAAGTCGGTCACGGGCGGCAAGGACATCGACATGGACGTCAAGGTCGACCCGGCCATCATCGGCGGGCTGATCGTGAAAGTCGGCAGCCGTATGGTCGACACGTCCCTCCGCACCAAACTCAATTCGATCAAAATTGCGATGAAAGAGGCACGCTGATGGATATCCGCGCCGCAGAAATTTCGAACATCCTCAAAGAGCAGATCAAGAACTTCGGCCAGGAAGCCGAAGTCTCCGAAGTCGGCCAGGTGCTGTCCGTCGGTGACGGTATCGCCCGCGTCTACGGTCTCGACAACGTCCAGGCGGGCGAAATGGTCGAGTTCGAGAACGGCACGCGCGGCATGGCGCTGAACCTCGAAAACGACAACGTCGGTATCGTTATTTTCGGCTCCGACCGCGAGATCAAGGAAGGCCAGACTTGCAAGCGCACCGGCGCCATCGTCGACGTGCCGGTCGGCAAGGGCCTGCTCGGCCGCGTCGTCGACGCGCTCGGCAATCCGATCGACGGCAAGGGTCCGATCAAGGCCGATGTCCGCAAGCAGGTGGACGTCAAGGCGCCCGGCATCATCCCGCGCAAGTCGGTGCACGAGCCGATGGCGACCGGCCTCAAGGCCATCGACGCGCTGATCCCGATCGGCCGCGGCCAGCGCGAATTGATCATCGGCGACCGCCAGACCGGCAAGACCGCGATCGCGCTCGACACCATCCTCAACCAGAAGCCGCTCAACGCGCAGCCGGACGAGAAGATCAAGCTGTACTGCGTCTACGTCGCGGTCGGCCAGAAGCGTTCGACCGTCGCGCAGTTCGTGAAGGTGCTCGAAGAGCAGGGCGCGCTGGAATACTCGATCGTCATCGCCGCCACCGCGTCCGACCCGGCGCCGATGCAGTTCCTGGCGCCGTTCGCCGGCTGCACCATGGGCGAATACTTCCGCGACAACGGCATGCACGCCGTGATCATCTATGACGATCTGTCGAAGCAGGCCGTCGCCTACCGTCAGATGTCGCTCTTGCTGCGCCGTCCGCCGGGCCGCGAAGCCTATCCGGGCGACGTGTTCTATCTCCACAGCCGCCTCCTCGAGCGCGCCGCGAAGATGAACGACTCCAAGGGCGCCGGTTCGCTGACCGCTCTGCCGGTCATCGAAACCCAGGCCAACGACGTGTCGGCCTACATCCCGACCAACGTGATTTCGATCACCGACGGCCAGATCTTCCTCGAGACCGACCTGTTCTATCAGGGCATCCGTCCGGCGGTGAACGTCGGTCTGTCGGTGTCGCGCGTCGGTTCGTCGGCGCAGACCAAGGCGATGAAGAAGGTCGCCGGCAAGATCAAGGGCGAGCTCGCGCAGTACCGCGAAATGGCGGCCTTCGCGCAGTTCGGCTCCGACCTTGACGCCACCACCCAGCGCCTCCTGGCGCGCGGTTCGCGTCTGACCGAGCTCCTCAAGCAGGCGCAGTTCTCGCCGCTGAAGATGGAAGAGCAGGTGGTCGTGATCTGGGCCGGCACCAACGGCTATCTCGACAAGATCGAAGTCGCGAAGGTCGGCAAGTTCGAGCAGGGCCTGCTGGCGCTGCTGCGCAACGAGAAGACCATTCTCGAAGACATCCGCAAGACCAACGACCTCTCCTCGGACACCGAGAAGAAGCTGCGCGAGCAGGTCGAGAAGTTCGCGGGTTCGTTCGCTTAAGCACACATTGGTCATGGCCGGGCTTGTCCCGGCCATCCACGCCTTGCTGATTTGAGACTGAGACCCCTTAAGGGCGACTGAGAAGACATGGCGTCACTCAAAGACATGCGCGTTCGCATCGCCGCGACGAAGGCGACGCAGAAGATCACCAAGGCCATGCAGATGGTCGCGGCCTCCAAGCTGCGCCGCGCGCAGGCGGCGGCGGAAGCCGCACGCCCGTTCGCCGAGCGCATGGAAGCGGTGCTCGCCAACATCGCCACCGGCATGGCCGGCAGCGACGGCGCGCCGAAGCTCCTGGCCGGCACCGGTTCGGACAAGGTTCACCTGCTGATCGTCGCCACCGGTGAGCGCGGCCTCGCCGGCGCGTTCAACTCGTCGATCGTCCGTCTGGCGCGCGAGCACATCAATCGCCTCCAGTCGGAAGGCAAGACGGTCAAGATCCTGACTGTCGGCAAGAAGGGCTACGAGCAGCTTCGCCGCAACTACGAGAAGCTCATCGTCGACCGTATCGAGCTGCGCGGCGTGCGCACGCTCGGCTATGTCAACGCCTCGCAGATCGCCGACAAGGTGACGGCGATGTTCGCCAGCGGCGAGTTCGACGTCGCGACCCTGTTCTACGCCCAGTTCAAGTCGGTAATCTCGCAGGTGCCGACGGCGCAGCAGATCATCCCGCCGAAGTTCGGCGGCGACAAGCCGGCGGCGGCCGCGGCGTCCTACGAATACGAGCCCGAGGAAGAAGAAATCCTCGGCGACCTGCTGCCGCGCTACGTGGCGACCCAGATTTTCCGCGCGCTGCTCGAGAACAACGCTTCGTTCTACGGCGCGCAGATGTCGGCGATGGACAACGCGACCCGTAACGCCGGCGACATGATCCGCAAGCAGACCATTACCTACAACCGCACGCGTCAAGCGATGATCACGAAAGAACTCATCGAGATCATCTCCGGCGCCGAAGCGCTCTGACGCACACAGATCGAGAGTAAGAGGACAGCATGGCCACAGCACAGGGCTCCAACAAGTCCGGCAAGATCACCCAGGTGATCGGCGCCGTCGTCGACGTTCAGTTCGAAGGCTACCTGCCGGCGATCTTGAACGCGCTCGAAACCAACAACGGCGGCAACCGCCTGGTGCTCGAGGTCGCGCAGCATCTCGGTGAATCGACCGTGCGCACCATCGCCATGGACGTCACCGAAGGTCTGGTGCGCGGCCAGGAAGTCACCGACACCGGCCTGCCGATCGCCGTGCCGGTCGGCCCGGGCCTGCTCGGCCGCATCATCAACGTCATCGGCGAGCCGATCGACGAAGCCGGCCCGGTCAAGTCGGACGACAAGCGCCCGATCCACGCCGAAGCGCCGAAGTACACCGACCAGTCGACCGAAGCGCAGATCCTCGTCACCGGCATCAAGGTCGTCGATCTGCTCGCGCCTTATGCCAAGGGCGGCAAGATCGGCCTGTTCGGCGGCGCCGGCGTCGGCAAGACCGTGCTCATCCAGGAGCTGATCAACAACGTCGCCAAGGCCCACGGCGGCTACTCGGTGTTCGCCGGCGTCGGCGAGCGTACCCGCGAAGGCAACGACCTCTATCACGAGTTCATCGAATCGGGCGTCAACAAGAAGGGCGGCGGCGAAGGCTCCAAGTGCGCCCTCGTGTTCGGCCAGATGAACGAGCCGCCGGGCGCCCGCGCCCGCGTCGGCCTCACCGGTCTGACCCTGTCGGAATACTTCCGCGATCAGGGCCAGGACGTGCTGTTCTTCGTCGACAACATCTTCCGCTTCACGCAGGCGGGTTCGGAAGTGTCGGCGCTGCTCGGCCGTATTCCTTCGGCGGTGGGTTATCAGCCGACGCTCGCGACCGACATGGGCGCGCTGCAGGAGCGTATCACCACCACGACCAAGGGCTCGATCACTTCGGTGCAGGCGATTTACGTGCCGGCCGACGACTTGACCGACCCGGCGCCGGCGACCTCGTTCGCCCATCTTGACGCCACCACCGTGCTGTCGCGCGACATTGCCGCCAAGGGCATCTATCCGGCGGTGGACCCGCTCGACTCGACCTCGCGCATGCTGTCGCCGCTGGTCGTCGGTGAAGAGCACTATGCGGTCGCCCGCTCGGTGCAGCAGGTGCTGCAGCGCTACAAGGCGCTGCAGGACATCATCGCCATTCTCGGCATGGACGAACTGTCGGAAGAGGACAAGCTGACGGTGGCCCGCGCCCGCAAGATCGAGCGCTTCCTGTCGCAGCCGTTCCACGTCGCCGAAGTGTTCACCGGCGCGCCGGGCAAGCTGGTCGACCTCGCCGACACCATCAAGGGCTTCAAGGGCCTGGTCGAAGGCAAGTACGACTACCTGCCGGAAGCCGCGTTCTACATGGTCGGCACCATCGAAGAGGCGGTCGAGAAGGGCAAGAAGCTCGCGGCGGAAGCCGCCTAAGGCATGGTCGCCGACAATCCTAAGATTGTCGGCGAGTGCTGCCACTGGATGCGTTACGCGCTGAAGGCAACGAAGGAAGCTTCGTTCGGTATTGAAGATGGTTTGATAGAGATCGCTCTTGGTCAGTCTGGGCCGAACAACGATCTGGTCTTCAAATCCATTCTGTACTGTCCCTTCTGCGGCACTAAGATTCCTTACCCTGCGAGGGGCACAGAGGTTCTTCAATGAGCTTGCATTTTGAACTCGTGTCGCCCGAGAAGCTGGTCTTCTCCGGAGAGGTCACCCAGGTGGACGTGCCCGGCGCCGAAGGCGACTTCGGCGTGCTGGAAGGGCACGCGCCGCTGGTGACGACGTTGCGGCCGGGCATCCTCACGGTCCATGGCGCCGGCGGCGAGCAGAAGATCGTCGTGCTCGGCGGCTTCGCCGAAGTCTCGGACAAGGGCCTGACCATCCTCGCCGACACCGCCGACGCGGTGAAGGACTTCGACCGCGCCGCGATCGCGACGCGCATCGCCGAGATGGAGCAGCAGGTCGCGAAGATGGAGCAGGGCAACGAGCTCGACAAGCTCATCACCCGGCTCGACCACTTCAAGCAGGTCGATCGGCACCTCACCGGGACGGCGATGCACTGAGGCATCGCTAAAAGAGCTGATACAAAAAATCGCCAAGAGAAATCTTGGCGATTTTTCTTTGCCGATTGCGCCGTTCGCCCCCGCGGAAGCGGGGACCGGCGCCTCATCCGCCCGCTGCGCAATCAGTCACTGGATTCCCGCTTTCGCGGGAATGAACGGAGTATGTGGCGCGGCGCGCGCTAGACCATAGCACTCTGCTGCACCGGCGCCATCGCGCCTTCGACCGTCGCATGCAAATGCGCGACGAGCTTGTCGTCGAGCTTGAGCCGCGCCGCGAGCAGCGCCAGATAGGCCCGCTCAGAGGGATTGTCGACGTCGATCGCCAGCAGCGACACGGTGTAGATCTCGGCCGCTTCCTCCGGCGTGCGTGCGGCAGCAGCCACGGCATCGACGTCGAGCGGCTTGCGCAGCTCGTCCATGACGAAGACCTTGTCCTCGGCGCCGACATTGAGCTTGTCCATCTGCGCGAAGATATTGGCCTGTTCGCTGGCGTCGATGTGGCCGTCGGACTTCGCCGCCGCGATCATGGCGCGCAGCAGGTTGCGGCCCAGCGATTGCTGGTCGGCCTCATGCGACGGATTGAACGGCGTGTCGGACGGCGGCGGCAGCAGCGGCGGCTGCGCCGCGCCGGCGGGGGTCGCCTGCTTGCCCGCCTGATAATTTTGGTAAGCGCGATAGGCCAGCGCGCCGGCGACCGCCATGCCGCCATAGGTCAGCGCATTGCCGGCGAGCTTGCGGCCGCCTTTCGAGCCGAGCAGCAGGCCGGCAAGACCGCCGGTCAGCGCGCCGCCGCCGAAGCCGCTCAGCGCGTTGCCGGCCTGTTGCAAAAGGTCGCCGCCGCCGGCGCCGCCGAACGGGCTGCCTCTGCCGCCTTGCGGGTTCTGTCCGCCCGAATTCTGTCCGCCGATGAATTGGTCGAGCAGGCTTTTGGCGTCGAACATCGTCTCATCCCTCGTTTGATCCGAAGGATGGAATTAGGAAACGATGGTGGCGCCCGAAAGGTGAAACCCGTGCGGCGGAATGTCCTGCGACATTCCTGACGTCTCACGCATATTGCGCGAAGGCCTTCACCACCTGCTCGTAGCTGGAACGCTTGAAGGGCGCGACGAGGTCCGGCAGCGATTTCATTTCGACCCAGCGCCAGTCGATGAATTCCGGCTTGTGCGCGCCGCCGCCGGGGTGTGCGACGTCGATTTCGCGGTCGTCGCCGGTGAAGCGCAGCGCGTACCATTTCTGCTTCTGGCCGCGATAACGGCCCTGCCATGCCTCGCCGGCGATGTCGCGCGGAATGTCGTAGGCGATCCACTCGGCGATCTCGCCGAGTCTCTCGA
The DNA here is from genome assembly GCA_018240595.1 of Pseudomonadota bacterium. Lineage (GTDB taxonomy): Bacteria > Pseudomonadota > Alphaproteobacteria > Rhizobiales > Xanthobacteraceae > Pseudolabrys. The sequence continues at coordinate 4,698 of JAFEFL010000041.1, read as the reverse complement.
CCGACTTGATGTTGGTTTCTTCGTAAAGCTCGCGCAGCGCACCGGCGTAAGGATCCTCGCCCTCGTCGATGCCGCCCTGCGGCATCTGCCAGACATGCGTGGCGTCCACGTGCTCGGCGCCGCCCTTGCGGCGGCCGACAAAGACGAGGCCGGCGCGGTTGAGCAGCATGATGCCGGCGCAGGGGCGGTAGGGCAGGGAGTCGTAAGGCAGCGCGCTGTCGGTCATCTCGGCTATATGCCGTCCATGGAGACTTCCCGCAAGGCGCGGCGCGTCAGGACTGTTTGGTCTTGGCCATCGCCAGGGTCACCGGCACCAGCACGAAGCCGCGGTCCTCGACCTTCTTCATCCACTCGGCGATGCGGTTGACCGCGCCGGGCTGCGCGGTGGCGAGCCCGATCGCGGCGCCGCTCTCGCGCGCGATGATTTCGAGCCGGGCGAGCGCGCGATCGATCTCGACCGGCGTCGGCACGGCGTCGATGACGAGGTCGGCCTTGGCGTAAGGCATGTTCTTCGCGCCAGCGAGCTGGCCGGCGACGCTGCGGCTCGATGCGCCGCTGTCGATGAACAGCAGGCCGCGTTTGGCGGTTTCATCGACCACCGGCGCCATCGCCGGCTCGGTGGCGAGGAAGCGCGCACCCATGTAACTCACAATACCGACATAGCCCTGCATGCGGCTCATCAGCCAGTGCAGCCGGTCGATGTTCTGCTCCGGCGTCAGCGAAGTGAGCAGCGTCTGCGGACCCGGATCGTTGTTCGGATAATCGAACGGCTCCATCGGCGTCTGCAGCAGCAATTCGTGGCCTTCGTCGCGCGCGCGATCGGCGAGCTTGGCGACGTCGACGGCATAAGGCGCGATCGCGAAGGTCACCGACGGCGGCAGCGTGAAGGCGTCGGCGGTGCCGGAAGCGCTGATGCCGACGCCGCTGAGCACGATGGCGATGCGCGGGCGATCCTTCAGGTTGACCGGCAGCGCCTTGACCTGCGCGTAGACGGCGAGCGGCTTGCCGCCGTTCGGTCCGATCTTCGGGATGTTGCCGTAACGTGTCTTCTCGAGGAGCTTGGACAGGTCGTTCTCGACCGGCAGGTTGCCGGCGGCCGGCTTCCTGTCGTTCGTCGCTGGCGACGGCTTGCGATCGCGGGCAGCCTGCTCGGACGGCTTGCCGGCCGGCGCCTCGTCGACCGCCTTGGCCATCGCGCTCGCGGCTTCGTTGCCCGTCCCGGTCCCGGTGCCCGGAATGACGACTTCCTTGGTCTTGCCGCTGGAGCCGTCGATGATGTTGACGGTCTTGGCGCCGTCCGGGATTTTCGCCGTGACGGCTCCCTGCTTGACGGCCTGGCCTGCCGGACCGTCGCGGCGGACATGCTCGCGGCCGTCGCCCTGTCCGCCGTCGTCACCACCAGCACCGGACGGCTTGGTCGCGACCACCGCCATCGGCTCGCCGCCGAGCGGGTTGTTGGCAACGATCGCCCACGCCACCACGACCAGCCCGCTCAGCGCCAGCAGGCCGGCGAGAAGCTGCGGCGCGGCAACGGGGAGCTTGAACCGGCTCTTGGGTTTGTTCTGGCCCAGCGGGGCGTTCAGGTCATCCGGTTGCACGGCAGTCCCTGCGAATCATCGGCGGAGTCTATCACGCGGCGAATCGGGCAATTCTTAAACCCCGGGGGGGTCGTGGCGGCCCTCAAACGCATCGGGGCGGCCCTTGAGGCCGCCCCGATGGTATCCGATCGCGCCGTTCCCTCAGTTCGGAACCGCCCCTTTCGGGTTCGGCGGGAAGGCCGAGTTCTTGACGGTGCCGCGCAGCAGGTCTTCCGCCATGTGCAGCGCCTTGTCGTTCTTCTCGTCCGGCGGCACGTAGGCCTGCGAGCCGGTCTGTTCCTTGCCGGGGTCGCCGGTCAGGTGGCCGCGCAGCGAGGCTTCACCCTTGCTGTCGGCGCGGTTCTTCAGATCGTCCGGCACGTCCTGCATCACCTCGATGTCCGGCGTGATGCCCTTGGCCTGGATCGAGCGGCCCGACGGCGTGTAGTAGCGCGCCGTGGTCAGGCGCAGCGCGCCATTGCCCGAACCGAGCGGGATGATGGTCTGCACCGAACCCTTGCCGAACGAACGCGTGCCGACGACCGTGACGCGCTTGTGGTCCTGCAGCGCGCCGGCGACGATTTCCGACGCCGAGGCCGAACCGCCATTGATCAGCACGATCACCGGCTTGTGGTCGGTGAGATCGCCCGAGCGCGCATTGAAGCGCTGGGTCTCTTCGGCGTTGCGGCCGCGGGTCGAGACGATCTCGCCCTTGTCGAGGAACGCATCCGACACCGAGATCGCCTGATCGAGCAGGCCGCCCGGGTTGTTGCGCAGGTCGAGGATGTAGCCCTTGAGCTTGTCGTCGGCGACCTTGGCCTTGATGTCGCTGATCGCCTTCTTCAGACCGTCGGTGGTCTGCTCGTTGAACTGCGTCATGCGGATGTAGCCGACATCGTCGCCCTCGACCTTCGAGCGGACCGCGCGCACGCGGATGATGTCGCGCGTCAGCGTCAGCTCGACCGGCTTGTCGGAGCCCTTGCGCATGATGGTGAGCCGGATCTTGGTGTTGACCGGGCCGCGCATTTTTTCGACCGCCTGGTTGAGGGTCAGGCCCTGCACCTGGTCGTCGTCGAGCTTGGTGATGAGGTCGTTGGCGAGCACGCCGGCCTTGGAAGCGGGCGTATCGTCGATCGGCGACACGACCTTGATGAGGCCGTCTTCCATCGTCACTTCGATGCCGAGGCCGCCGAATTCGCCGCGGGTCTGCACCTGCATGTCGCGGAAGCTCTTGGCGTCCATGTAGCTCGAATGCGGATCGAGCCCGGCGAGCATGCCGTTGATCGCGGTTTCGATGAGCTTCTGATCGTCCGGCTTTTCGACGTAGTCGGCGCGCACGCGCTCGAAGACGTCGCCGAACAGATTGAGCTGCTTGTAGGTGTCCGCGACCGCCGCCTTGGCGCTCGATCCCAGGAAGATCGTTCGCGGCTGCACGGCGACCAACGTCATGGCCGCGCCGGCGGCTGCACCAAGAAGAATCAGGGAAGTCTTGCGCATCATCCGCGAACCTTTTCGCCTTCGCCAGCTACCCACCATGGGCCTGGATCAACGGGAGTCCCGTCTTTTCTGAACTCGATATAAAGTACCGGTTGGCTGGAGCCTGACGCCAGAATTGCGGCAATATGAGAGCCAGTTCCCATGGTCGCAACGGGTTCCCCCGCCAACACAAACTGCCCCAAGTCCACTGATATCCGATCCATTCCGGCGAGCAAGACATGATATCCGCCGCCGACATTAAGGATCAATAGTTGGCCATAGGAGCGGAAGGGGCCGGCATAGACCACCCAGCCGTCGGCCGGGGCGGTGACCTGGGCGCCCGCCCGGGTCGCCACGGTCAGGCCCTTCTCGGTTCCCCCGCTACCGTCCGGGGCGCCGAAATTGCGTAATTTGACGCCATTTACCGGCATCGGCACCCGCCCGCGCAATGAGGCGAAGGCCGCCGCCGGCGCCAGCCTGCCGGGATCGCGGTAAGCCGACAGCGCCGGCCGCTTGTCGGTCCGCGCCGCCTCCCGCGCCTCGCGCACCGCCGGGTCGAGCGACTGCTCGAGCTTGGCAATCAAATCTTTGAGATCGCCGGCCTGGCGGGCCAGTTCGGCCGCCTTGGCCTGCTCGGCGGCGAGCGCCTGCTCGCGCTCGGCCTGCTGCTTCTGCCGCTCGTCGACCAGCGCCGACATGCGGGCGCGTTCGGTATCGAGGGAGGCGATATCCTGTTTCAGCTTGTCGCGTTCGGCGACGATGGTTTTGCGCAGGTTGAGCAGCTCGGTGAGATCGGCGGCCAGCGCGTCGACCTTGACGCGCATGTCGGGCAATACGGCGCCGAGCACCATGGCGGTGCGCACGGCGACAAGGGCGTCCTCGGGACTGGCAATCAGCGCCGGCGGCGGACGGCGGCCGATGCGCTGCAGCGCCGCCAGCACCTCGCCGATCACGGCGCGGCGGCCCTCGATCGATTTGCGGATCGCCGCCTCCTTGGCGTCGAGCGGTTCGAGGCGCTGCTGCGTCGCTTCGATCTTGGCCTCGGCGGCGCGGGCGCGGGCGGCGGTATCGATCAGGTCCTGCGCCAGCTTGCGGCGGTCGGCGCCGATCTGCTCGATGTCGCGCTTGATCGCGGCCTCGGCGTCGTTCGACTGCTTCTGCCGGTCGCGCGTCGCTTCCAGTTCCTTGTCGTGAACCTTGAGCTGGTCGAGAACCTGCGCCTTGTCGGCGGCAAGCGGCGCGGCGGGCGCCGGAGGCTGCGTCTGCGCCAGCGCTGCGCCGCCGGTGAGCAGCGCGCAGCCGAGCGCGAGCGCTCGAAAACTGCGCGAATCGGAGGCGCTGCGCGAAGTCATCATTCGCCCGACGATACGCCGCGATGTCTTGCCGGCAAGCTCATTCGGCGGCCCTTGTGATCGATGTTTGGGACGAAATCGAGGACGGGTGGAAGCGAAACGGACATGCGTCATCGCCCCTGTTGTTAACGGCGCGGGGGCGCCGGAGTTCGCAGTTGTTGCCCGCCTCGATGAAGTCGAGGGGAGCGGAGCGCCGTGAAACGCGGAGGTTTGCGAGACCTCCTGAGCGGCCGGCGCGGCCGCCCGAGACGCTGGCGAGGCGTCTTCTCTCCGCTTGCGATCGCGGAGAGGCG
>JAFEFL010000040.1 GCA_018240595.1 Pseudomonadota bacterium | reverse complement strand
GTATCCATCCGGCGGGCCCCGCCTTGTCAGGCAAGTGACCGAGCGGTCTTAAGCGTGCTCTTGTGAGTACGCTTAGGAGCGGTGGATGGGTCAGATCACGGTGATTTCGGGGCCGGAACGGCGTCGGCGGTGGAGTGACGAAGAGCGATTGCAGATCCTGGCGGAGGCATTTTCGCCGGGGGCCTGCGTCGCCGACGTGTGCCGACGTCACGATATCTCGACCTCGCTGATCTACACATGGCGGGGCAAGCTGCGCGCGGTTCATGCAGAAGCGGCCTCGAGTGCCGTGACCGGGGCAGGATTCGCCGAGGCCGTGTTGCTCGAAGAAGGTGGGGCCAGCCACTTCCCTGCGGCTCCGGCCATTGTGGTTGATCTGGGGCGCGGCAAGCAGGTGAGCATTTTCGCCGCCGCCTCACCGGCACAGGTGGCTGCCGCATTGAAGGCCCTGCGATGATCCCTGCGGGCGCGCGGGTGTGGATCGCGATGGGTCAGACTGATATGCGCAAAGGGATGCAGGGGCTGGCGCTCCTGGTCCAGCAGGGCCTCAAGCGCGATCCACATGGCGGTGACCTGTTCGTGTTCCGGGGCCGTGCCGGTTCGCTGGTGAAGATCATCTGGCACGACGGGATTGGCATGTCGCTTTACGCCAAGCGGCTCGAGAAGGGCCGGTTCGTATGGCCTTCGGCGAAGGACGGGATGGTCTCGCTGACGAGCTCTCAACTGGCCTGCCTGCTGGAAGGGATAGACTGGCGTAATCCGCAGTATTCATGGCGTCCGCAGAGCGCCGGATAGGACTTCTACTTTCTTCGCTGCACGCGCATTTTTCGCTTCATTTGCGCGGTTTTCTATGATTCCATCATGGTCATGGAAGCGACCGTTTCGCCTTTCCCGGACGATGTCGAAGCGCTCAAGGCGCTGCTGGCGACAGCGACCCAGCGGGCGGATGACGCTGAAGCCAGGTTGGCCAACGCCTGCGCTCGGGAGAGTGCAACCGAAGCGGTCATCGCCCACCTCAAGCTGCAGATCGCCAAGCTCAGGCGCGAGCAGTATGGCGCCAGCGCCGAACGCACCCGCCGCCTGCTCGATCAGATGGAACTGCAGCTCGAAGATATCGAGGCCGATGCCGCCGAAGACGACGCGGTGGCTGAAGTCGCGGCGGCGAAGACGGCGACTGTCACCGCCTTCGAGCGCAAGCGGCCGGTCAGGAAGCCGTTTCCCGAACACCTGCCACGCGAGCGTGTCGTCGTCCCGGCGCCGTGCTCATGCCCGGCCTGCGGCGGCAACCGGTTGTCCAAGCTTGGCGAGGACGTGACCGAGACGCTCGAGGTGATCCCGCGGGCCTGGAAGGTGATCCAGACGGTGCGCGAGAAGTTCTCGTGCCGGGACTGCGAGAAGATCACGCAGCCACCGGCCCCCTTCCACGTCGTACCGCGTGGCTGGGCGGGGCCGAGTTTCCTCGCCATGCTGCTGTTCGAGAAGTACGGGCAACACCAGCCCCTGAACCGTCAGGCCGAGCGTTTCGCCCGTGAAGGCGTGCCGCTGAGCACCTCGACGCTTGCCGACCAGGTCGGGGCAGCCACATTCGCGCTGATGCCGCTATACCGGCTGATCGAGGCCCATGTCATGACCGCCGAGCGATTGCACGGCGACGACACCACCGTGCCGGTCATGGCCAAGGGCAAGACCGATACGGCCCGATTGTGGGTCTATGTGCGCGATGACCGGCCTTTCGCCGGTGCCGATCCACCGGCGGCGCTGTTCCACTACTCGCGCGACCGGCGCGGCGAGCATCCCCGAACACACCTCGCGCCATGGTCAGGGATCCTGCAGGCCGATGCCTATGGTGGCTATGGTGAGCTCTACGCCGCAGGTCGTCAGCCCGGCCTGGTGCTCGAAGCCGGCTGCTTTGCTCACGCAAGGCGCAAGTTTTTCGAGCTGGCCGACGTTGTCGCCGCGGCGCGCAGGAAGAGTCGCAATGAACGGGCTGGCATGATCTATCCGATCGCGCTTGAGGCGGTGCAACGGCTCGACGCCCTGTTCGATATCGAGCGCGCCATTAACGGCAAGAGTGCCGCCGAACGGCTCGCGATACGCCAGGAACTGAGCGCGCCACTCATCACCGAGCTGCATGAATGGCTGACCAGTCAGTTCGCCAAGCTGTCGCGCAACCACGATCTCGCCAAGGCCATAAACTACATGCTGCGCCGCTGGGATGCGTTCACCCGCTTCCTTGGCGATGGACGCATCTGCATCACGAACAACGCCGCTGAACGGGCTCTGCGCTGCGTGCCACTCGGCAGAAAGGCGTGGCTGTTCTGTGGTTCCGACCGGGGCGGCCAGCGCGCGGCCGTACTCTACACGCTCATCCAGACAGCACGGCTAAATGACGTCGATCCCCAGGCGTGGCTGGCCGATGTACTGGCCAGGATCGCGGATTGTCCGATCAATAAACTCAATGATCTGTTGCCTTGGGTCTGGCAGCCTCAGCGGCGCTGACAACGGACTATTCCGACATAGGCTTGAAAACCCGTCATTCTGGATATGCCGACATTGCTGTGATTCATCTTGTCATGTGGTCCATGCAGACTAACGCTGCGGGAATCTTACGGAGAACAAATGTATGGGGCTGAGGGGTGTGAACCGCGTCATGATCGCGGTGTATGATATGGAGAAGGCAAAGCAGCAGTATACAGACTTGCTTGGTGCCACGTTTTTCGATGCGAACTGGACGGGGGAGCCATTTGGCATAAGCGTATCAATCGCTTGGGACGCGGGCATTGAATTGTGCGCGCCTCTTCCGGGCCGAGAGAAGGATAGCGCCGTATCGCAATTCCTTGCCCATCGGGGTGAGGGGGTGATGAGTATCTTCTTCGGCGTTGACGACGGTGATGCAGCAATGAAGCGGGCATCGGAACTGGGCTATGGTTGTGTCAACTCACTGGACTACACCCAGGAGGAGATTGACCAGCATCTTGAAGGCCTGTTCAGCAGATATCAGGAATTCAATCTGGATTCCTTCGCGCGTTGCGGCTTTGCGGTTTCCCTTGCTCGGATCGATGACAAGCCCAAACCATAGGCGCGTTGGTCCGGCGTTTCGAAGCGCTCTCAGAATCGACTATTTCTGAAAACAATTGGCGGACATGGTGTCCGCTTCCCTGCTTCGACAGTATCTTCAAACCGAAGAAGTTGAACTGCGCCTCAACAGCGGCCTTTACCGGATGGCTACTCTGCGGCCGGCAGCCCGGGCGTTCGTCGAGGGATGGTATGGCGCCGGTATGTCCGGCGAATGGCGCGGAGGCTTTGCTAACCGAGCCGGCAGAACAGCATTCTTCAACCATGGCATGTCGGCGTGGCTCACGCGACCGGCAACGGCGCGTGCGTCGAGCGCTCTCCCCGGTCAGCCGCTTTTAGCCCGGCCACCGCAATCATGGTCCTGCAATTCCTCGCCGGAGCCATCGAACCCGCTCGCCGGATCTGCGCGCGCCGCCAGCAGGACGAAGCCCGGACCGTCTGCATAGGTGGCGCCGGCGAGTACCAGCGTCCAGGCGCCCATTTCGGCAGGCCGCACCCCCAACCCTTGCGCCAGGAGGACGAACGGGTCCCGCGGTACATGGTCGTCGCCATCGAGGCGTAGCGTGTAATAAGCGTGCCCGGCCAGCTCGACCGGTCCCGACCAACGCCGTCCCAACGAGCCGAGACGCTCGTGGAGCGCGTCGCGCACGTCGCGGCGAAGGCAATCGACATGCAGATGGAGCAGATCCTGCGACCGCCCATAGATCGAATTGACCGCAATCCCGATTTCGTCGCGCGCCAGGGTGACGCCGAGACGCTGGTCGACGAGCCGGCGGGCACGCCAGGCGGGATCGAAATAGTTGACGGCGCCGGGCACCAGCAGCTGCGCATCCTCGATCCCGGTGACGAGGCGGGTCGGCATGACCAGATACTGGCTGACCCCGACCCGGTCCTTGAGCACGGCATAGCCGGTGCCGACGCCGCCGCCGATCGCGACCTCCGTGCAGGGATCCGGCTTGCCGTTCGTCCGCTGATCGGGAACGCACTTGCCGC
>JAFEFL010000003.1 GCA_018240595.1 Pseudomonadota bacterium | reverse complement strand
TGAAGTCCGCGCTCAGTGTCGCACCACGCAGGGTCGCGACCTTCTTGCCGTCGACGAACACCGGCGCGGTCGGCTGCTCGCCGGTGCCGGGCAACGAGATGCCGATGTCGGCGTGTTTCGACTCGCCCGGGCCGTTGACGATGCAGCCCATCACCGCGACGTTCAACGTCTCGACGCCGGGATACTGCTTCTTCCATTCCGGCATGGAGTCACGAATGAAGCTCTGGATGTCGGAGGCGAGTTCTTGGAACGTCGTCGACGTCGTGCGCCCGCAACCCGGGCAGGCCGCGACCAGCGGCACGAAGGTGCGCAACCCCATGGTCTGCAGCAGCTCCTGCGCCACCTGCACCTCGCGGGTGCGGTCGCCGCCCGGCTCGGGCGTGAGCGAAATGCGGATGGTATCGCCAATGCCCTGTTGCAGCAGCACGCCCATCGAGGCGGCCGAAGCGACGATGCCCTTGGTGCCCATGCCGGCTTCGGTCAAACCGAGATGCAGCGCATAGTCGGAACGGCGCGCCAGTTCGGTGTAAACGGCGATGAGGTCCTGCACCGCCGAGACCTTGGCCGACAGGATGATGCGGTTCTTAGGCAGGCCGATCTTCTCGGCGCGCGCCGCCGACAGCAGCGCCGACTGCACCATCGCCTCGTGCGTTACCGCGCGCGCATCGATCGGATTGGCCGACTGCGAGTTCTCGTCCATCAACTTGGTGAGTAGCTCCTGATCGAGCGAGCCCCAGTTGACGCCGATGCGCACCGGCTTGCCGTGTTTGATCGCCATCTCGACGATCTGGGTGAATTGCGGATCGCGCTTGTTCTTGAAGCCGACATTGCCGGGATTGATGCGGTACTTGTCGAGCGCCTCGGCGCAGCCGGGATAATCGCTGAGCAGCGTATGGCCGTTGTAGTGGAAGTCGCCGACGATCGGCACGCGCACGTTCATCCGCGCCAGCCGCTCCTTGATGCGCGGCACGGCATCGGCGGCCTCGGGGCGATCGACCGTGATGCGCACCAGCTCGGAACCGGCGCGCGCCAGCGCCGCGATCTGCCGGGCGGTGCCCTCGACATCCGCGGTGTCGGTGTTGGTCATCGACTGCACGACGATCGGCGCGCCGCCGCCCACGGTGACGCCGGCGACGTCGACGGCAACGGTTTTATGACGCGGTGAAGGGCTCATCTTGATGTCCTGATCGCACCGGAGTGCCAGACAAATATGGCACCGTCAACGCGGCGCGGAAGGGCCTATTTCGGCCGGTTCACCAGCACCAGGCCGCCGGCGACGAAGGCCACCGCGGCCAGGAAAGCCGGCGTCAACGGGTCATTCATGACGAAATGGCCGGCAGCGACGCCGAACAACGGCGTCAGGAAGGTGAAGGCCGAGACCCGGCTCGCCGAGTACTTCTTGATGATGGCGAACCAGATGACGAAGGTGACCGCCACCACCCAGACCGACTGGTAGCCGAGCCAGGCCAGCGCCTGACGGTCCGGCCAGTGCGCAATGCGCTCGCCGGCGAGTCCTGCGGCCAGCGCCATCAGCGGGATCGAAACGACGAGCTGGTAGAGCATCACCTTCTCAGGCGAAATGGCGTTGAGCCGGCTCGCCTTGATCGACAAGGTCGTCGCGGCCCAGAAGCCGGCCGCGGTGACCATCATCAGATCGCCGAGCGTCTGCCGCGGATCGAGCGCCGGCGTCGGCACGCCGAAGGCGACGATCATGCCGGCGAAGGACAAAGCGAGGCCGACCCATTGCGAGGCGCGGAAGCGGTCGGCGGGCAGGAAGATGCGCGTGCCGGCAACGACGAAGAACGGCGCCAGATAGAGAAACACCGACGCGCGCGTTGCCGTGGTGAAGGCGAGGCCTTGATAGATCAGAATGAACTCGGCGCTGAACAGCACGCCGACGATCAGGCCGGCGCGCAGCGTGCCGTCGCGCTCGAACAGCGGAATGCCGCGCACCGCGCACCAGCCGACGATCAGCACGGTGGCGATCACCGAGCGCAGCGCGCCTTGCAGCAGCGGCGGAATGTCATGAATCGTCAGCTTCACGGCGACCTGGTTGAAGCCCCAGGACAGGCACAACAGCACGATCAGCGCCGCGACGGCGGCATCGAGCGGGCGTGTGGTGTGGTGATGAGCCGGCGGCGGCACGGGCTCGGACGGAGCGGGCGAGGACATGACAATTGGAATTCCCGGGCAATGCGCTTTTCTACCGCGAGGCGACAGCCATTGCCACTCGCGTGGCACATGCGTGGCATTCGGCTCGTGGCAGGGGCTATGACTGGCGGCAGTGCGCGCAGGTGCCGGAAATCTCGATCACCGGCGTCTTCGGTACAAAGCCGGCGGAGCGCGACGCATTGCGGATCGAGTCGGCGATCGCGGCACCGGTCGCCTCGCCCACCGCGCCGCAGCTCTCGCAGATCAGGAACACCACCGGATCGGCGCTCTCGTGATTATGGACGCAGGCGATGAAGGCGTTGCGGCTTTCGATGCGATGCACGAGGCCCTGCTCACGGAGGAAGTCGAGGGCGCGGTAGATCGTGATCGGCGCCGGCCTTCCGCCCTCGCCGGAATCGGCCAGGCGGTCGATCAATTCATAGGCGCCGAGCGGCGCGTGGCTGGCGAGCAGGGCCTCGAGCACGCGGCGGCGGATCGGCGTCAGCCGCTCCTTGTGCGCGGCGCAGACCGCTTCGGCATGCGCGATCGCATCCGCCGCGCAGCGATCATGGTCATGATCGGGCGTCGGAAACACATCATGCGTATGCGGCTTCTTGGCCGAAACCTTTCTCACGAGACCTTTCCCACCGGAACACCGACACAAGTCTAACCCGAACCGGGCTGAAACGCGCGCCTTCCGAACATATATATTGCGATGCAATAAAAATAGAGGCAGGTTCCCGTCCGCCTCCGAATTGTTCGTATCCAGCTCCCAAGGTCCGCTCCACGGCCCGCAACGTTCACGAGGACTTTTCATGCTCAAAGGCAAAACCGCACTCGTCACCGGCTCGACTTCCGGCATCGGCCTCGCCACCGCGCGGGCGCTGGCGGCCGACGGCGCCAACATCATGCTCAATGGCTTCGGCGACAAGGCCGAGATCGAGAAGCTGCGGGCGGGCCTCGAAAAGGAATTCGGCATCAAGGCGAAGTACTCGCCGGCGGACATGTCGAAGCCCGGCGAGATCGCCGACATGGTGGCGGCGACCGAAAAGGAATTCGGTTCGCTCGACGTGCTGGTGAACAATGCCGGCATCCAGTTCGTCGCCAATATCGAAGATTTCCCGGTCGACAAGTGGGATGCGATCATCGCCATCAACCTGTCGTCATCGTTCCACTCGATCCGCGCCGCGATCCCCGGCATGAAGAAGCGCAAGTGGGGCCGCATCATCAACATCGCCTCGGCGCACGGCCTCGTCGCCAGCGCGCAGAAGGTCGCTTATGTCGCGGCCAAGCACGGCATCGTCGGCCTCACCAAGGTGGTGGCGGTCGAAGCCGCCAATGACGGCGTCACCTGCAACGCCATCTGCCCGGGCTGGGTGCTGACGCCGCTGGTGCAGAAGCAGATCGATGCGCGCGCGCAGGCCTCGGGCCAGTCGCCGCGCGAGGCGGAGATCGCGCTGCTGTCGGAGAAGCAGCCGATGCATCAGTTCACCAAGCCGGAGAATATCGGCGCACTCGCGGTATTCCTGTCGAGCGATGCGGCGGCCTCGATTACCGGCTCGGCCTACTCCATCGATGGCGGCTGGGTCGCGCAGTGAACGACTTCCTCTCCCGGTTATTCTGGGGCGAACAGGAAGACGCGCCGAAAGCGAACGGCGCGAAGAAGAAGCGTATCAATCTGGCGCTGCAGGGCGGAGGCGCGCATGGCGCCTTCACCTGGGGCGTGCTCGATCATCTGCTCGAGGACGGCCGCCTCGCGGTCGAAGGCATTTCCGGCACCTCGGCCGGAGCCGTCAACGCGGTGATGCTGGCCGACGGCCTCAACCGCGGCGGCCCGGACGAGGCGCGCAAGCGCCTCGCCGAATTCTGGCGCGCGGCGAGCCTCGGCGGCGACCTGCCGGCGGTGCAGCGCGCCGTCACCGACAAGCTGTTCGCGTTGTGGCCGCGCGAGGGCTCGCCGACCTTCGACTGGCTGTCGGCGTGGTCGCAGTATCTGTCGCCCTACGACCTCAACCCGCTCAACATCAATCCGCTGAAGGATCTGATCGAGCGCTACGTCGATTTCGAGGGCCTGCGCAAGGACGCTCGGCAGATCTTCATCGCCGCCACCAACGTGCAGACCGGCCGCCTGCACATCTTCCCGAAGGAAAAGATTTCCGCCGAAGCGGTGATGGCGTCGGCCTGCCTGCCGGCGGTGTTCCAGGCCGTCGAGATCGACGGCGTGCCGTACTGGGACGGCGGCTATCTCGGCAACCCGGTGATCTATCCGTTCTTCCGCTCGACCGACACCGAGGACGTGCTGATCGTCCAGATCAATCCGCTGGAGCGCAAGAAAGTCCCGCATTCGACGCGCGAGATCATGGCGCGCGTCAACGAGATCACTTTCAACTCGGCGCTGATGGCCGAATTGCGCGCCATCGAGTTCGTCAACCGGCTGATCGACCAGCGCCGCCTGCCGCACGGCACCGGCGCCAACCAGTACCGCCACATCAAGGTGCACCGCATCGTGATGGAGGGGCTGGGCGAGCACTTCTCCGCTTCGACCAAGCTGCGTAACGATTTCGAATCGCTCGAGCTGCTGCACAAGCTCGGCCAGCGCGCCGCACGGCGCTTTCTCGATGCGCATTACGACGACATCGGTCGACGCTCCAGCGTCGATCTGAAAGCGGAAGTCGGCCTGGAACGCGCGTGACGGCTGAGCGCGCGCTTCGATCGATGCTATGTTGAGCGCATGTTCCCGCTGATCACCGCCGTCCACGACACCAGACTCGAGATCGCCATTGCCGACATCACGACGCTCGATGTCGCGGCGATCGTGAACGCCGCCAACAATTCACTGCTCGGCGGCGGCGGGGTCGATGGCGCCATCCATCGCGCCGCCGGGCCGGGTCTGCTCGAGGAATGCCGCACGCTGGGCGGTTGCGCCACCGGATCGGCCAAGATCACCGGCGGCCATGATCTCAAGGCCGAAGCGGTGATCCATGCCGTCGGGCCGGTATGGCACGGCGGCACGGCCAACGAGGCCGATCTGCTCGCCGGCTGCTACCGCACCGCGATCGAACTTGCCGACCTGCACGGCCTGCCATCAATCGCCTTCCCGGCGATCTCGACCGGCGTCTATCGCTTCCCGCCCGACCTTGCCGCGCGCATCGCGGTCGGCACCGTTACTTCCGAGCTGGCGAGCCCGGCCGGCGCCGGCCGCGTCATCGGTCACGTCGTCTTCTGCTGCTTCTCCGCCGACAGCGCCGCGCATCACAAAGCGGCGTTCGAGGAATTGGGATTGGTGTAAGCAGACACAGAACCATTACCCGTCGCCCCCGCGAAAGCGGGGACCCATACGCCTTGTGGTCTCGATAGCGCAGTGGCTATGGGTCCCGGGTCTCGCCGTGCTCGCCCGGGACGACAGCGTGGAGACTACACCTTCGGTGCCACATCCAGCCGCGCGACCCAGCCCTCGAGACCGGGTTTGGCTGCCGGATAGATGTTCATCACTTCCGGATCGTGGCCGGGCACGAAGTGATGCCGCGACGAGGCGAGCTTGAGGATCTTCTTGTAGCCCTCGAGCGTATCGCCGACCGAATAGGTGATCGGAAACACCCGACCCTCATCCATGTGCGAATAGAGATGGCACGCGTCGGACGACACGACGACGTAACCGCGTTTGGTCTTGACGCGCACGCTCTGCAGGCCCTTGGAGTGACCGCCCATCTTGTGCACGGTGATGCCGGGCGCAAGTTCATCGTCGCCGTCGTGGAATTCGCAGCGATAGTCGAACACTTTCTTCACCATCGCCTGCACGTCATCGTGGCTGAACGGGATGCGCAGCATCTGGTGGCACATGCAGCGGCCGGTGGCGTAGGCCAACTCCTCGTCCTGGATGTGATAGCGCGCGTTGGGAAACAGGTCGTAGTTGCCGGCGTGATCCCAATGCATGTGCGTGGCGATGACGTGATCGACCTTGGCTGGATCGATGCCGAGCGCCTTGATGCCCTCGCCGATCGGCCGGTCGATCTTGCGGCCGCGTTCTTTGGCGGCCTTCTCGTCAAAGCCGGTATCGACCACGAAGGTGCCGTGCGCGCCTTTGATGACCCAGACGTAATAGGCGATCGACGCCATCTCGTCGTGCGCGTCGCCGAAAATGTAGTTCTCGGCGCGCTTGCGGGTGTGGCTGCCGTAGCGGACGGCAAAGACCTCGTGGACGTCGTCGCTCATGATTCCTCCGGATTGTCGCGGGCGCGGACAGCGCGCGCCGACTGTGCCCGAGGGCGGTGGGGCGGTCACTTGCTGCTATGCAGCATCGGTGGGGCAGCCCTGCCGACTCTGCCGGTGCCCGGGTATGAACTTTATAATAAGGATGCTTATTATATGAAGGCACAAGAAAGCCTTCGGAGACCAGCGCCCGTGCCGACGATCAAAAAGGAAATCGCCTTTCTTCTCCACGACGTAGCGCGTCTGCTGAAGACCTATGCCGACCAGACCGCCCGCAGCTACGGAGCGACCCGGGCGCAGTGGGCCGTGCTGTCACGGCTCAATCGCAGCGAAGGCCTGAAACAATCGGAACTCGCGGAACTGCTCGACCTGCAACCGATTTCCCTGACCCGGCTGCTCGACCGCCTGGCCGAGAACGGATTGATCGAACGCCGGCCGGACCCGAACGACCGCCGCGTCAACCGGCTCTATCTGACGCCGGCGGCGCGGCCGCTGCTCGATCAACTCACCGCGCTCGGCGAGGACCTCATGGCCGAGGTGCTCGAAGGCGTCGACGACAAGTCGGTCAACCGCCTGCTCACCGACCTCGGCGTGATGCGCGAGAACCTGCGCGCCGCCATCGGCCGGAGCGTTACCCCATCACCAGAATCGCAACTGTCAGCCCGTAAAGTCGCCACATGAGTGAAAAAGCCTTGAAAGTCGTTCCGTCTCCGGAAGCCAAGACCAATCCGGACCAGCCGAGCGCGCCCGCCGGCGAAGCCGGAGCGCCGGCCAGCGCCGCCGCTCCGTCAAAGCGGCGCAACCTGCGCCGCATGCTGCTGGTCGTGCTGCCGCTCGCGGTGGCGCTGATCGGCGGCACGGTGTATCTGCTCGGCGGCCGCTATGTCTCGACCGACAACGCCTATGTCGGCGCGCAGAAGGTGCTGATCACGCCGGACATCTCCGGCAAGGTGGCGCATATCGCCATCAAGGAGGGCCAGCACGTCAAGGCCGGCGACGAATTGCTGACGCTCGACAAGGTGCCGTTCGAACTCGCTTTGGCGCAGGCCAAGGCCAAGCGCGACGCCGCACGCGTCGAGTACGAGAAGGCCATTACCACGCTGAAGTCGCTGACGACGCTCACCGACCTCGCCGAGAAGAACGTCGACCTGAAGAAACGCGACCTCGAGCGCAAGCAGAAGCTGGTCGCGTCGCAGGCCGGCTCCCAGGCCGATGTCGATACTTCGGCGGCGAACGTGGTGGCGGCGCAGTTGCAGGCGCAATATGCCGAGCAGCAGAAGGCGACGACGCTGAGTTCGCTGCTCGGCGATCCGAACCTGCCGTTGGAGAAGTTTCCCGATTACGCGCAGGCGCAGGCTGCGGTCGACAACGCCGAACGCGACCTCGCCCACACCGTGCTGCGCGCGCCGATCGACGGCACGGCGACGCAGGTCGACAACATCCAGCTCGGCCGCTTCGTCGCCGCCGGCGGGCCGATCCTCAGCGTGATCGACGACGCCAATCCGTGGGTCGACGCCAATCCGAAGGAAACCGACATCACCTATCTGCGCATCGGCCAGAAGGCGACGCTCGATGTCGACGCGTTCCCGGATCGCACCTTCACCGGCACCGTCATCTCGGTCAGTCCCGGCACCGGCGCGCAATTCTCGATCCTGCCGCCGCAGAATGCGACCGGCAACTGGGTCAAGGTCGTGCAGCGCGTGCCGGTCCGCATCGCTTTCGACAAGGGCCAGGATCTCGGGCTGCTGCGCACCGGCATGAGCGTGAATGTCGAGATCGACACGCACCACAGCCGCATCCCGTTCATGTCGAAGGATCCGGACGCGAAGTAGCCGAACGGCGAAGTGACGAGCTGAAATGAGCACTCACACCGGACCATTACCCGCCGGCCCGCGGCGCACCCTGATCACGATCTGCGCCATGACGGCGACGATCATGCAGGCGCTCGACACGACGATCGCCAACGTCGCGCTGCCCTACATGCAGGGCTCGCTGTCGGCGTCGCTCGACCAGGTCAACTGGGTGCTGACCTCTTACATCGTCGCGGCCGCGATCATGACGGCACCGGTCGGCTGGCTGGCCGATCGTTTCGGGCGCAAGATCATCTTCATCATCTGCGTCGCCGGATTCACGATCGCCTCGCTGCTCTGCGCGCTGGCGCAGAACATCGAGCAGATGGTGCTGTTCCGCCTGATGCAGGGCATGGCCGGCGCGGCGCTGGTGCCGCTGTCGCAGGCGGTGCTGCTCGACTCCTATTCGGTGCAGGAGCGCAGCCAGGCCATGGCGATATGGGGCGTCGGCGTCATGCTCGGCCCGATCATGGGCCCGACACTCGGCGCCTGGCTGACCGACAATTACTCGTGGCACTGGGTGTTCCTGATCAACCTGCCGATCGGCGTCCTCACCGTCGTCGGTATGGTGATCTTCATGGACGACACCACCAAGCAGCATCATCTGCGCTTCGACTGGTTCGGCTTCGCGGCGCTTGCCGTCGGCATCGGCTCGCTGCAGCTGCTGCTCGACCGCGGCGAACAGGTCGGCTGGTTCGGCGCCCGGGAAATCTGGGTCGAGGCCATCATCTCGATCTCCGGCTTCTATTATTTCTTCTCGCACTCGCTGACGACGGACCAGCCGTTCATCAACTTCGCGATGTTCAAGGATCGCAACTTCGTGTCCGGCTGCCTGTTCATGGTCGTCATCGGCGTGGTGCTGTTCGGCACCATGGCGCTGGTGACGCCGTTCATGCAGAACCTGCTCGGCTATCCGATCCAGACCGCCGGATTCCTGCTCGGCTCGCGCGGCGTCGGCACGCTGCTGACCATGCTGGTGGCGCCGCGCCTGATGCGGCTGACCGAGATCCGAAACCTCATCCTGCTCGGGCTCGTCATCACCGCCGGCACTCTCTACGAGATGACCGGCTGGTCGCTGGACACGCAGCAGCACACCATCGTCGTCACCAGCATCATCCAGGGCGTCGGCCTCGGCCTCTTGTTCGTGCCGATCACGTCGGTGGCGTTCCTGACGCTGCCGGGCCAGATGCGCAACGGCGCCGCCGCCATCACCACCCTGGTGCGCAATATCGGCTCGTCGATCGGCATCTCGATGGTGATCGCCAATCTGACCAGCAAGACCACCTACATGCACGAGCGGCTCGGCGCGCAGATAACGCCGTTCAACGATGCGCTGCAGTTCCCCGATATCGCCGGCGCGCTCAATCTCACGACGCAGGCCGGCAAGGCCATGCTCGACGGCATCGTTACGCAGCAGGCCAACATGATCGCCTACCTCAACGACTTCAAGCTGCTGATGGTGCTGACCATGGCGGCGATGCCGTTGGTGCTGTTCATCGGCTCGACGCGCAAGGCGCATCAGTCGGCGGCCAAGAAGCCGGAAGACGAAGTCATCCAAGCGATGGATTGAGGTCTTTACCTCTCCCATGGGGAGAGATCGACGCGCAGCATAAGCGCGTTGACGCGCGTCTTTGACGCGCTATGGCGCGTCGGGTGAGGGGTTACAAACTATCGGGCTCACTTGCCCCCTCACCCCAACCCTCTCCCCCAAGGGGAGAGGGAGCAGGCTGAGCCAAGTCGCTTATTACTTCCCGCCAAACTCCTTCCTGACCGCCTCGCTATGCGAGCCGAGCGCCGGGATGTCGCCGTAATGGCGCTCCTCGCCGACGAAGCGCGCGCCGGGCGCCGGTGTCGACGCCGGACCTGTCGGCGTGCCGACGGTAACGCGGCGCAAATGCGGATGCGTTGCCAGCAGCGCGGAATCGTTGACGCGGGCAAAGGCGATGTCGGCAGCGGCGAGTTTGTCCATCAGCGGCACGACATCTTCGGCGCCGAACGCGGCGGCGACGATCGCGTCGGTTTCCGGGCGATTGGCCTGGCGCTGCGGATTGGTGGCGAAGCGTTCGTCGGTGCCGAGCGCGGCATTGCCCAGCACCTTGTCGGCGAGCACACGCCATTCGCGGTCGTTCTGGATCGAGATCAGGATGTCGGCGCCGTCGCGCGTCTTGAACACGCCGTAGGGCGCGATGGTCGGATGCTTGAGGCCGACGCGCTTGAACGGATTGCCCCATTCCTGATTGAGCAGCGGGATCGTCATCCACTCGGCCATGGCATCGAACATCGATACCGAGATGGTGGCGCCCTCGCCGGTGCGGCCGCGCCGGATCAGCGCCTCGAGGATCGCCTCATAGGCGCTGAGGCCCGCGGCGATATCGACCACCGAGACGCCGACGCGCGCCGGTGCTTCCGGCCCGCCGGTGACCGACGACAGGCCGGACTCGGCCTGAATCAGGAGATCGTAGGCCTTGCGCTGCGCGAACGGGCCGCTCTCGCCATAGCCCGAGATCGAAGCGCAGATCAGCTTCGGATAATCCTGACGCAAGCGTTCGAACGAGAAGCCAAGCTTGCCGAGCGCGCCGGGCTTGAGGTTCTGCACGAACACGTCGGCCTTGGCGAGCATCGCCTCGAGCAGCGCCTTGTCCTCGGCCTTGGTGAGGTCGCAGACCACCGACTCCTTGCCACGGTTGAGCCAGACCAGATGCGCGCTCTCGCCATGCACGATGTAATCGTAGTGGCGGGCGAAATCGCCCTCCGGCCGCTCGACCTTGATGACGCGCGCGCCGGCGTCCGCCAGGCGGCAGGTGCATTGCGGCGCCGCGACCGCCTGTTCGACGGAAACAACAAGAAGGCCTTCCAAAGGTAACGTCATTGAATTCGCCACTCGTTCTGTCGTCATCTTTCGCGAAGGTGGACGATCCAGCTCTCAATCGCTGGATGCCCCCGCCTTCGCGGGGCATGACAGCTAGTAGGACCTCGGCAATCCGAGCACGTGCTCGGCGAGATAGGACAGGATGAGATTGGTCGAGATCGGCGCCACCTGATAGAGCCGAGTCTCGCGGAACTTGCGTTCGACGTCATACTCCTCGGCGAAGCCGAAGCCGCCATGCGTCTGCACGCACATGTCGGCGGCGGCCCATGAGGCATCGGCCGCGAGGAGCTTGGCCATATTGGCCTCGGCGCCGAGATCCTCGCCGGCTTCGTATTTGCGGCAGGCCTCGTGCACCATCAGTTCGGCGGCGCGCATCTGCGCATAGGCCCGCGCGATCGGAAACTGCACGCCCTGATTCTGGCCGATCGGCCGGCCGAACAGCACGCGCTCCTTGGCGTAGGCGCTCGCCCGCTCGATGAACCATTTGGCGTCGCCGATGCATTCCGACGCGATCAGGATTCGCTCGGTGTTCATGCCGGAGAGGATGTAGCGGAAGCCTTTGCCCTCCTCGCCGACGAGATTTTCCGCCGGCACGCGTAAGTCGTCGAAGAACACCTCGGTGGTGGCGTGGTTCATCATGGTGCGGATCGGCTTGATGGTGATGCTGGCGCCCTGCGCCAGCTTCATGTCCACCAGGAACACCGACAGGCCGTCGGTGCGCTTCTTCACCTCTTCCTTCGGCGTGGTGCGCGCCAGGAGCAGCATCAGGTCGGAATGCTCGGCGCGCGACGTCCAAATCTTCTGGCCGTTGATCACGTAGTGATCGCCCTCGCGCCGCGCCGTGGTGCGCAGCGACAACGTGTCGGTGCCCGACGTCGGCTCGGTGACGCCGAAGGCCTGCAGCCGCAGATCGCCGCTGGCAATGCCGGGCAGATAGCGCTCCTTCTGCGCCGGCGAGCCGTGGCGCAGGATCGTCCCCATCGTGTACATCTGGGCGTGACAGGCGGCGCCGTTGCACCCGGCGGCATGCACTTCTTCCATGATCGCCGCAGCCGCCGATACCGGCAGTCCGCTGCCGCCATACTCCTCGGGAATGAGCGCGGCGAGATAGCCGGCCTCGGTCAGAGCATCGACGAAGGCGGTCGGATAGGCGCGCTCGCGATCGAGTTCGCGCCAGTACTCGCCCGGAAACTTCGCACACAGCGCGCGCACCGATTCCCGGATGTCGGCGTAAGCGTCGTGGCGGCCGGTCATGCACGTCTCCTAAAGATTGATCTCGGCGCGGCCGCTGTTGATCGCGACCACATCGCGCTCCTTAACACGGACGCGGAACGAGACAACCGCGCCGTCACGCCACAGCTCGGTGCGCAAGGTTTCGCCCGGATAGACCGGGGCGGAAAAGCGCACCGTCATCGCGGCAAGCCGCGTCGGGTCGTAACCGCACATCGTCTTCAGAATGGCGTGGCCGGCGACGCCCATCGTGGCGAGACCATGCAGGATGGGGCGGGGAAAGCCCGCGCCGCGGGCGAAAGCCGGCTCGGAGTGCAGCGGATTGGTGTCGCCGGACAGGCGGTAGATCAGCGCCATTTCCGGGCGCGTCGGCAGGTCGCAGACAAGATCCGGAGCGCGGCCCGGGATCGGATGTGGCGGCGGCGTCTCGCGCGCCGGCCCGCCAAAGCCCCCGTCGGCGCGGCAGAAGGTGGTCTGTTTCAGCGTCGCGAGCAGTTTGCCGGTCGCTTTATCGGTGATGGTGCGCTCGTGATAAAGCAGCGCCCCCTTAGCCGCGCCCTTGTCGATCACGTCGAGTATACGCTCGCGGCCGACGATCGTGCCGTGCGTCGCCACCGGGACATGAAGAACGATCGTTTGCTCGCCATGCACCGCGTGGCTCGATGTGACGCCGAGATCCGGTGCGATCTCCCAGAACGGCGTGTAGCCTTGCACGAGCGGAAACGTCGGTACGACCTTGAGGCCCGCCGTGTCGTTGACGAAGGCCAGTTCGTTCTCATTGAGCGGGTCGTAACCGAAGCCGACGCCGAGCGCATAGAGCATGCAGTCCTTCGGACCGTAGATCTGTTCGACCGCGGGGATTTCCTGGGCGAGAAGCCTGTCGGGATTGAGCGGCATTGCAAAACACTCGTCGTTTCCGGCGGCGCGGAACGAGGTTTCGTGCGCGGCGCATGTCGTGCCCGGCCATGGGCGCGCGCACTATCGCATTGAGGCGATTGGCGTGTCGAGGCTGGCATGATTAACGCGCGGCAAACGGCGAGGCCCGATTTCCCGGCTATTTGCCGATAGGATTTTACGCGGCTTTATCGCGATCCCTGTTCAATCGACGCCGTCGACTGTCATGAGCCGGGGGGCCAATGTCCGTCATCGACTTCGAGAGGCCGCGCAGCGGCGTCAGGAACGGCGTGCGCGCTCGGCGGGGCAAGCCGGCGGCGGCGTTGGCCGCATTCCTGGCCTTTGTCGCCATCGCGCAGGCGAGCGCCGCGGTCACCGCTCCGGCCGAAACAGCCGAAGCTGCGGTCGCAATCCCGAGAAAGCAGGACATGGCGTCGCGCCGTGAAAGCGCGTCATTCGACGAGCGCTTCGGCGCGATCGAGCTTGCGCCGTTGCAGGCCGCGTCGATCGTGCCGGATGCCGTCGCGGTCCCCGCTGGGCCGGAAACGACCGGCAGCCTCTCTGCACCCAGTGCCGAACCGCTGTCGCCGATGCCGATCGTCGCCGCGAGCGACGCGATCGCAGGGACGGCGTCGATGTACGATCCGGGAGACCGGGCCGATCTCGACGCCGGCAACGCCGAGACAGCGTCCGGCCAGATCTACGATGCGAACGACTGGGCGGCGGCGATCCAGCTCGACCTGCGCGAACGCTTCGGCGGCGTCCGCTTCGGCCGCAACTACCAGATGGCCTACGCGCTGGTGGAAGCGAACGACAAACGCCTCATCGTGAAGATCAACGATGTCGGCCCGCTGAAACCGGGCCGCATCATCGATCTCAATGTGCGGGCGATGCGTTATTTCGACCCGTCGATGCAGGCTGGCCTGATCGCCGACGTCAAGGTGACGCCGCTCCTGGGCGCGGATTACGCGCTGGGCCCGGTCACCGACCCAAGGCCGGTGACCGTCGCCAGTCGCGAACTCGATGTCGTCGCGGCGCCCTGATCAGGCGCCCCACACGTCCTTCGAAATATCGACGATCATCTTCAGCTTGGCCCACTGCTCGTCCTCGGCCAATGTGTTGCCTTCCTCGGTCGAGGCAAAGCCGCACTGCGGCGACAAGGCGAGCTGTTCGAGCGCGACGTACTTGGTCGCCTCGTCGATGCGCTTCTTGATGTCGTCCTTTTTCTCCAACGTGCCGCTCTTCGACGTCACGAGACCCAGCACGACGACCTTGTTGCCCTTGGGCAGGAAACGCAGCGGCTCGAAACCGCCGGCGCGATCGGTGTCATATTCGAGGAAGTAGCCGTCGTAGTTACACTTCTCGAGCAGGTTCTTGGCGACCGGCTCGTAGCCACCCGACGAGATGAAGGTGGAGCGGAAATTGCCGCGGCAGACATGGGTCGTGATCGTCATGTCGGCGGGCTTGGCTTCCAGCGCCTTGTTGATCATCCTGGTGTAGCTGTCCTGCAGATGACCGACGTCGAGGCCGCGATCGCGCGCCTTCTTCAGCTCTTCCTGCGAGCACAGATAGGCCCAGGCGGTGTCGTCGAACTGCAGGTAGCGGCAGCCCGCGTCGTAGAAGGCCTTGACCGCCTTCTGATAGGCGACGGCGAGATCGTCGAAGATGGCGTCGCGGTTCGGATAGACATTGGTCTTGACCGCATCCGGCTCGAGACGGAAGTGCATCACGCTCGGCGCCGGGATGGTCATCTTCGGCGTGCGGCTGGTATGCGCCTTGAGAAACTTGAAGTGCTCGAGCATCGGATGACTGGCGGAGAAGCCGATCTTGCCGGTGATGTTCAGCACCTGCATTTTGGTCTGCACGCCCTGGAACTGGATGCCGTGATCGGAAGGAACGACTTCGACGCCGTCGAGCATCCCGAAGAAATCGTAGTGCCACCAGGCGCGGCGGAATTCGCCGTCGGTCACCGGCTGCAGGCCGATCTCTTCCTGCTTCTTGATGATCTTGATGATCTCGGCGTCTTCGATCGCTTTCAGCTGCGCATCGGTAATCTCGCCCTTCTCGTGCTTGGTGCGCGCTTCGTGAATCGCGGTGGTGCGCAGGATCGAGCCGACCTGATCGGCGCGAAAGGGCGGTTTGGTTCTCTGGGACATTTGTTTCCTCCAACGATTGGACCGCGGGAAACAGAACCCGCCCACGGCTTCAAGTTCGGGTGTGCCTTTAGCACGGTGAGTGGGATGGCGTCAGTGGGCAGGCCTCAAAATACGCCGCTGCGCATGGCGCCGCGGATCAGCACGGCGCCCGGTAGCAGGCTGCGCGTGCCCTGATCCCGCAGCGCGAGCTGGAGATTGCGCTGCGCCAGCCGAGCATGTTCACGCATCAATGCCTCGGCGCGAGTGCCTTCGCGATCCTCGATGGCGCGGACGACGCAGGTGTGGTGATCCTGAGCGATGATGAGGATCTTGCGTGCTTCGGGCAACTCGGCCTGGACGCGGACGAAGCCGCTCGGGGAGGCGAATGGCAGATTGAGCGTACGTTCGATCTGGCGCTTGAGTACCGGACTGTCGGCGGCCTCGACCAGCAGCGCGTGGAAGCGGCCGTTGAGATCGACATAGTCGGAGAAATGATCGACGCTGAGTGCCGGCAGCGCCGCGATGTCGTCGATACGCCGGATCGCGTCCTTCATCTCCTCAATGATGCGACCGCGCACGCCGCGCTCGGCCGCGATGCGCGCGGCGAAGCCTTCCAGCGTGCCGCGCAATTCGATGGCGTCGTAAACGTCGCGCTCGCCAAACGCCTTGATGGTGAAGCCGCCGGACGGAATGGCTTCGAGGAAGCCTTCGTCCTCGAGCCGGGCCAGCGCCATGCGGATCGGGGTGCGCGACATGCCGAGCCGGTCGACGAGGTTGAGCTCGGAGATCCGATCGCCCGGCTTCAAGTCGCCGGACAAGATCAGGTCGCGGAGCGCGAGTTGCGCCTTCACCGTCTGGGACGAGGCGCGATCGACGTCGGGAACGGCGGTGGGCACGGGTGGGCTCCTTTTATTTCTGCCCAATCCTTGAATGGCTGAATGCATGTTGTATACGAGAATTTCTCGAAATGCCAAATCAACTCGGTAAAGAGGCTGTTTTGGCAGAATTTTGTCTTTTTTGGAAGGGTGATCCGGTCCCATCGTATGCAGGGTGTGGTCAGCCGGCTGGCGCGCCGCCCTCAGGCGGACGCAAAAGATATCGAACGATAGTCATAGGGAGTGAGAGCAATGGCAAAAAACCTGGAAGAGAAGATCAAGGCGTCGGGCGACATCGTCTCGATGATGCGCAATTCGCAGATCGGCGCTTACGTCTATCCGGTCGTGGCGCCGGAATTCTCCAATTGGCGCGACGAGCAGCGCGCCTGGCGCGAGACCTGCGTGCTGTTCGACCAGTCGCACCACATGGTCAACCTGTTCGTCGAGGGACCGGACACGGTCAAGCTGCTGTCCCACCTCTCGACCAACTCGTTCAAGAATTTCTCGGTCGATCAGGCCAAGCAGTTCGCCCCGGTCACGCCCTACGGCCATGTCATCGGCGACGGCATCCTGTTCTATCTCGCCGAAAACAGCATGGTCTATGTCGGCCGCAACCCGGCCGCCAACTGGATCGAATTCCACGCCAAGACCGGCGGCTACAACGTCCAGACCAAATACGACGACCGCTCGCCGTCGCGCCCGATGGGCAAGCCGGTTACCCGCGCCTTCTATCGCTATCAGATCCAGGGCCCGAACGCGCAGGACGTCATCAAGAAGCTCAACGGTGGCGTCTTCCCGGACATCAAGTTCTTCCGTATGGGCCACATCACCATCGCCGGCCGCAAGGTGCGCGCGCTGCGCCACGGCATGGCCGGCGCGCCGGGCCTCGAAGTGTGGGGTCCGTACGAAGAAGTCGATGAGATCAAGAACGCGATCATGGAAGCCGGCAAGGATTTCGGCATCACCGCGGTCGGTGCCCGCGCCTACGCGACCAACACGCTCGAATCCGGCTGGATCCCCTCGCCGGTTCCGGCGATCTACACCGGCGACAAGCTCAAGGCCTATCGCGAGTGGCTGCCGATCACGAGCTACGAGGCCAACGCCTCAATCGGCGGCAGCTTCGTCTCGAAGAACGTCGAGGACTATTACACGACGCCTTACGAGCTCGGCTACAACACCTTCACCAAGTTCGACCACGACTTCATCGGCTCGGATGCGCTGAAGGCGATGGAAGGCAAGAACAAGCGCAAGAAGGTGACCTTCGCCTGGGAGAACAAGGACGTCGAGCGAATCTGGGCCTCGCAGCTCGCGCCCGCCGGCGAGAACTACAAGTTCATCGACCTGCCGCTGTCGAACTACGCCTCGTCGTCCTACGACGCGGTGATGAGCGGCGGCAAGGTCGCCGGCGCCTCGATGTTCTCCGGCTACTCGTTCAATGAGCGCAAGATGCTGTCGCTCGGCTGGGTCGAGGAAGAATTCTCCAAGCCCGGCACCGAGCTGACCCTGGTCTGGGGCGAAGAGAACGGCGGCACCAAGAAGACCACGGTCGAGCGCCACAAGCAGACCGAAGTGAAGGTCATCGTCTCGCCGGCGCCGTATTCGGCCGTGGTGCGCGAAGGCTACGAAGGCAAGTGGCGCCACCAGGCGGCTGAATAAGCGTCACCTGACACCGCTGGCTCGATGAAAACGGCGCGGCGCTCGAGAGGGCGCCGCGCCTTTTTGCATTTGATGGACGCCGTCATGGCGGGGCTCGTCCCGGCCGTCCATGTCTTTGTCTGTTGCCATCGACAAGACGTGGATGCCCGGCACAAGGCCGGGCATGACGGAGAAAAGGCAGCCGCAATCACAAAGCGCTACGCCGCCTCGACTTTCTTCTGCGCCATGGCGCTCGCATATTCCGCGGTCGCGGCGAGATTGCCGAAGGTGAAGTAATGCGGCTGCACTTCGCCAATTGCATCCTGCGCCCGGTCGAGCGCGGCGATGATGCGATCCGGGCCGACATTGCCGATCAGCGCGGTGGCGGCGCCCGACATCAGACCCTTCAGCGAGGTTGCGACGCCGCAGCGCTTGGCAAAGCGCAATAGCGCCGGCACAGAGGTCGGCCCGACCATGCCGACGCTGATCGGCTGCTCGATGCCGCAGGCGCGCAGTTGCGTCAGCCAGGCGACGATGGCATCCGGCGAGAACGAGAACTGGCTGACGATGCGCACGGCGAGGCCCTGCGCCACCGCGGCGGCGATCTTCTCGTCGAGCGACGCCGCGAGCCGTTCGGCCGGGATCTGCGGATGCCCTTCGGGATAGGCGCCGACACCGACCTGCTCGATGCCGGCTTCGCGCAGCCGCCCCTTCTGAATGACCGCCAACGCATCGGCGAAAGGTCCGACCGGATCGACATCGCCGCCGATCACGAGCAGCCGGCGCAGCTGCGCCTCGCCGTGGAGACGCGCCAAGAGCCCACTCAAGACCTCGACGCTCGGCACGCGGCGCGCGGCGATGTGCACCACCGGCTCGAGCCCGGCCCGCCGCGCATTGACGGCGGCCAGCACCAGGTCGTCGTCGCTCTGCGTCGGCACCGCCGGCAGATAGATCTCGGTGCCCTTCGGCACGACGGCGGCGATGGCGGCGATCTCGGCGGCCTTCGGGCGCGTCGCCTCGATCGAGAAGCGGGCCGCGATGGTCGCCGGCGGCGTTTTCATCAGCATCGTATTTCAACCTTCGTGCAAAATTCCTGCCGCGCCGCCGCTACTGGCGGCGGCGCGAGATGACGAACGACTCGTCGTAGAACCACAGGCCGCCGTGCTTCTGCAGCACGTCGCGCGTGGCTTCGACGTAGCGGCGGTCGGCATTGATGTCAGACAGGCGGTCGTCTTCGACCTGCGCGACATAGACCGCAGCGTTCCACGCCGCGAGCAAGGTCGAGGTGCCGATCGACGACGACACCTCGGTCGGCAGCGTGTGCATGTCGTAGCGAAACAGCGAGCGCTGGTCGGAATAGGTGTTGAAGTTGAGATCGCGCCCGGCCGCCCCTAGCTCCTGCTTGGTCTCCTTCAGGAGATCGTGGCGGCTGTGAATGAACGGATTGTCCTCGGGCCAGACCTTGTGAATGATCTCCATGCCGGGATCGCGGCCGTAGGACTGGATGGCGATCATGCGGCCGCCGGGGCCGAGCGCGCGGGCAAGCGGCGCCAGCACGCGCTTGGCCTTGAACTCCAGCGAAGCGCGGGCGCGATAAGGCTGTGAGGCGATGACGAGATCGTAATCGGCCTGCGTGCTGCCCGGCCTCGGAATGACCTGGTCGAGCAGGAAACGGTGGTCGTTGCGATACAGCACCAGCACCACCGGCCGTTCGTACACCGGATTGCCGCTCTTGGCCGACACCTTGGCCTTCCAGTTCTCGGCCAGGAAAGGCTCCAGCGCGGTGATCTGCTCCTCGAAGGAATGCGCGGTGTTGCCGTCCATGGCCACGTCCTTCCAGACCATCGAGGTGGCGGCGGACAGCGACTTGGCGGCGAGCCACGGCGCATCGGCGTAAGCAAGGTTGGTCAGCACGACCACGGTCGACGGATGCTCGACAAAGCGGTCGGGCAGCTTCTGCAACGCCAGCCGCACGTCCTCGAGGCTGATCTCCTTGCCGACGATATGAAACGGCATGGTCGGGAATTTGTCGTGCATCGAGCGCATCACCCGCGCCAGCACGGTGCCGTCGCCGACGCCGGCGTCGAACAGGCGCACCGCCGGCGGCCGCGGATGGATGTTGTCGAGTTCGAGCGAGACGCGCTGCGCCACTTCCCACTTCTCGCTGCACGTATTCACGAACAGCAGGTATTTCTGACGATTGTCGAAGAAGCGGAAGTTGCGTTGCGGATCTTCGTTGCCTTGCGCGGCCATAGGTGCGGTCTGAGTCCTGATGACGGGAAGCGTATGCGTCATGGGTGGGTCGAACAGCACACGGCGACGCGCGCCGTCATCGCCGCTTTGCGCCATGAAGGAACGAATGCGCTCCAGCGTGTCGGTGGTGATGCGGCCGCCATTGCGCAGCCGGCTGGCGAGTTTGCCGTCATTGACCGCTCGGCGGCCGAAGGTGCTTTCGGCCAACCCGCGCTGGCGGCAGAATTCGCTGATCTCCTGAAGAATGACCTCGTTCATGGCGCTTTCCTCGGCGGCGGCAGCCGCATTTGCGCGGCTCTTTTTGGCCGCTGCTCAAGCCAAGCGAACCAAAGACGAGGGCCTGCCGTCAAATGAAAAAGATGACAAAGAAAGTTGGGCAGAAATAGTGGGCGCACTCGGACCGCCGATTTAATCCATTATTTGCAGTCTCTTATGGTAGCGGCGCCGCCAGTGAAAAAATTTGCTGTCTCAAATGGGGCATATGCCCACTCCCCTTCGTCCTCGAAGTGGGCAGAAGCGGGTGACCTCGGTCGGCACCAAAAACTAAGGCGGGCGCACGATGCGCCCGCCTTCGACTTCTTCACGATAGTTCGGCCAGGACGCCGCGCGGTCCTCAGACCTCGAAGAACACCGTCTCGTTGTCGCCCTGCATATGGACGTTGAAGCGGTAGACCGGCGGCTCGCCGCCTTCCTTCTTGGCGATCAGGGTGCCGCGGCGGTCGGCCGGCACCATGGTGAGCACCGGATCGGCGGCGTTGGCGGCCTCGTCGGCGAAATACAGCCGCGTATAGACCTGCCGCAGCATGCCGCGCGAGAAGATGGCGACGACGATATGCGGCGCCTGCGGCTTGCCGCCCGGGCCCGGCACCGCGCCCGGCTTGATGGTGTCGAAGGCGAAGACGCCGGCCTTGTCGGTCGCCGAGCGGCCGAAGCCCTTGAACTGGCTGTTCGGCAGCGCGCGATTGTCGGCCGGGCTGGCGTAGCGACCCTGCGCATCGGCCTGCCAGATCTCGATCATGCAGTCGTTGATCGGCTTGTTGTCGCCGTCAAAGACGGTGCCTTCGATGCGGATGCGGCTGCCGGAAACGTCCGGGGTGACGAGGTTGGACTCGACAGAGTTCTTCCAGGCGTAGGTACCGTTCGGATCCCAGTCGCAGCGCCCGACGGGCGTCAGGCCATAGGCGAAGAACGGACCGACGGTCTGTGACGGCGTGATTTCGGACATGATGAGGGAACGCCCTTAGTGGTGGTCGTCGTTGTCGAGCGGCGTCGCCTCGCGGCCGCGCAGCACGATGTCGAATTTGAAGGCCAGCGCCCAATCCGGCACGGTGTTGTCGAGATCGAAGCTCGCCACCATGCGGTTGCGCGCCTTCTCGTCAGTCACCGAATTGAAGATCGGATCGAACGGGAACAGGTAGTCGCCCGGGAAGTACATCTGCGTGACGAGGCGCGACACGAAGGAATGGCCGAACACCGAGAAGTGGATGTGGTTCGGGCGCCAGGCGTTGGGATGGTTACCCCACGGATAGGCGCCGGGCTTGATGGTGATGAATTTATAATAGCCGTTGTCGTCGGTGATCGTGCGGCCCGCACCGGTGAAGTTCGGATCGAGCGGCGCCGGATGCTGGTCGACATTGTGGACGTAGCGGCCGCAGGCATTGGCCTGCCACAGCTCCACCAGCGCGTTCTTCACCGGACGGCGATCCTCATCGAGCACCTGGCCGTGCACGATGATGCGCTCGCCGAGCGGCTCGCCGCGATGCTGCTTGGTGAGATCGTTGTCGCCTTCCTGCACGGCGTTGTGGCCGTAAACCGGACCGGTCAATTCCGACAAGGTGTGCGGAATGATCATCAGCGGCTTGGTCGGCGAACGCTTGAGGGTACTCTTGTATCCCGGCGTCAGATGCTTCGGGAAAGCCTCGAGACTCTTGGTCGGAAAGATCAGCGACACGTTGTTGTTCCTTTTTCGCTTCAGGCGATCCGTTCGAGCGCCAGCGAGACGCCCTGACCGACACCGACGCACATTGTCGCGAGCGCCAGCTTGCCTGACCTTTGTTCCAACGCATGGGTCGCTGTCAATGCCAGACGCGCACCCGACATGCCGAGCGGATGGCCGAGCGCGATGGCGCCGCCATTGGGATTAACATGTTCGGCATCGTCCGGCAGGCCGAGCTGGCGCATCACGGCCAGCGATTGCGAGGCAAAAGCCTCGTTCAATTCGATCACATCGTACTGACCGATCTTGTGGCCGAGCCGCGCCAGCAATTTCTGCGTCGACGGCACGGGGCCGATGCCCATCACCCGCGGTGGGACGGCGGCCGAGGCCATGCCAAGCACGCGGGCGCGCGGCGTCAAACCATGCGCCTTCACCGCCGCTTCCGAGGCAAGGATCAGCGCCGCGGCGCCGTCGTTGACGCCCGAGGCATTGCCGGCGGTCACGGTGCCTGGATTGCGGAACGGCGTCTTCAGCTTGGTGAGCTGTTCAAGCGTGGTGTCGGGACGCGGATGCTCGTCCTTGTCGATCTTCACCACATCGCCCTTGCGGCCGGCGATCTCGACCGGGACGATCTCCTGCGCAAAGAAGCCGGCGGCGATCGCCTTGCCGGTCTTCTGCTGCGAGCGCAGCGCGAACAGGTCCTGATCGGCGCGCGACACCTGATAATCCTCGGCGACGTTCTCGCCGGTCTCCGGCATCGAATCGACGCCGTATTGCGCCTTCATCAGCGGGTTGATGAAACGCCAGCCGATGGTGGTGTCGTAGATTTCGGCCGAACGCGAGAAAGCTTCGGTCGCCTTGCCCTGCACGAAGGGCGCGCGCGTCATCGATTCGACGCCGCCGGCGATGGCGAACTCCATTTCGCCGGCGCGGATGGCGCGGGCGGCGTCGCCCACGGCATTGAGACCGGACGCGCACAGACGGTTCACGGTGACGCCCGGCACCGACACCGGCAGCCCGGACAGCAACGCTGCCATGCGCGCGACGTTGCGGTTGTCTTCGCCGGCCTGGTTGGCGCAGCCGAAGATCACTTCATCGACCTTCTCCCAATCGACCTTCGAATTGCGGGCCATCAGCGCCTTCAGCGGTACGGCGGCGAGGTCGTCCGTGCGCACCTTGGCGAGCGAGCCGCCGTAGCGGCCGATCGGCGTGCGAACCGCGTCACAGATGAAAACGTCACGGATCTTGTCGGTCATCGGAATTTCCTTACACCGCTGCGCAGACGGGGCGCCGCGCCGGGCTCCAAGAGGCCCCGTATTTACGGCCCGTCCGGGACAGGGTCAAATGGACCATCACAACGAATTATGTGGGAGCCGACGCCGTTGAACGCCATCCTGAGCGACAAGCCGATCTTCACGATCGACGCCGAACTGGCCGGAATTCTCGACCTCGGCGCCACGCCCTACGGGCATCGGCGCATCATCGACATTCTCGGTGGAACCGTTCGCGGTGAAAGGCTCAATGGCCGCGTGCTGCCCGGCGGCGCCGACTGGCAGTTCATCCGCAACGACGGCGTCGCCGACATTCAGGCGCGCTACACCATCGAAAGCGACGCCGGCGCCCGCATCCTGGTGTCGAGCGAGGGGCTGCGGCACGGGCCGAAGGAGGTGCTCGACCGGGTGATGCGCGGTGAGGCGGTCGATCCGGCGCTGTATTATTTTCGCACCGTGATGCGCTTTGAAACCTCGGACCCGGCCACCGACTGGATGAATCGCATCCTCGCCATCGCCCGCGGCCAGCGCGAGGCGCGCGCCGTTCGGCTCGATGTTTTCGAAGTTCTCTAGATTCTCCCGATAATTGCGTCGTCCAGTGGCAGCCGTTCCGGCCCCGGAACGGACTTTGGACCTATTGTCGTCTTATTGTTGTCTTGGACAACAATATTGACCGGAGGCCCGCGTCCTGACAGCATCGGAGCCGAGCGGCGAGCGGAAAAAACAACGCCGCCTCACAGCAATCCCTTGGGAGGGACCCCATGCAGAAAGCGATCAAGCTTGCCGCCGTGCTCGCGGCGTTGGCCATCAGCCCGGCGCTGGCCGAACAGAACGGCACGCTCCGAATCGGCGTCATGAACGACATGTCGAGCGTCTATTCGGACTTCCAGGGTCCGGGCTCGGTGCTCGCGGCGCAGATGGCCGTCGAGGACTTCAACAAGACGTCCAAGCGAAAAGTCGAAGTTATTTCAGCGGATCACCAGAACAAGCCGGATGTCGGCGCCGCCATCGCCCGCCGCTGGTTCGACACCGAAGGCGTCGACATGGTGATCGATCTGCCGAACTCGGCGGTCGCCCTCGCCGTGTCCGACATCGGCAAGGAAAAGAACAAGGTCGTGATCGGCTCCGGCGCCGGCACCGCGGCGCTCACCGGCCCGAAGTGCTCGCCGACATTCGTGCACTGGACCTATGACACCTGGGCATTCGGCCACGGCACCGCCAAGGGCCTGCTGGCGCAAGGCGCCAAAACTTTCTTCTTCATCACCGCCGACTACGCCTTCGGTCAGGATCTCGAGAAGCAGGCGACCGACGAGATCAACGCTTCCGGCGGCAAGGTTCTCGGCGCAGTGCGGCTGCCGCTCGGCACCAACGATTTTTCCTCGGCGCTGTTGCAGGCGCAGGCTTCGAAGGCCGACGTGCTTCTGCTGGCCAATGCCGGCGGCGACACCGTCAACACCATCAAGCAGGCCGCCGACTTCAAGATCAGCGACAAGCAGAAAGTCGTCGCGCTGATCTTCGACCTGCAGAGCGTGCCGGCGATCGGCCTCGGCACCGCGCAGGGCCTGCAGGCGATCAATGCCTGGTACTGGGACGAAAACGACGGCACGCGCGATTTCGCCAAGCGCTATGCCGCGCGCCACAGCAAGAAAATGTATCCCAACCACATGCAAGCCGGCGTCTATTCGGCCACCCTCGCCTATCTCAAGGCGGTCGACAAAGTCGGTTCGCCAACCGACGGAAAGGCCGTCGTCGACGCCATGAAAGCGACGCCGTCGAATGATCCGGTCTACGGCAAGGTCGAGATCCGCGCCGACGGTCGCGCCATCCACCCGCTCTATCTGCTGCAGGTGAAGTCGCCGGCGGAATCGAAGAGCGAGTGGGATGTGTTCAAGATCGCCGGCACGATCCCGGCCGACAAGGCATTCCGCCCGCTCGGCGAAGGCGGCTGCCCGCTGGTAAAGTCGAACTGATCGCGGCCTCCGCCGCAGCCTCAAATGCCGCCGCCTCCGGGCGGCGGCATCCTGACTTTTCAAGGAGCCATCGCGTGAGCAAGAGAGAACCGTTTGCAGGATTGCCGCCGTCGCTCGCCGCTGAGCAGCGCGGGCCGGTCGCCATCCTCAAACTCAATCGCCCGCACAAGCGCAACGCGATCGACGACGATACGGTGATCGGCATCGACGACTTCTTCTCGCGCCTGCCGTCCGACGTCCGCGCCGTCGTCATCGGCGGCGAAGGCGAGCATTTCTGCGCCGGTCTCGACCTGTCGGAATTGCAGGAGCGCGACATCCGCGAGGGCATCGCGCATTCCTCGCTGTGGCATCGCGCTTTCGAGAAAATCCAGTTCGGCAAGGTCCCGGTCGTCGCCGCGCTGCATGGCGCCGTGATCGGCGGCGGCCTCGAACTCGCGGCCTCGGCGCATATCCGCGTCGCCGAACGCTCGGTCTATTACGGTCTGCCTGAAGGCAGCCGCGGCATCTATGTCGGCGGCGGCGGTTCGGTGCGCGTGCCGCGGCTGATCGGCGTCGCCCGCATGATGGACATGATGCTCACCGGCCGCACCTATTCGGCCGAGGATGGCCAGACCATGGGCCTGTCGACCTACCTCGTCGAGCCGGGCGAAGGATTGGCCAAAGCCATCCAGCTCGCCGAACGCATCGCGCAGAACACGCACCTCACCAATTTCGCGATCACCCATGCTCTGCCGCGCATCGCCGAGGCGGCCCCGGCCACCGGCTTCGCCATGGAATCGCTGATATCGTCGATCGCGCAGGCCGACCCGGAAGCAAAGAGCCGCCTCAACGCCTTCCTCGAAGGCAAGGCCGCCAAGGTGAAACGGCCGGACTAGAGGACCAGCGATGCAGGTTAACCGGTCCCTCGCCTCTCCGTCAGCGCCGCTGCGTAGCGTCAGACTCGGCGCGCTCGACGCCGTCTTGGACCAGCGGCCGGACGGCACGATCTATCTGCGCAGCGCGCAGCCGCTCGAGCCGTATCACGACAGCATCGCCGAGCCGCTGGAGCACTGGGCGCGCGTCGCGCCGGACCGCGTCTATCTCGCGCAGCGCGATGCCGACGGCAACTGGCGGAAGCTGACTTACGCCGAAGTGCTCGACACAGTGCGCCGCATCGCCGCAGCCCTGCTGCGGCGTGGCCTGTCGAAGGAGCGGCCGATCGTCATTCTGTCCGGCAACGATATCGAACACGCCCTGCTGGCGCTGGCCGCGATGTATGCCGGCATTCCCTATGCGCCGGTGTCGCCGGCCTATTCGCTGATGTCGAGCGATTTCGGCAAGCTGCGGATGATCGTCGACCTGCTGACGCCCGGCATGGTGTTCGCGTCCGATGGACTTGCCTTCGGCAAGGCGCTCTACGCCACCGTGCCGGACGAGATCGAACTGGTGGTGACGCGAAATCCGCTCGGCGACCGGAAGACGACCATGTTCGCCGATCTGATCGGCGCCGACGATGCGAGCGGCGTCGCCGCGGCGCGCGCGCAGGTCGGGCCCGACACCATCGCCAAGTTCCTTTTCACCTCGGGCTCGACCGGAACGCCGAAGGGCGTCATCAACACCCACCGCATGCTCAATGCCAACCAGGCCATGCTGCGCGGCAGCCTGGCTTTCGTCAAAGACGAGCCGCCGATCATCGTCGACTGGCTGCCGTGGAGCCATACTTTCGGCTCCAACCACAACTTCAATCTCGTCCTGGTCAATGGCGGCTCGTTCTACATCGACGACGGCAACCCGACCCCGCCCGGCGTGCCGAAGACCGCGCGC
Organism: Pseudomonadota bacterium; assembly: GCA_018240595.1. Taxonomy (GTDB): domain Bacteria; phylum Pseudomonadota; class Alphaproteobacteria; order Rhizobiales; family Xanthobacteraceae; genus Pseudolabrys. The sequence goes on along the minus strand of JAFEFL010000003.1, from coordinate 35,441 downwards.
AATCTGCGCGACATCGCGCCGACTATCTATTTCAATGTGCCGAAGGGCTACGAGGCGCTGATCCCGCATTTCCGCGCCGACGAAACCTTGCGCCGCAACTTCTTCAGCCGGCTGAACGTACTGTTCTACGCTGGCGCCGGGCTGAACCAGGCGACCTACGACGAGATGAACGAGATCGCGGTCGAGACGACCGGCGAGCGCGTCATCTTCCTCTCGTCGCTCGGCTCGACCGAAACCGCTCCTGCGGCACTCGCCTGCACGTGGGATTTCGGCCGGCCTGGCAATATCGGCCTGCCGTGCAGCGGCGTCGAGCTCAAGCTGGTGCCGAATGCCGGCAAGCTCGAGGCGCGACTGCGCGGGCCGCACATCACGCCCGGCTACTGGCGGCAGGACAGCCACACGCAAGGCGCTTTCGACGAGGAAGGCTTCTACAAGATCGGCGACGCGCTGAAATTCGCCGACCCGAACGATCCGGGCAAGGGCCTGATCTTCGACGGCCGCATCGCCGAAGACTACAAGCTGTCGACCGGAACCTGGGTCAGCGTCGGCCCGCTGCGCGGCCGCTTCATCGATCACTTTGCGCCTTATGTGCGCGATGTCGTGCTGGCCGGCGCCGACCGCGACTTCATCGGCGCGCTGGTGTTTCCCGATATCGAAGCCTGCCGCAAGCTCGCCGGCCTCGGCCTCGAGGCGACGGCGGCCGACATCATCGCCGCGCCGACGGTGCGCCTGCTGTTCGCCGAGCGATTGTTCACGCTGGCGGCGGAGGCCAAGGGCTCGTCGACGCGCGTCGAGCGCCTGGTCCTGATGGCCGAGCCGCCGTCACTCGACAAGGGCGAGGCTACCGACAAGGGTTCGATCAACCAGCGCGCTGTGCTGGCGAGCCGCGCCGCGCTGGTCGATGAGTTATACGCCGACGCACCGCCGTCGCCGAACGTCATCCGCAGCGACAGTTGAACGGGCCAGAATGAACGACAACGCATCAACATTGCAGCAGGCCCCGTTCCGGCCGGTGCGGCTCGGCCCGCAGGAAGTCGATATCGAAACGCGCCCCGACGGCGCGCTGCTGCTGCGCTCGCCCGAGCCGCTCGGGCCCTATCCGACGAAACTGACCGAGCGCCTCGAATACTGGGCGAAGCACGCGCCGGACCGCGTCTTCATGGCGCAGCGTGACGGCGAGAGCTGGCGCACCATCACCTACGCGCAGGCGCTCGACCACGCCCGCCGCATCGGCACGGCGCTGCTCAAATACAACCTGTCCGCCGATCGGCCGATCGTCATCCTGTCCGGCAACGATCTCGAGCACGCCATGCTCGGCCTTGCCGCGGTTTATATCGGCGTCGCTTACGCACCGATCTCGCCGGCCTATTCGCTGGTCAGTCAGGACTTCGCGCGGCTGAAGGCGATCTTCGACCTGATCACGCCAGGGCTGGTCTTTGCCGCCGACGGCAAGGCCTTTGCCCGCGCCATCAACGATATCGTGCCGAAGGATGTGCCGGTCGTCGTCGCACGCAATCCGATCGAAGGCCGCACGATGTCGTTCGCCGATCTGTCGGCCGAACCCGGCGCCGCTGTCGATGCCGCGAACGACAAGGTCGGCCCCGACACCATCGCCAAGTTCCTCTTCACCTCCGGCTCCACCGGCACCCCCAAATGCGTGATCAACACGCAGCGCATGTGGTGCGCCAATCAGGTGATGCTGCGCCAGGCACTCGCCTTCTTCCAGGATGAGCCGCCGGTGATTCTCGATTGGGCGCCGTGGCATCACACCGCCGGCGGCAACCACGACGTCGGCTTAGTGCTTTACAACGGCGGCACCTTCTACATCGACGAAGGCAAGCCGCTGCCCGGCGCCATCGAGGAAACGGTGCGCAATCTGCGCGACATCGCCTCGACCTGGTATTTCACCGTGCCGAAAGGCTACGAGGCGCTGCTGCCGCACTTACGCGCCGACGCCGAGCTGCGCCGCAAGTTCTTCTCCAAGGTGAAGGTGCTGTGGTTCGCCGGCGCCGGCCTCGCGCAACATGTGTTCGACGAGATCAACCAGCTCGCAGTGGAGACTTGCGGCGAGCGCGTGCAATTCCTCACCGGCTTCGGCGCCACCGAAACCGCGCCCTGCGCGCTGGCCCGCACCTTCTATCATCCCAACTCGACCAATATGGGCCTGCCCGCCGCCGGGCTCGAACTCAAGCTGGTGCCGTCCGAAGGCAAGCTGGAAGCGCGCGTGCGCGGGCCGAATATCACGCCGGGCTATTGGCGGCAGCCGGAATACACCAGCAAGGCCTTCGACGACGAAGGCTTCTACAAGCTCGGCGACACCTTCAAGTTTGCCGATCCGGACCATCCGGAGCAGGGCCTGCTGTTCGACGGCCGCATCGCCGAGGACTTCAAGCTGTCGTCCGGCACCTGGGTCAATGTCGGTCCCTTGCGCGCGCAGTTCATTGACGCCTTCAAGCCGCTGGTGCGCGACGTCGTGTTCGCGGGCCTCGACCGCGATTATATCGCCGCGCTGGTGTTCCCCGACGTCGACGCCTGCCGCAAGATCCTGCATCGCGCGCCGGACAGCCCGGCCGAACAGATCGTGCAGCACTACGACGTGCAGCAACAGTTCGCGACGCTGCTCGCCCGGATGGCGGCGGCCTCGACCGGGTCGTCGAACCGCGTCACGCGCATCATGCTGATGACCGAGCCGCCGTCGATGGACAAAGGCGAGATGACCGACAAGGGCTCGATCAACCAGCGCACCGTGCTCAAGAACCGCGCCGCGCTGGTCGAGGAACTTTACGCCGACGCGGTGTCGCCGCGCGTGATCCGTTTGTGATGGAGAGTGATCGTGACTGACAAGATCCCCGGCATCGGCGCCACCTTCGAGGACGCCTGGCTGATCGACGGCGCTCGCACCCCGTTCGTCGATTACAACGGCGCGCTGGCGCCGATCTCGCCGATCGATCTCGGCATCAAGGCGGCGCGCGAGGCCATCAAGAAGTCAGGCGTATCGGCCAGAGACGTCGGCACCGTGATTGCCGGCAGCATGGCGCAGGCGAGTTTCGACGCCTACATGCTGCCGCGCCATGTCGGGCTTTATGCGGGCGTGCCGCAGGAGGTGCCGGCGCATCTGGTGCAGCGCGTTTGCGGCACCGGCATCGAGGTGATCGCGCAAGCGTCCGATGCCACGTCGCTCAAGCGCGCCGATCTGGCGCTGTGCGTCGGCGCCGAGTCGATGAGCCGCAATCCGGTGGCGTCCTACACCAGCCGCGGCGGCTTCCGCATGGGCCAGGTCGAGTTCAAGGACTTCCTGTGGGAAGCCCTGATGGATCCGGGCGTCAACTGCACCATGGGCGACACCGCGGAGAACCTTGCCAAGCAGTATCAGATCACCCGTGCCCAAGTGGACGCCTACGCCTCACGCTCCTTCGAGCGCGCGGTGAAGGCGGCCGACTTCCGCGCCGGCGAGATCGCGCCGGTGACCACCGAGAAGTTCGAGGCCGACGGCATGAACGCCCGCGGCATCCGCGTGAAGGACGACGTCACGGCCGACACGCATGTGCGGCATTCGACGGTCGAGCAGCTCGCCAAGATCAAGCCGGCCTTCGGCGGCGTGCAGACCGGCGGCAATTCCTCGGCCATCGTCGATGGCGCCGCGGCCGTGCTGGTGTCGTCGAAGGCCTATGCCGACAAGAACGGCAAGAAGCCGCTGGCCCGCATCGTCGCCAGCGCCGCGGTCGGAGTGCCGCCGGAAATCATGGGCATCGGACCGGTGCCGGCGATCAAGGCCGTGGTCGAACGCGCCGGCCTCAAGCTCGAGGACATCGGCCGCTTCGAGATCAACGAAGCCTTCGGTGCGCAGGTCATGGCCTGCGCCCGCGCGCTCGGCCTCGACGAAGACAAGCTCAACGTCAATGGCGGCGCCATCGCCATCGGCCATCCCCTCGGCGCCACCGGTATCCGCCTGACGCTGACTTTGGCGCGCGAATTGAAGCGGTCCGGCCTACGTTATGGTATCTCGTCGGCCTGCATCGGCGGCGGCCAGGGCATTGCGTTGCTGATCGAGAACCCGGACGCCAAGCACTAAGCAAAGGACGTACCTTATGGACATCAAAGGACAGGCCGCGATCGTCACCGGCGGCGCGTCGGGTTTGGGAGCCGCCACCGCGCGAGCGCTGGCCGCGGCGGGCGCCAAGGTCGCGGTATTCGATCTCAACGAGAAGGCCGCCAACGACGTCGCGACCGAGATCGGCGGCATTGCCTTTGCCTGCGATGTGTCGTCGGACACCGGCGCCAAGGCGGCGATCGACGCCGCGGCCACCGTGCATGGCGCGGCGCGCGTGCTGGTCAATTGCGCCGGCATCGGCCCGGCCAAGCGCATCGTCGGCAAGGATGGCCCGATGCCGCTCGCCGACTATGAGCGCGTCATCAAGATCAACCTGATCGGCACCTTCAACATGATGCGGCTCGTTGCCGCCAACATGCAGAGCGTCGAGCCGCTGCCGGGCGGCGACCGCGGCGTCATCATCTCGACGGCGTCGGTCGCGGCCTTCGAAGGCCAGATCGGCCAGTCGGCCTATTCGTCGTCCAAGGGCGCGGTCGCGGCGCTGACGCTGCCGGCGGCGCGCGAGTTCGCGCAGTTCGGCATCCGCGTTTGCGCCATCGCGCCGGGCATTTTCGGCACGCCGATGCTGAAAGGCCTGCCGCAGGAAGCGCAGGATTCGCTCGGCGCTTCGGTGCCGTTCCCCAAGCGGCTCGGTGAGCCGGCCGAGTTCGCCAAGCTCGCGCTGCACATCGTCGAGAACGGCTATCTCAACGGCGAAGTCATCCGCATCGACGGCGCGCTGCGCATGGCTCCCCGCTGACAAAAGATGTCGGATGCCGACAACATCGTCGGTCTCTACGAGCGCAAGGCGCATGACTGGGCGGCCGACCGGCGCAGGCAGACCTATCTGATCGAGCAGGGCTGGCTCGATCGCTTTCTGTCATTTGTGCCCGACGGCGGCGCCGTTCTCGATCTCGGCTGCGGCTTCGGCCGGCCGATCGCCGCCTATCTGATCGGGCGAGGCCGCGCCGTCACCGGTGTCGATTCATCGCCGACCATGATTTCGCTGTGCCGCAATGACTTCCCGGGGCAGGACTGGCGCGTCGCCGACATGCGCACGCTCGACCTCGGCCGGCGCTTCGGCGGCGTCCTCGCCTGGGACTCGTTCTTCCATCTGACTTACGACGACCAGCGCCGCATGTTTCCGCTCTTCGCGGCGCACGGCCTGCCCGGGGCGCCTTTGATGTTCACCAGCGGGCCGGCCCACGGCGAAGCCATCGGCGAGTTGCACGGCGAGCCGCTCTATCACGCCAGCCTCGCCCCGGAGGAATACCGGGCGTTGCTCGCCGCCAATGGCTTTACCGTCGTCGATGCGCGGATGAACGATGCCGATTGCGGCGGCCGCTCGGTCTGGCTGGCGCGGCGCGCCGAAGACCGCTAGGAATCCTCCATGGCCTACACCAACACGCGAAACCTGCGCATCGAATGGGGCGACTGCGACCCCGCCGGCATCATATTCTATCCCAACTATTTCCGCTTCTTCGACCACTCGATCGAAATGCTGTTCGAGGCCGCGCTCGGCATCACCAAATACGAGATGTTCCGGACGCTGGAATTCGCCGGCTGGCCGCTGCTCAAGACCCAGGCCCGGTTCCTCAAGCCGACGCGGTTCGGCGACGACTGCCTTATCGCCAGCACCATCACGTTCGGCCGCACTTCCTTCGAAGTGAGCCACGCGATCACGCTGAAGGGCGAGACCTGCGTCGAGGCCAACGAGAAGCGGGTGTGGACAGTGCGGGGCGAAGGTGGGCAGCTCAAGTCCCACCCGGTGCCCGACACGGTATTGGCCAAGTTCGGCTAGCGCGTTCCGCCAGCGATCAAAGCGCATGGGCCGCCAGCGCGGCGCAGCGTTGTCACGCCTTGCGCGCTCGCGTAGAACCGTCGCCTAAGCCATCAATAATATTCCGCAATCCGAAACTCCGGATTGCGGCACGAGGGAAGATCGCCATGCGTATCGACGCCTATACCCACTTCTTGCCGAGCCGTTTCTTCAAGGTGCTGATCGACAGCGGCCTTCCCGATATCGGCAAGCGCATGCGCGAAGTGCCGAGCATCCACGATCTCGATATCCGCAAGAAGGTGGTCGACACCTTCCCCGACTACGCGCAAATCCTGTCGCATGGCATGCCGCCGCTCGAAGTGCTGTGCAAGGGCGACGGCGCCAAGGTCGAGGAATACGCCAAGCTGATCAATGACGAGTTCGTCGAGCTCATCGACAAGAACCGTGATCATTTTCCGGGCTGGGTCGCACAGGGCGCGCTCGGTTCGCCCGACGCCGGCGTCGCCGAGGCGCGGCGCGCCATCAAGATGGGCGCGCTCGGCGTTCAGATCTACACCAACGTTGCCGGCGTGCCGCTCGACGATCCGAAGTTCGAGCCGTTCTTCGCCGAGATGGAAAAGCTGGGCAAGCCGATCTGGCTGCATCCGGCGCGCGGCGCCAACATCCCGGACTATCCGACCGAAAAGACGTCGAAATACGAAATCTGGTGGGCGTTCGGTTGGTCCTACGAAACCGCGGCGGCGATGGCGCGGCTCGTGTTCTCCAAGCTGATGGACAAGTATCCGAAGCTGAACATCATCACCCATCACTTCGGCGGCATCGTGCCGATGCTGGAAGGCCGCATCGGCCCCGGCTGGGACCAGCTCGGCTCGCGAACGTCGGGCGAGGATCTCGGCAAGCTGCTCGGCGAGCTCAAGCACCGCCCGCTCGATTACTTCAAGCACCGCTTCTATGCCGACACCGCGACCTTCTCCTCGCGCGCCGGCATCGATATCGGCCTGTCGTTCTTCGACCACGACAAGATCGTGTTCGCCTCGGACTGCCCGTTCGATCCGGAGAAGGGCACGATGTACACGCGCGACGCCATCAAGTTCATCGACGAAGTCGAGCTGCCGAAGGCGACCAAGGAAGCGATCTGGCACGGCAATCTCGAGCGCATTACCGGCACGAAGCTGGTGAAGTAAAGGGTCCGAAGCGCCGGCAGCGCATGACCCCGAAAAGTGGAAACCGGTTTTCGGAAAAGGTCATGCGCCAACAATGATGACCACCCTTAAACCCGTTGTCATCGCCGGCGCCGGCCCGACCGGCCTGATGTGCGCGCTGGCGTTACGCGCGCAGGACATTCCCGTCGTGCTGCTCGAGGCCGAAGAGGCGCTGACGCACGACCTGCGCGCCGGCTCGTTCCATCCGCCGACGCTCGAGATGATGGCGCCCTACGGCATCACCGAGCGGATGCACGAGAGCGGCATCAAGGTCCGCCACTGGCAGATCCGCAACCGCCCCGGCGATCTCGTTGCCGAGTTCGATCTCGACCTGCTGCGCGACGTCACGCCCTACCCGTATCGCCTGCATCTCGAGCAACACCGTCTGACGCCGATCCAGCTCGACCTACTGCGACAGGAAGGCGGTGCAGAGATTCACTTTGGTCATTCGGTCAAAGGCTTCACCCGGCACGCCGACGGCGTCACGGTGACGACCGGCGGTCCTTCCGGCGACCGGCGTTTCGAGGCGTCATGGCTGATCGGCGCCGATGGCGGCCGCAGCGTCGTGCGCAAGGGCCTCGGCGTCGAGTTCGAAGGCTTCACCTGGCCGGAACTGTTCGTCGTCGCCTCGACGCCCTACGACTTCGGCGCGCACGGCTTTGCCTATAACTGCTACATCGCCGACCCGGTCGAATTCGGCGCCCTGTTCAAGGTGCCCGATGCCGGCCCGCCGGGCTTGTGGCGTCTTGCCTACCCGGTCAATCCGCACGAAGCCGACGAGGTGCTGCTGTCCGAAGAGCGCGTCGAGGCGGCGCTGCAGCGCGTGCTGCCAAAACACGGCGCCTACGACATCCGCTACAAGAGCACCTACCGCGTGCACCAGCGCGTCGCCGCCTCGTTCCGCAGCGGCCGCGTGCTGCTCGCCGGCGACGCCGCCCATCTCAACAACCCGCTCGGCGGCTTCGGGCTGAACAGCGGCATCCACGATGCCGTCAACCTCTGCGAAAAGCTCGGCCGTCATTGGCGCGGCGAAGGCGAACACCTGCTCGACCTTTACTCGCGCCAGCGCCGCTTCGCGACGATCGAGCAGGTGCAGGCGATGTCGATCCGAAACAAGCGGATGATGGAGGAGCGTGATCCGGCCGTTCAGCGCCGGCACCTCGAGGAGATGGTCGCCGTCGCCACCGATCCCGACAAGGCCCGCGCGCATCTGCTCAATACATCGATGATCCTGGGCCTGAAGCGGGCGAGCGAGGTGATTTAGCGGGGAAATGAGGTGCCCCAGGGCTTAAATGGCCCGTCCAACTGGGCTATTTTGCCCGAATGTCCCAGCCCCAGCCCATCGGACTTTCCGAACCCGAGACGACGCCCGACGCGGCGCCGCCGGAAAAGCTGTCTCCGATGCTGGAGCAGTACATCGAGATCAAGGCCAACAATCCGGACTCGCTGCTGTTCTACCGGATGGGCGATTTCTACGAACTGTTTTTCGAGGACGCCGAGGTGGCGAGCCGCGCGCTCGGCATCGTGCTGACCAAGCGCGGCAAGCATCAGGGCCAGGACATCCCGATGTGCGGCGTGCCGATCCACCGCTCGGACGAGTACCTGCATCGCCTGATCGCGCTCGGCCATCGCGTCGCCGTGTGCGAACAGCTCGAGGATCCGGCCGAGGCCAAGAAGCGCGGCTCGAAGAGCGTGGTGAAGCGCGACGTCGTGCGGCTGGTGACGCCCGGCACGCTGACCGAAGACACTTTGCTCGACGCGCGGCGCAACAACTACCTGCTCGCCATCGCGCGGGCGCGGCTGTCCTCGGTCGGCACCGAAGCGCGCTTCGGCCTCGCCTGGATCGACATGTCGACCGGCGAATTCCGTATCACCGAATGCGACCGCGTCATGCTCGCCGCCGAGATCGCGCGGCTGGAGCCCGGCGAGATTCTCATATCGGATTCGCTGAACTCCGACATCGAACTGATCCCGTTGTGGCGCGAGCTGCCGGCGGTGACGCCGCTGTCGCGCGACGTGTTCGACTCAGCGACCGCCGAGCGCCGCCTGACGTCATTCTTTGCCGTCGCCACCAGCGACGGCTTCGGCGCACTGACGCGGCTCGAGATCACCGCGGCGGCCGCGGCCGTCACCTACATCGAACGCACGCAGGTCGGCCAGCGCCCGCCGCTGTCGCCGCCGCTGCGCGAGGCCGCCGCGGCGACCATGGCCATCGACCAGGCGACGCGCGGCAATCTCGAACTGATGCGCACGCTCGGCGGCGAGCGGCGCGGCTCGCTGCTCGATTGCATCGACCGCACTGTCACCGCGGCCGGCTCGCGCCTCCTGGCGCAGCGGCTGTCGGCGCCGCTCACCGATGTCGCCGCCGTCACACGAAGGCTCGACGCCGTTGAATGCTTCGTCGATGACATCGCGGCCCGTGCCGAAACGCGCTCGCGGCTCGCCGCCGCGCCGGATCTGGCCCGCGCGCTCACCCGCATCGCATTGCAGCGCGGCGGGCCGCGCGATCTCGCCGCCATTCGCGATGGCATCGCCGCAGCGTATGAACTCGCCCGCGCGCTGGCCTCGATCAAGCAGGCGCCGGACGAGATCGCCGAAGCGCTCGGCTATTGCCGCAAGGTCGACGCGGCCCTGGCCGATGAGCTCGCCCGCGCACTCGCCGACGACCTGCCGCTGATCAAGCGCGACGGCGGCTTCGTCCGCGAAGGCTACGATGCCGCGCTCGACGACAACCGGGCGCTGCGCGATGAATCGCGGAGGGTCATCGCCGCGCTGCAGGCGCGCTATTGCGACGAGACCGGCGTCAAGGCGCTCAAGATCAAGCACAACAACGTGCTCGGCTATTTCGTCGAAGTCACGGCGCAGAACGCCGACAAGATGATGCAGCGCCCGCTGAACGCGACCTTCATCCATCGCCAGACCTTGGCCGGCCAGGTGCGCTTCACCTCGACCGAACTCGGTGAACTCGAGGCCAAGATCGCCAGCGCCGCCGATCGCGCACTCGGCCTCGAACTCGAGATTTTCGAAAAGCTGTGCGCCGCGGTGATCGCCGAAGGTCCGGCGATCAAGCAATGCGCCGAGGCGCTGGCGCGGCTCGACGTCGCCGCCAGCCTCGCCGCGCTCGCCGCCGAATCCGGTTACGCGCGGCCGGTGGTCGATGACAGCCTCGCCTTCGTCATTGAGGGCGGACGCCATCCGGTCGTCGAGCACGCGCTGTCGCGCGACGGCACGCCGTTTGTCGCCAATGACAGCGACCTGTCGCCGCCCGGCGAGGCAGAGGCCGGGCGCATCTGGCTGATCACCGGCCCGAACATGGCCGGCAAATCGACCTTCCTGCGGCAGAACGCGCTGATCGCGATCATGGCGCAGATGGGCTCGTTCGTGCCGGCCAAGCACGCGCATATCGGGATTGTCGATCGCCTGTTCTCGCGCGTTGGCGCGGCGGACGATCTGGCGCGCGGCCGCTCGACCTTCATGGTCGAGATGGTCGAGACCGCGGCCATTCTCAATCAGGCCGGCAACCGCGCCCTCGTCATTCTCGATGAGATCGGCCGCGGCACCGCAACCTTCGACGGCCTGTCGATCGCCTGGGCGACCATCGAGCACTTGCACGACATCAACAAATGCCGTTCGCTGTTCGCCACGCATTATCACGAGCTCACCGCGCTGTCGGCACGGCTGCCGCGCCTGCACAATGTCACCGTCAAGGTGAAGGAGTGGAAGGGCGAGGTGGTGTTCCTGCACGAAGTCGTCGCCGGCGCCGCCGACCGCTCCTACGGCATCCAGGTGGCGAAACTCGCCGGCCTGCCGGGCAGTGTCATCGAGCGCGCCAAGGTGGTGCTGGCCAAGCTCGAACAGGAAGACCGCGCCGCGCCGAAGGGCTTCGAGGACCTGCCGCTGTTCGCCGCGAACTACCAGCCACCCGCCGCCGCGGCCGAGCCGGCGCAGGACGCGATCGTTGCCGCCATCACCGCGCTCAATCCCGACGAGATGTCGCCGCGCGAGGCGATGGAAGCGCTGTATAATCTGAAGGCCAGCCTGAAAGATACAGACAGAAAATGATTCCGTTCGTCCCCGCGAAAGCGGGGACCCACAGACCGCGAATTCAGCGTCAAAGAATGAACTGGGTTCCCGCTTTCGCGGGAACGAACGGAATATGTGTTGGCGCTAGAGTTTAGTCTCTTCGCCGGTTCTTCCATCCCCACAACAGCCCGTTCCACGCCACGCCGATCGCCAGCCCGATCAGGTAGGACCACCACACGCCAAGCGGTTCGGCAAGGAGATGCACCGCGAACAGGCCGAGGCCGAGGCCGATCAGTGGCGCCAGCACATGGGCGCCGACGCTCGCCGCCACCGGGCCGCCGGCGCGCGTGTGCAGGATGATGAAGAACGAGCTCATCGCCACCGGGAAGAAGGCGAAGACGCCGGAGAAATAAGACCCGATCGACGAGCTCAGGCCGGTGACGACGACGACGCAGAGCGTCACGACGCCGGCGCGCCAGGCCAGATCGCGCGCGGTGAAGGCGACGCGCGAGCGCACCCGGTCGTCACCGCGGAAGCGCGAGCCGATATAGATGGCGATTGGGTAGACGATGGCATTGGCGGCAAAGGCCATGGCCGCGCTCCAGTCGATCAGGCGCGACAGGAAGACGACAGACAACCACACGGCGAAGGCGCCGCCGAGGCTCACCACCAGGCCTCGGCGCTGCGCCAATGCCGCGTAGGTCAGCGCGAAGAAGGCGCAGGCCACATTGGCCAGCATGCTGCCGATGGCGCTCTGCGCGATGAAATGCGCGTCGTGCTCGACGGCGAGAATGATGAGGGCCGCGCTGCCGGCGGTCGGCAAAGCGGCGATGAGCGCGCCGATGAACGGGCCCGAGCGTTCGACCACCATCGATGCCGCGACGACGATGCCCGCCGTCATGACGATCTTGAGCGCAAGGCCGAGCCAGAACACCGAAGGCAGCGCCGCGCTCATGCCAGCTTGCCCTTGCGGCGCGCGACGAAGGTCACGAGATTGAAGGCGACCGAAACGACGAGCGTCAGAACCAGCGACAGCACCGAGCCGAGCGGATCCGCCGTCAGGTGCAGCACCAGCATGGCGACCCCGAATCCGCCGAGCCCGATCACCGCGTTTGACAGCACGGCCGCGGTCGCCGGCCCGCCGACGCGCGGATGCAGGACCAGGACGAGACTCGACAGCACGATCGGGAAGACGGCGAGATTGCCGCTCGCCACCGGGCCGATGTGATAGCTCAGCGTCACCACGATGCCGAGCAGAAGCGCGACCAGGGCCGCGCGCAGCACATAGTCGTACCAGTAAGTGCGCATGCGCGGGAACTGGACGTGGCGCAGCGGCGACACCAGCGCGTGGCCGGCGGCGAGCGCGACGATGTTGATGAAGATGGTGCCCCAGACGCCGAGCGGCACGTAGTTGAAACTATAGCTGAGCAGCGCCCAGACCGCGAAGGCGCCGGCGAGCGCGACGACCATCGAACGCTTCTGCGCTAGCAGGCAGTAAGTGACCGCGAAGGCGATGTTGAAGGCGTTGCTCACCATGCTGCCGAGGGCGCTCTGGCCGACGAAATGCGCGCCGTGGTCGATGGCGAGGAAGATGTAGATCGGGCCGGCGCTGATCGGCAACGTCGCCACCAGTCCGCCGATCAAGGGGCCGGCGCGCTCCGCCGTGACCGTCGCCGCGATCAGGAACGCGGCGGTGACAGCCATGCGCACCAGCAAGGTCAGCGCGAAATAGAGCTCGGGAGACATTGTGTCCCTTCTCCCTCTCCCCGGCTGGAGAGAGGCGAGGTCTGTTAGGTGCGCGCCATCTTCACGTCGACCGGAGGGCCGCTCTTGATGGTCTGATAGACCACGCAATAGCGTTCGGTGAGCTTGAGCAACTGATCGAGCTTGTCCTGCGACGCGTCGGTGTCGAGATCGAAGCGCAGCCGGATCTGGGCGAAGCCGGCCGGCGCGTCCTTGGCGACGCCGAGCGTGCCGCGGAAATCGAGATCGCCCTCGGCCGAGACGCGGCCGGATTTCAGCGGAATCTCGAGCGCTGTCGCCACCGCCTTCACCGTCACGCCGGCGCAGGCAACCAGCGCTTCCAGCAGCATGTCGCCGGAACATAGCTCAAGGCCCGAACCGCCGGTCGCCGGATGCAGCCCAGCGACCGCGAGCGCGCGGCCAGTCTCGACCTTGCAGGCGATGCTGGTGTCGTCGAGCGTGCCTTTGGCCTTCAGCGTGATCATCGCCGCAGCGGCGTCGCTCTTGTACTTTTCCTTGATCGGCGCCTGCATGGCGCGAAGTTCATTGGCGTCCATCGGTTCTGGTCCTTTACGCCGGCGTCAGCACGACGCGGCCGATCACCTTGCCGGCCTTGAGGTCGTCGAGCGCTTGCTGGACCTCCTCGAGCGGCCGCTCGCGCAGTGGCACCTGCGGCACGCCGGTGCGGCCGACGAGTTCGAGCAATTCCTTCATTTCCGGCAGCGAACCGACATAGGAGCCCTGAATGGTCATGGCCCGCATCGGGAAGAATGGCGTCGAGATGGTGATGTCGCCGCCGAACAGGCCGACCACGACGATCTTGCCGCCCTTGGTCACCAGCGAGTCTATCGCGAGCCTCACAGTGTCGGACGAGCCGACGAAATCGATGATCGACCAGGCGCCACCCTTGGTGGCGTCAATGATCTGCTTGGCCGCATCGCCCGCGCGGCCGTCGATCGCAGCGATGGCGCCCGCCTTCAGTGCCGCTTCGCGCTTGGCCGGATCGATATCGACCATGATCACGCCCTTGCCGCCCATCGCCTTGTGCAGCGAAATTGCCATCAGGCCGAGACCGCCGGCCCCCATGATGACGAGCGGCTCGTCTTTGATGAACTCAGCGACCTTCTTCAGCGCGCTGAAGGTGGTGATGCCCGAGCAGGCGAGCGGCGCAGCCTGCACAGGCGTCAGGTTGCCGATGTCGAACAGATGACGCGGATGCGGCACGACGAGATGCGTCGCATAGCCGCCGTCGGAGAACACGCCGAGATTCTTCGGCGTCTTGCAGAGATTCTCCTCTCCGCGGCGGCACACCATGCATTCGCCGCAGCCGATCCACGGATTGGCGAGCTTGATCTCGCCGATCTTGACGCCCTTGGCATCGGGGCCGACGGCAACGACCTCGCCGACATTTTCATGACCCATGGTGAGCGGCAGCTTGATGCCGCGCTCGAGGAGCTGCATGCGCTTGCCGCCGCCGAGCTCGTAATAGCCGTCCCAGATATGGATGTCGCTGTGGCAAACACCCGCCGCCTTGATCTTCAAGAGCACCTCGGTGCCTTTCGGCTCTGGCGTTGGCTTTTCGTTGAGTTGCAGGGGTTGGCCGCAGGTGCAGACCTGGAACATACGCATGGCAGTTTCTCTCCCGGATTCAAATTCAGCCGGACCATATCCCATGATCCGGAAAATGGGGAACCGGTTTTCGCGCGCGTCACGCCTGCGGAAACGACGCAGGCCCGGCGTGAGCTACGCCGGGCCCTTGCTCGAATCTCGGCCTTATAGTCCTAACGATCGATACGCTCTTCGGCCACAGCGCGGCGCTCTTTCATGTTGAAGCGGTCGTCGTAGATCGGCCGCTCCGCCGTGGTCGGCCCGGGATACTGCACGATCAGGATGTCGCCGCCGGTTTCGGTGTGAAACTCGCCTTCGAAATGCGGGTCCGGATGAAAAATCATCGTGCCCGGCCCGTACATCTTGCCATCGATCCTGAACTCGCCGGACATGATGTACCAGACCTGCGCGAAGCCGTGATAGTGCTCGGGATGATAGCCGCCGGGCGCCAGCCGCAGAATGCCGGCATTGGGCTCGGTCGGCCGCTCGGCGCGCGGATGAAACAGCATCTTGCCGGTTTCGCCGGGCCAGCGGATGGTCTCCCATTCAAAGTCGTCGACGTGCTTGGCCTCGAATGGCAGATGATCCTTGCGCGAGGCTTCGCGTTTCGGCCTGGTCGCCGCTTCCGTCATGACGTTTCCTCCGTGTTGTTGCGCGTTTTGCGCTTCTTGGTCGGCTCGCGAGCGGCACTGTCGGGCAGCGGCAAGCGCCACCAATCGACGGCTGTCATTTCGTTTTCCGGTTTGGCGACCGTCA
Source organism: Pseudomonadota bacterium (assembly GCA_018240595.1). Taxonomy (GTDB): domain Bacteria; phylum Pseudomonadota; class Alphaproteobacteria; order Rhizobiales; family Xanthobacteraceae; genus Pseudolabrys. Next base: position 20,239 of record JAFEFL010000003.1, on the reverse strand, counting down.
TCAGAACATGAGCTTCGGCATCGCCGGCGTTCTCGGCGCGATGCGGCTGTTCCGAGGCGATGAAGATGCTGTCGCCGGGGCCGAGGCGGTGGCATTCCTCGCCGACGAAAAACAGAATCTCGCCGGACAGCACGACACAGTGTTCTTGCCCAGGATGCGACACCATCGCCGTCATGCGGTTGCGCCGCGGAAACACGAGATGAAACACTTCCATGCGGTCGCGCGGCGCGCCGCCGGCGACGCGGTGCCAGTGATAACCGCTGCTCTCGAGCTCGACGTGACGCCCGGTCTCGGCGACGCGATACACGCTGACGGCGGTGCGGTCCGGCCGCCGCTCGCCGCTGACGAGATCCTGCAGGCCGAGGCCGAGCACGGCGCAGATCTGCACCAGATTGGCGATCGAGCATTGCGCCTCGCCGCGCTCGACGCGGGAGAGGAAGGCTTCGGAAAGACCGGCACGCTCGGCAACGGCGGCGAGAGTCAGGCCGTTGGCGATGCGGCCGCGGCGGATGCGGGCGCCGATTTCGGCGGTGATGGCTTGGGCGTCCATGACGGCAGCCTGCCATGGACTTGCATCACGTGCAAGCCGAATTGCCTATCAGGCAAGACGCCCGGTCACCACCAGAGCGCCGCGCCTTCCGGCGCCTTGTTCTCGTCGTCGCGCAGCGGGCGCGCCATCGAGCGGTCGAGCGCCGCCAGCACCTGCTTTTTCGCGTTGTCGAAGCGCGACGACTGCCGGTCGCGCGGCCGCGGCAGGCCGGTGACGATCTCCTCGAACAGCCGGCCCGGCCGGGGCTGCATGACGAAGATGCGGTCCGCCAGCACGACCGCCTCCTCGACGTCGTGCGTGACGAGGATGAGCGTCGGCCGCGAGTCGGCCCAGAGATCGAGCAGATGCTCCTGCAGATCGGCGCGCGTGAAGGCATCGAGCGCCGAGAACGGTTCGTCGAGCAGCAGCACTTCCGGGCGCGGCACCAGCGCCCGCGCGATGGCGACGCGCTGCGCCTGCCCGCCCGACAGTTCGCGCGGCCAGACGCCGGCCTTTTCGGCAAGACCGACGCGCTCCAGCGCTTTGGCGACGCGCGTGTCACGCTCGGCCTTCGGCAAATGCTCGAGGCCGAAGCCGATATTGCCGGCGACGGTGAGCCACGGCAGCAACCGCGGCTCCTGGAAGACGATGCCGATCCTTTCGTGCGGCGCGGTGACGGCGACGCCGTCGAGCATGACGCGGCCCCGGCTGGCGGTGTCGAGGCCGCTGATGGCGCGCAGCATCGTCGACTTGCCGCAGCCGGAGCCGCCGACAATGGCCACGATCTCGCCGGGCGCGACCGTGAAGCTGACGCCAGCGAGCGCATGCACATTGTTCGGATAGGTTTTTCCGACGCCTTCGAGCTGCAGCATGTCAGCGCTCCGCGCCGCGGCCGAAGCGGTCTTCCCAGCGCAGGAACGGCGCGGCAAGGCCGACGATCAGCCAGTCGGTGAGCTTGCCGATGACGGCGAAGGCGACGATGGCGGCGACGATCTGCGCCGGCTTGCCGAGCTGCTGGCCATCGACCAGCAGGAAGCCAAGGCCTTCCGACGCGCCCATGAATTCCGCAGCGACGACGAACATCCAGCCCAGGCCGAGACCCGAGCGCAGCGCGATGACATAGGCCGGCAGCACGGCCGGCAGCAGGATTCGCCGCACCATTTGGAAACCGGACAGGCGGAAGGCGCGGCCGACCTCGACGACCTTGCGATCGACCGACATCACCGCGCCCATCACGCCGAGATAGACCGGGAAGAACACGCCAACGGCGATCAGCGTGATCTTCGACGCTTCGAAAATGCCCAGCCAGAGAATGAACAGCGGCACCCAGGCGATCGAGGGGATGGCGCGCAGCGCCTGGAAGGTCGGATCGAGCAGGCGGAACAAGGTGACGGAATAGCCGGTCAGCGCGCCGAGAACGGTGCCGGCGGCGACACCGACGCCGAAGCCGGCGGCGACGCGGGCGACGGTCGCCAAAGCATGACGCTGCAATTCGCCGGTGGCGGCGAGTTCGGCGAACGTCGCGTAGATCACCGACGGCGGCGGCACGAGGCGGCCGTCCGACCAGCCCCAGCGCACCGCGAATTCCCAGACGATCGCGGCGGTCACCGGGATGATCAAGCCGATCAGCGGGGTGACATAACGAGGCAAGGCCGATCGCCTTTTCACGGGGTCGGCCGCGCTGGTTCCGAGGGCCGCACTCATCGGTACAAAAGACATCAATCGGTCCGCCGGATGCAACCGGCCATTTGATCGGAAGCCAGTTGTTGGACGCACCACAAAGGGCGCGCCCGGCAAAAGCTTTTAGTTCGTGGCCGCGACGTACTGGTCGTCGACCAGTTGATCGAGCGTCTTGGCGACGTCCACGTCCTTCTTCAGAACGCCGGCTTCCTGCAGAGCAAGGCCGGCGGCGAGGATGCTGTCACGCTGCGGCTTGCCGATCTTGCCGTTCGACAGGTCGGTGCGCTCGCGAAGCTGTTTCTCGACGACGTCCTTCGGCAGCTTGGTCGCGGCGATGAAGCTTGCTTCCAGTTCGTCCGGATGCGCCACTGCGTATTTGCGCGCCGTCTCGTAAACCGCGAGCACGCGCTTGACGAGATCCGGATTGTCCTTGGCGAATTCCTCGCGGACATTGAGGATGCCGTAGGTGTTGGCGTCGGCGTCGCGATAGAACAACTTGGCGCCGTCGCGGATTTCCGCCTGCGCCATCATCGGATCGAGACCGGCCCAGGCATCGACATCGCCGCGGATGAGGGCGGTGGCGCCATCGGGATGTTGCAACAGTACTGGTTGAATGTCCTTCTCGCTCAGCCCCGCCTTCTGCAAGGCGCGGACGAGGAAGATGTGCGGATCGGTGCCGCGGGTCACGGCGACGCGCTTGCCCTTGAGATCGGCGACGGTCTTGATCGGCGTGTCCTTGCGGGTGACGAGCGCCGTCCATTCCGGCTTCGAATAGACATAGATGGCGCGGATCGGGTTGCCGTTGATGCGGCCGACCAATGCGGCGGAACCGGCGGTCGAACCGAAGTCGATCGAGCCGGCATTGAGGAATTCGAGCGCCTTGTTGGAGCCGAGCGTCTGCACCCAGCGGATCGAAATGCCGTCCTTGGCGAATTCCTTCTCGAACCAGCCCTTGTCCTTGATCAGCATCGATACCGGGTTGTAGGTCGCCCAGTCGATGCGCAATTCCTTCGGCTTGTCGGCGGCGTGGGCGGCGGTGCCCAGACCCGCCGCGAGGACCAACGCGACCAGCCAGCGCCGCGACAACAAACTCATATTTGCCTCCCCCCAGAAATCCCATGGCCGGCGTCGGCCGCCGCGATACGTTTATTCTTTAAGACGGCCTAAATTTCGGGTCAAAGGCATATTTTTGTCTATATTTTGCAAAATCATGGAATTTCATTCCACTTCATTTTGCCATGGAGGCCAATGACTATCTTTCGCGGGGCCGGTGACTTCGCCTGCGCCCTCCGCTATCCGGATGACCCCATGGCTTCCCTTGCCCTCGATCGCGATTCGTCCAGACCCGCGGCGGCGCCGTCCCGCAGCGGCGGCGACCTGATCGACCGCAACGCCATCGTCGCCGACCTCGAGGAACTCGCCCGGACGGGCCGTGGCAACGACGTCGAGATGCGCACGGCGCTGGCGCAGCGCCTGAAGACGGCGCTCAACGAAGGCCGCGAGAAAGCCGAACGTCTGCTGCTGAAGGATCGCCACGGCCGGCGCTGCGCCGAGCGCATCTGCCAGATGGAAGACGAGGTCATCGGCATTCTCTACGATTTCGTCCGCAAGCATCTCTATCCGTCGGAGAACCCGTCGGAGACCGAGCACATGGCGATCGTCGCCACCGGCGGCTACGGCCGCGGCTTCCAGGCGCCGGGTTCGGACATCGATCTGCTGTTCCTGCTGCCCTACAAGCAAACCGCCTGGGGCGAGTCGGTCGCCGAGGCGATCCTCTACGCGCTGTGGGACACCGGGCTGAAGGTCGGCCACGCCACGCGCTCGGTCGACGAATGCATCCGCCAGGCCAAGGCGGACATGACCATCCGCACCGCGCTGCTCGAGGCGCGCTTTCTGCTCGGCGACCAGAAGCTGTTCGACGAACTGGTGACGCGCTTCGATGCCGAGGTCGTGCGCAACACCGCGGCGCAGTTCGTCGCCGCCAAGCTGGCCGAGCGCGAGGACCGCCATCGCCGCAGCGGCCAGTCACGCTATCTGGTCGAGCCGAACGTCAAGGACGGCAAAGGCGGCCTGCGCGACCTGCACACCTTGTTCTGGATCGCCAAATACGTCTTTCGCGTGCGCGAACCCGACGAACTCATGAAGCGCGGCGTGTTCGACAAACAAGAATACGAAACATTCCGCCGCTGCGAGGACTTCCTGCTCTCGGTGCGCTGCCACCTGCACTTCATCACCGGCCGCGCCGAGGAGCGCCTGTCGTTCGACCTGCAGCGCGAGATCGCAGTGCGCCTCGGCTACACCGATCATCCCGGCCAGCAGGATGTCGAGCGCTTCATGAAGCACTACTTTCTGGTCGCCAAGGACGTCGGCGACCTGACGGCGATTCTGTCGGCCGAGCTCGAGGACAGCCACGCCAAGGGAGCGCCGGTGCTGAGCCGGGTGATGGCGAAGCTGCGGCCCGTGAAGCGCAAGCCGCTCGGCGACAACAAGGACTTCATCGCCGAGAACAATCGCATCCTTTGCGCCAACGCCAATGTGTTCAAACGCGATCCGGTCAATCTGATCCGCATCTTCTATCTGGCGCAGAAGCACAATCTCGCTTTGCACCCGGACACGATGCGGGCCATGACGCGGTCGCTGAAGCTGATCGACGCCCGGCTGCGCGAGAACGAGGAAGCCAACGAACTCTTCCTCGACATCCTCACCTCGAAGAACGATCCGGAGACCGTGTTGCGCCGGATGAACGAGATCGGCGTGCTCGGCCGCTTCGTCCCCGCCTTCGGCAAGGTGGTGGCGATGATGCAGTTCAACATGTATCACCACTACACGGTGGATGAGCATCTGCTGCGCTGCATCGGCGTGCTGTCGGAGATCGAGCACGGCACCAGCAAGGACACGCCGCTCGCCAACGAACTCATTCAGAAGATCAAGCCGGCGAGCCTGAAGCTGCTCTACGTCGCGGTGTTCCTGCACGACATCGCCAAAGGCCGCCCGGAGGATCACTCCATCGCCGGCGCGCGGCTCGCCAAGCGCCTGTGTCCGCGACTCGGGCTGTCGGCGGCCGACACCGAGACCGTGTCGTGGCTGATCGAGCAGCATCTGGTCATGTCGAGCGTCGCGCAGTCGCGCGACCTGTCGGACCGCAAGACCATCGAGAATTTCGCCGCCGTGGTGCAGTCGGTCGAGCGGCTGAAGCTGCTCACCATCCTCACCACCGCGGACATCAAGGCGGTCGGCCCCGGCGTCTGGAACGGCTGGAAGGCGCAGCTCATCCGCACGCTTTATTTCGAGACCGAGCCGGCGCTGACCGGCGGCTTTTCCGAGGTCAACCGCGCCCAGCGCGTCGCCATGGCGCAGGAGGAATTCCGCCACGCGATGCTGGAGCGGCAATGGCCGGCCGAGCGCGTCGACTCGCACATCGCTCACCTCTATCCGGCCTATTGGCTCAAGGTCGATCTGCCGCACAAGATCGAGCACGCCAATCTCGTGCACACGGCACGCGAGACCGGCAAAAATCTGGCGACCGCCATCCGCTTCGATACCGAGCGCGCGGTGACCGAACTCACCGTGCTGGCGCCCGACCATCCATGGCTGCTGTCGATCATCGCCGGCGCCTGTGCCATGGCTGGCGGCAACATCGTCGACGCGCAGATCTTCACCACCACCGACGGCCAGGCGCTCGACACCATCTCGCTGTCGCGCGAGTTCGATCGCGACGAGGACGAACAGCGCCGCGCCGGCCGTATCGCCGAGTCGATCGAGAAGGCATTGCGCGGCGAACTGCGGCTGCCGGATGTCGTCGCCAAGCGGGCGCCGCCGAAAGGGCGCATCAAGGCCTTCGCCATCGAGGCGAACGCCGACATCAATAACCAGTGGTCGCACCGCTACACGATGATCGAGGTCGCCGGCCTCGACCGGCCCGGCCTGCTCTATGAGCTGACGGCGACGCTCTCGAAGCTCAACCTCAACATCGCCTCGGCGCATGTCGCCACCTTCGGCGAACGCGCGGTGGACGTGTTCTATGTCACCGACCTGATGGGCGCGCAGATCACGTCGGCGACCCGGCAGGCGGCGATCAAGCGCGCGCTCATCGCCCTGTTCACCCGGCCCGACGCGAAGGCGGGCCGCGGCGCGGCGTGAGCCGACGCGCAATTTGACCACGCGGGACTGGAAAATTGCCATGATGATGGCTCCGGCGCTCTGCAAATCCGGCCTGATGGCCGCCGCGATGGTCTTGGCTTTGCGCGGCGCGCAGGCGGCGTCCCCGCCGCCGGAGATGCGCGCGACGATCCACTACTCGATCACGATGGTCGGCGTGCCGATCGGCCTGATCACCTGGGCGATCGATCTCAGCGCGCACGCCTATCAGGCTTCCGCCAGCGGCAAGGCGAGCGGCGCCATGAGCATCCTGGTCAACGGCGAAGGCCGCGTCGCCACGCAGGGCACGATCAACGGCCAACAGGTCGCGCCGACGTTTTTCTCGTCCAACGTCACCGACGATGGGGAGACCACCGGCCTGCAAATGACCTTCGAGAACGGCAGCGTCAAGACACTGCGCACCGAGGAATCGAAGGACCAGAACAAGCGCATCCCGGTGCGCGACGAAGATAAAATGAACGTCACCGATCCGCTGAGCGCGATGCTGCTTGCCGCGCCGGACGGTGAGCCGGCGCTGTCACCGGAGCGCTGCGCACGGACGCTGCCGATCTTCGATGGCCAGCGGCGCTACGATCTCGCGCTGTCGTTCAAGCGCATGGACCGGCTGAAGCTCGACCGCGGCTATGACGGGCCGGTGCTGGTCTGCGCCGTCGTGCTGCGTCCGATCGCCGGCTACCGGCCCGACAGCGTGCTGGTTAAATATGTCGCCGGCCGCCCCGGCATGGAGATCTGGTTCATGCCGATCGCCGGCTCGCCGGTCATTGCGCCCGGACGGCTCAAGATGCCGACCGGCATCGGCACGCTGGAGATCGAAGCCGACAAGATCGACCGGACGGCGGGCAGGACGCCGGTGCCGGCGGCTTTGGCGCCGGGGCACCAATAGGCCGGCACGGCCGCACGCTGGGTCCGGAGCGTGAACAGCCGCAGTGCAAATCGCCATCCTGCTCAAGGCCTTGCATGGCTAATGCTTGGTTAAGTGCAGCGACCGGCCAAAACCTAAAAAGCCATGCTCTTTACGGCCCCTTAAACCGCCCCGCTTAGCTTTGCCGCGTGGGGATCGGCCGCCTTGTCGGCAGCCGGCGGTTTGCGTTGGGTCGCGTCATGGCGTCGGGACGAGGACAATCGGGCGGACGCCGCGAGCCGGTGTTCGATCTGTCGCCCGAAGTGCGCGTGGCCCCGGCCGACCGGCCTTCCGGCGGCGGCGCGCGCAAGCCCTCCGCGAAGAAAAAGAAGAACGGCAAATCGCGGCGGCCGAAGCGTTCGCTGATCGCCCGCCTCGCCTACTGGTCGGCGGTCGCCGGCCTGTGGCTCGTCATCGGCGTCGTCGGCACCGTCGCTTACGTCGGCGCGCATCTGCCGCCGATCCAATCGCTGGAAATCCCCAAGCGCCCGCCGACCATCCGCATGCTCGACGTCACCGGCCGCGAATTCGCGCGCCGCGGCGACATGGCCGGCGAAGTGCTGTCGCTGAAGGAAATGCCGCCTTACGTGCCGAAGGCGTTCGTCGCCATCGAGGACCGCCGCTTCTACGACCACTTCGGCGTCGATCCCATGGGCATCGCGCGCGCTGCCGTGGCGAACGTCCTGCATCGCGGCGTCGCGCAAGGCGGCTCGACGCTGACGCAGCAGCTCGCCAAGAACCTGTTCCTCACGCAGGAGCGCACGCTGACGCGCAAATTGCAGGAAGCGCTGCTGGCGATCTGGCTGGAGCAGAAATTCACCAAGGCGCAGATCCTCGAGCTCTATCTCAACCGCGTCTACTTCGGCGCCGGCGCCTACGGCATCGAGCAGGCCTCGCAGCGCTACTTCGGCAAGTCGGCCAAGCAGCTCACCGTCGGCGAAAGCGCCCTGCTCGCCGGCCTCGTCAAGTCGCCGTCGCGGCTGGCGCCGACGCGCGATTACAACGCGGCGGAGAAGCGCGCCCGCATCGTGCTCGCGGCGATGACCGAACTGCATTTCATCTCGCCGGCCAATGAGAAGCAGGCCATCGCGTCGCCGCCGCGCATCGTCGCGCAGGCGAGCAGCGGCTCGGGCAATTATGTCGCCGACTGGGTGATGGACGCGGTCAACGACTCCATCGGTCATGTCGAGGAAGACGTCGTCGTTCAGACCACGATCGACGGCGTGCTGCAGACCGAGGCTGAAAAGGCGGTCGCCGCCGAATTCGCCAAGACCGCCAAGGGCGGCGCCTCGCAGACCGCGCTGGTGTCGATGTCACCGGACGGCGCCGTGCGCGCGCTGATCGGCGGCCGCGATTACGCCGACAGCCAGTTCAACCGCGCGGTCGCCGCCAAGCGCCAGCCGGGTTCGGCGTTCAAGCCGTTCGTCTATCTCACCGCGCTGGAGCGCGGCCTGACGCCCGACACGGTGCGCACCGACGGGCCGATCAAGATCAAGGGCTGGCAGCCGGAAAACTACGAGCACAAATATCTCGGCCCGGTGACGTTGACCCAGGCGCTGGCGCTGTCGCTCAACACCGTGTCGGTGCGGCTGACGATGGAAGTCACGCCGATGGCGGTGATCCGCACCGCGCACCGGCTCGGCATTTCCTCCAAGCTCGAACCGAACGCCTCGATCTCGCTCGGTACCTCGGAAGTGTCGCCGCTGGAGCTGGTCGGCGCCTACGCCACCTTCGCCAATGGCGGCTATGCGGTGATGCCGCACGTCATCGAGCGCATCAGCACCACCGCCGGCAAGGTGTTGTACGCGCGCAGCGAGCAGTCGCTCGGCCGCATCGTCGATGCCCGCTACATCGGCATGATGAACCAGATGATGCAGGAAACGCTGACCATCGGCACCGCGCGCAAAGCGGAATTGCCGGGCTGGCCCGCCGCCGGCAAGACCGGCACCAGCCAGGATTTCCGTGACGCCTGGTTCGTCGGTTACACCGCGCATCTGGTCACCGGCGTGTGGCTCGGCAATGACGACAATACGCCGATGAAGAAGGTGACCGGCGGCAGCCTGCCGGTCGAGATCTGGAGCCGCTACATGCGCGACGCGCATCAAGGCGTGCCGGTCGCCGCACTGCCGAGCGTGCCGTCGGGCGGCTTCTTCGGCGGATTGTTCGGCGGCGGCGATTCCGCACCGCCGCCGCCGTCGCAGGGCGTGCCGATGTCGCAGGCGCCGGTGCCGCCAGGCTCGGTGCCGGTTGCCAATGCCGAGCGGCAGACCAACGGCAGCGGCAGCCTCGACGGCTGGCTGCTCAACAACCTGTTCGGCAGCCGGCGCAATTAGTCTCGATGGACATAAGCGTTGCGCTTGCGGACGCCGCGCGTGGCGATCCACAGCACCAGCGTGGTGAGGCCCATCAGCGCGATCGCGACCGCAAGCGGCCAGGCGCCGTAGCCGAGCAGCAAGCCGACGACGGCGCCGCTCGCGGCCGCGGTGGTCTGCTGGATGAAGCCGAACAGCGACGACGCGGCGCCGGCACGCTCCGGAAACGGCGTCATAGCGCCGGCGATCGATTGCGGCAGCACCATGCCCAGACCGCAGAGATAGACCGAGACCGGCAGCACGATCGTCAGCGACGACTTGAAGCCGAGCATGACGGACAACAACACGCACGCGCCGCCGACCGCCGCGAGCAATGCGCCGATGCCGATCACCTTGTCGATGCCGAGACGGGTGACGATGCGCGCCGCGATATTCGAGCCGGCAAGAAAGCCGGCCGAGCCGATGGCGAAGACGAAGCCGAATTCGAACGCCGACAGCTTGTAGATGCCCTGCAGGACGAAGGCCGCCGCCGTCAGCCAGGCCAGCAGGCCGGCATAGATCGCCGTGCAGATCGCCAGATAAGAGCGATAGCCGCCGTGGCGGAACACGATGCGATACGACTGCCAGATCGAGGCCGGCGACACCTTGGCGGCGGCGCGGACCTTCAGCGTTTCGGGCAGGAAAAATACGGTCGCCAGCGTGACGCAGGCGCCAATGAGGCCCAAAGTCGCGAATACGCCGCGCCAGCCGAACGCCGTCTGCAACACGCCGCCGAACATCGGCGCCAGCACCGGCGCGAAGGCCATCACCGAACTGATGATCGACATCTCCCGGCCGGCGCGCGCGCCGGTGTAGAGGTCGCGCACCACCGCGCGCGACAGCACGACGCCGCCGGCGCCGCCGAAGGCCTGGAGCACGCGGGCGACCACCAGCATCTCGATCGACGTCGCGAAAACGCACATGGCGGATGCGGCCAGGAAGATGCCCATCGACACCAGCAGCAGCGGCTTGCGGCCGTGCCGGTCGGAAAACGGACCATAGACGATCTGGCCGAAGGCAAAGCCGATCAGGAAGGCCGAGATCGTGAACTGCACATGCGAGGCGTCGGAGTTCAGACCGGCGGCGATTGCCGGCAGCGACGGCAGATAGAGGTCGGTCGATATCGGACCGGTCGCGCTCAGCGCCGCCAGCAACAGCGTCAGCGCGAAGGTGCCGGGTGCAAGCATCGAAATTCCCTGTCGTGCCGGCGAAAGGCCGCGGCACGGCGGTTTCCTATAGGAAGTAACGATAAGGCGCTAGCCGTCCGCGCCGTAGCGATGCAGCTCGGCGCCGTGGGCATCCAGCCAGGCCTTGGCCCGCCTGAAATCCGGACAGACGCGCTCGACCTGCCGCCAGAACGCCCGGCTGTGGTTCATCTCGACCAGATGCGCCGCCTCGTGCGCGGCGAGGTAGTCGAGCACGAAAGGTGGCGCCAGGATCAGCCGCCAGGAATAGGACAGCAGCCCCGTGGTCGAGCACGAACCCCAGCGGCTCGTCTGGTCGCGCACCGAGACGCGCTTGAGCGCAACGCCCAGCGCATCGGCGGCGCGCCGGCTGGCGACGCCGAGGTCGTGCCTCGCTTCCTTCTTGAGATAGTCGTGAACGCGCCGCGCCAGATGCGGCGTATCGCCGGCGACGCAGAGCAACATCGCGCCGTCGTCGCCCGCTTCGGTCCACACCGTGCCGCGCGCATGCGGGCGATGGACGATGCGATGCGGCACGCCGCGCAAGGGAAACGTCGCGCCGTCGGCGAACGGCACCGGCACCGGCAGCCGCGCCAGACGCGCCGCGATCCAGGCGCCGTGCTTCTCGGCGAATTCGCGCGCCTGCCTGAGGCTGCCGCGCGGCGGGATCGTCAGCACCACCTCGCGCGTCGCCGACTGGATGCGCAAGGTATAACGCCGCGCCTTGGCGTTGCGCTTGAGTTGCACCGGGATCACTTCCTGCTCGAAGGCGACCGTGATCATCGACGGCTCGCTGGAGCGGCGCATGAACAAGGCGCGAAGCGGCAGGGACATCGGTGCTGAATCCGGACGAAGAATCGGCCGCGTCAGTCTGCCATAACGAGGCGAAGAATGCGCGGCGTCAGCCGCGCTTCTTGCCGCCGCCGTGGCCGCCGTTGTGCGACAGCATGAAGTCGGCGATGCGCGGCTGAATCTCGGAGCGGAAGCGCGAGCCGTTGAACACGCCGTAATGGCCGACGCCGTTCTGCACGTAGTGCACCTTGTCGTCGGACGGGATGTTCGGGCACAGCCGATGCGTCGCCTCGGTCTGGCCGAGACCGGAAATATCATCGAGCTCGCCTTCCACCGTCATCAGCGCGACGCGGCGAATCTTGCTCGGGTCGACCGGCAGGCCGCGATGCTTCATCGTGCCGTTCGGCAGCGCGTGCTTGATGAACACGGTATCGACCGTCTGCAGATAGAACTCGGCCGAGAGATCCATGACGGCGAGATACTCGTCGTAGAACTCGCGATGCTTCTGCGCCGAGTCGCCGTCACCCTTGACCAGGTGCGAGAACAGGCTGCGATGCGCCTCGAGATGGCGATCGAGATTCATGCTCATGAAGCCGGAGAGCTGCAGGAAGCCCGGATAGACGTCGCGCATGAAACCGGCATGCGGGAACGGCACCTTGGTGATGACGTTGCGCTGAAACCAGTCGATGCCTTTGCCCTCCGCGAGCTTGTTCACCGCGGTCGGGTTGGAGCGGGTGTCGATCGGCCCGCCCATCAAGGTCATGCTGTGCGGCACATAGGGATCGTCATTGCCTTCCATCACCGACACCGCCGCCAGCACCGGCACCGCCGGCTGGCACACGGCGACGACGTGGCATTCGCCCTGCAACATGTGCAGCATCGAGATGACGTAATCGATGTAATCGTCGAGATCGAAACGGCCTTCCGACAGCGGCACGTTGCGCGCGTTGCGCCATTCGGTGATGTAGACTTCGTGATTGGGCAGAAACGCCTCAACCGTGCCGCGCAACAAGGTCGCGTAATGGCCGGACAGCGGCGCCACGATCAGCACCTTCGGCTGCGGCCGGCGCGGGATGTGTTCAATGTCGCGTTCGAAATGCAAGAGGCGGCAAAACGGACGCTCCCAGACCGGCTGGATGTTCACCGGCACGCGCCCGCCGCCGACCACGGTTTCTTCGATGCCCCAGTCCGGCTTGCCGTAGATACGCGTGGTGCGTTCGAACAACTCGGCGGCAGCGGCCACCGACTTGCCGTAGGTGGTGTGCGCGAGCGGATTGGCCGGATTGCGGAAGAACAGCTTGGTGGCGTCGGCGAAGGCGCGCGACGGATCGAGCGCGGCGTGGCCCATTTCATAAAGCCAGTAGAGTGGCGTCGACAAAGCGCCGCCATTCCCGGACGGCATCGCTGCCGCTCCGTCGAATTCGCCGATTGGCATCAGTTCAGACCCCGGCTTCTGCTGCACTGCGGCACACTGTCGCTTTTGAGTGACCGCGTCAACAATAGGCTGTAATCCTTGGGAACTTGTTTACGAGGACAAAACGGTAAATTTTCCAGCGATTTACCGCTCCTATTCACCGGTCTGGACCAGGGCGCCGTTGGCCCTGGCGCTCTCCAGCAGCCGGACAAAGGCGTAGGACGCCAGGGAAAACAGCACCGCGTTGAAGGCGAAAGCCTCCAGCATGAGGTCGCCGCGGAAAACGTGATCGATCAGCAGCGCCCGCATACCTTCAAACACATAAGTCGGCGGCAGGCACCATGCCACGTATTGCAGCCATGCCGGCAAGACCGCCACCGGGTAATAAACGCAGGTCAGCGGCAGGAACAGGAACATGATGGTCCACGCCATGCTCTCGGCGCCCATGCCGTTGCGCAGCAGCAGGCCGGCGACGAAGATGCCGATCGCCCAGCTCGTCAGGATCAGGTTGACGAAGAAGGCAACGAGCGCGAGGCCGAGCGCCCACAGATTGAATCCGAAGAACGCGATCGCCAGCAGCGACACCGGGATCATGCCGATGGCAAGGCGCACGATGCTCATCACCATCAGCGCGGCGACGAACTCGGTCGGCCGCAGCGGCGACATCATCAGGTTGCCGAGATTGCGCGCCCACATCTCCTCGAGGAACGAGATGGAAAATCCGAGCTGGCCGCGGAACAGGATATCCCACAGCAGCACCGCGCCGATGAATGTGCCGGCGGCACCGGCGGCGAAACCCGCGGTCTTCGAGACATAGAGCTGCAGAAAGCCCCACATCAGCATTTGCACCGTCGGCCAGTAGATCAGGTCGAGAATGCGCGGCCACGACGAGATCAAGAGATACCAATAGCGCCGCACCATCGCGCTGACGCGATGGAACGAGAAGTTGAGGCTGGCGTCGGATGCGGCGGTGCTCATGGCAAAGACTCGCAACACCGCGACTCCCCTCCCCCCACGCAATCTTTGCGTGGTGGGGAGGGGTTGGGGGTGGGGGGAAACTGGCAAGCCGAGGGCAAACGCCCCCCACCCCTGACCCCTCCCCGCCGCTTCGCGGGGGGAGGGGAAAAGAACGGCGTGCATGCACCCACGCTCATCGCATTGCCTCCGCCTGCCGCCCGCGCGCAACGTCGAGAAACACCTCCTCCAGATTTTCGCGGCCGTGGCGCGCCAGCAAAGCCTCCGGCGCGTCGTCCTCCTCGATGCGGCCACGCTTCATGATGATGACGCGCTCGCACAGCCGCTCGACCTCGTTCATGTTGTGCGAGGCGAGCAGGATCGTCGCGCCGGTCTCCTTGCGGTAGCGCTCGAGGCGCGCGCGCACCCAGTCGGCGGTGTCGGGATCGAGCGACGCGGTCGGCTCGTCGAGCAGCAGCACCTCGGGCTCGTTGAGCAGCGACTTGGCCAGCGACACCCGCGTCTTCTGCCCCGCCGACAACTTGCCGGTCGGCCGGTCGAGGAATTCGTTGAGCTCGAGCTCGCTCGCCAATTGCGTGATGCGCTCCGTCGCGTCGGCCACGCCGTAGAGCTGCGCGAACACCGACAGGTTCTGCCGCACGGTCAGCCGCATCGGCATGTCGACGTAGGGGCTCTCGAAATTCATGCGATGCAGCACGCGGTATCGCTGCGCCGGCATCGCCGCGCCGAGCACCGAGACGGCGCCGGCGGTGGGGGTGACGAGGCCCATGATCATGGCGATGGTGGTGGTCTTGCCGGCGCCGTTGCCGCCGAGCAGGCCGGTGACCGAGCCCGAGGGAAGCGCAAAGGAGATGCCATCGACCGCCGCCACGCCCTTGTAGCGCTTGACGAGGTCCCTGACGGCAATCGCAGCGGCGGTGGCTTTAGCGTCCATTCGAAAGCCCGGCTCTCCTTCAACATGTGACCTTCCGCCACCTCGGACGCAAGGGCCATGACGTGGCAGATGCGGCCCATGGAAATAGGCTACACTCCCCTCATGCCCCCCGCCCTCGAACTTGCCCAGCATCACCCGCGACGCAATGTGCGTCTGGATACGCTGGTCCGCCTGCGCTGGCTCGCCGTGGTCGGCCAGACCACCGCCGTGCTGGTCGTGTATTTCGGCCTCGAATTCCCGCTGCCGCTGTGGACCTGCCTCGCCGCCATCGCGCTGTCGGCCTGGCTCAACATCGCGCTGCGCCTGCGCTTCCACCTGACGCAGCGCCTCGAACCGGACCGCGCCGCCTGGCTGCTGGCCTTCGACATCGCCGAACTGGCGGTGCTGCTGTATCTGACCGGCGGCCTGCAGAACCCGTTCTCCTTCCTGTTCCTCGGGCCGGTGCTGCTGTCGGCGACGGCGCTGCCACCGCGCTTCACCGTGCTGCTCGGCATCTTCGCGGTGGCCTGCGCGACGCTTCTGGTGTTTACGCATTATCCGCTGCCGTGGGACGACGCCGATCCGCTGGTGCTGCCGCCGGTCTACATGATGGGCGTCTGGCTCTCGATCCTGCTCGCCATCGGCTTCATCGGCGTCTATGCGTGGCAGATCACCGAGGAGTCGCGCCAGCTCGCCGACGCACTGGCCGCCACCGAACTGGTGGTGCTGCGCGAGCAGCATCTGTCGCAACTCGACGGACTCGCCGCCGCCGCCGCCCACGAACTCGGCACGCCGCTGTCCACCATCACCGTCATCGCCAAGGAGCTGGAGAACGCCATTCCGGCCGACGCGCCGCATGGCGAGGACGTGCGGCTGCTGCGCAGCCAGGCGTCGCGCTGCCGCGATATCCTGTCCAAGATCACCGAATTGTCGTCGAGCGGCGCGCCGTTCGACCGCACGCCGATCACCTCGCTGATCGAGGAAGTGGTGGCGCCGCATCGCGATTTCGACGTCGTCATTAACGTCAGCGCGCCGTCCGAGCACGAGACCGAGCCGGTCGGCGCCCGCAATCCGGCGATCATCTACGGGTTGGGCAACCTCTTGGAGAACGCCGTCGATTTCGCCCGCGAACAGGTCGATGTCGTGACCCAGTGGGATGACGCCACCATCGAGATCACGATCACCGACGACGGACCCGGCTTCGCGCCCGATATCCTGGCGCGGATCGGCGAGCCCTATGTCACCACCCGCCGCCGCAAGCCGGACGGCAATGACGACCAGCCGGCCGGTCTCGGCCTCGGCTTCTTCATCGCCAAGACGCTGCTCGAGCGCTCCGGCGCCAGCATCGTCTTTGCCAACCAGTTGCCGCCCAAGCACGGCGCCATCGTCAAATTGCGCTGGAACCGGGGCGATTTCGAGCGAATGGCCGGTCTTGCGGGGGCTTGATTTCGCCATAACGGCGGGATCAGCTATGCGACGTTTTGTACCCTCGCGCGGGTCGCGGACTATGCATAGCTCCTTGGGTTACCGGCGCGATCGAAGCGCCGCACAGCCGAGGAGCAAGGACAGGATATGGACGTTGCCATGAACGACACGGTCGAGATGCCGCTGCCGCTCGACAACATTGCCGACCGCAGTGTGTTGATCGTCGAGGACGACAAGTCGTTCCTGCAGCGGCTGGCCAAGGCGCTGGAACAGCGCGGCTTCGAAGTGACGACCGCGGAGTCGGTGTCCGACGGCCTGATGCAGCTCGAGAAGTCGGCGCCCGCTTTTGCCGTGGTCGACATGCGCCTCGGCGACGGCAATGGCCTCGACGTCATCTCGGCGCTGAAGAAGCAGCGGCCCGAGGCGCGCGGCATCATCCTCACCGGCTACGGCAACATCGCCACCGCCGTGACCGCGGTGAAGCTCGGCGCCGTCGATTATCTCGCCAAGCCGGTCGATGCCGACGACGTTCTCGCCGCGCTGCTGGCGCATGAGAGCCCGAAGATCGAGCCGCCGGAGAATCCGATGTCGGCCGACCGCGTGCGCTGGGAGCACATCCAGCGCATCTACGAACTGTGCGGCCGCAACGTCTCGGAAACCGCGCGCCGGCTCAACATGCACCGCCGCACCTTGCAGCGCATTCTGGCCAAAAGGGCGCCGCGCTGATTGTGTCGTCCCCGCGAAAGCGGGGACCCAGCCCTTTCGACAGAACCTCAGAACTGGATCGCCCGCCGGCGCGGGCGGAGACGGCGTTTGGCGCTCACGCGCCGCGCTAGACAAATTCAGCGTACGGCCCGTTCGGGTCGATGAGCGATTGCAAGCGCAGCGCCGCGGCGCGGGCGACCAGCACCAGCATCGACTTGCGCGTCGCGGCGGCGAGCTTGTGCTCGGGCGCCTCGCAATAGAACGCGGCGCCGAAGGCATCGGCGACGATCAGCCCGGTATCCGGCGGGAAGATCTCGCACGGCACGTCCTGCGAGGTGGCGAAGAACAGCCGGTCGCAATGCGCGCGGTAGTCCTGCCACTTCTGGTCGGCGCGGAAATCGGCGACCGACGACTTGATCTCGACGATCCAGATCTCGCCATTGTCGCGCAGCGCCACCAGATCGGCGCGGCGGCCGGAGGGCAGCGGCAATTCGCTGACGACGCAGAAGCCGTGGGCGTGCAGCAGCCGCGCGGTGCCGCGCGCCACCGCGAGCGCGGTTTCCGACTGGCGGCCATCGGCCGGCAGAACGAGCGGTTTGACGAGAGCGTGAGCCATTCAAACAAGATATCGAATATCAACGTTGTCGTCACCGGGCTTGTCCCGGCGACCCCGCTTAGGTTAGCAATTTGCGTTCCTAAGCGGGATGGCCGGAACAAGTCCGGCCATGACAGGAAAAGCCCATGGCCGTCGATTACACCAAGGAATACGACAACCGCGCCCGCGTGCCGGACCATCCGCAGATCTTCGCACGCTGGGAAGCCGACGGCGCCGCCTACCGCGCCGCGTCACCGAAGGCGGAGCTCGGCATTTCCTACGGGCCGTCGCCGCGGCAGACCATCGACTTCTTTCCGGGCCATCATGCGGGCGCCGACGCGCCGCTCGCCGTGTTCATTCACGGCGGCTGGTGGCGAAGCCTGTCGCCGGCGTCATTCAGCCAGATGGCCAAAGGCGTGAACGCGCATGGCGTCTCTGTCGCCGTCGTCGGCTACGACCTCGCGCCGACTGTCTCGATTGCGCAGATCACCGAGCAGATGCGCGCGGCGGCGCTGCATCTGTGGCGCGCGCACAAGAAACACTTTGTCGCCTACGGCCATTCCGCCGGCGGACATTTATCGGCGTGCCTGGTGGCGACCGATTGGGAAACGCTCGACCCCAAGGCGCCGAGCGATCTGGTGCCAGCGGGTTACGGCATTTCCGGCGTTTACGACACGACCAAGCTGCTGACGACGCCGCTCAATGTCGATCTGAAACTGACCGAACAGACGGCGCGCGCATGTTCGCCGCTGTTCTGGCCGGTGCCGTCCGGCCGCACCTTCGATGCCGTGGTCGGCGGCATCGAATCGAACGAGTTCCTGCGGCAGAGCAAGGATTTCGCCGAGGCCTGGCGGCAAGACAATGTCGAAACGCGTTACGAAGCGATCGACGGCGCCAATCACTTCACGGTGCTCGACCCGCTGACCGATGCCGGCAGCGCGATGGTCAAGCGCATCGTCGAACTGGCGCGAATGGTGGCTGCAAGCCGCTGACCGGACCTTTGGGTAAGGCCCCCTCACCCGGCTCGCAGCTAAGGCTGCTCGCCACCCTCTCCCCGCAAGCGGGGAGAGGGAAAGCAAGTCCTCAAAAGAACGCCTGGATGCCGGTCTGCGCGCGGCCGAGGATCAGCGCATGGATGTCGTGCGTGCCCTCGTAGGTGTTCACGGTTTCCAGGTTCGAGAGCACGCGCATCACGTGATACTCGCTCGAGATGCCGTTGCCGCCGTGCATGTCGCGGGCAACGCGCGCGATGTCGAGCGCCTTGCCGCAGTTGTTGCGCTTCATCAGCGAGATCGACGGCGGCGCGGCGCGGCCCTGCTCGATCATGCGGCCGAGACGCAGACAACCCGACAGGCCGAGCGCGATTTCGGTCTGCATGTCAGCGAGCTTCTTCTGCACCAGCTGGTTGGCGGCGAGCGGCCGGTTGAACTGCTTGCGGTCGAGCGTGTACTGGCGCGCGGCGTGCCAGCAGAACTCGGCGGCGCCCATCACGCCCCAGGCAATGCCGTAGCGCGCGTTGTTGAGGCAGCCGAACGGACCGCCGAGCCCTTGCGCGTTCGGCAGCAGGTTCTCTTCCGGCACCACGCAATCGGCGAGCACGATCTCGCCGGTGGTCGAGGCGCGCAAGCTCAGCTTGCCCTGGATCTTCGGCGTCGAGAAACCCTTCATGCCGCGCTCGACGATGAAGCCGCGGATGACGCCGTCGAGCTTGGCCCACACCACGGCGATGTCGGCGAAGGGCGCGTTCGAGATCCAGGTCTTGGCGCCGTTGAGCTTGTAGCCGCCCGCCACCTTCTCGGCGCGCGTCACCATCGAGCCCGGATCGGAGCCGTGATCCGGCTCGGTCAGGCCGAAGCAGCCGACCATCTCGCCGGTGGCGAGCTTGGGCAGATATTTGCGGCGCTGCGCTTCCGAGCCATAGGCATAGATCGGATACATCACGAGCGAGGACTGCACCGACATGGTCGAGCGATAGCCTGAGTCAACGCGCTCGATCTCGCGGGCGATCAGGCCGTAGGCGACATAGCCGAGGCCGGCGCCGCCGTATTCCTCCGGGATGGTCGGGCCGAGCAGGCCGAGCTTGCCCATCTCCGGCAGGTTGTTCGGATCGTGGGTCTCGTTGAGATAGGCCTCGGTGACCTTCGGCATCAGGTAGTCCTGCGCGAAACCCTTGGCGGTGTCGCGCACCATGCGCTCGTCCTCGGTCAGCTCGAATTCGATGCCGAGCGGGTCCTCCCACTGGAAGTCCTTGTCCTTCAACATCGACGGCTTGCTGGGACGCTTCTCGGCGGCTTGCGACATAAGAACTCCTGGTGCGCGGGAACCTTGGTTTCGTGCGTCATTATAGGGCGAAACGGGCGGCGGCAAGAGAGCGAATTGCGACGCAAAAAATCGACTTTGTCGCGCTTCAGGATTGCGGCGGCGAGCGCCATCGCCCCTGTTGTCGAAGGCCCGGGGCGGCCTGCCTTCCATGTCCGTCCCGTCTGGAAAAATCGAGGGGAGCGGAGCGCCGTGAAACGCGGAGGTTTGCGAAACCTCCTGAGCGGCCGGCGCGGCCGCCCGAGACGCTGGCGAGGCGTCTTCTCTCCGCTTGCGATCGCGGAGAGGCGCCTCACGG
>JAFEFL010000039.1 GCA_018240595.1 Pseudomonadota bacterium | reverse complement strand
CGGCGACTGGACGATGGCCGAATTCCGCGCCGCCAAGATCGCGGAGATCCGTGCCCAGGTCGGCGACAAGCGCGTGATCTGCGGCCTGTCGGGCGGCGTCGACAGCGCGGTCGCGGCGGTACTGATCCATGAGGCCATCGGCCACCAGCTGACCTGCGTGTTCGTGGATCACGGCCTGATGCGCGCGGGTGAGGCCGACCAGGTCGTCAGCCTGTTCCGCGGCCATTACAATATCCCGCTCGTCCATGTGAATGCCGAAACCCTATTCCTGAAGGGGCTGGACGGCGACACCGATCCCGAGGCGAAGCGCAAATTCATCGGCAAGACCTTCATCGATGTCTTTGAGGATGAAGCGAAAAAGATCGGCGGCGCCGATTTCCTGGCGCAGGGCACGCTTTATCCCGACGTAATCGAGAGCGTGTCGTTCACCGGCGGCCCGTCGGTGACGATCAAGAGCCACCACAATGTCGGCGGCCTGCCCGAGCGGATGAACATGAAGCTCGTCGAGCCGCTCCGCGAATTGTTCAAGGACGAGGTTCGCGCGCTCGGGCGCGAACTCGGCCTGCCCGACATTTTCGTCGGCCGCCACCCATTCCCCGGACCGGGCCTCGCGATCCGCATTCCGGGCGAGGTGAGCAAGGAGCGTTGCGACATCTTGCGCAAGGCCGACGCCATCTATCTCGAGGAAATCCGCAACGCCGGCCTCTACGACGCGATCTGGCAGGCGTTCGCGGTACTGCTGCCGGTCCGGTCGGTCGGTGTGATGGGCGATGGCCGTACCTATGACAGCGTGCTGGCGTTGCGCGCGGTGACCTCGGTCGACGGCATGACGGCGGATGCCTATCACTTCACCGGAGACTTCCTGTCGCGCGTCGCCACGCGCATCATCAACGAAGTCCGCGGGATCAATCGCGTAACCTACGACTACACCTCGAAGCCGCCCGGCACGATCGAGTGGGAATAATTTTTGCCCATCCGAGGGTATCCGAAACTACGCCATGATGCGACATAAGAGACTGAAATTTATAAAATAATATCCCTGAATCTTTCGACAACTATCGCTGGGTTAGCCTCCGGAATGACGGTATGGCTGACGGTATGGCGCATCTTGTCTCAGCTGAAAATCGCATATACCGTCAGGGCCAAGAGAGCCTCTGACGGTATATTTTTTGTCATAACACTCTGTAAATACAGGGAAAATATCATATCGGAAGGGCCGTTTTTGGCCTGACGGTATAATCGGGCGCTCTCCGGCATATTTTGACCGATCTGGAGAGTGTGGATGCTGACCGATGCTGCCATTAAGGCCCTGAAACCGAAAGAGAAATTATACAAGATCGTGGACCGTGACGGTATGTATGTCGTGGTCCAGCCCTCAGGCGCGATCGTCTTCCGCCTGGACTACCGACTGAACGGCCGCCGGGAGACGTTGACGCTGGGGCGCTACGGTCCCGCTGGGCTCTCCCTGGCTCGGGCGCGTGAGAAGGTGGTCGATGCTCGACGCGCCATTTCGGAGGGCCGCTCGCCGGCGCAGGAAAAGCAGCGCGAGAAGCGTCGCCTCCAGGAGGCGAAGAGCTTTGGCCAGTTCGGTGAGCGCTGGCTTCAGGAAGCGCGAATGGCGGACAGCACGCGCGCCATGCGTCGATCAATCTTCGAGCGGGACATTCTCCCGGCGTTTCGCAACCGGCTGCTGCCGGAGATCCTGCCGGAAGATCTGCGCGGGCTGTGTGCGAAGGTGAAGGAGCGTGGAGCTCCGGCAACGGCGGTCCACGTCAGGGACATCGTGAAGCTGGTCTTCGCCTTCGCCATCCTGCATGGCGAGAAGGTCGCCAACCCGGCCGACGAAGTCGGCCCGGCGTCGATCGCGACCTTCGTGCCGAAGGACCGATCCCTGTCTCCGGCGGAGATCCGCATCATGCTCAGCCAGATCGAGCATGTGGCGACGCTGCCG
This sequence comes from Pseudomonadota bacterium, assembly GCA_018240595.1. Taxonomy (GTDB): domain Bacteria; phylum Pseudomonadota; class Alphaproteobacteria; order Rhizobiales; family Xanthobacteraceae; genus Pseudolabrys. The sequence goes on along the minus strand of JAFEFL010000039.1, from coordinate 2,815 downwards.
ACGATCCGGCTCGGGATAAAGCTAATCCTGTTGTCGATGGTACGAAAGAGCGAATTGCAGGACGCGGTTTGGGATGAGGTCGATTTCGAGAACGCCGTCTGGTCGATTCCCAGGGAGCGGATGAAGCGCTCGAAAGCGCACAACGTCTATCTGTCTCAGCAGATGCTCGACATCTTCATCGCTCTCAAGACCTGCGCCGGCAATTCCAAATACGTCCTGCCGTCGCGCTACGACGCCGACGCGCCCATGTCGCGGGCGACGTTCAACCGGATCACGACGGCGGTGGTGGAGCGGGCCAAGAAGGAAGGGCTGCCACTGGAGTCCTTTACGGTTCACGATCTCCGGCGCACCGGCTCGACCCTGTTGAACGAGTTGGGCTTCAACAGCGACTGGATCGAGAAGTGTCTGGCGCATGAGGACGGGCGATCCTCACGGGGCATCTACAACAAGGCGGAATACGAGCATCAGCGCCGGCATATGATGCAGGAATGGTCCAACCTGGTGGACGCCTGGGTTGCCGGCCAAAAATACACGCCGACCCTCTATCCGCCGACGATGGACCTGCTTACGCCCGAGCCGGATGTTTGATGGGGCGGGTCTTGCGGAGCTGGACGTCCGGGATCGGCGCACGCTTCACCGCCTTGGCGCGTGACGCTCGACGCCGTTCTTCCAACCAGGCTTCGACCTCGGCTAGATCCCAGACCACGCAGCGGGACGTGAGATAGAAGCGCTGGGGAAATTCACCGCGCTGTTCCATGTCATAGATCGTGGTGTCGGCGAGAGGGACCATTTCCCGGAGTTGATGCCGCCGGATGGTGCGCTTCATGATGGGCTCGACTTGCTGCCTCATGCCAAATTCCCTCGATCGCCTCTCTAAGCGGATAGAAGGCGATAGATCATGCTGAATGGAAGCTCGAATATTCGGGCGTAGCAGCGCGTCGTGCTGTGGCGTGCAAATCGGACAAGCTCCGAGGAGCACGGCGACGGCATCTCTTCCTGGCAGTCGTCCAGCAACCGTCCCTGAATGGCGGCGAACCCGCATGAAGCCCCCTAGGCCGGTCGTCATATGATCTGGCCGCGTCAGGGGCTGCTTGCTCCGCATGAACAAGACGGACGTGCCGGGAGCGCCGGCCGGCACGCACGCTATTCATCGAGGCGTTTCTCTCTTGAGAATGCGGACAGATCGAGCGTCAACGCCTGTAGCGACCGCGTCGTTTCCACATCGTGATGAGTCAACAGCTCGACCAGGTCCTCCTGGTCCGGCTGTCCCAAAGCAAGGCGATAGAGCAGCCTTTGCGTCCGCAACTTCGCGAACCGATCAATGTCCCGACTTTGGGGAAGCGCGAACAAATGCCGCTTTAGGTCCGCGCCTTCCATCGTCCACCACGGGCTGAGGCCGGTTTTGTCATCCTCGAACACCTTGTCGGCGTCGCGTGCGATGATGTCCCATGGGGACGATGCTTGGCCTCGTGCCCGTGCCAAGGCTTGTTCGCCTAGCTTTCGGGCGAGTGGTTTACGCACAGTCAGCCCTCCAAAGCGCTGAACGCGGCCTTCTCGTTGCTCCAAGTCAACGGGGCTGGAACAAAGATCCCAGTGGCCGAGCCTGTCGCACCAGCTATGAAAGTCGAGACCTTCCTGTCCGACCGAGGTCGTCGCCAGGACATGGGGCCAGAACGGTGTTTTGAGCGCGCTGCGGTTTTCCTCAGGGTGCGCTGGTGGCGGTTCATCGACATCATGGTCCTGTCGATGCGTCTCCGTCTCGGTGCCGCCAAACGGCACCGCGGCGTGACAGCGAATACGGATCTTGTCCTTTTTCTTCGCGCCCTTGAACCCGAAGGTGCCGACGTTTGCTGCGAGCGCGGCCGACAAGTCCTCAATCAGTCCATCGGGGTTGACTTTGGATTTGCGTAGCCAGAAATGTTCATCCAGAACGGCTTCCAAGCAGCCATCAACGCACGCATTCTGATATTTCTGCGTCGCGTCTTCGCCGGGCAAAACAGACCAGAAAACAGGGCGGTCCAGATAGGTGCGCAGCCGCGTCCAGCAGAAGTTCACAAGCCGCGCGAAATGCTGCTCCTGGAAATCGAAAAGCTCTGGAAGGTGGCGATAGAGTGCTCGGCCCGTCACGACTCCGGGAGCCCCGAGAGCCATATCGACCAAGGCGTCGAGTTCCCATCGGCTCAGCCAGGTAATCGGGTCGGCCTCTTGGCGCTGTTTGAGCAAGGTTTGAAGCGTTGCGTCCTTCGGCGCGACCCGGCCCCAGCTCTTCTGGACCGCTGCGAACTCCCGAGCCAGCGGCGCCTTCTGTGCGCGTTCTATGGCCGCGAGGATCGCCCAGGCCGGTTTGCGGCGCCGGTTGCTGCGCGCATTCGGTGCCTCGTGCGTGATTGTCGCGGGCAGCGCCCTAATAATCTGCTGCCGCGTCCGGGCCCTGATCTGCTTCACGGTCGCCTTCCCCTTCACATCGAGGGGATCGACAGCTCGAATTAGGAAAGGGCTCGGGTGAAACAGGGCGAGCGTGGGGCCTTGGTTAGGCTTCGGGTTAAGGTGCCGCTTCTTCCACGCGGCGGTGTAGGGAAGATTGCTCTTTCCAACGTATTTGCGCTCGACCTCGAGGCTGACGAGGGCTGCCAGACTTTGTGGTGTTGCCCTGAACCTACTGAAGATCAGCATCTTGGGCGATTGCGTCATCTTCGCCCATGGGCCTGAAGGCGTCCACCAGGTCAGCGATGGCAACACCCAAGGGAGCGCAAGCACCTCTGTCGGTACAAGGCTATTGAGGGCTCGGAGCTTGGCGCTTCCCCAGCCATCCTTT
>JAFEFL010000038.1 GCA_018240595.1 Pseudomonadota bacterium | reverse complement strand
TTGGCTCGTGAGTAGTCCATACGGCAAGAGATATTTCTTGAGCGTCGCGAAGCAAACGACAGGAATTGCTTCGATCAACAAAACGCAGCTTTCCCAATTTCCGACGATTGTTCCACCGATTGACCTGCAGCGACGGTTCGTCCGATTGGCTGACACCGTCGCCGCTGAGCGCCAGCGTATCGTTGCGTCCGCGAATAATATCGATTCTCTCTTCGCTTCCCTCCAACACCGCGCCTTCTCAGGCCAACTCTAGCCGGACAGACCCATGTCCAATTTCGCCTTCCTCGCCGCCGAGTTTCCTGCCGTGCACGAGGCAGCGGTGGAGGCGGAGCGTCAGGCCGGCGTGTCGCCGACGGCGGCGGCGTTCTTCGCCGGCAAGGCGGTCGAGGTCGCGGTGAAATGGGCGTTTCGCGCCGACCCGAACCTCAGACTGCCTTATCAGGACAACATCGCGGCGCTGCTGCATGAGCCGAGCTTCCGCCGCGCCGCGGGCGATGCAGTATTCGCCAAGGCCAAATACATCAATTCGCTGCGCAATCGCGCGGTTCACGAGGAGAAGTCCATCAAGCCGGGCGACGCCACCGGCGCGGTGAAGGAGCTGTTCCACGTCTGCTTCTGGTTCGCCCGCACCTATGCGCGCAAAAGCAAGCCGGCCGACGGCCTGACGTTCGATCCGTCCGTTTTGTCGCGGCGCGACGAGGCGCTGCGCAAGGCCTTCGCCTATGTGAAGGCGCAGCAGGCCGAGCTCGACGCCAGGAACGGCGAGCTCTCCCGGTTGCTAGCCGACAAGCAGAATCTCGACGATGAGCTCAAAGCGCTGCGCGCCGAGGTCGCTGCCGTCCGCAAGGCGGCGGAGGCGACGCCCGACCAGCACGATTACAACGAAGCCGAGACCCGCGACCGGTTCATCGACCTCTTGCTGCGCGAGGCCGGCTGGGCGCTCGACAGGCCCGAAGATATTGAGTTCAAGCTCGAGGGGATGCCCAACCAGCAGGGCGTCGGCTTCGTCGATTACGTGCTGTGGGGCGCCGACGGCAAGCCGCTGGGCCTCGTCGAAGCCAAGCGCACGCGCAAGGATGCGCGCCAGGGCCAGCAGCAGGCCAAGCTCTACGCCGACCTGCTCGAGAAGCACTATGGCCAGCGGCCGGTGATCTTCTACTCCAACGGCTACGACCATTGGATCTGGGACGACACGCGTTTTCCGCCGCGGCAGATCGGCGGTTTCTACAAGCGTGACGAACTTGAACTGTTGATCCAGCGGCGCACCGGCCGCAAGAAGCTCGCCGAAACCAGGATCAATACGGCGATCGCCGGGCACAAGCGGCCCTACCAGCAGCGCGCCATCCGCGCCATCGCCAAACACTTCGAGGACGAGGGCGAGCGCAAGGCGCTGCTGGTGATGGCGACCGGCGCCGGCAAGACCCGCACCGTGATCGCGCTGGTCGATCTCCTGATGCGGGCCGGCTGGGTCAAGCGCGTGCTGTTCCTGGCCGACCGCGTCGCGCTGGTGAAGCAGGCGGCCGGCGCCTTCAAGGCGCATCTGCCGGATTCCGCGCCGGTCAATCTCGTCACCGAGCGCACCAGCAACGGCCGCGTCTTCCTCTCGACCTATCCGACCATGATGAACCTGATCGACGGCCGGCAGGACGGCAAGGTTGCCTTCGGTCCCGGCCATTTCGATCTCGTCATCATCGATGAGGCGCACCGTTCGGTCTACCAGCGCTACCGGGCGATCTTCGAGTATTTCGATTCCTTTCTGGTCGGCCTCACCGCGACGCCGAAGGACGATGTCGATCGCGATACTTATTCGTTGTTCGATCTCGAAACCGGTGTGCCGACCGACGCCTATTCGCTCGATGAAGCCATTGCCGACGGCGTTCTGGTGCCACCGAAAGCGATCTCGGTGCCGCTGAAGATCGTGCGCTCCGGACTGCGATATGACGAATTGTCCGACGAGGAGAAAGACCAGTGGGACAGCCTCGAATGGGGCGAGGAGGAGGTGCCCGACAGCGTCGATGCGGCCGAGGTCAACAAGTGGCTGTTCAACGAGGATACCGTCGATAAGGTCATCGCGCATCTGATGCAGAACGGCGTCAAGGTCGAGGGCGGTGATCGGCTCGGCAAGACCATCATCTTTGCCAAGAGTCAGGCGCATGCGCAGTTCATCGAGAAGCGCTTCAATGCGGCCTATACGAATTTGACCGGCCATTTCGCCCGCGTAATTACGCACCAGACCGGCGCCTATGCGCAGACCCTGATCGACGATTTCTCGAAGAAGAACGCAGTGCCGCACATCGCCATTTCGGTCGATATGCTCGATACCGGCATCGATGTGCCGGAGGTGGTGAACCTCGTCTTCTTCAAGCCGGTGCGGTCCAAGACCAAATTCTGGCAGATGATGGGGCGGGGCACGCGGCTGTGTCCGGATCTGTTCGGGCCGGGCGAGGACAAGGAGTTCTTCCGCGTTTTCGACTATTGCCAGAACCTCGAATTCTTCGGCGCCAACCCGGAACTCAAGGAAGCGAGCGCGGCGAAATCGCTGTCGGCGCGGCTGTTCGCGGCGCGGCTCGATCTGATCCGCGCGCTGGACCAGAAGAAAGGCGCGTCAGGCGGCTTCGGGACGCCCGAGCAGGAAGGCTATGACGCCGGTTGCGACGAGCCGCCGGGCGAGGACGAGATTCGTGCCGACGCTCTGGCGACGCTGAAGGATGTCGTCGGCAGTATGAACCTCGACAATTTCATTGTGCGCCAGCGCCGCCGCGTCGTCGAGAAATACGGCAAGGCCGAGGCCTGGGCCAAGCTGGACGAGGAGACGCGCGACGAACTGGTCGATCAGGTCGCGTCGCTGCCGTCGGCCAAGGAACTCGGAACCGAGGAGGCCAAGCGCTTCGACCTGCTGATGTTCTCGCTAGAGCTGGCCTTGCTGAAGGGATCGAAACGCTTCGACAAGCTCAAGAAGCAGTTGATGGAGATCGCGTCCGCGCTGGAAAGCCAGACCGGGATTCCGTCGATTGCGCAACAGGCGGTCCTGATCGAGGAAATCCAGACCGAGGCGTGGTGGGAGGGCGTCACCGTCTCCATCCTGGAGTTCGTCCGCCGGCGGCTGCGCAACCTCGTTCAGCACATCGAGAAATCGAAGAAGGCCATCGTCTACTCAAACTTTGCCGACGAAATCGGGGAGGGCACGGTCCTCGAGCTGCCACAAGTTGGCGAGGCGGATTTCGCCCGCTTCAAGGCCAAGGCGCGGCACTTCCTCAAGGCGCACGAGGATCACATCGTCCTGCACAAGCTGCGACAGGCCAAGCCGTTGACCGCCAGCGACCTCGGTGAGCTCGAGAAAATGCTGCTCGACGCCGGGATCGGCAGCGAGGCCGATATTGCCCGGGCGCGGGACGCCAGCCAGGGCTTCGGGCGGTTTGTCCGGTCGCTGGTAGGGCTCGATCGCGCGGCCGTTCAGGCGGCGTTCGGCGAGTTCTTGGCGGGCGGTACGGCGTCGGCGGCGCAGATCGAGTTCATCGATATGGTGGTCGAGCATTTGACCGACCAAGGCGCCCTAAGCCCTGAGCTGCTCTACGAGCCGCCGTTCACCGACGTCGCGCCGACGGGACCCGAAGCGGTATTCGGCCTCGATCGTACGAGCGCGCTATTCAAATGTATCGACTCTCTGAATAGCGCTGCGGTGGCGTAACCCTATCTCAGCGAGGTGCCTATGCAGTTAGCTCAGCTCATCTCGATCTATCGCCGGTCTAAAAGCTGGAGCCTCGACGATTTAGAACGAGCAACCGGCGTCGCCAAATCGACGATTGTCGGAATTGAGAGCGGTGAAGTGCGGGACCCAAGCATATCGACAGTGATCCGTATCACCGATTCACTCGATGTGCCGCTTGAGCTCGCTATGGAAGTGATCCGGGCGTCCGCAAATGATCCAAACACGAGCGGGCGAGCCACGCCGGATGCTAGCCCCCTTGATCGCGAACTGCCTGACGCCCCGCGCATTTGTATCTGCGGCATGACACAACGGTGCGCTGAGCGGGATTGCCTCCTAGCATGATGGTTACGCGTAAGCAGCGGTAAGGCATGAGGCTAGGTTGGCACTGCCGCTGGCATCAATCAAAAGGTGGCGGCAAAAGCGTCGTGATTCTCGATGCTTAGAAGGTGGTGTAATGCCGCCCCTGAACGAAGCATTAGTTTAGAGACGAGATCATGCGGGGACGCCGTGAGAACCACGTTTCCTGTACAGCCCCAACAGCTCCGATATCTCCTTGATTACGATCTTCGTCGCGATCGTCTGTGGCTTTTGCATGGACGTGGCGAGATGCAGCCGCGTGACGATCTTCGGTTCGGTGATAGGCCAGCTTTGTAGACGATTTTCTTGAAGTTCGTCGTACAGCAAGGCCGACGGCAGGATGGTGTAACCGATCTTTTTTCTTACCAACTCCAAAATCGTGTTCGTGCCAGTCACCTCGACTTCGACCTTCAGGGCAACCTTGGCGTGGCTGGCGGCGTCGTCGATGAGGGCGCGCAGGCGATGCGGCGCCGGCGGGAGGATGAGAGAGATTTCGTTCAATCGTCTGGCGGGGAAGCCGCTCCCCTGCAGCAGGTCGAGACTGCCCGGCGTGCCGACGAGGTGAATCTCGTCCTCCAGCATCTGCTCCGAGATCAGCGTGGTTATATGCGGCGGGTTGAACAAGACGCCGATATCGACGCTGCCGGCACTGAGCCATTCGAGCGCCTCGGCGGCGAAGCCTTCACGCAGCGATATCGAAACCTGCGGATAATTCGTCCGCAGCCGGCGGATCAATTCCGCTGAGAGGACGCCGCCGAGCATGGGCGGCAGAGCGATGCTGACGTTGCCGACCGGCTCGCCGCGGAGCGCGATTACTTCGGACTGGGCCTGTGACAAGCCGCGCAGGATCGTGGTGGCGTGCCGCAGCAGCCGCTCGCCGGCGTCCGTGACGCTGACGCCCCTGCCGTTACGGTACAAGAGCTGCACCTGCAGATCGTCTTCCATGCCTTTGATGAACCGGCTGAGCACCGGTTGACTGACGGACAGCGCCGCCGAGGCACGCGAGAAGCTACCGCATTCCGCAACCTGTACGAAGTAATAGAGCGGCCGCAGGTCCAGGCTGGATGAATTGAGCTTGGGAACCGGCATGATCTTCCCCGCTATCGCTGCAACACGGCACCGTAGCACAGATCGGATGCAATGCGTGCCGACGAGGTCAACCAGTAGAGGCTGAGGACAGGTCAGTTTAACGGCGAGAAAGACGCCGGCGACAGAAACGTGCTCTCTTGCGACAGCAGCATGGGCAGGGCGAGCGGAACGAAGCCCTCGATCCAGTCGCGATCGCTGTACCAGAGTTCGCGGGCCCGCCGACGTGCTTCGAGGTCTTCGAACGACCAGAGATGGAAGACGCGATTGAGGGCGCCGGATTCGGCGACCCAATAACCGATCAGTGTGCAGTACCGGCTGACTATAGGTAGGCCCTTGTCCTCGAACAGCTTGACGTATTTGGCCGTCGTTCCCGGCCGAAGCTGGTAGGTTCGCAATTCGTAGATCATTTTGGTCTTGCATCCGCTGGTGACGATCGGAAGAGCTAGGCGCTTTCCATTTCGTCGGTCGGTGTGCCGTGGTGGCAGTCGAAGCCGATCGTGAACTCGTCGCCGCAGCGGGCGATGCGCCAGCCGTGCACGCCCTTGGCGTGAGCAGGGAAGACGACCGCATCGCACTCGACGGCACGCCGTAGAAGCTTGGCGCGGCTGTCGCGCGCCAGACTGGCATGCTCGCACCAGCGGCTGTTGACGGAAGGCGACAGAACCTGGATCGGCGAATGCATCACGTCGCCGCTGAACAGGAAGACATCGCCGCGATGGCAAAATTCGTAGGCAAGATGGCCTGGGGTGTGCCCGGGCGTCGCGATGGCCCGCAGACCCGCGACCTCGTCGCCATGATCGATAAACCGGGCGAGGCCGCCATCGACGACCGGATCGACGCTGTCGGTCATAACGCAATCATACATTTCCGGGCCCATGCTTTGGGCGCGGTGCGCCTTGAACAGATCGTAGTCTGCCTTCGGCATGTAATAGGTCGCGTTCGGGAAGGTCGGCGTCCACCGGCCGTCGAGCAACTGCGTGTTCCAGCCGACGTGGTCCGAATGCAGATGCGTATGGAGGACGTGGGTCACCTTCTCCGGCGGCGCGCCAAGCGCGCGCATCCAGTCGAGCATGGGTGTGTTGATGTGACTCTGATAAGGCGACAGCCGCGGCTTGTGATTGCCGCAGCCGGTATCGATGAGGATGACAGCGTCCGGCGTCTTCAGCAGCCAGACCTTGTAGGTGAAGACCAGCCGGTTGGTGTGGGGCGTCCAGAAGCGATTCTCGAGAATTTGGCGATGGCTGACCAGCAAGCCGGGATCGGCATCGGGCAGCATCCAGCCGGCATCGTGAGTGGGGGCGTGAAACTCGATGATCTCGGCAACCTCGACGCCGCCGCCGAGCGGGCGCACCTGCATCATGTTCGTTTCCTCAACTGTATTCCGGCCGGCTGTTTGGTGCTGTCCGGCGTTGCATGAGCCTGAAGCCTCGCAAAGCGGCGTCGGCCGCTCCAGTCGAACCTTGGAATAACAGTTAGAGCAGACCGGCCGTTGTCGCCGCCTTGGCGTATCCGCATCTATCAGGCCAGGCGCGGCAGCCTCGGCGTCCTTCCGGGCCAGTCCGCAGCAACGGGAGGAGCCCCCATGTCGGAATTGCCTATGAAGTCGCCGCTCATTGCCTCGTTGGCCGACGTGCCGGAGACGGTTCTGGTGCCGGCTAAATACCTCGCCGGCGGATCGATCGGCGCCCAGATCGTCTACGGTCTCGATTCCAGCATGATGGTGGCGACGCGGCAGCCGCAATATCATTCGAAGCCGCACATCCATGACTCCGAGCAGCTTAACTACGTGCTCGACGGAGAGTTGTTCGTGTTTGTCGGCGACACCGGCTTCCTGGCGCGGAAGGGCGATGTTTTCCGCATTCCGCGCAATGCCGTTCATTGGTCGTGGGTGCAGGGCGATGGGCCCTGCGTGTTGCTCGAAACCCACACGCCGCCGCTGATCGGCGATCCCGGCGTCACCGATACGGCCCATGCTCTGCTCGAGCCGCAAGAAGATCGCGGCGCCATCAAAGCCGTGCCGTCGGTATGGCCGACCGATTTTGACCGCTCCGAGATCGAGCGCAAGGTGATGCAGGCGCACCGGCGCGCGGAGGTGGCGTGATGAAGGCGCTTGTCTTCCGCCGCGCCGGCGAACCGCGCGACGTGCTCGAATATGCGGATGCGCCGGATCCCGTGGCAACGGATGGCCATGCTGTCGTCCGTGGGGCGATGGGGCCGATCCACCCGGCCGATCTCGCCTTCATTCGCGGCCAGTACCGGGTCAAACCGGCGTTTCCGCAGGTCGCCGGCCTCGAGGCGACAGGCACCATTGTCGCGGCACCGGCGAAACGCCATTCGGACCCGGGACGCGGGTCGCTTTCCGTTATCCCGGTGCCTGGGCCGAACAGGTGAGTGTTCCGTTTGAGCGCCTGATCGTGGTGCCTTCGGAGGTGTCGGACGAGCAGGCCTGTCAGGTTTCTCTCAACCCGGTCACGGCCTACGCGCTGCTCGATGAAGCACGTGCCGCGCCGGGACAGTGGATCGTGCTGACAGCCGCAGCCTCGACGGTGTCGAACATGGTCGCGGCGATGGCGCAGGCGCGGGGCATCGGCGTAATCGGGCTGGTGCGGGGCCCGGCGGCGGCCGCCAAGCCGCGTTGCAGCACCGATCACGTCCTGTCGGTTGACGATGCTGATCTTGTGGCGGCCGTGGCTGCTATCACCGGGGGCGACAAGCCGGTCGCGCTGCTCGACAGCGTCGGCGGTGCCGGCGTCGTAAAGCTGTTCGCTCTGCTGGCGCCCGGCGCGCGGGTCATAGCCTATGGCGTACAGGATCGCTCGGTGATCGAACTGACCAATGCGACGCTGATCTATGCGAACCTCACCTGGAAAGGCTTCGGCATCGATCGCTGGTTGATGGAGTGCCCGCCGGATGAGAAGACAAGGATGTTCGCAGGCCTGTGGCAGATGATTGCCAATGGGACACTGCCGCTGCCGGTGGCTGCGACATTCCCACTCGTGCGGTTCCAAGAAGCGCTCGAAGCCGATGCGGTCCCAGGGCGCAGCGGGAAAGTGCTGCTATCGGTCTGACCCCGCCAACTCGTGACTCATTAGGAAGCCGCGGCGCGTAATGGCGCCGCGGCTTTTCGCTATTCGCATGGCAGACTGCGTCAGCCCGGCCGGGGATAGAGCCGAAGGCGGAACGACCAGGCGGCCAGCGCGACGCCACACAGGCTCAGACCTACCGCGTAGTAGACGACACTGTCCTTGCCGTAAGTCAGGACGATGAAGGATATCAGCGTCGGCGCGATCGCCGAGATCATCGAACCCATGTTGTAGCTGAAGCCGAAGCCGGTGAAGCGCATCTCGGTCGGGAAAATCAGCGAGCAAAGCGCCGGAATGACCGCGGCGCAGGACATGAACACCGACAGGCTCATCATCCACCAGATTAGTTGTGACGGGTCCTTGGCGATGTCAGGTATATGCTGGAAGAAGAACAGCAGATCGACGGTCAGGCCGAAGCAGCCGATGCCGAGCACCCAGCCGCAGCCGATGCGGTCGGCAAGCTTTCCCCAGAGCGGACACAGTGCGGCGAGGAGCAGGAGGGCGGTCGCGTTGGCGTTGAAGGCGGTAACCCGCGGCACGCCAAACTGCGTCTGCAGCAGCGAGGGCATGTAGAAGTAGAGCAGGATGATGATCGAACCGAGGAAGGTGCCGATGCCGATGCCAAAAGCGACGGCCTCGAAATGCGTCTTCAGCACTGCGCCGAGCGGAAACGCCTTGGCGCGTTCCTTGAGGTTGCGGATCTCCAGGAACAGCGGTGTTTCGTCGAGCTGACGGCGCAGATACAGCGAGACGAAGCCGAAGATGCCACCGATCACGAAGGGAATGCGCCAGCCCCAGGCCTCGAGCGCCGCTGGCGCCAATGTGTTGGCAAGGACGGCGCCGGATAGCGCGCCGAGGAAGAACCCGATGTAGCTTGCCCCCAAGACGAAGCCGCTGGCCGTGCCGATGCGGCTACCCGGTGCATGTTCGGTGACGAACACGGACGCCCCGGCGAACTCGCCGGCAAGGGCGACGCCTTGGACGATGCGTAGCAACAGGAGGATGAGCGGCGCAGCAAGACCGATCTGGGCATAGGTCGGCATGAAGCCTATCAGCAAGGTCGGGATCGCCATCAGCATCACGGTGATCATGAAAAGGCGCTTACGCCCGAGTCGATCACCGAGATGCCCAATGACGGCGCCGGAAATCGGGCGCAGCAGGAAGCCGAGGGAATAGAGCGCAAAGGCCTGGAAGGTCTTGACCGCTTCCGGCAGATCTGGCGGGAAGAACAGCTTGCCGATGATGACAGTGAAGAAGCCGAACACCATGAACTCGTAGAACTCGAGCATGGAGCCGAGCGAGGCCAGCGCGAGATTGCGCCGCAGCGTGCTCGCACTCGCCGGCACGCCAAGCGCCTGCGGCAATTCGGTTGCAGCGGATAGATTCGTCAATGCAGCCTCCCTGGCGATGTTTTCTGTTGCCGCATCATTTCCGAAGGGGCAGGCCGCTAATATCTGAGATTGAGAATAACAGTTATCCTGACCCTGGCCGACAGCTGATGGGCGAGCGCGGAGTTGCGCGAGTGGATTGCGATTCCATTCTCAAGAGCGAGTGCGCCGCCGGTCGCATACAGCCATATTCACGCCTGGCGAGGGAATGCGTGGGGTCTAGCGCGGCGACGAACTCCGATCGGAGGCTTCTGCAGGCTTCAATGAAGCTGGGAACAAGGAGCGATTATGGGCCGAAACGGAGCGCGAACATTTGCTACCATTTTGCTACCCAACTGCGTAGCACAGCCCGATAAGGCCCAGTATGGAACTCCGCAGAGGAGCCGGAAAAATCAGTAATTTCAGTACGATATGTGATTAGGCAAAATAGAACAATACGAGCACATTCGAATTTCAAGACCGGTGCCTTAAACCACTCGGCCACCCTTCCAGCATTGCAATCATTGGAGAAATTGAAGCGCAATTTCTCCGAAAGACCCGTTTGCCGCCATTCTGCCGCCCGGTCGCCTGCGGGCCGCGGCGCTATGTGCACCGAGGACGCCAAAAAGGGAAGACACTTTGCCCGGCAGCGCCTTTCCAGGGCGGGTCGGCGGCCCCTGCGTCATAACCTCGCTCTTTTGGCCACCTTGCGAAGTTCGGCGATCATGATGCGCGTCGGCCGTGACAACGTCGCATTCTTCGGCACCAGGACCTGGGCGACCACTTGCGTCCGCGGTTTCACCTTGATGCGCACCAGACCGTGATCGCGGTTCTCCATCAGCCAGAACGGATCGACGATGGCGACGCCGGCGCCGGCGCGCGCCAGCGCGCAGGCGACCGATGACTGGTTGACCTCGAGGGTGATGCGCCGTGGCACGCCGGCTTCCCGAAACGTTTTCTCGACGAGCACGCCAAGCGGCAGGCTGCGGCTGAAGGAAATGAGCGGGTAGGCCTCGAGATCCTTGGGCGTGACCTCGGAACGCGCGGCGAGTGGATTGTCCGGGTGAACAACACAGACGAGTTCGGCCGAGCAGAGCTCGAACAGCTGTGCGTCAAAGGGCGCCAGCGGTGACAGAACCAGGCCGAAATCGACATGCTCGTTGATGACGCTGTTCACCACGCTGATGTTATCCATGGAATGGATGGTGATCTGAACGCGCGGCCGGGACTGCTTGAACGCCGTCACCGCCGGCGGCAGCAGGTTCTCCGCGAGCGTCGGCGTCGCCGCGATCTGGATCATCCCGACCTTGGTGTCGCGCATGTCCTCGAGCAGGCGGCCGACCCGCTCGACGCCGTCAAAGATGCGGTCGAGATCCGTCATGAGCGCCGACGTTTCCATGGTCGGCTGCAGACGGCCTTGCTTGCGCAGAAAAAGCGGAAAGCCGGCGGCGCGGGTGCAGTCGCGCAGCATCATGCTGACGGCCGGCTGGGAGATCCCGAGAGCGCTCGCGGCGCCGATGACCGAGCCATGCCGGCACACCGCCCGCACCACCTGCAACTGGCGGAAGCTCAAGGACATAAGGAATTCTGATATAGATGTAAGGTGAGGTCAATTGACCTTAACTCCCGGCCTACTACTTTCGCGAGCGATTGCAGGAAGCCCAGGATTGGGCGGGGCCGAACGATATCTCATGCCGGATTCCGCAAAGATCAAATCGGTCGAGAGCATTGTCGTGTCGCTGCCTTGCGACATGGGCGGTCCGCCGCCGAGTTTTGCCGGCAAGCCCTGGACCCATCTCGAAATCCTGCTGGTCAAGGTCACGACCGAGGACGGTCTGGTCGGATGGGGCGAGGCTTTCGGGCACGCGTCGATCCCGGCCACCAAAGCGGCGCTCGACACCATTGTCGGTCCGCTCGTGATCGGCCGTGATGCCGGCGACATCAACGCATTGAACCGCAGCATCCTGCATTCCGTGCACTTGCTTGGCCGCAACGGACCATTCGTCTTTGCTTATTCGGGCATCGAGATCGCGTTATGGGATCTGCTCGGCAAGCGCTGCGGAAAGCCGCTGTATCAGTTGCTCGGCGGCTCGAAGCTGACGGCGCTCGACGCCTACGCGAGCCTTCTGTCCTACGGCAACGTTCCGGAGCTGGTGGCGCGCAACACCGCGGCCGCCTGCGAGAGCGGCTACCGTTACATCAAGCTGCACGAAACCACGCGCGAAGCCGTGCTCGCGGCGAAACAGGCGGCGCGGGCGAGCAATTCACGCATCATGCTCGACGTGAATTGCGCCTGGTCGGTGCCGGTGGCCCGCGACATGGCGGACGCGCTGGCCGGTGACGACCTGATGTGGCTGGAGGAGCCGGTGTGGCCGCCGGAAGACTGTCACGGCCTGGCGCAGGTTCGCGAGCGCGGTATCCCGATTTCCGCGGGCGAGAACGTCGCCGGCCTGTTCGGCTTCAAGTCGCTGATCGAGGCGGGCGCCATTGATGTGGCGCAGCCGAGCGTGACGAAGATCGGCGGCATCGGCGAGATGTTGCGCGTCATCGATTACTGTCACGCGCAGGGTGTCGAGGTGGCGCCGCACAGTCCGTATTTCGGCCCCGGCTTCATTGCGACGCTCCATATCGCGGCCGCGCTGGTCGAGCGCCCGCTGGTCGAGGTGCTGTGGCTGGAGATGGAAGGCAATCCGTTCGGTTCCTGGGTTACGACGACCAATGGCAAGGTCCGAGTGCCGCAAGGGCCCGGGCTCGGCTGCGATCCCGACCCCGATCTGGTGGCGCGCTACGAGGTGAGCCGATGAAGATCACACGCGTCGAAACCCGCCCGGTCGTCGTTACGCTGAAAAAGCCGATCGGCACGGCGTTCGGTCAGATCAACACATTCGGCTGTGTCCTCATCTTCGTCCACGGCGATACGGGCGTGGTCGGCGAGAACCTCGTCTTCACGCTGAACAACCGCCGCACCAAAGTGCTGCGCCAGATGATCGACGAACTGGCGGACCTGCTGATCGGCCGCGATGCCGGACATATCGCCGAGTTCTGGGCGCGCGCCTGGAAGGACATCAATTTCCTCGGCCACAAGGGCGTGCCGGTGGTCGGCATTTCCGCGCTCGACGGCGCGCTCTGGGACGCGCTCGGCAAGACCGTCAATCTGCCGCTCTATCGGCTGCTCGGTGGTGCGCAGGCGAGGGTGCCGGCCTATCACAGCGGCGGACTTTGGCTGACCAGCACGATCGATGAACTCGTGACCGAAGCGGAGAGCTTCGTCGCCGCCGGGTTCAAGGCCATGAAGATGCGGATTGGCGCGGCCGATCCGGTGACCGATGCGGCGCGCGTGCGCGCCGTGCGCCAGGCGATCGGCCCCAAAATCCGCTTGATGGCGGACGCCAACCAGCAGCTCGACGAAAACCAGGCGATCCGCCTCGGCCGCCTGCTCGAGGAGTTCGACCTGACCTGGTTCGAGGAGCCGCTGCCGGCCTGGGATCTCGACGGGCTGGCGCGCGTCGCGGCGGCGCTCGATACGCCGATCGCCAGCGGCGAGACCGAATACACGCGCTATGGCTTCCGCCGCATGCTCGAACTGCGTTCGGCGGACGTCCTGATGCCCGACCTGCAGCGCGCCGGCGGCGTCAGCGAGTTCATGCGGGTCGGGCATATGGCCGAAGCTCACGACATTCCGGTGTCGAGCCATCTGTTCCCGGAAACCAGCATTCAGGTGCTGGGCGCTCTCTCGAACGCCATCTATCTCGAATACATGCCGTGGTTCTCCGAGCTGTATCGCGAGCAACTCGAATTCGAGAATGGCGATGCGCTCGTGCCTGAGCGGCCCGGCTGGGGTTTCACCTTCGATATGGATCACGTCGCGAGGCTGCAAAGCTGACGCCCGAAAGCCCGCGGCGATAAACAAGACCGACTGAAAACGAAAATGAAAGGGAGGAAGTCATGAGGATTACTCGCCGTGAATTCACGAAAGGGACGGCGGCCGCCGCCGGCGCCGCTGCGTTCGGGCTGGCCAGCCCGGCCATCGCCCAGTCCGGACCGATCCGCATCGGCTGGCTGGCGGCGTTGACCGGCGCTAGTTCGGCGCCGGCGATCGGCTTCGATCGCGGCGTCAAATTCGCCACCGACACCATCAATGCCGCGGGCGGCATCAAGGGCCGCAAGATCGAGATCATCACCCGCGACACGCAGGGCGATCCGACCAAGGCGGTCAACGCCACGCAGGAGATGATCAGCCAGCTGAAGGTCGATGCGGTCTGGGGCCCGACCAATTCCGGTGAATCGCTCGCCATCACGCCGATCATGGCGCGCGCCAAGATGCCGAACGTGCATCCTTGCGTCATCGACAGCCTGATCGACCCGGCGAAATTCCCGAATGCCTTCCGCATCGCGCCGTCGAACACGCAGTGGGACGACGCGGTCCGCAGCTACACGCTGAAGATCCTCAAGGCCAAGAAAGTCGCCGTCATCGGCGACACCACGGGTTACGGCGTCGCCGCCCTCAATGCGTCGGTGGCCGGGCTGAAGAAGGACGGCGCGGAGGTCGTCTATCAGGCCAATATCGACGCCACCCAGCCGGACATGACGCCGGACATGCTGCGCGCCAAGAACGCCGGCGCCGAGGCCATCGTGGTGTGGAGCACCTCGACCGGCATGGATGCGCGGCTCTTCAACACGCGCGCGCACATGGGATGGGATGTCGCCTTTGTCGGCCATCCGTCGATGTCGTCCGGCGAAATCGGCGCGCTCATCGAAAAGCCCACCAACTGGGAGAAGGTCTACGCGGTCGGCTATCGCAGCTGCAGCTACGATGCCGGCGGCAAGCTGCCGCCGCACAGCGAGGAATTTGTCGCCAAGCTCAAGGGCAAGATCGAACTCAAGGACACGCTGCTGTGGTGGGTCGCAGGCGGTTACGATGCCGTCACCCTGGTCGCCAAGGCGTTCCAGGAAGGCGCGGGATCCCATGAGGACATCATCAAGTACTGGAACGGCGTGAAGAACTATCCCGGCTATTTCGGCGAATACACCTTCTCGCCGACCGAGCATAACGGCTATCCCGGCAAGGATGTGGTGATGTCCGACGCCAGCACGGCCAAGGACGGCACCTTCCGCCTCGCGCCCGGCTACGCGTAAGGACGCCGTCCGCCCATGCTTGCCTCAATTCTGGCCTCCGGTCTCGCGGTGGGCGCGGTCTACGCGCTCATCGGCGTGACCTACAACACGATGTTCTCGACGTCGCGCGTGATGAGCTTCACCGCCGGGCAGCTTGGCATGCTCGGCGGCGTGTTCGGCTCGTTGTTTCTGGTCAGGCTCGGCTTTCCGGTCATCCCGGCGCTGATCGCGACATTGGCATGTTGTGCGGTGGTCGGGGTGGTGACCGAGATCCTGGCGGTGCGCCCGGTGCTCAAGAGCCTCGATCAGCACCTTTACGTGCTGTCGACGCTGGCGCTGGCGCTGATGCTCCAGCAGCTCACGGCGATCGAATGGAGCACCGAGCCGCAGCCGTTCCCGAAGATCTTCGGCATCGGCTCTGGCGTGTTCGACGAGAAATTCTGGCTGCCGATCGTGGCTTGCGCGGCAACGCTCATCGGTCTCGAATTCCTCTACCGGCGCACGCTGATCGGGCATGCCTTCGTCGCCATCGCCGAGGACAATTTCGCCGCGCGCGCGCTCGGCCTGCCGGAGCGCAACCTGCGCATGGCTAGCTACGCGCTCGCCGCGGCGATCGGCGGACTTGCCGGCTTTGCCGGCGGCCAATTGCTGCTGGCCTTCGTCGCCAACGGCCCGTTGCTCAATTTCTATGGCTTCGTGCCGGTCGCGCTGGGCGGCCTCGGCAATAACCGCGGCGCCGTGGTCGGCGGCTTCGCTCTCGGGCTGTTCCAGCAGGCCGCCAACTTCCTCGTCGGCGGCATTTTCTCGTCGGTCGCGGTGTTCGTGATGTTCATCATCGTGCTGCTGGCCGCGCCGCAAGGCTTGTTCGGCTCGTCCTCGGCGCGGAGAGTGTGATGAAGGCCGACACCCGCAACGCCAGCATCGCCGCTCACGAGAGCGAAGGTTCGTGGCGGACCACGGCCATGCATGCGCTGCCGTTCGTCACGGTCTTCGGCTTTGCCGCCATCGTGCCGATGGTGACCAACGATTACTGGGCGCTGATTGCCACACGCGCGGCGATCTACTGGCTGCTGGTGTCGGGCCTCAATCTGGTCGTCGGATTCGCCGGCCAGCTCGCCATCGGCTATGTCGCGCTGTTGACGCTCGGCGCTTACACGACCAGCGTGCTGGTCAGCGGCAACGTGATGCCGCTGTTCGCCGCCTTCGGCGTCGCGGCGGTGTTCGGCGCCGTCTTCGGCGTCGTCGTCGGGCTGCCGGCGCTGCGGCTGCGCACCTTCTATTTCGCCATGTCGACGCTCGGCTTTGCCACCATCGTGACGCAGATCGCGCTGGCCTGGCAGAGCGTCACCGGCGGCGGCATCGGCATCGCCGGTCCGGAATTCCCCGCACCGTTCAACACCACGACGGGCTTCTTCTATTTCTGCCTCGGCTGCGCCGTGCTCGGCACCTGGATGACCGCCAATGTCGCGCACAGCCGCTTCGGCCGCGCGCTGATCGCCATCCGCGACGCCGAGGTGGCGACCGAGTCGCTCGGCATCTCCAAGCCGCGGATGCTGGTCGCGATCTTCGTCCTCGCCGGCGCTTTCGCCGCCTTCGCCGGCGGCCTGTTCGCGACGCTGCAGACCTACATCACGCCGGACGCGTTCAGCTTCGATCTGTCCGTGCTGTTTTTTATCGCCATCCTGATCGGCGGCCGCGGCTCGATCCTCGGGCCGCTGCTCGGCACCGTCATTCTCACGCTGCTGCCGGAATTTGCCGCGCCGCTCGCGGCCTGGTCGACCTTCCTCTATGCCGTGCTCTTGCTGGCGGTGGTGCTGGTGGCGCCGGGCGGCATTGCCGCGCTGCTCGACTTCAAGAACCGGCGGCCGCTGCAAACCAATCGCGCGATCATCCCGCGGCCGGCGCTGCTGCCGGACATCCTGTCGCGCGAACGGGCCGGGGCAAATATCGCGCTGCGCGGCATCACCTTGAGCTTCGGCGCCGTGCGCGCCATCGACGGCCTCGATCTCGACATTGCGCCGGGCCGCATTCACGGCCTGATCGGCCCGAACGGCAGCGGCAAGACCACGACGCTCAATGTCATCTCCGGCTACTACGCGCCGCAGAGCGGCACCGTCAGTCTCGGCGGCACGGCGCTGGAGCCGGGCCGGCCGGAGACGCGCGCCGAGCACGGCATCGCCCGTACGTTCCAGACGCCGCGCATCGTCGGTGAGGCCTCGGTGCTGCAGAACGTCATGGTCGGCGGCACCATCGCCGGGCAGGGCACGCTCGTCGAGTCGCTGCTGGCGCTGCCGCGTCACCGCCGCGACGAGCGCATGCTCGAGGACGCGGCCAAGTTGGCGTTGCGCGTCGTCGGCCTGGAAAGCCTCGCCCCGGTACGTGCCGACCGCTTGCAGCACAGCGAACTGCGCTTCCTCGAGATCGCGCGGGCGCTGATGCTGCGTCCGCAATTCCTCATGCTCGACGAGCCCGCGGCCGGGCTGTCGGTCGACGAAATCGCGCGGCTCGGCGAGTTGATCCGCGAGATCAGCCGGCAGGGCGTTGGCGTGCTGCTGGTCGAGCATCATGCCGACCTGATTTTCGATATCTGCGATCAGATCACGGTGCTCAATCTCGGCCGCACGCTGGCGGCCGGCACGCCGTCGGAGATCCGCCAGCACAAGGAGGTCGTCAGTGCCTATCTCGGCGGCTGAAGCGCTGATCGAGGTGAAGAACCTCGCCGGCGGCTACGGCAAGATCGGCGTGCTGCACGGTGTC
This sequence comes from Pseudomonadota bacterium, assembly GCA_018240595.1. Lineage (GTDB taxonomy): Bacteria > Pseudomonadota > Alphaproteobacteria > Rhizobiales > Xanthobacteraceae > Pseudolabrys. Next base: position 45,352 of record JAFEFL010000038.1, on the reverse strand, counting down.
AATCTCGCCATCGGCAAGGGCGAGGTCGTGGCGCTGCTCGGCCCCAACGGCGCCGGCAAGACGACGTTGCTGCGCACGATCTCCGGCCTGCTGCCGGCGAGCGACGGCAGCATCCGGCTCGACGGCCGCGAGGTGCGCGGCTCCGACGCGCGCGACATGGTGCGCGCCGGCGTCGCCCATATCATCGAGGGTCATCGCGTCTTCACCCAGCTCAGCGTCACCGACAACCTGCTGCTGGCGGGCTACTACGTGCCGCGCGCCGAACGGGCGACGCGCATCGCGGAGGCGCTCGATTACTTTCCCGAGATCGCCGAAAAGCGCCACGAGAAGGGCGCGGCCTTGAGCGGCGGGCAACAGCAGATGCTGGCGGTCGCACAGGGTCTGGTGCAGCGGCCGCGGCTGCTGATGCTCGACGAGCCGTCAGCCGGCCTGTCGCCGGTGCTGGTCGATCGCGTGCTGAACGTGCTCGGCCGGCTGGCGAAGGCGGGGACAGCCGTGCTGCTGGTCGAGCAACTGGTCGAGAAGGCGCTGGCGGCGGCCAACCGCGTTTACGCGTTGTCGCAAGGCCGGGTGGTCTTCGAGGCGGCGACCAGTGAGCCGAATATCACGGCGCAACTCGAGCGCGCCTATCTCGGCGGCAAAGGCTGACCCCGCTGCTGCGCGGCGCGGCAGCTGCGTACCGCTCGATATCCCGGCACCGTCCCGGCGCTCACGTCCACGGGTCGCAGCGGGCGGAGCTTGCCAGCGGCGGCCACATTAAGTATCCGGGAAGCCATCGATTTGCCGCGACTCGGGGGCAAACCCCGAACGGAACCAATCGTTTACCAAGACCGCGCCGGCGGGGTTCAAAAGATCCGCCGTTGAGGTTAATGTAGCCGTTCAAGTCAGTCGGGGACGTAATTCCACGCATGTCAGTTTCGGGGGAGAGCGGCCGGTTCGGTCTGTGCGCGCGCCTGTCGGCGCTCGTCATCGGCTCGCTGGCGCTTGCCAACTGCTCGGGCAGCTCCTCGCGCATCGATCCGAAATGGGGCGTGGCCTCGAGCCCGCGCGTCGTCGAGCCGGGTGAGCCGGTTCCGAAGGGCGGCGGCCGCTACCGCGTCGGCAAGCCGTATACGGTGGCCGGCCGCGTCTACGTTCCCGAAGAGGACACCAACTACAAGGCCGAGGGCTACGCCTCGTTCTATGGCGACGACTTCCATGGCCGTTACACGGCCAACGGGGAAATCTTCGACAAGGAATCGATCTCGGCCGCCCACCCGACGATGCCGCTGCCGTCCTATGCGCGGGTCACCAACCTGCGCAACAAGAAGTCGATCATCGTGCGCGTCAACGATCGCGGGCCCTATGTCGGCAACCGCGTCATCGACCTGTCGGTACGCACCGCCAAGCTGCTCGATTTCTACGGGCAGGGCGTGACCAAGGTGAAGGTCGAATATGTCGGCCGCGCCCCGCTCGCCGGTTCCGACGACCGCAAGCTGGTCGCAACGCTGCGTGACGGCAACCAGCCGGCGGCCAAGGTGCAGGTGGCCTCGTCCAAGGACTTCGCGCCTTATTTCGATTCCCGGCCGATGAGCGACCTGCCGCGTGCCGCCAAGCCGACGGCGGCCGCAGCCCCGGTCCAGCGCGTCGCCGCGGCGGAGCCCGAGGATGACGCGGTGGCCACACCGCCGGATCTGCCCGCCGCCATCCGCCAGCCCGCGGTGGATACCGCGGGCCGCGCCAGCGCTCCGGCGGCTTCGCCGGTTTCGGCCTACGCCCCGGTCCGCTATGATAACCAGGCGGGGTTCATGAGCGGCCGCGGCCTTTATTAGGCCCTTCCAATCCCGCGCGTGCAGCGCCATTTTGCCCGGGAGCCCGACGTCGGCCGTTCTCGAAGGCTCAACGGGCGTCCGTGATGGTGCGAGCCGGGAAGTTCAAGTCGGTCATGGCGGTATCTGCGAAGGGTCATAAGCTGCGGCTGGCGGTGACGGCGCTCCTCGTCGCCGCGCTTTGCGCGCCCGTGCTGGCCGCCACCAAGGCGCACCGCCCCGGCTCGGGCCTCGCCCACCGGCCGGCCTCCGGGCTCGCCGCGCGCAAGGACGTCAAGAAAGACGATCCGCCGATCAACGCGCCGCACGCCATCCTGATCGACGCCGAAAACGGCAGCGTGCTGTTCGAGCGCGATCCGGACGTCATGATCTTTCCCGCTTCGCTCGCGAAGCTGATGACGGCCGAGTACATCTTCCACCTGCTCAAGACCGGCAAGCTCAATCTCAATGACGAATTCCCGGTCAGTGAGAACGCGTGGCGCAAGGGCGGCGCGCCGTCGCGCACCTCGACGATGTTCGCGGCGCTGCACAGCCGCGTCAATGTCGACGCGCTCATTCACGCGATGATCATCCAGTCGGCGAACGATGCGTGCATCGTGCTGGCCGAGGGCCTCGACGGCAATGAGGCCGCCTTCGCCGCCAAGCTGACGCAGCGGGCGCGCGAGATCGGCCTCGCCAAGTCCACCTTCGCCAATTCCAACGGTCTGCCCGATCCCGGCACGCAGGTGACGACGCGCGAACTCGGCATTCTCGCCCGGCAGATTATCCAGAACTATCCCGACCTCTATCCGATCTACGGGCAGCGCGATTTCACCTGGAACAAGATCAAGCAGCCGAACCGCAATCCGCTGCTGGCGCTCGATATCGGTGCCGACGGCCTGAAGACCGGCTTCACCAAGGAAGCCGGCTATGGCCTGGTCGGCTCGGCGGTGCAGAATGGCGTTCGTCTCATCGAAGTCGTCAACGGCCTGAGCTCGCCGAAGGAGCGCGCCGAGGACGGGCGCAAGCTTCTGGAGTGGGGCTTCAAGAATTTCGAGCACCGCATCCTGTTCGCCGAAGGGCAGACCATCGGCAGCGCCAAGGTGTTCGGCGGTACCGAGGGCAGCGTCCCGCTGGTCGCGCCGGGTCTGGTGCAGGTGATGATGCCGAAGACCGGCGGCGAGCGGCTGATCGCGCGCATCGTCTACAAGGGCCCGGTGCCGGCGCCGATCGCCAAGGATCAGACGATCGGCGAGCTGCGCGTCTGGCGCGGCGACAAGGTCATTCTCAACATGCCGCTGAAGGCGGCCGAAGCCGTCGCCCAGGGTTCGCTGTCGCAGCGCGCCGTCGACGCCGTGGCCGAACTGATGATCGGCCTGTTCCGTGCCGGTGCGCAAAAATTATGAACGGGCGCGGCAAGTTCATCACCTTCGAAGGCGGCGAGGGCTCGGGCAAGTCGACGCATGCCGCCGCGCTCGCCGACAGGCTCAAGGCGCGCGGCCTCGACGTCGTGCTGACGCGCGAGCCGGGCGGCTCGCCCGGCGCCGAGATCATCCGCCACATCATCCTGTCCGGCATCGCCAAGCCGCTCGGCACCGAGACGGAAACCATCCTGTTTGCCGCCGCGCGCGACGACCACGTCAAAGCCACCATCCTGCCGGCGCTGCAGGCCGGGAAATGGGTGATCTCAGACCGCTTCGTCGATTCAACGCGCGTCTACCAGGGCGTCGTCGGCAAGGTGGACATGAAGCTGATCCGGGCGCTGGAGCGCGTCACGGTCGGCGCCGATGCCATGCCGGACCTCACCATTCTCATCGACGTGCCGGCCAATATCGGCCTGGCCCGCGCCAAGACGCGGCGCGGCACAGGCGCGGCCGACCGCTTCGAAGCGGAGTCGGTCGAGTTTCACGAGGAGCTGCGCCAGGCTTTCCTCGGTCTCGCGGCCAAGGAACCCAAGCGCTTTGCCGTCGTCGACGGCCGAGCGCCGCGCGACGTCGTCTCCGAGCGCATCTGGCAGACGGTCGAGCAACGCCTGCTTGGCGAGCGGCAACCTGCGGAAGTCGCGGCACCGTGAGCGAGGACCGGGACGAGGGCGAGGCGCTGGCGCCGAACGAGACGACGGTGCTGTTCGGGCACGGCGAGGCCGAGCAGACGTTGCTCAACGCCTATCGCTCCGCCCGCATGCCGCATGCCTGGCTGATCGGCGGCCAGCCCGGGATCGGCAAGGCGACGTTGGCCTACCGGCTGGCGCGTTTCGTGCTGGCGCATCCCGATCCGTCCGCCGCCGATGTACAGGCGGCAGCATCGCTCGATGTCGCGGCCGACAATCCGGTCACGCGGCGCGTTGCCGCGCGCGCCCAGGGCGATCTCCTGGTGCTGGAGCGGGCGCTCAACGAACAGACCGGCAAGCTCTTCACCACGATCCGTGTCGACGATGTTCGCCGCACGGTCGGATTCTTCGGCGCCACCGCCGCCGAAGGCGGTTGGCGCATTGCCATCGTCGATGCCATCGACGATCTTCAGCGCGAGGGCGCCAACGCGCTGCTGAAGATCCTGGAAGAGCCGCCGCCGCGCGCCTTGCTGCTGCTGATCAGCCATTCGCCGGGGCGCGAACTGCCGACCATCCGCTCGCGCTGCCGCCGCCTGCTGCTGCGGCCGCTCGACGGCGAGGACGTCGTGCGCGCGCTGGCCGCCGCGACCGGCCGCGACGCGCAAGACCCTGAGTTGGTTCAGGCAGCCGCGGCGTCCGATGGCAGCGCCGGACGGGCGCTACGCTTTCTGGATGACAAGGCGCTCGCGTTGCGCCGGCGCGTGCTCGACCTGATCGCCCAACTGCCGAACCCGGATCCGCGCGCGCTGCATGCGCTGGGCGATGCGCTGTCCGGCACCGATCCGGAAACGCTCGCCACCTTCATGGATCTGGTCAATGGCTGGCTGTCGCAGCAGCTCAGGCGGCAGGCGAACGATGCGGCCCGACTGAACAGGGCGGCTGAAGCCTGGGAGACGGTGAACCGCGCCGCGCGCGACGTCGATGCCTACAATCTCGAGCGCAAGCCACTGGTGTTTTCGGTGTTCGGCGAACTTGCCAAGGCTGCCCGGTAAGTCCGGATTTCAATCCGGCCCACATGCCGTCGGATTCGTATCGCGGCAATCCGCCAACAAACGAAGCGCCAGAAGTACCTGACGCCTCATCGCCGCTTTGACCCGCCTGGCAGCGGCGCGAATAAATTTCGAGGGAAGATACTGATCCGTTTGATCGGTCAAGTGACGCGGTACGACCACGGCGTGTGTGCATCGTAGTTTTTTTGAACATCTTTATCGCCATCGCGGCGGGAAAAATCACAAATCCTCTCGGCATTCCCATGCCACATGATTATTATCGATTTCGGAATGTGAAATGAGGTTTGCGCCGGCGCCCTGGATCGTCACCGAATGTGTCGGCGATCACAGCGCTCTGGCGGCATCCCGATACTAACAAAAGCCGTGGGATCGAATTCGAGGGGAGATGGCGTTGGCAAAAGAAAGCCCGGTGAAATCGCTGGTCATCAAACGGTCGATCGTGATCGGCGGGCACAAGACCAGTGTCAGCCTGGAAGAGGCGTTCTGGCAGGAACTGAAGCGCATCGCCGGCCACCAACGCGCAACTTTGTCTTCCGTCGTCGCCAGCATCGACCTGCAGCGGCAGCAGGGAAATCTTTCGTCCGCGATTCGGCTGTTCGTGCTTGAGCAGACGCGGGCGCGCGCGATGGAGGCGATGGCGCAGCGTCAGGACAGCGGGACCGAAGCGGCAACCGGCTGACGGCGAGCGTCTGTCGGGAGGCGCAAAGAAAATCGCCGGCCTTCACGGCCGGCGACGGGATCGGTCGGGCAGAAGCGCGAATTAGTAGCCGCGCTTCTTGTTCTTCTTGGCGGCCTTGCGCGCGGCATAGCGGGCGTCGCGCTTGGCTTTCTGCTCGGCGAGCAGGGCCTCGTTGGCGGCGGCCTTTTCGGCGGCTTCGAGAGCCGCGAGCTCCTCGGCTTCCTTCTGCAGCTTGGCCTGACGCTCGGCTTCGATGGCGGCGAGGCGGGCTTCTTCCGCTTCGCGCACCTTGCGCTCGGCTTCGCGTTCCGCCTCACGCTTGGCCTGACGCTCGTTGCGGGCCTCGGCAATGGCGAGGCGCTGTTGGCGCTTCAGTTCGAGGTCGGGATCCTGCGTCGCCGAGCGGAACTTCTCCAGCATCGCCTTTTTGACAGCAGCGGCATTATTCCGGCGCTCAAATGCGTCGGGACTTCTGAATTGACTCAAATTTTCGCTCCTGGGGGATCGTCAGTCTCGGGGGGTAATTCGCCCCCGCTATATGGCGCGCCAACGGCGCCGGATCAACAGCACCCGGCCCCATTTTCACAAAACCAGCTATGCGACAAAAAAGGCCGGAACGCGGCGCGTCCCGGCCCTTGGCGGCATTTACCGCTCGATGCCTAGAGACGCGCTTCCTCGAAGGCGTTGACCCACATCGCGCAGATCCCGGAACGGACGATCTCGGCGCGGGTGAACTCGACCACCGGGACCGGAAGGTTCTGGCTGTCGATCATGTCGATCACCGTGCGCAGCCCGCTGCCCGAGGTGAGGTCGCACTGGCTGACGTCGCCGTTGATCACCACGGTGCAGTCTTCGCCGATGCGGGTGAGGAAGGTCTTGATTTCGGCCGGGGTCGCGTTCTGCGCCTCGTCGAGGAGGACGAAGGCGTCCTTCCACGAGCGGCCCCGCATCACCTCGAACGGCACCAGTTCGATGGCGCCGTTCTTGAGCGCGATGTCGTAGGCGGCCTTGCCGATCCGCTCTTTGATGGTCTCGATCACCGGCGCCGCCCAGGGCGCGAATTTGTCTTCGAGCGAGCCGGGGAAGAAGCCGAGCGAGCGGCCGCACGGCACGTTCGGCCGGGTGAGGATGATCTTGTCGATTTGGCGGTTGCGGAGGAGGTCGGCGGCGTGGGTGGCCGCGATCCAGGTCTTGCCGGTGCCGGCGGGGCCCAGGACGATCACCTGGGGAAATTTGCGAAGGGCTTCGAGGTATTCGGCTTGGGTCGGGTTGAGCGCTTTTATCGGCGGTAAGACGCGCTCGGCGTCAAACTTGTTCTGGAAATTAATGATCTCGGCGGTACCAGACAAGCGTTCATGACGGCGTCTCTTCTTGTTGAGGTTCTTACCCAAGGCCGACTCCTTCTGGTGGACTGTCTAAGGGTCGCAGCCGCCAGCAATCGTCGCTGGCATGGACAAGACTATGCATCGAGCATGCCAATTCCCGCCGCGATCGGCGCCGGGTGAAAACGATGCTGGGTCTGCGAGGGGTGGCGGTGAGCGTCGTGGCGCCCGGGAGCATTCGAGTCCCGGCCCATCTGGTCGTGCCTTCGATCCGCAATTGACGAACCGCCATGATCAAGAGCGTAAGCGATTCGGATGACACTTCCTTAAAAATAACGCGGTGCGGCATAGCCATACAAACTAACGGGGGCTTAATCGCAAAGGCGCGCCGGGAACGTTACGCCGGCGACATTTGCCGGCATCATGGTCCGGGATGACGCGTAGCCGCAGTTATTGTTTGGCAAGCCCGCAGTAGCGTTGCTGGCCGTTGTCCCAGCAGCCGGTGCGCATGCAGGCCGAGCGCCGCACACCGCAGGCGGTCAGGCAGGTCGACAGCATGGTCTTCGCCGCCTTCGCGCAATTGTCGCGGCAGGTCGTTTCCTCGCCCGAGCATTTCATCGGCGCGGTGTGACCTGATTGCGCGAGGAAAAGCGTGGCGACCAGACTCGCGGCGAGGGCAAAGCGAAACTTGTTCATCGCCGAACGCTACGCGAGTCGCCGAGCGGCGAACACCGTCGGGCGCAATTCCATCCGGCAACGCTACGCGCCGCGAAAATTAGAAAAATCTTCAAATGCTTCCGTTGTTTAAGGGTCGTTTAACCTTAATCGCCGCATCGTGACGCGACACGATCCTTGGAATGCCGGCGTCAGGCCGCTTGTCGAGTTCGAGTTGCGTAACGCATGACCACTTCGGCCGCCGCCTATTTCGACGCTTCCTGGGTCGACGATCGACGCGCATCAGCCCGCGCCAACGGGCGCGCCACTGACCGCACCAAGAGCCGCGCGCTCCGCAGTATTCTCAATGGTTCGATCGTCGGGCTGGGCGCCGTCGCTGCGCTCGGCACCGCTGCTGTCGCCGTCACGCTCACCGCCGGCTGGATGGCCAGCAGCGCGGTGTCGCCGCGTGAGCGTTTGCTGAGCGGCCCGGCATCGCTGGCGCTCGTGCCGTTTCAGCCGCCGGCGCCGACAACGACGCGCAACTCGGCAGCGTCGCCCTCGTGGTCCACGGCCTATATCGATCGCAGCAAGCCGCTCATTGCCGATGAGGGCAGGGCGGCGCTTGCCGCGCCGAAGCCGGCTCCCGCGCATCACGCCGCGCGGCCTGCGGCCATTCCGTTGCCGCGCCCGCTGCCGGCACGGCTGGCGCAAACGCGCGCCGAGCTCGAACGTCCAGCCGCGCCGACCGTTGCCAAGGTCGAACCGCAGCAGGTGGTAACGCCGCCGATCCAAAGCCTGGTCGCCGAGCCGATCGCGCAGCAGGTGCCGCGGGCCTTGGCGCTGGCGAGCCCGGTGCAGCCGCCGATGCCGGCGGTGCGGCCCGAGATCAAGACCGAAGCGCCGGCCAAGGCCGAGCGCGCCGCGCTGCCTGAAGTGGCCGCCAAGCCTGCCGGCAGCGCGAAATCCGAGAAATTGGCCAAGGTCGAAGTGACCAGCATCGAGCCGAAGGCTGCGCTTGCGCCGAAGCTGACGGCGCCGGCGTCGATCCCGGCGGTGCCGTCAGATTCGGTGAGCCGCACTGCGGTCTACGACATCACCGGCGGCATCGTGCACATGCCGGACGGCTCGAAGCTCGAGGCCCATTCCGGCATGGGCGAGAAGATGGACGATCCGCGTTACATCCGTGTACGCATGCGCGGCCCAACGCCGCCGAATGTCTATGTCCTGACCGAGCGCGAGAAGCTGTTCCACGGCGTGCGCGCCATCCGCCTCAATCCGGTCCACGAGGCGAGGATGTTCGGCCGCGACGGCATGCTGGCGCACACCTACATGATCGGGCCGACCGGCCAGTCGAACGGTTGCGTGTCGTTCAAGGACTACAACAAATTCCTCACCGCCTTCCTCGATGGCAAGGTGGACAAGATGGTCGTGGTGCCGGACCTCAGGGGCATGTCCTGGAAGACCGCCGCACTCGAGGCCGAGGGCGTTGCCGCCTCGCCGCGGCGCTTTGCCGGCGGCTACAGCCGGCCGCGCATCTTCCCGGGTGAGAGCGACAGCGGCCCGCGCTACACCTCGGCGCTGGCTTACGGCGCCGAACGCGGCGCGGGCACTTGGTAGCGCCATTTCAGGGCGTGCGGGCGCGAAGCCGGGCGAAACAGCTCATCGCAGCCTAGGTGAGGGGCCCCGGCGGCCAGCTTGCCCCGTTCCCCGCCGGTTGTTACCTAGCCTTTGACTCGGGGGGCAGCCCCCGACTGCCGTCCTCCCGAAAAAGCCAAGCAATGTCAGACCGTAAGCCCTTCTACATCACCACGGCCATCTCCTACCCGAACGGGGTTCCGCACATCGGCCACGCCTATGAGGCGATCGCCACCGATGCCATCGCCCGGTTCATGCGGCTCGACGGCTACGACGTCTATTTCCTCACCGGCACCGACGAGCACGGCCAAAAGATGCAGCAGACCGCGGCCAAGCTCGGCATGACGGCGCGGCAACTGCGCGACCAGAACGTGCCGGCGTTCGAGCGCATGGTGAAGATGCTCAATCTGTCGAACGACGACTTCATCCACACCACGGAAGAGCGCCACTACCGCTCGTCCGAAGAGATCTGGCGGCGGATGGAGGCCAAGGGCGACATCTATCTCGACAAATACGCCGGCTGGTACTCGGTGCGCGACGAGGCTTATTACGCCGAGGACGAGACGCATCTGAACGAGCAGGGCACGCGCCTCGCCACCAAGACCGGCACGCCGGTCGAATGGGTCGAGGAGGAGAGCTATTTCTTCAAGCTGTCCGCCTACCAGGACAAGCTCTTGAAGCTCTACGCCGAGGTGCCGGATTTCGTGCTGCCGAAGGAACGCCTCAACGAGGTGGCGAGCTTCGTGAAGGGCGGCCTCAAGGATCTGTCGCTGTCGCGCACGACCTTCGACTGGGGCATCCCAGTGCCGGGCAACCCGAAACACATCATGTATGTGTGGGTGGACGCGCTGACCAACTACATCACCGGCGTCGGCTTCCCCAACGAAAACGACCCGAAATTCAAGCGTTACTGGCCGGCGGCGCTGCACGTCATCGGCAAGGACATCGTGCGCTTCCACGCCGTGTACTGGCCGGCCTTCCTGATGTCGGCCGGCATCGCGGTGCCGAAGCGCATTTTCAGCCACGGCTTCCTGTTCAACCGCGGTGAGAAGATGTCGAAGTCGGTCGGCAACGTGGTCGATCCCTTCACCATGGCGGAAGCCTACGGCGTCGATCAGATGCGCTTCTTCTTCCTGCGCGAGGTGCCGTTCGGCCAGGACGGCAGCTACAGCCACGAAGCCATCGTCAACCGCATCAACGCCGACCTCGCCAACGATCTCGGCAACCTGGCGCAGCGTTCGCTGTCGATGGTCGGCAAGGCCTTCGGCGGCAAGCTGCCGGAACCGGGCGAGTTTACGCCGGAGGATCAGACCATCCTGGCGGCCGCCGACGCCATGCTGGCGGCGGCGCGCGAGCACATGAAGACGCAGCAACTGCATCACATGCTCAACGTGGTGTGGTCGGTGGTGGCCGACGCCAACCGCTATTTCGCCTCGGAGGCGCCCTGGGCCAAGGCCAAGACCGACCCGGCAAGGCAGGGCACTATTCTGTACGTGACGGCGGAGATCATCCGGCAGGTTGCCATCCTGGCGCAGCCGGTGATGCCGGTCTCCGCGGGCAAGATGCTCGACCTGCTCGCCATCCCGGCTGATGAGCGGAGCTTTGCAGCGCTGGAGGGCGGCCGCCGCATCGCGCCCGGCTCGCAGCTCCCGCCGCCGCAGGGCGTTTTCCCGCGCTATGTCGAGCCGGAGGCGGAGCAGAAGGCCGAACCGGCGAAGCCGGCCAAGGGCAAGCCGCCGAAAGCGAAGAACTGACGGCGGCTGCGGCCGTCAGTGTTCGGTCATCGCCTTCGCTATCAGCGCTGAGTATCTCGCGACGCTCTTCGTCACCACATTGCGGACGGCGTCGCGAAGCTTGGCGTTGCCGGCCACGGCAGCCGGCGACGAAGGCCAGTAGGTCTTGTCGATCCTATGCATCCATGACGGCTCGGACAGGATGTCGCCGAAGTCGATCGGCAGCCTGATCAGCTCGCCGGTGCTGCCGTCAAAGAGCTGCAGCCAGAAGACAGCGTAGACGTTGTAGGTGTCTAAAATGCCGTCATGCTTGACGATACCGAGCCCCTCGATCACCTGATTGGTGCCGGTGAGTTCGCCCCGCCCACTTTTGCCTATGACGACGAAGCGGCAGCCGACCTTCTTGATCGCGGCCTTGAGTTCCTCATTGCCGCCGAACCAGCCTGGCGAAGTATTCTTGGTCGCGGCGGCCGGCAACGAGACGCGGCGGACGGGAAAATGCGATCCGAGTCCAGCGCTGAGGCGCTGGACGATCAAACCATCGATGTTCCAGCCAGCAACCGTCGTGGTCTTGAGATCGTTGCCGAAGACCATGATTCCGACCGTCTTCACCTCGAAGCGCGGGCCGACGGACGAGGAGACACAGACGCTGTGGCCGTCAGCCCTGGCCGCGGCGGCGGACGTCTCGGCGGAGGCCGGAGCAGTCGCCAGGCAGGCGAGAGCGGTCAGTGCGAGCCCCGGGAGGAGGCCGTTTCGGTATTGGGGGGACATGGAGGGCAATCACTTTGGATGGGAAATTCGCGACCCAAGGTAGCATCAGTCCAATATTCGCGGTAGCGGGCTCCGGCGATTGCGCCCTGTTTTTCCCGCCCAGAACCGTTAGATATGACGCAATTTCAAGCGAGTCCCGCCGTCTCATGCTCGTCGACAGCCACTGCCACCTCGATTTCCCGGAATTCGCGCCTGAGCTCGACCAGATCGTCGAGCGCGCCCGCGCGGCCGGGATCGGGCGCATGGTGACGATCTCAACTCGGGTGAGGAAGCTGCCGCAAGTGCTTGCGGTCTCTGAGAAATTCCCCGACATTTTCGCCTCGGTCGGGACCCATCCGCACAATGCTCACGAGGAGCTGGATATCGTCGCGGCCGACCTCGTGAAGCTGGCCCAGCACCCGAAGATCGTCGCCATCGGCGAGGCGGGGCTCGACTATCACTACGACAAGTCGCCGCGCGCCGATCAGGCTTGGGGCTTCCGCGAGCACATCGCGGCGGCGCGCGAGACCGGGCTGCCGCTGGTGATCCATACGCGCGAGGCCGATGCCGACACGGCCGTGATTCTCGAAGAAGAAATCGGGAAGGGCGCCTTCCCGGCCGTCCTGCATTGCTACACCGGCGGCCGTGAACTGGCGTTCAAGGCGGTCGAGCTCGGGCTCTATATCGGCTTCACCGGCATCATCACCTTCAAGAACGGCGAAGCGCTGCGCGACATCGCCCGCGATCTGCCGGCCGACCGCATTCTGGTCGAGACCGATGCGCCGTTCCTCGCGCCGATCCCGTATCGCGGCAAGCGCAACGAGCCGGCTTACGTCGTCAACACGGCCAAGGTGCTGGCCGAGACGCGCGGTGTCACCGAAGCCGAGATCGCCCGGCAGACCACGGAAAACTTCTTCCGGCTGTTCTCCAAGGTGCCGCGCGAATTGCCGATCGACATCAGGAAAGCCGGATGACGCTGCGTTTCACGATTCTCGGCTGCGGCTCGTCCATGGGCGTTCCGCGCGTGGCGCTCGGCTGGGGCGATTGCGATCCCAACGAGCCGAAGAACCGCCGCCGGCGCTGCGCTCTGCTGGTTGAACGCGTCGCCACGCCGGACCAGATCACGCGCGTTCTGGTGGACTGCGGCGCCGACATCCGCGAGCAACTCATCGAGGCCGATGTCGACTGGGTCGACGGTGTCCTGATCACCCACGAACACGCCGACCATACCCACGGCATCGACGATCTGCGGCCGATGTTCGTCAAGCATCGCCGCCGCGTCGACGTCTACATGGACGAGCCGACGTCAGTCGCGTTGCACGCCCGCTTCGGCTACTGCTTCAGGACCCCGGCCGGCAGCAGTTATCCGCCGATTCTGGCCGAGCACCGGATCACGCCAGGCGTGCCGTTGACCGTCAACGGGCAGGGTGGCCCGATCGAGGTTCTGCCGTTCCTCCAGGACCATGGCGACATCGTCTCGCTCGGCTTCCGCTTCGGCGACGTCGCCTACTCGACCGACATGAAACGGCTGCCGCCGGACAGCGCCGCGGCGCTCGAGAACCTCGACATCTGGATCGTCGACGCGCTGCGCAAGGCGCCGCATCCGAGCCATATGAACCTCGAGGAGTCGCTGGCGCTGATCGCCGAGATCAAGCCGCGCCGCGCCATCCTGACCGACATGCACACCGACCTCGACTATCAGACGCTGAAGCGCACGCTGCCTGCGGGCATCGAGCCGGCCTATGACGGCCTGAGTTTCGAAGGATGATCGCGGCCGGCAATCTGCCATGATTTCAATAAAATGCGCAGCATTGCTGAAGCGACACATTGGCTCCTGGGCCAAAGTGCCCGCCTAAATATATTCCATAATATGTCTTATGCGAATCGAGGATGGCCTGGCGCGGAGACGCCGACCTGAGGCCCGCCGACGAAGCCTCTGGATAAGCCGCTCTTGGCCGCTTGCCGTCCGCGCCTTGGCCGGCCCGCACCGGTACGGTGGCCGTGGCCAGACCGCCAGCCATCCCATCCCGAGCCCCACGAGCCAGCCCGTGAAGCCGTCCCGCGACATCTCCCGCCTGATCGAGATCATGGCCGCGCTACGCACGCCGGTGACCGGCTGCCCGTGGGACCTTGAGCAGGATTTCTCGACCATCGCGCCTTACACCATCGAGGAAGCCTACGAGGTCGCCGATGCGATCACGCGCGCTGACTTGCCGGACCTGCGCGACGAGCTCGGCGATCTCTTGCTGCAGGTCGTGTTCCACGCCCGGATGGCCGAGGAGCAAGGTGCGTTCGACTTCGGCGGCGTGGTCGAGGCCGTCACCACCAAGATGATCCGGCGGCATCCGCATGTGTTCGCCGACGCCGGCGGCCAGGACACGCAGGCGGTCAACGCCCAGTGGGAACGCATCAAGGCCGAGGAACGGGCCGAGAAGGCGCGGCGTCATCCACCGAAGCCGCCGAGCGCGCTGGACGGCGTGCCGGTTGCCCTGCCCGCATTGACCCGCGCGCTAAAGCTGCAGCAGAAGGCCGGCCGCGTCGGCTTTGACTGGAACGATCCGCGCGCGGTGCTGGCGAAGATCCGCGAGGAAGCCGACGAGATCGAAGCCGAGCTTGACCGCGCCGAGACCGATTTCGCCAAGAAAGAATTGGCCGCCGCCGAGGTCGGCGATCTCTTGTTCGCGGTGGTCAATCTGGCGCGGCATCTGGACGCCGATCCGGAAGCCATCCTGCGCGCCACCAACGCCAAGTTCGAGCGCCGCTTCACCGCCATCGAGCGCGCGCTGGCAGCGCAAGGCAAGAAGCCGCAGGACGCCACGCTCAGTGAGATGGACGCGCTGTGGGACGAGGCGAAGAAGACTGAGTAACTCGGCCTCATGGTGAGGAGCGCTCCAAAGGAGCGCGTCTCGAACCATGGGGCCGCCCCATCTTTCGAGACGCCCGCTACGCGGGCTCCTCAGGATGAGGCTGAGAAAACTTCGCCCGGACCTGCGCCGCCTTGTCCGGCGTGGCGCGGACGGTAACTTCCATGTGGCCTTCGTCGTCGCTGCGCTTCTCCAGCACTTCGGCGTGGCGGTAGAGCCAGCTCAGACCGGCGCCGTCGGCGGCGTCGAGCGACACCGTGAGCGTCTGGCGGCCTTCGCCAAGGCGTTTTTCGATCGCCGCCAGAAGGTCGGCGACGCCCTCGCCGGTCAGCGCCGACACCACGACCGGCGCGTTGTCCGCGCCCTGGCGGGCCGCGAGATTGAGAATGCGGCCGCGGCCGTCGGCGTCGAGCGCGTCGATCTTGTTCCAGACTTCGATGATGCGCCGGTCGGTCGCCTCGATGCCGAGTTCGCCGAGCACCTTGGCGACGTCGGCCGATTGCGCCGCCGTGTCCTCATGCGACATGTCGCGCACGTGCAGGATGATGTCGGCCTCGATCACCTCCTCCAGCGTGGCGCGGAACGCCGCGACCAGCATAGTCGGCAGATCGGAAATGAAGCCGACGGTATCGGAGAGAATGATGCGCGTGCCGTGCGGCAGATCGATCGCCCGCAAGGTCGGATCGAGCGTGGCGAACAGCATGTCGGCCGATAGCACGCTGGCCGCCGTCACGCGATTGAACAGCGTCGACTTGCCGGCGTTGGTGTAACCGACCAGCGCCACAATCGGGTACGGCACTCGCTTGCGGCTGTCGCGGTGCAGTTTGCGCGTGCGCTTGACCTTCTCTAGATCCGCTTCGATTTTCGCGATGCGCTCCGACAGCATGCGCCGGTCGGCCTCGATCTGCGTTTCGCCGGGACCGCCGAGGAAGCCGAAGCCGCCGCGCTGACGCTCCAGATGTGTCCACGAGCGCACCAGCCGGCCCTTCTGATAGGTCAGATGCGCGTGCTCGACCTGCAACGCGCCCTCTTTCGTGCGCGCGCGCCGGCCGAAGATTTCGAGGATCAGCCCGGTGCGGTCGATGACCTTGGCGTTCCAGGCCTTCTCGAGGTTCTTCTGCTGCACTGGCGAGATCGGGCAATCCATGATGACGACCGACGCCTCGTGGGTCTTCACCAGGCCGGCGATCTCATCGACCTTGCCGGAGCCGACATAAGTCGCCGGCTTGATCGCCTGCAGCGGCACCAGGCCGCCTTCGACGACATCGAGATCGATGGCGCGGGCAAGGCCCATCGCCTCCTCGAGGCGCGCCTCGGGCGTGCGGGTATCCATGAGATGCGCGGCGCCGCGGCCGCCCGGCGTGCGAACCCATGGCTCGATGACGAGCGCACGACCGCTGCCCGACCCCGAGGGGGTCAGGGTGTCCATGCCCTTGTCGCGATCGCGTGCTTCCAACTAAGCCTTTTCCGGCGTCAGCGGCTCTTCGCCACCTTCGAACAACTGGATCGGATGGCCGGGCATGATGGTCGAGATCGCATGCTTGTAGACGAGCTGCGAATGACCGTCCCGGCGCAGCAGGACGCAGAAATTATCGAACCAGGTGACGACGCCTTGCAGTTTCACGCCGTTGACCAAGAAGATGGTCAGCGGGATTTTTGCTTTTCGTACGTGGTTGAGGAAGGTGTCTTGTAAGTTCTGCGCTCGATCGGCTGCCATGGCCGTGGTCCATTTTTTAGCTCGCATCTTAACGCGCGAGACAATCGTTGCCCTTTAGTCCTCGACAGGTCTTTGCGCCTATCCCCTTGAGGCGGCGAAGCCGAGGCCCGGGAGCGGCTATTAGATGGTAACGCGCTGTCCGGCGCAAGCGGAAGTTGGGCGATTTTCCGACAAGTCGCTGAAATTGATACGATTTTCCTCATTTCGCCGGAGTAGCCGGTTACGGCCAAAGTGGCGCGCTCAGGTCAACTCGGCCGTGCCGTGATAATCGCGGCGCAGCGCCGTCGCCGTCATGCCCGGCGCGCGGTTGCCGATCGGCCGGCCGTCGATTTCCACGACCGGCATGACCGACTGGCTGGCCGACGTCACAAAGGCCTCGCGCGCCGCGTAGGCCTCCTCGACCGTGAACGCCCGCTCCTCGAAGCGCAGACCCTGCTCGGCGATCAGATCCATGACCACGGAACGGGTGATGCCCGGCAGGATGTCGCCGCCGAGCGGCCGCGTCACCAGGACGCCGTCGCGGGTCACGATCCAGGCGGTCGACGAGGCGCCCTCGGTCACCCGGCCCTGCGCATCCACCAGCCAGGCCTCGCGTGCGCCCTGCTCCCGCGCCTGCTGCTTCGCCAGCACATTCGGCAGCAGCGCCACCGATTTAATATCGACGTGTCGCCAGCGCTCGTCCGGCACGGTGATCACCGCGATGCCGGCCTCTGCCTGTGCGTCGATCTTCGCCGGATCGTTGCTGCGCGCGGTGACCACCACGGTCGGCGGTGTGCCCGCCGGCGGGAACGGGAAATCACGGCGCATCTCGCCGCGCGTCACCTGAACATAAACAACCCCATTGGTGACGCGGTTGCGCCGGATGGTCTCGCGCATCACGATTGCGAGCGACGACGCCGGCATCGGCCGGTCCATGCGCAACAGATCGAGCGAACGCTGCAGGCGCGCCATGTGGCGGCGCTCATCGACCAGCTTGCCGCCCCTCACCTCGCAGACTTCGTAGACGCCGTCGGCGAACTGGAAGCCGCGATCCTCAATGCCGACCATGGCATCGCCGCGCGGCAAATAACGGCCATTGACGTAAGCGATGCGGGACATCGGGCAAATTCCTCGCGTTAGCCGATCCCGAGGGCCTTGAGCTTGCGATGCAGCGCCGAGCGCTCCATGCCCACGAACTCCGCGGTGCGCGAGATATTGCCGCCGAAGCGCGAGATCTGCGCCACCAGGTATTCGCGCTCGAACACCTCACGCGCGTCGCGCAGCGGCAGCCCCATGAGTTGCTCGCCGCCGTTGCCGTTCGGCATCGCCGGCACCATCGAGCCGACATCCTGCGGCAACATGCCGGCATTGATGACGGCATCGGGATCGCCGCCGGCCAGAATCATCAGACGTTCGATGTTGTTGCGCAACTGACGGACATTGCCCGGCCAGTTGTGCGACTGCAGGACCGCCATGGCGTCCTCGCCGATACGGCGCTTCGGCAGGCCGGTCGACTGCGAGATCTGGTCCATGAAGTAATCGATCAGCGACGGTATGTCCTCGCGCCGCTCCGACAAGGGCGGCACGCGGATCGGCACCACCGAAAGACGGTGATAGAGATCCTCGCGGAATTCGCCAGCCGCAATCGCGGCTTCGAGATTGCGCGAGGTCGAGGCGACGATGCGGACATCGACGGCGACCTTGCTCGAGCCGCCAACGCGGCTGAAGGTCTGATCGACCAGCACGCGCAGGATCTTGTTCTGGGTCTCGCGCGGCAGATCGGCGACGTCGTCGATGAACAGGGTGCCGCCATGGGCCTCTTCCAGCGCGCCGGGCTTGCGCGCCTCGGCGCCGCTGGCCTCGACACCGAACAGCTCGGTTTCCATGCGCTCCGGCGTGATTGCGGCGGCGTTGATGACGATGAACGGTCCGTTCGCCCGCGCCGACAACTGATGCATGGTGCGCGCCGCCAGCTCCTTGCCGGCTCCGGACGGGCCAACGATGAGGACGCGGCTGTTGGTCGGCGCCACGCGCTCGATCGCCTGCCGCAGGCTCGACATCGACGGCGAGCCGCCGACCAGCATGGACGGCGACGGCGCCAGTTGCTTGAGCTGCTTCACCTCGCGCTTGAGCCGCGACGTCTCCAGCGCGCGCTCGGCGACCAGCACCAAGCGGTCGGCCTTGAACGGCTTCTCGATGAAGTCGTAGGCGCCTTGCTTGATGGCGGCGACGGCGGTCTCGATGTTGCCATGCCCCGAGATCATGACGATCGGAATCTCGGGATGCTCGCCCCTGAGGATGCCGAGCAATTGCAGGCCGTCGAGCTTGGAGCCCTGCAGCCAGATATCGAGGAAGATCAGGTTCGGCCTGCGGGTCACGATGGACTGCAGGGCGTCGTCGCTGTTGCGCGCGGTACGCGCGACGAAGCCCTCGTCCTCCAGGATACCGGCGACCAGGTCGCGGATATCAGCTTCATCGTCGACGATGAGAATCTCGGCGGACATAGCGTTCACTCGTTGGTCGTCTTTTCGGCTACCGCCACCGCGGCAGCCGTTTCGGTTTCATTGGCGGCGCGCGCCGGCGGCTTGCCGGCGGCGGCAAAGCGCATCCGCATCCAGGCGCCGCGCTGGCCGGGAATCTTGTCGGCGGCATCGCGCAATTCGAGCCCGCCGCCATGCTCCTCGAGAATGCGGCCGACGATGGCGAGACCAAGGCCGGTGCCTTTCTCGCGTGTCGTTACATAGGGCTCCATCAGGCGGTTGCGGTTTTCGCGTGGCAGACCGATGCCGTTGTCGACGATGTCGATGACGATGTCGTTGCCTTCGCGCGCCGCAAAGACTCGGATCGTGCCCTTGCCGCCGTCCTTGGTAAGTTCTTCAGGCGGCACGGCCGCCACCGCTTCGGTCGCGTTCTTGATGAGATTGGTCAGCGCCTGCGAAATCAGGCGGCGGTCGATCTGCGCCGGCATCGGCGATTCCGACGTTTCGGCGGTGATCTCGAGATCGGGATTGCCGACGCGCTGCAGGAACACTGCCTGGCGCACGGTGTCGGCGACGTCCTCGCCGGCGATGACGGGCTTGGGCATGCGCGCGAATTTGGAGAACTCGTCCACCATCTGCCGGATGTCGTCGACCTGGCGGATGATGGTGTCGGTGCACTGTTCGAACACGCCGCGGTCCTCGACGATCACCTTGCCGTATTTGCGGCGCAGCCGCTCGGCGGAGAGCTGAATCGGCGTCAGCGGATTCTTGATTTCGTGAGCGATGCGGCGGGCGATGTCGGCCCAGGCCGAGGAGCGCTGCGCGGTGACGAGTTCGGTGATGTCGTCGAGCGTGATGACATAGCCGTGGTCGGAGGCGCCGGATCGCTCGCTGGTGACGCGAACCGACAGATTGCGTTCGCGCCCTGCCCGGTTGATCGTCACCTGGTCCTGGGTGCGGCCACCGTGCTTGGCGGTCAGCATGATGCCGGCCAACTCGGGGAACACTTCGATCAGAGGCTTGCCGATCGCTTGCGCCTCGGTAAAACCAATCAGCTTCTCGGCCGAGCGGTTAAGGATGCTGACATTGCCGAAGCTGTCGACGCCGATGACGCCGGCGCTGGCGCCGGCCAGCACCGCTTCGGTGAACAGGCGGCGCGTATCGATGACGTCGCGCGCACGCACCAGATCGTCGCGCTGCGTGCGCAGTTCCTGCGTCATGCGGTTGAAGGTCTCGCCGAGATGGGCGAGATCGCCTTCCGACTGCCGCACCGGCACACGGACGAACAGGTTGCCCTCCGACACCGCATTGGCGGCGCCGATCAGCCGGCGGATCGGCGCCACCAGTTTGTTGGCGAAGTTGAAGCCGAGCCACACAGCCGACAAGAGCACGATCAGGGCGATGACCGTGTACATCAACCCGAAGGCGACCTGGACGCCGAAACGGCGCTGCTCGATCGCGATGTATTCGGAGACGCTGGCTCGCGTCTCGCGCAACTGCGGCACGACGCGAGGATCGAGCAACCGCGTCACGTAGAGATAACGGTTGTCGTAGTTCTGCAGCTTGATCATCGCCGCGACGTAGTTGGTGTCGGGCAACAGGACGAGCTGCGGCTCCTTGTCGCTGATGGTCGGCAGCGCTTCGCGGGGCGGTAGCGCGAACGTCTGGTTGATCTGAACGTCGGCGCGCGCGACTTCCTTGAGGTCGCCGTCGAAGATGATGGCGGCCGCGAGCCCGCGCACGGCGGCCTGGAACGTCAGGAATTGTTTGAGCTGTTCGGGATTGCCCTCGATGATCGCCTTCGAGCGTGACAGATCGAATGCCATCACCAGGATGTCGGAGCGCACGATCTGGGCGTGGTCGCGCAAATAGGCTTCCGCCACGATCAGCGAATTCTCGATGGCGGCGCGGGTGCGCGTCGAGAACAGCCGGTCGAGGCCGCGATCGAGCGTGACGCTCGCGACGATCGCCACCAGAATCGCCGGCGCCGCGGCAATAATCGAGAACAGGCCGACGATGCGCACATGCAGCCGGGCGGCGGCGCGGCCGGACCGCCTCGCCTGCACCACCTGCCAGACCTCGCGCACGATGATGCCGAGCAGCAGGAGGACCGTCGTGGCGTTGGCGAGCAGCAGCGAGACGACGACGTAGTGCGTCGGCGCGATCGGCGTCAGGTCGGCCAGAACAACGAAGGTGACGAAGGCCGACAGCAGCGCCAGGCCAACGGCGATCGGCCCCACGATGCGAGTGCCCTCACGCTTGGCGGGAGCGGACGTTCCGGACAATTCGGCGGACGTAGCCTGGTCGAGGCTCATGCAGACGGTCTTGCTTCTGATCTATCGGCAGAATTCGGTCAGGCGGAGCGGCGCGAGCGCCGCGCCGGCGATGGTCTGGCCGAGGGAATCAGGGACAGAGCCAGCCAGCACTGATGCTTTTATACAACAATGTTGCCGAATTGCGACAAGACTGGGGCGCGTCGCCGTCAGTTTAGGCGGCGCTTGTGTAGCCGCCCGGGCCTGTCTGCCTGTCCCTAGACGGCCAATTCGCGAACCAGCGGCGCGACCTTGGTGCCGTAAAGCTCGATGCAGCGCATCATCTTGGCGTGCGACAACGGCCCGGCCGAATACTTCATGTCGAAGCGGGCCGCACCCAGCGCCTTGATCGTGCCGGCGATCTTCTTCGCCACCGTTTCCGGCGAGCCGACATAGAGCGAGCCGCCCGAGATTTCGCGCTCGAACTCGGCCTTGCCGAACGGCGGCCAGCCGCGCTCGGCACCGATCTTGTCGCGCATGCGCTTGTAGTCGGCAAACAGCTCTTCCCTCGCCTGCGCGTCGGTCGCGGCAACATAGCCGTGCGAGTGCACGCCGATCGGCAGCTCGGGCTTCTTCGTCTCGCCGAGCGCGCGCTTGTACAGATCGACATAAGGCGCAAAGCGCTTCGGGTCGCCGCCGATGATGGCGAGCATCATCGGGAAGCCGTAATGCGCCGCGCGCATCACAGACTCCGGCGTGCCGCCGACGCCGATCCAGGTGGTCAGCGGGGTGTCGAGTTTGGGATAGACGCTCTGGTTCTTGAGCGGCGGCCGCGTCGATCCCTGCCAGGTGATGGGCTCCTGCTTCAGCACCGCGGCGTACAGATCAAGCTTCTCGTTGAACAGCTCTTCGTATTTGTTGAGGTCGAAGCCGAACAGCGGAAACGACTCTATAAACGAGCCGCGGCCGAGGATCACTTCGGCGCGGCCGTTCGAGGCGGCGTTGAGCGTTGCGAAGCGCTGATAGACGCGGATCGGATCGTCCGACGACAGCACCGTCACCGCCGAGCCGAGGCGGATGCGCTTGGTGCGGCCGGCAATCGTCGCCAGCACCATCTCGGGTGACGATACGGCAAAGTCGGCGCGGTGATGCTCGCCGACGCCGATGAAATTGACGCCGGTCTCATCGGCCAGCACGGCCTCGTCGATCAGGTTGCGGATCACCTGCGCCGCCGGCAGCGGCTTGCCGTCGGCGCCATCGGTGATGTCGCCGAAGGTATCGAGACCGAGTTCGATGTTTGCCATTATGGTTCTGCGCTCGCGCTTATCGTGAAGCGTATTTAGAATCCGATCCGGCGCAGGCAAGCAGGCACATTCTGAATACCGCGTTGGGTAGTCGGTCCAAGAGAAACTCTAAAGAGGTTGTAGTTTATTTCGCCACCACTTATGATTGACGCCCGTGCCGCAACTGACGCGGCTCCGTGGGGAGGCATGGGTGCCATGAAATGGCTTCCAATCGGCTTACTAGTCCTTTTTCCGACAATAGTTTGCGCAGAGTGCTACGAGCCAAAGAGCTTTTCGGCCAAGGCAGACGCGCTGCCTGGCAATGTTCGTATCGCGTCCGACAATGGAAGGTTTTACTTCGAGTTCCTCAAATCGGGTGGTGATGAACCTGAAGGCGCCCCCTTCTTCACCCAAATCACAATCCCTCGGGGCATTTATCGCTTCACGACGTCAATACAAACGGGAAATGTCCCAGAAACATTCGAATACACCGTGTCGGGACTGAAGAAGCCAATTCATCTGTCGCTAGCAGGCGGCAAAAGCCGGAGGATCAATCAAAAGGTCGAGGTCATTAGCGACGTTCAGTTTAGCGTGCGGTCTGTCACTTACGGTAAGACTTGGAGTTGGTTGGGGCCAACAAAATTCTGCCGTTAGACAGGCGAAGCTCAGTTGCCGCCGCGATAAACCTGGATGTCGAGGTCGCGGATCTTCTTGCGCAAGGTGTTACGGTTGACGCCGAGCAGATCGGCGGCGCGGATCTGATTGCCGCGGGTCGCCGCGAGCGCCGCCGTGAGCAGCGGATATTCGATTTCGCGCAGGATGCGGTGATAGAGGCCCGCAGGCGGCAGGCCGTCAGCAAAGCCAGAGAAGTAGGTCGACAGATGCCGCTCGACGGCGCCACTCAATGACTCCTCGCCGCGCGGCTCGTCGCCACCCGATGGCAGTGCCGGCTGCGCGAGCTCGCTCTCGATGACCGCCGCCGTGATCGTCTCCTGCGGATAGAGCGCGGCGAGACGGCGCGCCAGGTTCTCCAGTTCGCGGACATTGCCCGGCCAGCGGTGCCGCTTGAGGCGATCGAGCGCGGCCTGATCGATCTGCTTGGGTGGCAGGCCCTCACGCTGCGCCTGCGCGAAGAAGTGGCGGATGAGATCCGGGATGTCCTCGGTGCGCTCGCGCAGCGGCGGCAACCGCAGCGGTACGACGTTGAGGCGGAAGAACAGGTCTTCGCGGAACAGCCCCTGCTGGATCTGCAGCCGCAGGTCCTTGTTGGTGGCGGCGATGATGCGCACGTCGCTCTTGATCGGCGTGCGGCCGCCGACCGTGGTGTATTCGCCCTGCTGCAGCACGCGCAGCAAACGGGTCTGCGCCTCCATCGGCATGTCGCCGATTTCGTCCAGGAACAAGGTGCCACCTTCGGCCTGCTCGAAGCGGCCGGCAGAGCGCGTGTTGGCGCCGGTGAACGCGCCCTTCTCGTGGCCGAACAATTCCGACTCAATGAGGTCGCGCGGGATCGCGGCCATGTTGATGGCGACGAAGGTGCCGGCGCGGCGCTTGCCGTAGTCATGCAGCGCCTTGGCCACCAGCTCCTTGCCGGTGCCGCTCTCGCCGGTGATCATCACCGTGAGATCGGTCTGCATCAGGCGCGCCAGCACGCGGTAGATTTCCTGCATCGCCGGCGAGCGGCCGACCAGCGGAATTGCGTCGAACTCTTCCGGTTTGGCCGGCTGGGTGCGCGGCTCCTTCGGCTCCGACAGCGCGCGGCCGACAATGCCGATCAGCTCCTTCAAGTCGAACGGCTTCGGCAGATACTCATAAGCGCCGCGCTCGGAAGCGCGGATCGCCGTCATGAAGGTGTTCTGCGCGCTCATGACGATAATGGGCAGATCGGGCCGCGCCTTGCGGATGCGCGGGATGAGATCGAAGGCGTTCTCGTCCGGCATCACCACGTCGGTGATGACAAGATCGCCGTCGCCCTGGTTGACCCAGCGCCACAAGGTCGCAGCATTGCCGGTCGAGCGAACCTCGTAGCCGGCGCGCGACAGGGCTTGGTTGAGGACGGTGCGGATCGCGGCATCGTCATCGGCGACAAGGATGCTTCCCGTCGGCATCGTTTATGACCTCGAGGCTTCTGCGGGTGCGGCGTCATCGACGCCGCCGCCGCCGTTATAAACAGGCATCAGCACGCGGAACGTGGTGCGCCGCGGCTGCGATTCACATTCGATGATGCCGCCGTGGTCGCCGACGATCTTCGCCACCAGCGCCAGCCCGAGACCGGAGCCGGTCGGCTTGGTGGTGACGAACGGATCGAACAGATGCGGCATCAGGTCTTCGCTCACGCCGGGGCCGTTGTCGCGCACGCAGAATTCGAGCGGCAACGACACGCGCGCGGTCGTGCCCGGCACGGCCAGGCGCACACCGGGGCGGAACGCGGTGGTGAGCTGGATTTCACCGTCGGTCGCCTCCTCGCCGATCGCCTCGGTGGCGTTCTTGACGAGGTTGAGGAACACCTGGATGAGCTGGTCGCGATTGGCCAGCACCGGCGGCAGCGATGGATCGTACTCCTCGACGAACTTGATGTGGCGGGCGAAGCCGGATTGGGCCAGCCGCTTCACGTGATCGAGGATGACGTGGATGTTGACCGGCTCGCGCTCGACCGGGCGCTCGTCGCCGAAGATCTCCATGCGATCGACCAGCTTCACGATGCGGTCGGTCTCGTCGCAGATCAGCGTGGTGAGCTGGCGGTCCTCGTCGGCGGCCGATTGCTCGAGCAGCTGGGCCGCGCCGCGAATGCCGGACAGCGGGTTCTTTATCTCGTGCGCCAGCATGGCGGCGAGCGCGATCACAGAGCGCGCCGCGCCGCGATGCGTGAGCTGGCGGTCCATCTTGTCGGCGATGGTGCGCTCCTGCAGCATCACCAGCACGTGGCCGGGATATTCCGACACCGGCGCGACATGCAGATCGACCAGCCGTTCGCCGGGATTGCGGGGCGTCGCGAGATCGACTTTGTATTCGTTGACCGCAGCGCCGCGGCGCCTCACCTGTTCGACGAGCGTCAGCAAGGGCGAGCCGAACGGCACGAGATCGCGCAGGAAATTTCGGCGCAGCATCGGGATAGAAGATTCGAAGAACTGTTCGGCGGCGACATTGGCGTCGGCGACATGGCCGTCCGGCGCGATCATCATCACCGGATGCGGCAACGCGTTGAGCATCGCATCGGCGGTGACGGTGACCGCTTCGCTCGCCTTGGCTTGCGCCGGGCTCATGCAGCGGCCCTCCAGGCGAAAGCCTCATAGGCATCGGCCAGCAGACGGCGCGCTTCATCCGGCTGTTCGCTGGTGAGCACACGGGTGCGATGAGTCTTCAGAAGGTCGGGCGATGCCCCGGCGGTTTCGGCGGCGACATCGAGCGCCCAGCCGAGATGCTTGCGGGCATGGCGGCGGCCGATAGCGGCGCCGTGATGGTCGATGTGCTCGGCGTAGAGCCTGTCGATCAATTCAAGTTGGGCCGCTAGCGCTGGCGCCTCACCGCGTTCGCCGGTGGCGAGGAAGCGGGCCACCTGCCCTGGAAACCACGGCCGGCCCTGCGCGGCGCGGCCGACCATGACGGCGTCGGCGCCAGAATGGCGCAAGGCATCCAGCGCATCGTCATAACTGCGCACGTCGCCATTGACGACGACCGGCACGGTGACAGCGTCCTTGACGGCGCGCACGGCCTGCCAGTCGGCATTGCCGGTGTAGAACTGGCAGCGCGTGCGGCCATGCACGGTGATCATCCTGACGCCGGCATTCTCGGCACGGCGCGCTAGTTCCGGTGCGTTGATGCTGTCGGTGTCCCAGCCGAGCCGCATCTTCAGCGTGACCGGCACGGTGACGGCGCCGACCGTCGCCTCGATCAGTGTCAGCGCATGATCGAGATCGCGCATCAACGCCGAGCCCGAGGCGCCATTGGTTACCTGCTTGGACGGACAGCCCATATTGATGTCGATGATGCGCGCGCCATTGGCTTCGGCGATGGCCGCTCCTTCGGCCATCCAGCGCGCTTCGCAGCCGGCGAGCTGGACAACATTGATGCCAACGCCGGCGCCATCGCTGCGCACCCCCGCCTCTCGCTCGCCCTTCGCGAGGCCGGCACAGGCCGTCATTTCCGACACGACCAGCCCGGCCCCGAGCCGCTCCGCCAGGCGGCGGGTCGGCGCATCGGTAATCCCGGACATCGGCGCCAGGATCACGCGGTTGGGCACGCGAACGCCGCCAATATCCAGCGGGAGCGCGTAAAAACTATTTATGTCGCCCGCCATCGGGTCGCTGCCTAGCATTTAGGCTGATCCTCACGTTGCATATAGTTTAGCCACTTTCTTCGTCCGCGCAAGTGCTGCGGTGCAATATCAGCATCCGGTATGACGGAGGCCTGCTGCCGGAATGGGCTCCAGAAGCGCTTTGGCAGGACGCCGCGAACACGCTAAAGCCTAGGCTAGAAGGGCGTCAGGAACCTCGAATATGGCGAAAATCGCAGCCGTTATCGTGGCGGCCGGCCGTGGCACTCGGGCTGGCGGTGCCAAACTGGCAAAACAGTACCAGGCGCTGGGTGGCCTGTCGGTCCTGCGCCGCTGTCTCGACCGCTTTTCAGGCAGCGGCCTCATCCACACGATTCAGCCCGTGATCCGCGCTGGCGACGAGGCGCATTACCGGGATGCGGCAGCAGGGCTCGCCCTCAAGGCGCCCGTTCACGGTGGCGAGACCCGCCAGGCCTCGGTCCGCGCCGGCCTCGAGGCGCTGGCGACTGAGCCCCCCGACGTCGTGCTGATCCACGATGCCGCCCGCCCCTTCGCCAGCCGCGACCTGATCGCGCGCGCCATCGACGCCGCCGGCGAGACCGGCGCAGCGATCCCCGGACTTCCCGTCACCGATACGATCAAGGCGGTCGATCAACTCGGCCGCGTCGGCGAGACCC
This sequence comes from Pseudomonadota bacterium, assembly GCA_018240595.1. GTDB lineage: Bacteria > Pseudomonadota > Alphaproteobacteria > Rhizobiales > Xanthobacteraceae > Pseudolabrys. Next base: position 18,144 of record JAFEFL010000038.1, on the reverse strand, counting down.
TCGACCGAGCTCGCTTGCGGGCAGTGCAGACGCCGCAGGCCTTCGCCTTCGCGCCGATCCTCGAGGCGCATCGCCGCGCCGCGCGCGAGGGACGCGACGACTTCACCGACGACGCGGCGCTCGCCGAATGGGTCGGCATGCAGGTGCGCGTGTTCGACGGCGAGAGTGCTAACATCAAGATCACCCATGCGGAGGACTTCGTGCGCGCCGAGACCATGGACTGGACGAATCTGGGCGATGTGCGGACCGGCACGGGCATCGACGTGCATGCATTTGGGCCGGGAGATCACGTCGTCATCGGCGGCGTCCGCATCCCGCACGGCCAGGCGCTCACCGGTCATTCCGATGCCGATGTCGGCCTGCATGCGCTGACCGACGCACTTCTCGGGGCGCTGGCCGACGGCGATATCGGCGCGCACTTCCCGCCGAGCGATCCGCAATGGAAGGGCGCGGCATCCGACCGCTTCCTCAAATTCGCCTGCGACCGCGTCGCCGTGCGCGGCGGCCGCATCGCCCATCTCGATCTCACTATCGTCTGCGAGGCGCCGAAGATCGGGCCGCACCGCGACGCCATGCGCGGGGTCATTGCTCGCATCGCCGGCATCGGTATCGACCGTGTCGCGGTGAAAGCCACGACCAGCGAACAACTCGGCTTCACCGGCCGCCGTGAAGGCATCGCGGCTTACGCGACGGCGACGGTCAGACTGCCGTGGAGCCTGTCATGAACAACGACTTCCGCGAAGCCGCCGCCGCCGTGCTCGACACCTGCCGCGCGCGGGGCCTCAAGGTGGCGGCGGCGGAATCTTGCACCGGCGGTCTCGTCGCCGGCGCCCTCACCGCCATCGCCGGTTCATCCGATGTCGTCGATCGCGGCTTCGTCACCTACTCGAACGAAGCCAAACACGAGATGCTCGGCGTGCCGCTGGAAACGCTGAAGCGATACGGCGCGGTCAGCCGCCAGACCGCCGAGGCCATGGCCAGCGGCGCGCTGACTAAATCGCGGGCCGATCTCGCGGTGTCGATCACAGGCATTGCCGGTCCCGGCGGCGGCTCGGCCGACAAGCCGGTCGGGCTGGTGCATTTCGCCGCCGCTTCTCGGAGCGGCACGACGATGCACGCGGCCAAACGCTATGGCGATATCGGCCGCGACGCGGTGCGGCACCAATCCGTGCTTCAGGCGTTGGCGATGCTCAAGGAGATCGCCGAACAATGAATGGAACCGCCGCGACAACGGGCGCCCGCTTCTGGCCGGCGATCATCATGCCGACTGTCGCCGTCGTGGCCGCCTCGATCTTCGGCCAGATCGCGACATTTCCGAACCTGGCACCCTGGTATGCGGGCCTCGCCAAGCCGCCGTTCAATCCGCCGAATTGGATTTTCGGACCGGTCTGGACCACGCTCTATGTGCTGATGGCTTATGCAGCCTTCCGCATTCATCGCCTCGCGCCGTCACCGGACAAGCGCCGCGCGCTGACGCTTTTCTATCTTCAACTCGCCTTGAACGCCGCGTGGTCGTGGATGTTCTTCGCCGCGCATTCACCGCTGCTCGGCTTGATCAATGTCGTGCCTCAGTTCGTCGTCGTGGTGGCAACGGTCGTTTGCTTCTCGAGGCTCGACCGCACGGCCGGTTTCGCGATCGCGCCGCTGGCCTTGTGGGTGGCCTTCGCCACCTTGCTCAATGCCTCAGTCTGGTGGCTGAACGGCTGAGCGCCGTTAGGTTTCTTCGGGCGGATTGCGCGGAAACGCGATCAGCGTGCCGATCAGAGCGATGCCACCGCCGAGCAACACGTCCTGCAGGCGCTCGACGAACAGGCCGGCAACGATGCGCGGATCGTTGCTGCCGAGGTCGTAGATCAGCAGCACCAGGAGAGCGATCAGCGCCGTATGCAGCCAGTAGCGGTTCTGCAGGTGATGTGGAATGAGCGCCGCTACGGCGAGCGCCAATGCCAGGATCGCCCAGTGCGGCTCGACGATGCTGGTGACGGCATAGGCGGCAATGACGCCGAGCACGGTGCCGGCGATGCGCTGGACGATGAGGACATAACTCGCTCGCGCGTCGGGCTGCATCACGACCAACGTCGTCACCACCACCCACAAGGCGCGGCCCGGATCTACCATAACGCCGATCGCCAGACTGCCGCAGGCGGCGGCCGCATAAGCCAAGGCGAAACGCAGCCAGCCGCCCGACGGCACGCGGCGCGGCCGCGGCTTCTGCTGGGCGAGCGGTCCGAACGCGAGATGATCGGTCGTGCGCAGCGCCGCGATGCACAGCACGGCACCGACGGCGAAAGCAAGCTCGGCGGGGTGGAATTCCGGCGCGCCGCTGGTGACGACGAGCGCCATGGCGCCGAAGCGCGCCGACAAGGTCTGCGCCTTGCCGACGCCGAGGAACCAACCGCTGGCGAAAGTGGCAAGCGCGAAGACGATCCAGATCGGCCAGGCAAAGCCATGCAACAGGATGCCGACCGTACCGCCGAGGGCGACGCCGCCGGCGATATAGACGAGCAGGATCAGGCGGCGGCGCAGCGTGCCATCGTCGTCGCCGAACGACAGGATGAGACCGGTCATGGCGCCAAGCAGCGCGCCCGCCGGATTGCGCAAGGCAAGGCCGATGAGGAACGGCAGGCCGACGCCGAGCAAAAACAGCAAGCCGCGGCGATAGGCGCCATCGGGAACGCGGCGATGCAGGTGAAGCGCCAGATGGTGGGGGCGCTTAGGCATCGCGGGTTCGGGCGCCGTAGACCTTGTCGGCGCGCTCCTCGAAGGCGGCCGCCATCTTGCGGAACACCGTATCGAACACCGCGCCCATCAGCATGCCGAAGGTGCGGCTGCGGAATTCATAGTCGATGTAGAACTCGACCTCGCAGGTCTTGTCGCCTGTGGGCACGAAGCTCCAGCGGTTCTGCAGGCGGCTGAACGGCCCGTCGAGATATTCGACGAGGATCTTCAGGTTCGGCCGGTCGAGCGTGACGCGGCTGAGAAAGGTCTGATGGATCATCTTGTAGGCGACGGTCATGGCCGCGACCATGACGGTGACGCCGTCGCCTTTCTCGGTGCGGCTCTTGACGCGCAGACCATCGCACAGCGGCACGAATTGCGGATATTTCTCGACGTCGGCGACGAGGTCGAACATGTCGGCCGCGGCATGGCGCACGCGGCGCTTGTTGGTGAATTGCGGCATCAGGCGGTCCCGACGTTGGCCAAATAGGCCGAGGCTTGGGCGCGGCTCCTGAACGTCACCAACGGCTGATCAATGCGCAAGGCGTCGAAGTAGGTCACCAGCCCTGGGCGCTGTTGCGCACGGTAAGTCCAAATGTATTTCATGAAGCCCCAATCGAAGCGTTCACGGCACCCGGGCGCCATTTCCGGACGCACGGTGCCATGGTTTTTCACGATGCGACGCAAGGCGCCGCTCAAACAAGCCCGGCGCGGCAGATCGAACCAGACAATCGCTTGTGCTCGCTCGCGGCGCAAGTTGCCGGCCCCAAAGGCAATGTAGTTGCCGTCCATGACCCACGCCGGCTTAGCGGCTTCACACGTCATGGTCGCCGTGAATTCTTCCGTCTTCGGCTCACGCCAGCCCGGCTGCCAATACAAGCGATCGATGGAAACCAGGGGCACCGCCAGCTTGTCAGCCAGTGCGCGAGCGAAAGTCGTCTTGCCCGCGCCCGGGCAGCCCATCACCAGGACGCGCTGCATGGCGCGCACTCAGCGCGCGAGCTGCGCTTGCCGCGCCGCCTTGAGCTTCGCGAAGTCGTCGCCGGCGTGATGCGACGAGCGCGTCAGCGGCGACGCCGACACCATCAGGAAGCCCTTGGCATAGGCGATGGTCTCGAGCGACTTGAACTCGTCCGGCGGCACGAAGCGCTTGACCTCGTGATGCTTCCTGGTCGGCTGCAGATACTGGCCAATGGTGAGGAAGTCGACGCCGGCCGAGCGCAGGTCGTCCATCACCTGCAGGATCTCGTTACGCTCCTCGCCGAGGCCGACCATGATGCCGGACTTGGTGAACATCGACGGGTCGAGTTCCTTGACCCGCTGCAACAGGCGCAGCGAGTGGAAGTAGCGCGCGCCGGGCCGCACCGTGAGATAGAGCGACGGCACGGTCTCGAGATTGTGGTTGAAGACGTCGGGCTTGGCCGCGACCACGACCTCGACCGCGCCGTCCTTGCGCAGGAAATCGGGCGTCAGGATTTCGATGGTGGTGCCGGGCGCGTGCCTGCGGATGGCGCCGATCGTTTGCGCGAAATGCTGCGCGCCGCCGTCGGCGAGATCGTCGCGATCGACCGAGGTGACGACGATATGGGCAAGGCCGAGCTTGGCGGTCGCCTGCCCGACATGCTCCGGCTCGCTGGCGTCAAGCGCGCCCGGCAGGCCGGTCTTGACGTTGCAGAAGGCGCAGGCCCGCGTGCAGGTGTCGCCCATGATCATGAAGGTGGCGTGCTTCTTCTCCCAGCACTCACCGATGTTCGGGCAGCCAGCCTCCTCGCAGACCGTGAACAGGCCGTTGGCGCGCATCAGCGCGTGGGTCTCGTTGTAACCCTTTGAGATCGGCGCCTTGACGCGGATCCAGTCCGGCTTCGGCGGCTGGGCCGAATCCGGGCGGTGCGCCTTTTCCGGGTGCCGGGGGCGCGGGTCGTTGACGAGGTCGAGGACGACGGCCATGGGCGTTACTTACGGCTCGCGGGCCGTCGCCGCAAGGCAGGGCATGCAGCGCCAGCGCATCAGGCCCGCCGGATCGCGCGCCAGATGAACAGGAAGATCACCGCGCCGATGGTGGCGCTGATGATGCTGCCGATGAAATCCGGCCGGATGAACAGGCCGAGCCGCGGCAGGATGGCGCCGGCGACGATGGCGCCGACGAGGCCGACGGCCAGGTTGCCGAGCAGGCCGCCGCGGCCGCCGAGAATGACGTGAGCAAGCCAGCCGGCGATCAGGCCGACCACGATCCAGGCAATGACACCCATCTGAGCCCCCTTCTGCGTTGCCGGTATCAGGCCGTCTTCGGCGGCATCTGTTGCCCCGGCGTGGACTGCGAAATCTTGATCTCATCGTCGTTCATGTCGGCGCCGACATCGCCGAACAGCGGCGTCGACAGATAGCGCTCGCCGGTATCCGGCAGCATGGCGAGAATGGTCGCGCCCGGCGCCGCCTTCTCCGCCACCTTGAGCGCGCCGGCGAGCGTCGCGCCGGCGGTGATGCCGACGAAGATGCCCTCCTTCTGCGCCAGATCCTTGGCGCATTTCAGCGCCTCCGGACCGGCGATGGTGATCACCTCGTTGGCCGCGCCCTTGTCGATGGCTTCTCCGGTAATCTTCGGGATGAAGTCCGGCGACCAGCCCTGCATCGGATGCGGCTTAAACGCGGCATTGGGTTTCGCCGGCGTGCCGTCGGCGTTGCGCTCCTGCGGCGTATGGCTCGAGATCATCGGCGCGTCGGCCGGCTCGCACAGCACGATCTTGGTGTTCGGCATCTCCTTGCGCAGCACGCGCGACACGCCATTGAAGGTGCCGCCGGTGCCGAAGCCGGTGACCCAGTAATCGAGGCCGCTATCCTTGAAGTCGGCGACGATCTCGGGACCGGTCGTGCGCGCGTGCATATCGGGATTGGCTTCGTTCTCGAACTGCCGCGTCAAAAACCAGCCATGCGCCTTCGCCAGTTCCTGCGCCTTCTCGACCATGCCGAAGCCGCGGCCGGACGCCGGCGTCAGCACCACCTTGGCCCCCAGGAAGCGCATCAGCTTGCGGCGTTCGACGCTGAAGGTTTCCGCCATGGTGACGACCAGCGGATAGCCCTTGGCGGCACAGACCATGGCCAGACCGATGCCGGTGTTGCCGGAGGTCGCTTCGACCACGGTCATGCCGGGCTTGAGCTCGCCGGATTTCTCGGCGGCTTCGATGACGCCGAGCGCCAGACGGTCCTTGACCGAGCCGAGCGGATTGAAGGCCTCGATCTTGACGTAGAGATTGATGCCCTTCGGCGCCAGCTTGTTGATCCTGACGCACGGCGTGCGGCCGACGGTCTCGAGAATCGAGTTGTACTTGGCCATCGGCGGTCCTCCCGTTTTTGTCGCTTGCTTGCGCGACTTACATATTCAGCACGCGCCCGTAAGCATCGAGCACCGCTTCCTTCATCATCTCCGACAAGGTCGGATGCGGGAAGATGGTGTGCATCAATTCTTCTTCGGTGGTTTCCAGATTCATGGCGACGACATAGCCCTGGATCAATTCGGTCACCTCGGCGCCGACCATGTGCGCGCCGAGAAGCTGGCCGGTCTTCTTGTCGAAGATGACCTTGATCAGGCCCTGGTCCTCGCCGAGCGCGATCGCCTTGCCGTTGCCGACAAAGGGGAAGCGGCCGACGCGGATGTCGAGCTTCTTGTCCTTGGCGGCCTGTTCGGTGAGGCCGACCGAGGCGATCTGCGGCACGCAGTAGGTGCAGCCCGGGATCATCTGCTTGTTCATCGGATGCGGGTGCAGGCCCTTGATCGCCTCGATGCAGACGACGCCCTCGTGCTCGGCCTTGTGCGCCAGCATCGGCGGACCGGCGACGTCGCCGATGGCATAGATGCCCGGCACGTTGGTCTTGCCGTAGCCGTCGATGACGACGCAGCCGCGTTCGGTCTTCACGCCGAGCTTCTCGAGCCCGAGGTTCTCGATATTGCCGACGACGCCGACCGCGGAGATGACGCGGTCAACGGTGATCTGCTGTGACTCGCCATCGGCCTCGATGGTCGCGGTGACGCTGTCCGCCTTCTTGTCGAGCTTCACAACCTTGGCGCCCGTCATGATCTTGATGCCCTGCTTCTCGAAACTCTTGCGGGCAAAGGTCTGGATCTCGTGATCCTCGACCGGCAGGATCTGCGGCAGCACCTCGACCACCGTCACCTCGGCGCCGAAGGTGCGATAGAACGAGGCGAACTCGATGCCGATGGCGCCGGAGCCGACAACCAAGAGCGACTTCGGGATCGCCGGCGGCACCATGGCCTCGAAATAGGTCCAGACCAGCTTCTTGTCCGGCTCGAGGCCGGGCAGCACGCGCGGCCGCGCCCCGGTGGCGATGATGATGTGCTTGGCCTGGTATTGGCCCGGGCCGAGCGCGCCCTTCAGCGCCTCGGTCTGCGACGGCTTGACGGTGATCTTGCCGGGCGCGTCGATCGCCGCCTCGCCCCAGATCACCGAGACCTTGTTCTTCTTCATCAGGAAGCCGACGCCGTCGTTCAGCCGCTTCGACACGCCGCGCGAACGCTTGACGATTTCGGCGGCGTCATAGCCGACATTGTCCGCCTTCAGGCCATAGGCCTTGGCGTGCTGCATGTAGTGATAGATCTCGGCCGAGCGTAAGAGCGCCTTGGTCGGGATGCAGCCCCAGTTGAGGCAAATGCCGCCGAGATAGGATTTCTCGACGATGGCCGTTTTGAAGCCGAGCTGCGCCGCGCGGATGGCGGTGACATAGCCGCCCGGGCCGGAGCCAATGATGATGACGTCGAATGAAGTGTCGGCCATTGGCTTCTTCTCTTGAAATATTTGCCGCGGTCGTCGCCGGCAGAAAAATCAAACCACCATCATCACCGGGTTTTCGATCAGCTTCTTGAAGGCAGTGATGAGTTCGGCGCCCAGCGCGCCGTCGATGGCGCGGTGATCGCACGACAAGGTCACGCTCATCATGGTCGCGGCGACGATCTGGCCGTTGCGCACGACCGCCCGTTCCTCGCCGGTGCCGACCGCGAGGATCGACGACTGTGGCGGGTTGATCACGGCGGTGAAGTCCTTGATGCCGTACATGCCGAGGTTCGACACCGACGAGGTGCCGCCCTGGTATTCGTTCGGCTTTAGCTTCTTGGCCTTGGCGCGCGCGGCGAGATCTTTCATCTCGTTGGAGATCGCCGACAGCGTTTTGATCTCGGCCTGACGCACGATCGGCGTGATGAGCCCGAAGGGCAGCGCCACGGCGACGCCGATATCGGAATGCTTGTGGCGCAGCATCGCGGCTTCGGTCCACGACACGTTGGCCTCCGGCACCTTCTGTAGCGCGATCGCCAGCGCCTTGATGACGAAGTCGTTGACCGAGAGTTTGTAGGCCGGCTTGCCGTCGGCGCCCTTGGGCGCGGCGGCGTTGATGTCCTCGCGCGCCGCCATCAGTTTGCCGAGGTCGCAATCGATCGTCAGGTAGAACGTCGGCATCGAGTTGGTGGCCGCGGTCAGGCGCTGCGCGATAGTGCGCCGCATGCCGTCGTGCGGAATGCTCTCGTAGGAGCCCGGCTCGTAAAGCCCGAGGATCTGCTGATCCGACATCGCCGGAGCAGCAGCAGGCGCACCAGCAGCGGTCGGAGCGCCGGCCGGCGCCGCCTTCAGACCCTTGCCGGACTTGGCCTCCTCGACGTCGCGGGCGATGACGCGGCCATGCGGCCCCGAGCCCGAGATACGCGCGATGTCGATGCCGGCATCCTTGGCGAGGCGCTTGGCGAGCGGCGACGCGAAGACGCGCGCGCCGGATGCTGCGGCAGCGGGTGCAGCAGCGGCAGATGGCACAGCCGAAGCAGTCGGTTGGGCAGCCGGCGCGGCCTCGACCTTCTTCGGCTCTTCCTTCTTCGCTTCGGCTTTCGGCGCTTCAGCCTTCGCCGGCGCGCTGGCGGCGCCGGCGGCGGCCGCCTTCACGTCCTCGCCCTCGGCGGCGAGCACGGCAATCGGCGCATTGACGGCGACGTCCTGCGTGCCTTCGGGGACGATGATCTTGGCGAGCGTGCCTTCGTCGACCGCCTCGTATTCCATCGTCGCCTTGTCGGTCTCGATCTCGGCAAGGATGTCGCCGGCCTTGACCTTGTCGCCTTCCTTCTTGAGCCACTTGGCGAGGTTGCCCTTCTCCATCGTGGGCGACAAAGCGGGCATGAGGATGTTGGTCGCCATGGGAAAGCCTACCGGTAACGGACTTATTTGTAGCTGACGGATTTAGCGGCCTCGACCACTTCGGCAGCCGACGGCAGCGCGAGCTTCTCGAGGTTGGCCGCGTAAGGCATCGGCACTTCCTTGCCGGCGACGCGCGCGACCGGCGCATCGAGATAGTCGAAGGCCTGCTCCATCATCCGCGCAGCAATCTCGGCGCCGACGCCGGATTGCGCCCAGCCCTCTTCCACCGTGACGAGGCGGCCGGTCTTCTTCACCGACTCGACGATGGTCTCGGTGTCCATCGGCTTGAGCGTGCGCAGGTCGATGACTTCCGCATCAATACCCTCTTTCGCCAGAGTCTCGGCGGCTTCGAGCGCATAGCGCATGCCGATCGACCAGGCGACGATGGTGACGTCCTTGCCGGGGCGCGCGATGCGCGCCTTGCCGATCGGCAGCACGAAGTCATCGAGCTTCGGCACCGGGCCGGACTGGCCGTAAAGAATTTCGTTCTCGAGGAAGATCACCGGATTGGGATCGCGGATCGCCGCCTTGAGCAGGCCCTTGGCGTCGGCCGGATTCGACGGCGCGATGACGCGCAGGCCGGGCACGTGCGAGTACCAGGCCGAATAGTCCTGGCTGTGCTGCGCGGCGACGCGCGCGGCGGCTCCGTTCGGCCCGCGGAACACGATCTGGCAACCCATCTGGCCGCCCGACATGTAGAGCGTTTTGGCGGCCGAGTTGATGATCTGGTCGATCGCCTGCATGGCGAAGTTGAAGGTCATGAATTCGACGATCGGCTTGAGGCCCGCCAGCGCGGCGCCGACACCCAAGCCCGCAAAGCCGTGTTCTGTGATCGGCGTATCGATGACGCGGCGGTCGCCGAATTCCTGCAGCAGGCCCTGTGTCACCTTATAGGCGCCCTGATATTCCGCGACCTCTTCGCCCATGACGAAGACGTCCTTGTCGGCGCGCATCTCTTCGGCCATGGCGTCGCGCAGGGCTTCGCGCATGGTCATGCTGACCATCTCGGTGCCTTCGGGAATGGCCGGATCGTTGGCGGCCTGAACGGCCGGCGCCGCGACGGCGGTTTCAGCTTTCGGCTGCGGCATCGCCTTCGGCTCGGCGGCAGGCGGCGCGCTCTCTGCGGCCTTCTGCTGCGCAGCCGGCTTCTCGACCTTGGTCGCGGTCTTGATGTCGCCGGCCTTCTCGCCGTCGCCGAGGATCACCGCGATCGGCGTATTGACGGCAACGTCCTGCGTGCCTTCCGGAACCAGAATTTTGCCGAGCGTGCCTTCGTCGGCGGCTTCCACTTCCATGGTCGCCTTGTCGGTTTCGATCTCGGCGATGATGTCGCCGGATTTCACCGTGTCGCCTTCCTTCTTCAGCCACTTGGCAAGGTTGCCCTTCTCCATCGTGGGCGAAAGCGCAGGCATGAGAATGTCGGTCGGCATGGGCGCTACTGGTGTCCTGTCACGCGCTCGAACGCGGCTTAACGATAGATGTCGGTGTAGAGCTCGGAAACATCCGGCTCGGGATCATGCGTCGCGAACTCGGCCGCGTCGTTGACGTAATCGCGCACGGAGGCGTCGATTTTCTTCAGGTCGTCTTCGCTGGCAAACTTCTTCTCGATGATGCGGTGGCGCACCATGTCGATCGGATCGTGCGTCGAGCGCACCTTGTCCACTTCCTCGCGGGTGCGATACTTGGCCGGGTCTGACATCGAGTGGCCGCGATAGCGGTAGGTGAGCATCTCGAGAATATAGGGACCCTTGCCGGCTCGGCACCAGGCGACAGCCTTGTCGCCGGCGGCCTTGACCGCGCGCACGTCCATGCCGTCGACCTGCTCGCCCGGAATCTTGAACGACACGCCGCGGCGCGACAGGTTGGTTTCGGCCGACGAGCGCGTCGACGACGTGCCCATGGCGTAACGGTTGTTCTCGATGACGTAGATGACCGGCAGCTTCCAGAGCTCGGCCATGTTGAAGCTCTCGTAGACCTGGCCCTGGTTCGCGGCGCCGTCGCCGAAATAGGCGAGCGCGACATTGTCGTTGCCGCGATAGCGGTTGGCGAAGGCCAATCCGGTGCCGAGCGGAACCTGGGCGCCGACGATGCCATGGCCGCCGAAGAAGCCCTTCTCCTTGGAGAACATGTGCATCGAGCCGCCCTTGCCCTTGGAATAGCCATGGGCGCGGCCGGTGAGTTCCGCCATCACGCCCTTGGCTTCCATGCCGCAGGCGATCATGTGGCCGTGATCGCGATAACCGGTGATGACCTGGTCGCCGTCCTTCAGCGCCATCTGCATGCCGACGACGACGGCTTCCTGCCCGATGTAGAGATGGCAGAAGCCGCCGATCAGGCCCATGCCGTAAAGCTGACCCGCCTTCTCCTCGAAGCGGCGGATGGTCAGCATCGTCTTGTAGGCCGAGAGATCCTGGTCCTTGTTGAATTCGACGAGCGGGGTAGCAGAAGCCGGCGCATCGGATACGGCGCTGGCAGTTGCGTTGGCAGCCGGCATTGGCACTCCCTAGACGACCTACCCTTTGCGGGCCTAATCGGAACCGTACCTAACATTTTGTGCGCGCACGATCTTTTCGTAGTTGATGCGCGCAGCGCCGGAATCGTGCGCGCGCCCGCTGCCGCGATGGCCGTGGCGGGGCACAAGCCCGCAAGATCCAATCGACCCATAGCTCAAATCGCAGAGGCGCGGAAGCGGCAGCCCCCCGCACGTGCAGTGCAGCAAGTCGCGCAGCGCCGAGCTGCTTTTCTGTGGGGAAGACGCCCTAGTGCGGCGCCAGCAGCAGCGTGACGTCCCGCGGATCGGCAAAGCCGATCAGAGCACGCGCGCGCTCGTCGAGCATGTCGGGATCGATCTTGTCGGAGCGCAGCAGGCTGACGCGCCGCTCCCACACCGCCCGCTCCGCCTTGACCTGAGCGAGGTCGGCCTGCATCCGCGCCAACTGGTGCTCGATCTCCTGCTGCGCGCGCAGGCCATGGTTGCCGGTGAAGGCGTTGACCGCGAAATAGCCGACGAAGGCTGCGGCGAAGAGATAAAGACCGATCGCGGTCAGGATGGCGCGGCGGCGGCGATGCGAAACCATGGCGGGCGCCAAAGTGCCGCAACCGCGTTAAGGCCGCTTTAATGGCGTGGAATTTCAGCGCGCCGTCTTGATCACGCCGCGACCCGAATACTGCGCCTGGTCGCCGAGTTGCTCCTCGATTCGCAGGAGCTGGTTGTACTTGGCGGTGCGATCGGAGCGCGCCAGCGAGCCGGTCTTGATTTGCCCGCAATTGGTGGCGACCGCGAGGTCGGCGATGGTCGAATCCTCGGTCTCGCCGGAGCGGTGCGACATCACGGCCGTGTAGCCCGCCTTGTGCGCCATTTCGACGGCGGCGAGCGTCTCGGTGAGCGTGCCGATCTGGTTGACCTTGACCAGGATCGAGTTGCCGAGGCCGCGCTTGATGCCGTCCGACAGGCGCTTGACGTTGGTGACGAACAGGTCGTCGCCGACCAGTTGGACCTTGCCGCCGATCAGATCGGTGACCTGCTTCCAGCCGTCGAAGTCGTCTTCCGACATGCCATCCTCGATCGAGATGATCGGATAATTGCCCACGAGCTGGGCCAGATACTTGGCCTGCTCGGCGATCGAGCGGGTCTTGCCCTCGCCTTCGTAGACATAGGCGCCGTTCTTGAAGAACTCGGTCGAGGCGCAATCCAGCGCCAGCGCAATGTCGTGGCCGGGCTTGTAACCGGCCTTTTCGATAGCTTTCATAACATAATCAAGCGCTTGTTCGGCCGACTTCAAGTTGGGCGCGAAGCCGCCTTCGTCGCCGACATTGGTGTTGTGGCCTTCGTCGTGCAGCGCCTTCTTCAGCGTCTGGAACACTTCGACGCCCATGCGCAGGCCCTCGGCGAAGCTCTCGGCGCCGACCGGCATGATCATGAATTCCTGGAAGTCGATCGGGTTGTCGGCATGCGCACCGCCATTGACGATGTTCATCATCGGCACCGGCAGCAGCCGTGCCGCGGTGCCACCGACATAGCGGTACAGCGGTAGGCCGGACGCCAGCGCCGCCGCCTTGGCGGTGGCCAGCGACACGCCGAGCAGTGCGTTGGCACCGAGGCGGTTCTTGTTGGCCGTGCCATCGAGGCCGATCAGGGTGTCGTCGATCATGGCCTGCTGTTCGGCATCCATGCCGCCCAGCGCGTCGAAAATCTCGCCATTGACCGCGTCGACCGCCTTGAGGACGCCCTTGCCGAGGTAGCGGCTCTTGTCGCCATCGCGCAGCTCAACCGCCTCGTGCGCACCGGTCGAAGCGCCGGAGGGGACGGCCGCGCGGCCGAGCGAGCCATCCTCCAGCAGCACGTCCACTTCCACGGTCGGGTTGCCGCGGCTGTCGAGAATCTGGCGGCCAACGATATCGATAATGGCGGTCATGGAGGGTTCCGGATCGGCTGGGTGGATGATTTGCGGCGCTTCTACAGGATGGAGGGTCGACGGCAAAGAGGCCTCGGCGACGGCCAGACTTGACCGGCCAATCGTGTCCCGGCAATGACAGCCCATGGCCAAAAGAAGAACGTCCCCCCCGCCGCTCCAGCTCGGGCACGCCGTCGCGCAACCCGCCTCCCCGGAGGCCGCCCGGCTCGACCGCGTCCCCAACCCGCACGCGGATACGAACTACGTCGCTCGCTTCACCATGCCGGAGTTCACCTCGATCTGCCCGGTCACCGGCCAGCCGGACTTCGCGATCCTGGTGATCGATTACGTGCCGAACAAATGGCTCGTGGAATCGAAATCGCTCAAGCTGTACCTGAACAGCTTCCGCAACGTCGGTTCCTTCCATGAGGACTGCACCGTCGGCATCGGCAAGCGGCTGAAGAGCCTGCTCGCACCGCGCTGGCTGCGGATCGGCGGCTATTTCTATCCGCGCGGCGGCATGCCGATCGACGTGTTCTGGCAGACCGGCAAACTCCCCGCTGGCGTCTGGGTGCCGGATCAGGGCGTCGCGTCTTACCGCGGCCGAGGTTAGACCGCTGCCACTGCCGTCCGGCGCAGGTAGTGCCCGGCGATCAATCCGTTGAGCACGAGCAGCACGCCGCTGATCAGCAGCGTGGGCGTCACCCCGGCGGCGGCGAAGCCGACCGCGTAGATCGCCGGCCCGGCCGCCTGCCCGAGGAAATAGAAGAACGAGTGCAGCGCCATCGCCGAGCCGCGCGCGGCCGGCGCCAGCTCGCTGGCGTAGATCTGGATCACGCCGTGCAGCATGTAGAAACCGAGGCCGAGCACGGCGAAATCGACGACGTCGGCCTGCCACGGCGCGCGTAGCGCGATGAAGGCGATGGTCAGCCCCATCAGCACGCCGCCGATCCGCATCATCCAGTTTTCGCCGAACAGCCGCAGCAGCAGGCTGACTCGAACGCTGTAGATCACGCCGCCGAGCGCAAAGCCGCCGATGACCAGACCCGGAATCGAGGCGCGGGTCTCGCCCATGTCGTGGAACAGCGCGGCCAGATGCGGAAAGACGCCGTACATCAGCGCGCCTTCGACCGCGACGGCGCCGAAGCAGAATTTGGCGAGACGATTGGTGAAAATAGCGCTGTAGCCCGAGCGCATCACCGAGAGATCGAAGCCGCCGCCGCGATGGCCGACACCGCGCAGGCTGGGGATGGCGACGACCAGAATGGCAAAGCCGAGCACGGCCATCACGGTGAACACGGCGCGCCAACCGAACAGGTCGCCGATGAAACCGGCCGCTGTCGCGCCCAGCAAATTGCCGCTCATGATCGCGAACAGCAGACGGCCCATCGCCACCTGGCGCCGGTTGACCGGAACGAGGTCACCGAGAATGGCAAAGGCAATGGGGACGAGGCCGCCGGAGCCCATGCCGGTGATGGCGCGGCTCGCCATCATCAGCGGAAAGCTGGTCACCAGCGCGCCGGCGATGGTCGCGGCGGCGACGACGGCGAGGCAGATCAGCATCAGCTTCGCCTTGTTGAACATGTCGGCGAGCAAACCGAGCAACGGCTGCACGATCGCGTAAGGCAAGGCATAGGCCGTCGACAGCAGCGCCGCGGTCGCCGCGTCGGTGCCGAGGCTGTCGGCAATCTGGGGGATGATCGGGTCGACCGAACGGGTGAACAGCGCGCTGGCGAAAGCGACGAAGGCAATGATCGTGAGGACGCGGTTCATGAATGCGGCTTGGCGACTCCCTGGCCCGCCGGCACCCTATCGGTGCGGCGCGCCCAAGGCGAGCGGGCGGGCCGTCATGGGCCTCATGCGCCCCTCGCCCGCGCCGTGCCGGCCCGGCCTGTTACCACAGGCTCTTGCGCGCCCGCTCCGGCCATTCCCGGTCGTAGCTCGCCCCGCCGACTTTGGCGTCGCTGAGCGCGGCGAGGATCTCGCCCGGCGTCGGCAGAGCGTCCGGCGCAACCTTGACGGCCGGATTCCACAAATCGGAGCGGACGATGGCGCGGGCGCACTGGAAGAAGATGGTCTCGACCGTGAACACCATGACCGAGCGCGGCGCCTTGTCGCCGACGGCGAACGACGCCAGCAGATCAGCGTCGATACTGAGCTGCGCGCGGCCGTTGACGCGCAAGGTGGTGCCCGAGCCCGGGATCATGAACAGCAGCGCACAGCGCGGATCGCGCACGACGTTGCGCAGCGAGTCGACCCGGTTGTTGCCGCGCCGGTCGGGCAGCAGCAGCGTGCGCTCGTCGGCGATGCGCACGAAACCGGGCTTGTCGCCGCGCGGCGAGCAATCGAGTCCTTCCGGACCGACGGTTGCCAGCACCGCGAAAGGCGAGGCTTCGATCAGCCGGCGATAGTCCGGCGAGATCCAGTCGATCTCCTTGACCGTCGAGGCATCGCCCGGCGTGCCGTACAACGCTTCGAGTTGCTCGACAGTCGCAATGACGGACATGAGACGGCTCCCTTTCGGACCTCTCGCAATCATCACAGTTTGACGACAGTTTCGCGACAGCGCCCGGCTGCGCGTCAGACCTTCGCCAGACGATCGAAGGCGACGAGACGCTTGAGCAGTGCCTCCATGTCCTTGAGCGGCACCATATTGGGTCCATCGGACGGCGCGTGATCGGGATCCTGATGCGTCTCGATAAAGACGCCGGCGACGCCGACGGCGACCGCCGCCCGTGCCAGCACCGGCACGAACTCGCGCTCACCGCCCGACGACGTGCCCTGCCCGCCCGGCTGCTGCACCGAATGCGTGGCGTCGAAGATCACCGGCGCGCCGGTGCGCGCCATGATCGGCAGCGACCGCATGTCGGAGACCAACGTATTGTAGCCGAAGGACGCGCCGCGTTCGGTCAGCAGCACATTGCGGTTGCCGGCGCCAACGAGCTTGGCGACGACGTTCTTCATGTCCCAGGGCGCCAGGAATTGGCCTTTCTTGACGTTGACGACGCGGCCGGTCTTGGCCGCGGCAATCAGCAGGTCGGTCTGGCGGGACAGGAACGCCGGAATCTGCAGCACATCCACCGCCTGCGCGGCGACGGCGCACTGATCGGCATCGTGCACGTCGGTGAGCACCGGCAGTTTCAGCTTGTCGCGGATTTCGGCGAACACCGGCAGCGCCGCCTCGAGGCCGACACCGCGCGCGGCAGAAGCCGAGGTGCGGTTGGCCTTGTCGAACGAGGTCTTGAAGACGAGGCCGATGCCGGCCCGCGCCGCGATCTCCTTCAGCGCCGAGGCCATCTCCAGCGCGTGAGCGCGCGACTCCAGTTGGCACGGTCCGGCAATGAGCGCGAGCGGCAGGTCGTTGCCGAACCGCACGTTGCCGATCTCCACCACGGCGTTGGGCTTGAGGCTCTGGTCCAAATTCGTTGCTCCGGTCGGCGCGGACCATGCGGCCGCGCTCGCTCAGGGTCAATCGTCCTGGGCAAATATAAGGCCGGCGCCGAGCGCGCCGACCAGACGGCGGCGGCGCGGCCACGGACCGGTGAAGCGCATGGCGGCGAGGCGCGGTCCGTTCGAGGTATCGGGCGGCGAAAGATCGTAGCGGACGGTGTAGCCGTTCGGCGTCAGGAGCTCGATGGCGCCGCGCGGTAATGCAACGCGGAATCCATCGCCCAGCGGGGCGACGGCGGCCGCACCCGTATAGGCGAGCAGGAAGTCGCGGTGCCGTGCCGGCTCGTTCGCCACCATGACGATGTCGCCGATTCCGGTCGCGCCGTTGGCGTGAGTTTGGAAATCCGGATTCCAGAAGTTCTCCGGATAATGCTGCTGACAGGTGAAGAAGCGTGCCTCGGACGCGGCCTTGTCGCGGGCGAAAGCGAGCGAGAAGGCAACATGCACCGGCGTGCCGTCGGGGCGCCTGCCGTCGCGCTCGAAGCGGACGCTGTCGGACGCCGCGATGCCGGCCGCGCGATAGGAAGCGGCGTCGCCGGCCGAATCCTTCGACTCCAGCACCAGCATCGACAGGCCTTCGTGCCGTGCCGCGAAGTCGCGATTGTAGACGCCGAATTCCTGCGAGAAGACGTCGCCGTCGAGCTTGTCGGGTTCGGCCAGCATCAGCAGTTCGATGAAGAAGCCGGGAAACTGCACGATGTGGTTGTGCGTGCCCCAGGGGTGCTTGTTGCGGACGCCGACGGTGAAGCCGAGATCGCGATAGAGCGCGGCCGCGACGTCGAGGTCACGCACGGCGTGAACGATGTGATCGAGACCGCGAGCCATCACGTCCCTATTTCGCCGCCGAGAAGGCCGTCGGCGTAAGGAAGCTGCTGGTGATGTTGGCGACGATCTGGCCGTCCTTTTCGGATTCGGCGCGCGCGGCGATCCAGGCCGGATCGGACATGAACGCGGCCCATTTCTGCTCGCGCTCCGCCAGTGACTCCCACTTCAGCATATAGGTCAGGTCCATGTTCGACTCGCCGATCAGCGTCGTCCAGAACCCGGCCTGCCTGATGCCATGCTTGTCCCAGAGCTTCAGCGTCGCGTTTTCGAAACGCTTGAGCAGCGCCGGCAGCCGGCCTGGAATGCAGCGATAGACGCGAAGCTCGTAAATCATGATCAATCTCCGGCGGACGCTTGGATGCTATGGCGGCGCCAGAAATACCGCGTGCCCGGCGCGCGAACAAGGTCGCCGCGCGCCACGCGTCTATCGTTCGCGGAATTTAGACCAGACGGCTCTGATCGACCGCCGCGCCGATGAAGGACGAGAACAGCGGGTGCGGTTCGAACGGCCGCGACTTCAGCTCGGGATGGAATTGCACGCCGATGAACCACGGATGGTCCTCGTACTC
>JAFEFL010000037.1 GCA_018240595.1 Pseudomonadota bacterium | reverse complement strand
GTCGAGTAGGGCCGGGTCTTGCAGCCAACCGCCGTCGTCGGACTGGAACAGATCGCGCAGCACGATGCCGCCCGCAGCTTCATAGGCATCGACGCCGACGAAGACAGCCCGCTTGTCCGAGGCGCGAATGGCGGTTTCGGTCAGCATCCGTCGGATCTGATAGGGCTCCTTCTGCCAGCTATCCTTGATCGCGGCCCAGACCTGCTCCTGGCGGGCATGATCTGGGCTGACGGTGAAGGCCATCAACTGTTCGAGCGTCATGCCGTCGTCGGCGTAGATTTCGAGCAGGGTCGGCGAGACGGAGGTGAGGCGCAGGCGCTGCTTCACCACGGTGACGTTGACGAAGAAGGCTGCGGCGATGGCTTCCTCGGTCATGCCCTTATCGCGCATGGCCTGAAAGGCGCGGAACTGATCGAGCGGATGGAGCGGTGCGCGGTCCATGTTCTCGACCAGCGACACCTCGTCGATGAGGATGTCGCTGTTGGCGTCGCCGATGACGCAGGGGACCGGAGAATTTCTGGCGAGGCGCTTCTGCTTCACCAGCAATTCGAGCGCGCGAAAGCGGCGGCCGCCCGCGGGCACCTCGAACATGCCGGTCTCAGCGCCATTACCATCGAGGACCGGGCGCACATGCAGGCTCTGGATGAGGCCGCGCCGGGTGATGGATTCGGCCATTTCCTCGATCGAGACGCCGGCCTTGACGCGGCGGACGTTGGACTGGCTCAGCACCAGCTTGTTGAAGGGGATGTCCTGCGCCGACGACAGGATGATCTTCTGAATGGCAGTTGCCATGAGACTTACTCCGCGACGGGCGCCGAGAGCCTCTCTCTCGACCCTAAACCCGTCACGAAGCGAAGCGCCGCCCTCTCACTCTAGGAGGGCAGCGCATCGGGATTGGGGGACGCTGGAGGAAAGGCGCGAAGCCGGAGACACGGAGAACCGCATCTCCGGCTTCGCGGGAATCAGGCAGCGCGATCGAGGAGCTTCTTGGCCTTGCCTTCGAGTTCGAGCCGCGCGTCCTGGTGGGGCTTGTCGCGAGCGACAGCGGTGATGCCCTGGACGAAATCGAAGATGCTTTCTGGAGGCCGGCCTTCCTCGGCCAGCACCGCGTCGATGATCTTGCCCGTCTCGGCCTTCGAGAAGCCGCGGCGGCGCAGGAATTCGGAGCGCTCCTCGTCCTTGTGCGCAACGATGCGTTCGCGCGCCGCCTTGATGCCGTTGATGAAGGGCTGCGGCGAGGAATCCGCGAAGCTGAGCAAGGCCGGCGCCGCCTCATGGGCGAAGCGCGAGGCGGCATATTTGGAATGGCGGATGGTGATTTCCTCGAAATCCTCCACGCCCCACAAATTGCGGTTTTGGCAGACCGCCCGGAGATAGAAGGACGCGATACCGAGGGTTTTTGCGCCCACTTCGCTGTTCCAGGCATAGAAGCCGCGGAAATAGAGATCGGGCGATCCGTCCGCGAGCTTGCCGGCTTCGATCGGGTTCAGATCGTCGACGAGGAAGAGGAAGACGTCGCGATCGGAGGCGTAGAGCGTCGTGGTGTCCTTGGTGATGTCGACGCGCGGATTGTAGACACCGGTCGACCAGTCGAGGACGCCGGGCACTTTCCAGCGCGTGTCGCCGGTGCCGTTGCCGGCGATGCGCTGCACGGCTTCGACCAGTTCGTGGTCGTAGATCCGGCCATAGTCAGGACCAGTCACCGCGCGCAGTTCGACGCGGCCGTCGTCGGTCTCGAGCGTCTTGATCTGCTCGGCACGGTGGGAGGTCAGACCATATTGCAGGTTGATGCCGGCGAGCGCGGCGGGGAGTTGTCGCAGATAGGCCGCCGGCGCGCCGACCTGGCTCGCGAGCTGGCCGAAGCTCCAGTGTGTCGGCGCGACGGGCTTGTCCGCGCTCGGCAGGATCAGGGCAAGCCGTTCGGGATCGGTGTGGTTCGCCTCCACATGGATGAGCGCGGATTCGACGACGCGCGTCCGGCTACGCTCGGTCCGCTCGCGAACGGTACGGCCGAGTTCGGCGAGGGAGAGATAGCGCTCGTCGTCCGGCCGCGAGAACCACTCCGAAGAAACGCGGCCGATGCGCTCGCCGCGGCCCACATCCACCTTCCAGCCGCCACTCATGTCGCGCCGGGCATCGAGAACCTGCATGTTCATGGGATAAAACTCCATGACGGGTGCCGGAAGACTCTCTCCCGACCCTCAACCGTCACGGAAATCCGATCCACCCTCTCACTCTACAGGGGGCGTTGCGGGGTCTCCCCGCAGATGGGGTCGGCCGAGACTCAGGGCTCGGCCGTAGGGGAATGCTTTCCCCTCCTGGCCTCCCAGATTGCGGCCACATCATTCCCAATCAGCGGAGCATTGGCTACCAAACGGCCGGGATTTGGAGCTGGTGGCCAGTTCGGCGCCGCGGTCGACCGTGTTTCGGCCATTACGCCTTCACGGGCGTATTCGAGATGATTGGAAGGATCAGCTTGCGTCGGCGAGATATGGGATATCGGCATCCCAGTACGGTGGATCGGCCGCAGGGGAAAGGTTTCCCCTCCCGGCCTCCTGGATTGCGACCATATAATTCCCAATTAGCGGGCCATTGACTCCCAATTGGCCGGACCCCATAATCCCGATTGGCTGGGATTCGGAGCTGGCATGTTCGGACGGTTTGTGGAGCGACGGGCGGAAGAAGCCCTTTCGGATACTCCGGTGGTCCTGATCGTCGGACCGCGCCGGGCCGGCAAGACCACGCTCGTCCGAAAGATGGGCGACGCCGGCCGAACCTATATCACGCTGGACGATCAGACGGTTCTCGCGGCGGCTCAATCCGATCCGGCCGGATTCATCCGAGGCCTGGATCAAGCCATCATCGACGAGATTCAGCGCGCACCCGACCTGCTGCTAGCGATCAAGAAGACGGTCGACGACGACTATCGGCCGGGGCGATTCCTGCTAACGGGATCGGCGAACGTGCTGACCCTGCCGCGGATCGCTGACAGCCTAGCCGGACGGATGGAGACCATCCAGATGCTGCCGCTGGCAAAGGCCGAGGTGGAAGGCCGGACGCCGACCTTCCTAGAGCGCCTCTTCGAGGGCAAGCCTCAGAGCCAGCGGGACGCGATCGTCGGCGATGATCTGATCCAGCTCGTCCTACTCGGAGGGTTTCCGGAGGCGATCAGCCGTGACAATGAGCGACGGCGGCAGGATTGGTTGCGATCCTATCTCACCTCGATCCTGACGCGCGATCTGCGCGACATCGCCGACGTGGAGAAACTGACCGAGCTTCCGAAATTCGTGCGGCTGCTGGCGGAGCACTCAGGCCAGTTGGTCAACTACTCGCAGTTCGCCGCCGGCATCAACGTCACCCACAAGACCGGTCAGCGTTATGTCGGGCTGCTCGAACAGGTGTTCCTGATCGCAACGGTGCAGCCCTGGTTCACCAACGCGCTGAAGCGCATTGTCAAGACGCCCAAGCTGCACTTCCTCGACTCGGGCCTGCTGGCGACCGTGCGCGGGCTCACCTTCGAGAGGGTGAAGGCCGATCGTGGAACATTCGGCGCGCTCTTGGAGAGCTTTGTATTCTCGGAAGTGCTGAAGCTGATGACCGCCTCGGACCTGCGGTTGACGCCGCATCATTTCCGGGATCGGGACATGCGCGAGGTGGACATCGTGCTGGAGCGCGATGACGGCATGATTGTCGGGATCGAGGTGAAGGCGAGCGCCACGGTGAAGGCCGGCGACTTCGCCGGCTTGCGGGCATTGGCCGAGGCTTGCGGAGATCGTTTCGCCTTCGGTGTCGTCCTCTATGACAACACGGACGTCGTGCCTTTCGGCGATCGGCTTGGGGCGGCGCCACTATCGTGTCTGTGGATCTGAGACGATACGCCAAGTTGCTGGCAGCGTCACAATAGAAGGATGGGGGAAACAAAATTGGCGAAGCCTGTAATCAGCTACGACATTGTTGACGATAAATCAGTCTTAGAAAATCTCGAAGCTTACAAAGAAAAGCTCAAAGAGATCGATCCCGATCTGGGACCGCTGCTAGCGGACCTTCTGCCGTCTCTAATGAAGGAGCCCAACGGCGACAAGAGCACCATGCTTACGGGGTTGAGAGCGGCTCTCGACGTCGAAGTAAAACCGGACTCTGAACAAAAGGAGGAACCGTCCCAATGACCGGCTGGCTTCTCCAAGAGATCGAAGTCGAAGGATTTCGAGGGATCAACAATGAAAACGCGCCATTGGTCCTCAAATTCAAGACTGACAAGGTCAACTCCATCTCCGCGCCCAACGGTGTCGGCAAGAGTTCGATATTCGACGCACTCACGTATGCCCTAACGGGCCGTGTTCCCAAGCTAGAAGACCTTCCAGCGGCCGAAGTTGGCGGCAGCTACTATCTGAATAAATTTCACTCCGGTGGGATCGGTACGATCAAGCTGACCCTCGTGCCTGACCTCGGTGGAAATGTTCGGACCATAACAGTCACACGCGCTGCCGACGGGTCCCGAACCAGTTCCTGCTCTGATGGGACAGATGCAGAAGCGGCGCTCGCCGAACTTAATCGCGAGTTCGTGCTGCTGGATGCAGAGACATTTCAAAATTTCATATCTCGCGCGCCCTTGGATCGCGGGCGTAGCTTTGCGGGACTTCTCGGTCTTGCCTCATATTCCGCTTTGCGGCAGGGGCTGCAGTCGATCTCAAACACCCGTGCGTTCAACAACCAATTTGGAGACGCAGGTCACAAGACCGCCCGCTCAGCCGCCGAGCGACGCGTCACCCAACACAGACAAGCCGTGACCGCGGATTATCTGGCCTTGGTGAAGGAGCCGATCACGGACGTCGCCTCCACGAAGGCGGCTCATGACAAAGCGCACCACTCCCTGGCCCAGATCGCATTGCTGGCGGACCATTGCAAAGGAAGGTCGTTCAAGGAAATTGACGTAGACGTGTGCGCGACCGCTATCAAGGACGCGGAAGCCGGTCCCGATCGGCAGAAACTCGCGCAGATCATTCAGCAAGAAGGGGCCTGGAATTCACTCGTCAGCGATCAACCTGACTCGGGTGCTGTTGATCGCCTCAAGCAGCTCGCACACAAAAGAGATTTGGCTCTTGCCAGCACTAAAGGGGACCTTCTTCGCCAGCTTTATGAGCTTGGGGAAAGGATCACTGGCGACGATGCCTGGGACAACAAGAACCTGTGCCCCGCCTGTGACAATCATGGTGATACATCTATTCTCGTGGCCCTCCGAGAGAAACTTGGCCACTACACCGCCGTTGAGGCAGCGGCCGAGGAACTCTCTGTCGCATGGGCCGGCGATGGCTGGCCTGCTCTGGCCAACCTCGAACAGAAGGTTCTCGCCGACGGCGAGACAAGCCGGTTTAGGGCTGTAGACGCAACGATAAGCGAGCGCAGTCTGACCGAAACGGAAGTCGGTGCGCTTGCCGAACGCCTGTCGATCATTCGGCTTCGGGCAAAGGAAGCGCAAGATGCTCTGGCCAATGAACGCGAGGCGCTGTCGGCAAGCTTACCCCCTTCGCTGGTGGCGGTAACAGAAACAGTCGAAGCGGCGCGTCGCCTCCAGCGCAGTTGGGGGCAGTTGGAAGAAGCCGAGGCTGAACTGGTGCTGGAGACCACGTGGGCCGAGCGTACCGCGCGACTCAAGGGTTTTCTGGACAAAGCCTGCTCTCTGTTCTCGACGGCAGAATCGGACGCAGGCGTGCGGAGACTCGCGGCTGTCGAGCCTCTCTGTCAGACCCTGTTCGCTGCGATCATGCACGAGCCTGTTGTTCCAGCCCTCAAGAAACGGGCGGGCACCGAAGAGCTGACCATTTCGCTATCGAAGTTCTTTTCGTTGAACGGTGGTTCTGCAGAGGCACTCCTCTCTGAAGGTTTCCGCAATGCCTTCGCGGCATCCGTT
>JAFEFL010000036.1 GCA_018240595.1 Pseudomonadota bacterium | reverse complement strand
TCGAACGTCTGGTCGTCGAACAACGGCGGCAACGGCATCGATCTGTTCGCCTACACCGCGCAGCTCGGCAACGGTCTGTCGGCCTCGATCGCTCTGGAAAACAACCAGGGTCACCGCATGGGCGTTTCGACCAATGCCGGCGTCGCGGAAGCGGCCGGTGGCGAAGTCATGCCGGACATCGTCGGCAACCTGCGCATCGACCAGGCTTGGGGTTCGGCTCAGCTCATGGGCGCCTACCACCAGGTCAACTTCGGTGTTGCTCCCCCGACCGATCCGTCGGACAAGAGCGGCTGGGCCTTCGGCGCTGGCGTGAAGGTCAACCTGCCGATGCTCGGCAAGGGTGATTACTTCATCACCCAGTTCACCTACGGCGTCGGCGCGATCGACTATGTCGGTTCGGGCCTCGCCCAGGCGCAGACCACCCAGCAGGCCGGCAAGATCTCGTACGGCCCGGCTTGGGATGCGGTCGTCACCGGTGCCGGCACTGCCGATCTGACCACCGGCTGGTCGATCACGGGCGGTCTCGAGCACTTCTGGGTGCCGAACCTGAAGTCCTCGCTGTACGGCGCGTACGGCAAGCTTCAGTACTCGGCCGCGGCCAGCGCCGCGCTGCAGCTCGCTGCGCCCGGCACCGCCGTCGGCTCGTCGGCCAACTGGTCGTACTGGCAGATCGGTTCGCGCACGACCTGGACCCCGGTCACCAACCTCGATCTGAGCGTTGAAGTGATGTACAACGCCCAGCAGAGCGCCTTCACCGGTGCCACCATCGGCAACAACAGCTGGTGGTCGGGTATCGTCCGCGCTCAGCGTAACTTCTATCCCTGATCCAACGATCACGGGTTGATGTTAAGAGCCCCCGGCGAGCAATCGCCGGGGGTTTCTTTTTGCCAAACCTGCGTGGGCGGTCAGGCCGGCAGCGCCGCGCGCCGATCGTCGCAGCGCCTCACGAAAGCGGCAATGCGGGCCATGACGTCACCTTCGGCGAGCAGGGGCGCGTGGCCCTGGTTGGGCACCACGAGCGTTTCGAGCGAGGAGTGCCGCCGGCCCATCTCCGCGACGGTCGCCGCCGACAGCAAGTCCGATAGTTCGCCGCGCACGACCATGACCGGCACGCCGGCCAGCGCCTCGAATTGTGGCCACAGGTCAGGAATCGGTTTCGACACATCGAGGTCGGCCAAAGTCCGCATCAACGCTACGTCATAGGTCGGCACCAGAACGCCGTCTTTCTCCGCAAAACCACGGCGCGCGCTCTTGCGCCAGTCGTCCAGCATCAGCTTCGGGAACTGCGGGCCGAACAGCCGCATCAGAATCGCCGCCGCGTCATCGTAGTTCTTCGGCTGCGGCAGCTTGCCCACATAGCCTTTGATGCGCTCAAGCCCAGCCGGCTCCAGCACCGGACCGATATCGTTGAGTACGGCGCCGGCGATGGCCTGCGGCCGCACCGCAGCCAGCAACATAGTCAGGAGGCCGCCGCGCGAGGTGCCGACGAACACCGCCGGCTCGCACTGGAGCGCGGCGAGGATGGTCATGACGTCGTCGAGCTCGACCGGCAGCGAATATTTCGCTGGATCGCGATCGTACTCGGAGCGGCCGCGGCCGCGATAATCGACCGCGATAATGCGTCGGCCCTCGGCCGACAATGCTGTGGCCAGGGTGTCGAAGTCCTCGGCCGTGCGCGTCAGGCCGGGCAGGCAGATGACGGGCAGGGAGGTGCTGTCCCGCCCGTACTCGTGGACATGCAGCTTCAAGCCATCGCTGGCGGTGATGAATCGGGAAACGGGGGTGCCGGTCATGCCCTCACACTAGCGAGGCCGGCTCGCCGTGCAATCGGAGCTAGCGCGGCGCGCCGCGGCGCAGGTCGGCTTCGATGACCAGCTTGTTGCCGCCGCCGAACCGCGCCCGGTAAACCTGCATGTTCTCCATGATCCGCTGCACGTAATTGCGCGTCTCGGAGAGTGGAATGCGCTCGCACCAATCGACCGGATCGACATTGGGATCGCGCGGATCGCCATAGGCGGCGACCCACTGACGGACGCGGCCGCGCCCGGCATTGTAACCGGCGAAGGTCATCAGATAGGAGCCGTCATAGGTCGACAGCAGCATCGACAATTCGGCGGCGCCCATCTGCATGTTGTAAACGGCGTCGGTGAGCAGGCGGGCCTTGTTGTACGGCGCCTTGAAGCGCTTGGCGGTGTCTTGTGCTGCGACTGGCGTCACCTGCATGAAGCCCATCGCCTTGGCCGGCGACACGACCTTCTGATTGAAGTGACTTTCCTGACGCGCGATTGAATAGACCAGCGCCGGTTCGACCGGCGAGGTGATCGGCTGATACGCGGGCAGCCCGAGGGTCGGAAACGCGTAGTAGTCGAGCGGCAGACCGCGGCCGAGACCGCCTTTGCCGATCAGCACCATGGCGCGCGGATCCTTGTGCTGGGCCGCGACCTCGCCGAGCATCGCCATGCCGGCGACGTCGGTGCCGCTTTCGCCGAGCTCGGCATAGATCGAGGCGATCATGTCGCGTTCGTCGAGCTTGTAGAGCAGCTCGACCGCGCGCACGACCTCGGTATTGGCCAGCACGTTGCGTTCCTGCGGCGTGAAATGCGGCGGGCCGACGAGACCGATATCGGGCAGCCGCAGCCGGGCACGGGCGAGCTGGCCGTAATAGGTAGCGCTGAACTGAGCCGCCTCGCTGTAATACTTGCGCGCCTGCGCTTCCTGGCCCATCGCCTCTGCGGCGCGGCCTTGCCAGTAGCCGCCGCGGGACAGCGCGTGGGGGTTGTCGGTGCCCTGATTGATCAGCGCAAAATGCGCAGCCGCGGTCTTGGGGTCGTGCAGGAAGCGCAGCGCGATCCAGCCGGCGGTGAAGTGCTTGTCGACGCGGTAATTGCCCTGTGTCGGCGTCGCCGCGTCACGGGCGACGCGATAGGCGGTCTGGGCATCGTTGTTGTCGAGCAGGTCGCGCACAAGAATGCGGCGCTCCTGCCACCATTCGTTGGCGTCGACGAACGGGCCATCCTTGGGTGCCGATAGGATCAGCCGGCCAGCTTCCTCGGGATGATCGTTCTTACGCAGCCACTGGGCACGGGCAAAGATGTAGCCGGGCTCGCGATGCGCCGACGACGGCACCGCGTCGAGCAAGGCCTTGGCATTGCCGGCCCGCTTGATGACGGCGATCCAGGCCTTGGCAAGGGCGAGATCGGAACCCCCAAGCCGCTCGGCAGCCCGCATGCCGGCTTCGGTGTCGCCGCTGTAGAGCCGGTCGTCCATGCGGACCTTGTGGTCCTCGCGGGTCAGCATGCCGCCGAACGTCTCGAGCACGCGCTTCTCGACGTCGGCACTGCAATCCTGGTTGCGCCAGGCGTAGCGGACCAGCGCCTCGGCCCCGGCGCGATCGCCGCGCGCGAGCAGGGCGCGCGCCAGCACGTAGCGCCCCTTCGCCGTGGTCGGCTTCTGGTGCGCGAAAAACGCCAGCACTTGCGGGTCGCCGATGTTGTCGTTCCACAGCGCGTTCTCGGCGCGGCGGCGGAACAGCGGAACGTGCGGCCAGTCGGGGTTCTGCGTGACGAAACTGGCGTAGCGGTCGAAATTGGGTTTGGTGTTGTAGCTGCGCAGGATCATGTATTCCGCGAGCTTGCGGGCGACGGGGTCGGCGATGGTGCGTTCGGCGCTGTCGGCGGCGCCGTCTTCACCTTTGCGCGCGGCTTCGCTGACGCGCTTGAGCGCCGCAATATCGGAGTCCGACGTCACCGACGTCGGCGCGATCGCGAACGGACCGGCGACGGGGCGGGCGAGCGGCTTGAGTGTCGCGCGGCCGGCGAACATCGCGCCGCGGAGGCCGGCCCCAGCCTGGGCGTAGGCATCGGCCCCTTGCGGCGCCGGGCTGGCGACGGCGGTCGGCACCAGTTGCAGCGGGGCGTGGCCGGAGGCGGCGGCCTTGGCGGCCGCGACGCCGGGCCGGTCCTGCGGCATCGGAACCGAGACGTGCCTGGCTTTCGCCATGGGCTTGTGCGCCTTCGCTTCGGTCTTGACGGTGCCCTTGGCGCGTGTGTTGGCGTGCGTTTTTGTCTCGGCCTTCGCCTGCGTCTTCGCGTGAGATTTGGCCTTGGCCTTGGCCTCGACCTTCGCCTCGGGCTTCTTTGCGTCCGGTTGGGCGAAAGCCGGCAGAGCCAAAAGGGAGCCGCCGAGACCGCCGGCGGCGATCAGCGCGATCCAGAAACTCGCAAACGACTGCTTCGATCCGTCCTGCAAACCGTAGCCTCTAGGCCCCAGCGGGCGCGGTTGGCGTGTCGCTTTGGCGCCCGACTCATACAACGGGCCCAGCCTGTCTCCCCTTAGGGCAAAATGGCACGGGAAGGGATACCCCAGCCCCCGAACCTGCCGGTAGGGTTAGTCCGGAACGGCGGCGAAAGCTTGGCGGCCCGCCATCAAATGGGCCTTCCGGGGGCTTTCTTCAGGCATACCGACCCGATAACAATGCACCTGCGGATATCCGCACAGACTGGTTAAGGAGATTTCACCATGACCGCCAATAACCGGGCGACGACGAGCTTTCGGGGTTCCATGGCAGCGCTCGTGACGCCGTTCAAAAACGGCGCGGTCGATGAGAAGGCTTTCCGCGACCTGATCGACTGGCAGATCTCCGAGGGAACCAGCGGCTTGGTCCCGGTCGGGACGACGGGTGAGAGCCCGACGCTGAGCCATGAAGAGCACCACCGGGTGGTCGAGATCTGCATCGACCAGGCCAAGGGCCGCGTGCCGGTAATCGCCGGCGCCGGGTCGAACTCCACCGACGAGGCCGTCGATCTGGCGCGCCATGCCGAGAAGGCTGGCGCCGACGCCGTGCTGGTGGTGACGCCGTACTACAACAAGCCGACGCAGGAGGGCATGTACCGGCACTTCAAGGCGGTGAATGATGCCATCGGTATTCCGATCATCATCTACAACATTCCGCCGCGCTCGGTGGTCGATATGTCGGTGGACACGATGGCGCGGCTCTTCGAACTCAAGAACATCGCCGGCGTGAAAGACGCCACCGCGAATCTCGCGCGCGTCTCGCAGCAGCGCCACGCCCTCGGCCCGGACTTCATCCAGCTCTCGGGTGAGGACATGACCGCGCTCGCCTATATGGCGGCAGGCGGTCATGGCTGCATATCGGTGGTCGCCAACGTGGCGCCGAAGCCTTGCGCCGAGTTGATGGCCGCGGTTTTCAAGGGCGACTATGCCGGCGCGCTCAAGATCCAGGATCGGCTGGTGCCGCTGCACGACGCCGTGTTCAAGGAGCCGGGCCTGGCGGGTGCCAAGCATGGGCTGAAGCTGCTCGGCCGCCTCGACGAGGAGGTGCGTCTGCCGCTGATGCCGGTGACACCGCAGACCGGCCAGGTGATCCGCGCCGCCATGGTTCATGCCGGGCTGCTCAACTGACCTCGAGGGAAATGTCGGTATTTCAAAATCTTGCCGGCATTTCCTGATTTGAAGATTTCACTTTAACAGGCGCGTCGGACGGGGGGCACCTCACCGGCGCGCCGTTTCGTCCCTATATTGGTTCCATGGCTGGCAAAGACGAGCGCCGTTTCAAGACGGTCGCGGAAAACCGCAAGGCGCGGTTCAATTATTCGATCGAAGAAACCTTCGAGGCCGGCCTCGTTCTGACCGGCAGCGAGGTCAAGTCGCTGCGTAACGGCAAGGCGACGATCGCGGAGTCCTACGCCGACGCCAAAGGCGGCGAGATCTGGCTCGTCAACGCCAACATCCCCGAATACTTCCAGGCGCACCGCGAGAACCATGCGCCCAAGCGTTTGCGCAAGCTGCTGCTGCACGAGCGGCAGATCAACAAGCTCGCCAACGCGGTCGAGCGGGAGGGCATGACCATCGTGCCGCTCAAGGTCTATTTCAACGACAAGGGCCGCGCCAAGATCGAGATCGCCCTCGCCAAGGGCAAAAAGCTCCACGACAAGCGTGAGTCCGACAAGAAGCGCACCTGGAATCGCGAGAAGAGTCGGCTGATGCGGGACAAAGGCTAGCGGAGTTCTCACCAATGACCCGCCTGATCGGCATGCTGATCTTTCCCCGCCTCACCCAGCTCGACATGACGGGGCCGTACGAAGTGCTGGCGCGCCTGCCGGACACCAAGGTCGAACTCATCGCGCGCACGCTCGACCCGGTCACCACCGACCGCGGCATGCAGATCGTGTCGACGGTGACCTACGCAAGCTGTCCGCCGCTCGACATCGTCATGGTCCCCGGCGGACCCGGTCAGCAGGATCTGATGGAGGACGAGGAGGCGCTGGCCTTCCTGCGCCGGCAGGCAGTCTCCGCGAAATACCTGACCTCGGTCTGCACCGGCTCGCTGGTGCTAGGCGCGGCCGGGCTGCTGAAGGGCAAGCGCGCGACCTGCCACTGGGCGGCGCTCGAGCACCTCAAGCCGCTCGGTGCCATTCCGGTGAGCGAAAAGGTCGTGGTCGACGGCAATGTCGTCACCGGCGCCGGGGTGACTTCGGGTATCGATTTTGCCCTGTCGCTGGCCGCCATTCTCGAAGGCGAGGCCGTGGCGCGTGAAATCCAGTTGCAGATCGAGTACGACCCGGCGCCGCCCTTCGACAGCGGCTCGCCGAAAACCGCCAAGCCGGAAACGCTTGCCGCGCTTAACGCCAAATTGACCGCGCTGAACGAGGCACGGCGCGAGGTCGCGGCCCGCGTTGGCCGCAAGCTCGGCACCGCGCTTTAGCGTTCCTACTGAATCACCCCACAGGCAATGCGGCCGCCGGCTTCGCCGGTCGGATCGGTCTTGTAGTCGTCCGAGCCGGCATGAATGATCAGCGCCGAGCCGTCGGCGTCGAGCAGCGAATTCGGCTTGCCCTTCTCCAGCGTCACCGCGGCGTTGAGCACTTCGACATTGAGATCGCCGCTCTGCGGGATGTGCAGATTCGGCATGTCGCCGGCATGGGCGCCGTCATTGGCCATCAGGCCGTGCTTCTTATTGTCGGGATTGAAGTGGCCGCCGGCGGTGGTGAAGGGCGGTTCGCACTTGCCGACGGCGTGGACGTGAAAGGCGTGCTCGCCCGGCGGCAGGCCCTTCACCGCGACGTTGATCAGCACGCCGCGCGGCGTCTGCGTCAGATTGGCCGAGCCGACCTCCTTGCCCTGCGCATCCTTGAGCGGGGCGCTCGCGGTTTGCGCGGCGGCCGGCAGCGCCGCGGCGCCGATCAGGACGGTCAAGCCGGCCATCAGCAGGTGATTCTTCATGCTCATCGGGTCGCTCCCTGAGAAAACGGTCGCCGCACGGCGCGGCAAAGGCCCTTGAAGGGGAACCTTATCGCAGCGCATCGGTTCCGCCACGCGACAAAACGCGGCTCTTGCATCGCCGGCATGTCGCTGCGGCGGCAAGGGAGCGCCATTTTGCGGTCGAAGCTGGTCGTCGGCGCGGCCGTAGAGCGCCGTTCAGGCGGAGGCGTCGATATAGTCGCGGACGCTTTTGAATACCGCGCGAAACATGTCCGGCGTCAGAACGCCGGTGTTCGTGTTGTAGCGCGAGCAGTGATAGCTCGAGAACAGTCTGAACGCGCCGAGCTGATAATGCGCGCCGTGCTTGAACGGGTGCGCCGATTTCTTGGCGGCGAAGGATGTCAGCACGCTGGCATGAGCGATGGCGCCGAGCGCGACGATGGCGCGCAGCTTCGGCATCTCGGCGAATGTTTCCTTGAGGAAGTCGCGGCAGGTGTTGATCTCGGCCGGCGTCGGCTTGTTCTCTGGCGGGACGCAGCGCACGGCGTTGGTGATGCGGCAGCCGGTGAGGGTGAGGCCGTCGTCGATGCGGGCATCGAAGGTGCCCTTGGCGAAGCCGTAGCGGCCGAGCGTGTCGTAGAGCAGGACGCCGGCGTAGTCGCCTGTGAAGGGCCGGCCGGTGCGGTTGGCGCCTTGCAGGCCGGGCGCCAGGCCGACGATCAGCAGGCTGGCGTCGGCGTCGCCGAACGACGGCACCGGCGCATTGAACCAGTCCGGCTGCTTCTCGCGCCAGGTCTCACGGAAATGCACGAGCCGGGGACAGCGCGGACAATCGCGCCCCGGCTTGCCGACACTCTTGGCCATGGCCGATTGTTATTCGTAGTTCTCTTCGTCGTCCATCGCCGCGGCATTGGCCGGCGCGCGCTGCGGCGTCGCCGGGCCGCGTTGCAGGAATTGCGGCGTATGGCCGTGACCATGGCTGCTGTCGGTGTCGCGCGGACGAACCGGGCGTTCGGACGGATCGCGGCCGATCTTGCTCTGCAAGGTGATGATGTCGGTGAAGACGTCGGCCTGACGGCGCAACTCGTCCGCCACCATCGGTGGCTGGGTGGTCACCGTCGAGATCACGGTGACGCGCACGCCCTTGCGCTGCACGGCTTCGACCAGGCGGGTGAAGTCACCATCGCCGGAGAACAGCACCATGTGGTCGATGTGGCTGGCGATCTCCATGGCATCGACCGCGAGCTCGATGTCCATGTTGCCCTTGACCTTGCGCCGGCCGGTCTGGTCGACGAATTCCTTGGTCGCCTTGGTGACGACCGCGTAGCCGTTGTAATCGAGCCAGTCGATCAGCGGGCGGATCGATGAGTATTCCTGATCCTCGATGACGGCGGTGTAATAGAACGCGCGCAGCAGATTGCCGCGACCCTGAAATTCCTTGAGCAGTTTCTTGTAATCGATATCGAAGCCGAGCGATTTGGCGGTGGCATACAGGTTGGCGCCATCAATGAACAAAGCGATCTTTTCGCCGGGCATGGTCATTCCTGTTCTCTTCGACGAGAGGCGATATGTGTCGTGCCGGATGCGGCGTCAGCCTTGTGCGAGCGCGGCGTGATGCCGGCGGCGCTGTGGGCAGGGGCTGATCTGGGTCTCAACGGCACCTGTTTGAACAATTCAGTTTGGCACCCCCGCGCAATCGAAGCCTCAACCGGTAATTCCTTGTCCGGCCAGCCTGTTTTGCGGTCGCAAGCCTTTCCGCTAACAGGAAGATGAGGCTAAACCAAGACAAAAAAGGGTTGAAAAACACGGTCGCAAGGGATAGGTAGCCAATAACTCACGAAATCCTACCACCTTGAGGAGTGACGAGCCGATGGCCCGTGTCACCGTTGAAGACTGCATCGACAAGGTAGAAAATCGTTTCGACCTCGTG
Organism: Pseudomonadota bacterium; assembly: GCA_018240595.1. Lineage (GTDB taxonomy): Bacteria > Pseudomonadota > Alphaproteobacteria > Rhizobiales > Xanthobacteraceae > Pseudolabrys. The sequence continues at coordinate 28,250 of JAFEFL010000036.1, read as the reverse complement.
CTTCTGGCGAGCCACCGCGCGCGCATGATTTCGTCGGGGTCGCAGATTACCGTCGATCGCGACAACGATAAGAACCCGGTCGTCTCGCTGCGCGAGATCGCCGAAACGACCGTCTCGCCGGGCGATCTGAAGGAAGATCTGATCCACTCCTTGCAGAAATACGTCGAGGTGGACGAGCCCGAACCGGAAGCGCCGCTGATTGGCGCCGGTGGCGTGGATGCCGACGATGCCGACGTTGTCGTGCCGGATCGCATGACCGAGGAAGAGCTGCTCAAAGGCCTCGAGGGCCTGGCGCCGCCGGAAGAAGTCCCGGAAGACGAGGGCGAGTGAGCCTCGGTCCGACATAAAATTCGCGTAAAGGCCCGGCACTTTGCCGGGCCTTTTGTTTGGGGCGCGAGGGGCTTCCAACCGGGCGGAGTCGGTCGGATTTCGTTAAGCAAACCGCCGCCGCCCTTGCGAGGCCACAAGATTAAAGTGATATCTAAGACATTCCAAAACGGGACGGTTTTTCCTACGAATCGCCGGGCCTGTGTAGGTTGTTGATCGAGCATGGTCTTTTCCCCTCGGGCGGCCGCCCGGCGGGGCCATGCGCCAGGCCCGCCGGGGGCATTGGCTATGCCCGCGGCGGAAGTAGAGGTTTGTTGTGACCACGCGCACGCGCCCCGACCTGCCGCGCATGCAAAAGCAGGCCCCGACCCGGGCGCCGCTCCAGCCGCCGACGCCTGCTGCTGTGCCGCCGCCGCCGGCCGCCGAGAAGGCCGCCGCCCGCAAGCCGCAGATGATGCGACAATACGACCTCATCGAACGCGTACGCGCCTATAACCCGAACACCAACGAGGCGCTGCTCAACCGCGCTTATGTCTACGCCATGAAGGCGCATGGCGATCAGCGCCGCGCTTCGGGCGATCCGTACTTTTCGCACCCGATCGAAGTCGCGGCGATTCTCACCGACCTCAAGCTCGACGACGCCACCATCGCCGCCGCGCTTCTGCACGACACGATCGAGGACACCGCGGCGACGCGCGGCGAGATCGACCAGTTGTTCGGCAAGGACATCGGCGCGCTGGTCGAAGGCTTGACCAAACTGAAGAAGCTCGACCTCGTCACCAAGGAAGCCAAGCAGGCCGAGAACCTGCGCAAGCTCCTGCTGGCGATCGTCGATGACGTGCGCGTGCTGCTGGTCAAGCTCGCCGACCGCCTGCACAACATGCGCACGCTCGCCTACATGCCGCTGGCCTCGCGCCGGCGCACGGCGGAGGAGACGCTGGAAATCTATGCGCCGCTCGCCGGCCGCATGGGTATGCAGGAAATGCGCGAGGAGCTCGACGATCTCGCCTTCCGTGAGCTCTATCCGGAAGCCTATGAGGTCGTTACCGCGCGGCTCAAGGCGCTGGCCGAGCGCAATGCGCATCTGATCACCGAGATCGAGCAGCAGCTCACCAGGAAGCTCGCCGACCGCGGCATTACCGCCACCGTGACAGGACGCGGCAAGCGGCCATATTCGGTGTGGCGCAAGATGGAGCGTAAGGGCGTCGGCTTCGAGCAACTCTCCGACATATTCGGCTTTCGCGTCATCGTGAAGACGACGCCGGAGTGCTATCAGGCGCTCGGCATCGTGCACACCACCTGGCCGATGGTGCCGACGCGCTTCAAGGATTACATCTCGACGCCGAAGGCCAACGACTACCGGTCGATTCACACCACGGTGATCGGCCCGCGGAACCAGCGCGTCGAACTGCAGATCCGTTCGCTCGAAATGCACCAGATCGCCGAGTTCGGCATCGCCGCGCATGCGCTCTACAAGGACGGTGTCGGCACGCCGACCGAAATGCTGTCGCGTGAATCGAGCGCCTATGCCTGGCTGCGGCGCACCATCGAGGCGCTGGCCGAAGCCTCGAACCCGGAAGAATTTCTTGAGCACACCAAGCTCGAACTGTTCCACGACCAGGTGTTCTGCTTCACGCCGAAGGGCAAGCTGATCGCGCTGCCGCGCAAGGCGACGCCGATCGACTTTGCCTATGCCGTGCACACCGACGTCGGCAACACCGCGGTCGGCTGCAAGATCAACGGCAAGATCGCGCCGCTGACCTCCGAACTGATGAACGGCGACGAGGTCGAGATCCTCACCTCGAAGGCGCAACTGGCGCCGCCGTCGGCTTGGGAAGCCATCGTCACCACCGGCAAGGCACGCGCCTCGATCCGCCGCGCCACGCGCGTCGCCGTGCGCGAGCAATATGCCGGGCTCGGGCGGCGCATCGTCGAGCGGCTGTTCCAGCGCGCCAAGATTGCTTACTCCGACGAGAAGCTGACCGGGGCGCTGCCGCGCCTGGCGCGCGCCTCGCTGGAAGACGTCATGGCCGCGGTCGGCCGCAGCGAACTGAAAGCCTCCGACGTCGCCCGCGCCATGTATCCCGACTACAAGGAAGAGCGCGCGGCGGCCAATGCGGCGCGGCCCAAGGCCGAGAGCGGCAGCGGCTGGTTCGGCCTGCGCAAGTTCAAGTCGGTGAAGTTCAAGGTGCCGGACGCGACTGGGCCGGCCATTCCGATCCGCGGCATCAATGGCGACTTGCCCGTGAGCTTCGCCCCGGAAGGCGGCGCCGTGCCGGGCGACCGCATTGTCGGCATTCTGTCGCCGGGCGAGGGCATCACCATCTACCCGATCCAGTCGCCGCTGCTCGCCGAGTTCGAGGACAAGCCGGAGCGCTGGCTCGACGTCCGCTGGGACTCCGACGATACGGCGCCGCGGCGCTATCCGGCGCGCATCACGGTTCAGTCGGCCAACGAGCCGGGCTCTCTGGCGCAGATCGCCCAGGTGATCGCCGAGCACGACGGCAACATCGACAACATCGCCATGAAACGCCAGGCGCCGGACTTCACCGATGTGACGATCGATCTCGAAGTGTATGATCTCAAGCACCTTAACGACATTCTGGCGCAGTTGCGCGTCAAGCCGATGGTCGCCAAGGCGGAGCGGGTGAATGGCTAAATCCTTGCGCCTCGGCGTCAACGTCGACCACGTCGCCACCATTCGCAACGCGCGCGGCGGCCGTCATCCCGATCCGGTGCGCGCCGCCAAGCTCGCCATCGCCGCCGGCTGCGACGGCATTACCGCGCATTTGCGCGAAGATCGCCGCCACATCCGGGACGACGACATGGCGCGGCTCAAGGCCGAGATCGACAAGCCGCTCAACTTCGAAATGGCGGCGACCGACGACATGGTCGCGATCGCGCTCAAGACCCAGCCGCATGCCTGCTGCGTGGTGCCTGAGAAGCGTGAGGAGCGCACCACCGAAGGCGGCCTCGACGCCGCCGGCCAGCAGGCCCACCTCAAGCCGGTCATTCACACGCTCAAGCATGCCGGCATCCGGGTGTCGCTGTTCATCGCCGCGCAACCGAAGCAGATCGAGGCGGCGGCGGCGCTCGGCGCGCCGGTGATCGAGATCCATACCGGCGCCTGGTGCGATGCGCTCGCCGAGGGCGACGCCGCCAAGGCGGAGGCCGAATGGCAGTTGATCGTGAAGGGCGCCGAACAGGCCGCCAGCCTCGGGCTCGAGGTTCATGCCGGCCACGGCCTCGATTACGCCACCGCTGAGGAGATCGCGGCGCTGCCGCAGATCGCCGAACTCAACATCGGCCACTTCCTGATCGGCGAGGCGGTGTTCGAGGGCCTGCCCGAAACCATCAAGTTTATGCGCGCGGCCATGGACCGCGGCCGCGGAAGGGTCGGCGCATGACCCCGAAAAGTGGGAGCCGGTTTTCGGATCAGGTCATGCGCCAAAGCAAAAAGCCATGATCGTCGGCCTCGGCTCCGACCTGTGCGATGCCCGGCGCATTGCCAGGACCATCGAGCGCCACGGCGAGCGCTTCCTCGGCCGTATCTTCACGCCCATCGAGCGCGCCAAGGCCGAGCGCCGCAAGAACCGGGTCGAGACCTACGCCAAGCGTTTCGCCGCCAAGGAGGCCTGCGCCAAGGCGCTCGGCACCGGCCTCAGCCACGGTGTGTTCTGGCGCGACATGGGCGTAGTCAACCTGCCAAGCGGCAAGCCGACCTTGCGGCTGACCGGCGGCGCCCAGGCGCGCCTGCAATCCCTGATCCCGCCGGGCCATGAGGCCCGCATCGAACTCTCGATGACGGATGAAGGGCCGCTGACGCAGGCCATGGTCATCATCCATGCAGTGCCGGTCGCCAATCCGGCAGATTCCCGCTGATCCCGATAAAGCGAAGCCTGCCAAAGGGTTATACCCGTGTCGTAGCGATCTTCGTTGCGCCGAATTCGCTGTCCCGCTACAAGATCGCCCCGGGGCGCTGCGACGAGTTTCATCCAGGACGAAAGGCGCAATGAGCGTGACATCCGACACCAAGAGGAAGGAAGGCGGCGTCGGCGAAACGATCCGCGTCATCATCCACGCGCTGATCATCGCCCTGGTCATCCGCACCTTCCTGTTCCAGCCCTTCAACATCCCGTCGGGCTCGATGAAGGAAACGCTATTGATCGGCGACTACCTGTTCGTCTCGAAATACTCGTACGGCTACAGCCAGTACTCGCTGCCGTTCTCACCGCCGCTGTTTTCCGGCCGTCTGCCCGGCGGGCTGCTTCCGCAACGCGGCGACGTCGTCGTCTTCCGGCTGCCGCGTGACCCGTCGACCGATTACATCAAGCGGGTGATCGGTCTGCCCGGCGACAAGATCCAGGTGACCGGCGGCCAGGTGTCGATCAACGGCGTCACGGTGAAGCGCGAGCGCGCGCCCGATTTCGTCGAGACCGAGGAGTACGGCCACGACAAGGCCGTCAAGCGATGGAAGGAGACGCTGCCGAATGGCGTTTCCTATTACACGCTCGACCTGGTCGATAACGGCTTCCTCGACAACACCGACGTCTACACCGTGCCGCCCGGCCATTACTTCATGATGGGCGACAACCGTGACAACTCGACCGACAGCCGCGTGCCGGAAGACCGGCAGGGCGTTGGATACGTGCCGCTCGAGAACATCGTCGGCAAGGCGCAACTGATCTTCTTCTCTGTTTATGAGGGCGAACACGCCTGGCAGTTCTGGCGCTGGCCGGTCGCGGTTCGCTGGAGCCGGCTGTTCACGATCGTCCGATGAGCCGCAAGGTCAAAGACTATTCGGCACTCGAGGGGAGGATCGGTTACAGCTTCGCCGACAAGTCGTTGCTCGACCGCGCTCTCACCCATATTTCGGCGCTGTCGGGTGGCCCGCAAAACCGCGTGTCGAGTTATCAGCGGCTCGAATTTCTCGGCGATCACGTGCTCGGTCTCGTGATTTCCGACATGCTCTATCGCACCTTTCCGAAGGCCAATGAGGGTGAGTTGTCGAAGCGGCTCGCCGATCTGGTGCGCAAGGAAACCTGCGCCGCGGTGGCCAAGGAAATGGATCTCGGCCCCGCGCTGCGCCTCGGCAATTCCGAAGCCCATGCCGGCGGGCGGCTGCGCGCCACGATCCTGGCCGATGCCTGCGAGGGCCTGGTCGGCGCCGTCTTCGTCGATGGTGGCTATCCGGCAGCCGAGGCGCTGATCGCCAAATTCTGGCAGGAGCGGATGTTGAAATCCGTGAAGCCGCTGCGCGACGCCAAGACCATGCTGCAGGAATGGGCGCAGGCGCGCGGTCTGCCGACACCGGCTTACAAGGAAATCGGCCGCACCGGGCCGCATCACGATCCGGAATTCAAGGTGGCGGTGAGCCTGCCGGACCGGCCGCAGGCCGAAGGTCTTGGCGCCTCGAAGCGCGCTGCGGAGCAGGCGGCGGCCGCGGCGATGCTGACCAGCGTCGGCGTCAAGCTGGACAAAGCACTATGAGTGAAGGCGAGGGTACCCGTTGTGGCTTCGTCGCGCTGATTGGCGCGCCGAATGCCGGCAAGTCGACGCTGCTCAATGCGCTGGTCGGCTCCAAGGTGACCATCGTCTCGCACAAGGTGCAGACGACGCGGGCGCTGATCCGCGGCATCACCATTCACGACAAGTCGCAGATCATTTTCGTCGATACGCCGGGCATCTTCGCGCCCAAGCGCCGGCTCGACCGCGCCATGGTGACGACGGCCTGGAGCGGCGCGCATGAAGCCGACCTCACGGCGGTGCTGATCGATGCGCGCAAGGGCCTCGACGAGGACAATGAAGCCATCCTCGATCAGCTCAAGGAGGTGAAAGGGCCGAAGATCCTGATCCTCAACAAGATCGACGTCGTGCCGCGTGACAGCCTGTTGGGGCTGGCCCGGAGCGCCAACGAGAAGGCCAAGTTCGAGGCGACCTTCATGATCTCGGCGCTCAAGAGCGACGGCGTCGCCGATCTCAAGATGTGGCTGGCGACCCGCATGCCGGAAGGGCCGTGGCTCTATCCGGAAGATCAGATTGCCGATGCGCCGCTGCGCCAACTGGCGGCGGAAATCACCCGCGAAAAACTGTTTGAGCGCCTGCACCAGGAGTTGCCGTATCATTCCACCGTCGAAACGGAACAGTGGAAGGAGTTACGCGGAGGCGACGTGCGCATCGAACAGACGATCTATGTCGAGCGCGAAAGCCAGCGCAAGATCGTCATCGGCAAGGGCGGACAGACGCTGAAGGCCATTGGCGAGGCGGCGCGCAAGGAGATCGCCGATATCGCCGACGCCAAGGTGCACCTGTTCCTGTTCGTCAAGGTGCGCGAGGGCTGGGGCGACGACCCGGAGCGCTATCGGGCCATGGGGCTGGAGTTTCCGAGGGAGTAGGCGTACTCGGCGGTGAGGCCGCGCTCGCTTCACCTCCCCCTGGAGGGGGGAGCAAAAGGCGGCCTTTGGCCGCCGTCTTTAAAGGATACGCCGATGCAAGGCATCGGCTACGGCGCCAAGCGCGTCGGGAGGGGGTGCCCCTTCGTGCGATGTCACCCCACCCCGATCGGCCAATCGGCCGATCGACCCTCCCCCTCCAGGGGAGGGTGAAGGAGTGATGCAATGCAATGGACCGATGAAGGCATCGTGATTGGCGTGCGTCGGCACGGGGAGGCTTCCGCCATCCTCGAGCTGATGACGCGCGAGCACGGCCGCCATCTCGGCATGGTGCGCGGCGGGTCCGGCTCGCGCATGAAGCCGGTGCTGCAGCCCGGCAACAGCGTGTCGGTGAACTGGCGGGCGCGGCTCGAGGACCATCTCGGCAACTTCACCGTCGAGCCGCTTAAAGAACGCGCCTCGAATTATTTCGGCTCGCCGCACGCGATCTATGGCGTGTCGCATCTGGCGGCGCTGATGCGCCTGCTGCCGGAGCGTGATCCGCACGAAGGGCTGTTCAACGAATTCGAAATGATCCTCGACGGTCTCGAGGATGCCGCCTGGGCGGCGCCGCAGGTGGCGCGCTTCGAGATGCAGTTGCTGTCGGAACTGGGCTTCGGCCTCGATCTCGAGGAATGCGCGGCGACCGGCGCCACCGAAGAGTTGATCTATGTGTCGCCGAAATCCGGCCGCGCGGTATCGCGCGAGGCCGGCGCGCCTTATGCCGACCGCATGTTCAAGCTGCCGGCCTTCCTCACCGACCCGGCGCAAGCGCCGAGTGGCAGCGATCTCGACGACGGCTTCAAGCTGACCGGCTTCTTTCTCGCGCGCCATGTGCTCGAGCCGCGCGGTATGCAGCTCGCCGACGAGCGCATGCATTTTCTCGCCGCGCTCGCGCGGGCGCTGCCGAACGTCGCTTAGTCTCATGCGCTAATAAAAAAAACCGGCCCGGCGTTGCCACCGGGCCGGCTTCGGAAACGTCGGCGCGCCGGTTACCAGACGCGACGGCAGACGCGGTTCCAGCGGCAGACGCGGCGGCCATAGGGCCCGATGCGGCAGACGCGAACGGTGCGGCAGCGCACCGCAGTCTGCTCGACCAGCGAGGCCGAGATGCCGGCGGTGTTCAGGCTGGTGGCGCCGGTCGAGACCGGCGCGGCGGACGCCGCGGTGGCAGTCAGGCCGACACCCAAGGCGAACAAGGCCGACAGCGCAAGCTTACGCATTTTGAGTTTCCTCCGGTTGAAGACGGTTGGACGATACATTCAATCGGCATCGCCTCGAAGTGATACCGGTCGAATTGGGGAATCGATGGTGAACTATATCCCTTGCGACGGTATTGCGGTGATGGCGAGCAGGGGTAGACTACAAAAAAGCGGCCCGAGTTTCCCCGGGCCGCTTTCGAATTCGGTGTTTACCAGCGGCGGCACACACGCTCCCAGTGGCAGCGGCGGCCGTACGGCGTCCATCGACAGACCCGCACCGAACGGCAGCGCGCGCGATAACGCGGGCGATAGTAGTACTGGGCCTGATCGACCATGCTCTGGCCGGCGACAGCGCCGTTGATGGCCGAGATCGGCGTGGCATTGGCGGCAGGCGCGGCGGCGAGCCCGAGGCCGATGGCAAAGAGAGACGACAGGATCAATGCGCGCATGTCAGTTTCCTCCAAATGGCCGCCAAATTTCCGGCGGCGCTAAATGCCGAGATTTAAATTATGCCGGTTCGCGGCCTGACCGGCTGTGACTGGGATCACAAGGAATCGATATCCTTTTCCACGGCCAGCGCCGGTATCAAGCTTGCTGACGCTGGACTGGCCCTGTTTGGCATAGCGGTAGCCGAGGATGAAAACGCGGTTCTCGACGCTAAGTTCAGACAATACCCAGAGAATTTCGAAGATTGTCTGGCCGGAGCGTTCATCGCTTGTTCATCGGCTTTGACCGCAGTACCACCCCGGCATGGCAAAGAAACCGATTCCCCCGGACAAGAGCGGCCCCCCCGGCGGCCTGGTTGAGGACGTTGCGCTGCAGTCGGCGCTCGAGGAGCGCTATCTGGCTTACGCGCTCTCGACCATCATGAACCGGGCGCTGCCGGACGCGCGCGACGGCCTCAAGCCGGTGCACCGCCGCATCCTGCACGTGATGCGCCAACTCCGCCTCGACCCCGGCGCCGCCTTCAAGAAGTCGGCCAAGGTGGTCGGTGACGTGATGGGCAATTTCCACCCGCACGGCGACCAGGCGATCTACGACGCCATGGTGCGCCTCGCGCAGGACTTCTCGCAGCGCTACCCTCTGGTCGATGGCCAGGGCAACTTCGGCAATATCGACGGCGATAACCCGGCGGCGATGCGCTACACGGAATCGCGCCTGACCGACGTCGCCAAGCTGCTGCTCGACGGCATCGACGAGGACGCCGTCGATTTCCGCCCGAGCTATGACGGCTCAAACGAAGAGCCGGTGGTGCTGCCGGCGGCCTTTCCCAATCTGCTGGCCAACGGTTCGCAAGGCATCGCCGTCGGCATGGCGACCTCGATCCCGCCGCACAACGTCGCTGAACTGTGCGACGCCGCGCTGCACCTGATCGAAACGCCGAATGCGCGCACCAAGACTCTGCTGAAATACGTCAAGGGGCCGGACTTCCCGACCGGCGGCATCATTGTCGACCCGCCGGAGGCGATCGCCGACGCCTACAATACCGGCCGCGGCTCGTTCCGCGTGCGCGCCAAGTGGCTGGTGGAGGAGGGTGCGCGCGGCACCTACAACATCGTCATCACCGAGATGCCGTATCTGGTGCAGAAGTCGCGCCTCGTCGAGAAGCTCGCCGAGTTGCTCAACGAGCGCAAGCTGCCGCTGGTCGCCGACATCCGCGATGAATCGGCCGAGGACGTGCGCCTCGTCATCGAGCCGCGCGCCCGCACTGTCGATGCCACGATCCTGATGGAGTCGCTGTTCAAGCTCACCGAGCTCGAGACGCGCATTCCACTCAACATGAACGTGCTGGTGAAGGGACGCGTGCCGAAGGTGCTCGGCCTCGCCGAGGCATTGACCGAGTGGCTCGAGCATCGCCGCGACGTGCTGGTGCGCCGTTCCAAGCATCGGCTCGCCGAAATCGAGCACCGGCTCGAAGTGCTCGGCGGCTACCTCGTCGCTTACTTGAACCTCGACAAGGTCATCAAGATCATCCGCACCGAGGACGAGCCCAAACCCGTCCTGATGAAGACCTTCAAGATCACCGAGGTGCAGGCCGACGCCATCCTCAACATGCGCCTGCGCAACTTGCGCAAGCTCGAGGAAATGGAAATCCGCGGCGAGGAAAAGCGCCTCAATGAGGAGCGGGCCGGCCTCAAGAAGCTCATCGGCTCGACCGACCTGCAGTGGAAGGCGATCGCCGGGCAGGTGAAGGACCTCAAGACCCAGTTCGGCCCCAAGACCGAGCTCGGCCGCCGCCGCACCGACTTCTCGACCGCGCCGGAGCACGACGAGGCGGCGATCGAGGAGGCGCTTGCGGTGCGCGAGCCGATCACCGTTGTCGTCTCGGAAAAGGGCTGGATCCGCGCCTTGCGCGGCCACCAGTTCGATCTGTCCGGCGTCTCGTTCAAGACCGACGACGCGTTGAAGTTCGCGTTCCAGACCGAGACCACGGCCAAGATCCTGATCTTCGCCGGCAACGGCAAGTTCTACACGCTGGAAGCCTCGAAGCTGCCGGGCGGCCGCGGCCATGGCGAGCCGATCCGCATGTTCTTTGACATCGAGGCCGATTACGACATCGTCGCCGGTCTCGCCTATCAGGGCGGCCGCAAGTTCATCGTCGCGAGCTATCAGGGCAACGGCTTCGTTGTGCCGGAAGACGAATGTCTCGGCACCACGCGCAAGGGCAAGCAGGTTCTGAACCTGAAGGCGCCCGACAAGGCGGTGGCGCTCACCGTGATCGAGGGCGGCGACACGCTCGCGGTCATCGGCGAGAACCGCAAGATGGTGATCTTCCCGCTCGATCAGGTACCGGAGATGACGCGCGGCCGCGGCGTGCGCCTGCAACGCTACCTGCAGAAGGGCCTGTCCGACATCACCACCTTCAAGGCCGCCGAGGGCCTGTCCTGGGTCGACGGCGCCGGACGCACGCAGACGCTGACGATGAAGGAATTGAAGGACTGGCACGCCAATCGGGCCGATGCCGGCCGCATTGCGCAGGGCCTGCCGAAGAACAACAAGTTCAAGGGCGCGCCGGCCGCGGGCAAGAAGGCGGACGAGTAAGCCGTCGCACTGCCACACACTCCGTTCGTTCCCGCGTAAGCGGGAACCCGGGCGGCGGCGACGCCTCAAGAATTGGACAGGGTCCCCGCTTTCGCGGGGACGAACGGACTGCGGAGTGGCGTTAGGGGGACGGCTTCGCCTTCACCGTCTTCCACACGCCTTGCGCAGTCGCCACGATGCGGCTGCCGACGACGAGGTCGGCGGCCATGAAGACGATGGAGCGCGTCCGCCGCACCACGCGGCACCTGGCCTCGACGAACTCGCCGATCTGCACGGCATCGACGAAATGCACGTCGAGCTGCACCGTGGCCTGTGGCTGCTGGCCGTTGGCGTACCAGCAGGTCATGCCCATCGAGCGGTCGGCGAAGGTCATCAGCATGCCGCCCTGGACGACGCCGCGGCGGTTGTGATGCTTGGGCTCGGCCATGAAGGCGTAACGGAAGCTCTCGCCATCCGCCCGCTGCCAGAACGGGCCGACAAGGCCGATGAAGCCTTCATCCTTGTACGGTTCCCAGCCGGCCGCGGCGGGATCGAAGGGCGGGATCGGCGGATGGTCGGACTCGGGCATGAACTCGTCCTGCGGCGATAGGAAAGCGCGCCGATAACACGGCGCGCCGCCCGCGCATACCTCAACTGACGACGAAGACCAGCGACTGCGAGGACTTTTCCAGCAGACCGGCGGCGGTGTCGCCGAAATTGAGCTTCTCGCCGGGGCGGCGCGCCGTGCCCATGATGATCAGATTGTGCTTGCGCCGCGCCGCTTCCCTGACGATCGCCACGTCGGCGGCGTCGCTGGCGCGCACGGCGCTGCGGATATCGACGGCGTAGGTCTCGCCAAGATCGACGATCTCCTTGAGGATCGCTTCCTCGTTGCGGCGCGAGCGGCCCTTGTTGCCAGGGGCGACATACAGGGCGGTGACCGGCGCGCGGTTCGCCCGCGCGATCGCGATGGCGACCTCGGCGGCGCGGCGCGACACCTCGGTGCCGTTGACCGGCACGAGAATGCTGATCGTGCCGTGCAGCGGATGCTTGCGATGCTCGTCGCGGCCGTCGGCGATGATGAGCGGACCCTCGAATCCTGCGGCGAGGTTGGTGACGTCGTCGTGGAACTGGTTCTTGCGCGCGATCATCTTGTCGAGTCCGACGATCATCGCGCCATAGCCTTTCTCGGCTTCCTCGGCGATGGCCTCGGTGCTCGGCTGCTGCACCAACGTCTCGACTTCGATCTCCAGCTTGGTCTGTTTCTCGGCGGATTTGGTGTGCTCGGCACGCTCGGCGACCTCGATCACGGTGCTCGCCGCGTCCTTGGCTTTGGCGGTTTCCGCCTTGACGACCTTTTTGTCATCGACGTTGCCGTTGGTGATGTGCATCACCGTGGTCGGCATTTCCTTGGTCGCGGCGATGATGCCGGCGAGGCGGCTGGCAAAGGTACCGTTGGTCGAATCGTCGACGGCCAGCAGCAGCCGCTCGAGATTGGGCAGGAAGCCCTTGTCCTCGAGCTCTTCGCGGTCGAGTCGCTGCTTCTCTTCCTTGCTCATGGGAATGCGCTTCAGCGCCCAGCGCAAGGTCGGCGGCATCGCCATCGTCGTAATGACTGCCATGGCGACGATCATCGTGAACAGGTTATGGGTGAGGGCGCCCATCGACAGACCGACCGAGGCGATGATGACCTCGGTCGAGCCACGCGCGTTCATGCCGCAGGCCAGCGCGAAACCTTCGCGTTTGGTCAGCCCGCCGAGTTCGCCGCCGACGAAGGCGCCGGCGAACTTGCCGACGCTGGCGATCAGGATGAGGCCGACGGTCGCCCTCAGGATCTCTGGATTGGATAGAATGGTAAGGTCGGCGGAGAGTCCGGCAAGGCCGAAGAACACCGGCGCGAAGAATGCCGTGATCAGGCCGCGCAACTGCTCGTCGATATGCTTGGTCAGGATCGGCGACTCGCCGACCAGGATGCCGGCGACGAAGGCCCCTAACACCGAATGGACGCCGATGAGATGCGTGGTCAGCGCCATGACCGACATGATGACGAGAATGGCGGTGATGACTGCGTATTCGCTGACCAGCACGTCGTTGGCGAACCGGATGGCGTAGAACACCAGCCGGCGGCCGATGGTCAGGCTGACCACCATAAAAACGAACGTGCCGACCACGCTCTGTGCGATCGACATGGCGTCAACCTCGCCGTGCAGCGCCAGCGAGAAGATGATCGAGACGATGATCCAGCCGACGCTGTCGTCGATGATGGCGGAGGCGAGAATGACCTGGCCGACGGTGCGGCGCATGAAGTTCATCTCGCGCACGACCATGGCCACGATCTTGACCGAGGCGATGGACAGCGCGGTGCCGAGGAAGAGGGACGTGATCAGGCGGTGGTCGGGATGCGGCAGCATGTCGGCCGGCATGAAGTAGCCGAGCGCGACGCCGCAGCCGAACGGCACGACGATGCCCATCAGCGAGGCGTAGACCGAGGCCTTGCCCGTCTTGCGGACCAGTCGCAGGTCGGTCTCCATGCCGGTCAGCAGCAGAAGCAGCAAGATGCCGGCTTGCGAGATGCCGTCGATCATCGCCTTCTGCTCGGGCGACTTCGGGAAGATCAGGTGCTGCCAGTCGGGGGCGAGCAAGCCGAAGAAGGAGGGGCCGAGCAGCAGTCCGGCGATCAGCTGGCCCATTACCGCCGGCTGGCCGATGCGCAGCATGGCTTCGCCGAGCAGGCGGCCGCTGACCATCAGCGCCGCCAGCTGGGCGATGAAAATGACCTCGGACGGGCCCTTGGTGCCTTCCGCGGCCAGTGCCGGGCCGGCGGCGAGCGTCAAAGCGCCGGCGACGAGGATCAAACTCGCACGCCCGGCCTTATCTTTTGGAATGATCGACAGAATTCGCCCCCGTAACGCTTAAGTTCTGAGCCGGTTAACGACCCCGCCCTCGCGAAGTTCCATTGCCTCTTGCAATTGCAAATTATTCGCAACTAGATTAGAGATGCTTTTGAAACCACATGCGGTCCGGCCCGAGGGATCGCAGCAACGCCGGTCTCGGCCGGGGAGAGCGCCCGTTTCCATGGATGCGATCAGCCGCAACGCCGATGAGCGAGCCGACGGTTTCAGGAACGGCCGCGACGATGGCGAGCGACGCAGCCTGGCCGAGGTCCATGCCTCCGTTGCCGTGCCGGTTCACGCCAATTGGCTGCGGCGCCTGCTGGCCTTCTCCGGGCCGGGCTACATGGTGTCGGTCGGCTACATGGACCCGGGCAACTGGGCGACCGACCTCGCTGGCGGATCGAAGTTCGGTTACACGCTGCTCGCCGTCATCATGATCTCGAATCTGATGGCGATCCTGCTGCAGGCGCTGGCGGCGCGGCTCGGCATCGCTACCGGCCGCGACCTGGCGCAGGCCTGCCGCGCCGCTTATCCGCGCCCGGTCGGTTTCCTGCTCTGGGTCGCCTGCGAACTCGCCATCATTGCCTGCGACCTCGCCGAGGTGATCGGCACCGCGATCGCGCTGAAGCTGCTGTTCGGCATTCCGCTGGTCGGCGGCGCGCTCTTGACCGCGCTCGACGCCTTCCTGGTGCTGATGCTGATGAGCCGCGGCTTCCGCTATCTGGAAGCCTTCATCATCGCGCTGCTCGCGATCATCGCGCTGTGCTTCGGCGCGCAGATCGTGCTCGCCGCGCCGCCGATCGCCGCCGTGCTCGGCGGCTTCGTGCCATCGCCGCAGATCGTGACCAATCCGGAGATGCTGTACATCGCTATCGGTATCATCGGCGCGACTGTGATGCCGCATAACCTTTACCTTCATTCCTCGATCGTGCAGACGCGGGCCTATGAGCGCAGCGAGGCGGGCAAGCGCAGCGCCATCCGCTTTGCCACCACGGATTCCACCATCGCGCTAACGCTGGCGCTGTTCGTCAATGCCGCCATCCTCATCGTCGCGGCGGCGGTGTTCCATGCCAGTGGCAAGACCGACGTCGCCGAGATCGAGGAAGCGCACGCGCTCTTGTCGCCGTTGCTCGGCGTCGGCATCGCTTCGACGTTGTTTGCTGTGGCGCTGCTCGCCTCGGGCCTCAACTCGACGGTCACGGCGACGCTCGCCGGCCAGATCGTCATGGAGGGCTTCCTCCAGATCCGCCTGCCGCACTGGATGCGGCGGCTGATCACCCGCGCCATCGCCATCGTGCCGGTGGTCGTCGTCGCTGCGCTCTACGGCGAAAGCGGTACGGCGCGGCTTCTGATCCTCAGTCAGGTGATCCTGTCGATGCAGCTGCCCTTCGCGGTGATCCCGCTGGTGCAGTTCGTTTCGGACAAGCGCAAGATGGGGGCTTTCGCGGTCTCGCGACCGGTCGCGGTGCTGGCCTGGCTGGTCGCCGGCGTCATTGTCGTCCTGAACGTGAAGTTGCTGATCGAGACGTTCGTCGGCGCCTGACCTAGTACGCCGTATTCACGCCGAGTTGCACGCCATAGGTGGTCGCGCTCTTGCGGGCGAATTCGCTGGCAAAGGCGACGACAACGCGGCTGCTCTTGGCGACGCCGACGCTCGCACCCGCGGTGATCGTGCCCCAGTCCTGGCCCAGTTGCACCGCCGGCATGGAATAACTCGGCGCGGCGATCGTGGTCAGCGAAGCGCTGACCCAGCGCTCGCCGCTGGCGAATTCGTGATCCCAGCCGACTCGCGCGAACGGCTTGACCCAGCCGGCGTCATAGCTGGCCTGATAGCCGATCTCGCCGACGGCGGAATTTCGGGTCTGGTCGCCGAACGACAGGCTGGTGAAGCTGCCGCTTTCCGAAAACGCGCCGACCCGGACGCGCTGCAAGGTCATGCCGGCGAGCGGCCCGCTGCGCAACGCGCCGAGCGTGAAATCGTAGCCGGCCTCAATCGCGGCGGAATAATTCGAGCCGCTGGTGCTGCCGCTGTTTGGCTGCAGCGTCCGCCCGATCGTGACGTCGCGGTTGACGTCGAAATGCATGGCCCCCGCGGTGGCGATGGCGTTCAGCCACAGTGGCTCGCTGCGGTAGGCGGCGTAAAGCGACAGCGCATAATCGTCCTGGCGGAAGTGTCCGGTGGTCGAATAGCTCTGCTTCGTAGTGCCGAAGGAAAAGGCCGCGCCGCCGATCCAGTGCGGTGTCAACGCATAGTCGAGGCCGGCGGTGGCCGCGGCCGGCATGCCGGGATCGTCGGGAAAGCCGGCGGCGTTCGACATCTTCAGCGATGACAGGTCGCCGCTGATCCAGGCGTTGAAGCCGTGCGCTCCGCGCGTGCCTTGCGACAGCGGAATCTGGGTGAGGATGGTATTGACGATGGCGCGCCGCGCCTGCACCTGCGCTTCCGGCAGGAACGAGATCTGGCTCGGCGCCACGACCAGGCTGTATTCGTAATCGGCGACGATCTGCTGACCGGCGGTGGTCAGGTGAATATTGTCGGCGAACAGATGGGTCTGCGCCGCATCCGGCGAGACGAGCGTCGAAATCGGCGAGGTCGGCGAACACAAGGTTGCCCAGCCGGACGTGATGCCGGCCGGCTGCGTGCAGGCGGGGCCGGTGCCGGTGTTGGAGACGAACTGGAAGCCGAACGACGCGGGATTGGCGAAGATCGCCGTGTACACGGCATTGATGTCGGCCGGGATGAAGTTGACGCCATTGGCCGCCAGCCCGTTCCAAACCGTATCGTTGTAGAGCGCGCGCAGGCTCTTGAGGTCGCCGGCGCCGAAGGACTGCGGCTGGTTCGGCACGACGATGAAGTTTGCGCCGGCATTGCGCAGCCGCACGATGGCGCCGACGAGGTCGCTGCCGGCGGTGGTCACATAGGCGGCGCGGTTCGCGGCGGCCAGTTGATTTTCGGCGTAGAGCACGTCGTTGCCGCCGCTGCTGATGAGATAGAGCGCATTCGGCGCTGCGGCGCCGCCGCTCGCAGCGAGATAATTGCCGATCTGCGTCGCGGTCGGCACGGCGCCTTGCAGCCCGCCGGTCGCTGGCGTGTTGACCTGATTGTTGCGCGTGTCGCCGGTCGCGTAGTTCGTGCCGCCCGGCGTGTTGGCGGGCGCGGCGGTCAGCCCGAACTTGCCGGCCAGCATTTCCGAACTCGATTGCCCGGGATTGGTGGTGGCCTTGCCGCCGCCCGCCGCCACCGCCGCGGGGAAGTCGGCGTTGAACGTGGCGTTGTCCGACAGCGGCGCGGCGTTGCGATACCAGCCGCTGTCGATCGTGCTGTCGCCGAAACCGTAGAATTGCGAGAAGGATTGCGCGGCGGCCGGCGGAGCCGCAAACAGCGGTGCCACGGCGATGGCCGCAGCCGTCATTCTCAACGCCACACGAACCGCCACGCCACACCCCGGGGGCTACGCTACCCAAGGTATTCTATCGCAGGGCCCAGCTGTCGCCCAGCGGCGCCGGCGTCCGTTGTTTGTTTATTTGTCGACGCGGGTCCAGCCCGCCGGCATCAGGCGCTCCTGCGGCAGGAAGCGGCCCTTGTAGTCCATCTTCTTGGAGCCCTGCACCCAGTAGCCAAGATAGACGTAAGGCAGGCCCATCGCCTTGGCGCGGGCGATGTGGTCGAGGATCATGAAGGTGCCGAGCGAGCGGTCGGCGGCGTCGGGATCGAAGAACGAATAGACCATCGACAAGCCATCCGACAAAACGTCGGTCAGCGCCACCGCCAGAAGCTCTCCGCCGCCGCGATGGGTGAAACCTGAATCGGCATCGCGCTTGCGGTAGTTGATGACGCGGGTATCGACATGGCTGTCCTCGATCATCATCGCGTAATCGAGCACGGTCATGTCGGCCATGCCGCCGTCGCGGTGGCGGGCGTCAAGATAGGCGCGGAACACCGAGTATTGCTCCGAGGTCGGCGCCGGGGTGCGCATGTCGCCGATGATGTCGCTGTTGAGCTCGAGATTGCGCCGCATGTTGCGCGACGGCTTGAAGTCGCCGGCGACCACGCGCACCGACACGCAGGCGCGGCAGGTCTCGCAGGCCGGGCGGTAGGCGATCGACTGGCTGCGACGGAAGCCGCCATGGGTGAGCAGGTCGTTGAGCTCGGCGGCGCGGTCGCCGACCAGATGCGTGAACACCTTCCGCTCTTCCTCGCCCTTGAGGTAGGGGCAGGGCGACGGCGCGGTCAGGTAGAATTGCGGCGTGTCGCGGGGATGCTGGGTCAAGATTTCAAGGCCGTTTCGTGAACCTGCCGGGCCGGTGCCGCCTGTGTCGAGACTCGGGTGCCGTCCAGCATTGCGCGGTCTGCCGGTTCCGTCAAAGCGGCCGTTGCGGCGAGACGGCGGGGGCGTAGGGCCGCAGCGCCGCCGCCCGGCTGGCATTGTTGACGATCACGGTGCCGAGCAGGATGTCGTGCAACAGGCGCTTGCGCCGGTTGAAGAAGGCGACCAGCAGGATGAACGGCGTCAGCGCCGACACCGTGACCCAGTAGAGGACGACGTGGACGGCGCCGAGCACGAAATAGGCCGGCGCCCCGTACCAGGTGCGCATTTCCAGATCCATCACCCGCATGCCGATGGTGGCGGAGCGCTCGCTGCCGACGCCGAGGCCGAAATAGACGATCGCCCAGATCACCGAGGCGCCCGGCAGCAGCCAGTACAGCGCCCAGCCGAAGCCCAGGGTGATGATGCCGAACACGAAGATCACCATGGCGGCCAGGACGACCGGGATGGCGATCAGGATGAAGTCGATGAGGAAGGCCACGATCCGCCGCGACAGCACGCCGTCGAACAGTTCGGGATTGAGGTCCGGATCGAAGGCGTGCGGTTTGACATCCATCGAAATCGTCATGAACGAGCCCCAGGGATTATGGTCTCCAGCCAGCTTAACCGGAAATGGATGGCGGCCGAAGCCTCCGCAAGGGGAGGGGTTCGGTTGGCAGCGGCGGCGACCTGCGGCATGGTGCGCCGTCCCGCCCGAATCCGCCAAGCCGAGCTTAAGCCGTGACCGTCACCATTGCCGACATAGAAGCCGCCCGTAAGACCATTGCCGGCGCCGTCCTGCGCACGCCGATGCTGCCGGCGCCGCGGCTGTCGGCGCTGACCGGGGCGGAGGTGTTCGTGAAGTACGAGAACCTCCAGGTCACCAATTCCTTCAAGGACCGCGGCGCGCTCAACAAGCTGTCGTCGCTGAGCGAGGCCGAGCGCCGGCGCGGCGTCGTCGCCATGTCGGCCGGCAATCACGCCCAGTCGGTCGCTTATCACGCCGCCCGGCTCGGCATCCCGGCGACCATCGTCATGCCGGTGACGACGCCGCATGTGAAGGTCGCGGCCACCCGCTCGCATGGCGCCGAAGTGGTGCTGCATGGCGAGACGGTGGCCGACGCGCAGGCGCGCTGCGAGCAGATCCAGGCCGAGCGCGGCATGACTTTGGTGCACCCCTACGACGACGAGAAGGTCATCGCCGGGCAGGGCACTATCGCGCTGGAGATGTTCGAGGATGTGCCTGATCTCGACATGATGGTGATCCCGATCGGCGGCGGCGGGCTGATCTCCGGCAATGCCATCGCCGCCAAGGCGCTCAACTCGAAGATCGAAATCGTCGGTGTCGAGGCGATGCTCTATCCTTCGGTTTGGAACGCGCTGGAGCACGGCAACCGGACGATCGGCGGGCCGACGCTCGCCGAAGGCATCGCCGTCAAGAACGTCGGGAAACTGACGCTGCCGATCATCCGCGACCTCGTCTCCGACGTGCTGCTGGTCGACGAGGCGCATCTCGAGCGCGCCGTGAACGCCTATTTGACGCTGCAGAAGACCATGGCCGAGGGCGCCGGCGCCGCGGGTTTGGCCGCGCTGCTCGCCGAGCCGGTGCGCTTTGCGGGCAAGCGCGTCGGCCTGATCTTGTGCGGCGGCAATATCGACCCGCGCATTCTCGCCTCCATCATGGTGCGCGAGCTGGAGCGCGAAACCCGCATCGTTTCGTTCCGCCTCACTATTCCCGACCAGCCCGGCGTGCTCGGCCTGATCGCGACGCGGCTCGGCGACATGGGCGCCAACATCCTCGAGGTCGAACACCGGCGTCTGTTGCTGGACGTGCCCGCCAAGGGCGCCAGCCTCGATGTCATGATCGAGACGCGCGATGCCGCTCATGCCCAGGAGATCATCACGGCGATGGCGGCGGACGGCTACAAGCCGGTACGGCTCAGCGGCGGGCCGCGTGAGCCGTCGATCTGAAGCTCAACTTTCCAGTTGGCGGATGGTGCGGTTGGCGCGGCGCAGCCGCCCGCTCAGTTCGCGGCCGAGGCTGGCAAGCAGCTTGATCGCGATGTTCGGCGCAGTCTGCGCCAGCGCGATGAATTGTTCCTCGCTCAGCACGTAGCAGACGACGTCGTCGTCGGCGACCACCGAGGCCGAGCGCGGTCCTGCATCGAGAATGGCGAGCTCGCCGAACACCGTTCCCGGCGCGAAGGTGACGAGTCGGATGTCGCCGCCGGCGCCTTGCGCCAGATAGGCGCTGACGCGCCCGCGCGTGACGATGAACATCTCGCGGCCCGGATCGCCCTCGCGGAAGATGGTCTGGCCGCGCATATAGCTCTCGCGGCGGCTGTGCGCCTCGACGGTTCGGACCTCGCCGGGGCTCAGCGTGGAGAGGAGATCGACCTGCGCCAGCGCGACCTCGTTGGCGGCGGGCTCCTTCAACTCGGCGCCCAACACATCGTCCTCGGCCCATTGCAGGGCGCGGTCGATATCCGCGAAGGCGGAGGCTGCGGCGCTGCCGGTGACGCCGGCTTCGGCGAGGCGCTCGGCATTGTCGCTGGCGGGACTGATGGCGAGGCCGAGCTTCTGGCCCTTGCGGGCCAACGCTCGCTGGATGTCCGCGAGGATGCGGGCGCCGGTCGTATCGATCTCGGTGACACGGCGCAGGTCGAGAATGACGATGCGCGTGGCGGCGTCGGCGACGCGTTCGATCTCGTCGCTCAGCGTTTCGGCGCTGCCGAAGAACAGAACGCCCTGCAGCTCCAGCACCGCGATGGCGGTGCCACGCTGCTCGAGCAGGGCGGCCTGGTCCGGCGTGCGCACCTTGCGCGAATGGATGCTGTCGCAGCGGTACAAGCGGCGGATGTTGGAGTGGCTCATGCGCACGACGAACAGCGCCACCGCAATGAAGATGCCGATGAACACCGCGACCACGATGTTGATCGTCACCGACAGGATAGCGACAAGCGCGACGACGGCGAAATCGAGCAGCATCAGGCTGCGATGGCGCGAGCCGCGGCTCCGGATACGCTGCGCAAGGTCGAGCGACCATGGATCGATGTGCTGGATCGCGATCACCATGATGGTGGCCGACAGCACGCTGCGCGGCATGTAGCTGACGACCGGGAACAGCACGCCGGCGGCCAGCAGAAGGACGGCGGCGTTGACCAACACCGACAACGGCGTCTTGCCGCCGAAGCTGCGGTTGGCGACGGTCGGTCCGATATTGATGCCGCTGGTGATGCCGCCGAAGCAGGCGGACAGCATGTTGCCGACGCCGAGGCGCATCAGCAGGCGGTTGCCGTCGGCCTTGGGGGCGCCCGGCGCGGCAGCGAGCTTGGCGCAGAGCAGAGCGTCGATGGCGGCGACGACCGACAGCGCGAAAGCACCGGCGACGATGATCGGCAGGAGTTCGGCGAAGTCGTGGAAACTGCCGACCTCGCGCAGCAACAGGCGTGGCGTCGGGTCGGCGACCGATGCGGACATGCCGATCATCGGCCCGAGATAAGGCTTCAGCCCCACGGCCATCAGCCCGAAATAGAGCGCGCAGCCGATGCCGAGCCCGACCAGCAGCGGCGGCACTTTGGTGGTGATGGCACGCGCCTTCCACATGACGACGAAGGTCGTGAGCGCGACGACGAGGCTGAGCGGCTTGACCTCGGCGAGATGGTTCGCGACCGCGGTGAAGGGAATGTTGTGGTCGAAGCCGCAGACATTGCCGAGCTGCACCAGAAACAACAGCGCCGCGGCGGCATTCTGGACCCCGGCCATCACCGGATGCGGCGTGAAACGGATCAGGGTGCCGAGCCGTACCAGCCCGAACAGCGCCTGGAAAGCGCCGCCGAGAAGGATGATGGCGAAGAACGCCAGCAAGACGAGGTGCAGATGGTTGCCGTCGCGCAGCACGGCGGCGTTCGAATGCACGAGCTGGTATAGCAGCGCGCCGAGAAAGAACGTCGTCGTCACCCGCGGCGCGTAGACCGTGGTGGTACGGTCGCCGAGCGCGACGCAGGCAAAGCCGGCGATGATCGCGGCATAGAGACCGGCGAGCGCGCCGTGCGCGAAATAGCTGTCGCCGAGCGCGCCGAAGGCGAACATGCCGTAGCCGACGGCGAGCGGCAGGGCGAGCGCAGCGGAGATCAGTCCGCCGGTGAGATCGCTGCGCCAGGCCGAGGCAACGGCGGCCGCGGCGAGCGGCTTGCCTAGCTTGTCGTCGGGTCGGAGCGCGGCATTGTCCATGGAGATCGGGCCGGCGGCGAGGAGGAAGCGCAAACTGCCGGCGGCGAGGCTATACGAACTCCGGTATTCCTGCGCCGGCTATTCGCGCCGCGTGGCACGCCACGCACAGGCTTTCGCCGCGCCCCCCCGAGCCTTTATCGGCTGCCGTTGTCCCTGCGGACGTCGTGCTCGTGCGATTTCTTGGCCCACCAGGCGGCGCCAATGATCGCCACGATGCACAAGACCCAGAACGCCCGTTCCGTCCAGCTCAGGTCCATGATTCCGACTCCAGCGCTGGCCGGCATGATCGCGCAGGCCGCCCCGGCAGGGGAGGAAATAGCGCATTAATTGCGGGCCACCGGCCGTAAAAGCGCGCCGTGCGGACGGTCATTTCTCCTGCATCAGCCGCCACAGCTTCTCCGCGGTTGCAGGCATGTCGATATGTTTCACACCGAACTCGGACAGGGCATCGACCAGCGCGTTGGTAATCGCCGGCATGGCGCCGACGGTACCGGCCTCGCCGGCGCCCTTGACGCCGAGTGGATTGGTCGGCGTCGGCACCGGATGCGCCTCGACCTTGAGCGGCGGAAAGTCATGGGCATGCGGCATGGCGTAATCCATGAACGAGCCGGTGACGATCTGGCCCTCGCTGTCGAAGGCGATGTTCTCCATCAGGATCTGCCCGGCGCCCTGGGCGATGCCGCCGTGGATCTGGCCGTGCAACAGCATCGGATTGAGCACGGTGCCGACGTCGTCCACTACCGAATACCGAACGATGTCGGCCTTGCCGGTATCGCGGTCGATCTCGACCTCGCAGATGTGACAGCCGTTCGGATAGTTCGCCGTCGGCGCGCTGAACACGGCGGTTTGCGTCAGGCCCGGCTCCATGCCCTTCGGCAGTTTCGCCGGATCGGCGGCGATGCGTGCGATCTCCTGGACGGTCAGCGTCTGGTTGGTTCTGTTGGACGAGAAGACGCCGTCCTCGAATTTGAGGTCGGCCTCGTCGACCTTCATCGCATGTGCGGCAATCGTGCGGGCCTTGGCGATGACCTTCTCGCTGGCGCGCAGGAAGGCGGAACTGCCCAGCGCCGAGACGCGCGAGCCGCCGGTGCCGACGCCATAGAATATCTGGTCGGTGTCGCCCTGGATGTATTGCACCTGATCCGGCGCGATGCCGAGCTTGTCGCAGACCAGTTGCTTGAACACAGTCTCGTGGCCCTGGCCCTGGCTGTCGGCGCCGCTGACGAGCGTGACGCTGCCGGAGCGGTCGAACCGGATTTCGGCGCCTTCGGTGAGGTCGGCGGCGGCGCGTTCGATGGTGTTGGATAAGCCGAAGCCGCGCAGCTTGTTACGCTTACGCGACTCCGCCTTGCGCGCCTTGAAGCCCTTGGCGTCGGCGAGCTTGAGCGCCAGATCCATGTTGTTCTCGAACTCGCCGGTGTCGTAGGTGAAGGTCAGGCCGGTCTTGAACGGCATCTGCTCCGGCTTGATGTAATTGCGCCGCCGCAGTTCGACCGGATCGATGCCCATCTCGTCGGCGGCGATATCGACCATGCGCTCGATGACGTAGGCGGCCTCCGGGCGGCCGTTGCCGCGATAGGGCCGCACGGGGTTGGTGTTGGAATAGACCGCCGTCACATCGACGAAGATCGCCGGCGTGCGATAGCAGCCGGCCAGCGTGCCGCAGTTGAGGAAGAAGGCCGGCATCGCCGGTTGCAGATAGGCGCCGATCGCGGCGGTGAGCTTGACGCGCAGGCCGAGGAAAACGCCGCTCTTGTCGAGCGCCAGTTCGGCCTCGGTGACGTTGTCGCGGGCCTGCGGGTCGGTCATGAAGGCTTCGGTGCGCGTCGAAATCCATTTCACCGGCCGCCCTACGATCTTCGAGGCGAGCAGCACCAGCGGCGTTTCCGGATTGATCGGCGACTTCATGCCGAACGAGCCGCCGGTATCGCCGGTGACGATGCGCAGCTTGCTCTCCGGCACGCCGAGGATCGGCGCCAGATCGGCGCGCGAGGGGTGCGGCCGCTGGATCGCGGTATAGACGGTGTAGTGGTTGTCGGTGGCATTGTAGTCGCCGACCGCGCCGCGCGGCTCCATGGTAACGGCGGTGACGCGGTTGATGACGAAGCGCTGCTTTGCGACGTGATGCGCTTGTCGGAAGGCTTCGTCGGTCTTGGCCTTGTCGCCGATCGGTTCGACGAAGCCTACATTGTCGGCGAGCTCCGGCCAGACCTTGGGCGCATCCGGCTTCATGGCGTCGGCGGTGGCGGTGACCGCGGGCAGGAGCTCGTAATCGACCGCGACCAGTTCGGCGGCGTCGAGCGCCTGCGCGACCGTTTCGGCGACGACAAAAGCGACGATGTCGCCGAGCCAGCGCACGCGGTCTTCGACCAGGAACGGGTAGCGCGGCTTCGGCGCCGGCGAACCGTCGCGCAGCTTCAGGCCGCCCGGCACCGGCAGATCGCCGAACTTGTGGGCCTTGGCGTCGGCGGCGGTGATCACGGCGAGCACGCCGGGCGCCTGCTTTGCAGCCTCGATATCGATCGACTTGACCTTGGCATGCGCATGCGGCGAGCGCACGCAGACGCCGTGCACCATTCCGGCCAGTTTGACGTCGTCGGTGTAGCGGCCGCCGCCGCGGATCAGGCGCGGGTCCTCGAAGCGCGGCACGCCCTGGCCGATGGCAAACTCACCCATATGCATTTCCTCGCATTGTAGTGGGAGCCGTTCATCCTCGCGGAGGCGGGACGCGGCCCTTCTAGTGACTGATGATGGGATTCACGGAAGGTCAGGTCGTGCCGCGCAGCTTCTCCGCCACACGCGGCGCGAAGTAAGTAAGGATGCCGTCGCAGCCGGCGCGCTTGAAAGCCGTCAGGCTTTCCATCATGGCGCGCTCGCCGTCGAGCCAGCCGTTGTTGGCCGCGGCCATGATCATCGCGTACTCGCCCGACACCTGGTAGGCGAAGGTCGGCATGCCGAAGGCGTCCTTCACGCGGGCGCAGATATCGAGATAGGGCATGCCGGGCTTGACCATGATCATGTCGGCGCCTTCCTCGATGTCGAGCGCGACCTCGCGCAACGCCTCGTCGGTGTTGGCCGGGTCCATCTGGTAGGTTCGCTTGTCGCCGGTCAGCGTCTTCGACGAGCCGACGGCGTCGCGGAACGGGCCGTAGAAGGCCGAAGCATATTTCGCCGCATAAGCCATGATCGACACGTCGAGGAAGTCGTCGCGGTCGAGCGCCTTGCGGATGGCGCCGATGCGCCCGTCCATCATGTCGGACGGTGCGATGATGTCGCAGCCGGCCTCCGCCTGGACCAGCGCCTGCTTGACCAGCACCTCGACGGTTTCGTCGTTGAGGATGACGCCGTCGTCGCGCATCAGCCCGTCATGGCCGTGACTGGTGTAGGGATCGAGCGCGACGTCGCAGAGGATGCCGATCTCGGGGACTTCCTTCTTGATGGCGCGCACGGCGCGGCAGACGAGATTGTTCTCGTTGAGCGCCTCGGAGCCGGCCTCGTCGCGCAGCGACGGGTCGGTATAGGGAAACAGGGCGATGCAGGGGATGGTCAGCCTGGCGGCGCGTTCGGCTTCGCGAACGGCCTGATCGACCGACAGCCGCTCGACACCCGGCATCGACGGCACGGCCTGGCGCGCCTTGTCGCCGTCCATCACGAACACCGGCCAGATCAGGTCGTCCGTCGTGACCACATTTTCCCGCACCATGCGCCGGGTCCAGTCGGCGCGGCGGTTGCGGCGCAGGCGCGTTGCCAGGTCGAGCTGGCGGGCGGCGGCGGCCGTTTCCGGCTCGCCGGGCAGGAACCCGACCTTATGCTGCAGGGGGCGTCCGTATTTGATGGCCATGAAATCCACTCCGGAACCGTTCTAATAGCCGCTTCACGCCGCCCCCGCTACCCGAAGAGCGCCCGAAAGCCATGCGCTCGGGGCCTGCCTTGACCGGCCGCCGCCGGTTTTTACATTGCCCGCAGAGGCCACGACCTCTGCCTCGTGCGGCTGCCGCGCGGGAACCATCCGGGACGGCCCGGCAACTCGTTTGGGGGCTGTCATGGTCTGGATCGTTCTGGTCGCCGCGGGACTGTTGGAAATCGTCTGGGCGCTGGCGCTCAAGGCGTCGGACGGCTTCACGCGGCCGGTACCGGCGGCGGTGGCCGTTGCCGGCATGGTGGCGAGCGTGGTGCTGCTGTCGCTGGCGATGCGCAGCCTGCCGGTGGGCACCGCTTACGTGGTCTGGACCGGTATCGGCGCGGTCGGCGCTTTCATCGCCGGTGTCATCATGTTCGGCGAGGACATGAACGCCATGCGCGTCATCGCCGCCGGACTGATCGTGTCGGGCCTTGTCCTCATGAAGATCGCGTCGCCGGCCTGAGGACGCCGGCCGGGGTCTTGGTTGCCGGCGTGCCGCCTGCTAGCAAAGTGGCAGGGAGGCGGCCGGATGGATTTTTCCCTTACCGAGGAACAACAGGCCTTCCAGGCCACCGCGCGGCAATTCGCCCGCGATGCCATGATGCCGTTCGCCCGCGACTGGGACGAAGGCTCGGTCTTTCCGGCCGACACCTTGCGCGAGGCCGCGGCGCTCGGCTTCGGCGGCATCTATGTGCGTGACGATGTCGGCGGCTCGGCGTTGACCCGGCTCGACGCGGCCTTGATCTTCGAGGAACTGGCGCAGGGCTGCACCTCGACCGCGGCCTATATCTCCATCCACAACATGGTGGCATGGATGATCGACACCTATGGCAGCGCCGAGGCGCGCCAGCGCTTCCTCCCACAACTGTGCTCGATGGAGCATTTCGCCAGCTATTGCCTCACCGAGCCGGGCGCCGGCTCCGACGCCGCCAGCCTCACCACCAAGGCGCGGCGTGACGGCGACAGTTACGTCCTCGACGGCGCCAAGGCCTTCATCTCCGGCGGCGGCATGTCGGATGTGTATCTGGTGATGGCGCGCACCGGCGAAGGCGGGCCGCGCGGCATCTCCTGCATCGCGGTCGAGAAGGGCACGCCCGGACTGTCGTTCGGCGCGCAGGAGAAGAAGCTCGGCTGGAAGTCGCAGCCGACGGCGATGGTGATGTTCGAGAATTGCCGGGTGCCGGCGGCGAACCTGATCGGCAAGGAAGGCGAGGGCTTCCGCATCGCCATGGCCGGTCTCGACGGCGGCCGCCTCAACATCGGCGCCTGCTCGATCGGCGGCGCGCAGTTCTGTCTCGATCGCACCGTCGAGTACATGAAGGAGCGCAAGCAGTTCGGCACGCGGCTTGCCGACTTCCAGGCGCTGCAATTCCGTATCGCCGATTACGCCACCGAACTCGAGGCGGCACGCCTGTTGTTGCATCGTGCGGCGGTGGCGGTCGGCGACAAGGAGCCGGCGGCGACGCAGCTTGCCGCCAAGGCGAAACGCCTCGCCACCGACACCGGCTTCGAGGTGGTCAATGGCTGCCTGCAACTCCACGGCGGCTACGGCTACTTGCGCGACCATCCGATCGAGCGCGTGCTCCGCGACGTGCGCGTGCACCAGATCCTCGAAGGCACCAACGAAGTCATGCGCGTGATCGTGTCGCGCAACATGTTGGGGAATTGAGTTTGCGAATACTTCGGATGGATGACGTCGCGATGTGCCAGTCGCTCTTTTCCCCTCCACCCGCGCGCGTTAGCGCGTGGCGGGGAGGGGTCAGGGGTGGGGGGCCCTTAGCACCGACTGATGCTTATCGAGCGAAAGAATCTCCCCCCACCCCGGTTGGCAATCGCGCGCGATTGCCAACCGACCCTCCCCGCCGCTTCGCGGGGGGAGGGGAAGAAGCGAGGGGAGGGGAATGACCGAGCCCGAAATCCTGTTCGAGCGCCGG
>JAFEFL010000035.1 GCA_018240595.1 Pseudomonadota bacterium | reverse complement strand
GGCGCTGTTGTCGGCGGCGCGCGCCGAGGAGATCGGCCTGGCGAAGAACCGCATCATCCTGTCGGCGAAAGTCTCGGCGGTGCAGGATCTCATCGCCGTCTATACCGAGCTCGCGCGCCGCTCCGACTACGCGCTGCATCTCGGCCTCACCGAAGCCGGCATGGGCACCAAGGGTATCGTCGCCTCGGCGGCGTCGATGGGCGTGCTGCTGCAACAGGGCATCGGCGACACCATCCGCATTTCGCTCACGCCCGAGCCGGGCGGCGACCGCACCCGCGAGGTGCAGGTCGGACAGGAGCTGTTGCAGACCATGGGCCTGCGCACCTTCGTGCCGCTGGTCGCGGCGTGCCCGGGCTGCGGCCGCACCACCTCGACGACGTTCCAGGAACTGGCGTCCGACATCCAGGGCTTCATCCGCACGTCGATGCCGGAATGGAAGACGCGCTATCCCGGCGTCGAGACGCTCAACGTCGCGGTGATGGGCTGCATCGTCAACGGCCCGGGCGAGTCAAAGCACGCCGATATCGGCATCTCGCTGCCAGGCACCGGCGAGCAGCCGACCGCGCCGGTCTTCGTCGATGGCAAGAAGGTTGCGACCTTGCGCGGTGCGACACTGACGACGGATTTCAAGCAGATGGTGATCGACTATATCGAGCGCCGTTGGGGCACCGGCTCGCGCACCGCGGCCGAGTGAGCCCCGTCAGCCTGAAAGCCCGCGCGTGAAAACCAAAACGATCATCGTCATCTTTATCGGCCTGCTGCTGGCGATGATCGCCGGATCGGTCTATCTCGCTTTCACGACAGAGCGAGCGGACAAGTCGATCGTCTCGGTGCCGGCGCCGGACGGTAAGTACAAGGCGGTGCGGCTGCGCGTCTCCGGCAGCAAGCCCGAGCCGTTCTGCGTCGACACCATCGCTGTTTATCTATCGGTCTTTCCCGACAGCTTCGCCGCTTCCGAACGCAATTACGAAGTCTATGGCGGCGCCTGCCCGCCGCCGGACAAGGCCGGCGCGCTGCCGAAGATCGAATGGATCGACAACAATTCGCTGCGCATCACCTACGCCGTCGCCGACCCCGCCAAGCCGCCACGGCTGAAGGACAGGGACGCGTCGCTGTTCGTCGATGTCACCTACGTGAAGGCCCAGTGAATTCAAGATCGGTATGGCGGTAAGCCATGCACTATTGAATTTCAGAAAAATTTTAATCTGCATCAAATCCGCCCGCAACCTTGCATTGAAGATGCGCGCCTGACACATCGGGAGGCGCGCATGCCGGAATACAAGGTCGTCGTCGATCACATCGAAGAGGAAATGATCGTCGGGAAAAGCATTGGCACCAATCTCAAATTTGATTTCACGTCGCCGAATTTCACGGTCACGCACACCAAAGCAAATCTCAATTCAAAGAAATATCTTCTGGCGGGCGAACTACCGATCACGGCGGAAACGACGGTCGTCGTCAAATGCGTCGTCACCGAGGTCGATAAGTTCCCGGACATCGGAAACGATCAGGTCACGGTCGCGCTCAAACCCGAAGCTTCCACCCAGACGGCGACCTTGCACGTCCGTGTGAAGGAAAATCGCGGCCCGCCGAATCCGAAAGCGCCGCCGCAGACCGCACCGCTGCCGGAAGCCGTCTTCAACATTCCTCTTGTCTTTACCGTCGTCGAAACGGATCGGGAGAAGAACGAGAAAAGAGCGAACGATTTCAAGCCAGCTCTCAATCAGGCGCTCGACGCCGTGCTGTCGGCGGTGGATGGCGGCTGCGTATTGCCGCGGGAGTGCGCGTTCAAGCTGGTGCTCAACACCGCCGTTCATGAGAGCGACTGCTTCAAGCGGGTCGCCGAGTACAACGGCGGCAGCGGCGAAGGTTATGTGCAGATGATACCGTCAACCTATGACGACCTGTGGGATCGGTACCTGCTGCTGCCCAAGAATAAGAAGCTCGCGGACGCTCTGCGCAAGCTGGCGGATACCCAGGACGCCAAGCCGGATCGCGGGCTGATGAAGAAAAGCCCGGGATTCGCGGCTGGCATGGCGATGGCGCGCTATCTCGAGCACGATGCCGGGACCAATTTTCCGCTGCCGCCCGCCGACGACGTCAAGGCGCAGTCAGAGTACTGGCTGGACCACTAACGCACCAGGTTGGACACGGAAAAAGAGGCCGACTGGCAAAAGTTGCGAAAGAAGTTCGTGGACGATCACGATGCCACGTTCGGCAAGTGACGAAGAGTCTCACACCCAGCCGCCGCCGTCCTTGTAGCGGTTGGCGAGGCTCGCTTCCTCGAGGTCGAGTTCGTATTCGATGCGGCGGCGCGCTTCGTCGGTCAGCTTGCCGTCGCGCAGCAATTGAAAAATGAAAATCCGCTCGGCCCTGATCAGTTCGCGCTTGAGCGCCGCGGTCTGACGGACGCCGTTCAGATCGTCGGCGAGGTTATCCGGCAGCACCTGGCGGCGGCCCTGATTGCGCACCGTCAGGTGATCGACCAGCGCTTCGGGAAACTCGCGGTCGGCGATCGCTTTGTCGAGCCGCTCGGTGACCGCGTTGAGCGCTTCGCGCCGTGCCTCGAGTTCGCGCCGCAGTTCGTCGGCATGCTCTTCCTTGCCGCGCCGCGTCAGGCCGAGCGCGCGTACCACGGTCGGCAGCATCAGCCCCTGTCCGACCAGCGTGATGATGATGACGCCGAAGACGATGAACAGGATCAGGTCGCGGTGTGGAAACGCCGCGCCGCTGGCGACGACGTAAGGCAGCGCCAGCGCCGCCGCGAGCGAAACGACGCCGCGAATGCCGGCGAACGACAGCAGGAACGGATATTGCCACGGCGGCGACGGATCGCGCCGGCGCACGGCGGATAGCAGCCAGCGCGGCAGATAGGTTGCCGGAAACAACCAGACAAAGCGCGCGACGACGACGATGAGCGTCATCAATAGCGTGGCGATCGCCAATTCGCGGATCGAGAAGCCGTGAGTCTGTTCGATCAGTGTGCGCGCCTGCAGGCCGGTGAGCAGGAAGACGAAGCCTTCGATCAGATAGACGATGAGGTCCCAGAAGAAGATGCCTTGCAGGCGCGTGCCCGACGGGATCAGCAGCGGGCCGTTCCAGCTGACATAGAGGCCGCAGGCGACGGTGGCGAGCACGCCCGAGCCGCCGAGATGTTCCGGCACCCAGAAGGCCAGATACGGCGTCATCAATGACAGCGTGATCTCGACACGCGGTTCACGTGCCCAATTGCGCAGCCGCAGCGACAGCCAGCCGACGGCGATGCCGTAGACGATTTCGCCGATCACGATCAGGCCGAACGTGCCGGCCGCGTGCGTGGGCGAGAAGGCGCCGGTCGTCACCGCGACCACCGCGAAACGATAGAGGATCAGCGCGGTGGCGTCGTTGGCGAGACCTTCGCCTTCGAGGATGACGACCAGCCGGCGCGGCAGGCCGAGGCTGCGCGCGATGGCGAGCGGCGCCACGGTGTCGGGCGGCGCGACGATGGCGCCGAGCAGGAAGCCTGCCGCCCAGTCGAAGCCGAGCAGGTAATGCGCAGCAACGGCGACGGTGCAGGTGGTGAAGACGACGCAACCGAAGGCGAGCAGTGCGATCGGCCGCAGATTGTACTTGAATTCGCGCCAGCTCATCGACACGCCGGCGGAATAGATCAGCGGCGGCAGGAACACGAGCAGCACCAGTTCCGGCGCCAGCGCAATATTCGGCAGGCCGGGAATCAGCGCCATGCCGACGCCGGCGGCGACCAGCAGGATCGACGGCGCGATGTTGAGGCGCTTGGCCGCGACCGCGACCGCGGCGAGCACCGCCAGCATGAACAGCACGGTCTGGAAGATCGCGGTCATATCAAATTCGCCACGACGTTGACCGTCAAAGCCAGCACGACGAGATTGAAGAAGAACGACAATACGCCGTGCAACGCCGTCAGGCGGCGGATCACCTTCGAAGTGATCTGCACATCGGAAGTCTGCGACGTCATGCCGATCACCAGCGAGAAGTACAGGAAGTCGCGATAGTCCGGCGCCTTGTCGCCGGGGAATTCCAGCCCGCCGCGGCGGCCGTCGCGGCCGCTGCCGTAATATTCATGGGCGTAATGAAACGAGAAGATCGTGTGCGTGAAGGTCCATGACAGGATGATCGTGGTGACGGCAAGACTGACGGCGAGCGGCGCGTTGCCGTGCTTGGCGTCGATCAGCGCAAAAACGATGGCGACCAGGCTGGCGAAGGTCGCGGCCATCGCCAGGACGAGAATGGCGGAGGCGCCGGCATCGACGTAGGCGGCGCGGGCGCGGATGCGGGCGACGTCGGCTCGCCACATCAGGCGCAGGATCAGCACCATGTAGGTGGCGATGCCGAGATCCCAGCCGGCGAGCAGCCGCGCCGTGACGCTCATCGGCACCGCGAGCAGCGCCGCCATGAAGGCGAGCCCGGCGACCGTCGCGATCACGAGGCGCAGGTGAAGGGTCAGCGACCGGCGCAACGCCGACTGCGATTCGAGGGGCGATTTGTTGGTGGCCATGGAACGGCTCGGGGCAGGTTAATTGCGCCGCTCGGCGATGAAACGGGCGGCGGCGCGCAGAGTATCGGCCTTTGCGCCGAAAGGCGCCAGCGCGCTGTCGGCTTCCGCGATCAGGCGTTCGAGCTTCTGCCGGGCGCCGGCGATGCCGAGGGCTGCGACCAACGTGGCCTTGCCGGCACTGGCGTCCTTGCCGGCGGCTTTGCCCAACGTGGCAGCGTCGCCTTCGACGTCGAGCAGGTCGTCGGCGATCTGGAAGGCTTCGCCGATCGCTGCGCCGTAGCGCGCGACGGCGGCAGCGGCCGTGGCATCGGCTTGCCCGAGAATGGCGCCGGCGCGGCAGGCAAAGCGCAACAGCGCGCCGGTCTTCATCGCCTGCAAGGTAACGATCTCGCTTTCGCTCAGCGCACGTTTTTCCGAGAAGCGTCCTTCAGCGGAAAGGTCGAGCATCTGGCCGCCGGCCATGCCGCCGAGACCGGCGGCGCGGGAAAGTTCACGCACCAGCGCGATACGAACGCCGGCATCGGCATGGATCTCGTCGCGGGAGAGGATGTCGAAAGCGAGCGTGAGCAGCGCGTCGCCGGCGAGAATGGCGGTCGCCTCGTCGAACGCCTTGTGCACGGTCGGCCGGCCGCGGCGCAGGTCGTCATTGTCCATCGCCGGCAGGTCGTCATGGACCAGCGAATAGCAATGCAGCAGTTCGAGCGCGCAGCCGGCGAGCAGCGCGCCGTCGCGGGGCGCGTCGAACAGCGCGGCGCTCTCGACGAGGAGGAAGGGCCGCAGCCGCTTGCCGCCGCCGAGCGCAGCGTGGCGCATGGCTGCGACGAGGCGCTCCGGCCGCGTCGTCTCGCCGGGCATTGGCGTGTCGCCAAGCAGGCGCTCGAGCAGCGCTTCGGTGTCGGCGGCGGCGGCGTTGAGGCGTTCGGCGAAGAATGGGGAACTCATGGCGCCTTTGTTAGCGCCGGTATCGCGCCAACCGCAACATCGCGAGACGGGCCGCAATCGGCGAACCGATGGGTTACACTCGGCCCGTGATCAGTCGCTCCGGTTTCCTGCCCTCATTGCGGCCCGGCTTTGCCCGCCGAAAGCGGTCGGGCTGGCGCATGGCGCTGTACGTCGTGCTGGCGGTGCTGCTGGTGCCTTATCTGCTGACGCCGCTTTATGCCGTGGTTAACCCGGTCTCGACCCTGATGCTGTGGCGGAGCGTGACCGGCGAGCGCGTGGTCCGGACCTGGGTGCCGCTGTCGAAAATCGACCCGGATCTGGCGCTTTCGGTGATCATCGCCGAGGACGGCCGGTTTTGCAGCCATTACGGCGTCGATTTCACCGAGATCCAGAACGCCATCGACGACGCCGACGGCCTCGAAGACATGCGCGGGGGGTCCACCATCACCCAGCAGGTGGTCAAGAACCTGTTCCTGTGGCAGGGCCGCAGCTATGTCCGCAAGGCGCTGGAACTGCCGCTGGCGCTGTGGTTCGACCTTGTCCTGCCGAAACGGCGGATCCTGGAGATCTACCTCAATGTCGCCGAACTGGGCCCGGATGGTGAATTCGGGGCCGAAGCGGCGGCCAAACGGTCGTTCGGGCGCCCCGCCGCCAGTCTCGGCCGCTACCAGGCGGCGCTGCTGGCGGCTTCGCTGCCCAATCCGGTGACCCGGGATACCAAGCGTCCGGGCCCCGGTTTGCGGCGTCTGGCAGGGCTTTACGAGCGCCGGGCGGCCCGCTCGCCCGAGGCGGCCGCATGCCTGCGGCAGCGCCGCTAAATCCGGGCTTTAGGGCTGGCTTTGGCGGCTTTCATCCTCTATAAGCCCGGCTCCAAACCGACATTTCGCGCCTATCAGGAGTTCAACCCCATGGCTGTGCCGAAAAGAAAAACGTCGCCGTCGCGCCGCGGCATGCGTCGTTCGGCCGATGCTTTGAAGCAGCCGACTTACGTCGAAGACAAGGATTCGGGCGAGCTGCGCCGTCCGCACCACATCGATCTGAAGACCGGCATGTACCGCGGCCGTCAGGTCCTCAAGGCGAAGACCGAAGCGTAATTTCGCCCGACCCTAAGCGGAGGAAGGCTGGCTCATGTACATGCTCGGCTTTCCCCTGCTCTTGGTCCCCTTCGCGATCTACAACATCATTGCGTTCCTCTGGGCCGGCGTGAGCTGGTCGGGGACGGTGTCGTCCGTGCATCTGGTGTCGGGCGGCCAATGGGCCATGTCGGCCGGCGACGTGCTGATCGCGTTCTCGCTGCTGTTTCTTTTCGCCGAGATCGTGAAGGCGACGCGCATCGGCACCCGCGCGGTGCTCGATCACGCGCTGTCGCTGCTGCTGTTCCTCGCCATGCTGGTCGAGTTTCTGCTGGTGCCGCAGGCCGCCACCTCGACCTTCTTCCTCCTCATGGCGATCAGCTTCGTCGATGTGCTGGCCGGCTTTGCCGTGACCTTGCGCACCGCGCAGCGCGATCTCACCGTCGAAAATCTTCCCTCGACCTGAGCAGGTCACAATGTCCCGCGATTTCCAGTTGCCCGGCCGCTCGCCGGTGATCGCCTGCGACGGCATGGCGGCCACCTCTCACCCTCTGGCCACGCTGGCCGCGGTCGACATGCTGCGCGAGGGCGGCACCGCCGCCGACGCCGCCGTCGCCGCCTGCGCCACCTTGTGCGTCGTCGAACCGCACATGACCGGCATTGGCGGCGACTGCTACACGCTGGTGTCGAAGCCGGGCAAACCGGTGTGGGGCTACAACGGATCCGGCCGCGCCGGCGCCAAGGCCTCCGGCGACGCGTTGCGCGCCCAGGGCCTGAAGGAGATCGGCGACTCGATCCATGCCGTCACCGTGCCGGGCGCGCTCGATGCCTGGGACGCGACGCTGAAGGCGCATGGCCGCTTCGGCCTCGACCGCGTGCTCAAGCGCGCGATCCATTACGCCGAGAACGGCTGGCCGGTGGCCGCGAAAGTGGCGTGGGACTGGAACCGCTACGTCGCCAAATTGTCGAAGGACGCCGGCGCGACCAAACATTATCTCTTCAGCGGCCAGGCGCCGACGGAAGGCGACGTCATCAGGTCGCCGGCGCTCGGCCAGACCTTGCGCACGCTCGGGGCCAAAGGCGCGCGCGCCTTCTACGAGGGCGAACTCGCCGAGGACATGGCGAAGACGCTTGCCGCCAAGGGCTCGTTCCTCACCGTCGACGATTTCAACGCGCACCGTGGCAACGAGGTCGAGCCGGTCTCCGCCAATTATCGCGGCCTCGATCTCGTCGAGATCCCGCCGAACGGCCAGGGCATCGTCGCCCTGATCATGCTCAACATCCTCGAGACCTTCGACATCAAGTCGCTCGATCCGTGGAGTCCGGAACGCTTCCATCTGCAGCTCGAAGCCGCGCGTCTGGGTTACGCCGTGCGCGACGCGCACATCGCCGACATCGAGTACATGAAACACAGCGTCGCCGATCTGATCGACAAGGGTTTCGCCCGCACGCTGGCGGCGAAGATCGACATGAACAAGCGCGCCGACTTTCCTGACGCGCCGACGCCGGGCAGCGACACGATCTATCTGACCGTGGTCGACAGGGACCGCATGGCGGTGTCCTTCATCAACTCGCTTTATTCTGCGTTCGGCCTCGGCGTCTGCACCGAGAAGTCCGGCATCATGCTGACCAATCGCGGCGCCTGCTTCACGCTTGAGCCCGGCCACGTCAACAGCTTCGGCCCGAACAAGCGGCCGATGAACACCATCATTCCCGGCATGACCATGAAGGACGGCCGCTGCGACATGAGCTTCGGCGTCATGGGCGGCGCTTATCAGCCGATGGGCCACGCGCAGACGATCATGAACATGCTCGACTACGGCATGGACGTGCAGCAGGCGATCGACTTCCCGCGCTTCATGTTCGAGGACGGCAAGGTGCTCGTCGAGCGCGGCACGCCGCAGAAGACCATCGACGGCCTCAAGGCGCGCGGTCACCTCATCGGCGAGCCGCTCAATCCGTGGGGCGGCGCGCAGGCGGTGAAGATCGACTGGGAGCGCGGCGTGCTGATCGGCGGCTCCGAACCGCGCAAGGACGGACTCGCGCTGGGCTATTGATCGCGGCTCAAGCCGCGGCGCGTGTCAGGACGTCGGCCTTGCGGCCTGCGCGCGCGCTGGGCCGGTCGTAATCGCGGACGAAGCGCCGTCCGGCATCCGTGACGATGACAAAGGCGCCCTGGCCCTCGAGCAGCTTGCGCTCGACGAGACCGCGCTCCAGCGCCGTTTCCCAGACCATCAGGCGCGGACATGACGTGCGCCAGGCGTCGAGCACCTCGCGCTGCGCGCGCGGTTCCTTGGCGATCCATTCGACCAGATCGCGCACCAGAGGATCGATGATGTCAGTCAGACTATCGGTCATTTGCTGGACTTGCCGCCTCGCTGTTCCAATGACGACTCGGCATCAGCCTAAGCCGGATCGCGGCGGCGCGGGAGGGGGTCAGCGGCCCGCCAGTTTGGCCATGGCGCGATAGGCGGCGGTGGCGTCGCTGGGCGAGGCGCGGCGGCGCTCGCGGGTCTGGGGCGCCTGATCGCGGGTCGCGATGAGATGGGCGAGGAAAGGGGCCGGACGGTATGAAGGTGTTGCCGGCTCGCGAACTTCCGGCGTCACGGTCACGACGGCGCGGCTCTGCGGCGCTGTTTCATCGCCCGCGTGGTTCACGGAATCTTGCCGCGACTCACCGTGCTGCATGCTATCGAAGAACTGCTTGGTGACCTGTTTGCTCGGTACGACGCGCATCGGTGCAACTCTGTCTCAACGAGGGACATGGTTCGCGACTTCCCCCTCCAACTGGCAAGCCCCGTGCCGTTAACTGTTCGTCGTGGTTAAGAGACGGCAACGCCTCGTTTTGTCGAACTTATTTAAGTCTCGCCCGATAGTGTTGGTGATTGCGTAGTTACACACAGGCAACGCGTGATATGGCGCGGCGTTCCCAGAACGGGACGAAGGGGACATGAGCGAAATCGGCGCAACCGGCGGACCCGATGCCGGCGAGATCCTGCGGATCGTGGGCGAGGCGGCTTATGAGTGGCAGCTCGACACCGACCGCCTGTCCTGGAGCCCGCATGCTGCCGCGGTGCTCGGCATAGCCGACATGGCGCCGCTCGCGACCGGCGCCGGATTTGCCCGCGCCATCGACGCCACCGGCGGCGTCAGCCGCCTCGACGCCATCCAGGCCAGCAAGCCGCGCCAGGCGGCCGACGTCGGCATCTACGAAGCCCAATATGCGTTCAAGCGCCCCGACGGCTCGACGACCTGGCTGGAGGACACCGGCCGCTGG
Source organism: Pseudomonadota bacterium (assembly GCA_018240595.1). Lineage (GTDB taxonomy): Bacteria > Pseudomonadota > Alphaproteobacteria > Rhizobiales > Xanthobacteraceae > Pseudolabrys. Next base: position 119,413 of record JAFEFL010000035.1, on the reverse strand, counting down.
TTCGCCGGCGAAGGCGGCAAGCCGGTGCGTGCCTGCGGCGTCGTCCGTGCCATCGACGCGCGCCACGAGCGCGAACAGGAGATGATCAAGCTCGCCAAGTTCGATTCGCTCACCGGCGAGCTCAATCGCACCGCGGTGATCGACGTCCTGAGCGCGACGCTCGACGAGACGATCCGCTTCCGCGGCTCCTGCGGGTTCCTCCTTGCGGCGATCGACAATCTCGGCCAGCTCAACGATTCCTACGGCTTTGACATCACCGAGGATGTCATCGCTCAGGTCGCCAAGCGCGTTCGCGCCCGCGTCCGCGGCAAGGACTATTTCGGCCGCATCTCCGGCAACAAGTTCGCCGTGGTGCTGACCAAGTGCACGCCCGACGAACTGTCGGTCGCCGCCGAGCGCCTGCTGGCTGGCGTGCGCGACGAGCCCGTTGTCACCTCCGCCGGCCCCGTCGCCGTGACCATCACCATCGGCGGCGTCACCGCGCCGCGCCATGCCGGCACGCTGAGCGAAGTGCTGAGCCGCTCGCAGGATGCCCTGGCCGCGGCCCGCGATAAACGTCTCGGCTCGTTCGCCGCCTATCGCCCGAGCGTCGAGCGCGATGCGCTGCGCAAGGAGAGCTTGCGTGCCACCGACGAGATTGTTGCCGCGCTCAACGACCGCCGCATTTCACTGGCATTCGAGCCCGTCGCCAATGCCGCACGCCGCGACGTCGCGTTCTACGAATGCCTCATTCGCGCGCATCGCGACGATGGCACTCAGCTTGCCGCCGGCGACATCATCCCGGCCGCCGAGCGTCTCGGCCTCGTGCGCATGCTCGATCACCGCGTGCTTGAACTGGTCGTGGAGGAGCTGCTGGCCGCACCGGAGCTGTGCACCAGCGTGAATGTCTCGCCGGCGTCTGCGCTCGATCCGGGCTGGTGGTCGGGGCTGGGCGCCTTGCTGCGCGCCAATTCCGGCGTCGGCGAACGGCTGATCGTCGAGATCACCGAGACGGCGGCGATTCAGGATCTCGACGACGCGCGCGGCTTTGTCGCCCGCGCCAAGGATTTCGGATGCCGCATCGCCATCGACGATTTCGGCGCCGGCAACACCTCGTTCCGCAACTTGCGCCGGCTCGGCGTCGACATCATCAAGATCGACGGCGCCTTCGTGCAGAACATCACCAAGTCGGAAGACGACCGCGCCTTCGTGCAGACGATGGTCGATCTCGCCCGCCGCCTGCGCATCCGCTCGGTGGCGGAATGGGTGCAGGACGAGACGGCGGCGCAGCTGCTTGGCAACTGGGGTTGCGATTATCTGCAAGGCGCCTTTGTCGGCCTCGCCTCGCACGAGCGGCCGTGGGTGCCGGAAAAAAAAAGTAAAGCAGCTGCCGGAGTGTGAGCTTTCGTTCCGGTTTGCCCGGGGGGAGGTGGCTCTCGGGCCGTCGTCCTTCGAGGCGCGCATTGCATGCGCGCCCTCAGGATAACGGGTGTAGGGCGTGACGCTGCGCGGCAGCGAACCTCAGTCCTTGCCGCCCATTTTGTCGAGGCGCTTTTGCAGCTCGTCGAGCTGCCGCTTGAGGTCGTCCATCTCGGCGCCGCCGGCCGACGATGCCGGCTTCTCCGCGGGCTCAGCCGCTTTGCTGCTGCTGGCGCCGCGGCCGAACGGCGAGAACATGGCGAAGGTCTTTTCGAACATCTCCATGTTGCGGCGGACCTGATCTTCCATCGAGCCGAAGCCGGAAACGCCGCCGAAGGCCTTTTCCATCTGCTCACGGAACTTGCCCTGCTGGCTGGTGAGGGTCGACATCGACTGTTCGAGGAAGTGCGGCACCATCATCTGCATGCTGTCGCCATAGAAGCGGATCAGCTGGCGCAGGAAGGTGATCGGCAGAAGGCTTTGGCCTTCCTTGTTCTCCTGCTCGAAAATGATCTGAGCCAGCACCGACCGGGTGATGTCTTCACCGCTCTTGGCGTCGTAGACCACGAAATCTTCGCCGTTTTTGACCATCACGGCGAGGTCTTCGAGCGTTACGTAGGTACTGGTACCGGTATTATAGAGCCGCCGGTTCGCGTATTTCTTGATCGTGACCGGCTGTTTTTCATCTGCCATGGGATCACACGTTTCCTCTGCCCTGCCATAAGCATACCCGCATAAGGTCGGCGGGGGCCAGTCGTTTTATGGCGGCGCGGTAAACGCTCCGCGCAGCGCACCATCCCTTGCGCAAGCCGCCGGAAAAGGCCATTTCCAAGGACAATTCGCATGGTGGCCGTTGTTGACAGGCCGGGGTGGCCTGTCGAGGATGCGGCACCGCCAAAATGGCCGTTCCGAGCCCTATCCGCCCCGTTTGAGGAGTTTCCGATGAAAGACGATGTCGTCATTGTCAGCGCCGCCCGCACGCCGGTGGGTTCGTTCAACGGCGCCTTTGCCAATGTTCCGGCCCACGAACTGGGGAGAACGGCGATTTCGGCGGCGCTCGCGCGCGCCGGCGTCGAGGGCGATCGTGTCAGCGAAGTGATCATGGGCCAGATCCTGACCGCCGCGCAGGGCCAGAACCCGGCCCGTCAGGCCTCTATTGCGGCCGGCATCCCGGTTGAAAGCCCCGCCTGGGGCGTGAACCAGCTCTGCGGTTCGGGCCTGCGCTCGGTGGCGCTTGGCTATCAGGCGATCCTCAATGGCGACAGCGACATCGTCGTCGCCGGTGGCCAGGAATCGATGAGCATGGCCCCGCATGCGCAGTATCTGCGCGGCGGCGTGAAGATGGGCTCGCTCGAACTGGTCGACACCATGATCAAGGACGGCCTGTGGGATGCCTTCAACGGCTATCACATGGGCAACACCGCGGAGAACGTTGCTAAGCAGTGGCAGATCACCCGCCAGCAGCAGGATGAATTTGCGGTCGCCTCGCAGAACAAGGCGGAAGCCGCGATGAAGGCCGGCAAGTTCAAGGACGAGATCGCGCCGGTGACCATCAAGGGCCGCAAGGGCGACACCGTCGTGGACACCGACGAATATCCGAAGGCCGGCGTGACGATCGACGGCATTTCCAAGCTGCGCCCGGCCTTCGAGAAGGAAGGCACGGTGACCGCCGCCTCGGCCTCGGGCATCAATGACGGGGCCGCTGCCGTGGTGCTGATGCGCGCCTCGGAAGCCGCCAAGCTCGGCAAGACGCCGCTCGCCCGCATCGTCTCGTGGGCGCAGGCCGGCGTTGATCCCAAGATCATGGGCACGGGTCCGATCCCGGCGTCGCGTTCGGCGCTGAAGAAGGCCGGCTGGAACCATCAGGATCTCGACCTGATCGAAGCCAACGAAGCTTTCGCCGCGCAGGCCTGCGCCGTGAACAAGGATCTCGGCTGGGATACGTCGAAGGTCAATGTCAACGGCGGCGCCATCGCCATCGGCCACCCGATCGGCGCATCGGGCGCCCGCGTCCTGGTGACGCTGCTGCACGAAATGCAGAAGCGCGACGCCAAGAAGGGCCTCGCCACGCTCTGCATCGGCGGTGGCATGGGTATCGCCATGTGCGTGGAGCGTTAGCGCCACGCACCAAGAAAAGGGTGCGTGGAGCGCTAGCGACACGTATTGCTGCATAAGCGGTAGCGAGACACTCGCGCCGCTCATTGCAGCGCACAATGCGGCAACTTGATCTGCGACAACTTGATTTGCGTCATGGCCGGGCTTGCCCCGGCCATTCACGTATTTAAGCTGTCATGAATGAGCCGTCGAAGCCCGGCACAAGAATTGCTCCGCGATTGCTACACGAAGGAGCTCGATTGCCGGGTTTCGGGCTAGAAAATCTGGGAGAGGGGAATGTCTCGCGTTGCATTGGTGACTGGCGGTACCCGCGGTATCGGGGCTGCGATTTCAAAAGCGCTCAAGGACAAGGGCTACAAGGTTGCGGCGAGCTATGCCGGCAATGACGAAGCCGCGCAGAAGTTCAAGGCCGAGACCGGCATTCCTGTCTTCAAATGGGACGTGTCGTCGTTCGACGCGTGCGGCGCCGGCATCAAGCAGGTCGAGGCCGAGGTCGGCCCGATCGAGGTGCTGGTCAACAACGCCGGCATCACCAAGGACGGCATGTTCCACCGCATGACGCCCGAGCAGTGGAACGCCGTGATCGGCACCAATCTCGGCTCGCTGTTCAACATGACGCGGCAGGTCTGGGAGGGCATGCGCGCGCGCAAGTTCGGCCGCGTCGTCAACATCTCCTCGATCAACGGCCAGAAGGGTCAGATGGGCCAGGTGAACTATTCGGCGGCCAAGGCCGGCGAACTCGGCTTCACCAAGGCACTGGCGCAGGAAGGCGCCAAGGCCGGCATCACCGTCAACGCCATCTGCCCGGGCTACATCAACACCGAGATGGTGCAGGCCGTGCCGAAGGACGTGCTGGAGAAGTCGATCCTGCCGCAGATTCCGATCGGCCGCCTCGGCGAGCCGGAGGAAATCGCGCGCTGCGTCGTGTTCCTGGCGGCCGACGACGCCGGGCTGATCACCGGCGCGACGCTCACCGCCAATGGCGGGCAGTATTTCGCGTGAGGGTAAACGCCGGCGCGGCCTGATCGCCGTGCCGGCAGCCGCACGATCTGCCGCCGCCCAATCCATATTCAGCCCGGAATGCTCCGAACCGCGCCGCCGATGGCACGGCTCGTCTGCTCGCTTGATCAATAGTCCGTGCCTGGACTAAGCCAGCGGCCTGCGCGCTTGCCGCGCGTTCAAACCCGGGGATTGAGCACCATGAGCACCAATCGCGTCCACCGCATCGCCGTCATTCCGGGCGACGGCATCGGCAAGGAAGTCGTGCCGGAGGGCGTGCGCGTGCTCGAGGCGGCGGCCAAGAAATTCGGCTTCAAGCTGCAGCTCGACGATTTCGATTTCGCGTCGTGCGACTACTATGAAAAGCACGGCCGCATGATGCCGGAGGACTGGAAGGAGAAGATCGGCAAGCACGACGCCATCTTCTTCGGCGCCGTCGGCATGCCGGACAAGGTGCCCGACCACATCTCGCTATGGGGCTCGCTGATCCTGTTCCGCCGCGAGTTCGACCAGTACGTCAACCTGCGCCCGGTGCGGCTGATGCCCGGCGTGCCGTCGCCGCTGGCGGGCCGCAAGCCCGGCGACATCGACTTCTGGGTGGTGCGCGAGAACACCGAGGGCGAATACTCCGCCATCGGCGGCCGCATGTTCCCCGGCACCGACCGCGAGGTCGTGGTGCAGGAGACGGTGATGAGCCGCACCGGCGTCGACCGCGTGCTGAAGTTCGCCTTCGAGCTCGCCCGCTCGACGCCGAAGAAACATCTTACCTCGGCGACCAAGTCGAACGGTATCGCCATCACCATGCCGTACTGGGATGAGCGGGTGAAGGAGATGGCGAAGAACTATCCGGACGTGAAGTGGAACCAGTTCCACATCGACATCCTTACTGCACACTTCGTCATGAACCCGGATCGGTTCAACGTCGTCGTCGCCTCGAACCTGTTCGGTGACATCCTCTCCGACTTGGGGCCCGCCTGCACCGGCACCATCGGCATCGCGCCATCGGGCAACATCAATCCCGAACGCAAATACCCATCGGTGTTCGAGCCGGTGCACGGCTCGGCGCCCGACATCTATGGCCAGGGCATCGCCAATCCGATCGGCCAGATCTGGTCCGGCGCGATGATGCTCGATCATCTCGGCGAGCACGAGGCGTCGAAAGCCATCGTCAAGGCGATCGAGACCGTGCTGTCGCAGGACAAGCTGCGCACCCGCGACCTCAAGGGGCCGGCCAGCACCAGCGAGTGCGGCAAGGCGATCGCCGACGCCCTGGCGTAAGCCTTACCAACCGAAACGCAGGCCGCCCATCCCGGCAAAGCTGGTCGACCGGCTCGACAGTTCGCTGTTGAGGCTGGCGAACAGCGAGGTGCGCTCGTTCAAGGCCAGGCTCGCGCCGCCTTCGAGCCGCAGCGCGTTGGCGGCGGCGCTGGCGCCTTCGGCGGTGAAGCTGCCGCCGGGGATGTTGATGAAGGTCGCGCTGATGCTGCGCGTCGTGTCGAACTCGTGCACCCACGACGCGCGAACGAAAGGCGACAAGGTCAGGCCATTATCGAAGGCAAATCGGCCATCGACCTGCAGGCCGAGGAAACTCGGGAACGACGACACGCGGTTCGACTGGTAGGTCAGGCCGAGCACGCCCGGCGCGCCGGTGCTGGTGGTCGAGTTTTCGCTGTAGCCCTGCTGCCAGAGGGTGACCGGCGCGATCGCGGCGAACGGCGTCAGCGTCATGCTGCGCAGCGCATAACGCCAGCCGAGTTCGAGCCGGCCGCCGAACTGGTCGCTGTCGAAACTGCCCTTGGCCGTCTCGGTGGTGCCGATGCCGCTGATGGTGCGATCGGTGTCGTTATTGGCGTGAGCGTAATGCAGCGCCCCAGCGAGGTAGGCGGCGCCGAAGGTCTTCAACGCATAGACGCCGACGTGGCCGGCGTTCGAGTGCCCGCTGGTCGAAAGTCCCGACACCGAGAAACGCGATGTGCTGGCGCCCACGGCGCCGCCGATCAGCAGGTCCGGCGCGATTTCCCGATCGACGCCGAACAGGCCGCCGCCGGCGTCGACGCGCTTGTCGGCGGTGCCCCACTGGCCATCGATCGAGCGCGTCGCGCCGAAGCCGGCGCCCCAGACGCGCCAGCGTCCTTCGCTCGGCCGCATCGCCGCGAAGGCGTCGGCGCCGGGCCGGTTGGCGAATTTGTTTTGTCCGGCTGGCGCGTAGCCCAGTCCGCCGAACGTGACGCCCGGCGCGCCGCCGCCGCCGGTGAGCCAGGCCATTGCCTGCTGCAACATGGCGGCGCTGAACAGGTCGGCGACATTGAAGGCGGCATCCTGCGATGCCGCCGTACCGGCGCCGGAGAGCTGATCGTAGAAGCCGGCGGAGCCGTTCAACAACAGATTCTCATAAAACTGCCCCACCGAACTCGACGGATCGAGCGACGGCGAATAGCCGCGCTCGAGCGCGTCGCCCACGGCCTTCTGGTTCGGCGTCAGGCCGGGCAGCGCGCCGAAGCCGGTGCGGTCGAGCTGCAGGCTCATGGCCGTGTAGGATGTCGCGTCGCCGGTGTCGTAGATCGGCGTCACCGTGAAGAACGGCGAATTCACGAGGAAGCTGTTGAACGTCGTCGTGATGCGGCTGGCGCCGCTGTTCGTCAGTGACACCGCGGTATCGGTGATCGTGCGGCTGGCGTAGAGGCCGGGCTGAAGCGCGACGCGCAAGGTGCCGGCGAGGACGATCGTGTCGGCGAGCAGGCTGTCGATCGGCGCCGTCGTCGCTCCGGGCATGACGCGCATGGAGAGAATGCCGCTCGCCGTCTGGGTGAACGAGCCGCCGCCGGCATGGCCGAAATCGCTGATGTTGAAATTGAACGGCCCGATCGGCTGCACCGCATTGGTGTCGCTGATGGCGATCAGGCCGCTATTGACGAAGGTCGTCGAGGGGCCTTCAGCCTGGATCTTGCCGTCGAGCGTGCCGGAATTGGTGATGACGGTCGTCGTGCAACTGCAGGTGAAGATGCCGTAGCCAGTGCTGCCGCTGCCGTCGCCGTAGGCGCGAATCGATCCGGTGTTGATGAGCGAACCATTGTCGACGAAGTTGACGCCCGTGCCGCCGGTGCCGGCAATGACCGTGCCCGAGTTGGTGACGGCCGGACCCGTGACATTGGTGCCCGTGGTCGGGAATGTGATCTGGATGCCGGTGCCGCCGGCGCCCACCGAGATGGTACCCGAGTTGTTCAGCGTGGTGCCGTCACCGGCGGCGCGAATGCCGAGGCCGGCTGTGCCGACGGTGATCGATCCGGAATTGACGATGGTCGAGTTGCCTTTGAGCGCGTAAATGCCGACGGGAAACGTCGTCGAATCGCCATTACCCGCAATGATGACGCCGGTGTTCGTGATCGTCGCCCGCCCGAACGCGATCATGCCGATGGGAATCGACACGCTGGGAATGGCATTGCCGACAACGATCGTTCCGTTATTCGTCAGCGTCGCGTTCGCAGGGGTCACGGTCTGTGAGCCCGACGCCATGCCGTACGAACCGTCGCCGGCTGTGATGACGGCGCCGGCGGCATTGATCAGCTTATTGCCGCCGTAGGGGCCGCCGCCGCCCGCCGGATCGTCGATGGCGATGCCGACGGCGATATTGCCGACCGTGATGCTGCCGGTATTGGTGACGGTGTTATTGCGGCCGGACAACAGCACGCCGTAGGCAAAGGCAATGGGGCCGGAGCTGCTGCCGTTGCCGGCGACGATCCGGCCGGCATTCGTTATCTGATTGTTGTCGGCGCCCGCGAAAATGCCGACGCCGTTGTTGCCGGCCTCGATCAGCGCGTTCGCGCTGTTGGTAATCTGGTTGCCGCAGCAGGCAAAGATGGCCTGCGCGTAATTGCCGACGACGATCGAGCCGTTATTGGTAATGCGGCTGTCGTTGTACACGGAGATGCCGGTGGCATCGATCGGATACGGAACGATGCCGCTGCCATTGCCGATGACGATCGAGCCGTTGTTGGTGACGTCGGCGTTGAGACCGTACGACTGGATGCCGAAGACCTGACCGCCGACGGCATTGCCGACGGTGATCGATCCATTGTTGATCGCCGTGTTGCCGTCGCCGGCAAAGAACACGCCGCCGCTGAAGCTTCCGGCCGCATCGCCGGCCGAGATCGCGCCGCCATTGGTCACGACGTTCTGGCCGTTGAGGAAGATGCCGATGGTGTCGGATCCGACCGCGATCGAGGCGCCGGTCAGCACGTTAACCGTGAGATTGTTCTCGGCGCCGGTGCCGACCGTCGTCGTTTGCGGTCCGCCCGTCGACGAGCAGGTGACGGTGGTGCCGCTGGTCGAGCAATCCGCGCGAGCGGGCGAGGGCGACAACAGCAACGCCGACAGGGCCATTCCCGCCGCAATCAGATACGCGGCGGCGCCATCCCGACGAAGGATCGGCGCTTGACTGAACATGACGCTAAACGCCCTCTGACCGACTATTCCGGCTGCCCGCGGCCGTTTTCTAGCATGCGGATTTGGTTACCGGTAGCGGCCCGGTTGCATGACGTTGTTTATTCCCAACGCGGCCTGCGGTCGGCCGGAACGAGTGGTGGATTGCCCCTGCTACAAATTGCCGCCGAATTGTGCTCGGCGCGCATTTCTCGTATTCGCATTCCGACATGTCTTCATTCCAAGCCACGCTTATCGGCTTTTCCGCAATTCTGATGTGGTCCCTGCTGGCGCTGCTGACCGTGGCCTCGGGCACGGTGCCGGCGTTCCAGCTCGCGGCCATGACCTTCGCCATTGGCGGCGTCATCGGAGCGGCCTGGGTGACGTGGAGCGGTGCCTGGGGAGCTCTGCGGCAGAGCCCGAAGGCCTGGGCGCTCGGCGTCGGTGGTCTGTTCGGCTATCACGCGCTCTACTTCCTGTCGCTGCGATTGGCGCCGCCCGCGGAGGCAGGCCTCGTGAATTACATGTGGCCGCTGTTGATCGTGCTGTTCTCAGGCCTGCTGCCGGGCGAACGGTTGCACTGGTACTCGGTCGCGGGCGCGGTCATCGGCTTCATCGGCACGGTGGTGCTGTTCATCGGCAAGGGCTTCGCGCTGACTCCGGGGGCGGGTGCGGGTTATCTCGCCGCGTTCCTCGCCGCTTTCGTGTGGTCCGGTTACTCGGTCCTGTCGCGCCGCTTTGCCGCGGTGCCGACGGCCGTCGTCGCTGGCTATTGCCTGGCGACGGCGGTGCTGGCGACGCTAAGCCATCTCGCCTTCGAAACCACGGTGTGGCCGCAGAATGCCGAACAGTGGGAGGCGATCGTCGCGCTCGGCGTCGGCCCGGTCGGCGCCGCGTTCTATGCATGGGACATCGGCGTCAAGCGCGGCGACATCCGGTTGCTCGGTGTCAGCTCCTATGCCGCGCCGGTTCTATCGACGGCGTTCCTGGTGCTCGCCGGCTTTGCCGAAGCGCGCGTTACGCTGGCGCTGGCCGCGCTGCTGATCGCCGGCGGCGGCCTGCTGGCGGCGAAGGACATGTTGCGGAGGAAGTGAGGCTTGCTCGGCGCGCTCCCTCTCCCCATCGGGGAGAGGGTTGGGGTGAGGGGTAAGTGAGCCCGATAGGTTGTAACCCCTCACCCGACGCGCTATCGCGCGTCGACTCTCCCACCCGAACTCGGGCTTACCCGAGTTCGGCACTACTAAATGGTCGAAGTCGGATATATCCGACTTCGACTGGGAGAGGTGAAGGGAGACCGTTGTTACTTGCGCGGCCGGAAATCGGCCGGCGCCAGTTCGAAGCCTTCGAACTGAAAGCCCGGCGCCACGGTACAGCCGACCAACGTCCAGTCACCGAGCGTCTCCGCCGCCTGCCAGGCGCGTGCCGGCACCGTGACCTGCGGCACCTCGTCGTTATGCACGTCGCCGCCGAGGCGAAGGATTTCCTCCTTCGCGCCGTCGACGATTTCCAGCTTGAGCGGCGCGCCAGCGTGCCAGTGCCAGATCTCGACGGCATCGACGCGATGCCAGTGCGAGCGCTCGCCCTTCGCCAGCAGGAACAGGATGGCGGTCGAGGCGGCGCGGCCGCCGATCAGGTGCGTATCGCGGAACGTCTCGCGATAATGCCCGCCTTCCGGATGCGGCTTGAGCGCGAGCTTCTTGATGATGTCGGCGGCGGTGGGCATCTTCTTTCTTCCTTACCCTCCCCCATAGCCCGTCGAAGACGGGCGTAAACGCCCTTATGTGGGGAGGGTCGCGAGCGAAGCGAGCGGGGTGGGGGTATTTGCGAGAAGCGGCCACCCCCACCCCGATCGCCTTCGCTATGCTACGGCGATCGACCCTCCCCACAAGGGGGAGGGTAAAGCATCAGAACTTATTCTTCCGCGTCCTGATCTCGGCGAACACTTCATTGGCCGGCTTGCCGGCCATGCCGAGGCCGGCGGCGACTTCAGCCACGTCGGCGCGGATGAACGGATTTTCTTTCTTCTCGGCGCCAATGGTCACCGGAATGGTGAAGTGGCCGCCGGCGATCTGCTTCTCGGCTTCCGCCGCGCGCGACTTCAGGGCGGCGTTGTTCGGCTCGATGGTCAGCGCGAACTTGATATTGGCCAGCGTGTATTCGTGCCCGACATAGATCCGCGTGTCGTCCGGCAGGTCGCGCAGCTTCTTCAGCGACGACCACATCTGATCCATGGTGCCCTCGATGACGCGGCCGCAGCCGATCGAGAACAGCGTGTCGCCGACGAAGGCGAGCTTGTCGCCGTGAAACCAGTAGGCGATGTGGCCGAGCGTGTGGCCGGGAGTCTCGATGACGTTGGCGATGAGATTGCCGACCTTGGCCTTGTCGCCTTCCTTGACCGTCTCGTCGACGCCGGGAATTTTCGCGGCTTCGGCGGCGGGCGCGACGACGCGGCACTTGTACTTGTTCTTCAGGTTCATGATGCCGCCGGTATGGTCGGCATGGTGGTGCGTCACCAGGATGTCGGTGAGTTTCCAGCCGGTGGCCTTCAGGGCGGTCTCGATGGGCGCCGCCTCCGGTGCGTCGATGGCCGCGGTCGCGCCGGTGTCCGCGTCATGCAGCAACACGCCGTAATTGTCGGAAAGGCAGCGGAACAGGCGGATATCTGCGGTCATCATGTCCTCCGGGCGATTTCCACGCCGGTGTTAACCCTATCATGACGGGACGGGTCCCGACGGCTCGGATCATGCTTTTGCATATTCGCGCACGGCAGTGAAAGGCAGTATTTTGCGCCCGCGTGCCCCGGATTCGGCGCGTTCCGAGGTATTTTAGGTCCATGTCCATCGACGTCGTCGATCTGCGCAATTTCTACGGCCAGCCGCTCGGCAAGGTCGCGCGCCGCATCATCGGCCGCGGCGTCCGCGCGCAATGGCGCGATACCACCGGCCAGCGCGTCCTCGGCATCGGCTATACACCACCGTATCTCGGCCTGTTCCGCGAGGAAGCCGAGCGTTGCCTCGCCTTCATGCCGGCGGCCCAGGGCGTGCTGAAGTGGCCGACCGCGCGGCCGTCGCTCGCGGCACTGGTCGATGAGAACGAACTGCCGTTGACCGATGGCGCGGTCGATCGCGTGCTGCTCGTCCATGCGCTGGAAATGACGAACGATCCGATGGGGCTGTTGCGCGAAGTGTGGCGCGTGATGTCGAGCGGCGGACGCCTGCTCGCGGTGGTGCCGAACCGCCGCGGCATCTGGGCGCGTACCGACAACACGCCGTTCGGTCATGGCCGGCCTTATTCGCGCAGTCAGATCAATCAGCTCCTGCGCGAGGCCTGGTTCTCGCCGGCCGGCTGGAGCGAAGCGCTCTACGTGCCGCCGGTGTCGGGCGCCTGGTTCCTGCGCACCGCGGTGGCCTGGGAGCGGACCGGCGCCACGCTGTCGGCGCCGTTCGCCGGCGTGCATATCGTCGAAGCGACCAAGCAGGTCTATCGCGCCATCCCGGCGCAGCGGCGCGCCAAGCGTGTCCTGGTGCCGGCGCTCGAGCCGGTGCTGGCGCCGACGCCGGGCGTCTGATCCCCAAACGCAAATGGCCGGAGCAGGACTCCGGCCATCGTGCTTCAACAAGAGGAGCTAACGCTTATTCGGCCGGCGGTTCGTCGCCACCGGCCGGCTGCGGCGCGCCACCTTCGGCATTTCCGGCGTTGAAGTCCTGACGGTCGTTGCGATAACCGCCGCGATGACGGCGGCGGCGGCGGCCGAAGCGATCCGGACGTTCGCCCTGTTCGTGTCCGTTGGCGCCGCCCTGGCCGCCATGTTCGGCGCCGTTCACCGGCCCGCCGCCGGTGATGAAGGCGGGCAGGCCGCCCGGCACGTCCGGTTGCGGCTGCTGATGCTGCTGCGGCTGCTGCTGCGCACGCGGCGGAAACTGCGCATCACGCGGTAAAAAAGGCTGGCCCTGCGGCTGCGGCGCCATGCCCGGATCCTGCGCGGCGAAAGGCTGCGCGTCGCCGTCATCGTCGTCGTAGTTTTCGTCGGCGGCGCCCTGCGGAGCCTGCTGCGGCTGCTGTTGATTGTAGTAGGGGTTCTGCTGGCGGAATTGCTCCTGCGCCGCGGCGATCAGCCTGAAGTAATGCTCGGCGTGCTGGAAGTAGTTTTCCGCCGCGACCGGATCGCCCGAGCCCTGCGCATCGCGCGCGAGCTGCATGTACTTCTCGGCGATATGAGACGCGGTGCCGCGGATCTTAACGTCGGGGCCGTTCGACTCGTAGACACGCGTCAGCGGATTCTGACTCTTGCGATGATTGCCGCCGCCTCCACCGCCGCCGCCGCCACCGCCGCGACCACGCATGCGCTTCTGACCGTTTCTCATGCTCATCCTATTCGCTAGTCAAATCGCCACATCTTGCCGCCGGTCGTTCCAGCGGCATTCAACTTCATCGAAAGTCGGGTTCATCACCTGACCTGTCGTCCAGACATGCACACCCGGGCTTGTTCAACCGGATCTGCCACCCCCCGAATAAACCGGCCGATCCGCGCGCCCCTTTTCGGGTTACCCGCGCCACACCGGTTCACCAACTCCGTTCAGAGCGTTCCAACGCCCTCCGCGCGCAGCCGGACCGTTCCGACAGTCCGTGCCCAAGACGATCCCTCTATGCGCCGGTTGTTTATTATGGCTACAGCAACCCCAAGGCCGCGGCTTTCGCCTGCAGCATCGCCAACGTCGTATTATGCGCATCTATCATGATCAATGCAGCGATCTAGCCAGCCGATATCCAATCAGCGATGCGCCCAAACCGGTGAAAACATCCGCACCCGTCGCCGTCGATCCGATTTGCCGCGCTGTTTACGCCGGCTCATCGCCATTGCTTGATCGACATCGGTTCGTCGGTTTTCCGGCGCCGCCTCATAGAGCCTCCGCACCTAGCGGCTCCGGGCTCTTGGCGGCGCGACCGTCACGGGTCGATTCCGTGACCGGAAGCTAGTCGTTTCCGGACCGCTTTCCAAGCGGTTTTTTGTCCGTTTTTGCAGCCTTGCAGTTCCGGCGAGATGCCATGCAGGCCCGTCATGACGGTCTTTTTGCAGCCGGCATGGCCGGCAGCGCGCGCGGGATTCCGGCGAGATCGGGGCGGGCGGGCTCGACCGTTAACCCTGCCGTTTGAAACAACCTCGCCACCGGCGCTTCCTGGCCGGCGCCGAGTTCGACAACCAGATGACCGTCCGGCGCCAGCAGCCGTGCCGCCTCGCGGGCGATGGCGCGATAGAAGTCGAGACCGTCCGTGCCGCCGTCGAGCGCGAGGGCCGGATCGTAATCGCGAACTTCCGGCTGCAGCGTCTCGATTTCAGCACGGGCGATGTAAGGCGGGTTCGACACCACCAGATCGAACGGACCGCCGACGCCGTCGGCGAGATTGCAGCAGACGAACTGCGTGCGCGCGGCGAGCTCGTTCTGCGCGGCATTGACGCGCGCGATTTCGAGCGCCCGCATGCTGACATCGGTGCCGACGCCGCTGGCCTTCGGCAGTTCGGACAAGAGCGCCAGCAGCAGCGCTCCGGTGCCGGTGCCGATGTCGAGAATTCGCAGCGGCTCGTCCCGCGGGCCGTCGTGTGCGATGAGATCGAGTGCCAGTTCGACCACGGTCTCGGTTTCCGGCCGCGGCACCAGGACCGCATCGCTGACCTGAAGCGTCAGATTCCAGAATTCCTTGCGGCCGAGAATGCGCGCCACCGGCTCGTGTCGCAGCCGGCGCGCCGCCAGTCCCTGGACAGCTTCGATCTCGCGCGCCTCGAGCAAGCGGTCGGACTGCGATAGTAATCGGGCGCGGTCGAGCCGCAATGCATGGCCGAGCAGCAACCGCGCGTCGGCCTCCGGCGAATCGAGTCCGGCCAGCCGGAACGCCTGCGCCATCATGCGCTGGGCCTCGGCGATCGAGGCGTCGGTCTTCAATCCGGGTATGATACGCGTCATCATCGTGCCGCCCCGACGACGATCCTTGGCTACGCCGCGGCTTCGGCGGCAAGCAATTCGGCCTGATGTTCGGTGATCAAGGCGTCGATCAGGTCGCCGATATCGCCTTCCATCACTTCCGGCAATTTATACAGTGTCAGATTGATGCGGTGGTCGGTGACGCGGCCTTGCGGGAAGTTGTAGGTGCGGATGCGTTCGGAACGGTCGCCCGAGCCGACCTGGCTCTTGCGGTCGGCCGAGCGCTCGCGGTCGAGCTTGCTGCGCTGCTCGTCATAGAGCTTGGCGCGCAGCATCTTCAGCGCCTTGGCCTTGTTCTTGTGCTGCGAGCGCTCTTCCTGCACGAACACGATGGTGCCGGTCGGAATATGCGTGATGCGGATCGCCGACTCGGTCTTGTTGACGTGCTGGCCGCCGGCGCCCTGCGCGCGCATGGTGTCGATCTTGAGGTCGTCATCCTTGATCTGGATGTCGACATCTTCCACTTCCGGCAGCACGGCGACGGTCGCGGCCGACGTGTGAATGCGGCCCTGCGTTTCCGTATCCGGCACGCGTTGCACGCGGTGCACGCCTGATTCGAACTTCATCTTGGCGAACACGCCGCGGCCGTGCACTTCGGCGATGATTTCCTTGAAGCCGCCCTTGGCGCCTTCGCTGATGGACATGATCTCGACGGTCCAGCCCTGCCGCGCGGCGTACCGCTCGTACATCCGGAACAGATCGCCGGCGAACAAGGCCGCCTCGTCGCCGCCGGTGCCAGCGCGGATTTCCAGGATGGCATCATGGTCGTCCATCGCATCCTTGGGCAGCAGAACGACACGGATTTCCTTCTCGAGCGCCTGGCGCTTTTCCTCGAGCGCCGGCTTTTCGGCTTCCGCCATCCGGCGCATTTCGGCATCGGTCGATTGATCGCCGATCATGGCGTCGAGATCGGCGAGTTCGCTGACGACGGCGCGATAGGCCTTGATGGTGTCGATCACCGGCGTGAGCTCGGAAAACTCGCGCGACAGCTTGACGTATTCCTCGGGCTTCAGGTCGGTCGCGAGTTCGCGCTCGACCATGGCATGGCGGTGCAGCAGGGCATCGAGGCGGTGTTGGGGGATCGCGATCAAAGCGGCAGGCCTTCGGCTTGGGCAAAGTCTTCGAGCTTGGCCCGGATCGGCACGCTGCCGACGGGTTGCGCCAAAGCGGGCAACAGCACGTCCGCGCCCTTCTTGCAATCGAGATTGAGCAGCAGCGCCTTGACCGGGCCGACCGCGGACGGCGTCAGCGACATGGCGCGATAGCCGAGAATGGCCAGCGCCATGGCGCCCAGCGGCTGCGACGCCATTTCGCCGCACAGCGCCACCGGCTTGCCGTGCGCCGCGGCGCGGTCGGCGATGTCCTTGAGCGCGCGCAGCACCGGCGCCGAAAGGATATCGAAGCGGTTCGACACGCGGGTGTTGCCGCGGTCGGCGGCGTACATGAATTGCATCAGGTCGTTGGAGCCGACCGACAGGAAGTCGACGCGCGTCAGCAGTTCGTCGAGCTGGAACAGCAGCGACGGCACTTCCAGCATGGCGCCGATATGGACGCGCTCCGGCAACTGGTGGCCGTGGCGGCGCAGATGCGTCAGCTCCATGTCGACCAGGCCCTTGGCCTGGTCGAATTCCTCGACCGTGGCGATCATCGGGAACATCACGCGCAATTCGCGCCCGCCGGCGGCGCGCAGCAGCGCGCGCACCTGGCTGCGCAGCAGTCCAGGACGGTCGAGGCCGAGACGGATGGCGCGCCAGCCGAGCGCCGGGTTCTCCTCCTCGAAGTTGCGCATGTAAGGCAGCACCTTGTCGCCACCGATATCGAGCGTGCGGAAGGTCACCGGCTTCTTGTCGGCGGTGTTCAGCACGGTGCGATAGAGCGCGAGCTGGTCCGACACGCGCGGCATGGTCGGCGCCACCATGAATTGCATTTCGGTGCGGAACAGGCCGATGCCGCCGGCGCCGGTCTCCGCCATGTGCGGCAGGTCGATGGTGAGGCCGGCATTCATCATCAGCGTGATGGTGCAGCCGTCCTTGGTGATGCAGGGCTTGTCGCGGAGCTGACGATATTGCGCCTGCCGCCGTGCGCGCAGTTTGACGCGCTCGCCATAGGCCGCCTCGATATCCTGCGGCGGCCGCATATGCACATGGCCGGTCGAGCCATCGACGATGATGGCGTCGCCTTGTTCGACGAGGCCGGTGGCGTTGGCGATGTCGCCGACGGCCGGAATGCCGAGCGCGCGGGCGACGATCGACACATGCGAGGTCGGGCCGCCTTCCTCGAGGACGAGGCCGCGTACTTTCTTGCGGTCGTAGTCGAGCAGCGCCGCCGGGCCCATGGCGCGCGCCACGATGATGGCGTTGTCGGGCAATTGCTCGCGCGTCGGGGCGTGGTCCTGACCCATCAGCACGCGCATCAGCCGATTGGCGAGATCGTCGAGGTCGTGCAGGCGGTCGCGCAAATACGGATCGGAGGCGCGCAGCATGCGCGCGCGCGTGTCGGACTGCACGCGCTCGACCGCGGCTTCCGCGGTGAGGCCGGTGGTCACCGCTTCGCGAATCTTGTGCGCCCAGCCCTGGTCGTAGGAGAACATGCGGTAGGCTTCGAGGACTTCGCGGTGTTCGCCGCCGTCGGCGACGTCGCGGTGCTCGACCATGCGGTCGAGATCGGCGCGCAAGGTCGCCAGTGCCGCCTCGAGGCGCTTCAATTCGCGCGGCACGTCGTCGGCGATGACGTTGGTGATGACGACGCGCGGCTCGTGCAGCACGACATGGCCGAGTGCGATGCCGTCGGACAGCGACGAGCCCTCGATATGGATGGCGTGGCGCGCGACCGGCTCGGCGCCGGGGCGCGCGAGCGAGGCGAGCTCGCCGGAGGCGATCATCTCGGCGAGGACCATCGCCGTGGTCTGCAGCGCCTCTTCCTCTTCCTCGGTGTAGGTTCGCCGCGCCCGGTTCTGGACGACGAGCACGCCGAGGGTGTTGCCGGCGCGCAGGATCGGCACGCCTAGGAACGAGTGATAGATTTCTTCGCCGGTTTCCGGACGGAACGAGAAGGCCGGGTGGTTCTGCGCGTCGGACAGGTTGATCTTGGTGGCTTCGCTCGCCACCAGACCGACCAGGCCTTCGTCGGCCTTCATCACCGTGGCATGCACGGCTTCGCGCTTGAGGCCTTCGGTGGCGTACAGCTCAAGGGTGCCGTCGACGCGCAACACGTAGACGGAGCACACCTCCGCCACCATGTTGGCGGCGATCAGAACGACCACCTTGTCGAGACGGTCCTGCGCGCTGACCGGCTCCGCCATGACCTCGCGGAGCCGTCGCAACAGCACGCGTGGGCCGCCCAGCGCGCCACGCATCGAAGAAGCCCCTTTCAGCCGATTCCGAAGCCCAGGGCCCCGTCTACGGCCGGATTATGCTCGAAACACGGCCATTGGGCCCGGCAAAACCCCCAAAGCCGCATATGGGGAGGCTATAGCCGTTGGGGATAGAGGGGGGCAAGGGAAACGCCCTTGCTGGCCCTCCCCCTTGTGGGGAGGGTCGACCGCGAAGCGGTCGGGGTGGGGGTAG
The DNA here is from genome assembly GCA_018240595.1 of Pseudomonadota bacterium. GTDB lineage: Bacteria > Pseudomonadota > Alphaproteobacteria > Rhizobiales > Xanthobacteraceae > Pseudolabrys. The sequence goes on along the minus strand of JAFEFL010000035.1, from coordinate 100,938 downwards.
TTGCGCTTGTCTTCGACCCCCACCCCGACTGCTTTCGCTCTCGCTCAAGCAGTCGACCCTCCCCACAAGGGGGAGGGCGAAGAAAGAACGAGGGTGAAGAAGATCAGCCCTTATCCAGCCCGTACAGCTTGTGCAGCGTGCGGACCGCGAGGTCGGTCTGGTTGGCGTGGATCAGCACCGAGAACTTGATCTCCGAGGTGGTGATCGCAAGGATGTTGATCTTCTGCTCCGACAGCGCCTTGAACGCCATCGCCGCGACGCCGGCGTGGCTGCGCATGCCGATGCCGATGACCGACACCTTGGCGACGTCGGTGGCGCCGTCGAGGCGCTCGTAACCGATCTGCGACTTGGCCTTCTCGATGGTGACGCGGGCGCGCTCGTAATCCGACGACGGTACGGTGAAGGTGAGGTCGGTGGTCGAGCCGTCCGGCGAAATGTTCTGCACGATCATGTCGACATTGATGCTGGCGTCGGCCAGCGGGCCGAAGATCGCGGCGGCAATGCCGGGCTTGTCCTGCACGCGGCGGATCGAGATTTGCGCTTCGTCCTTGGAGAAGGCGATGCCGGTGACGGTCTGCTGTTCCATGATCTCACTCTCGTCGCAAATAAGCGTGCCCGGGGGCGGCAGTTTGGGGTCGATGTCTTCCGGCTTGACGAATGAGGAACGCACGAAGATGCGCACCTTGTGCAGCATGCCGAGCTCGATCGAGCGCACCTGCATCACCTTGGCGCCGAGCGAGGCCATTTCCAGCATTTCCTCGAACGCGATCTTGTCGAGGCGGCGCGCCTTCGGCTCGACGCGCGGGTCGGTGGTGTAGACGCCATCGACATCGGTGTAGATGTCGCAGCGCTCGGCGCCGATCGCGGCGGCGACCGCGACCGCCGAAGTGTCGGAACCGCCGCGGCCCAGCGTGGTGATGCGGCCGGTGTCCTTGTGCATGCCCTGGAAGCCGGCGATGACGGCGACCTGCTTGTGCTCCTCGAAGCGCTTGATCAGCTCGCTGCCGTTGATGTCCTTGATGCGCGCCGAGGCGTGGGCGTTGTCGGTCAGGATCGGCAACTGCCAGCCCTGCCAGGAGCGGGCATTGACGCCCATGCCTTCCAGCACGATGGCGAGCAGCCCGGCGGTGACCTGTTCACCGGTCGCAACCACGGCATCGTATTCGCGGGCGTCGTGCAGCGGCGCGGCATCCTTGCACCAGGCCACGAGTTGGTTGGTCACGCCGGACATGGCCGAGACGATGACGGCGACGTCATAGCCGGCGTCGACCTCACGTTTGACGTGCCGCGCGACGTTGCGGATGCGGTCGAGATCGGCAACGGAGGTGCCGCCGAATTTCATGACGAGGCGAGGCATAAGCTTCCCGGACAGACGGTCGGTAACAGAAGGCCGGCCCGAGGGGCGTCCCCGGCCGGCCGAAAGGCGCGTATTCATAACGGCGCTGTCATCGCGGCGCAACATGCGCCGAGGTGTCATTCCGGGACGCGCGTGCGACGCGCGGACCCGGAATCCATACGCCACAGCAGGGTTATGGATTCCGGGTTCTCGGCCTTCGGCCTCGCCCCGGAATGACCTTCTGCTTGTCTAGGCCGCTTTGGCGATTTCCGGCAGATAACGGGCGACGGCGGTCAGGTCCTCGACGAAATGGGCATATTCGGCGGCCTTGGCCGCCGCGTCGGGCAGGCGGAGCAAGTAGGACGGGTGCACGGTCGGCACGATCGTCAGGCCGTCGCGGATGGTGAGCAGGCGGCCGCGCATCTCGGTGATGCGGACGTCCTTGCCGATCAGCGCCTTCATCGCGGTGGCGCCGAGCGCGACGACCAGCTTCGGTTGAATGAGAGCCAGCTCACGCTCGAGCCACCAGTGGCAATGCTCGACCTCGCTCGCATTCGGCTTCTGGTGGATGCGCCTCTTGCCGCGCGGTTCGAATTTGAAGTGCTTCACCGCATTGGTGACATAGACCATGGCGCGGTCGACGCCGGCCTCCTCCAGGGCGCGGTCGAACATCTGTCCGGCCGGACCGATGAACGGCTTGCCGCCGAGGTCTTCCTGGTCGCCCGGCTGCTCGCCGACGAACACCACGGGCGCGCGCTCTGGCCCTTCGCCGAACACGGTCTGCGTCGCCTGCGAGTAAAGCGGACAGCGCCGGCACGACCCGGCTTCGACGCGCAACGCCGCCAGCGTGCCGGCAACCAGGTTTTCCTGCGGCGCGTCGCTGGCGAAGAACTCGCGCATGACTATGTCGCCGGCCTTGTTCTGGCGCGGCGCGGTCGGCGCAGTGTCGAGCATGGCGCCGGTGCGCGTGCGCGCCGCGGCGATCATGCCGGGGATGAGCGAGGCCTCGGGCAGGTTCTTCCAGTAGCGCTTCGGCATTTCGCCGCGCATCATCTCGGGATTGACGCGCGCCGGATTGAAGGTCGAGGCGTAATAGCTCTTCCACCAGTCTTCCATGGCGTCGTCCTGCGGCGCCTGCGCTTTCGGCACCGCCGGTCCATAGCCGAGTTCGTTGGTGTCCCAATTGAGCGTGCCATCCGGAGTCAGGATCGACCAGCGCATGTTGGCGAAACGCTTGATGAAGAACGCCGCCGCCGCGCCGAGAATGAGATGTTGCGGCTCGAACCAGGCGATGTAGCGCTCGCCGGTCTCATCCTCGACTTTGCGGAAGCGGAGGAAGGCCGTCATCTTGTGGAGATCACGACGAACCGACTTCTCCATCTGCCGCAGCTTGTGAAGCAGCGGGTCGGAGTGGATCGACATCAGCTTGCGGTCGTCGTGCAGCAGCCGCCACAGCAGCTCGTACAGCAGCGCGAACCGCGCCGGATCGCGGTGGCACAGTACGGTCTGCGCCAGTTCGACATAGGCGCCGGGCACGGTGAAAGCCGGTACCTTGCGGTCGGCGGGCGGGGCTTCGCCGAACAGATCGGCCGATTCCGTCGTCGAAAATGTCACCGCGGCGGGCTTGATGCGGGCGCCGATCAGGACGCGGACATGATCGCGGAATTCCGGCAGCGACGTCTCGTTCCGCATGGTGACGCGATACATGGAGGCCGCTCCTTTATCCGAACAGCGACAGTTGCTTGGGCGGCGGCGCCAGCCTGGCGCGGATCGCGGCGCTGTCGAGATCCTACACCGGCCGGTGATCGGGCGTGACGATGAACGGCCGCGCTCGTTTCAGCGCGCCTTTCAGGCGCGCAATGTCGTCGAGCCGCAAGGTCTTGTGCCGCCGCGTCTCGATCATGCGATCGACGGTGCGGGCGCCGAGGCCCGGTACGCGCAGCAGCATCTCGCGGGGCGCGACATTCACATCGAGCGGAAACCGCGCGCGGTTGCGCAGCGCCCAGGCGAATTTCGGATCGACCTCGAGATCGAGCATGCCGGCAGCGTCGCCGGCCAGGATCTCCGAGGAGTCGAAGCCGTAATAACGCATCAGCCAGTCGGCCTGATACAGCCGGTGCTCGCGCATCAAGGGCGGCGCCTTGAGCGGCAGCGCGCGGCTCGAATCCGGAATCGGGCTGAACGCCGAGTAATAGATGCGGCGCAGGCCGTAGCTGGCATAGAGCGAGGCGCTGGTCGTGAGGATGGTCGCGTCGTTGGCGCCGTCGGCGCCGACGATCATCTGCGTGCTCTGGCCGGATGGCGAAAATCGAGGAGCCTTTCGCTCGGCCTTCACCTCGTCGATCTTCAGCTTGAGCCTGGCCATCGTGCCGCGGATCGTGGTCTGCTTCTTCTCCGGCGCGTATTGCTTGAGGCCGTTCTCCGTCGGCAGCTCGATGTTGATCGACAGCCGGTCGGCGTGGCGGCCGGCCTGCGCGATCAGGTCCTGACTCGCCTCGGGGATCGCCTTGAGGTGGATGTAGCCGCGGAATTGGTGGTCCACGCGCAGCCGCCGCGCCACTTCGACGAGTTGCTCCATGGTGTAGTCGGCATCGCGGATGATGCCGGACGACAGGAACAGCCCCTCGATGTAATTGCGCTTGTAGAATTCCAGCGTGAGCCGGACGACCTCATCGACGGTAAAGCGCGCCCGCCGCACATTGCTGCTGCGCCGGCTGATGCAATAGGTGCAATCGAAGATGCAGGAATTCGTCAGCAGGATTTTCAGGAGAGACACGCACCTGCCGTCCGGCGTATAGGAATGGCAGATGCCGGCGCCGGTCGTGGAGCCGATGCCACCGCTGCCCTTTGAGTCGCGCTTCGGCGCGCCGGAAGAAGCGCAGGAGGCGTCGTACTTGGCGGCGTCGGCAAGGATCTCGAGTTTGTTCTTAAGGTCCGGAGAAACCATGTTCTCTTTTTGTTCTTTCGGGGTGGCTCTGTCAATGCGGAACTTCCAGCGATGTTCCAAGGGGTTGGTCCGATGAATGCGGCCCGCGATTCCGTCGATCACGCCGAGATCGAGCGCTTCGGCCGGCTGGCGGCGACCTGGTGGGATCCGCGCGGCCCGATGGCGCCGCTGCACAAGCTGAACCCGATCCGGGTCGGCTATATCCGCGACCAGGTCGTCGATCATTTCGGCCGCGATGCCGGCAAGCTCGACTGCCTCGCCGGCCTGCGCATCCTCGATATCGGCTGCGGCGCCGGCATCCTGTCCGAGCCGCTGACCCGTCTCGGCGCGACCATGGTCGGCGTCGATCCGTCCGAGGAAAACATCGCCGCCGCCCGCGCCCATGCCGAGGAGCAGGAGCTGACGATCGACTACCGCGCGACGACGGCCGAGACTCTCGCCGCAGCCGGCGAGACCTTCGATGTCGTGCTGGCGATGGAAGTCGTCGAGCATGTCCTCGATGTCGATGAGTTCGTCTCGACCTGCGGCTCGATGGTGAAGCCCGGCGGACTGATGGTCGCCGCGACGCTGAACCGCACGCTCAAGAGTTTCGCGCTGGCGATCGTCGGCGCCGAATACATCCTGCGCTGGGTGCCGCGCGGCACGCATCAGTGGGACAAGTTCGTCACGCCGCGCGAACTGGAACGCGCCATCGAGACGGCCGGCCTCGATGTCATCGGCGAGCGCGGCGTCATTTTCAATCCGCTCGCCGACCGGTGGCAGCTATCGTCCGACATGGACGTCAATTACATGCTGGTGGCGCGCAAGGGAGCCCATTCATGATTCTCGAACTCGTCGAAATCAACTCGCCGAAGGGCTGGACGCGCGAGCAGGTCGCCGCCGACGGCCGCAATGTCTTCGCCAAATGGCAGGGCAACAAGGATCTGCTGACCAAGTATTTCCTGCTCGAGCTCAACGGCAAGAACGGCGCCGGCGTCTATGTCTGGCCGTCGGTCGAGGCGGCGCAGCGTGCGCATAACGAGGAGTGGCGGCAGGGCGTGATCAAGCGCACCGGCGCCGCGCCGACCATCCGCTATTTCGATCTGTTCGCGGTGGTCGATAACGCGCACGGTGAGGTCAAGGAATTTCCCGAAGCCGTGGAGATGGCGAAACAGCCGGCCGCCTAGGCGGGCGGCGCGGCGCATGGCAGCCCCGTCTTCGCCGGTCTTGACCTGGCATTGAGGGATGCCGCACCAATGAGCCGGTATTCCTGACCTCTGCCGTCCGGCAAAAACCCACCATGCTCTGGGCCGTCTTCACCATCATTGCCGCGGCGGCGCAGACCGCCCGCAACGCCATGCAACGCGAGCTGACGACGACGCTCGGCACCGTCGGCGCCACGCATGTGCGCTTCCTGTTCGGCTTTCCCTTCGCGCTGATCTTTCTCGCCGGGGTGCTGCTGGTGAGTGGCGATGCCCTGCCGCGGCCGACGCTGATTTACGTGCCGTGGATCCTGCTCGGCCTCGTGGCGCAGATCGCGGCCACCGCGCTGATGTTGGCGGCGATGAACGACCGCTCCTTCGTCGTCACAACGGCCTATATCAAGACCGAGCCGGTGCAGACCGCGCTGTTCGGCCTGGTGCTGCTCGGCGACAAGCTGACGCCGATGCTGGCGCTCGCCATCATCATCGCCACCGCCGGTGTCGTGGTCATGGCGATCAAGCCCGGCGCAGCGCAGGTCAACGGCATCAAGCCGACAGTGCTCGGCATCGTCGCCGGCGGCATGTTCGGCCTGTCCGCGATCGGCTTTCGCGGCGCGATCCTGTCGCTCGGCATTCCCGATCATTTTGTGCTGGCCGCGACCTTCACGCTCGCCGCCGGCCTCGTCGTGCAGTCGATCCTGCTGTCGGCCTATCTGATGCTGCGCGATCCCGTGACCTTGCGCGCCATTTTCAGGGCGTGGCGGCCCTCGATGCTCGCCGGCTTCATGGGCGCGCTGGCGTCGCAGTTCTGGTTTCTCGGTTTCGCCATCACGTCGGCCGCGAGCGTGCGCACGTTGGCGCTGGTCGAGGTGCTGTTCGCACAGGGCGTTTCGAAATTCGCCTTCAAGCAGAAGACCTCGCCGCGCGAGATCTTCGGCATCGTCCTGATCACCGTCGGCGTGGTGCTGCTGATCTGGGCGCATTGACGCGCCGCAGCGTCAATTCCGCTCGTCCGGCAGCACCGGAATCGGATGCACGTCGATGCCTTCCTCGGCAAGCTCCCTGGCATCGTCGATCGAGGCGACGCCATAGATCGAGCGATGCTCGGTCTCGCCGTAGTGAATCTTGCGGGCCTCTTCGGGAAACTTCTCGCCGACATTGTCGGCGTTCTTGACGATGTGCTCGCGCAGTTCCTTGAGCTTGCTGCGCAGCTCCTGCTCGACGGGCGACATCACCGCCACCGGTGCCTTGTCCGGCGCCGTTGCCACTTCCTGGACCGCACCGCGCTTGCGCGTGCCGGACAGGCGCGGCGCCATGATCGCCTTCTCGACCTTGGCGGAGCCGCACTGCGGGCATGTCACCAGCCCGCGCTTGGCCTGCTTGTCGTAGGCGGCCGAATCCGCGAACCAGCTCTCGAAGGTGTGGCCCTTGTCGCAGGCCAGCGCGTACTTGATCATTCCGCGCCTCGAACGAGATGCAAGTGCGCCGGCTCCGCGACCGGCTCGGCAATCTCGAAGCGCCGGCCATGCTCCAGCGACGGCACGCGCGAGCGCGCCTCGGTGATCAGCGCCGGATCGATCTCCGCCATGATCAGCCCGGGCTCGGTGCCGCCTTCGGCGAGAACGCGGCCCCAGGGATCGACCACGATCGAATGGCCGAAGGTCTCGCGGCCGTTTTCGTGCTTGCCGCCTTGCGCCGCGGCGATGACGAAGCAGCCGGTCTCGATGGCGCGGGCGCGCATCAATACGTTCCAGTGCGCTTCGCCGGTCTGCCGGGTGAAGGCCGAGGGAATGGCGAGGAATGAAGCGCCGGCCTCGGCCAGCGCCCGGTACAGCGCCGGGAAACGCAGATCGTAGCAGATGCTCATGCCGAGCCGGCCCCACGGCAGGTCGGCGGTGACCGCGATCTCGCCCGGACGATAGGTGCGCGACTCGCGATAGCTCTCGCCGTTCGCCAGATCGACATCGAACATGTGGATCTTGTCGTAACGCGCGGCGATCTCGCCGTGCGGGTCGATCAGAAAGCCGCGATTGGCGGCGCGGTCCGGCAGCAGCTTGATGGCCAGCGAGCCGACATGAACGAACAGGCCGTGTTTCTTCGCCAGATCGCGGAAGGCGGCGAGCGAAGGATCGTTGTCTTCTTCGCGGATCGTCTCGAACAAACGGTCGCGCTTGACCTCCATGATGTTGGTCATCTCGGGGGTCTGCACGTAAGCGGCGCCGGCGGCCTTGGCTTGCGCGATCAGTTTCGCAGCGGCATCGACATTGGCCGCCGGCGTCACGCCGCTGCGCATCTGGATCAGACCGGCTTTGAAGGTCGAGGGTTTTGCGTTCATGCCGTGGTCCCTTCGTCCGCTAACAGGGCGTCGAGCTTGCCGGCGCGCTCCAGGGCATGCAGGTCGTCGCTGCCGCCGACATGGGTCTTGCCGATGAAGATCTGCGGCACGGTCATGCGGCCGTTGGCGCGCGCGATCATCGTCTGACGGTCGTCGCCGCGCGAGACGTCGATCTCGTTATAGGGAACGCCTTTGCGGGTCAGCAGCGCCTTGGCCATCTGACAGTAGGGGCACCACTGGGTGGTATAGATATCGACCGGGGGCATGGGGGGCTCGCTTCCGAAAATCCCGAACCTTTTCTATATGGTAGCGCGGGCGGGTGCGACAACCCGGGCAAAGACCAGCACGTCGACACGGGCGGCGCCGGCCCGCAGCAGAGAACGCGCGCAACTGTCGACCGTGGCCCCGGAGGTCAGGACGTCGTCCACCAGGATCACCCGGCGGCCCTTGATGTCCGCCTTGCGGTCGTCCGGTACCCGGAAGGCGCCCTGGACGTTGCTGGCCCGGTCGGTTTTCGACAGGCCGATCTGCTGCGGGGTTGGACGGATGCGGCGTAGCGTGTCGTACAGCACCGGCACGCCGGCCCCCTCCGAAATGACCCGGCACAGCGCGGCGGACTGGTTGAAGCGCCGTCCCCACAGCCGCCGCCAGTGCAGCGGCACCGGCACCAGGGCGTCGGCCTCGGTCAGAAGTTCGGCCCCGGCGCGCGCCATCCAGCGGCCCATCATCGGCGCCAGATCGAGGCGGTCGCCGAATTTGAAGGCGATCACCAGCGAGCGCGCCACCTCGTCGTAGCGCACCGCGGCGCGGGCGCGGTCATAGGCCGGCGGATTGGCCATCGCCTCCATCGACAGGAGGCCGGGCCCGGGATCGTAGATGAAGGGGATGCCGAGCCGGGCGCAGTAGGGCTTCTCGATCGGCGACAGTTTCGACCAGCAGGAGGCGCACAGGCCGGCGCCCGTGCCCAGCGGCTCCCGGCAGGATGGACAGAGCTGCGGCAGCGCGGCGTCGAGCCCGATGCGGAACAGGCCGCGGAATGCGGCGCCGACGCGGGCCGCCATGCCCGGCGGCCGCCGATCCTCGCTTGCCTCGACAGGCTCGTTCATGCTGCAAGCCCTGTTGTGCAATAAGGCTAACAGATGACCACAGGCCCGACCATCTTCGACCGATCCTTGTTGCCGTTGCGCCGCGAGCGCGCGCTGGCGCTCGGGCCGGCGACGTTCCTTCTCGAGCGCGTCGCCGACGAAATGCAGGACCGCCTGTCGGTGGTGATGCGCAGCTTCGAGCGCGGCGCGGATCTGGAAACGCCGGCCGATGCGCTGTGCGAGGCGCTGATTGCGAGCGGCAAGGTTGCTTCGTTGCAGCGGGCAATGATCGTCAATCAGGCGGGGCTCGAGGTCATGATGGGCGAACAGGCAACGCCTTTCGCCGACGGATCGCTCGATCTGGTCGTCTCGGGCCTCGCGCTGCAATTCGTCAACGATCTCCCCGGCACGCTCATTCAGATCCGCCGGGCGCTCAAGGCCGACGGCCTGCTGCTCGCCGCGCTGATCGGCGGCGACAGTCTGATGGAGCTGCGCCAGGCATTTGCCGAAGCGGAAAGCGAGATCGAGGGCGGCATCTCGCCGCGCGTCGCGCCGTTCGCCGACATCCGCGATCTCGGTGCGTTGTTGCAGCGCGCCGGCTTCGCGTTGCCGGTGGTCGATTCCGATCGCGTCGTCGTGCGCTACGCTTCTCCAATTGCGCTGATGCGGGATTTGCGCGCCATGGCGGCGACCAACATTATCGCCGAACGGCGGCGCGCGCCGCTCAAGCGCGCCACCTTGCAGCGCATGCTGGAGATCTATGCGCAGCGCTTCGCCGACGCCGACGGCCGCGTGCGCGCGACCTTCGAGATCGTCTGGCTCACCGGCTGGGCGCCGCATGAGAGCCAGCAGAAGCCGCTCAGGCCGGGTTCGGCGACACGCCGCCTGGCCGATGCGCTCGGCACGAGGGAAATTTCGACGGGAGAGAAACCGGACAAGTCGTAGGGACGGGACGCCGCGTCAGCCGAAGGCGCTGCCGATCGTTTCCCACATCGTCTTGACCGACGTGCCGAGGCCCGAGATCGTGGCGATGATGGCCGCGGCAATCCCGGCGGCGATCAGGCTGTACTCGATCGCGGTCGCGCCGCTCTCGTCCGTGCGGAATACTCGCAACGTTCTGTTGCTCTGTTTCTTGCTCATAACCCTCGCCTCCTGCGGGAAGCCTGTGACGTTCGATTAGAGCAGCGCCATCAGGTGCGAAATCAGCGGGACGTCCGCCGGCGGCATTTCGTAGTCGCGGAGTTTGTTCGGTCGCACCCACGTCAGTTGTTGCCCCTCCAGCGCGGTGACCGTGCCCTCCCAGCGCCGGCAGACATAAAGCGGCATCAGGAGGTGAAAGTCGGGATAAGCGTGGCTGGCGAAGGTGAGCGGTGCGAGACAGTCCTCTTTGACCGAAATACCGAGTTCTTCCTTGAGTTCGCGGATCAGGCTCTGCTCGGGCCGCTCGCCGCTTTCGACCTTGCCGCCGGGAAACTCCCAAAGCCCCGCCATCGGCTTGCCGGCGGGACGCTGTGCCAGAAGCACGCGGCCGTCGGCATCGACGAGAGCGCAGGCGGCGACAAGAACGACTTTGATGCTCACAGCCCTTACGAGCCTCACGCTAGGCAGGCCTGGTTAAGTTCCACTCAACGGCCCGGCCTGCTTTTTACGCAGTGGCGCCGTAGTTAACAGAGCGCTAAGAGCGGTAGTCGCCGTTGATCGCGACATATTCCTTGGTGAGGTCGCAAGTGAGCACGCGGTCGCGGCCCTTGCCCATGCCGAGCGCGACCTTGAGGAAGATCTCCGGCTTCTTCATTTCGGCGGAGACCTTGGCTTCGTCATAACCGGGATCGCGCGCGCCCTTGTGGGCGACGCGGATGCCGGCAAACCAGATCGACAGTCTGTCTCGATCGGCCGGCTCGCCGGCCTTGCCGACGGCCATCACCACGCGGCCCCAGTTGGCGTCCTCGCCGGCAATCGCCGTTTTGACCAGCGGCGAATTGGCGATCGACATCGCGATCTTGCGCGCCGATTTGTCGGACACCGCGCCCTCGACGACGATCTCGACCAGCTTGCGCGCGCCTTCGCCGTCCCGCGCTACCTGCTCGGCGAGATCGGCGAGCACGTCGTGCAGCGCCTTCTTGAACGCCTTCAGCTTCGGATCGGCGGCGCGCGCGATCTTCGGGCAATCCTTGGCCTGACCGGTCGCGAACATCATCAGCGTATCCGACGTGGATGTGTCGCCGTCGATGGTGACGGCGTTGAACGTCGAGCCCACGCCTTCCTTCAGCAGGCCCTGCAGCGCCGGCGCGGCGATCGCGGCATCGGTGAAGACGAATGAGAGCATGGTGGCCATGTCGGGCGCGATCATGCCGGCCCCTTTGGCGATGCCGCAGATCGTGACTTTCGCCTTGCCGATCTTCGCCGTGGCGGTGGCCACTTTCGGGAAGGTGTCGGTGGTCATGATCGCCTTGGCGGCTTCATGGAAGAAGGCGCCGGACACGCTGCTGGCGAGGCTCTGCATCACCGGTGCGAACTTGCTGGCATCGAGCGGCTCGCCGATGACGCCGGTCGAGGCGAGGAAAATCTCGTTCGTCTTGCAGCCGATCACCTTGGACGCGATGTCGGCGGTCAGCTTGGTCGCGGCGCGCCCGGTCTTGCCGGTGAAGGCGTTGGCGTTGCCGGAATTGACCACCAGCGCCCGGGCTTTCCCCGACTTGAGATTGCCGCGGCACCACTCGACCGGCGCCGACGGGCACTTCGAGGTCGTGAACACGCCGGCCACCGTGGTGCCCGGATCGAACAGCGCCAGCAGCACGTCGGTGCGGCCCTTGTAGCGGATGCCGGCTTCGGCGGTCGCCATGCGCACGCCGGCGATCGCCGGCATGTCGGGAACGGTGGTCGGGGCGAGGGGGGAAACGGTGGTGGACATGAGGTGCGTCATCCAATGACTGTCATCACCGGGCTTGTCCCGGTGATCCCGCTTAGGGGCGCACAGTGCCTACCTAAGCGTCATGGCCGGGACAAGCCCGGCCATGACGCTACGGTAATCGGCTTACCTCCCAACAAAAATGCCCGGCTTTCGCCGGGCATTCATGTCGTTGCGTTGGCGGCAGCCTTTACTGCTTCGGCGCCGCCGGCGCCGCCGGCGCTGCCGGGGCATCAGCCTTCGGCTCCTCGACCTTGTAGTTCTTCACGATCTTGGCGTCGGCGCGCAGCTTGGTGACGAAGTCGGCCTGCGCCTTGCGGGCGACGAACTGCTCGACCTGCGGCTTGACGTCCTCGAAGGACGGCTTCGGCTTCTCGCGCTTGTCGGTGACCTTGATGACGTGCCAGCCGAACTGGGTCTTCACCGGGCCCGAGATCTTGCCCTTGTCGAGCGAGAACGCGACGTTGGCGAATTCCGGCACCATCTGCTCCTTGGTGAAGTAGCCGAGGTCGCCGCCCTTGCCCTTGCCCGACGGGTCTTCGGTGACTTCGTCGGCAACCTTGGCGAAATCCTCGCCCTTGTTGAGGCGCGCGATCACCGCCTTGATCTTCTCTTCGGCGGCGGCGCTCGCCTTGTCGTCGCCGGCGGGCACGCGGATCAGGATGTGGCTGGCCTTGACCTCTTCCTCCGGCGGCAGCTTGGCCACGGCGTCGTCATAGACCTTGTGCATGGCGGCGTCGGTCGAGGCGTCCTTGGCGACCTGCGCCAGCAGGGTTTCCATCAGCAGCTTCTTGCGCGCGAATTCGAGCTTGCGCTTGAAGGTCTCGTCGTTGTTGAGCTTCTTGTCCTCGGCCGCCTTGGTGATCATGATCGCGTCGGCCATGAACTGGACCAGGTAGTCCTTCTTGGCGTCCTCCGACATCGGCGGCAGCTGGCCGGCCTCTTCCTCGGCGACGGCGAGGTCGCTCTGGTGGATCGGGGTGCCGTTGACGGTTGCCACGACCGGATCCTTGTCCTGCGCCATCAGCGGCGCGGCCGAGGCCATGGTCAGCGCCAGCGCGCCGATGATAAGGCCGGCAAAGCGCGGCGCGGTGAGGCCGAGGACCGGCGCACCGGCGAAATTCGGGTTCGTCATCTGTTTGTCCCTGGAAATGCGTGGTTCGCCCGTCGAACGGCGAACGCGCCCTTGTCACCTAACAACCGTGGCATTGCAATGGCCGCGCCCGGAACCGGCGCCGGCCGGCGGCGTTCTCAATGCCGTCACAAAGGGCGCGGCGGACCGGTTAAGCCCGTCCTGATGGGCCAATTGACATTGATTTGACCCCCTCCTATCTCTGCCGTGAGTTTGGCTTGTGGCGCTAACCCCTCGATTTTGGCGCTGAATTTGCCCGAAAGTGCCCAATTCCGGAGCGCCGGAAGCAAAATCCGGCCGCTGCGGCGTGTTACAAGCGCCCCGGCCAGCAATCAGGAGCTTCACCGATGATCGGCGCCGTCGCCCGCAAGCTGTTCGGCTCAGCCAATGAAAGGCGGATCCGCAGCTATCAGCCGCGGGTCAAAGCCATCAATGCGCTGGAGCCCGAGGTCGCCGCGCTGTCCGACGAAGCGCTCAAGGCGCGCACCGCCGAATTCAAGAAGCAGCTCGCCGAGGGCAAGTCGCTCGACGACATTCTGGTCCCGGCCTTCGCCACGGTGCGCGAAGCCGCCAAGCGCGTGCTCGGCCAGCGCCACTTCGACGTTCAGCTAATCGGCGGCATGATCCTGCACGAAGGCAAGATCTCCGAGATGAAGACCGGCGAAGGCAAAACCCTGGTCGCTACGGCGCCGGTCTACCTCAACGCGCTCACCGGGCGCGGCGTCCATGTCGTCACCGTCAACGACTACCTCGCCAAGCGCGACGCCGAATGGATGGGCCGCGTCTACAGCTTCCTCGGTCTGACCACGGGCATCATTGTCCACGGCCTCGACGACGCACAGCGCAAGCTGGCTTACGACTGCGACGTCACCTACGCGACGAACAACGAGCTCGGCTTCGATTATCTGCGCGACAACATGAAGTATCGTCCCGAGGACATGGTGCAGCGCGACCACGTCTTCGCCATCGTCGACGAAGTCGACTCGATCCTGGTCGATGAAGCGCGTACGCCGCTCATCATTTCCGGTCCGCTCGACGACCGCTCCGAATTCTACAACACCATCGACAGCTACATTCCGGCGCTCGACAAGTCCGACTACGAAGTCGATGAGAAGCAGCGCACCGTGACGCTGACCGAGGCGGGCATGGAAAAGCTCGAGCAGCGCCTGCGCACCGCCGGCGAGCTGAAGGGCGAATCCCTGTACGACGTCGAGAACGTCTCCGTCGTGCATCACATCAACCAGGCGCTGCGCGCCCACAAGCTGTTCCAGCGCGACAAGGATTACATCGTGCGCAACGGCGAAGTCGTCATCATCGACGAGTTCACCGGCCGCATGATGCCGGGCCGCCGCTATTCGGAGGGCCTGCATCAGGCGCTTGAGGCGAAAGAGCACGTGGCGATCCAGCCGGAGAACCAGACGCTCGCCTCGATCACGTTCCAGAACTACTTCCGCATGTATGACAAGCTGGCCGGCATGACCGGAACGGCGCTGACGGAAGCCGACGAATTCATGGACATCTACGGCCTCGAAGTTCTCGAAGTGCCGACCAACATGCCGCTGGCGCGTATCGACGATCACGACGAGGTGTATCGTTCGCAGATCGAGAAGTATCGCGCCATCATCACGCTGATCGAGGACTGCAAGAAGCGCGGCCAGCCGGTTCTGGTCGGCACCACCTCGATCGAAAAGTCCGAACAGCTCGCCGACATGCTGCGCGAGCAGGGCTGGGAGAGCCACGATTTCTCCGACCCGAATGCTTTCGCCGCGCTCTACACCGGCGATGACGGCGCGACCAAGAAGAAGGTCTTCGCCATCCTCAACGCGCGTTATCACGAGCAGGAAGCCTTCATCGTCAGCCAGGCCGGCGTGCCCGGCGCGGTGACGATCGCCACCAACATGGCCGGCCGCGGCACCGACATTCAGCTCGGCGGCAATGCCGACATGCGCATCCGTCAGGAAATCACCGACATCGAGGATCCGGCCGAGCGCGAAAAGAGTCCGCGCGCCGCCGAGATCCGCGAGCAGGTCGCCAAGCTCAAGCAGAAGGCGCTGGCGGCCGGCGGCATGTATGTGCTCGGTACCGAGCGCCACGAAAGCCGCCGCATCGACAACCAGCTGCGCGGCCGCTCCGGCCGTCAGGGCGACCCGGGCCACTCCAAGTTCTTCCTGTCGCTCGAAGACGACCTGATGCGCATTTTCGGCTCGGACCGTCTCGACGGCATGCTGACCAAGCTGGGTCTGAAGGAGAACGAGGCGATCGTTCATCCCTGGATCAACAAGGCGCTGGAGAAGGCGCAGCAGAAGGTCGAGGCACGCAACTTCGACATCCGCAAGAACCTGCTCAAGTACGACGACGTGATGAACGATCAGCGCAAGGTGATCTTCGAGCAGCGCCTCGATCTCATGCGCGACGATCATACCGAGGACACCGTCGCCGACATGCGCCACACGGTGATCGACGATCTGGTCGCCAAGCACATTCCGGAGAATGCCTATCCCGAGCAGTGGGACGTCGACGGCCTGCATCAGGCGCTCAGCGAAGTTCTGACGCTCGACCTGCCGGTGCGCGAGTGGGCGAAGGAAGAAGGCATCGCCGACGAAGAGGTCAAGGAGCGCGTCAAGCGCGCCGCCGACGAGTTCATGGCGGCCAAGGTCGCCAAGTGGGGTCCCGACGTGATGCGTTACGTCGAGAAGTCGATCCTGCTGCAGTCGCTCGACCACCTGTGGCGCGAGCATCTCGTCATGCTGGAGCACCTGCGTCAGGTCGTCGGCCTGCGCGGCTATGCGCAGCGCGATCCGCTCAACGAATACAAGGCGGAAGCCTTCGCGCTGTTCGAGGCGATGGTCGCCAATCTGCGCGAGGCGGTGACGGCGCAGCTGATGCGCGTCGAAGTCGTGGCGCCGCCGGCCGAGGAAGAGCAGCAGCTGCCCTATATGGAAGCGCATCACGTCGATGCGTCGACGGGCGCGGACGAGTTCGGCTCGCAGCAGCCGATGACCGGCACGGCGTCGCTCGCCATGGGCGACACCGCGGTGGTCGAAGCCGCCGCGCGCGATCCGAAGAACCCGGCGACCTGGGGCAAGGTCGGCCGCAACGAAGCCTGCCCCTGCGGATCGGGCAAGAAGTACAAGCATTGCCACGGTCAGTACGCGTAAGCGCGTCGCATCGGCAATCGTTCAGGCCGGGACCTTGGTCCCGGCCTTTTTCATGGGAGCGAGGCGCGGTGCTTATGGGAAGCTGCGCGGCACCAGGCTCTGTTGAAACCAGCAAACGAAATTGTAGATCGAGAACACCGGCAGTCCGGTGGCGCGCCGGATGTCGGCGGCGTAGGGAATCATGTTGGTGCATTCGAGCACGATGGCGCCGAGGTCCGGATGCGCCTTGTGAAAGGCGGCCGCCGCTTCGACATTGTCGGCCCGCGCCGCCTCGACATCGAGCTCCAGCTCGTTGCCGAGAATGGCGCGGGTGAATTCGCGGCCGCCTTCGGTGGTGCCGATCGGCGTGCCCTTCGGGACGCGCGCCTTCTCCAGATGCGCCGGCGTCAGCGTCGAAGCGGAAATGGTCAGGACGCCGGCGCGCTTGCCGGCGGGCAGCAGGCGGTTGACCAACTCAACCTGCATCAGCGACGAGGTGGCGACCGGAATGGAAACGGCGTCGGCGAGCTCCTGCTGAAACAGCGACAGGAAGCCGCAATTCGTGGTGATGCCGTCGACGCCATGGCGGGCGAGATCGCGCGCCGCGTCGATGAAGGCATCGAGCAGGCCCGGCGCGCCCTTGCGCACCACGGCGTCTGGCGTCGCATTGCGGACGACGCGGTACTGCACCGGGAAGGGCCAGGTCGTCGCATTGCCCATGTCGCCGGGAATGCGCGGAAAGCGCGCGTCGAGCATCAGGATGCCGACCGACGCGCCATAGACTGATTTACCGCCGATCACACGCATTGCTGGCTGTCCTGAACCTGTTGCCCGAGTGATTGTCCGGCGCGGCGCGCGCCGTGGGCTGTTACATAGCACAGCCAGGGCTCTTGGATTCGGCGGCGGCGCGCACATATCATCCATGCGTCGGGCGCGCGGAGGGAGTCATGGGACCGTTTTCGCTGCTGTTCAACCTGTTGTGGATCGTGTTCGGCGGTTTCTGGATGGCGGTCGGCTGGGCGGTGGCCGCCGTGATCATGGCGATCACCATTGTCGGCCTGCCGTGGGCGCGCGCCGCCTTCACCATCGCGGCTTATACGCTGTTGCCGTTCGGCCAGCGCGCGGTCTCGCGCGACGACTATTTCGGCCATGAAGACATCGGCACCGGGCCGTTTGGTCTGCTCGGCAACATCATCTGGTTCGTGCTGGCGGGCTGGTGGCTGGCGCTTGGCCATCTCGTCACTGCGCTGCTGCTGGCGGTGACCATCGTCGGCATCCCGTTTGCCTGGGCGCATCTCAAGCTCGCGGGCCTGGCGCTGTGGCCGATCGGCAAGGTCATCGTTCCGGCGTGAGCGCGGCGGAACCGCGGCGACCGGCGCGCGAAACCAAAGCCGCCGTTGCCGCATTACTCCTGCGGGGCCAGCGGAGAGCATGCCATGCAGGTTGAACCGGAAATCTCATTCCATCGCTGTGAACCGTCGGACGCGATCAAGGACGCGATCGGCCGGCACATCGAACATCTGGAAAAGATTTTCGACCGGATCACCGCCTGCCGCGTCCGCATCGATCAGCTCAATCAGAACGCCGCCGGGACGATGCCGCCGGTGGTGCGCATCGAGATTGCCATTCCCGGCCAGAAGGACATCGTGGTGGCGCACGAAACCGCGCATCTGCAGCGCAAGTTTCAGTCGCCCGACGTTCGCAACGCCGTGAACGAAGCCTTTCGCATCGCCGGGCAGCGCCTGGCGCAGGCCAAGGACATGATCGGCGACCGCCGGCAGGTGCAGCGCGCTTGACCGCGCCGGGCGCGCGTGATCGAACTGCCGCGATGGCAAAGAAACCCGACAAATCCGTGCAACTGGCCGAGCTCAATCGCCAGCGCGACGAGCTCGAAGCGGCGATCGAGACCATGATCGCCGACATGGCCGAGCAGCCCGAAGCAGGCCGCCGCGAGGGTGAATGGGCGGAGAACGGCGCGGCGACGCAGCGCTATCTCGATCTCACCAACCGGCTAAGCGATATCGAGCAGGACATCGTCGATCTCACGCGGAGCATGGCGGCCGCCGCCGACGAAGACGGCCGGCCCAACTAGCCGCGCTCAGCAGGCGATCGTCGCCGCCGCGATTTCCGCCAGCGCGGCCTTGAGCGCCGGCGAAGCGCGGTACAGCGGCACGTGACCCCGCAGCAGGATCTGCGCCGAACGCTTGTAGGCGGCGCGGGTGATCCGGGTGCCGTCGGTGCCGTGCGTGCCTTCGATGGTCGCCGACAGAATCCCCGCGGGATTCTCGATATCGACGGTGGCTTCCGACGGCGTGCCGTCGAGCGCCGGCAGGCCGCGCGCCAGTTCGTGCGCAACCGTGCCCGGCATCAGGCAGGCCGCGGCGAGGCAGCAGCCGCCGGTCACGGCCATGGTGGCGTGGCCTTCCTGCGGCGTGAAATAGCGCGTCGAGATGTTGCCGCCGTTCACCGCCGGTCCGACGATGCAGACCTTCGGGATCGTCTCGCTGTTGGCGAGTTCGTTGGCGGTCATCGGCTTGCCGCCCTTGCCCTTGAGGCCCATCTTCAGGCCGGCCTCGATCCAGAGATTGCGCAGCGCGTTGAAGAAGGTCGCGTCGCCGCGCAGCGCCTTGACGTCTTCCGTGCCGGTCTTGCCGAACTCGGACGCGCGCGCGATCACCATCGGCACCGCCACATCGACACAGGACACGGTGAAGGCGCCGAACTTGTCGGTCACATTGCCGGTCGGCAGCGCTTTGCCGGTCTTGGCTCCGACCGGATTGGCGATGAACAGATCGACGCCGGGAAACGCGCCGTCGACGCCGGGAATTTCCGTCATCGCAAAGCCGTCGCCGTCGAGCGCGACCCGGCCGGTCATCAGCGTCTTGGTGTTGGTGTTGAATATCTCGACTTCGCCGTTGCCGTCGAGCTGGCGCGGCAGGAATTTGTGATCGATCGCCCAGAAAGGCAGCGCCGCCGACATGTTGCCGCAGTTCACGCTCCAGTCGACTTCTGCCTTGCCGTGCGCGAGCTGCGCCAGCGTCGAGACGATGCGCGGCGCGCCGTCGGCCTTCTTCTCGAACGCGGCGAAGAACACCTTGTTGCTGGTCGGATAGCCGCGGCCGAGTCCGGTGATCTGCTTGGAGTCGCTTGAGGTGCCGGCGAGCGGCAGGCCCATCAGATGGCGCAGCAATTCCTCACGCAGCGCGATGTCGGCCGGCGCGGCGCGATCCCAGATGACGAGACCGGCCGAGGTGCCGCCGCCGACGTGAAGCACGGGGAATTCCCAGGAGCCATCGTTGTAACGCGGCAGGGCGGTGACGGAGATGGGGGCTGCGTAATTGATGACACGCTCCTTCGGCGGACGGCGTGAGGGCCTGAGGCGGTATGCCTAAACCCGTGGGGGCTCTGTGTCCATCTGCCGCAGGCAAAGTCAGGCGGGGGCCTGATGCGCGATCTGCTGCGCCAGCGCCTTGCGGAAGGCGCGTTCGCGTTTGAGGTGCCATTCCCGGCTCATGGCCTCGGCCTTGGTGGCGAAGCTTTCCGAGTGGAGCAGCTGCCAGAGGCGCCCGCGCGTGGACCGTGCCCCCTTGCCGGCATTGTGCTGGGCGAGCCGGCGCGCAATGTCATTGGTCCAGCCGACATAGGTCAGGACGCGGCCGTTGCTGCGGCAACCGAGAACGTAAACGTAGGCCGACATCGGGCCAGCCTACACGATTCGATTTTCGGGACTTACTGGACGCCGAGCCAGCGGGCGCTGAACGAGCCCACCGGCATCACCGGCTGGGCGCCTGTCAGAGTGCTGGCGCTCGGCGCCGGCGATGCGGAATAGGCGGTGCGTAGCTGCGGCGCCGGAGCTTCGCTCGCCGGCTTCTCGACTTGCGCGACCTGCGGTTTCGGTGCGGGCGCTGCGGCAGCCGGCGAGGCCTGCGGCTTCACCAACGGCTTGCCCGCGGGCGCCGCATTGGCGGTGCGCACGGCAGCATGCGGCTTTACCTGACGAGGCGCCGGCTTCGGCTCTGGCACGGCGGCAGCAGGTGCCGCCGCGTCCGCGGCCTTCGAATCCCCAAACAGGCTGCCCAGCAAACCCTTGGCGGCGGAGGGCTTTGCGGCGGCCGGCGCGCTAGCCAGTTGCACTTGCGGCTCGGTCGCCTGCACCGGCTTCGGCACGCTGACCAATGTCGCGGGGATCGGCTGGTTGTCGCCGCGCGGCAACGCGCCCGGCGCGGTCGCGACGGCGATCGGGCGACCCTTGGCATCGTAGCCTTCCTGGGTGACGCCGATCTTCTCGGCGAACACCTGGTTCATGCCACCGTCGATGCCCGTGCGGAACGGCACCGTGGCGACGCCCTGCGCGATGTAATGCGCCATCTGCGTCTGCTCTTCGCGGCGATGCTCGAGCACGACGTCGGCGATAGTCTTGTCGAGCTCATAAGCCGGGCACTTGCCGGCGGCGTTGAACTTGAGCGGCTTGCCGTCGGCGTCGGTCGTCGTCGGGTCGAACACGTAGCGCTTCTCGCACACGGCGACCTTCGGCTCCTGACGCGTGGCTTCGAAATTGTCGTAGCCTTCCTTCAGCATCTTCCAGAACGCGAAGTTCGGATTGTTGCGATGCTTGGCCATGTTCAGCGCGGTCATGCGGAACGGGAAGGCCTGCAGCTGGAAGGCGCGCTGGCCGCCGTGAAACGACTCGCGCGCCAGCGCATAGATTTCCTGGATCTGCTCGTCGGTCATCGCGTAGCAGCCGCGCGACGAGCAATCGCCGTGCACCATCAGCTCCGAGCCGGTGTAGCCGTGCGAGCGGTCATAGGCGTTGGGGAAGCCGGTATTAAAGGCGAGATAGTAGTTCGACGCCGGATTCATCTGGCCCGGCGTGATCGTGTAGAAGCCCTCCGGCGCCTGACGGTCGCCTTCCTTCTTCTTCGGGCCGAGATCGCCCGACCAGCGGCAGATCGGATAGGTCTTCAGCAGCGCGTACTGGCCGTCGCGGGTCTGCTTCCAGACCTCCATCTCCGCCTCTTCCTTGAAGATGCGGGCGAGGATCGGCGAGCCGGTGTCCATGTTCTTGGAGGCGATCTCCGAAACCATCGCCGACGACAGCGGGGCCGCCGCGCGGCCGTTCGGGGCCAGATCATCCGAATTGCAGGCAGCCAGCATCAACGCGGCCATAAGGGCAGCGGACGCCATCGCGGCGCGGACGAAACGTGAAGTCAAAACAGTACTCCCCGAGGGGCGGGCCCTGACCCGAATATGGTTAGCCAGAAGATATGGCATCCGCAAGGCAATCCGGCGTCGCAGGTAGCCCCGCTAACCCTATGGTAAATCTCGCCTAAATCGCTGGGACCGCGGCCGGGAGGCGCCGTCAGCCGGCCGAACGCGCCGGAAGCCGGCCCATGGCCAGGAATTTGTCGCGGCGGGCCTTGCGTACCGCGGCAGGGTCGAGACCGCGCAGCTCTGTAAAGGCAGCAGCGACAGCATCGGCAGTTACGGCGATGGCCTCGCGCGGATCGCGGTGAGCGCCGCCCGTCGGCTCGGGAACGATGGTGTCGATGACGCCGAAGCGCACCATGTCCTGCGCCGTGATCTTCATATTGGTGGCGGCGTCCTGCGCCTTGGTGGAATCGCGCCAAAGGATCGAGGCCGCGCCTTCCGGCGAGATCACGCTGTAGATGGCGTGCTCCAGCATCAGCACCTTGTTGGCGGTGGCGAGCGCGATGGCGCCGCCCGAGCCGCCTTCACCGAGAATGACCGCAACATTCGGTACGCCGAGACCGAGGCAGACATCGGTCGAGCGCGCGATCGCTTCAGCCTGGCCGCGTTCTTCGGCGCCGATGCCGGGATAGGCGCCGGCAGTGTCGACCAGCGACAGCACGGGAATGCCGAAACGATCGGCCATTTCCATCAGCCGCACGGCCTTGCGATAGCCTTCGGGCCGCGCCATGCCGAAATTGTGCTTGAGGCGGCTTTCGGTGTCGCTGCCTTTCTCGTGGCCGAGAATGCAGACGCTGTCGCCGCGGAAGCGGCCGAAGCCGGCGACGATCGCGGCGTCATCGCCGAACTTGCGATCGCCGGCGAGCGGCACGAAGTCGGTGATCATGCCGTTGATGTAGTCGAGGCAATGCGGCCGCTGCGGATGCCGCGCGACCTGCGTCTTCTGCCACGGCGTCAGCTCGCCATAGAGCTCCTTGAGCGCCTGGGCGGCCTTGCCCTCGAGCTTGCCGATCTCCTCGGTGACCGACACGGCATTGTCGGTCGCCGCCATGGCGCGCAGTTCCTCGACCTTGGCCTCCAGCTCGGCCACCGGTTTTTCGAAATCGAGATAGCTACGCATGAGGTCCGGAGATATTTCGCTGAAAAATCTGGGAAACCGGCGGGCCGGTCACGGTGGGCCAACTGACCCATAGTGGGGCGTTAGTCAAGCGAGGGCGATAGTGCCCTCTAATTCCTTAATGATTAGCGGCGAATAGCACCTGCCCGGCTTACCGGGATTTAACGGTGAACCCGCTTTAACCCTGCCCCCCGGGGTCGTTTTTGCCCGGTCTTAAGGTCGTGCGCAGCACAGTCCGGCCCGGACAAGGGGCAGGGGATCCATGTCGGTCGTCGACACGCGTCAGAATGTACAGGGTTGGATTGCCGGTGCGCGCGCCGAACTGGAGCGCGGCCGCGCCTATGCACGCGGCGACCTGGCGACGTTCGAGGTCACCGACGTTCTCGCCGTGCCTGAAGCGGCCTGGGCCGATCTCACCACGCGCGCCATCGAAGCCAACGCCTTTTATCACCCGGCCTGGTCGCGCGCGGTCGCGCGTCACGTCAAGGGCCAGATCGGCATGCGGGCACTGCTCGCCTGGGACGGACCGGCCAAGCGCCGCCTCATCGGGCTCATGCTCGTCGCGCCGGCTTGGAACTGTCTGCGACTTCCGCTGCCGTTCTTCGTCGGCTGGTACGCCTACGCGCCGCTGACGACGCCGCTGCTCGATCGCGATCATCCCGAAGCCGCTGCGCGGGCGCTGCTGACCGCCGCGCGCAAGGCCGGCGCTCATGCCGTGATGCTGCCGGCGATGGCGCAAGACGGAACGGTCGCGGCGGCGCTGCGCGCCGCGGCCGCGCCCTTCGGCGCTGCGCCACGCGTCTTCAATGCGCATGAGCGCGCGCGTCTCGACGCGACGCAGGATGCGGACGAAGCCGCGCAGGCGCTCGGCTCGAAGAAACTCAAGGAACTGCGCCGCCAGCGCAACCGTCTCGCCGACAGCGGCGACGTCAGCTTCAAGATCGCCGCACCCGGCGCCGAGGCCGACGCGGCGCTCGAACAATTTCTTGCGCTCGAAGCCGCCGGCTGGAAAGGCGAAGCCGGCACCGCGCTCGCTTCCAAGCAAGGCGACATCGCCTTCATGAAAGAGGCGCTGCCGGCGATGGTGCGCGACGGCACCGCGCAGATCGCGACGCTGTCGAGCGGCGACAAGGTCGTCGCCGCGGGCGTGCTGCTGCGACACCTAAATCGCGCCTATTTCTTCAAGATCGCCTATGACGAAAGCGTCGCGAAGATGTCGCCGGGCGTGCAGCTCACGCTCGACATCACCCGCGCCATGTGCGCCGACGCGCAAATCGACAGCGTCGACTCAACGGCGATCGCCAACCATCCGATGATCGACCACATCTGGCGCGGCCGTCAGCCGGTCGCCGATCTGTTCCTGCCGACGCAATCGGGCAAGCCGGCGTTCGCGCTGTTTGCCGCACTCATCGAAATGCGGCGCACGCTGCGCGATGCCGCGCGCGCCCTCTATCACCGCCTGCGCAAGCTGAAAGGATGAACCCGATGACCACCACCGCCGCCGCCACGATCGAGCCCGTCGACCGGTCCGCCTTCGCCGCCAATTTCCCGATGCAGCCGTTCTCGCTGCGTCATCAGCTTGCCGGCAATCCGCTGTTTACGCTGCCGAAGATCGTCGAACTGGTGCGCCACCTGCCGGCCGATTCGATCGAGTACAATTCCGGCGATGCCGCCATCGGCCAGGATGCGAGCAAGACCAAGCTGATCGATCTCGATCCCGAGCAGGTGGTGCGCAGCATCGAGACCGCCGGCGCCTGGATGGTGCTCAAGCGCGTCGAGCAGCACCCGGCCTACAAGGCGGTGATCGAGGATTGCCTCAACGCGCTCGCCCGCGCGCAGGGCCGCCGCGATCTTCACGATGCCGGCTTCGAGGATCTGCGCGGCTTCATGTTCGTGTCGTCGCCGAACGCCACGACGCCGTTCCATGTCGATGCCGAGGACAACATCTTCGTCCATATCCACGGTGAGAAGTTCTTCACGATCTGCGACAACCGCGACGGTTCGGTGGTGACGGATGATGCCATCGAGCATTCGCTGACCAAGCACCGCAACGTCAGCTACAGCGCCGATTTCGAGGAGAAGTCGAAGTGCTATGCGCTCAACCCCGGCGACGGCGTGTTCGTGCCGTATCTGTGGCCGCACTGGGTGCGCACCGGCTCGCAATATTCGATCTCGATGGCCGTGACCTGGAAGACCAAGGCGGTCATGCGCAAGAACGACGTGTTCGTCGTCAATTCGCTGCTGCGCCGTTTCGGCTTCCCGCAGGCCGCGCCGGGCCGCAATCCGGCTCTCGACACCGTGAAGCTGGCGATGTTCCGCAGCGTCAAGGCGGTGATCGATCCGCTGCGCAAGAGTCTCGCCATGCGCGCGCTGATCCGCAAGCTCGTGCTCGGGCGCAACGCCAACTACTACATGAAGCCGAAGCAGGCGGCGTAAGCGCCTTCACGAGGCAAGCAGGCGCCGCAACGCGCCGATCGATAGTTTCCTTGTCATCACCGGGCCGCGCCGAAAGGCGCGTGACCCGGTGATCTCGCTTAGGAGGGCACAGCGCGTCCCTAAGCGGGATGGCCGGATCAAGTCCGGCCATGACGGCGCGGTCAGTTTTCGTCGCTGAGCGGGTGCAAATCGCGCACCATCGTCTTCAGCCGCTCTTCCAGCACATGCGTGTAGATCTGCGTCGTCGAGATGTCGGCGTGGCCGAGCAATGTCTGCACGACGCGCAGGTCGGCGCCGTTGTGCAGGAGGTGGCTGGCGAAGGCGTGCCGCAGCACATGCGGCGATAGCTGCGACGGCGACAGCCCGCAGGCCGCGCCCAGCGCTTTGAGTTCGCGGGCGAAGTGCTGCCGCGTGATGTGCCCCTGTTCGCCGAAGGACGGGAACAGCCACTTCGAGCTCGTATCTTTCCTGGCTTCCTTCTTGCCGTCGCCCGACGGCTCGGCGCGCAGCGCGAGGTACTCCGCCATCGCCTGCTTGGCGGCGCCGCCTACCGGCACCATCCTCTCCTTGTTGCCCTTGCCGCGCACGATCAGCATCTGCTGCTGCGGCCGCGCCGCCGAGGCCGGCAGGGCCACCAGTTCGGAAACGCGCAGGCCGGTCGCATAGACGACCTCGAGCAGGCACAGCAGCCGCGCCGCGCGCAGCCGCGCCGCCCGCGGCTGTTCGGCGTTCTCGGCATTGGCGCGCGCCTGCGTCAGCAGCCGGTCGACATCGGCGATCGACAGCACCTTCGGCAGGGTCTTGCCGCGCTTTGGCCCTTCGAGCACGGCGGCGGGATCGTCGCCGCGCTTTCCCTCGGCGTAGAGGAAGCGGTAGAGCTGCCGCGTTGCCGACAGCCGCCGCGCCAGCGACGAAGCGGCAAAGCCGCGCTCGTCGAGGCTCTTGAGGAAGCCGCGCAGGTCGTCGGTATCGGCCTTGGCGACCGAGGTGCCGGCGGCGCGCAGATGCGCGGCGAGGTCACTGAGGTCATTGCGATAGGCCGCCAGCGTGTTCTCGCCGGCGCCGCGCTCGGCCGCCTGCATGTCGAGGAACAACTCGATCAGGCTGTCATCACTCTGCCGGGCTGCTGCCATGGTGGCGCCCGCCGGCTCACTTCGGCTGCTTGAAGAATTTGTCGGCCGGCACGGTCTGGACGATTTCGCGCGGCTGGTACCGGATGAAATTGGCAAGCGAGAACACGGCGACGTAGCCGAGCCCGGCGATGAAGCCGACAATGACGATGAATCGGAACAGGCTCGGCATGCTCGCTACCCGGCTGGCGTCCTTGCGATACGCCCCAAATCACCACGCAATGTCACGCTGAACGACCACGTTCCGGAACCTCTGGCAAGGTCGTAAACAAGCGCGTTAACCAGCCAGACAGTCGCAGTTGTCTCATTTGCTGCTATATGGAACCGTTGCGTCGTTCCAGGACCCTATCATGGTTGACAGCGCCGTTCAAAAGCCCGCGGAAAGCGCGCTCGACCCCGCCGTTCAGGCGGGAATCGCGCGTGCGCTGGGCGCGCGGTCGCTGGTGCTGGTCGGCATGATGGGCGCCGGTAAATCCTCCGTCGGCCGGCGTCTGGCGACCCGCCTCGGCCTGCATTTCATCGACGCCGATACCGAGATCGAGACCGCCGCCGGCATGACGATCCCGGAAATATTCGCCCGGCATGGCGAACCCTATTTCCGCGCCGGCGAGGCGCGCGTTATCGCCCGCCTGCTCGATCACGGCCCGCAGGTCCTCGCGACCGGCGGCGGCGCGGTGATGGATGCGCGCACGCGCGAGCTGATCCGGGCCAAAGGCATTTCGATCTGGCTCAAGGCAGACCTCGAGGTGCTCAGCAAGCGCACCAAGCGGCGCACCGGCGACCGGCCGCTCGCCGACCGCATCAAGGAGTTGTTGCCGCAGCGTGAACCGGTCTATGCCCTGTCCGACATCGTCGTGCAGTCGCGCGACGAGCCGCACGAAGTCATCGTCGAAGAGATCATCGCCGAACTGCCGAAGCATCTCGGCCTGGCCGATGCCGAATCGGAAAGCCTGCCGGAGTTGAAGCCATGACCGCGCCGCTGCGCCAGCCTGCACCCGGCGAGACCATCGTGCCGGTCGCGCTAGGCGACCGCGCCTACGACATCGTCATCGGCCGCGACGCCATCGCGACCCTCGGCAGTCGTATCAAGGCGCTGCGTCCCGGCGCCCGCGTCGCGATTCTCACCGACGAGAATGTTGCGGCAAAGCATCTGGCGCGCGTCGAGGATATCCTCAAGACGAGCGGCATCGACTCGAGCGCGATCATCGTCAAGCCGGGCGAAGGTTCGAAGAACTACGCGACCTTCGAAACGGTGTGCGAGGCGGTCATCGCCGCGAAGATCGAGCGCAACGATCTCATCGTCGCGCTCGGTGGCGGCGTCATCGGCGATCTCGCCGGCTTCGTCGCGGCGAGCGTGCGCCGCGGGCTGGACTTCGTGCAGGTGCCGACGTCGCTGCTGGCGCAGGTGGACTCTTCGGTTGGCGGCAAGACCGGCATCAATTCGCGTCATGGCAAGAATCTGATCGGCGCGTTCCATCAGCCGATCCTGGTGATCGCCGACACTGCGGCGCTCGACACCTTGCCGCCGCGCGAATTCCGCTCGGGTTATGCCGAGGTCGCCAAATACGGGCTGCTTGGCGATGCCGAGTTCTTCGCCTGGCTGGAAACCAACTGGCGCGACGTTTTCAGCGGCGGTGCTGCGCGCGAACACGCCATTGCCGTGTCGTGCCGCGCCAAGGCGGCGATCGTCGCGCGCGACGAGCGCGAGACCGGCGACCGGGCGCTGCTCAATCTCGGCCACACTTTCGGCCACGCGTTCGAAGCCGGCGCCGGTTTCTCACAGCGCCTGCTGCACGGCGAGGCGGTGGCGCTCGGCTGCGTGCTGGCTTTCGAGTTCTCGGAGCGGCAGGGCCTGCTCGGCGGCAATAGTGTCGCACGCGTGCGCGCGCATCTTGCCGATTGCGGGCTGCCCACCAAAATGAGCGATGTGCAAGGCGGAGTTCCCGACGTCGACCGGCTGATGGAGTTGATCGCGCAGGACAAGAAGGTCAAGCGCGGCAAGCTCACCTTCATTCTCGCGCGCGGCGTCGGCCAAGCCTTCGTCGCGGGCGACGTCGATCCCGCGGCGATTCGCGGCTTTCTGGCCGACAAACGGGCGTCATGAGCACCGCCTTCCTCAATCTGCTACTGGCATTCCTGCTGCTTGCGGCCAACGCCTTCTACGTCGCCGCCGAATTCGCGCTGGTAAAGAGCCGCGGCTTCCGCGTCGACGCCATGGTCGAGGAGCAGCGCTTCGGCGCCAGCCTCGTCAAGAAGATCCTCGGCAACATCGAAGCCTATCTTGCCTGCTGCCAGCTCGGCATCACGATGGCTTCGCTCGGTCTCGGCTGGGTCGGCGAGCCGACTGTCGCGGCGCTGCTGACGCCGGTGCTCGAGCCGCTCGGCATGCCGGAAAAAGCCGTGCACTTCACGGCCTTCATCGTCGGCTTCCTGGTGTTCTCGTCGCTGCACATCGTGGTCGGCGAACAGGTGCCGAAGACGTTGGCGATCCGCGAGCCGGAGCCGGTGTCGCTGTGGGTCGCCTATCCGCTGCACGCCTCGTACATCGCGTTCTTCCCGCTGAACTGGACGCTCAATGCCGTCTCGCGCTGGATCCTGCAATTGCTCGGCGTCAAGGAAGCGCTGCCGCACGACGTGCTCAGCGATGTCGAACTCGAAGGACTGGTCGCCACCTCGGCGCAGCACGGCAAGCTGGAAGAGGGGCAGGCCGAATACATCCAGAACGTCTTCCGCGTCGGCGAACTGGCGGTGTCGGATGTGATGATCCACCGCACCAACATGGTCACGCTCGACGCCGACGAGAAACCGGAAGACGTCGTCAACGCCGTGATCGCCTCGCCGGTGACGCGCATTCCGTTGTGGCGAGACAATCCGGAGAATATCGTCGGCATCCTGCATGTGCGCGACCTCTTGCGCGCGCTGCACGCCGTCGACGGCGACGCCGCGAAGGTCGATATCGCCTCGCTGCTGACGCCGCCGTGGTATGTGCCGGATACGCGCCCGGTGTCGGAACAGCTCAAGGCGTTCCGCCGCCGCAAGACACCGTTTGCGCTGGTGGTCGATGAGTATGGCGAGGTCGAAGGCCTGGTGACGCTCGAGGACATTCTCGAGGAGATCGTCGGCGACATAACCGACGAGCACGACGTGGCGATGCCCGGCGTGCGCCGTCAGCCCGATGGTTCGGTCAATGTCGATGGCGCGGTGCCGATCCGCGACCTCAATCGCGTCATGAACTGGAACCTGCCGGACGAAGAAGCAACCACGATCGCCGGCCTCGTCATTCACGAAGCGCGCACCATTCCCGAGGTCGGGCAGACGTTCACGTTCCACGGCTTCCGGTTCCGCGTGCTGCGCCGCGCCCGCAATCGCATCACCGCGCTGCGCATCCAGCCGCTGTCGCGGACGCAACCGGCGGAGTAGCTCAGCAGCCAAACCGCCGCGCGTCATCACCCGCGAAGGCGGGTGATCCAGCGCTGAATTCGATAAGACTTATGGGCCGGAAGCGCTGGATGGTCCGCCTGCGCGGACCATGACAATCGCGGAACGCTCAATTTTCGCCCGGCGCCTGGGCATGAATGGCGAGCGCGTGCACGCCGCCTTTCAACTCATCCGAAAGAATTGCGTTCACCATGCGGTGGCGATCGACGCGGGTCTTGCCGACGAAGGCTTGCGCCACGATATAGACCCTGAAATGGGTCTGCCCGCCCGGGCGGTGACCGGCATGGCCCTCATGCTGGTGGGATTCATCAAGCACTTTCACGCTATCTGGCGCGAGCGCTGCGGTCAGCTTCTTTTCAATCCGGTCGGCGGTATTGATATCGTCGCTGGGCATGGCACGCAGTTAGGCAACCGTATGGCCGCGGTCAATGGTGTTGCGGCGCCGAATCGGCCTTGCCATACCGCTGTCAAGACTTGCGGGCATTCTGGAAAAGAGCGCATAACGTCCGGTCATGAAAACGACCTCTTCAATTTTCGACAGCATTCGCGTCAAGCCCGACAAGGACCGTCGTATCAAGAACGACGGCCCGACGTGCCAATGGGCGAATTGCAAGGACAAGGCGACCAACAAGGCGCCGAAAGGTCCGAACGCGGCCGGCTACTGGCATTACTGCCTGAAGCACGCGCGCGAATATAACCAGAACTACAATTTCTTCGCCGGCATGGCCGACGACGCCGTGCTCGCCTATCAGAAGGATGCGCTCACCGGCCATCGTCCGACCTGGAAGATGGGAACCGGCAAGAAGGGTCGCGCCAAGCCCGGCCTCGATGCGCTGGGTGGCGAGGGCGATCCCTTCGGCCTGTTCGGCAACGGCGCCCGGACCGAGCAGAAAGCCAAGACCGAGAGCCGCGTCATCCGCAATGCCGAGCGCAAGGCCTTCGAGGCGCTCAGCCTCGAGGTCAGCGCCACGCCGGCGCAGGTCTCGGCGCGCTACAAGGACCTCGTCAAACGCCACCATCCCGACGCCAATGGCGGCGACCGCTCGACCGAGGACCGGCTCATTGAAATCATTCAGGCTTATAAGTATCTCAAGTCCGTCGGCATGGGCTGAGCGCCCATTTTGACGCGCTCTGTTCCGGCCTAACACACTGAAATCACGGCGGTTTGGAGCTATGTTCCAGGTGCGGGCGCGGGTGCTTCCGCTTCGCCCCGGCTTTCTGGTAGCTTGGCCCGTCACCATCCTGAAATAGCCTCATCCCGGCGAAAATGTGCGGCCCCGCGCCGTTCCGGGGCCACGGAGTAGCAATGGCAACCGCAGTTCAAGAACCCGCCAATCTTCCCGACTTGAAGGTGTCCGTCCGTCAGGTCTTCGGCATCGACAGCGACATGGAAGTTCCGGCCTATTCCGAGACCGACGAACATGTGCCGGACGTCGATCCGGATTACCGCTTCGACCGCCCGACGACGCTGGCGATCCTCGCCGGCTTTGCGCGCAACCGCCGCGTCATCGTCACCGGCTATCACGGCACCGGCAAGTCGACCCACATCGAACAGGTCGCGGCGCGGCTCAACTGGCCGATGGTGCGCGTCAACCTGGACAGCCACATCAGCCGTATCGACCTGATCGGCAAGGACGCCATCGTGCTCAAGGATGGCCAGCAGGTCACCGAATTCCGCGACGGCATTCTGCCCTGGGCCTACCAGCACAATGTCGCGATCTGTTTCGACGAATACGACGCCGGCCGCCCGGACGTGATGTTCGTCATTCAGCGCGTGCTGGAATCCTCGGGCCGCCTGACGCTGCTCGACCAGAGCCGCGTGATCAAGCCGCATCCGGCTTTCCGCCTGTTCGCCACCGCCAACACCATCGGCCTCGGCGACACTTCGGGCCTCTATCACGGCACGCAGCAGATCAACCAGGCGCAGATGGACCGCTGGAATCTGGTGACGACGCTGAACTATCTGCCGCACGACAACGAAGTGGACATCGTTCTCGCCAAGGCCAAGCACTATCAGAACGAGAAGGGCCGCGACATCGTCTCCAAGATGGTGCGCGTCGCCGATCTGACGCGCAACGCCTTCATGAACGGCGACCTCTCCACCGTCATGAGCCCGCGCACGGTCATCACCTGGGCGGAAAACGCCGACATCTTCCAGGACGTCGGCTTTGCCTTCCGCCTGACGTTCCTCAACAAGTGCGACGAACTCGAGCGGCCGATCGTCGCCGAGTTCTATCAGCGCTGCTTCGGCGTCGAGCTGCCGGAGTCGTCGGTGAACGTGGCGCTGAGCTAACTTTCTTCCCCTCTCCCCTTGTGGGAGAGGATGAGAAGGCAGCGAGTACGCGAAAGACATGGCCTCGAACAGCAAAGCCAAGCCGTCCACCAAGGAATCGCCGACCGAGCCGTTCAAGCGCTCGGTGGCCGGTGCGCTGCGTGCCATCGCGCGCAAGCCGGATCTGGAGATTGCCTACGCCGCCGAACGCCCCGGCCTCATCGGCGGCAAGGTGCGCCTGCCGGAACCGGCGCGCAAGCTGACGCGCGCCGAGGCCGCCATCGTCCGCGGCAATGCCGACGCCATCGCGCTCAAGCTCGCCTGTCACGACGCCACGATGCATCGCAAGCTGCAGCCGCAGGGCCAGCAGGCCCGAGCGGTGTTCGAGGCCGTCGAGCAGGCACGTGTCGAATCGATCGGCTCGCGGCGCATGGACGGCGTAGCGCAGAACCTGACGGCGATGCTCGACGACCGTTACGCCCGCGCCAAGTTCGACCAGGTGACGCAGCGCGCCGATGCGCCGATCGAGGAAGCGCTGGCGCTGATGGTGCGCGAGCGTCTCACCGGTCTCGCGCCGCCGCCGGCGGCCAAGAAGCTGGTCGATCTGTGGCGGCCGCTGATCGAGGAGCGCGCCGGCGAGGATCTCGACCGTCTCGAAGACGTCATCGAGAACCAGCGCCGCTTCAGCGACGCCGTGCACGACCTGCTCGACGCGCTCGAGATGGGCGAGGATCGCTCGTCCGAGAGCGAGGACGAAGACGAGGGCGAAGAGGAAGAGCAGAAGAATCAGGAATCCGGCGACGACGGCGAAGCGGCCGAGTCCGACGAAGACCAGAGCATGTCGTCGGAAGACACCGAGATGTCGACCGAGGACATGCCGGACGATGCGTCCGAAGCCGCCGAGGCGCCGACCGCCGACATGGCCGATGACAGCGAACTCGGCGATGCCGAGACGCCGGGCGAGCCGCAGCGGCCGCGCCAGCACGGCCAGAACGAGCCGCGCGGGCCGGACTATCGCGCCTTCACCATGAAGTTCGACGAGACCATCGCCGCCGAGGATCTGTGCGAGCCGGAAGAACTCGACCGGCTGCGCGGCTATCTCGACAAGCAGTTGTCGAGCTTGCAGGGCGTCGTCGCGCGCCTCGCCAACCGTCTGCAGCGCCGGCTGATGGCGCAGCAGAGCCGTTCCTGGGACTTCGACCTCGAGGAAGGCATCCTCGATCCGGCGCGGCTCACCCGCGTCATCATGGATCCGATGCACGCTCTGTCCTTCAAGTGGGAGAAGGACACCGAATTCCGCGACACCGTGGTGACGCTGCTGCTCGACAATTCCGGCTCGATGCGCGGCCGGCCGATCACGGTGGCCGCGACCTGCGCCGATATTCTGGCGCGCACGCTGGAGCGCTGCGGCGTCAAGGTCGAGATCCTCGGCTTCACCACGCGCGCCTGGAAGGGCGGACAGTCGCGCGAACACTGGCTCTCCGCGGGCAAGCCGGCCAATCCGGGCCGCCTCAACGATCTGCGCCACATCATCTACAAGTCGGCCGACGCGCCGTGGCGGCGCGCGCGCAAGAATCTCGGCCTGATGATGCGCGAAGGCCTGCTCAAGGAAAACATCGACGGCGAAGCGCTCGACTGGGCGCACAAGCGCCTGCTCGCCCGCTCCGAGCAGCGCAAGATCCTGATGATGATCTCCGACGGCGCGCCGGTCGACGACTCGACGCTGTCGGTCAACCCGGGCAACTATCTCGAACGCCACCTGCGCTGGGTCATCGAGGACATCGAAACGCGCTCGCCGGTCGAGCTGATCGCCATCGGCATCGGTCACGACGTCACGCGCTATTATCGCCGCGCCGTCACCATCGTCGACGCCGAGGAACTGGGTGGCGCGATGACCGAGAAGCTGGCCGAACTGTTCGCCGAGGGCGCATCGGGCGCCGCCGCGACGCCGTCACGCCGGCCGCGGCGCCGGGTGGCGTAAAGTCACTTGGCGCGGACTCCTCTGGTATTGCGTGCCTTCTCCACTCCGTTCGCCCCCGCGAAAGCGGGGGCCCAGGGGCAGCGATTTCTGAGCTAAGTACTGGGTTCCCGCCATAGGCGTTCTGAAAGAACGCCGTTCTTCGAACGGCTATGCGCGGGAACGAACGGAGGGTTGATCGACCGTCATGCGACTTCTCCGCCGCCGCAGAATCATCGCCGCTGCGATTCTCATTATTGCAGCGACTGCCGCCGGCACCTGGGCGCTGGCGGGCGGACCGCGCTTTGCCACCGAGCCGACCGCGATCACCATCAGCGCGACGCCGATCACGGCGTTCGACAACAGCGATCCGACGCGGGTGCGGTTCAGCGCGCTGGAGTTTCGCGGCGGGCTGGCGCTGACCTCCGACTTCGCCGCTTTCGGCGGCATTTCCGCGCTGCACATGGAGCCGGACGGCGCGCATTTCCTCGCCGTCACCGACAACGGCTCATGGCTCAAGGCCCGCATCGTCTATCGCGACGGCCGTCCCGTCGGTCTGGCCGATGCCGAGATGGCGCCGCTCTTGGCCGCGAATGGCAAGCCGCTGGCCTCGCAGCACAAATACGATTCCGAATCGCTGACGCGGATCGGCGATAATTTCTACGTCGGCATCGAGCGCGTCGAGAAAATCGTGCGGTTTGCCGTCAAGGACGGTCTCGCCTCGCGCGGCAAGCAGATCGCGACGCCGCCGGATTTCAAGACCTTCAAGTACAACAAGAGTCTCGAGTGCCTGGCGTCGCCGCCGCAGGGGCAGCCTTACGCCGGCAAGCTGGTCGCCGTCACCGAGGAAAGCCTCGACGCCGCCGGCAACC
Source organism: Pseudomonadota bacterium (assembly GCA_018240595.1). Classification (GTDB taxonomy): domain Bacteria; phylum Pseudomonadota; class Alphaproteobacteria; order Rhizobiales; family Xanthobacteraceae; genus Pseudolabrys. Next base: position 66,447 of record JAFEFL010000035.1, on the reverse strand, counting down.
ACCGCTCCTTCGTGCTCGATCCGGCCTCGCGCGACGCGGCCGGGACGCTGCGCTTCACGGTGAAGCGCAGCGACGATTTCGATGTCAGCGACTGCACCATCCTGCCGCCCGGCGATCTGTTGCTGCTCGAGCGCAGTTTCTCGCCGCTGAAGGGCGTCGCCATGCGCATCCGCCGCATTCCGGTTAGCGCCATCAAGGAAGGCGCGCTGGTTGACGGCCCGGTGCTGATCAAGGCCGATCTCGGCTACCAGATCGACAACATGGAAGGCATCGCCGTGCATCGCAACGACGCCGGCGAGACGATCGTCACGCTGGTGTCGGACGACAATTTCTCGGCGATCCAGCGCAACATCCTGCTGCAGTTCGCGCTGGTCGAGTGAAGGGCGCCTTCTACCAGTCGTAGCGCAAGGTCGCCTTGCCGGCGTAGCTGCGGGTGGTGGAGGAGAATTCGCCCTCGAAGCTGCCGGCGAGCGAGATGCCGTTCAGCCAGTCCATCCTGGCGCCGGCGCTGACCAGCGCGGCATCGGCCGCCGGCTGCGCGCCGTTCACGGTAAAGCTCGAGCCCGGCAGCGCCTGGAAGGCGGCGGTCACCGGCCGGTCGGTGTTGGAATCGTGTGCCCAAGCGAGGCGTCCACGCAGCGTGAGCAGGCCGCCGCGCACGAGCAACGCCTTGTCCAGGCGCGTGCCGAGTTCGCTGCGCAGATTGGTCGTGGTCTGAGCGCTGTAGGACAGCGCGAAAGCGTTGCTGCCGGACGTCGCCGTTTCGCCGTAACCCGGCAGGCGGAAGCTCGTGACCTGCAGAGCCGCGTAAGGCGTGACGCCGATGCCGGACATCGGCGACGGTACGAAGCGCCAGCCTGTCTCGGTGCGCCCTGCCAACGTGTTCGCCTTGAAGTTCGCCGTCAGCTTGTCGGTGCCCGACACGGTGATGGTGCGGTCGGTGGTGACATCCTGCCAGCCATAGGCGAGCGAGGACGCGACGTAGGCGGCGCCGAAATTGTGACGGCCATAGAGCCCCATCTGGAACAGATCGGCGCGGCCGCTGCCCAATCCGTCCGACAGCGAGAAATTGTAGCCGGCGCCGCCGAGCGCGAAGCCGACGCGTGTATCCGGCGTGAGGCGATAATCGGCGCCGACCACAGTGCCATAGACGCGGCTGGTAGTGGTGCTGGTGCCCGACGCCGTACTGCCGTTCACCGTGCTCGATCCGCCGTAGCCCGTCGCCCACACGCCCCAGCGCCGCTCGAACGATATGGCGCGCCGGTCGTGCGGCGTCACCGCGGCATAAGCCTCGCGGGCCTTCGCGTCGCGCTTCCCAGCCGATGCATAGCCAAGCGCTTCGTCCGCGAATGACGTCACGCCGCCTTCGCCGTTACCGGCGGAGCCGCCGAGCGTCGCCATGAATTGCTGCATGGCGTTGAAGGCGCTTTGCGTGCTGCTGGCGCCGGGCTGACCGGAGACCTGATTGAGCGCATTGCCCTGCTGCGTGCCGCTCATATTGAGCAACGCGTCGAAGGCAGCCGGCGGCGTGCCGCCGTTCAAGACCGCAGCATTGATGCCGCCCGCGACACTGCTCTGATTGCCGCTGGCACCTGGAGAAAGCTGCAGCGTGCCGGGATCGAGCACCAGAAAGACGTTGTTCGCATCGTAAGTCAGGTGCGGATTGCGGGCGCCGGGGCTGATGCTACTGCCGGTGAAAGTCAGGCTGTCGAACGTGGTGCCGCCCAGGCCGCCGGTGGCATTGAGGATGGTGTAGGTCTGGCCGCGGAAACTGCCGGCGAGTGCCGTGGCCTGCACGGTACCGCCAAGGGCCGCTTGTCCGGTCACCACGGTTTTGTCGGCCCCTGTGGGAGAGACCTTCACGGCATAGATGCTGCAATTGCAAAACGTCAGATTGCCCTGGACCGTCAGCGTGCCGATGCTGCCTGGCGTGCCCGGCGCGAGCGTCGCGCCGCTGTCGAGGAAGGTCGTCGCAACGGTACCGGTGCCGCCGAGCGATGCGCCGGGATTGACCAAGACCAACGGTGAACTGGCGATCGAGCCGGTGACCAGCAACGTGCCGTGATCCACCGTGGTCGCGCCGGTATAGGTGTTGGTGCCGGACAAGGTCAGCGTGCCGGTGCCGGTCTTGATCAGCGACGTTCCGGTCGTGAGTCCGTCGCCGGTCAGCACGCCGGTCACCTCGGTCGACAGGTTGTTGCTGCCGACCGTCAGTTCGGTGCTGTTGAGGTCGAAGCGGCCGCTGCCGGCGATCGAGCCGGCGGTGATCTTGCCGTCGCTGGCTGGGCCGGGGGTCCAGAAGTTGACGACAGCGCTGCTTCCGCCGTTGATCAGTTGCGCGCTGCCGGCCGTCGAGTTGCCGTCGAACAGCACGGTGCCGTAGTTGGTGATGGTGGCGCTCCCGGCCGTTGTGTTACCGTAGAACGTCAACTCGTGTAAGTTGGTAATCGATGCGCTGCCTGCCGTGCTGTTGTTGTTGAAGGTCAGCGTAGAAAACAAACTACTGCTATTGACGATGGTGGCGCTGCCGGCTGAGCTGCTGTCGTAGAAGTTCAGGTTCCAGCGGTTGTCGATGGTGGCTTCGCCCGCCGTGCTGCCGTTAGAGAAAGAGAGACCGCTGTTGTTGTTGATGGTGACGCTTCCGCCGTTAACGGCAATGCCGGCGCCGGTGAACGCGAGCGTAAAATTGTTGGTAATGCTGTAGGCAGAAGCGCCCGCATTGAACGTCCAGCCGCCGATAGACGTGTTGCTCAGGACCGTCAGGCCGGAGGTGCTCGTCGCGTCGAAATACGCGGTGCCGGTCGGCACGCTGCTGGTGTCCCAGTTGCTCCCGGTGTTGAAATCGCCGGAACCCGGATTGGCGAGCCAGGTCGCGTCCTGGGCTTGGGCCTGCCCGGCCAGCGGGAGCAGCGAGGCTGCGGCGAGCGCGGACGACGCCAGCAGGGCAGCCCGCAGCCGGTCGGGTTTCCCGAACCGGCGCCTCACGAATCCAGATGCCACGCCTCGTCTCCCGAGCGCCTGCGGCGGCCGGCGGCCGGCTATAAGCGCGCGCTGAGAGCGTCATCCCACGGTCGCGTCGCGGATGTCCTGAAGGACCGGTAGCGACGTTCTGAAGTTATTCTGAAATGTTCTTCAGAATCTCCCGGAGCGAAAAACTACGCCTGCAGCAAACAAAAACGCCGCCCTTTCGGGCGGCGCTTTCAAATCTCGGGTGGTCTTAAGAAACTCAGCTCGCTTTCGCGACCGCCGACTTCTTCACGATCTGGCGCTTCAGCTCGAGCATCTTCGGCGCGAGATCGGTGTCCTTGGCCTTGAGCAGGAAGGCGTCGAGGCCGCCACGATGATCGACCGTGCGCAGCGCGTTGGTCGAGATGCGGGCGCGCACGGTGCGGCCGAGGATCTCGGACGTCAGCGAGACGCTCTGCAGGTTCGGCATGAACCGGCGCTTGGTCTTGATGTTCGAATGGCTCACTTTGTGGCCGACGAGCGGCTTCTTACCGGTCAGATCGCAACGCCAGGACATGGCACTTATCCTTCGTATGGCACGTCGCCTTTCCGGCGCCGCGAGAAAAGTTGTCGCCCCGACAAGCGCTTAGGCTTGCGCAAGTCCGTTTCCAGCGATGAGGGGCTTGGACCGGGGACGTATAGAGATCGCGGGCTTTGGCGTCAAGTTGGGGATTGGCCTCGATTTGAGCCGGAATTCAGGCTTTTTCGGGCGGCTTTGGCCTAGATTAACCGGGTCAAGCAACGCATCAAAGAATTGGCGCAATGCGGGCCGACCACAGGCCCGCGCCACTGGTGCAGGAGCAGGGTCCCGTGCGGACATATCGGCAGTTGCGACGGATCGGTCTGGCGGCCGCGGGCGCCGTCCTCGCCGGGCTGACGCTCGCCGGCCCGGCGGTGGCCCAGGCGCGGCTCGACGCCCGCTATGTCGCGACTTTGGCCGGCCTGCCGATCGGCGAAGGCTCCTGGCTGATCACCGTCGATGAGGCCAATTATTCGGCGACCGCGACCGGCGCCACCACCGGGCTGATGCGCGCCTTCACCGGCGGCTATGGCCAGACCATCACTCACGGCACCGTGCAGGCCGGCAAACCGGTGCTGTCGAGCTACACCGCCAGCATCCATTCCTACAAAAAGGCCGATGAAATCAGCCTGAAAGTCGATGCCGGCGCGGTGCGCGAGCTCAAGCTCGATCCGCCGGCGGAGACCGAAGCCGAGCGCGTGCCGGTCACCGAGGCGTCGAAACGCGGCGTGCTCGATCCGATGACGGCGACCCTGATCCGCATGCCGGGCCACGGCGACCTCATGACGCCGGAAGCCTGCGCCCGCACCCTCGCCGTGTTCGACGGCCGGCTGCGCTACGATTTGCGCCTGTCCTACAAGCGCACCGATCAGGTCAAGGCCGACAAGGGCTATGCCGGGCCGGCGGTGGTCTGCGCGGTGAATTTCACGCCGGTGGCGGGCTATATTCCCACCCGCGCCGCCATCAAATATCTGTCCGAGCAGCGCGACATGGAAATCTGGCTGGTGCCGATCGCCGGCACGCGGGTGCTGGTGCCGTTCCGCGCCGAGGGGCCGACGCCGATCGGCCGCGCCATCCTGCAGGCGACGGAGTTCGTGACGACGGCGACGACGGCGCCGAAGGCGCCGGACACCGTGAAGGCCTCCATCAAGCCGCCTGAAAAGGCGGCGAAAGCCGCAGCGTCCGAAGCGAAAACGCCTTAGACGATTCCGCCTTGACTCTTCGCGTCATGCGAGTCCGCCAAGGCGTTAATTTCTGACGGCCGAAAAAGCTCAATGAATCCGATGCGGAATACCCGATCTGGTGGGACTCTCCGGTAATCGTCCCAGATATCGCCGTGAACGAATCCGAAGTTGCCCCGAGTCACTGATTCGCCCCCGCTTCGTTCCAGACTCGTTCCGGAACTTAAAATGCCTCGCGGCACGCGTCGCAATTTGAGACAAACCCGTCGCGGCGTGGCCGTCACGAAAACGGGACAGCGGAGCGATAAAAATTAAGAAATTGGCGCCGTTTTTGCGGTGGCCGGCAGTCGTGCGGAACCCTATGTAGTGGCTATCCCGTAACCGCCGACGAGATATCGCCGTGAACGAAGCCGCATTCGCCAGTGATCAGCGATTCGGACGCGCTTCGTTCGGGCGCCGTTCCAATGATTAACACGCCGCCGTTCCGAAGGCCGGTTTAGGGCTGGCAGAACGGCGCAATGTGATAGATGAGCTTTGCGGCCTGGCCTAGCGCGAGGCGGTGCCGCGTCTGGAGCGTAATGACGATTTCCTTCTCTCCGCAGGGCCAACGCCAGTCGCGTGTCCGCGGCGCCGGCGTGACCGCCGTGCTCGGCCCCACCAATACCGGCAAGACCCACCTCGCCATCGAGCGCATGCTGGCGCATTCCTCTGGCGTGATCGGCCTGCCGCTGCGGCTGCTCGCCCGCGAGGTCTACAACAAGATCGTCGCACGGGCCGGCGAGGCGAATGTCGCGCTCGTCACCGGCGAAGAAAAGATCAAGCCGCCGCATGCGCGCTACTGGGTCTCGACCGTCGAGGCGATGCCGCGCGATCTCGACGTCGCCTTTCTCGCCGTCGACGAAATCCAACTCGGGGCCGATTTCGAGCGCGGCCACGTCTTCACCGATCGCATGCTCAACATGCGCGGGCGCGAGGAAACACTGATCCTCGGCGCCGCCACCATGCGCGGCATCGTCGAAAAGCTGCTGCCCGGCGCCAATATCGTGTCGCGGCCGCGCCTGTCGATGCTCACTTACGCGGGTGAGAAAAAGATCACGCGATTGCCGTCGCGCTCCGCTATCGTCGCCTTTTCCGCGGCCGAAGTTTACGCCATCGCCGAATTGATCCGCCGCCAGCGCGGTGGCGCTGCGGTTGTGCTCGGCGCGCTCAGTCCGCGCACGCGCAACGCGCAAGTGGCGATGTACCAATCGGGCGACGTGGATTACCTGGTCGCCACCGACGCGATCGGCATGGGGCTCAATCTTGACGTCGATCACGTCGCATTTGCCTCGGATCGTAAATTCGACGGTTACCAGTTCCGCAAACTCAATCCCGCCGAACTCGGCCAGATCGCCGGCCGCGCCGGGCGCGCCACCCGCGACGGCACTTTCGGCACCACCGGGCGCTGCGATCCGTTCGACCAGGAACTGGTGCATGCGCTGGAAAGCCACACCTTCGAGCCGGTGCGGATGTTGCAGTGGCGCAATTCCGCGATCGATTTCACGTCCCTGGGGGCGCTGCAGGCCTCGCTCGCCATGCCGCCGCAGGAACAAGGCCTGACCCGGGCGCCGACGGGCGAGGACATTCTGGTCCTCGAGCATGCCGCGCGTGACGATGATGTGAAGGCGCTCGCCACCGGCGCGGCCGCGATCGAGCGCCTTTGGGATGCGTGTCAGGTCCCGGACTATCGCAAGATCGCACCGGCGACCCATGCCGAATTGGTCGTCACCCTCTATGGATTCTTGCTGCGAGAGGGTAACATCCCTACAGATTGGTTCGCCCGTCAGCTCGCTCAGGCCGACCGGACCGACGGCGACATCGACACCCTCTCCAACCGGATCGCGCATGTCAGGACTTGGACTTACGTTGCCAACCGCCCGGATTGGCTTGCCGACCCAGATCACTGGCAAGGTGTCGCCCGCACGATCGAAGACAAATTGTCGGACGCGTTGCACGAGCGTCTGGCTGAACGCTTCGTGGACCGCCGCACCAGCGTCCTGATGCGGAGGCTGCGAGAGAACACGATGCTCGAAACACAAATCGGAAAAACCGGCGACGTCACCGTGGAGGGCCATGTCATCGGCCGGCTCGACGGCTTCATGTTCGCACCCGACGCTTCCGCCGCCGGCTCGGAAGCCAAGGCGCTCAACGCCGCCGCTCAAAAGGTGCTGGCCGGCGAAATCGAAGCGCGCGCCACCAAGCTGTCGCAGGCCTCGAGCGATCAGATCGTTCTCGCCAATGATGGCGTCGTCCGCTGGACCGGTGAACTGGTCGGCAAGCTCGTGGCCGGCGACGACACGTTGCGGCCGCGCGTGCGCATCGTCGCCGATGAGCACCTCACCGGCCCGGCGCGCGAGCTGGTGCAGAACCGTCTCGATCTTTGGCTCAAGAACCACATCGAGAAACTGCTGGCGCCGCTGTTCTCGCTGTCGGCGGCGGAAGACATCACCGGTATGGGACGTGGTGTCGCTTTCCAGATCGTCGAGGCGCTCGGCGTGCTCGAGCGCCAGAAGGTGGCGGACGAAGTGAAGGGCCTCGATCAGCCCACGCGCGCCACCTTGCGCAAATATGGCGTGCGCTTCGGCGCCTATCACATCTATCTGCCGGCGCTGCTCAAGCCGGCGCCGCGCGCGCTGGCGACGCAGCTCCATGCCCTCAAGCACGAAGGTCCGGACGCGCACGGCGTCACCGAGCTGCTGCATCTCGCCGCCTCCGGCCGCACGTCGATCCCGGTCGACAAGGACACGCCCAAGGCGCTGTACCGGATGTCGGGTTATCGCATCTGCGGCGAACGCGCGGTGCGGGTGGATATTCTCGAACGGCTCGCGGATCTCATTCGTCCGGCGCTTGCCTGGCGCGAGGGCGTGACGCCGAAGCCGGACGGCGCATTCGACGGCCGCAGCTTCACGGTCACCGGCGCCATGACGTCGCTGACCGGCGCTTCGGGCGAAGACTTCGCTTCGATCCTGCGCTCGCTCGGCTATCGCATGGATCGCAAGCCGAAGCTCATTGAAAAGCCGGTGGAAGCGGCGCCGGAGGCGAATGCCGAAGCAGCGGTCGCGCTGGATGCAGCGACAGAAGCAGTGCCCGCGGACACCGGTGCCGAACAGCCGATCGACGCCCCTGTCGAGACGATGCCCGCCGAAGCGGCATCGTCGATTGCGCTACTGCCGCAGGCCGATCTCATCCCCGCCACCGAGAGCGTCAGCGACGCCCCGGTTTCGGCAGGCGTGCCGGAGGTGGGCGGCGAAGTCAGCGGCTTGGCCGAAGCTGTCGAGGCGTCCGCCCCGGTTGCCGGCGACGGCTCGGTCGCTGTGCCGGAGGCTGCCGCCGCGTCTGAAGCTGCCGCAGGCGACCAGAAGGCCGAGCCCGAATTGATCGAGGTCTGGCGGCCCGGCGGCCATGGCGGCGAACGCCGTCCGCATCACCATCGTTCTCGTCGCGGCCAGCGTCCGCAGCAGGCAGTCGCCGACGGCGCGGCTGCGGCACCTGCCGATGCCGCCCAGCCCGCTGGCGATGGCGCGCCGCGTCACGAGCGTCGCGGCGACCGTCCGGAGCGGCCCGAGCGCAATGAACGGCGCGAGCGGATGGAGCGTCAGGCTAAAGGCTTCAACAAGCCGTTCGGCAAGCGCGATCAGGCGGGGTCGGGCGAAAACCGGGGGCCACGGCCGCCGCGCCGCCGCGAGCGCGATCAGGTCGATCGGGCCGATCGCGACAAGTATTTTGCGCGCCCCGCCGGCGGCTCGGGCGGACGCGACAAGGCGCCGGACCCGAATTCGCCCTTTGCCAAACTTGCCGCGCTCAAGCAGCAGCTCGAAGGCAAGGATTGATGGCGCCTTCTTCCGGGACCGCGCGTGAGACGGGCGGGGGCGGGGAGAAGCAGCGCATCGACAAATGGCTCTGGCATGCCCGCATCGTGCGCACGCGCAGCGATGCGGCGCGGCTCGTGGAAGCCGGGCATACCCGCGTCAACGGTCAGCGCGTCACCGCGCCGGCCCATACCTTGCGCGTCGGGGACGTGGTGACGGTGGCGCTCGATCGTTCGGTACGCGTGATCGAGGTGGCCGGTTTCTGCGACAAGCGCGGATCCTCCCGGGACGCCGTGGTCACCTACCGCAGCCTCGGGCCCGCCGCCTGAGCGGCTTTGCGCCAGATCATGGCAGTCGCCGGGGCTTGTGCTGGATTGGCGCTTTAGGTAGGCACGTGATCGCGTGCTGCGGAGCCCTGAATGACCTACGTCGTTACCGAGAACTGCATCAAGTGCAAGTACATGGATTGCGTGGAGGTCTGTCCGGTGGACTGCTTCTACGAAGGCGAGAATATGCTCGTCATCCATCCGGACGAATGCATCGACTGCGGGGTCTGCGAGCCGGAATGCCCGGCCGAGGCGATCAAGCCGGACACCGAGCCGGGCCTGGAAAAGTGGCTCGAGCTCAATACCGAATACGCCAAGAGCTGGCCGAACATCACCATCAAACGCGAGGCGCCGGCCGACGCCAAGGATTGGGACGGCAAGCCGGGCAAGCTCGAGCAATTCTCGCCGAACCCCGGCGAAGGCGACTGAGCAACCACCCGGTTAGCCCTCGGGCACCTGACGGAACCCTTACCCCGGAACGCCAAGTTTTCGGGAGGAGGTCGCGCCGGTATTAACCGCGAGGGCAGAATGGCGCCTCCGCGACATCTGGGTTGCCGAATTGTAACGTCATAAGACTTTGATTTTGGCCAAAAATGTGCTATATACGGCCAAATCCTGATGAAAATGAAGAAACCCGCACACGGATCCGCTCCCACCATCCGGGAGCTTTATTTTTCGCGGGCGTCCCAAGGTTCCATAGAAGGGCGTGTAACCCACGCGTGAGCTGTGGCTGGTAAATCGCGTCAAAAATCGAAGAAAGGTGTTACCGGCATGAGCCGGAAGCCCAAAAAGCCCGCCGAAACCCGGCGGACCTCGCATGCGGCCCGCGGTTCCGTCCGTGGCGCAGCACCCGCAGCCAAAGTGACCGGCGCTCGCAAGGCCGCCGGTGAAGGAGCAATGCCCGGAATGCCGACTGCCCCCAACAAGAAGACCACCCAGCGTCAAGGCTTCAAAACCAACGAATTCATCGTCTATCCGGCCCACGGCGTGGGTCAGATCATGGCGATCGAGGAACAGGAAATCGCCGGCGCCAAGCTGGAACTGTTCGTCATCAACTTCGTCAAGGACAAGATGACGCTTCGGGTCCCGACCGCGAAGATCGTGTCGGTCGGCATGCGCAAGCTGGCGGAACCGCCGCTGGTCAAGAAGGCGCTCGAGACTCTGAAGGGCCGCGCCCGCGTCAAGCGCACCATGTGGTCGCGCCGCGCGCAGGAATACGAAGCCAAGATCAACTCGGGCGACATCGTCGCCATCGCCGAGGTGGTGCGCGACCTGTACCGCTCGGACACCCAGCCGGAGCAGTCCTACTCCGAACGCCAGCTCTATGAAGCAGCGCTCGACCGCCTGTCGCGCGAAATCGCGGCGGTGCAGAAGGTGACCGAGACCGAAGCGGTCAAGGAAATCGAGGGTGCTCTCGCCAAGGGTCCGCGCCGCGGTCCCAAGCCCGCCGAAGAGGCCGGCACCGACGAGGCTTCCGAGGAAGAAGCCGCCTGAAAGGATGAGGATTGAGGCGGAATGCCTCTAGCCCTCAAGCCAAAGACGAGACGAGCCATTCAAAATAAAAAGCCCGGCAGCGATGCCGGGCTTTTTCTTGTGGCGCATTTGTCGCGAACCGGAAGCCGTCAGGCCCGCGTCTTGCGGCGGAGCAGTGCCAGCAGCAGGCGCAGCAGGATCGAGGCGGCGATGACCACGCCCATGGTGCAGGTCGCGTAAGCGGCGGCCTGCGAGGTGAAGCCCGCCTCGTCGAGCCGCATGATCGACACCGAGGCAACGCTGACCGATGCGGTGATCAGGAAGATGACCGCGGACAACGTCACCATCGATTGCATGAACAGGAAGAAGAACACCGAGACGATGGTCGGCGCCACGTGCGGCGCGACGACGTCGCGCATCACGCGCGGCAGGCTGGCGCCGAGACAGGCCGCGGTTTCCTGCAGCGACGCCGCCACCAGCCGCAGGCCGGTCATGGTGGTGAGGAAGCCCTGCGTCCAGTAATGGAAGATGTTGCACAGCGCGATGAGGATCGCCGTGCCGTAGAGAAAATACAGCGGCGTGTTCGGCGCATTGAAGGCGAAGATATAGGACAGGCCGAGCACAAGGCCCGGCACCGCCGCCGGCAGCATGCAGAAGAAATAGATCGGCTTGACCAGGCCGCGCGGCATGCGTTGCAGGGCGACGCCGAGCGCGAAGATCAGCGCCGTGCCGATGAGGCCGGCCCAGCATGAAATGGTGACCGTGGTCCATAAGGGATCGTAGCCGCCGGCGACCTTAACGGCGTAGTGGCGGAGCGTCAGGTCGAAGCGGTACGGCCACAGCCAGACGAAGCTGGCGAACACGACGACGCCAACGGTGACGACCGGCATCAGCGCGATCAGCCACGCGACGACCGTCATCGGAACGTCGCGTCGCGGCGTGAATCGCGGCACGATCGGCACCGCGGAATCGCTGCCGCCGCCGAACTGCCGCTGCGAGGCGACGCGCTCGAGATAGAAGGCGAGCACGGTCGGAAACAGCAGCATGATGCCGACGACGGCGCCAAGATTGAAGTTCATCTGGCCGACGACCTGGTTGTAGATCTCGGTGGCGAGGATCGAATAATCGCCGCCGATGGTCGCGGCATTGCCGAAATCGGTGATGGTGACCGTGAACACCACGAAGCCAGCGCTCAGCAGCCCAAACTTGATGTTCGGCAGCGTGAGATCGCGGAATTGCCGCCAGCCCGAGGTGCCGAGGATTTCCGCCGCCTCGTAGATGCGGGCATCGGCGCTGCGCAGCGCGGCGCTGATGATGAGCACGGCCTGCGGCAGGGCGTAAAGCCCGTTGGCGATGACCAGGCCCCAGAAGCCGTAGATATTGATCTCGATGCCGGAGGCCTTGGTCAGCAAGCCGTTGCGGCCGAGTAGGAAGATCAGGCCGAGACCCTGCACCAGCGACGGCATCAGCAGCGGCAGCAACACCGCTGCCATGACCAGGGCGCCGCCGGGGATGCGGCAGCGGTGCAGCGCGAAGGCGACGACGAGGCCGAGCAGCAGCACCACCGCGGTCGTCATGCCGCTCATGGCGAGGCTGTGCAGGGCGGCGCGCCAGAAGTTCGGCGAACTCAGGATCACCGCGAAATTGCCGATGCCGATGCTGCCGTCGGGTTGGGTGATGCTGCGCAGCGCCACCATGCTGAGTGGGTAGAGGAAGAACACGGCGAGGCAGAACAGCGGCACGATCAGGCAGACCGCGACGAACAGGCCGTCACGATCGGCGGCCTTCGTCATTGTTCTGGCAAGCGCGCTCACGAGTTGACGACCCAGGCATGCTTGTGGGCGGCGAAGCCGACCGTGACCTCGGCGCCGGGCTGCAACGCGGTTTCGCCGGGCTGTTCTGCAATCAGTTGGCCGCCGGGCCAGTCGAGCATGAGGCGGGAAATGTTGCCGAGAAACTGAACCGAAGCCACGCGGGCGTTCTTGCCGGGCGAGCCGACGATCACGTCTTCAGGGCGCACGCAGGCAATGTCGCCGTCGCCGCTGCGGCGGCCGGCCAGCAAGGCCGGCGCGTGGCGTTCGGCGGTCTTCAGGTCGATCAGATTGCTGACGCCCATGAAGTCGGCGACGAAGCGGCTCGCCGGACGGTGGTAGAGTTCCTGCGCCGTGCCGACTTGCGCGATGCGGCCTTTTTGCATGCAGACGATGCGGTCGGCCAGCGACATCGCCTCTTCCTGGTCGTGCGTCACCATGATGGTGAGGATGCCGAGGCGGCGCTGCAGGGCGCGGATTTCGGCGCGCAGCTCGACGCGCACCTTGGCGTCGAGCGCCGACAGAGGTTCATCGAGCAGCAGCAGTTTCGGCTCGACTGCAACGGCGCGGGCCAGTGCCACGCGTTGCTGCTGTCCGCCGGACAATTGCCACGGATAACGATCGGCCAGATGCGGCAGCTGGATCAGATCGAGCAGTTCGGCAACGCGGGCCGCGATCTTCGCCGGCGCGACGCCGCGGATGCGCAGGCCGTAACCGACATTGGCGGCGACGGTCATGTTGGGAAACAGCGAATAGGCCTGGAAGACGATGCCGAAGCCGCGGTCGCGCGCCGGCGTCGAAGAGAGATCGGCACCGTCGAGGCGGATATGGCCTTCGTCGAGCGCGGTCAGCCCGGCAATCAACCGCAGCAACGTGGTTTTGCCGCAGCCCGAAGGGCCAAGCAGACAGATGAATTCCGGCGCTTCAACGCTCAGCGAAATGTTTTCGAGGGCGAAGACGCCCTCGAAACGTTTGGCCACGCCCTCAAGATCAAGCCGCATTGCGGCGCCGCCTCGACGCGGCCGCCGCTTTAGCGGCCGATCTCCTTCTGCCAGCGCTCTAGAATGGCGTTGCGTTCGACGGCCGACTTGGCGAAGTCGATCGGCAGCAACACCTTGGTCACATCGGCCGGCAATCCGGCCTTTTCCGAAGCGGCGGCGGGCTTGACGCCGGGGATCGTGACGATCTCCTTGTACTTGCCGTAGATGACGGCCGCTTCCGGCGACAAGGTCCAGTCGAGAAATTTCTCGGCATCGGCCTTGTTTTTCGACGACGTCATCAGCGCGGAAGCCTCAAGCTCAAAGCCGGCGCCTGAAGCCGGAATTACCATGGTGACGGGGAAGCCTTCCTGGATCGACTGGATCGCGGCGAATGCCAGCGATGCACCGACGGCGAACTCGCCGGCGCGCGCCGCCTTGCACGGCCGCGATCCGGACTTGATATATTGCGCGACGTTGGCGTCGAGATCCTTGAGGAATTTCCAGCCCTTCTCGTCACCCATCTGCTGCAGGATGCCGACGATCTGCAGATAACCGGTGCCCGAGGACACCGGGTTCGGCATCACCACTTCGCCCTTGAGTTTGGGGTCGAGCAAATCGGCCCAATCCTTCGGCGTCGGCAAGCCCTTCGACTTGATGCGCTCGTTGTTGACGCAGAACGCGGCCATGTAGCCGGTCGCCGCGAACCATTTGTCGTCAGCGGCGCGATACGGCGCGGCGAGTTTGTCGGCGCCCTTGGCCTTGTACGGCGCGAGCAAAGCGAGCACGCGCGGATCCATCATGTTGGTGACGGCCCAGCCCCAGATCACGTCATGCTGAGGATTGGAGGCTTCGGCGAGGATGCGGGCGCCGAGGTCGCCGGTGGACAGCCGCAGCACCTTGAGGTCGATGCCGGGCAACGCGGTCTTCGCGGCAGCGACGTATTCGGCGATCTCGTCTTCTTCCAGAGCGGTGTAGGCGGTGACGGTGCCGGCATGAGCGGCCGTGGTGCCCATCAACAGCGAGAAAACGCAGGCTTTCAGGAAAGTACGCATCGGACGCCCCCAATGACTGTCACAAAACCTTCATAAAGCATCGCACTGCCGCTGGAACTTGTCCATGTATGCACCGCACAAGCGTGCGGCGGCGGGCGGTCAAAGAATGGGCTTCTGCGATGGGCCGCGTAAAACACGAGCTCAAAAACTAAACGCGGGGGTATGCTAGTGCGGTGCCGGCCGTCGCTTGAGGGCGGCGTCGAATTGATCTTCACGTGGGGGCGGCCATGCCTATGCCTGGACACAGCAACGATTTTCGGCGGCTGAGCGTCGCGGCTATCGCCGCGGCCATGGTGCTGGCGGTCGCGGGTGCTGCGTTTGGCCTCGAGACCAAGCCGCCACCGCCAATGGCACTCGACGACATCTACACGGCACAGGCCGTCGTCACCGGCAAGGACGAGCGCAACCGGCCGCTCGGCTTCAAGCTCTGTTTCGAGGACGTGCTGGTGCGCGCCTCCGGCGATGTGACGATCCTCGACAGCAAGCGCGTGCCGGCGCTCAGCGCGCGAGCCGGCGACTACATCGACACGTTCTCGTATTTCGATCGTCTGTCTGGCCGGCCGCTGCACGATGAACAGGGCTCGTACGACCGGCCACACTTCCTGACCTGCCATTTCAATCCGGCGAAGATCGACAACGTGCTGGCTTCGCTGGGGCGGAGGACTTGGAAGGGCAAGCGTCCTGTCCTGGCGATGATCGTCACCGTGCATGGCCGCAAGGGCGACGGCGTACTGGCAAAGGACGGCGCGTTCGATCCCGACATGCGCGAATCCCTCGGCAATGCGGTGCAGCGCTATGGCCTGAACGTCGTGCTGCCGGCGGCCGAGCCGCTGCGGGCCAACGGCGTCACGCCGGCGGCGGATGCAAAGGTTGTCGCCGCCAAGGCCGAAGCGCTCGCCAAAGTCGCAGGCGCCGATCAGCCGCTGACCGGCGATTTGACCTGGAGCGACAAGGCGCATGGCTGGATCGCGACCTGGCGGATATCCGCGCGGGGCCGGCAGTTCGTGTGGTCGGCGAGCGGTATCAACTACGACGAAGCGTTTCGCGTCGCCTTGCGCGGCGCCATGCGCGCGCTGTCGGGCAATGGCGCGCCGGTCAGCCGCCGAACAGATTGAACAGGGAGAAAGCCGACCGCTCGCGCGGCTCGCGCGCCTCGGCCATCGCAGCGGCCGGGCGACGCTGCACCGGAACATGCGCGACCTGGTGCCGCGGCGGTTGCGCCGGCCTGGTCTTGGCATTCAGTTCGGCGAGCACCTTGGGATCGATAAGGTTTTGCTGCTTCTGGAACGCCAGCGGGATCGCGGTCGATACGCGCTGGCCGGCGATGGGCCCGTTCAGGAGCGGGTCGAGAGGTTCCGGTCGCGGGTTTTCATACACCTGCGGCCCGACGGCCATATAGACCGGCACGGCCAATACGCCCATCGTGGCGACAATCGCACCCATATAGATGGCCAGCGAAAGTCCCAAACCGTCTTGTCCCGATAGCTCCATGCTCTGACAACGACGAATGGCAGGCTTGCGTTCCGCCTGGAGGGTCGAAGTGGGCGAGGTGGGCACGGCAACGTTGGAGGAACCGTTTGCTCCTGTCAGGGGCGGGGGTATGATGCCGGCCGAAAGATAAACAAGGTCTAGGGAGCCTGAATATGACTGCCATCGGCGGATATGTCGCGCCGACCGCCAGCTCCGACGAGTTCGGCATCCACTCGCTCGATCAATTCGTCCTCGCCGTACCGGACGTCAATGCGGCGGACGAATTCTACACCAATTTCGGGCTGAACATGGTGCGCAAGGGTAATGCCTTGCAACTCAAGACCTTCGGTCATGAACACGCCTGGGGCTCGGTCATCGAAGGCAAGACCAAGGCGCTGCATCACATGTCGTTCGGCTGCTACGCCGAAGACATCGATCGCCTGAAAAAGCGCATCGAGGGCCAAGGCATCAAGCTTGTCGATCCGGCGCCGGGCTTCGAATCGAACGGCTTCTGGTTCCGCAACCACGAAGGCATCCTGATGGAAGTGAAGGTGGCGCCCAAGGTGTCGCCGGATCAGAAGGCCGTCAGCGAGTGGCACTCGGTCGGCCCCGGCCAGGCGGGCGCAACGACGCGCGGTGCAGCGCCGCTGGTGCGCCCCCGCCGGCTGTCGCATGTGCTGATGTTCACCCGCGACGTCCTGAAGTCGATCGAATTCTACGAGCGCACGCTCGGCCTGCGCCTGTCAGACCGCGCCTCCGATCTCGTCGCCTTCATGCACGGCATCCACGGCAGCGACCATCACCTGCTGGCGCTGGTGAAGTCGTCGGCGCCGGGTTTCCATCACTGCTCGTGGGACGTGACGTCGATCAACGATATCGGCCTTGGCGCCGCGCGCATGCATGACAAGGGTTACCAGAAGGGCTGGGGCCTCGGCCGCCACGTGCTCGGCTCGAACTACTTCCACTACATCATGGACCCGTGGGGTTCGTTCGCCGAGTATTCCTGCGACATCGACTACATCCCGAAGGAAGACCGCTGGCCGGCCGCCGACCACAAGCCGGAAGACTCGTTCTACCTGTGGGGCCCCGACGTGCCGCGCGAATTCACCCTCAACCGCGAAGCGGGCGAGGAATAAGCGGGCCGCCGCGATCGGACATGCAAACGGCCGGGGAAACCCGGCCGTTCTTTTATCCTTGTCGTACACGGAAGCTTGCTTCACCCTCCCCCTCCAGGGAAGGGTGGGAGTGCCTCACTCCATCACCACTTTGACCTTCTGGCCCGGCTTGAGTTTGTCGTGGCTCTGCAAGCCGTTGAGCGCCATGAAGCGTTCGAGCTTGTGGTCGGTCGCCATGCGCTGCGCCAGCGTTTCGAGAGTGTCGCCGGGCTTTGCCGCGACGATGCGGATGTGCAGCGGCTTCACCCCGGCGCTTTCCTTGACGCTCATCCGGCGGAACGTCATCACCGCCTCGCGGAACGATTTGTCGCTCGCCGGCGTCATGTCGCGCGCGGCGAAGATGAAACGATAGACGTCGCTGCCGAAGCGCACGGCGAACAGCCGGAACGCCCAGCGCTCGCCCTTGGCGGAGGCGGTGGCCGCGGGGAAACCGTTGATCGAGAAATCTTCCGCGCTCGACGCATCGACATTGTCGATCCAGCCGGATTTCAGGTAGTCGCTGAGCCGTTGCTCGGCCGGTACGCTGACGACGTCGAGGCGCATGGCTTCGCCGCCGCCATCCTTGAGGCCGAGCACCGCTTGCGCCGTATTGTCGAGCGAGAAGCCGGGCGGCGCGGTGAAGGTGAAGCCGAGCTTGGGATGCACGAAGCGGCGGCCGCGCGCAAAGCCTTCACTCGGATCCTCGCCATAGACCATGCCCTCGATATCGGCGAGGTACGCATCGTGATCGCGTTCGCCGTTGCCCGGCCCGGAGAACTGCCGCGCATTGGCGATTGCGTTCTTCACGCGCTCCGGCGTCGCCGGGTGGCTGGAGAGGAAATCGGCGACGTGTGGATCGATGCGGGCGTTGCTGCCGGCGCCCTTGACGTCGGCGTTGCGTTGCATGGCCGTCAGGAAGCGCGCCGCGCCGTAGCCGTCGAAACCGGCGCGCGCGGAAATGCCGATGCCGATGCCGTCGGCCTCGAATTCCTGTGCGCGCGAGAAAGCCGCCAGCGTCAGCTTCGATTTGGCCAGCGCCAGCGCGCCCATGTTCGGATCGCTCAGGACTTCGCTGACCACCTGACCGATCAGCGCCGTCTGCTTGGCCTGCTCGGCGCGGATGGCGGCATGGCGGGCGATGACGTGGCCCATTTCGTGCGCCAGCACCGAGGCGAGTTCGGCCTTGTCGGCGGCGAGCGCGATCAATCCGCGCGAGACGTAGAGATTGCCGTTCGGCAGCGCGAATGCGTTGACCGCCGGCGAGTTCAGCATCGTCACCTGATACTTCAGGTCGGGCCGTTCCGAGGCGGCGACGAGACGGGCGACGATCTTCTCGATCTCCGCCTGCATTTTCGGATTTTCATAGAGCCCGCCATAGGAGGCGAGAATGCGCGCGTTCTCGCGCACCGTGGCCGGCGCGGCCTCATCGCGGTCGATCGTCTTTGGAATCGGCAGCGATACCTGGCGCGGCGCGCTCGGCAGTTGCGAGCAGCCGGCGAGCACGGCCAGCAGCAGCGGCACGACGAGCCAGACTCGCCGCGCGCGCAGCATTCGCTCTGTCCGTTGGCTTGCCACGCTACACATGTCTCAGCCGATCAACTCGATTTGCTCGGGCGCAATCGCCTGGACGATCGGGCCGCTCCGCTGCTCGATGGTGCCGCGCACCCGGATGCGCCGGCCTTCGAGCGCCTTGATGTCGATGCCGGCAGCGGCGAAGCTGCCCCGCGAACGCTTCGGGATAATGACGGAAAAGTCCCGCGTCCAGCGCCGCCCGAAATTCACGTAGATTGTGGCCCCGCTCTCCCGCACCGACAAGACTCGGCCCTCAATGAGAGCGAAATGCCCCCGCGCGGCCGCAATCATGGTTAAATTTTGCGAACCTAAAGGGGCGAAATTGGGGTCGGGCCACCGGCCGCGGCCGGCCGCCCGGGCGGCTTTTTCCGCCGCCAGCAGCGCGTCGGCGCAGCTTTTCGCCCCAACCCGAGCGGAAACCCGGGCCTGACCGGCGGCCAGCAGCGCCGCCTGCACCGGTTCCGCATCGTCCGGCAAATAGGCGTAAGCGATCAGGCGGCCGTAGCGATCCTCGCCGGTTCCCTCGAGCCTCACAGACCGCCCGCTGACGAGCGTGCGCAGGGCCGCGTTGTCGGCGGGGGCCTCGATGCCGGCGAGCCGGACCTCACGACCGTCCGCAAGTGTCAGGGTACGTCCGTCCTGAACCGCGGCCACGGTGCCGCCTTCGGCGGCAGAGCCAATACAGGGCGGTTCGGCCCGCGCGGGCGTAGCGACTGCCATAGCCGCGATCAGTCCCGCGATCAGCCGTCCCGTGCCCATAAAGGCGATTGTCGGAAGCCGGACGTGGCGCCGTCAATACGCGGCGCGTCAGCGTTTCGCGCTGTTCGGCCGTGCCAGGAAGTCGAAGTCACAGCCTTCATCCGCCTGCTGCACGTGTTCGCGATACAGTTTGGCGTAGCCGCGCTGCGCCGCCTCGGGCACCGACGGCGGCTGCCACGCGGCTTGTCGCTTCGTCATCTCGGCGTCGTCGATCAGCACGTCGATGCGCCGCGCCTTGACGTCGAGGCGGATGCGGTCACCGGTTTTGACCAGCGCCAGCGGGCCGGCGGCGGCGGCTTCAGGACTGATGTGCAGTACTATTGTTCCGAAGGCGGTGCCGCTCATGCGCGCGTCGGAGATGCGCACCATGTCCTTGACGCCAAGTTGCGCCAGTTTCTTCGGAATCGGGATATAGCCGGCTTCCGGCATGCCCGGTGCGCCGATCGGGCCGGCATTGCGCATGACCAGGACGTCGTCGGCGGTGACCTCGAGTCCTGGATCATCGATGCGCGCCGTCATGTCGGCGACCGAGTCGAACACCACGGCGCGGCCTTCGTGCTGCATCAGTCTGGCGTTCGCGGCGCCCTGCTTGAGCACGGCGCCGCGCGGCGCCAGATTGCCGCGCAGCACGACGAGCCCGCCTTCACTCTTCAGCGGCGCCTGGCGCGAGCGGATCACGGTCTGCCCGGGCACGTCCTCGAACGTCCTGATCGCATCGCCGAGCGTGCCGCCGGCAACGTGCCTGGCATCGAGCGCGAGAAGATCCTTGAGCTCCTGCATCAGACGCGGCACGCCGCCGGCCTGGTGGAAGTGCTCCATGTAATGCTGGCCGGTGGGCTTGAGATCGACCAGCACCGGAGTGTTGCGGCCGACCTCGTCGTAAGTCTCGAGCGTGATCGGATGCGGCGTGCGGCCGGCGATGGCCGACAGATGCACGACCCCGTTGGTCGAGCCGCCGATCGCCTGCAGCATGACGATGGCGTTGCGGAACGCGTCCTTGGTCAAAATCTCGGACGGCGTGGGACCGCCCTTCGTCATCTCGGCGGCGCGCTTGCCGGTCGCCTCCGCCATGCGGATGCGGTCGGCATGGACCGCCGGGATCGAGGCGCTGCCCGGCAGCGACATTCCCAAAGCTTCCATCATGCAGGCGATGGTCGAGGCGGTGCCCATGACGCCGCAGGTGCCGACCGACGGCACCAGCCGCTCATTGGCGCGCTCGATATCCTCGCCGCTCATGCGCTCGCCGCGGAATTCGCCCCACAGGCGGCGGCAATCGGTGCAGGCGCCGAGTTGTTCGCCCTTGAAGTGGCCGACCAGCATCGGCCCGGTCGGCAGCACGATGGCCGGCTTGTCGGCGCTGGCTGCGCCCATCACCTGCGCTGGAATCGTCTTGTCGCAGCCGCCGATCAGCACCACTGAATCCACGGGGAGGGCGCGGATCATTTCTTCGGTGTCCATCGCCATCAGATTGCGCAGGAACATCGAGGTCGGGAAGGCGAAGCTTTCATGGATCGAGACGGTGGGGAACACCATCGGCATGGCGCCCGCCAGCATGACGCCGCGCTTCACCGCCTCGATGAGCTGCGGCACGTTGCCATGGCACGGGTTGAAATCGGAATAGGTGTTGGTGATGCCGACGATGGGGCGGCCCAGCGCGTCGTCGGAATAGCCCATGCCCTTGATGAAGGCCTTGCGCAGGAACAGCGAGAACGCGGTGTCGCCGTAGCTGGTGAGGCCTTGCCGAAGTCCATTACTCATTCACGTCGTCCAGTCACGCGGCGTTCAGGGGCAGATCCAGCCCGTGCCGCTGGGGTTGCGGAAGCAGCCGACCGATTGCGGCAGAAGCTGTTTCGGCAGCCATAGCACGATTTCCGGGAAGTAAATCGCGAAAGCGATGGCGGCGAAGAAGATGATGTAGATCGGGAACGATGCCAGCATCGCGCGCGAGAACTTCACGTTGACGAACTTGGCCGCCATCAAGAGACAGAGGCCGTAGGGCGGGGTGATCAGGCCGAAGGCCAGCGTGGTGATGATGACGACGCCCATGTGGACGGCGTTGATGTCGGCGTTCTTTGTCAGCTCCAGAATGAGCGGCATGAAGATGATGATGGCCGGCACGGCGTCGATGAAGTCGCCGACGATGATGAACAGGGCCGTCAGCATCAGCATGATCAGATGCGGATCGCCGCCGGCGTAGTAGCTGATCCAGTCCGACACCACGGCGGGGCCGCGCAGGTAGGCGAGCATCCAGCCGAAGGCCGAGGCGGCGCCGATGGTGATCAGCGGGATCGAGTACAGCAGGCCGGTGAGCGCGAAGTCGCGCGGCAGATGCGGCAGGTGCCGCGGGTTGAGCAGCGGGATGACGACGATGAGGATATAGGCGACAGCGATGATGCCGGCCTCGCTCGGCGTGAACCAGCCGGTGAGGATGCCGCCCATGATGATGATCGGGATCATCAGCGGCACGGCGGAACGCTTGGTCGCCTCGGCGAACTGCCCGAAGGTGGCGCGCTTGTGCTTGAGGCCGACCGGGCCGAAGAAATGGCTGTAGATCATCAGGCCGATGCCGATGAACACGCCGGGCGCGACGCCGCCGAGAAACAGGCCGCCGATCGAGACATTGCCGGTGGCGCCGTAGACCACCGCCATGATGCTGGGCGGGATCAGGTTGGCCATGGTGGCGGCCGAAGCAATCAGCGCCGCGGTGAAGGCCTTGTCGTAGCCTTCGCGGGCCATTTCCGGGGCGATCGAGCGCGTCAGCACCGCGACGTCGGCGGCGGATGAGCCGGAAATGCCGGCAAAGAACATGCTGAACAAGGTGACGACCTGGGCGAGGCCGCCGCGCAGATGGCCGACCAAGGTCTGCGACAGCGCGATCATGCGCTGGGTGACATTGGCCGATGTCATCAGGTCGCCGACCAGCAGGAAGAACGGGATCGCCATCAGCGCTTCGACGTCCATGCCGTTGAAGACCTGCGCGATCATCGAGGCGTGGCTGACCGGCGTGAACGAGGTGACGATCAGGACCGCGCCGATCAGCGCGAAGGCGACCGGCACGCCCATATAGCCGAGGAACAGGAAGAGGAATCCCATCAGCAGAATGAGGAAGCCGTTGGTGGTCACAGCGACTGCCTCTTCTCTTCCTCGACGCCGTCGGGATTGGCGAAGCCATGTCTGAAGCCGTTGACCATCTGCTCGATGGTGAACAGGGCGACGAAGAAGCCGCTGAGCGGGATGGCGGCATAGAACGTCGCCATCGGCATCATCGAGGGCATGCGCAGGCTCTTGAAGCCGTCGAGGAAATTCAGATAGCCGTAATAGATCATGGCGAAGGCGACGCCGAGCACGCACAGCCGGTTGAACGTCTCGAAGAACAGCCGTGCGCCGCCCGACATCGATTCGGCGAGCACCGCGAGATAGAGATGATCGTTGCGCCGCGTCGCGGCGGCGACGCCGATGAAGATGCCGTACAGGAAGAACGTCATGGTCGCTTCCTGCACCCAGAGCCACGGCCGGCCGATGGCGCGGGTAATGACGTCGCAGAACACAAGCGTGCTGAAGGCGGCGATGCAGAAGCCGCACAGGATCATCAGGCCCTGCTCGATCGGATCAAGCGCGCGCCATTTGAGATGGCGCTGATCCTGAATGACGAGGCTGTCGAATCGCGGCATGGCTCGTGGCTTTCGCGGCAGGGAAAAATGGCGGGAGCCGAGGGGTGGCGGCTCCCGCCTCGGCGCCTACTGGATGCTGCGGACCAGGCCGAGGACCTTGACGGCGTTGGGGCCGAGATCGCTCGCCAGCTTGTCCTGAATCGGCTTGCTGATCTGCGAGAAGCCCGATTTGTCGACATTGCTGACGACTTTGACGCCCATCTTCTGCAGCTTCGCGAGCGCCTCGTGCTCGAGCTTGAAGGCCGCCTCCGGCTCCTTCTGGGATATTTCGTCGGCGGCAGTCTGCACCCACTTCTTCTGCTCGTCGGTCAGGCTCGACCACGCCTTGTCGCTGATGAACAGCGCGGAGTGATTGGCTTCGTGCTCGGTGAGCGAGATCACCGGCGCCGGCTCGTAATGCTTGTTGACGAGGTAGTTGTTGATGCCGTTCTCGGCCATGTCGACGACGCCGGTCTGCAGCGCGGTGTAAACCTCGCCGAACGGCATGTGCACGACCTGCGCGCCATAGGCCGGGAACAACGTGTCCTCGGTCACGGTCGCCTGCACGCGCATCTTGATGCCCTTGAGATCGGCGATCTTCTCGATCGGCTTCTTGCCGTACATGTGGCGCAGGCCCTGGGTGCCGAGCGCGATCATGTGCGCGCCCTTGATCTTCGAGGCATAGAGTTCGCGCATTGCCGCGATCACCTTGGCATCGCCGAGCACCTTGATGGCGTGTGCCTCGTCGCGGAAGATGAAGTGCAGCGAGAACACGCCGGACTCCGGCTGCGCGGTCGAGGCGTTGGCGGTGGACAGGATGACGAAGTCGATGTCGCCGGTCTGCACCTTCTGCATGGTCTGCGCTTCGGTGCCGAGCTGCGCGCTAGTATACTGATTGATCGACATCGTGCCCTTGCTGAGCTCCTGCAGCTTCTTGTCGAACATCGCGGCGCCGATGCCGTAGCCGCTCTGCTTGGGCTGGTCGTAGGCGAACGAGAATTCACGCTTCTGCGCCGCGGCCGGCGAGGCCAGCGCGGCCGTCGTGGCGAGCAATGCGGCAAGCGTCAGCAATTTGCGGATGAGCATCGGACTCCCTCCCTGTGGTGTTGCTTGTGGCGCCGTCCGCGCCGGGCGTTTTCTTTGGAGTGTCCGTTGCCGGTTCAGGATTGTCAATAATCGGCGGCCGTCGGACCAGTATTGCGTCGCAAAACGGGGCCGGAAGCCAAATTTTGTTAACAATATGAGGGGCGCGTCTATTCGGCCGCGGTTTTGCGGTCGCCGGCGGCGCCGGCCTCACGCAGGCGGCCGAGATATTTCTCCTTGTTCGGCCGCAGATGCTGCACGCACAGTTCGGCCAGCGCCCAGCTGTCCCGCCCCTTGAGCTGTTCGATCATCAGCTCGTGCTGGCGGCGCGACGCCTCCAGCGCCTTCGGATCGGAGAAGGTGACGGTGCGGATGACGTAGGTCAGGTCCATGTACTGTTTGACCAGCGCCAGCAGATGGCTGTTGTTGCACAGCGCGAAGATGGCGAGATGGAAGCGGTCGTTGCAGGCGTGGATGCCGCGTAGATCGCCGGCCTTGACGCAGGCCGCGTAATCTTTCTGGATCGCGGCGATCTGCGCGATGTCCTCGGGCCGCGCCGGCAGCGGAATGCGCAACGCCGCCTGGCGCTGGATCATCTCGCGAACGTCGTAGACCTCCTCCACTTCCGGAATGGTGAAGGCGCGCACCGCGGCGCCGACATTGCGCGTGTGAACGAGGATGCCTTTCTTCTCGAGCCGCGTGAAAGCGAGGCGGATGAAGTGACGCGAATGACCGAAGCGCTCGAGCAAGCCTTCTTCGCGCAGGCGTTCGCCCGGCTTGAGGCGGCCGAAGATGATGTCGCTCTCCAGCGCCTCGGCGATGTCCTCGTCGGGCGTCCGTTTCTGCTGCTGGCCTGTCGCTTCGCCCATCGTCACCTTCCGGCCCGCGGCATGTCCGGCGGGTCGTCACGCAAAATCATACGTGCAGAATTTCGCGCGCGGCAACTGGGGCTGACGCGCCCGGTTTCCAATTGCGCGGCGAAGCGCCTGAAATCGCAAGAGAAGTCTCGGGCGCCGCGTGCGGTTAGCCGATCGTCCGTTGCAGCAGAGCGAGCCAGTTGCCGGTGCCGATCTTGTTCATGAGCGCTTCGGAATAGCCCTTGGCCCGCAGCGCGTCGAACAAGAGCGGCAGGCCGGCCGCCGAACCGATCGTCGCCGGCACCGGCGCGCCGTCGAAGTCCGAGCCCAGGCCGACGTGATCCTCGCCGAGTTTGTCGATGAGGTAATCGAGGTGCTGCACCATCAGCGCAATGTCCGTGTCGGTGCGCATGTTGCCGTCGGGTCGCAGGAAGCCGGTCGCGAAATTCAGACCCACCATGCCGCCGGTGTCGCGGATCGCCGCGAGCTGCTTGTCGGTCAGATTGCGCGGTGAAGGGCACAGCGCGTGAGCGTTGGAATGTGTGGCCACCAGTGGCGCCTTCGATAGCCGCGCCACGTCCCAGAAGCCCTTCTCGTTGATGTGCGACAGGTCGATCAGGATCTTCATGTCGTCACAGGCGCGAACAAGGTTCTCGCCGGCCCCGGTCAGGCCGTCGCCGGTGTCCGGGCTCGACGGAAACTCGAATGGCACCCCGTGGCCGAAGATGTTGGGGCGGCTCCACACCGGTCCGAGCGAGCGCAGGCCGGCGGCGTACAGCACGTCGAGGAAATGCAGTTTGTCGTCGATCGCTTCGGCGCCCTCGATGTGCAGCACCGTGGCCAGCGCGCCGCGCGCCATGGCGGCCTTGATCTCCGCGACGCTGCGGCAGATCGCCACCGCGCCTTGCGAAGCGCGCTCGATCCTCACCAGCATCGCCAGCTCGCCGGCGACGGAAACCCGCGCCTCGTCCATCGGCAGCGGAGGCGGCAACGGCCGGGAGAAGGCGCCGGCCGAGGGCTCCGTCGTATTGGCGGTCCGCGGCGAGGGCGAATACAGCGCGAACAGGCCGCCGGCAAATCCGCCGGCGCGCGCCTTCTTCAGATCGATGTGACCGGCTTCTTCGCCGTTGAGAAAATCGTCGACCGGATTCGACGAGGTCGATTTGTAAAGCCGGAGCAGCACGTCGTTATGGCCGTCGAAAACCGGGATTTGCGCGTTCATTTGTCATGCCTGGCACTGATTGGCGTTCGACGCTGTGTCGCCCATCGTCAGGACGGCGACAAGCCTGTGGGGCGGCGTCAGCGGCGGCCCACGAACAAGTTGTAAAAAGTCGTAAAGACTGCCAAGGTCGCATGCGACAAGAACAATTTGCTGGAGGAACGCATGATAAGCCGAAGGCGGATGTTGCAGGGTACGGCGGCGCTGGCCCTCACTCCGACGATCGCCAGGGCCCAGGCCAAGACCGAAATCACCATGAGCCGGCAGCCGGGCATTCTCTATATGCCGCTGCACGTTATCGAAAAATACAAGCTGCTGGAAAAGCATGCCGAAAAGCTCGGCATCGCCGGCGCCACGGTGAAATGGGTGGCTTTCTCCGGCGGCGGCCCGCAGCAGGATGCGCTGGTGTCCGGCAATGTCGACATCATCAACACCGGCACCGGCAACCTGCTGCTGCTGTGGGATCGCACGCGCGGCGGCGTGAAGGGCGTGGCGGCGACTTCGGCGCTGCCGCTGAAATTCGTCAGCCGCGATCCGCGCATCAAGTCGCTCAAGGATCTCGGCGAGGGCGACAAGATCGCCGTGCCGACCGTCAAGGTTTCGACGCAGGCCATTCTGCTGCAGATGGCGGCCGGTGAAATGTTCGGCGCCGACCAGTGGAACAAGTTCGATCCGCTGACCGTGCAGATGGGCCATCCCGATGCCTTCATCGCCATGAAGAATGCCTCGCACGAAGTGAAGAACCATTTCGGCGCCCCGCCGTTCGACTTTTACGAACTGAAGCAGGTTCCCGGCGCACGCGAGATCATCGATTCGGCGAAGATCATCGGCGGGCCGCTGAGCCAGGGCCAGTTCATCACCACGACCAAGTTCGCCGACGCCAATCCGAAAATCATCCAGGCGCTGCGCGCCGCGGCGGAAGAGGCCAAGGCGTTCATCGAAAAGGACGTGAAGGCCGGCGTCGAAGCCTACAAGGAAATCAACAACGACAAGACCGAGACCGACGTTCTGGTCGAGCTGCTGTCGGGCCCCGGGATGATGGAATGGAATATCTATCCGCAGGGCACGATGAAATTCGCCGCCCATCTGCACAAGGTCGGGTCGATCAAGACGCTGCCGAAGGCGTGGAAAGACTATTACCTGCCGATCGCCCATGACCTCCCCGGCAACTGACGGCCGCAGCGGCAACGAGCAAAGCGCCGGTGGCGCTTTGCTCGACGTCTCGTCGGTCACCCTCCGTTACAAGACGCCGAGCGCGGCGGTCACGGCGACGGAGCGCGTGAGTTTCAGCGTAAACCCGGCCGATCGTTTCGTGCTGCTCGGGCCGTCCGGCTGCGGCAAATCCACGCTGCTCAAGGCGGTCGGCGGCTACATGCATCCGAGCGAAGGCTCGATCACCATCAAGGGCCGGCCGGTGAAAGGCCCGGGGCCGGACCGCATGATGGTGTTTCAGGAGTTCGATCAGCTCCTGCCGTGGAAGACCGTCCTGCACAACGTGATGTTTCCGCTGATCAACGCCCGCAAGCTCGATCGCAAGAGCGCCGAGGCCAAGGCGCGGCATTACATCGAGAAGGTCGGCCTCACGCGCGCGGCGGACAGCTACCCGCACACGCTGTCCGGCGGCATGAAGCAGCGCGTCGCCATCGCCCGCGGCATGGCGATGGAGCCGGACATCCTGCTGATGGACGAGCCCTTCGCCGCGCTCGATGCGCTGACGCGGCGCACCTGTCAGGACGAATTGCTGCAGCTCTGGGACGAGACGCGCTTCACCGTGCTGTTCGTCACGCATTCGATCGCCGAGGCGATCAAGATCGGCAACCGCATCCTCCTGCTGTCGCCGCATCCCGGCCGCGTCAAGGCCGAGGTGGTCGACGTCGACACGGCGTCGCCGACCGACGGCAGCGCCGGCCGACTCGAAAAAGAAATCCACGATCTCCTGTTCGCCTGACGAGGACCATCATGTCGAGCGCCCGCATCATCTTGCGCGCCACCGCGGAAACCGCCGCGCCCGAAGCCGAGCGCAAGCTCACCTGGTACGAACTCGCCTGGGAAAGCGGCTTCGTTCGCAAGTTGCTCATCATCCTGATCCTGGCGGTGATCTGGGAGGCCTACGGCCGTTACCTCGACAACCCGCTGCTGTTCCCGACCCTGTCCGAAACCCTGCGGGCGCTGTACGACCGCGTCCTCGACGGCTCACTGCCGGCGCGGGCCTGGGCTTCGATCCAGGTGCTGCTGATGGGCTACGTCATCGGCGTGGCGCTGGCCGGCACGCTCACCATCCTCGCCATCAACACGCGATTGGGCTCGGATTTTCTCGAGACCATGACGGCGATGCTGTCGCCGCTGCCGGCGATCGCGCTGCTGCCGCTGGCGCTGATCTGGTTCGGCCTCGGCAATGGCAGCCTCGTCTTCATCCTGATTCATTCGGTGCTATGGCCGGTTGCGCTCAACACCCATTCCGGCTTTCGCGGTGTGTCGCAGACCTTGCGCATGGTGGGGCGCAACAGCGACCTGCGCGGCCTCAATTATGTCTTCAAGATCCTGATCCCGGCGGCCTTCCCGTCGATCCTGTCCGGGCTCAAGATCGGCTGGGCCTTCACCTGGCGCACTTTGATCGCCGCCGAACTGGTGTTCGGCGTATCGTCCGGCAAGGGCGGGCTCGGCTGGTTCATTTTCGAGAACCGCAACCTGCTCGATATCCCGAATGTGTTCGCCGGGCTGCTGACCGTGATCCTGATCGGCCTTGTCGTGGAAAACCTGGTCTTCCGCACCCTGGAGCGGCGGACCGTGGTGCGCTGGGGCATGCAGAACTGACGCCGCGGCACGTGCGCGGCGGCCCGGCCTGTGCTAGAGGCTGGCCCGCACGGTCCCGTAGCTCAGCAGGATAGAGCAGCGGTTTCCTAAACCGAAGGTCGGAGGTTCGACTCCTCTCGGGACCGCCATTTTCCCGGCGCGAGAACCTTAAAGCCCATGCCGTCTTTGCCGCCCGCCGAGATCGGCGCCCCGTTCTCCGAGATCGACACGCCGGCGCTGCTGATCGATCTCGACGCCATGGAGCGCAACATGGCGCTGCTGGCGGAGCGGGCGAGGGCGATGGGTGTGCGGCTGCGCCCGCACGCCAAGACGCACAAGTCGGCGATCATCGCCGCCCGGCAGGCGGCGCTCGGCGCCGTCGGCGTCTGCTGCCAGAAGGTGGCCGAAGCTGAAGCGCTGGCCGCCGGCGGCGTTCGCGACATTCTGGTCAGCAACGAGGTGGTCGGCGCGCGCAAGCTCAGGCGCCTCGCTGCGCTGGCGCGGCAGATCAGGATCGGCGTCTGTGTCGACCACTTCGAACAGATCGCGCTGATCGATGCCGCGGCGCGCGACGCCGGCTCGACGATCGACGTATTGGTCGAGATCGACGTCGGCGGCCGGCGCTGCGGCGTCACGCCGGGACCGATGGCGGCGACGTTCGCCGCCGAGATCGCGCGCAGCGCCAACCTGCGCTTCGGCGGGCTGCAGGCCTATCACGGCCGCGCTCAGCATCTGCGCACGCCGGCGGAACGCAAGGCGGCAATCGGCGCCGCGCAGCAAGGCGTCGTCGATACGGTCGCGCATCTGAAGGCCGCGGGCTTTGCCTGTACCACGATCGGCGGCGCCGGCACCGGCACATTCATGCTCGAGGGCGCCTCCGGCGTCTGGAACGAGCTGCAGGCCGGCTCCTACATTTTCATGGATGCCGATTACGCCCGCAACGTCTCGGACGAGGGCGCCAATGCGCCGCGCTTCGAACACGCGCTGTTCGTGCTGGCGACGGTGATGAGCGCAACGTCGGCCGACCAGGTGGTCGTCGATGCCGGCCACAAGGCATTATCGAACGACAGCGGCTTTCCCGATGTGTGGCAGCGGCCGGGGCTGGCCTATCAGCGGCCGTCCGACGAACACGGCGTCATCATCGTGGCGCCGGGCGTGGCGGCGCCGGCCTGGGGCGACAAACTTCTGCTCGTGCCTGGCCACTGCGATCCGACGGTCAATCTCCACGACTGGTATGTCGGCGTGCGCGACTTCGGCACGCCGCGCGCCCGCGTTGAGACCCTGTGGCCGATCGACGCGCGCGGCGCGCTCGGCTGAGCGCGCGCGGCGTTCGCGATACCGGAACGATGCGGCGAATCTGCAGGTCGCGGCCGGCGTCGCCGCCATGTCGGCGGCGGCCGGGATCGTCTAAGAGACGATCGCGTAAGCGACAAGGATCCGGAGGAAACGAATGGCCCGTCTCGATGTCACGGTCGGCAGGACCGCGCTGAAGAATCCGCTGATCGCAGGTGCGGCCGAGCACATGATCGAGGCGGGGGGTGTGCTCGGCGCGCTCAGGGCCGGCCCCGGCGCCGTCGTCGTCAAATCCATCAATGAAATGGAGCGCGGCAAGGACCAGTTGCAACGCGCCGAATACATGCTGCTCGACGAGCAATGGCGCGAGATCCCGTGGACCAAGGACGCGCCGGCGACGGCCTTCATGGCGACGCGGTCCGGCCTGACGCCGCAGGCCTTCGACGCCTGGCTCGAACAGACCGCCAAACTCGACCGCGACGCCAAGGCGATGGATGCCTACGCCATCGCCAGCCTGATCGTCGCCGACCTCGACAAGACGGTGGCGATGGCCAGACAGATCGAGCAGGCCGGCCTGCGCATTCTCGAACTCAATATCGGCACGCCCTATGCCAGCCAGGCCAAGGGCGTCGTCGCCACCGAGCTCGATCCCGCCCGCGTCACCATGATCGTCTCCGCGGTGCGCCAGGCGATCAAGATTCCGCTGTGGGTCAAGATCACCGGCCAGAGCGAGCGCGTGCCCGAACTTGCCGCCGCGGCCTTCGCCGCCGGCGGCGAGGCGGTGGTGATGGCCGGCCGGCTGCTCGGCTTCATTCCCGATGTCGAGACCATGCAGCCGTTCCTCGGCACCACATTGGGCGTCGGCGGCTACTGGAATCTGCCGCTGACCTGTCACTGGCTCAGCGTGTCACGCCAGGCGCTCGGCCCGGACAAGCCGCTGATCGCGACCAATGGCGCGAGAAACGGCCTCGACGTCGCGCGCATGATGCTGGCCGGCGCGCATGCGGTGGAGATGGCCTCGAACGTCATGCTGCGCGGCACGGATACCTTGTCCTCCGCCCTGACGGAGCTTGATGCCTATCTGCAGCAGAAGAACATTAATGCCGCCGATCTCGTCGGCGTCGCTGCCGACAGGCGCAAGACTTTCGCCGACATGCCGTTGCGCACCGATAACTGGAAAAAATACGTCGCCGGTTAGAGCGGCACGGTCCGCGCCTAAAGCGCGTTCTCCGGCAGCAGCGCGGCCGTCGATTGCACCGGCGTCACGCTCACCGACACGGTGATGCGCTGGCCGCCGGCGGCGACGATGACGCCGTCCATCGGCGCGACGTCGGAATAATCGCGGCCGACGGCGAGCACGACATGATCGTCGGAGGCGACCATGTCATTGGTCGGGTCGAAGCCGATCCAGCCGATGGCTTCGCCGCACCACACCATGACCCAGGCATGCATGGCGTCGGCGCCCTGCAACTGCGCCTGCTCGGCGCTGCGTGTCGTGCGCAGATAGCCGCTGACATAGGCGGCGGGCAGGCCGAGGCCGCGCAGGCCCGAGATCATGATATGCGCGAAATCCTGACAGACGCCGCGCCGCAAGGCGAAGGACATCGGCGCCGTGGTCGTCACCGTGGTGGCGCCGATCTCGTAGGTCATGTCGGTCTTGATGCGGTGGTTCAGCTCGAGCGCCGCTTCGACGATCGGCCTGCCTGGCGTGAAGCTCTGCCGCGCATAGTCGCGGATCTCCGGATCGAGCGATACCATGCGGCTGGCGAACAGGAAGTGCACCGGCGATTGCGGGCCGATGTCGGTCGCCGCGAAGACGTCGTCGCGCACCGTCTCCCAGGCCGGCGCCGCGGCCGGATCGCGCCTGGCGACCGGCTCAACCGCGATGCGCGCCGACACCTTTACAGACAGCGTGGAATGCGGCTCGTTGATGGTGACGGAGGTCAGCCGGTTGCCGAAGAAATCGGCACCCTCGCGCGCCTTGACCGGCGACGGCTCGATGCGCAGCGCGCTCAGGTGGACGCGCTGGCCAGGACGGTTGACCGGCGTCAGCCGCAGCACGTGATGCGCATGCGCCACCGGCGAGGCATAGGCGCAGGTCGTGACCTGGCGGATATCGTAGATCATGTGACCGTATCCCCGTCGGCCGTCGCGCGGTCGCTGTGCGTCAGATAGGTCGAGCCGATCACCTCCGACAGGCGCATCAGTTCGTTCTCGATCTCGACGATCTCGCCGCCGGAAATGTTGGCGGCGTCGGCGGTGCGCAGCCGTGTCGCCAGCGTTACCGCGATCTGCCGCACCGGCGACAGCCGGCCGGCGATCTCGCGCTTCGGAAGAGCCGCCAGATGCGTCTCGATGCGATCGAGCTGGAACGCCACCGAGCGCGGGTTGGACGGATCGAGCAGCACAAGATCGATGACCGGCGCCAGCGCCGCGATCATCACGTAGCGCTGCCGGTAGGTGAGCTGGCTGTCGGCGAGTTCGAGCAGCACGTCGAGGCCGCCCTCGGGCGTATCCTTGGCGCCGAACGAGCGGACGAAGCGGCAGGTTTGCAGCGCGCGCTCGATGCGGCGGCCGAGCTCGAGGAAGCGCCAGCCGGCGAGCTGCGTCATGTTCTCCTGCGCCAGGCCGGAGAACGAAGCGATAATGCGCAAGGCCGCTTCGACGCGTTCGATCATGGCGCTATCGGATTGGCCGTTCGGCAGCGGCGCGGCGATCAGCGCAGCCAGTTCGTCGATGGCGCGCCAGGCATCGGGCGAGAAACGGTCGCGGATCACCGACGCGGCGCTGCGCGCCGCGCGCGTCAATCGCGGCAGCGCGCCGGAGAAATCGGGATTGAGCAGCACCGAGCGCGCCACCAAAGTCGGCGGCGAAAACGCCGGATCGAGCGGCGCCGCGCTCCAGTTCTGAAGCAGCGCGGCTATTGATGTCACCAGCGGCGCGGCGACGTCGGAAGCGTCGGCCAATCGGCCCAGCATCGCGCGCGTCAGCCGCAAGGTCGCCTCGGCGCGTTCGACATAACGGCCGACCCAGAACAGGTTGTCGGCGGCTCTGCTCTGCAACATGCCGGTCATGCGCTGGACCGGCACGTGCTCCGGCGCCGGCAGCAGCGACGCGGTGGAGACGGGACCTTCGGCCAGCACCCAGGCATCGGCCGTCAGGTCGCCCTGCTGCAGGCTGATGGCGCGGGCGTCGGCGTTCTCGGCGATGCGCACGAAGCCGCCGGGCATCACCTGCCAGTCATCGCCGATCCGCGCCAGATAGAGCCGCAGCGAAAACGGCCGCGGCTGCAGGCGGCCGTCGCGCCACACCGGCGTCGTCGACAGCGTGACCGCTTCCTGGGCGATGTAATCGATCGGCCGGTCCTGCAGCGCCTGCATCAGCACGGTGCGCTGGCCGTCCGTCAGTTCGGCGCCGAGCACGCCGCCGCCGAGCCGAAGGCCGGTCATCTGCGTGCCGAAGGCCGGGGCGATGACGACGTCGTCGAGCCGGCTGAGCACATCGTCGCGCACGTCCTTGCGGCCGAGCCACCAGGTCGCGATGTTCGGCACCAGCAGCTCTTCGCCGAGCACCTGCGGCGCCAGCGCCGGCAGGAAGGCGAGCATGGCGCGCGCTTCGACGAGGCCGGCGCCGAGCGCATTGGCGATCACGACCTTGCCGTCGCGCACCGCCTGCACCAGCCCGGCGACGCCGAGTCGCGAGGCGGCGTTGAGTTCGAGCGGATCGGCGAAGTCGGCGTCGATGCGGCGCAGCAGCACGTCGGTGCGGCGCAGGCCGGAGATGGTGCGGATGAAGACGCCGTCGTCGCGCGCGATCAGGTCTTCGCCCTCGACCAGCAGCAGACCGAGATAGCGTGCGAGGAAGGCGTGCTCGAAATAGGTCTCGTTGAGCGGCCCCGGCGTCAGCAGGCAGACGCGGGCGTCGTCCTGCCGGTTGTAGCTGAACAATTCGGCCTGAAACGCCTGGAAGAACGGCGCGACGCGCTCGACGCGGGTGCGCGCGTAGATGTCGGGCATGGCGCGCGACAGCGCCAGCCGGCTTTCGATCGCATAGCCGGCGCCGCTCGGCGCCTGCGCGCGATCGCCGAGCACCCACCAGCGGCCGTCGGGACCGCGGCCGACATCGACGGCGTAGAAACGCAAATGCGCGCCGCCGGGCGGCGCGACGCCAACCAGCGGCCGCAGGAATTCCGGATTGCCGGCGACCAAAGCCGCAGGCAGGCGGCCGTCGCGCATCAACTCGCCGGCGCCGTAAGCGTCGGCCAGCACGGCTTCGAGCAGCCGCGCGCGCTGGATCAGGCCGGCCTCCAGCGCCTTCCATTCGGTCGGCTCGATGATCAGCGGCACATGGCTGAGCGGCCACGGCCGTTCGGCACCGGCCGGATCCTCATAGACGCGATAGAACACGCCGGAGTCGTGCAGGTAACGATCGGCGGCGGCGAAACGGCGATTGATTTCCTCGGGGCCCAAAGCGGCGAACTGTGCCAGCAGAGTTTGCCAGTGCGGCCGCACCGTGCCGTCGGCATGCATCATCTCGTCGACAATGCCGGGCAACGGCCGGTAGCCGGCGACGAAGGCGTCGAGGCTTCCTTCCGTTTCCAGGGTCTTGTCGCGCGGCACAGCCATGAGGTCGGGTTAGAGCCAGCCCGGACGCCTGAGGTCAAGCGTGTGCGGGAATTCGAGCGACGGCGCCTCCGGCGGCGGCTCGTAGCGGCCGCCAGTATGGCCGATATCCTCGAAGCGCGCCCGCCGCCGCGCTTCGGCCTCGTAGGAGTTCACAGGAAATGTCTCGTAATTGCGGCCACCCGGATGGGCGACATGATAAACGCAGCCGCCCAGCGAGCGCCGGCTCCACAGATCGACGATGTCGAAGGTCAGCGGCGCGTTGACCGGCAATGCCGGCTGCAAAGCCGCCGACAGATTCCATGCCTTGAAGCGCACGCCGGCGACGGCTTCGCCGCTGCGGCCGGTGGAACGCAGCGGCAGGCGGCGGCCGTTACAGGTGACGGTGTGACGGCCTTCGACGAAGCCTTCGACCTTGACCTGCAAACGCTCGACCGATGAATCGACGAAGCGCGTGGTGCCGCCGCCGGCGGCTTCCTCGCCGAGCACGTGCCACGGCTCGAGCGCATGACGCAGCTCCAGCGCCACGCCGCCATGTTCGACCAGCCCATAGCGCGGGAAGCGGAATTGGCGCTGCGCGTCGAACCACACGGGATCGAACGCATAGCCGGCGCGCTTCAAATCATCGAGCACGTCGAGGAAATCGCTCCACACATAATGCTCGAGCATGAACTTGTCGTGCAGCGCCGTGCCCCAGCGCGCCAGCTTGCCGTCCTGCGGCTCGCGCCAGAACCACGCCACCAGCGCGCGCAGCAGGAGTTGCTGCGCCAGCGACATGCGTGCATCCGGCGGCATCTCGAAGCAGCGGAATTCGACGAGGCCGAGCCGGCCGGTCGGGCCGTCCGGCGAGAACAATTTATCGATGCAGATCTCGGTGCGGTGGGTATTGCCGGTGACATCGACGAGGATGTTGCGGAAGAGGCGATCGACCAGCCAAGGCGGCGGCGCGTAACCGTTACCCGGCGCCGGCACGTTCGACATGGCGATTTCGAGTTCGTAGAGAATGTCCTGGCGCGCTTCATCGATGCGCGGCGCCTGGCTGGTCGGACCGATGAACAGGCCGGAGAACAGATAAGACAGCGACGGATGGCGCTGCCAATACAGCACGAGACTCTTCAACAGATCGGGGCGGCGCAGGAACGGTGAGTCGGAGGCGAACTGGCCGCCGAGGACGACGTGGTTGCCGCCGCCGGTGCCGGTATGCCGCCCATCGATCATGAACTTGTCGGTGCCGAGCCGCGCCTGACGTGCGTCGTCATAAAGACCGCGGGTGATATCGACCGCCTCGCGCCAGTTCGCCGCCGGATGCACGTTGACCTCGATGACGCCGGGATCGGGCGTCACCTTGATGACGCTGATGCGCGGATCGTGCGGCGGCGCGTAGCCTTCGACATGCACGGGGATGTTGAGCGCTTCGGCGGTCGCTTCGACCGCATGGAGCAGCTCGAGATAATCCTCCAGCCGCTCGGCCGGCGGCATGAACACGGCGAGGCGGCCGTCGCGGATTTCCATGGTCAGCGCGGTACGCACCGGAATGTGGCTCGCCTGCAATCGCGCCAGCGCGCTCGGCCCGGCTTGCGCCACCAGCGTGTCCGGCTGCAACGGCGGCGCCTTGTTGGCTTCCGCCGCGGCGGCCATGGCCGGCAGCGGCGCGTGCTCGCTGAACGGATCGGCCGGGATGGCGTGCGGGTAGTCGGCCGGCGCGATATAGGGCAACTGGCCGAGCGGCAGGCGGAAACCGGCCGGCGAGTCGCCGGGAATGAGGAACAGCCGGCCGCGCCGCGTATTCCAGATTTCCGACAGCCAGCCGCTGCTGGCCTGCGCGGTCCAGTGCTGCACCGGAATGACGAAGCCGGCCGGATGCGTCAGCTTCTTCTCGAAGGAGCGCATGATGCGGTTGCGCTCGGCGGCATCGTCGATCTTCGGATTGGCCGGATCGACATTGTCCGGCAGCGCGCTTTCCTTGAGCAGGCGCTCGGCCGGATCCTCGTAGAGCGGCTGCACGAATTCGGCACGCAGGCCGATGCGCGCGGCAAAGGCTTCGGCGAAGTTCTGCAGATCCAGCGAGGACGGCGGCGGCGTGGTCTTGTCGCGAGCGATGAGGTCGAGATTGCGCCACATCGGTTCGCCGTCGCGCCGCCAGTACAGCGAATAGGCCCAGCGCGGCAGCTCTTCGCCCGGATACCATTTGCCCTGGCCGTAGTGCAGTAGCGCGCCGGGCGCAAAGCGCGTACGCAGGCGTTCGACAAGATCGCCGGCGCGCTTCAGCTTATGCGGCCCGAGCGCGGCGGTGTTCCATTCGGCGGATTGATAATCGTCGATCGAGACGAAGGTCGGCTCGCCGCCCATGGTGAGCCGCACGTCCCAGGTGTCGAGATCGGCATCGACCTTGTTGCCGAGCGCGTCCAGCGCGTTCCACGCCTCATCGGAGAACGGCGCGGTGACGCGCGGCCGTTCGGCGATGCGCGCCACCGACATGTCGAAGTTGAACGTGACTTCGGCCGGCTCGACCAGGCCGGTGATCGGCGCGGCGGAGCGGTAATGCGGCGTCGCCGCCACCGGGATGTGGCCTTCGCCGCAGAGCAGGCCGGAGGTCGGATCGAGACCGATCCAGCCGGCGCCCGGCAGATAGACTTCGGTCCAGGCGTGCAGATCGGTGAAATCGACATCGGTGCCACTCGGCCCGTCGAGCGATTTCAGATCGGGGCGCAGCTGGATCAGATAGCCGGAGACGAAGCGCGCGGCGAGACCGATGTGACGCAGGAGCTGCACCATCAGCCAAGCCGAGTCGCGGCACGAGCCGCTGCCGCAGGACAAGGTTTCGTCCGGCGTCTGCACGCCGGGCTCCAGGCGCACGACGTATTTGACCGCCTGGTTGATGCGCTGGTTGAGATCGACGACGAAATCGACGGTGTTGCGCTTGTCGCGCGAAATCGAATCGATCAGCGTCTGCAGCAGCGGTTCTGCCGGCTCGGTCTTCAGATAAGGCGCGAGGTCGTCCTTGAGTTCGTCGGCGTAGGTGAACGGCCATTGCTCGGCGTAAGGCTCGACGAAGAAGTCGAACGGATTGATGACTTCGAGGTCGGCGGTGAAATCGACCGTGACCGAGAATTCGGTGGTCTTCTCCGGGAAGACGAAGCGGGCGAGCCAGTTGCCGTGCGGGTCCTGCTGCCAGTTCACGAAGTGCTCGGCCGGCGTGACCTTGAGCGAATAGCTCGGGATTTTGGTGCGGCTGTGCGGCGCCGGCCGCAGGCGGACGATCTGCGGCCCGAGCGCGATGGGCCGGTCGTATTTGTAGCTCGTCAGATGATGGAGGCCGGCGAGGATGGACATGGCGACGCGTACCCTGTTGCGAGGCCAGTTTATTCACTTTGGCGGCCGAACGATTGCCCTTTGAGGAAGCAAGTTCCGGGCCGACTGCCCGCCCATTGGGCGCCCGAAACGGTCCCGATTCCAGCCGTTTAGCGGGACGTGGTTAGCCGGCGGCGGTGATACCCGCATGAATGCGGTCCGCCCGCAGCGGCAGCGAAAAGGACCGCACCCCGGTGGCGGCGCGGATGGCATTGGCCAGCGCCGCGGCGACCGGGTTGTAGGGGCTCTCGCTCATCGACTTGGCGCCGAACGGCCCGAGTTCGTCCGAGGTCCGGGCGAACAGCACCTCGGTGTGCGGCACGTCGGCGAAGGCCGGGATGCGGTAGTGCCGCAGCGCCGGGTTCGTGACGCGGCCTTCGCCGTCGATGACGACTTCCTCGAGCATCGCGGCGCCGAGCGCCTGCGCCACGCCGCCTTCGACCTGGGCGCGGCACTGCATCGGGTTGATGACGAAGCCGGCGTCGGCCGCCTGCACGCTCTTGAGGATTTTCACTTCGCCGGTCGCCAGGTTCACCGCGACGCGGAAGCCATGCACGTTGAAGGCGACCGAGCGCGGAATGCCGTTCGATTTGCCGTGCGCCGACAGATCGACGACGAAAGCCTCGGCGATGCGGAAGAGTTCGCTGAGCGCCATGGACTTGCCGTCGCAATCGACGGCATTGCCGGCGAGCCTGCATTGCGCGCGATCGACGCCGGATTGCGCGGCGGCAAAGTCCAATATCTTGTCGCGCAAGGCTTCCGCCGCGCGCTGCGTGGCGCGCCCCGCCACCACGGTGCCGGTCGAACCATAGGCGCCGGTGTCGTGGCCGCCATGGTCGGTGTCGGATTGCGTGAAGGCAATATCGCGCGGACTGGCATTGAGCACGCTGGCCGCGATCTGGCGATGCACCGTCGAGGTACCATTGCCGAACTCGGCGGTGCCGATGGTCATGTTGTAGGTGCCGTCGGCCTCCAG
The DNA here is from genome assembly GCA_018240595.1 of Pseudomonadota bacterium. GTDB lineage: Bacteria > Pseudomonadota > Alphaproteobacteria > Rhizobiales > Xanthobacteraceae > Pseudolabrys. The sequence continues at coordinate 27,451 of JAFEFL010000035.1, read as the reverse complement.
CCAGATATAGGTGTCGGAGAAATGCCCGCCCGGCGGCACGGTGTCGATCATGGTGAGCGCCGTGCCTTCGCCGACCGCCCAGCCGGTGGGGGCTTCATCGCCGTCGCCGCGCAGCAGCGCCGCCTGGACGAGATCGAGACACTGATCGAGGCCGTAGCTGCCGTAGATGACGTCGTCCGGCGAGACGTGCAGGCCGATCATCGGCTCGCCCTTGCGCACCACATTGAGGCGGCGGAATTCCAGCGCATCCATGCCGATCAGGCGCGCCACTTCGTCCATCGCCGATTCCACGGCGAAGCTCGTCTGCGGCAGGCCGTAACCGCGAAACGCGCCGGCCGGCACCGTGTTGGTGTAGGCGGCATAGCCGTCGATCTTCTTGTTGGCGCAGCGATAGACGCTGACCGATTCCGAACAGGCGTGCTCGAGCACCGGCATGCCGTGATTGCCATAGGCGCCGGTGTTCGAGACGACATGCATCTGCATCGCGGTGAGGGTGCCGTCGCGTTTTGCGCCGATCTTGATCGCGACCTTCATCGGATGCCGCGTGGTGGCGCCGGTGAACTGCTCTTCGCGGGTGAATTCGAGCTGCACCGGCTTGCCGGTCTTCAGCGCCGCCAGCGCCGCGATGTCCTCGGTCAACATTTCCTGCTTGGCACCGAAGCCGCCGCCGACGCGCTCGCAGAACACGCGCACCTTGTCGGGTTCAAGGCCGAAGACATGCGCCAGTTCGAGCCGCGTCAGGAACGGCACCTGAGTTGAGGAGCGCACATTGAGCCGACCGCTCTCGTCGATCCAGGCGATGGCGCACAGCGTTTCCAGATGCGCGTGCTGCACGCGGGGCACGAAGTAGGTGCCTTCGTGGATGGCGTCGGCCGCGGCGAAGCCTTGTCCGACATTGCCGGTGGCGCCATGCATTTCGGCGACGAGATTGCGCGAGGCGTCGTGAATGCGCGCCTCTGGGCCCTTGTCGTGCAGGCGCGGCGCGCCGGGCCGGATCGCTGCCTCCGGATCGAACACCGCCGGCAATATCTCGTAATCGACTTTGAGCCGGCGGCAGCCTTCCTCGGCGGCGGCTTCGCTGGTCGCCACCACGGCGGCGACGCGCTGGCCGATGAAGCGCACGACATCGTCGAGCACGCGGGTATCGTCGGGATCGGTTTCGCGGCTCTCGTGCCGGGCGCTTGAGTAGAGCGTCGCTGGCGCGTCCTCATGCGTCAGTACCGCGACGACGCCCGGCACCGTGAGCGCCGCGGTCTTGTCGATGCTGACGATGCGCGCGTGCGCATGCGGCGAGCGCGCAAGCTTGATGTGATGCAGGCCGTCGATGGCGACGTCGAGCGTGAAGCGCGCCTTGCCGGTGACGACATCTGGCCCGGCCGGTGCGGGCACGTTATGGCCGACGCCGCAGCCGGCTTTGGCCTCCGAAACATCGTGGCGGCCGGCAATGGCATCCTCGATCGACCGATAGCCGGTGCAGCGGCACAAGTTACCCTTGAGCGCGCGGCCGAGATCGGCCTTCTGTTCCTGGTTGAGCGCGGCGGCCGTCAGGATCATGCCGGCGGTGCAGAAGCCGCACTGATAGCCCTGCGCGTCGAGGAAAGCCTGCTGCATCGGGTGCAGCTCGCTGCCGTTCGCCAGCCCCTCGATGGTCGTCACCTCATGACCGTCGGCGCGGAAGGCCGGCACGAGGCAGGAATGTACCGGCTCGCCATCGAGATACACGGTGCAGGCGCCGCAATCGCCGGCGTCGCAGCCCTTCTTGACGCCGAAATGGCCGAGCTGGCGCAGGAAGGTGCGCAGGCACTGGCCCGGTGCGGGCTGCTCCTCGAAGTCGCGGCCGTTGATTTTGAAGATCATGGCGCGCCTCCGCCGAGTTCGGCGACAATCTCGCGAGCGAAATGCAGCGTCATGGCGCGGCGCCAGGCCGGGAGGCCGTGAATGTCGTCGAACCATGTGCCATCGATGGTGGCATCGATGCGCGCGGTGAGGTCACCGGCCGAGGGCAGGGCGTCGAAGCGGAATTGATAGGGCCGTGGCGTCGACGCCGTCACGGTGAGGACGAAGGCGCCATTGGCATCGCGCGTGCCGATGATCAGCGCGGCGGAGCGACCGACATTCTGCAGCGAAATCTGACGGAACGCGGTGCGTCGCGTCAGCGCGGCGCGCGACAGATGGATGGCGCGGACGATCTCGCCGGGTCTCAGATCATTGCGATTGTTGCCGGTGACGAAATTCAGCACCGGGACGCGCCGCTCGCCGCCGCCTGCGGTCCAGATGACGAGCTCGCCGTCGAGCGCCGTCGTCAGCGAGATCATCGGCCCGGCCGGCAGCGACATGCAGAGATTGCCGCCGACGGTGGAGACGTTCCAGATCTTGAAGGAGGCGAGAAAGGCTCGGCAGCACTGGCCGATCAGCGGCGCCGCGGTCCACGCCGGTGGCGCGGCCAAGCCGTCGAGCTGCGCGATGGTGCAGGTGGCGGCGATTTCCAGCCCGGCATCGGAGACGCGCAGCGGCTCCCAGCCCAAAGTCGACAGGTCGATCAGCCGCGTCAGTCTGTCCTGCGGTTCGGAGAACAGCCAGCTGCCGCCGGCGAGATAGGCATCGCCGTCGCGCCAGGCCGGAATCTCCTCGCGCCCCGCCGGCCGAACGATCTGGGTGACCGTGTTCAGGTCCATGGGCTGCGCCTGCCACTTTCTCCGCTCATTCCCGCGAAAGCGGGAAGCCAGAATCGCAAACTCTGCGATGGCTGCTTCGGGACCCCCGCTTTCGCGGGGGTGAGCGGAGTCTGTTGTCCGACTCCAAAGTCCCCGTATGATGCCGCCAAAGGAATCCGCGCATGACCGACGCTCTCTGGATCAAGGACCCGCTGGCCATTCTCGCCGATGGCGCCGAGCGCGGCGTCGTCGTCAAGGACGGCGCCATTATCGAGCTTGTCGCCAAGGGCAAGGAGCCCGCGACGCCGAATGCCAAGGTGTTCGAGGCGCGCGACCATGTCGTCATCCCGGGGCTGATCAACACCCATCATCATTTCTACCAGACGCTGACGCGCGCCGTCCCGGCCGCGCTCGACCGCGAACTGTTCCCTTGGCTCAAGGCACTGTATCCGATCTGGGCCAAGATGACGCCGGAGGCGCTCGATGCCGCCGTCACGGTGGCGATGGCCGAACTGATGCTGTCCGGCTGCACCACGACCACCGACCATCATTATGTCTTCCCGAAGGGGCTCGAGGACGGCGTCGATATCGAGATCGCGGCGGCGCAGAAGCTCGGCATCCGCGTGCTGCTGACGCGCGGCTCGATGAACCTGTCGGAGCGCGACGGCGGCCTGCCGCCGGATTCCGTGGTGCAGGACGAGGACACCATCCTCGCCGACAGCGAGCGCGTGGTGACGCGCTATCACCAGCGTGGCGAAGCGGCGATGACGCAGGTGGCGCTGGCGCCGTGCTCGCCGTTCTCGGTGACGACGTCGCTGATGAAGAAGACCGCGGCGCTCGCCGACAAGCTCGACGTGCGGCTGCACACCCATCTCGCCGAGACCGAGGACGAGAACGCCTTCTGCCTTGAGCTCTACAAGTGCCGGCCGCTCGACTATCTCGAGGATTGCGGCTGGCTCAATCACCGCACCTGGCTGGCGCATGGCGTATTCTTCGACGCGGCGGAAATGCCGCGCCTCGCCAAAGGCAAGGTGTCGATCAGCCACTGCGCCTGCTCGAACCAGGCGCTGGCCTCCGGGCATTGCCCGGTGTGCGAACTGGAAAGCGCCGGCGTTGCCGTCGGCCTCGGCGTCGATGGCTCGGCGTCGAACGACGAATCCAACCTGATGCAGGAGGTGCGCGCCGCATTCCTGTTGCAGCGTGGGCGCTACGGCGTCACACGCGTCAGCCACAAGGATGCGCTGCGCTGGGCGACGCAGGGCTCGGCTGCCTGCGTCGGCCGGCCTGAACTCGGCGAGATCGCTGTCGGCAAACGCGCCGATCTCGCTCTCTACAAACTCGATGAATTGCGGTTTTCCGGCTACGGCGATGCGCTTGCGGCGCTGGTGTTGTGCGGCGCGCACCGCGCCGACCGCGTCATGATCGAAGGGCGCTGGACCGTGATCGACGGCGCCATTCCCGGCCTCGACATCGCCGGCCTCATGCGCCGCCATCAGGCGGCGGCGAGGATGGTGCAGGGGTGATCTAGACACGACGTCGCCCCAAAACTCGGTGTCATCACCGGGCCGCCGCGTAGCGGCGTGACCCGGTGATCCCGATTCATTGACTCCGTGCCAACCTGAGCGGGATGGCCGGGTCAAGCCCGGCCATGACAGGTGTTGTGGTGACAGCTCACTTGCTCGGGAACTTCTCGTCCACGCCCTTGACGTAGAAGTTCATGCCGAGGATCTGGCCGGCGTCGAGATGCGTGCCGCCCTTGCATTCGATCGGCTTGCCGTCCTGGCCGAGCACCGGGCATTTGAACGGCACGATCGAGCCGTCGATGATGCCGGCCTCGGTCTTTTGCGCCAGCGCCTTCACGTCATCCGGCATGTTGGTGTAGGGCGCCATCACCACCATTTTCTCCTTCAGACCATCCCAGGTGTCTTCCGACTTCCAGGTGCCGGCGAGCACGGCCTTGGTCTGCTTGATGTAATAGGGGCCCCAGTTGTTGACGATGGCGGTGAGCTGCGACTTCGGGCCGAACTTGATCATGTCGCTGTCCTGACCGAAGGCATAGATGCCGCGCTGCTGCGCCACCTGCATCGCTGCCGGCGAGTCAGTGTGCTGCATCAGCACGTCGGCGCCCTGGTCGGCCAATGCCTTGGCGGCGTCGGCTTCCTTGCCGGGATCGAACCAGGTGTTCACCCAGATGATCTTGACCTTGATGTTCGGATTGACCGATTGCGCGCCGAGCATCGTGGCGTTGATGCCGGAGATCACTTCCGGAATCGGGAACGAGCCGATGTAGCCGAGCGTGCCGGTCTTGGACATCTTCGCGGCGATCACGCCCTGGATGTAGCGGCCCTCGTAGAAGCGGCCGGAATAGGTGCCGAGGTTCTCCGCGCGCTTGTAGCCGGTGGCGTGTTCGAACTTCACCTTCGGGAACTGCTTGGCGACCTTCACCGTCGGATCCATGTAGCCGAACGACGTGGTGAAGATGAGCTGGTGGCCGGTGCGCGCGAGCTGCACGATCGAGCGCTCGCTATCCGGGCCTTCGTTGACGTTCTCGAGATAGGTGGTCTCGATCTTGTCGCCGAGCTCCTTGACCAGCGCCTGGCGCGCCACTTCATGCATGTAGGTCCAGCCGAGATCGCCGACCGGGCCGAGATAGATGAAGCCGACTTTCAGCTTGTCGGCGGCGGAAGCGTTCATCGCGGTTGCGGCAAGTGCCAGAGCCGCCGCCGCGGCGGTCATCAGAAGTTTTTTCATGTTTCGCTCCATGTGGAAGTGACGAGAAGAACGGCTTAGCGATCGGGGACGAAGACAGTGCCGAGCGAGGCCGGCGCCACCGAGCCGGCGCTGCCGCGGGCGCGGGAGATGATGACGAGAACGATCACGGTCGCGAGATAGGGTAGCGCCGTCATCAGTTGCGACGGAATGCCAAGGCCGAGCGCCTGCGCGTGCAGTTGCAGGATCGTCACCGCACCGAACAGATAGGCGCCGGCGACGAGGCGGCCCGGCAGCCACGACGAGAACACCACCAGCGCCAGCGCGATCCAGCCGCGACCCGCGGTCATGCCGGGAATGAAAAACGGCGTATAGGCGAGCGGCAGGAAGGCGCCGGCGAGGCCCGCGCAGCCGCCGCCGAACAGCACCGCCAGCAGCCGGATCTTCAGCACCGGATAGCCGAGCGCATGCGCCGAGGTGTGGCTATCGCCGACGGCGCGCAGGATCAGCCCGCCGCGTGTCCGATACAGGAACCACCAGATGCCGACGACGAGCAGCACCGAGAAGTAGACGAAGCCGTCCTGAGCGAACAGGATCTTGCCGGCGACGGGAATGTCGGAGAGCCAGGGAATGTAGAGATGCGGCGCCGGCACGATCTTCTGGCCGACGAAGCCGGCGCCGATCAGTCCGGACAGGCCGGTGCCGAGAATGGTGAGGGCGAGACCCGCCGCCACCTGGTTGACGGCGAGCCCGAGCGTCAGCACCGCGAAGACGAAGGCCAGCGCCACGCCGGCGGCGATGCCGCACAGCGCGCCGACGAAGGTCGAGCCGCTGAGATAAGCGCCGGCGAACCCGCAGGCCGCGCCCATGATCATCATGCCTTCGACGCCGAGATTGAGCACGCCGGAACGCTCGACGACCAGTTCCCCCGCCGCCGCCAGCAACAGCGGCGTCGAGGCGGCGATCACGGACAGGATGATGGCTTCAACGATCAGCATGCGTTGCTCATGCGGTCTTCTGTTGCGAGCCGATCAGGCGGATGCGGTAAAGAATGAGACTGTCGCAGGCGAGCACATAGAACAGAAGCACGCCCTGAAACACCTTGGTGAGGTCGAGCGGGATCTTCATCGAGATCTGCGCGCCCTCGCCGCCGATGAAGGTCAGCGCCAGGAACAGCCCGGCGATGAGAATGCCGAGCGGATTGAGGCGGCCGAGGAAGGCGACGATGATCGCGGTGAAGCCGTAGCCCGGCGAGATGCCGGGCTGCAAAACACCGACGGGACCGGCAACCTCGATAATGCCGGCAAGCCCGGCAAGCGCGCCGGAAATCAGGAAGGTGAAGATCACCAGCCGGTCCGACTTGAAACCGGCAAAGCGCGCCGCGCGCGGCGCCGCGCCGACGACGCGGATCTCGAAACCTTTGATGGTGCGCCCGAGCAACACCGCCGCGATCACCACCACGGCGAGCGTGATGATGACGCCGGCATGCAGCCGGCCGCCGTCGAGAATGACCGGCACCGTCGCCGACGGATCGAACGCGGCGGTGGTCGGGAAGTTGAGGCCCTTGGGATCGCGCCACGGCCCGCGCACCAGATAGTCCATGATCAGGTCGGCGACATAGACCAGCATCAGCGAGGTGAGAATCTCGTTGGCGCCGAAGCGCACCCGGCAGATCGCCGGGATCAGCGCCCAAAGCGCGCCGCCGATGGCGCCCAGGATCAGCATCACGATCACCAGCCAGTGGCCGACATCGCTGCCATTGGTGACGACGGCGAGATAGCTGCCGGTCACCGCGCCCATCAGGAACTGGCCCTCGGCGCCGATATTCCAGACATTGGCGAGATAGCAGAGCGACAGGCCGATCGCGATCATGACGATCGGCGAGGCCTTCACCGCGATCTCCATCAGCGTATAGGGATCGGTCAGCGGCTCGACGAAATACACATAGAGCGCGGCCAGCGGGTTCTTGCCAAGCGCCAGCAGCAGGATCGACATCGTCAGCAGGGTCAGCGCGATGGCGAGCAGCGGCGAAGCGATGGCGATGAAGGCCGAGCGCTCGGCGCGTTTCTCAAGCACCAAGGGCATGAGACGCCTCCTTCGCGCTTTCCGGCGACGCGCCGCCCATCAGCAGGCCGAGCTTCTCGCGCGTCGCGTCGGCGCGCGCCACCGGCTCGGACAGCGCGCCGTGGAACATCACGGCGATGCGGTCGGAAATTTCCAAGAGCTCGTCGAGATCCTGGCTGATCACCAGCACCGCCGAGCCGCGGCCGGACAAATCGAGCAGGGCCTGGCGGATCACCGCGGCGGCGCCGGCATCGACGCCCCAGGTCGGTTGGCTCACCACCAGCACGCCGGGCTCGCGCAGGATTTCGCGGCCGACGATGAACTTCTGCAAATTGCCGCCGGACAGGCTGGCCGCTTCCGGATCGCGCTTGGCCTTGCGCACGTCGAAGGTCGCCGTCGTAGCATCGACCGCTTTCAGCGTCGCCGGCCGGTCGACGAAGCCGTGCTTGACCATACGGCTCGCGGCATGGCCGGTGAGCAGCGCGTTCTCCGACAGCTTCATGCGCGGCGCGGTGCCGTGGCCGAGCCGCTCCTCGGGCACGAAGGCGGCACCCAGCTTGCGGCGCTGCGTCACCGACAGGTGACCGGCGGCGTGGCCGTCGATAATGACGTCGTCCTCGTTGGCGCACGGCCGCTCGCCCGACAGCGCGGCAAACAATTCGTCCTGGCCGTTGCCAGCGACGCCGGCGAGGCCGAGGATTTCGCCGCCGAACACTTCGACGCCGACGTTGCGCAGATAAGTGCCGTGCGGATCGTCCGGCTCCAGCGACAGGTCGCGGATCAGCAGGCGCGGCACAGTGACGGCGCGCGCCGTGGTCGCCTTGACCTCGCCGATGTCGGCGCCGACCATCATGCGCGCCATCGACGCCGCGGTCTCGGCGCGCGGATTGCAGGTCGCGACCTTCTTCCCGCCGCGCAGGATGGTGGCGGTGTCGCACAGCCGCTTCACCTCATCGAGCTTGTGCGAGATGTAGAGCAGCGCGCGTCCCTCGCTCTTGAGTCGTTCGAGCACGGTGAAAAGCTGGTCGGCCTCCTGCGGCGTCAGCACCGCGGTCGGCTCGTCGAGGATCAGGAGCTTCGGGTTCTGCATCAGCGCACGCACGATCTCGATGCGCTGGCGCTCGCCGACCGACAGCCGCCACACTTCGCGCTTGGGATCGAGCGGCAGGCCGTAGTCGCGCGACACCTGTGCCAGCCGCGCCGACATGGCGGCGAAGCTCTCCGAGCCGTCGAGGCCGAGCGCGACGTTCTCGGCGACCGTGAGGTTGTCGAACAGCGAGAAATGCTGGAACACCATGGCGATGCCGCGCGCCCGCGCATCGGCCGGGCCGGTCAGTTCGATTTTCTCGCCCAGCCAGCGCAATTCGCCGGCGCTCGGCTGGATGAGGCCGTACATGGCCTTGACCAGGGTCGATTTGCCGGCGCCGTTCTCGCCGAGCAGGGCGTGGATTTCGCCGGGATAGAGGTCGATGGAGACGTCGTCATTGGCGAGGAAGCTGCCGTAACGCTTGGTGATGCCAATGGCCTGGAGCAGCGGCGCGCGCGCGGAATGACTGGCCGACCCCTGATCCGACATGTGGAAGGCTGTCCTGTTACTCAGACTGCGACGCCGCCTTAGTCCCCCGGACCGGCGTCTAGAAATACGACAAGCCAATATTGTGCCAATTTCGGCGGCAGTTGAAGGCACCAATTGGCGCCAGGCCCTGCCTATCCACGCGGCAATTGCGGCATCGTGGCCTGTGCCTTGGGCAGGTTGGACAGCTTCAGCTTCCCCGATAGGTTCCGTAGGCCCAGGGTGAAGCGGACAGCGGCACGTGGTAGTGGCCTTCCGGCTCGGCGACGCCGAAGCGGATCGGCACGATGTCGAGGAACGGCGGCTCGGCCAGCGGCACGCCGCGGCTTTGGAAGTAGCCGCCGATGGCGAAGCGCAGTTCATAGGTGCCGCGCGGCACCGGACGGCCGCCGATCAGCGGCGCGTCGGTGCGGCCGTCCCGGTTGGTGGCGGCCTTGACGAAAAGCCGCTCGCTGCCGTCGCGCGACAATTCCCACAGTTCGACCGCCACGCCATCGGCCGGCCGGCCGCTATGGGTGTCGAGCACATGGGTGGAGAGACGCCCCGCTACCGGCAGTCTGTCGTTCGCGCTGACGTGCTGGTCGAGGCGCAGCGCGGCGATACGGAAGATTTCGCCGAGCGCGGTGTCGGTCTCGGCGGCATCGCCGTGGCTAAGGCGACGCTCGAATTCGGCGAGGATCGAATCCTTGGTGTGCCGGCGCACGCAGACGATGAACGGAATACCGAACCTCGCCTTGTAGGCATCGTTGAGTTGATGGAAGCGGGCAAAGTCCTGCTCACTCAGGCGATCGAGGCCGGCGCTCATCTGCTCGTTGGTCGAATCCTTGGTCAGCGTGCCGGCCCGCGCCGCCTTGCCGGCGAGATCGGGATGCGCGGCGATCAGCTTCATGCGCGCATCGGCGGGCGCGGCTTTCACCGCTGCGATCATGGCCTCATGCAACGCATTGAGCGTGGCGAACGGTCGCTGCTTCGCCGCGGCTTCCGCCACCCATGGCGAATGCTCGTAGATGTCGGCCAGCGCCGCGGTGAAATCGGCGGCGGGCAGGGAATTGAGCTGGTCGAGCGTGAGTTGGGTCATTGACGCTTCATCATTCTCCGTTCGTCCCCGCGCATAGCCGTTCTAAGAACGGCGTTCTTTCAGAACGCCTATGAGCGGGGACCCAGTGCCCCAATCTGATGCCGTTCTGGGTCCCCGCTTTCGCGGGGACGAACGGAGTTAGTGGTTCGGGTACGCACACTCAATCATTCGGCGCTCCCGCCGCATACCACGCCGCCAGCACCTGGCGCTCCTGCGGCGTGATCTCGGTGACATTGCCCGGCGGCATGGCGCTGGAATGGCCGGCCTGCAGCGCGATCAGCTTGGCATGGAGCCGGATGGCGTCGGGACTGTCGAGCCGGATGTCCTTCGGCGCTTCGCCGATGCCGGCCCAGACCGGCTCGGCGCTATGGCACATGCTGCAGCGGGACATCACGATCTCGCTCACCTGCGCGAAGGTCGGCTTGCCCTCCAGCGCGCCGGACTTGCCGGCGTCCTTCGGACCCGTCGTGGTCAGCCACAGCACCAGCATCATGGCAAACGCCGCGACGAACCAGGTCCACCACGGGCTCGCCTTGCCCTCATGCCGCGCGTTGAAGAAGTGACGGATCACCGGGCCGATGATCAGCACGATGGCGACGATCACCCAGTTGTACTTGGTGGCGAAGAACAGCGGGTAATGGTTGGACAGCATCAGGAACACGACCGGCAGCGTCAGGTAGTTGTTGTGCACCGAACGCTGCTTGCCGAGTTCGCCCCACACCGGGTCCGGTTTGTCGCCGGCGATCAGCGCCGCCACGGTCTTGCGCTGGTTCGGCATGATCACGGCGAACACGTTGGCGACCATGATGGTGCCGATCAGCGCGCCGATCTGGGTGAAGGCGCCGCGGCCGCTGAACACATGGGTGAAAGCGTAGGTCAGCGCCACGAGATAGACATAGCCGACCAGCGCCAGCGCCACTTCGTGCTTGCCGAGCGGCGAGCGGCACAAAGCTTCATAGACCAGCCAGCTCACCACCAGCGTCACGAAGGCGATCGCCGCCGCGGTCGGCGCGCTCATGGCGAGCACCGACTTGTCGATGAGGAACAGGTCGGCCTGCATGTAATAGACGACGACCAGCAGCGCGAAGCCGGACAGCCACGTCGTATAGGCTTCCCATTTGAACCAGGTCAGCTCATCCGGCATGTTCTTCGGCGCCACCAGAAACTTGATCATCTGGTAGAAGCCGCCACCGTGGATCTGCCAGGCATCGCCCTTGACGCCGTCGGGCAGGCCGGCGCGCTTCTTCAGGCTGAGATCGAGGTGGATGAAGTAGAACGACGAGCCGATCCAGGCGATGCCGGCGACGACATGCAGCCAGCGCAAAGTCGCGCTCGTGAGCTCATAAATGACCAGATAAAGGTCCAAGCGGACGGCCCCCAAACAACACCGGCAGCGCCACCATGACAGATGGCCCGCCGGTAGTTCAAGGGAGCGGGTGCCGGTCCTATTCCGCCGCGCGATAGAACGACGCGGCGTCGGCGCTGAAGGCTTTGCGCGAATCCTGGTCGATGTAGAACATGTGACCGCCGCGATACAGCTTGAGCTGCACGCGGCCGGCGCCGCCGATCGGCGGCAGGTGGTCGAGCACGTAACGCGTCATGCCGTAGGGCGTGACCATATCGGCATAGCCATGGGCGACGAGAATGCGGAACGACGGTGAGAAGGCGAGCAGCGTGCGCATGTCTTCTTCACTGCTGGCGGCAAAGCGGCCGCCATGGCCCCAGTCCCACTTGCCGCTGATGTCATTGGCGAGCAGCGTGTAGGTCATCTCGGTCCTGAAGCCGAGTTCGTTGCGCGCATAGTTGGCGAAGGCGCCGCCATAGGCGCGCGCCACGCCGTCGAGGATCGGATCGGGCCCGCGCGCCGCGACACGCTCGGGATTGGGATCGTCCACCGCGAAGTCGGCGTCGTAGCGGCTGACGATCTTGCCGATGCGCACCGTCTTGACGAAGTCGTTGATGAAGCCGCGCGCATTGGCGATCGTCGCCGCCGGCACGCCGGTCATGTCGGCGACGCGGCCGTAGAACTTCTGCGCCGCGTCGCCTTGCGGCGGCCGGCCGGCAAGCGTGGTGAGATAATCGCTCATCGCGAAGTTTTCCGCGGCCACCTGCGCCTCGAGGCTGAAGGCGTGCTTGCGTTCGAGTTCGGCGGCGGCGAGCGACGGCAGTTGCAGCGCGGCGCGCAACGCCGAGGTGTCGTCGCCGAAGGTCAGCCAGCCTTCGAGCAGCGGCGACAGCAAGACGACGCCGCTCACGGCGAGCCCCTGATCGCGCAGCAGCGCGCGCGCCGTCTTCAGCGCGCGGAAGCCGCCATAGCTTTCGCCGAGCAGGTATTTCGGCGCCGAGGAGCGGTTGTTGTGGGCGACATAGAGCGCGATCGCCTTGGCCATTGCCTCGGCATCGCTGCGCACGCCCCAGAAATTCTTGGCGTCGTCGCCCTTGGCGCGGCTCCAGCCGGTGCCGATCGGATCGATGAGGACGAGATCGGTGAAGGCGAGCCAGGTTTCCGGATTGTCGCGCATCGCGGCGCGCGTCGCGTCATGGCCGTCGGGACCGAGTTCGAGAATGCGCGGACCGACGACGCCGAGATTGAGGAAAGCCGACGCCGCGCCGGGACCGCCGTTGAAGGCGAAGGTCAAAGGCCGGTTGGCGCCGCGATTCTTCGCCACGTAGGCGGTGTAGAACACCGAGGCGCTCTGCGCGCCGGACTGGTCGTAGAAGGCGAGCGTGCCCGCGGTCGCCGTGTAGTCGATGCGGCCCTGCGGCGTGTCGATCGAATGCTCGGTGACGGCGTCGGCCGGCAGCAGCTTGAGAATGCCGGCGCCGCTCTCGTGCTTGTCGCTTTGTTGACGTTCGCCTTGCGGCCGGCCGGTGGGCTCGGGGCTCTGCGCCAGCGCCGTGGTAGCGGCGAGGAGGATCGCGAACAGAACGGCAAGGGGGGAGGTCTTCATCATCGCGTCCGGCGCTCCGATATGCGCCCGACCGGCGCTGATGCTGTCCCCCGGAAACGACAAGTCCCGGCTTTTGAGGGCCGGGACATTGGAGAAGCTAACGGCGGCGGAAATTCGGCCGGCGCTGCGCCGGCGCCGCCGTGGGAGCGTCGCCCTTGTGGCGGAAACTGATGCGGCCGCGCTGCAGATCGTAGGGCGACATTTCCACGATGACGCGGTCGCCGACGCCCGTACGGATGCGGAATTTGCGCATCTTGCCGGCGGTATAGGCCAGCACTTCGTGCTCGTTATCGAGCTTCACCCGGAAATTGCCGTCCGGCAACACTTCGGTCACCGTCCCGTCGAATTCCAGCATTTCTTCTTTCGGCATCCAAATCCTCTCCCGGTCAGCCGCCGTGGGCGCGCTACCTTTATCCGAAAAAGCGATCCCGCCCCAAGGCCGATTTTGGCCTCGGGACGGGGATTTTATGCAGGCCTCGGCTCAGCGCGGCGCGTGGCTGCGGGGGCGGCTCGGGCCGCGCTGCATGAATTTCATGCCCCCGATGTCCTTGCCCTGGCCGGTGCCGGCCGCGGCGGCCGGCTGACGATGGCCATGATGCTGGCCGCCATTCTGGTGGCCGCCTTTCGCGGCGCCGCCATTATGATGGGCCTTGCCGCGCTGCGGCTGCTCCTGACGGCCCTGGCCGCCGTGACCATGACCCTGGCCATGACCCTGGCCATTGCGATGGCCGTTGCCCTGGTGACCGCGGTTCTGGCCGTTGCCGCCGCGGCCGCGATGACGGCCATTGGCTTGGTGATGGCCGGCCGGCTCGGCCGCCTGGCGAACGCCGCCGGTGCGCTTGTCGGTCGCCGGAATCTTGATGCGGATGGTGCGCTCGATGTCGCGCAGGAAGGCGTTCTCTTCGTAATCGCAGAACGAGATGGCGACGCCGTCGCGGCCGGCGCGCGCGGTGCGGCCGATGCGATGCACGTAGGATTCCGGAATGTTCGGCAGGTCGTAATTGACGACATGGCTGATGCCTTCGACGTCGATGCCGCGCGCGGCGATGTCGGTGGCGATCAGGATGCGCAAGCTACCGTCACGGAACTGGCCGAGCACGCGCTCGCGCTGGTTCTGCGACTTGTTGCCGTGGATCGCGGCGGCGGGGAAGCCCGACTTCTCGAGCTGCTTCACCACCTTGTCGGCGCCGTGCTTGGTGCGGGTAAACACCAGAACGCGGTCGATGGTCTCGGTCTTGAGGACGTCCACCAGCAGGCCCGGCTTCGACGCGCGATCGGTCAGGATCACGCTCTGCGCGATGCGTTCGACCGTGGTCGATTCCGGCGTCACCGAAACGCTCGCCGGATCGTTGAGCATTTCGCCGGCCAGCTTGGCGATTTCGCCCGGCATGGTCGCCGAGAAGAACAAGGTCTGCCGCTTCTTCGGCAGCATCGCCACGACTTTGCGGATGTCGCGGATGAAGCCCATGTCGAGCATGCGGTCGGCTTCGTCGAGCACCAGGATCTCGACCTGCTGCAGGCTCACCGAACGCTGATTGACGAGATCGAGCAGACGGCCCGGCGTTGCCACCAGCACTTCGACGCCGCGCGCCATGCCGCGCGCCTGACGGTTGATCGGCACGCCGCCGATGGCGAGTTCGACCGCGAGCGGGCGGATGTGACGACCATAGGCGCGGAACGAGTCGGCGATCTGGCCGGACAGTTCGCGCGTCGGCGACAGCACCAGCACGCGGGCCGACTTCTGCGCCGGGCGCATGCGCATGTTGACGATGTGGTTGAGGATCGGCAGCGCGAAGGACGCGGTCTTGCCGGTGCCGGTTTGCGCGATGCCGACGATGTCGCGGCCCTGCAGCGCGAAGGGAATGGTCTGGGCCTGGATCGGGGTGGGGGTCGAATAGTTTTCCTCGGTGAGCGCACGGAGGATCGGTTCGGCGAGGCCGAAGTCGTTGAAGTTAGTCAAAACGTCTCTTTTCTAATACGGCGACACGACCGGGCGCGGCTTGCGCGCACGGCGGATCGGGGTTTCAAGACATCCCGCGTTGCCAGGGTTGTCGTGTCGGTTCAGGTGAGGCGGAAGAGGCGGGGCGAAAATCGGTTTGAATGAAATTCGTGCACGCAGCCCGCGGAGCTCGAATCGAGCCTTCATCCGC
Organism: Pseudomonadota bacterium; assembly: GCA_018240595.1. Lineage (GTDB taxonomy): Bacteria > Pseudomonadota > Alphaproteobacteria > Rhizobiales > Xanthobacteraceae > Pseudolabrys. Next base: position 12,272 of record JAFEFL010000035.1, on the reverse strand, counting down.
AAAGCTGATATGACAGCGCAGCGTGTTCATTTCAAGGCGCGTTTCGGTCATATCGGTCCGCATCGTGAACGGAACCCTGCCGGGCGGCGGCAATTCCCTTGCGAATAGACATCCCGGCCTGGATCGGGGATGGTCTCGGGCCCCATTTTCTGACGTTTCTGACCGCCGGAGCTTGAAATATGCCGTTTTCCCGGGCTTCCACTGCCCTGTCCCGCTTCACTGTCCTCGACCTTACCCGGGTACGCTCAGGCCCCACTTGCGTGCGTCAGCTCGCCGACTGGGGCGCCAACGTCATCAAGATCGAGACGCCGCCGCACCTGGAGAAGGGCGAAGGCCCGGGCGGCCCGCGCGAGAACGCCGACTTCCAGAACCTGCATCGCAACAAGCGGTCGATGACACTCGACCTCAAGTCGCCGCAGGGCCTCGCCGCCTTCAAGCGCCTGGTCGCGAAGGCCGACGTCGTGGTCGAGAACTTCCGCCCCGACGTGAAGGACCGTCTCGGCATCGATTACGAGTCGCTGCGGCAGGTGAACAAGCGCATCATCCTCGCCAGCATTTCCGGCTTCGGCCAGGACGGCCCGTACCGCGACCGTCCCGGCTTCGATCAGATCGCGCAGGGCATGGGCGGCCTGATGTCGATCACCGGCGAGCCGGGCCGCGGCCCGATGCGCGTCGGCATTCCGGTCGCCGATCTGTGCGCCGGCCTGTTCTGCGCACTCGGCATCCAGACCGCGCTGCTCGAGCGCGAAGTGTCCGGCGAAGGCCAGTGGGTCAACACCTCGCTGTTGCAGGCGCAGATCTTCATGCTCGACTTCCAGGCGGCGCGCTGGCTGCAGCAGCAGGAAGTCGCCGGCCAGGCCGGCAACGATCATCCGACGACGATTCCCACCGGCGTCTTCCAGACCGCGGACGGCTACATCAACATCGCCGCTGCCGGCCAGGTGATCTGGGAGCGCATGTGCAACGCCATCGGCGCGCCCGAACTGATCGCCAATCCGGATTTCAAGACCAACAGCCTGCGCTCGAAGAACCGCAAGGCGTGCAACGCCGCAATCGCCGAGAAGACCGTGCACAAGACCAGCGCCGAGTGGATCGCGCTGTTCGAAAAGGCCGGTGTGCCGTCGGGTCCGATCTATTCGATCGATCAGGTGTTCGCCGACGAGCAGGTCAAGCATCTGAAGATGGCGTGGGACGCGAAAAAGCCGAATGGCGACACGCAGACCTTCGTCGGCCAGCCTTTCGCGCTGTCGCGCACGCCGAGCAAGGTGGCGGTGACGCCGCCGAAGCAGGGCGAGCACACCGACGAGGTGCTCAAGGAATTCGGTTTTGCCGATAGTGAAATCGCCGCCCTGCATAAAGCGAAGGCTGTCTAAAGGACCACTGCAATGAACGCGCCCGTCAAAACCGACAAGATGCTGTCCCGCAAGGAAGGCCAGGTCGGCTATCTCACCTTCAACAATCCCGAACGGCACAACGCCGTGTCGCTCGACATGTGGGAGGCGGCCGAGGGCTACCTCGACGAGTTCAAGCACGACAACAACATCCGCGTCGTCGTCGTCACCGGCGCCGGCGGCAAGGCCTTCGTGTCGGGCGCCGACATCTCCAAGTTCGCCGACGAGCGCGCCAGCAAGGCGGCGTCCGACCGCTACAATGAGGCGGTCGATCGCGCCTACGGCGCCTTCTACAATTTCCCGAAGCCGACCATCGCCATGATCCGCGGCTATTGCATCGGCGGCGGCGTCGGCCTCGCGCTGGCCTGCGACCTGCGCATCTGCACCGAAGCTTCGAAATTCGCCGTGCCGGCCGCCAAGCTGTCGCTCGGCTATCGTTATTCCGGCGTCAAGAAACTGGTCGATGTCGTCGGCCCGTCCTACGCCAAGGAAATCTTCTACACGGCGCGGCAATTCACCGCGCAGGAGGCCAAGGAGATGGGCCTCGTCAATCGCGTGCTGCCGGACGGCGAGCTCGAGAGCTACGTCGGCAATTATGCCGACACCATCGCCGGCAATGCGCCGCTGACTGTCGACTCCATCAAGTTCATCGTCAACGACGTGCTCAAGGACGCCGCCGACCGCGACATGGCGAAGTCCGAGGCCATGGTGCAGGCCTGCTTTGCGTCCAAGGACTACATCGAGGGCCGCCAGGCCTTCATGGAAAAGCGCAAGCCGAAATTCACCGGCACCTGAGCTCGCGAATTATCCTTCGCGACGATATTGCTGCGCTGCACCAGCCGGGGTGCGGCGGACCGGCGCTGTGGCCGGTCGGGGTTGAAAGTGCTAAGGCACGCCCGAGATTTAGTAAGCTCACCGGAAACGACGAGGTTCGCATGTATACCGATCTCAAGCTTTACATCGATGGTCAGTGGCTCGGCGCCGACAACCGCAAGAGCGAAGACGTCGTCAATCCGGCGACCGGCAAGGTGCTGGCCAAGCTGCCGCACGCCTCCAAGGCCGATCTCGACAACGCGCTCGCCGCCGCCGACAAGGCGTTCAAGACCTGGAGCCGCACCTCGGCCTATGACCGCTCGGCGATCCTGCGCAAGGCCGCGGGCCTGATGCGCGAACGCGCCGATCATATCGCGCGCGTGCAGACGCAGGAGCAGGGCAAGCCGTTTCCGGAATCGCGCATCGAGGTGATGACCTCGGCCGACATCACCGACTGGTATGCCGAGGAAGGTCGCCGGGCTTACGGCCGCATCGTGCCCGGCCGCATGAAGGGCATCCGCCAGATCGTCGTGCAGGAGCCGGTCGGCGTCGCCGCCGCCTTCACGCCGTGGAATTTCCCGACGCTGACGCCGATCCGCAAGATTGCCGGGGCGCTGGCCGCCGGCTGCACGCTGATCATCAAGGCGTCGGAAGAAGTGCCGGGCGGCTGCGTCGAGCTGGTCAAGTGTTTCGCCGATGCCGGCGTGCCGGCGGGCGTGCTCAATCTCGTGTTCGGCGTGCCGGCCGAAGTGTCGGAGCACATCATCCCGTCGCCGATCGTCAAGAAGGTGTCGTTCACCGGCTCGGTGCCGGTCGGCAAGCATCTGGCGGCGCTCGCCGCGCGCGGCATGAAGCGCGCCACCATGGAGCTCGGCGGTCATTCGCCGGTGCTGGTGTTCGACGATGCCGATCCGATCAAGGCGGCCGACACCATCGCGGCGTTCAAGTATCGCAACGCCGGCCAGGTCTGCATTTCGCCGACGCGCTTCTACGTGCAGGAGAAGAACTACAACAAGTTCGTCGAACGCTTCGTCGAATACGCCAAGGGTCTGACGCTCGGCGACGGTCTCGACAAGGACACCAAGATGGGCCCGCTCGCCAATCCGCGCCGGCTCGATGCGATGGAATCCTTCGTCAACGACGCCAAGGCGCGTGGCGGCAAGATCGCCGCGGGCGGCAACCGTCACGGCAACCAGGGCTTCTTCTTCGAGCCGACGGTGATCACCGACATTCCGGACGATTCCAAGATCATGACCGAGGAGCCGTTCGGTCCGCTGGCGCCGATCGTGCCGTTCAAGACCTTCGATGAAGTGGTCGAGCGCGCCAATTCGCTGCCGTTCGGTCTGGCGTCCTATGCCTTCACCAACTCGTCGGCGACGGCCAACGCGGTGGGCGACGCCATCCAGGCCGGCATGGTCGGCATCAACTCGGTGATGGTCTCGACGCCGGAAACGCCGTTCGGCGGCGTCAAGGACTCCGGCTACGGCTCGGAAGGCGGCATCGAAGGCCTGCAGGCTTACCTGAACACGAAGTTCATCAGCCAGGCTTAAGTCATCGTCTGCGCAGGCGGACGGTCCAGCGCTTCACATGACAACGGCCGGGCTCAAAGCCCGGCCGTTTTTTTGTTTGTTGAGAGCGTGCGGTTTGCCCTTCTTCCCCTCTCCCACAAGGGGAGAGGGGAAGCGCGTATGCGGCGCGCTATTGGACCGTCCCCATCCCCTTCTGCACCGCCGCCCACACCTTCGCCGGCGTTGCCGGCATGTCCATGGCATTTGCGGCGCCGTTCGGCACCGCATTGGAGACCGCGTTCATCACCGCCGCGATCGCCGCCGTGGTGCCGGATTCGCCGACGCCCTTGACGCCGAGCGGATTAGTGGTCGCCGGCACGACATGCATCTCCTCGCGCAGTTCGATCGGCATGTCGTGGGCGCGCGGCATGCCGTAATCCATGAACGAGCCCGATACGAGCTGGCCGCTGTCTTTATCGTAGACGGCATTCTCGACCAGTGCCTGGCCGAGGCCCTGCGCGATCGCGCCCTGCACCTGGCCCGAGGCGACGATCCGGTCGAGCGGATTGCCGCTGTCGTCGACCGCCGTATAGGTGACGATGTCGAAATGGCCGGTGTCCGGATCGATCTCGATTTCGGCGATGTGACAGCCATTCGGGTAGGTGGTCGGCGCGCGGCCCTGATCCTTGGTGTCGAGGCTTTCGCCCATGACCTTGGCGCGCGCAGCGGTCTCGAACAGCGAGATGCGCCGGTCGGTGCCGACGACTTCGAAGCGCCCGTCGCGATACTGGATGTCGTCTTCCGACGCTTCCAGCGCCGAAGCCGCTATTTTCCGGGCCTTCGTCAGCATCGTATCGGCGGTGACGAGAATGGCCGTGCCGGCGCACATCGCCGAACGCGAGCCCACCGAGGCAAAGCCCGCAATGCCCAGATCGGAGTCGCCGTGGCGGTGTTCGATGGTCCTGGCATCGATGCCGAGCTTGGCCGCCAGCAGGCGGCCGAGAACGGTGGCGTGGCTCTGCCCGGTGGATTGCACATTGAGGCCGAGCACGAGCTTATCGCCGCCGGGGAAGCTGACCGAGGCCTGCTCGGTCGGCAAGGCGCCGGCATGTTCGAGCATGCAGGACAGGCCGATGCCGCGCAGCTTGCCTCGCTTGGCGGCCTCGCGCTTGCGCTTGGCGAAATTGTCGTAGTCGGCGAGCTTCAGCGCCTTGTCGACGACGGCCGGGAAGTCGCCGGAGTCATAGGTCTGGATCGGTGTCTTGTACGGCATCGCCGATGGCGGGATCAGGTTCTTCTTGCGCAGCCTGGCCGGATCCATCTTCAGGAGCCGCGCCGCTTCTTCGACGACGCGCTCCAGCGCGTAATTGGCTTCCGGACGGCCGGCGCCGCGATAGGGTCCGATCGGCACCGTGTTGGAGAAGTAACAGGCCGCCGACACGTCCATCTTCGGGATGGCGTACATCGCCGGCAGGCATTGCCAGAAACTCAGCGTGTTGATCTGGGCGCCGGCGCTGGCGATATAGGCGCCCTGATTGCACAGATGACGCGCGCGCAGCGCGATGAACTTGCCCTTGGCGTCGCAAGCGAGCTCGACATGGGTGACGGCGTCGCGCGCCTGGTTGTCGGTGACGAAGGCTTCCGAGCGCGTCGCCATCCAGTGCACCGGGCGGCCGAGCTTTTTCGCCGCTACCAGGAGGGCAATGTATTCGGGATAGACCGACGTCTTGACGCCGAAGGCGCCGCCGACGTCCTGCGTGATGACGCGGAGCTTGTCGTCCGGCACGCCAAGCACCGAGGCGGTCATGCGGCGCAGCGGATCGGTGCCCTGCGAGCATGAATGCAGCGTATAGCTGTCGGTCTTGGCGTCGTAGACGCCGGTGGCGCCGCGCGTCTCGATCGACGCCACCACCATGCGCTGGTTTGTGACCGTGACCTTGGCGACATGCGCGGCCTGAGCGATCAGCCGATCGACCTCCGCCTCGTTGTCCTTGTCCTCCTTCGCGCCGGGCCAGTCGACGACGAGATTGCCCGGCGCTTCGTCGTACAGCACGGTCTCGGCCTTCATCGCCTGCTCGAGCGTGACGACCGGCGTCAACTCCTCGTACTCGACCTCGACGAGATCGGCAGCATCCATCGCCTGCGCCAGGGATTCGGCGACCACCAGCGCGACGGGATCGCCGACGTGCATCACCTTGTCGCCGGCCAGCGCCGGGCGGAACGGCAAGATCACGGCAGCGCCGCCGCGTCCGGTCAGCGGGCCGTGCCGCGAGATCGAGCCGATGCCGGCGGCCTTGATGTCGGCCGCGGTCAGCACGGCGAGGACGCCCTTCTGCGCCAGGGCCGCTGCGGCCTTCACCGCGACGACGCGGGCATGGGCATGCGGCGAGCGGACGAACACGCCGGCGGCCTGACCGGGCAAGCGCGGATCGTCAACGAACTGTCCGGCGCCGCGCACCAGGGCGTCATCCTCGACGCGCGGCTCGGCTTTGCTGCGGGCGGGGATGGTCACGGTCATGGCTGCTTCCTTGGACTTGCGGATTGATACACGCGGGTGGGCACGCATTCGCGTTATAGCAGTCCGGCGCCGGGTACGGCAGCATTGCTGCCCACCACTGGCGTATCGTCATGGGAAACGCTAAAGCCGAGGACGAGGCGAACCATAAAATGGCCGCGGCGAACGCGGCAGCAAAGCCAAGGGAGCGACCTGGAATGGCGAACAATACGCAGAAGATCGGCTGGATCGGTCTCGGCCGCATGGGCGCGCCGATGGCGGAGCGCCTGCTCAAGGCCGGCCACGACGTCACCGTCTGGAACCGTACGCGCGCCAAGGCGGAGCCGCTCGCCAAGAGCGGCGGCAAGATCGCCGACAAGCTGTCCGATCTCGCCGGGCTCGACGTCGTGTTCTCCATCGTCTCCACCGGCAAGGATCTCGACGAAGTCTATTTCGGTCCGAACGGTGTGCTCGCCGCCGGCGGCAAGGCGCCGAAGATCGTGGTCGACTGCTCGACCATTTCGATCGAGGATTCCGCCAATATCCGCCGCAAGCTGATCGACGCCGGCAGCGACTACGTCACCGCGCCGGTGTCCGGCAACGCCAAGGTGATCAAGGCCGGCAAGCTGTCGTCCGTCGTTTCCGGACCCGAGGAAGCCGCCCGCACGGTCAAGCCGCTGCTCGACATCGTCGCGCCGCAGGGCGTCGCTTATGTCGGCGACGGCGATCTCGCCCGCGTCTGCAAGATCGCGCACAACGTTATGCTCGGCGTCGTCATCGAGAACCTGATCGAGATCACGCTGCTCGCCAACAAGATGGGCGTGCCGCGCCACGCCTTCCTCGCCTTCATGAACAACGGCGTCATGGGCTCGATGTTCACCAGGTACAAATCGCCGGCCTTGGTCAATCTCGACTGGACCACGACCTTCACGCCCGAACTGCTGCGCAAGGATCTCGACCTCGGCCTCGAACTCGGCCGCGAATTCGACGTGCCGATGCCGGTCACCGCGGCGACGCGCGAAGTGCTGCAAACTCACTTCGGCGCCGCCATGCTGCAGAAGGACCCCGAGGCCTATCTGCAGAAGGACTTCGCCGCGCTGATGGAAACGATGGCGCTCGCCGCCGGCATGAAGCTCGAGCCGGAGAACGTGAAGGTCGGCACCGGGCTGGAATGAACCATGCCCCGCTCACCCCGCAGGCGCGGGCATGAGCGGGGCCTGCCGTGTTACGGCTTGGCGATGTGCCAGGCGCCGTTGAGGAAGCCGTCGCCGGTGATGTCGCCGGGCTTCTTGTCGTTCTTCCACGTATAGAGCGGCTTGCCGCCCTGCGCCCATTGCTTGCTGCCGTCGTCGCGCACGATGACGGTGAAGGCGCCGGCCGCCTTGGCGTCGGCGGCGGCCATCAGCGGCGGCCAGTTGGTGGCGCAGGGGCCGTTGCAGGCCGACTTGCCGGCGGAATCCTTGTCGAACGTATAGAGCGTCATGCCGCTGGTGTCGGTGAGCACCTTGCCTTTGGTGCTGTCGCCGGTCTTCACCGGCGCCGATTGCGCGAAGGCGGCCGTGGTGGCGAGCGCCAGTGCGGCGATGGAAACGATAAACCTGTTCATGGTCGTTCTTTCTCTGCTGACGGGCTTTTCAGATCGCCCCGACGAGGAGAATCCCGGGCGGCCGCCTTCTATTCCGGGGACCGGGCAGGGAAATTTTTTCGCCACGGTCGGGAATAACGGGCGAAGACCCAAAAAAAAGGGCTCCCAAGAGGGAGCCCTTGTTGCACAGGTGTGGAGGATTCGGCCGCCAAGCCCGCCCAGGAATGGAAGGCGACGGTCTGCGCACAACGGTTCGACTGAACCGGTTTGCGGTGCCCGGCTCAAGTAAAGAAGCCGTAACAAAGTCTGTGCAATTGGCGGCGATCGGGCCGGGCACGCTCCCGGCCCGCGGCCGTCCGCGCGAACTGCCCACCAGGTATCCGCCATTGTGACAACGGCTGCCGCACGGCCGAAGTGTCAAATGGCGACGGTTGCGTGACCGCTTCATTAAGCAATCGGGAACAACTCGGCGGCTAGAACCCGCGCGACCCGACCGCCCCGGATCGCCAGGACTTTCGATGCGCCGCGCATATTCGCTTCGTTTGCCGATCGCCGCCAAGGCGATGCTGCTGATCGGCTCCCTCGGCATCCTGTCCGCCGCCGCCAACTGGTACAGCCTGCGCAGCCTGCACGAGGTCGACCGCGTCAACGACGTGATCATGCGCGAGATCGCGCCGAACCGGCTGATCCTCACCGAGTCGAAAATCGCCGTCGAATCTCTCGGCCTTGCCACCTACAAGATGGCCGCCGCCAGCGACCCCGATACGATGCGCGAAGCGATCGACGAGCGCGCCGGCCAATTTGCCTCGGCCAAGCACTGGCTCGACGAAGTCGTGACCACTCTGCCGGCCCGCGCCGACGACGTGCGCGGCATGATCCGGCGCCTCGATCTCGTCAACGACATCGCCAACCAGGTGCAGATCGCCATCAAGACCGGCGACGGCGAGGGCGCCCGCCGCCTGCTCGAGTTCAGGTTCGATCCGGCGCTGGTCGATGCCACGACAAGCATGAACCGGCTGATCGATATTCTCGGCGGCCAGGTGCGCACCGCGACCGAAGCCGTCAGCGAGCAGAAGACGCATACTTACCGGCTGCTCACGATGATGCTGGTCGGCGGCACCCTGACCACCATTCTGCTGGCCATGATCCTGGCGCATCGCGCCGTGGCGCGGCCGCTGCGGCGGCTCGCGGTGGTCATGCACGAGATCACGCAGGGCCGCCTCGATGCGCCGATCGACGGCCTCAAGCGCGGCGACGAGGTCGGCACCATGGCGCGCGCCGTGCTGGTGTTCCGCGACAACGCCGCGGCGCTCCTCGAAGCGCAGGCGCAGCGCCATCGCGCCCGCGAGCAGGCCGCCGCCGACAAGCGCCAGGCGCTCGATCAGTTCGCCCGCAATTTCGAAAGCAAGATCCTGAATGTCGCCGCCGCGCTCGCCAGGTCCGCTTCCGAGCTCGACCGCTCGGCGCAGGCGATGAGCGACGTCGCCGACGAATCCGGCCGGCACGCCGGCACCGCCGCGGTGGTGGCGCAGGAGACGACCGAAGTCGCCGGCACGGTGTCGGCCGCGGTCGACGAGTTGTCGGCGTCGATGAACGACATCGACTCGCAGCTTGCCAATGCCGGCGGCGTCGTCAGCGAAGCCTCGCGGCAGGCCGGCGTGGCGGTGTCCAATGTCGACGAGCTGACGCAGACCGTCGGCGACATCGACAAGGTGGTCGGCATGATCAACGCCATCGCCAGCCAGACCAACCTGCTGGCGCTCAACGCCACGATCGAGGCGGCGCGCGCCGGCGAGGCCGGCCGCGGCTTCGCCGTGGTGGCGCAGGAGGTCAAGTCGCTGGCGACGCAGACGACGCAGGCCCTCGCCAGTATCCGCAGCAAGACCGAAGCGGTCGGCGCCGTCATCGGCGGCGTGCGCGGCACCACGCAATCGATCTCGCAGTCGATCGCCCGCATTCACAGCGTGGCGCGCGCCATCACCGAGGCGGTCAGCGTGCAGAGCGAGGCGACGCAGCGCATCGCGCAGACCGTCGAGGGCGCCGCGGTGCGCACCCGCCAGGTGTCGCAGACCATCGAAGGCGTCACCGAATTCGCCAGCCGCACCCGCAACAGTGCCGTCGAAATCCAGAACGCCGCCGCCGATTTGAATCGACAGGCTGCCGCGCTGCAGGCCGAGGCGCAGGACTTCATCGCCCGCGTGCGCGCGGCGTAACCCGGGCTCACCTCTCCCCGCAAGCGGGGAGAGGTCGGATCGCGTCAGCGATCCGGGTGAGGGGGCGCATCCGCGAGCGCGGCATAAATCGCCTCCAGAACGCCCTCAGTATTTTTCAAGACGTCGCTATTCCAAAACCGCAAAACGCGGTAGTTGCGGCTCGTGAGCCAATTGTCTCTGATAAGGTCTTTTTGATTTTCAATGTGCTGGCTGCCATCAACTTCGACGACCAGCCTTTTCTCTCGGCAAAGAAAGTCCACGTAGTACGGACCGATAGGTTCTTGGCGGACAAATTTGTGGCCCGCGACCGCCCGGGCTCGCAGCCGATTCCACAATTTTGTCTCTGCGTCAGTCGACGAGGCTCGAAGGGCTCGAGCGAGTCCAGTCTTGGACGGTTTGGCGCTGCGCATCCCTCTGGCGCCCCTCACCCGACCGCCTGCGGCGGTCGACCTCTCCCCGCACAGCGGGGAGAGGTAAAGTCCATCAATACCTGTTCGCGATCGGCAGTTCTTCCGCCGGGAACAGCGAGATGACGCGGCAACCCTTGTCGGTGACCACGACCTCTTCCTCGATGCGCGCGCCGGAGTAGCCGTCGGTCGCCGGACAGTAGGTCTCGATGGCGAACACCATGCCTTCTTTGATCTCGGTCGGGTGGTCCATCGACACCACGCGCGAGATCACCGGCCGCTCGTGCAGCGCGAGGCCGAGGCCGTGCGCGAACTGCAGGCCGAAGGCCGAGGTCTCGTCGGGGAAGCCGAACTCCTGCGCCGTCGGGAAGGCCTCGGCGATGTGCGCGGTGGTGGCGCCGGGCTTGATGCGGGCCATGGCATTGTCGAGCCATTCGCGGCACTGCTTGTAGGCGTCGCGCTGCGCCGGCGTGGCGCGGCCGACATTGAACGTGCGGTAGTAGCAGGTGCGATAGCCCATGAAGGCCTGCAGGATGTCGAAGAACGCCTGGTCGCCGGGCCGCAGCATGCGGTCGGTGAAATTGTGCGGATGCGGGTTGCAGCGCTCGCCGGAGATGGCGTTCACGGCTTCGACATCGTCGGCGCCGTGGCGATAGAGAAACTCGTTGACCATGGCGACGATGTCGTTCTCGCGCACGCCGGGGCGCAGCTTCTCGTTGATCAGGTCATAGGCGCCGTCGACCATCGCCGCGGCGCGGTTGAGCAGATGGATCTCGTCCTGTGACTTGATCTCGCGCGCTTCCAGCATCACCTGCTGGCCGTCGACGACGTTGATGCCGGCTTTCTGCAGTTCGAACATCATCGGCGGCTCGATCAGGTCGACGCCGACCGGCATGTCGGCGACGCCGGCTTCCTTGAGCAGCGAGGCGATTTCGCCGGCGTGCTTCTTCATCAGGCCGAAGGCGGGATCGACCATGCCGCGCATGCCGATCAGGCCGGCCTTGCAGTTCTCCGGCGCCAGCCACGGCGTGTACAGCTTGTGATGTACGGCGGCCGAGCCGAAGTCCCACAGGATCGGTTCGCCGGTGCGCGTCAGCAGCGCCCAGCGGCACAGCTTGTCGCGTTCCCATTCGCCGATCTTGGTCGAGGTGATGTAGCGGATGTTGTTGACGTCGAACACCAGCAGCGCGCCGAGCTCGGACTTGTCGAGCGCCTGCTTGGTTCGGCCGAGCCGGTAGCGGTGCAGGCGGCGATAATCGACGCGCTCCTCGAAGTCGACGCCGGTGATGCCGAGCGAGGGCAGCGCGCGGCCCCAATTGTGGCGCGGGTTGATGTCCTCGGCGCTGATCTTGCGGACGGTCTGGTCCATCGGGGCTTCCTCGTTCGGTCGGATTGTTGTTGCGGCCGCCATGGTAGCCGGGCACGGCCGTTTGATCGGGTGGCATTATAGCGGCCTCGCGGCGCGGCGACAGGGTTGGGCAGGGCAGCTTCCGGCGTGGGCCAGGCAAGAATAAATGCCTTGACAAGGTTCCTACGATAGGACTATACACAAAGCGTCCGATCCTGCCGGGGGCGTCAGCTAGAGGCGTCTTGATGATGGGAAAGGATGCGGTGCCCGCGGCCCGGGGATTACGCATCCCGGGCGCTCGGGCGGCGCCGGGGCTCCGCCCGGAGGCACTATGACCTCCCGCGAGGAGCTCGCTGATGGTGAGCGCTACCCGTTTTCCCGGTTGGAAGACGGATCAGCCGCCAGAAGCGCGGCCCGGCGTCGTAACGACACCGCGATGGAGCGCCGCGGGGCGCAGGCCTTCTCCGATCGCAAGGAGGGGCCGTGCACCGCAAGGTGCACATCTTGGGCGCT
>JAFEFL010000034.1 GCA_018240595.1 Pseudomonadota bacterium | reverse complement strand
TACCTTTGTCTTTATCGACGCAGGTCACCTCGTGGCCGAAGTCGGCAAAGCAGGCTCCTGACACCAGGCCGACATAGCCAGAGCCGATCATCGCGACGCGCATTTTCTCAAACCGTATCCGAGAGCAAGAAGTTCATCGATCGGAGCTGCCGCCCACGGTCTGCTCTTTAGCAGAGCGTCTGACCGGAAGCGAGCGAACCCGGGCAAGTCAAAACGGGGCAAAGATCGCCGCTCGGTCGCCTGCCTGCAATAAAAAAAATGGACAGCCTGAGGATCCGGTCTGGTGTCGTGACGAAAAGCGGCGTACTCGCCGCTATCAATCGGAAATGGGAACCTCTCCGGACTTCTCTCCACTCGTGACAAGCCTAGATGAGTGTCCTGCGGCCTCCATTGAGACATGATTCTGGAATCGCCGAGGGCGACTATGCTAATCAATGGCGGTGTGACATTCGCAATCGCTCCGGGGTAGGTCGTCGTCAGTGCAAGGTGGCTGCTTCGTTTGATCGATGGGTCACCGGGCATGCCATTCTTCAGTTCAATGCGCCGCAAGGCTGACACGATCTACGGTCCTCGTATTCCAAGCTTGGCTGGTTTTCACAATGGTTCAAATTTCCTGCAAATGTGGTGCGGCCTACGAAGTGACGACCCACCGCGCGCCATACGGCCATAGCGAAACGGTTCGATGTGAGGTTTGCGGCGTTGTCATGGATAAATTCGACGGCGTGACGGTCTACGAGACCTATTGCCTCATTGGCAAAGGCCGTATCGATGTAGAGCGGACCTAGCGCAGATTCGTTGAGCGTCTTTATCGTCTTCGATGTGGTGTCCGTAGCGGCTGCGACGTACTTGCGTTGTATCCACCCATCTTCGCGTTGGGGCCGTTCCGGCAATCGCGTGGCGACGGCTGCCTCTGCGGCCTGCGGTCAGCCGAACATGTTCCGAAATAAGCCAGGCCGTGCACGCAGTTGGGGCAGATCTTCGCCTTCCTGCACGTCGATAGGCGTTCTAAATTCCCCATTGCCCGTCTTGCGGACCACCACCCACGAACTTTCGTTGTCTGGTACGTTGTGGTCGTAGCGCCAGACTTGTTTGTACCGGTTGGCCTTGGCCCAAAGATCGATGAAGCGGTCCGAGTAATGAACCAGGCCATGCTCCGGATGTCCGGCGTGGATAAAATAGGAATAGATGAGTCCGCTCGGCTTTGCCAAATCATGAAGAGTTTTGAGCGCATTGAATTGATTGAGGACGTGCTCGGTGGTGCCGAAATTCAATACCACGTCGAAGCGGCCGCGATGTCTGCGCGGTACCGCATCGTGATTAAGATCGAAATACTCACAGTCCGGAGCCTCAACGATATCGAACGGACGGTAGTAGAAACCGACCCGCTTCAGCACGTTGGTGATGAAGGCGCCATTTTTGGCGTAAGAGGCGATATCGGCGTCGCTGACGTCCCTGATGCCGAAATGGTCGACAAAACTCCGTACCCGCTCGATCGTGCCGCCATACAGTTGCTGCCAGCCAATGTCCGCGATACTTGCCGGCATCTGAAAGTAGCCTGACTGGTGTAACTGCGCGAGGCGATCAAGCTGGTCCGTCGTCGCACCCATGACGTCGCTCACCGTTGCTTGAAAAATCCCCGCCGATCATTCCCGAGGTGCCCGCTTCGTGTCAATAATGGTCGGCCCAACGGCGCAACAAAAGCGGGGCATTTCAAATCGTTTGCGCTACGTGTGTTCCGAGGCTCGCCGCCTAGATCGTATTGCGCTTTCGCGCCTTGTCCCACATTTCGAGAAAGCGGTAGCTCTCGACAAGTATTTCTTTAACCGAGCGGCGGCCAACCAATGCAATGGCGAGGCTGCCACTGATCATCCATACAATTCGTTCGAGCGTGTCTGGCGAGGCAATGTTCACCCAGAGCGTCGTAGCGACTGTGGCGAGACATGCGAAATAAGCCACGGTGTCTTGGAACGGAACTTCCCGGACTGTTCGAGCAAGCAGGCGCAGACTGAGCCGATAAAGAACGGCCTCCGCAAGACCGACTGCGATGATGCCCGCAATTCCGAGATAACGGATCATCGGAAAGAGCGCGACCAATCCGCAGAAGGTCAGAATGATTCGGAAACGAACCGCCGCGCCGGCTTTGCCGCTGGCGAAGACGATCGCGGCCGCTGGTTGCTCGGAGATTTGGATCAGGGCAACTACCACGAACATTGGGATAAATGGCGCCGCTTCGACGAGCTTGCCGTTGCTGATGACATTGACGACGTTCGTGCCGAACAAGGCGAAGAAGATGCCGGCGCCTCCCAGCGCGATGTGCACCGGTGTCCATGCGCTGCGGGTCCGGTTCATGGGTGAGGCCGGGTCGCGTGCGTCGGCGAGCGACTTGACCTGAACGCTATGTGCGACGGAACTGACAAGCGCCATCAGAAAATTATAGTAAAGGCGGGCATGCGCAAGAATGCCGGCGCCATGCAGACCATCGAGCTTTGTCATGAACGCGTTTTCGGCAAAGCCGCGCGCGCCGTCCATGAATCCGGCGCCGGCGCTCGTCGGCGCATTCCGCAGTGATCGTCGTAACCACTGACGCGACGGGCTGAACGACAACTCGCCGTGATAGCTGAGCGTCCCGAGGCAGACGGCGAGGGCCGCCAACTGGCCGAATGAGGCGCCGATGATGAGTGAGGGGCCGCCGAGTGAAAGCCAGAACAGAGCAACCAGGGTCGCAATGAAGACGAAGACCGATTGCACCACCATCTGCAGGGCGATGGCACCGCTGCGCCCGGTCGTTGAGAACGTAATGACCGCGATGCTGGTGACCGCCCGCATGGGCATGAGAACTGCGGTGGCCAGGATCGAGTCCAGCGGAATGACCTGGCCAAACCAGGCAGTCGGCGCACAGACGGCAACGCCGAGCAGTACAAGCGCGAAGGCTCCCGCACCAAGGGCAGCCACCGCCGCCGCGGTCGCGAATAAAGCCCGGCGCTCATGAAGCGACGCCGGACCGTATAGCGCCGGCAAGAGTAGGCTCGCGCCGCCGTCCATGGATGTGCCTACCAGCGTCACCATCGACATAAGAAGGGCGTAGCTGCCATAGTCGGCCGCATGCAGCGTCCGCGTTGCCAGCGGCAACAGGGCGACGGAAATAGCCGTCGAAAATACCGTAGCGACGACCATCGCGGCCACACGGCCCGCAAAGTGATTCCTGACCGCAATGAGCAGGTTCATGCCCGTCCCACACTCGCAACCCGCAAAATCGGCCCAGGCCTGCGACGTTAGCCGTAACGGGCGTGCGGCCAGCACTCGCTGAGCCGATCAATCCGCTTGCGATCCGATTCGTAAAATGCAAACACAATTCGTCGAACTCTCCAAGACGGAAGCTCGGCGACTGCCGCGCAATTGGCTATCACACGGTCCGGCGCGGCTTCAATACGCCTCGCAGCCAATGGGGTGGACGGAGCAATCGACAGTGTCGCTCAAGGATATTTCCGCTCATTTCACGTTTGGCGAGAACTGGTCGCACTACGCCGCGACGATTGACGAAGCCCGTCTTGCCGAGGCGGAAAAGGGCCTCGTCCGCCTCTTGGGCGAGGAGCCGCTCGCCGGGAAATCGCTTCTGGACATCGGCTGTGGCTCTGGTGTGCACGACGTTGCGGCGCTGCGCCTGGGTGCTGCCCGCGTTGTAGCAATCGACATCGATCCAGTTTCCGTATCCACGGCACGATCTGTGGCAACCCGGCATGCGCCCGGTCGGGACATCGAGGTCAAGGAATTGAGCGTTTTCGATCTGGCGCCCGAAACCTTCGGCACGTTCGACATCGTCTATTCTTGGGGCGTCTTGCACCACACCGGCGCCATGATCGAGGCTGTCGGCAAGGCAGCGCAGGTCGTCAAACCCGGCGGATTATTCGTCTTCGCACTTTATCACCGGACCGCGTTGTGCGGCCTGTGGCGAGTCGAAAAGCGCTGGTATACGAACGCCTCTGAACGCATGCAGCGCGCCGCACGCTTGATCTATATCGGCCTGCTGCGCTTGCGCTTCAAGCTCTCCGGCCGCGATTTCGGGGCGTACGTCGCCAATTACAAGTCGTCCCGTGGCATGAACTTCGGTCATGACGTCCACGACTGGATGGGCGGCTACCCTTATGAGTCGATTCTGGCACCCGAAGTCGAGACGCTGATGGTCCAACTCGGTTTCGAGCATGTCCGAAGCTTTACCAGCCCGAAAACCCTCGGCTTTTTCGGCTCCGGCTGCGACGAATATGTCTACCGCCGGCGCTGACTTCCACTTTGGAATTAGACGTCTTTGAGTGTGGCGCGCGGGTTGGCGATCATCGCCGCGAAGACATGGCGGAGCAGCGCGCGCAACGACACCAGCGTATAGGGACAGCCAAGGATCTGACCGGTTGTGAGCGTGCCGTCTCGTTGCAGCGGCGCGGAAAATTTCGGGAAATCCCGGCTGAGCGAATAGTGGCGGCGCGCCTTCACCTGGTGGACCGTTCCATGGCGGTCGCGACACGGATAAACCGCCGCCGTTTCCGGCAGGCGCACGTAAAGGTTCACATCGATCGTTTCCTCCGGCAGATGGATCGCCGTGCAGGTTTCGAGGCCGCAGCCGATCATCAGAACATAGGCTTCGTAGTCCCGCATCAGGCCATATGGGCTGTTTTGCGACACCGGGGTATCGTCGATGTGATGGCGCGATAACAAAGTTGCCGCAGCGGGCCCGCGCCCCGCGACCGAATGGGTCGGGTGAATACTGCGGTGGGTCGAATAACGGCTGCGGAAGATCTCGGACATGACGCCGGTGTGCGACGGCGTTTCCAGTTCGTCCCAATGCGGCTTGTCGGGCAAGACAGTGCGCCACGTCATGGCCGGCATGAACAGGTTGCCGCCCTTCATGTGCTCCAGAAAGGCCTCGATCATGGCTTCGGCACGGAAGCCTTGCCGGCTCAATGGGCCGATGGCGCTGTGCACGACAAGCACGCCGTGGGCCGGCACGCCGAACGCGCGGAGGATCGGCAGGAAAGCGTCGGCTTCGCGGGTCTGCGCCATGTCGCTCATGCGCCCGGTTTCGATTTTCGCGCTTTGATGTCCTCGATCATGCCGATGCAGCGTTCGATGTCGCGAAACGGAAGTCCGCTGAGTTCGGACAATTCGAGGTCCCACCACTTCACTTGCAGGAGGCGATCGACGATCTTTTCCGAGAAACGGAAACGCTTGATAGTCGCCGGCACGCCTGCGACGATGGCGTAAGGCGGTACGTCCTTGGTCACCACCGAGCCTGCGGCGATGATCGCACCGTCGCCGACATCGACGCCGCCCATGACGTTGACGTTGTGCCCCGTCCAGACGTCGTTGCCGATCGTCGAGAACCTGAACATGTCGGGCGTGCGTTCGAGCCTGCGGAACTCGTTGTACTCATCAACCCAGTTGAACGAGTTTGGGTGATACTGAAACTCGTTGGTGCTGAGCCAGTCGACGGGATGATTGAACGGGTTGAGCGCGGTGCGCGCGCCGATCGCGCAATACGCGCCCATCGTCGCGCGCGCGATGTAGCAGCTCTCGTTCATGCCCGAGTATTTGCCGACCGTCACATCCGGGCCAATCTGTGAGTTCTTGTTGAGAAACAACGGCCCGCAGATGGTCGACTTGATTATCCGCGCGCCGGCATTGAGGCGAATGATGCCGTGCGGAAAGATCGGCTCGCTCGACGTATTCTCAATGGTGTCGATGAAGACGGGGTCGTATTTCATAACGGGTCGTTTCGCCGGGCCGCACGGATATCCGCCGACAGTGGAGCCGCAACCTAGTCGCGATCAGGTGACCTGTCGAGCGCCCGTGAGGCCTTCGGCCGGACGCTCGAGGGGCTTCGATCTGGCCCTCAGGAACCCGGTCCGTCTCGAGCGGGGCAGGTGCCGCAGGCGTTGGAAATAGCCGCGTTGATCGGCAGCCAAGGCCGCGAAATATAACTCTCCGCGCCTGCTAATGACACTTGATGAGATCGGGGCAACGCTGTCATATGTCGTCGCTTTCACGGAGAGGGGACGATGTTTTTTGTAGTCGGAGATCGGGATCGCTTGATCGAGCAGTATCCCAGGAATCAGGTCTGGGCGGAGATCGGCGTCTATCGCGGGGACTTCTCTCAAAAGGTCGTCGATATCTGCAAGCCGGCAGAATATTATCTTATCGATAACTGGACCTTCGAGATCAAGGACCACAACCCCTTTCCGGACGAAGCGGAAAATTTCGGCGGCTTTTCAAGCAAGATTCACTGGCAGCATTTCGGCGACGACCCGGTTGCGACCCAGGAGCACAATTACCAGCATGTGACGAGCCGGTTCGCCAAGAATGCGGAGGTTAAGATCGTGCGCGCGAACTCGATCGACGGCATCAAGTCGTTGCCGGATCGGCATTTCGACATCATGTATGTCGACGCGAACCATCAATACGAATACGTGCTCCGCGACATGATGGAAGCGCGCACGAAGTTGAAGCCCGGCGGTATCATGCAGATGAACGACTTCTACGAGGGACCGGGTGGGGCGGATCAGAATCTCGGCGTCATGGGCGCCGTCAATACGTTCGTGAAGCGCTACGACTTCCACTACATCGCGATGAGCTTCGGTGCCTATTCCGACGTCATCCTTGCCGAGGATCCGACGTCCCCGCTGGTGATGCAGTTCCTCGAGAACCTCAACAACAGCAACCTGACATTCTTCGGCATGTCGGAGGCGCTCGTCCCCAATATCCGTTACAAGGCGTACCGGAAGAAGGACGGCAGCGAGCGCTATTTGCCGATGTTCTAAATGCGAGGCCTACGCTGATTTGGGGACGATCGTCAGCCTGAACTCAGTCGTAGGTTTCCAGAACGGCAGCGACAGGTTCCGCATTTTCAAATATTCGACGACCGCATCGATATGATGCTGGACGCAGCCGGGAATGGTCGGACGGAGCGTCGTCTCATTGCCTTCGACGGTCAGAACGCCGTTGGGTTGCAGCCGGGGAAACAATGTCCCAATCGCGGCGCGATTGGACTGATAAGATTCAGCGGTAAGCCCGAGCAATGCGATCGGCCGCTTCACCTCGATGAGGTCGCGGGGGTAGCAAAGCACGGTTATGTTCGAGAGCGGATATCCACTCTCCGCAAGCATTTCGGGCAGCTTTTCTGCGATGAGCATCGGACGTGGCCTGCGTCCTTCCAGCAGAGTGAAATCGGCGCCCCACAGCTCGAGCTTATCGAGCGAGCGATTGCGCGGAACGCCGCTGACGTCATAGACGATGAGCTGGCGGCCGGTATCGCCCAATGAGTCGAGGGCGCGCGCCACAACGAACATGACGTCGAATTTTCCTTCGCCGCTGTCGATGATGTCGCCTTCGATCTTCGCCTGGTTCAGGTATTGAACTGCGCTAAAAATCGCCAGCACTTTCGCCGGCTCCAGTGACGTCTTCCCGTCCACGGTCGGATAGAAATCCTCGAATTTTCGCAGCATTTCAGCCGAGGGCGCAAATCCGGAAAGCTTGGCCGGCGCTGAAGGCAGCGACGAAAAGTCAAATTTCTTGCGGGGACTGTCGGGGCTTTGAGCCGGCTGAATGGGCGCTACTGCCGGCGCGACAACCGGCGCCGAGCCTGCTACCGGCGTGGACGCGGGAGTCAGAAGGCCTTCATATCGCTCTTTCGTCATGACAACATAGCCCAGCCGCTCTATCGACTTGCGAATCGCGTCTTTCAGCGGATTAGTCATTGTCATTCACCGTGAGATCAAACGGGCCGGGCGACATTTCTTGCCGTTTGCGAACTTTGTATCGCATCAAACCAGGCTTGTGCGGCCAATTTCTGGCCGGATTCCGAAAAATGGCAGCGGTCAAACCGGTGCTCAATGCCGATTAGATCGGTGTCGGGACCGGGCAGAACCCCTCTCTTCATAGTCGTCAATTGTTGTTGCGCGCGCCGAATTGCATCCTTGTTGTCGTAGGGATGTTCGCCTGCTTCACACAGAGTTGCCAGCGCGCAATAGACAGGCGCATCGATACCGAACGAACGCACGGCATTGAGCATCGCGATAAAGTCCACGAGATATTTTTCGGTGCTTATCTGGGTATGATTCGCATCCGCTTCGCCTTGATGCCAGCACATGATTGAGGGAGTCAAACCCGCAACTCGCATCCGTTGCAACGTGAAAATCAGGCGACGATAGCAGTTTCCCCCCGGCGCCCAGTCCTTGATGAATGTTCCGCCAAACGCAATGGGGACGAAGAGAACGGACGAATCGACTGCATTGACTAGCAGGTCGCCGAGGTAGCTCCACACCGAGCCGTCACTGTTCGACGCGCCGGGTAGCGGGTCCGCGGACCGGTAGAACTTGCCGTCCAGTGGGTTAAAGACGTGAACCCTATCACAGGCAGCATGACGCTTCTCACCGGAATTCGCCGCGTTCGACTGGCCGAATGTCAGAATCACTCGCGTGTCGGCCTGAAGAGCAACCTCTCTCGGAACTTCTAGCCTGGGATCGACCGGTGCCTCGACACCGTCGACGTAGATCCCGGCAGCTCGTGCGTACTCCAGGGACCCGTCATCGTCCTCAAAATCCATCATTTTGGTGACGATCGTAATGCTGAGCGAATCTGACGGAATTGTCGTGCCGGCCCGCGGTGCGAAGAATGAATTGGCGAGTTGAGCCAGTCTTATCCTTGGCAGCAAGAACGCGAGCTTGACGAGGCTGATCAGCTTTCCTACACCGCCCCCCGCGCTCGATATCGCATTTTGATAGCGGACGAGATGGCGCTGCATGCTGCGATTTCCAACTGCATAAATTCTCGTCGCAAGCGAGGGCAGGCCGCGACTGAAATCGAAATTGCTTGTTGGTAGCGTGTCGTCGCCGTTGTTGAAATGGAATGCGATGACTGTCGCGCCTGGTCGGGCGAAGCGTCGCAGACCGCGATAGATGTCAGGAAATTGGCATATTTCCTCGAATGTAAGATCGCAGACGCAAACGTCGAATTGTGGAGGCCTATTGTGAGCCCCGAATTCCCGCTGTGATGTGAGGACGCTGACGTCGGCCCAAGCATTAATACCGTTAAGCGAGATCAGATCGTCCAAACCGACGGTGCGATCGCCTACGAAGAGGATGTCCTGTGCCCTGCCATCAGCAGCAGCCTTAAGAGACTGGCGCAACGGTTGAAGCGCGGCAAAGTAAGGGCTTGTTCTTTTAACGAACGGCCATTTTCCTAGGATCGCATAATAGATTTCGCGCGCGAAACGACGCAGCTTGCTGGTGGGCGCCGTATGAGTTGGAGACGTTTTACGCCCCCTGCGCATTTTTTTGAAGATCGTCGCCGACGGAATGTCCTCGGCAATCAGAGGCGGTCTGCTGCTTTCAATCGCGGCGATCTTCCGATCTATCGCGTCGATCTCGGCCTGATAAAGCCGCGCAACCGCATCGATGACCTTCTCATTCTCGTCGATAGCATGCAAACGCATGGTGGCTTCTGAATGGTCTTTCAGGGCTTTCCGAAAACCAACATCTGCGATGAGCTTGTGAGAAAGGCTTGACGCCCCAGCCCATTCCGGTGTCGCCATCTGTGCAATCGCTATTTCGTTAACGTCCTTGACGAATTTATCGTCGATGGTGGCCTTTTGCCTGGAAAGCTTTTCTTGCGATTTGGCGGCGGCGCTTTTGAGGAGCGCGATCTGTCGCTGCATAATATCTGTGACGTTCTGACGGGCGCGCAACAGATCGCTTTTCTGGAGCTCGAACTGCCACAGGTCTCTATCGGACTTCAAAAAAATCGGCGGCGCTTCGCCAGGCGCCAATTTCTTGATCCGCTCGGCGATATATTTACCGCGCGCCTGAGCGAACTTGCCGCTGTGATATATCCATTGCGGATGATCGAGATGCGATGGCAGCTCGTCCGGAACATAAGAAAAGACGTGATCGACATAGGCTTTAAGCTTAGCGAAGCCGTCTTCGACGGTAGCTGGTATTCCCCCTGCATGCAGGATCAAGGGATATCGCGCGAATTCTCGCTGATAAGGCGTGACCCAGAGAATCATCTTCTCGGCGAGGTCTTCGGCGGACGGGAGTCCATAAATAATCTGGTCTCGTGAAACGTCCTTGTCTCGGAGCTCCATCATGAGGAACTCATCGGAGTCGCCCAGGACGCAAGGGGCAACGGTCGGACAAAACTCGTGGATCAAGCCGTGGTCCCAGAAAGAATTAGGCTCGTCGATATAGACCTCCGGGCGCATGCCGACGATTGCAACCGGCATCTGATGGCCGATCAATGTCGTGGAATCCACATCCCAGTAGAACTGCTCGGTATAACGAAGGTGGAACTGGTTCTGATTGAGCGTCTTGCCGATCACCGTATTGTGGCGATGCTGCAATATCAGCTTCGCCATCTCACGCGGCGGGATGACCAAGGCGCCGCTGGCCGGATCGACGAATTTCTTGAGCTCTGGAATGACGCCCGCGGAGTTAACGCAATAACTTGGTGACGCGACCAGTCGCTCGCCATCCATCAGCCGGTCCAGCAGATTCCTCAGGCTGCCCTCGGCCAGGAGGAAGTCGGCGTTGAGGAATATCTGCCAATTGTCGACCATGGCCGGACCGAGATCGGCAAAACCACGGTGCAGCGCGAACGTGAGCGCCAGGCCGTAGCTTTCCGGTGCCGTCACTAAGTCGTCCAGGCTGATGAGGCGCAGGCTGCAATGCTTCTTAGCCTGTTTGACCGAGTTGTGATTCTCGATCGCTTCGAACAGTCGCTGTTCGCTGAGGATGACTAATTCACAGGGGACTTGGGACGCGACATAGGGCAGATTTCCGGGCGCGAGCAGGGCTGGAATCGTGTAGCTGAGGAGCTCGTTAACGTACCTCTCGCCCCAAGCATAGGTAATCACTCGGGTCGGTAGAGCGGTCTTCTTGGTGCCCACGGCTTGTTTCAACCCATCTAGTATCGGAGTCGGACATCAACCTGAGCCTAGTCATCCAAAGATGCGACGTTTGGCTCTGTCCACCGCGGCTGCAAGAAGACGGCGTCCGCTGACTTTTTCGAGATCGGGAGCGATGCGATTCTGGTTCGCTCTCAATTCTTCCACTTGTTTCTGAAGCGCAACGATCTGAGTGTTGGCAACGCTCCGCTCGTGATTGACGGCGTCTGAGATAAACCTTTCCTTGGAGAGATATCGAATGCGCTTGGCGTCGTAGAGTTCGCCATCGACAACGATGTTATACCGCTGCATGATCTCGTCCGGCGTGACGTTCTCGTAAACCGCCTGGAAGGGCACTTGGAAGGCGGCCTCGAACTTCTTCTGCAAGAGCACCACGAGCAAGTGGGTGGTCTTGGAGTTCAGAACGAGGAAATCGAGCAGCTTGGCTTCCCATGGGATAAAGCTTGCCAATTGCCAGTCCGGGCCGACCCAGATTCCGCCGATTTCATAGGAATTGTATTTGGCGAGGGCCTCGAAGAAGTTCGGCTGATAATTGAAGAAGCCGTGCTCGACATGAACGGTGAAGGGCACCGCATGAAGCATGTAGCCGTTGACGCTCGTAAAGTCGTGAACGGCTTTGAAAACATTATACTGGTTGAGGATGTGCTCGGAAGTGCCGTGGTTGGTCACGAAGTCGTAACGTCCCCGATGTTCGGCCGGAACCTCATCGAAATTCAGATCAAGCGGAATGGAATTGAACTGCGGGTCGACGTCGGTGCAGCTGTAGTTCATGCCCAGCGCCGTATAGAGTTCGAGTCCTGAGCCCTTCCAATTCGCAAACCGGTCGAGAAGCTCTGCGGACGGCGGGCCTTTGCGGAAGGCCTTGAACAGATTTTTGACGAGTTCGGGCTTTGGGCACCAGACGTTCTGGGCACCCAATTCCATCACCTCTTTCACATTGTCAAAAACACCCGCGCCCTTCAGTTGATGATACAGCGCGAGTACCGGCGGCCCCAAACCCATCTACTATCCCCCGAGAGCAGCAAAATTGCGCAGCCTAAACTGCAAGGGCAATTTCACACACTTCAGAAAATCTATCAATACATCCGCCCCGGAATGCAGTGCTCGGCGGACTTGCGCCGGTGCCTCACAGTGTCGGCCCACCACGAGTACCCATACTTCTCGAGGACGGCTTCGACCTCCGTCGTCGCTGCAGAGCCGGGCGCGGTGACCGGGTTCGGAACTTGCGTGTCCAGCATAGTGTGTGTTCCGTCCGGCGCCGTCTCGCTAACTTTCACAAAGCCGAAGTGGTGCAACAGCTTTGTGACGGCTGCCCAGGGATTAGTGAAAATGAGATGCCGGATTCGCGCATTCTCGACCGAAGGTCGGCGCGACGTCGTATTGCTTGGGCCGCCAGCGCCTGCGGTGCCTGTGCCGGTCGCGGGAGGAGTGCCTTCCAGTTGCCGATCGAGGATTGCCTTCCGCTCTTTGATCATCAAGGTCCGGTCGAAGTGGGGCAGATCGCGCGGCAGGCGCGATACGGCAAGATGTAGGTCCGTTAGGAATGTGAACCATTTACGTTTCGCCATTTGGTCGCAGAGGCTCTTGTCAGGCTTCGCGAGGGCAGCTTCTTCAAGGACCTGGATGGCGTATTCGAGATGGCCGAAGTTCATCGCGACGAAAGCGAGCTTCATCAACTTAACGTAAAGATCATTATCCGACGTTGCGATGGACCGAACGCTTGATATGTTTCGGAAAAAGAGCGCGTCCCCGAACGCCAGAACGCCCTTGGCCCGGGCGCCCAAGGGCAGTCGGTGGGGCGAAATTTCCTGAAGATAGGTAAAGCCGACAAAGTGGAAGCCGTGTTTTAGCGCAAAGTCGAAAATGTCGGAGAACAGGGCCTGTTTCTTGTACATCGGGTGGAATTCAATCTCGGTCGCAAGAGCCAGGCAATGGTTGTGAAACGTCTGCTCGCCGCCCTTCAGGATGTTGAGTTCGGAGCCCTGGGTATCAAGCGAAAGAAAATCCGGCACGAGACCGTCCGGCGCCTCTTTTCGCTCAAGAATATCGTCGAGGGCGCGAATCTGAACGTCACGGGCCTCGACGACGTTGAAGTCATTGCCGTAAACAACATCGTATACGGCATTGTTGAGCATGACTCCCTCGACTTCGCCGCTTAAATGAAGCTCGCAATAGTAGGAATAGTAGGACGAATCCGGCTCGAAATTGGAACTGGCATAGGGGTTTTTTGTAATAAAGAGCCTGCCGTTGCCGTTTCCTTTGCCGAGACAGAAAGGCAATACGTGAAGATTCCCGGATTTGTTTTCGGCGATCATGGCGCGAGCGCAAACTTCGTCCGCCTCGTAAAGTACGTTTACAACCTCATCAGACAAGTCGGGGGGGCAATTGAGCGCAACTCCGAATCCGCGGCCGCCGACATGGTGCGCTACAATACGGGTCTCGATAGGTGTCATCGGCATTTCCGTGAAAATGGCGAAATCCGGAGGTACGCCAGCATCTATAGGCGATAAGGGCTTTTCTGATAAGCGACTTATTTGAGTTCGGCCTCCGATTGGTGGCCTCGAAGCTAACGCCGGTGCAGATCGAGCGGGGGGTAATCGCTGGCGAGGCAGTGGCGCCGAGCGCCCGGCGCGTGAAAGTGGGTGCGGATTGAGGGAGGAGCCAGGGGCTTCGCTTTCCTACGATTGAGCGACCGCGCCGTGGCGACACGGTTCTCTGCGGGCGGTCAATGCGGCTGGCGGCAGTCGACAAGATAGACCTTGTTGCGGATGAAAGACGCGAGCGTCCGGCTGCCGATGCGCGCGTGGAATTTGTTTGGCCCTTCATTGCCGATCAATATCTGCGCCAGGCAGGTGTCATGGCCGCGCTTTCTGAGTTCTTCCAGCGTGGCGAACATGCATTGGGTGGCCGCCATGCGGCCGCGGACATCCGCCAAATCCGTGACCCAGGCCAGCAGCTCGGCCGAGCAGCCGGACGATCGCATCGTCCAGGTGACGACGGTCGTGCTTTCGATCAGGTCAATCCAGTCCAGCGGATGGAAAAGCGAGCCCCATAGCACGCGCCATGTTCCGGCGAGGCCGAGATTGGCTCTCAGGCGCGCGCGGGCTGTCCGGTAGTCGGTCGAGGCGACCATGAAACCCATGATCCGGTCGTTGCGGCTGGCAACGAAAGCAACCGAATCCGGATAACCGAGCAGTGCCTCATACATCTTGCGGACATGCCCCGGCCCCAGGCGGCCGTTGATCGACCAGTCCAGCACGCGGCAATGCAATTCAACGATCGCGTCGATGTCGTCCCGGCCGGCCGCTCTGATCAAGGCGCACCTGCTTCCGCGGCATCGCTGACGCCCGTGACACGATGCACCGGGCGGCTGGACTGCCCGAAACGCGCAAGGCCGCGCCGCCGGGCGTAAAGGTCGTTGAGGATCGCGAGCGACAGCAGAAAAATGAAGGCTTGGTTGTCGCTCTGACTCAGCACGCCTTTGGCGTTGAGCACCTTGTCGCGCAGGCGCCCGGCGATGCCGGCCTCAAGCGGCGCGATGTCCTGCAACGACTCGTCGGCCAGCGCGGCGTCGATCCATTCGGCGACGGCGCGGCCGTTTCCGCTGCCGACGAAGGACGCGGCATCCGGCGCCCGATAAGGCCATTTCGGCTTCGACAACACGCGCGCGGGCACGTCGTCGGCGAAGGCCTTCTTCAGCAGGAATTTCTCCTCGAACCGGGGCGACAGCAGAATGTCTTCCGGCAAGCCGGCCACATATTCAAGAACCTCGGGCGCCAGGAACGGGCAGCGCGGCTCGACGCCATGGGCAAACAGCATGCGGTCGCTTTGCGTCGACAGCAGATAGCCCTGCAGCAGCGTGTGCCATTCGAGCCATTGCGCGCGCCGCAGCGGGTTGAGGCAGGCGATCCCGCTGCGCTCCGCCAGATCGGCGAGGGCGCTCTGGCCGTTGAGATTGCTGCGCACAAGCCGGCGCGACAAGCCCGAATTTTCGAGGCGGATACGATGGGAATACAGCGGATCGTCGACGCCGCCGCTCGTGCGTGAGAACAATGCTTCGAGCGGCGCGATGTTGGCGGCGGAGAAGTGCTTCAAGTAGGGATAGAGCGAACTGACGCGGTCGCGCCGGGTGGCCGGGTCGAGGCCATCCCAGGAAGCGCGCAAGACGGTCTCCTTGAAAATGTCGTATCCGAAGAACACCTCGTCGGCGCCTTCGCCGCTGAGGACGACCTTAATGCCGTCGGCGTGCACCTGCTGCGCCAGCAGATACATCGGCACGAAGGCGGTTCTGAACTGGGGCACCTCGGCGTGCCATAGCGCGGCCTCGAAATGATCGGCGATGCGGCCCGGCTTGATCGTGACGGCGCGGTTTTCCAGCGCGTAGCGTGCGACGACTTCCTGCTGGTCGGTCGTCTCGTCAAAGTCGTTGTTGTCGAAGCGCACCGAATAGGTGCGGATGCGGCCGGGTTGATGATCGCGCGCCAGTTTGGTGACGATCGTCGAATCAAGCCCGCCGCTGACAAACACCGCGACCTCGACATCGCTGCGTAATCTCTTGCGCACGCTCTCGTCGAGCAGCTCGCGTATCGTTTCGGCCGCTTCGGCAAGGCTCGTGGTTGCGGCCGTTCGCTCCGGCAGATCGACGCATGGCGTGACGTCGATCTCGCCTTCGTCAACCGACAGGACCGATCCGGCGGGGACCTGCATGACGCCGCGAAAGCCGGTCTGCTCGCCGACCGGCGTCCATACGGTGAAGATCGATGCGAGTTGGTCAGGATCCCAGTCGAAGGCGAAGCCATCGCAGGCGAAGAACGCCTTCATTTCCGAGGCAAAGGCGATGGTGCCGCGGTTCCTGATATAAAAGAGCGGGCGCTTGCCGGCGCGATCGCGCGCCAGATGCAGACTCTGCCGTTCGCGATCGTAAATCGCGAAGGCGAAACCGCCATCGAAGCGGGATAGGGCTTCCGGCCCCCATTCGATCCATGCCTTCAGAACGACTTCGGTATCCGACTCGGTGCGGAAGGCATGACCGCGCTGAATGAGGATCGCGCGCAGTTCCGGATAATTGTAGACCTCGCCGTTATAGGCGATCCAGTAACGTCCGGTCGGGTCGGGCATCGGCTGGTGACCGTGCACGATATCGATGACGCTCAGCCGTGCGGTTGCCAGCGCCGCGCGCCCGGCCGCGAAGTAGCGCAACTCGTCGGGCCCGCGGTGGCCGATGAGCTGGATCATTCGCTGGACTTCGGCGGAGGCCCAGTCCGGCAAAGGGGCATCGCGCATGAATGAAAAAATGCCGGCGATGCCACACATGTGCTAGCTCGCGCTTCCTTGCAGCGAAAGTACCGGAATATAACGGGCCTTCCGGCTGATGAAAACGCCGAACTTGCTGAGGATGTCGCCAAGCCCGACTTCCAGAAAGATTTGCGCGCCGCTTTGCGCCAGCGTCTCGACGCCCTGCTTCCACAAAACCGGCGACGACAGGTGCGCGGCGAGCCGGTCGATCGTCGCCGCGCGCGCGGCGGGCATCCAGCTGCCCGTCGTGTTGTCGATCATGCGGACCGCGGGTTCGGCGAACGTCACTTTCTCCAGAAGACTCCGAAATGGCTGGACGGCGTCGTTGAGCAGTTCGCTGTGCCAGCCGCCGGACACCGGTAGCCGAACCAGCGCCTTCGGCCGAAACGCCGCGACTTCCCGTTCGGCAAAGGCGAGGCCGACGACGGTCCCACTCATGGAATAATTCGACGGTGCGTTGATGTTGGCGACAGCCAGCATCAAGCCTTCGTCCCGGGCACGCGCGCAAACGGCGCGGAGATCGGCCTCGCGAACGCCGACGATGCCGAGCATGCCACTCGGCTCCGAAGCCATATGTCGGTCCATGATCGTGGCCCGGCCATGAACAATGTCGAGCAATTGCCCGGCGTCGATGGCGCCGGCGGCATAGAGCGCCGACCATTGGCCGACGCTGTAGCCGGCGACACCGATGCAATTGTCGAGATTCAGGTTGCCGCGTATGGCATCCAGCGTGACGCTGCTGGCCAGGACCGTGAGCAGCGAACTGACGGCGTTTCGCCGCAGTACCGACGGATCGTCGGCTGCCTCGCGAAGCGGGTCGAAACCCAGAAGCCCGCAGACCTGCCGAAAGCGCGCCGCGAATGTCGGTTGCTCGCGCAAGGCCTCGACGGCGACGAGGTTTGGATATCCTTGCCCCGGAAACGCAAGCGCGAACGGCTTGTCGGCGCTGTCACCAAGCTCAAATTTCATTATGGCCGACGCCGAGCCTGTCGGCGATCCATTGGATTTGCGCGTATTCCGGCAGGGCGCGCAATTTGGCAACTGCGGCCTCGCGGTCGAGCAGGCCGTGTCGCACCTGGTCGGCCATTTCGAAAATGTAAGGATGGAAGCCGTGACGGCGGCTGTGGATGTAGACGCCGAGATCGTTGAGGCGGCAATTGGTCGAGGTGACGCCGGTGTCGGTCGGACGAGTCCAGCCGAATTTCCCGATGGTCTCGATGATCTCATCCTCGCGCAGCATGAGGCCCAGCATCGGATTGATCACAACCACGTCGCGGTCGGCCGCGTTCGGAGGAAGTCCGAAATAATCGGCCGCATCTTCGCCGAAATGACCGACGAAACGTCTGACCGCCACGGCCCGCTGCTGCGCGTTGGCTTTCAGATTGATGCGGAAATAGGCCGTGTCCTTCGGCAACTGGCCGCCGATATAGCCGCCGGCGATGATCGGAATGTTTTGCTGCAAGGCGATGCGCAGCATGTGGGTATTGATGACGCCTATGCACGAGTTGCAGATCGAGCTCGCGCGCTGAATGGCGGATCGCGGATGCATCTCCTCGGAGGTCGCGCTCTTACGGTACATCGCCGTCATGAACGGCGTTTTCGGCGTGAACATGATGTGATCGACGCCGAGCGCGCCGCAAACCGCTTTGCAGTTATCGACGACACCGCGCGACAGGAAGCCGTTGTCGATGGTAACTGCCAGGCAAGATAGTTTGTAGATCTCGACCAGCGTCTTCAGCACATAGGACGAATCCTTGCCGCCGCTGAAAGCTACCACGCAATCATAAGGACGCGCGCCGCGCGTCTTCTCGATGATGTCTTCCATTTCGCGCCGCGACGCGGCCCGCTGTTCCGCCAGCGTATCTTCGGGCGGCGTCTTCTGGCAGATGCTGCACAAGCCGGTGTCGTCGAACGAAATGCCCGGCACCGCCGAGTTCAAGACGCAGCGACGGCACCAGGTCAGACGCAGGCTCCCCGGCCGGTTCATCATGGCGTGTTGCTGGACAGTTGCCCCGGCGCCGCTCGCAGACGATTGACGATGCGGACGATGCCGTTCAGCGAGGAGATGTCGTCGGACGCGAAGTCGTCCTCGGTCAGCGTGATCGCAAAGGTTTCTTCCAGAAAGGCAATGAGCTGCGTGAAGCCGAACGAGTCGATCAGACCCGCGTCGAACAGATTGGTGTCGGGCGTAACGGTGGTATCGAACTCGAACAGGAATGTCTCGCTCATGAACTTGGCGATCGATTGCCGCAGGCTTTCATCTTCCATTCGATTGCTTCCGGCGCTCTGGGCGGCTTGGCTGAAGTGGTTCGGCTGAGGTGGTTCGGTGCGCCCTTGTGGCAGTTGCCGGGCTCAAAATACAGGGGATTTTGCGGCCGATCCCGTCCGGATAGGACGATACAATAACGAGTTTTCCCTGGCCAGTCCGGGGCCATGCAACGCTTTCGATGCGCTTATGGGTGGGGCGGCGGGCGGCGTTTCGCCGAACTTGCCGCCGTTGATGAGGGTGGCTATGGTCCGGCCGCGAAAAATGGCGGTTCCGGTACGAAATGTCGGCTGATTTCATTCGAAAAACTCCGTCCTGCCGGATCTGCGCGAGCACTCGCCTCAGCCCGGTCGTCGATCTCGGCGTCCAGGCTCTGGGCAGTATTTTTCCCAAGGCTGGCGAACCCGATCCGCCGAAGATCCCGCTCGAACTGGTACGCTGTGAAAACTGCGCGCTCGTTCAACTCGCGCACACCGTCGTCGCCGACGCCATGTACACCTATGGTTACGGCTACCGCTCGGGGCTAACGGCCACCATGCGCGGGCATTTGGCCGGACTGGTCGATTGGGTGAGGGCGCGCTGCTCGCTGAACGCCGGTGACAGCGTTCTCGACATCGGATGCAATGACGGCACGCTGCTGAAGGCCTATGGCGCGGAGGCGGGGTTGCGCCGTTTCGGCATCGACGCGGTGGCCGGGAAGTTCCGGGACGAGTATCCGCCGGACATCCGTCTGCACGAGGGCTACTTCGACGCCGAGACCTACGCCGCGGTGCTGGGCGATGCGCGCTGCAAGGCGATCACGTCGATCTCGATGTTCTACGATCTGCCGGCGCCCAACGAATTCGTGGCCGCGATCAAGAAGGCGCTGGCGCCGGATGGCATCTGGGTTCTGGAGCAGAGCTATCTCGCGACCATGCTCGACGCCAACTCCTATGACACGGTGTGCCACGAGCATCTCGAATACTACGCGCTGCGCCAGATCGAACACATGGCGGCGGCGAATGGCTTGCGCGTTTTCGACGCCGAGCTGAACGACTGCAACGGCGGCAGCATAAGGCTGGCGGTTTGTCACGAGGACGGTCCGCAGGCGCTTAACGAAGCCGCGGTCGGTCCGATCAAACGCCGCGAAGCCGCGCTCGGTCTCGATACGGCGGCGCCATACGAAGCCTTCGCCGGGCGGATCGAGCGGAGCCGGGCCGAACTGACCGAATTCATCGACCGCGAGCGCGCCGCCGGCAAGACATTCTATCTTTACGGCGCCTCCACCAAAGGCAACACGCTGCTGCAATATTGCGGTCTCGATCGCGCCCGCATCGTGGCCGCGGCCGAGCGCAATCCGGAAAAATTCGGCTGCCGCACGCCGGGCTCCAACATTCCGATCGTGTCGGAAGCGGAGATGCGCGCGGCCAAGCCGAATTACCTGCTGGTGCTGCCGTGGCACTTTCGCGACGAATTTGTTAAACGCGAGGCCGACTTCCTGGCCAAGGGTGGCAAGCTGATATTTCCGCTGCCGCGCTTTGAAATCGTCTCGGCGTAGACGCAGCCGCGCTCCAACAGGTGCCTGCAGTGGCGGAATCATCCACCCTTCATCCGATCCCCTGGGCCAAGCCCGACTTCTGGGGCCGCGAGAAGGAGTATGTCGCCGACGCTCTGTCGTCGACCTGGATTTCCGGCGGCTCCTATCTCGACAGGCTTGAAACCGGCGTCGCCGGTTATCTCGGCGCGCCGCATGCGCTGGCCGTGGCCAACGGCACGGCGGCCATTCATCTCGCCTATCTCGCCATCGATCTGCGCCCCGGTGACGAGGTCGTTGTGCCGGGCTTCTGCTTTCTCGCCGCCGCCAATATCGCGCTGTTGATGGGCGCGGTGCCCGTTTTCGCCGAAGTCGATCCGAAGACCTGGTGCGTGACGGCCGAAGCGATCGAGCGCGTGCTGAGCCCGCGGACGCGGGCCGTGGTGCCGGTGCACAGTTACGGCAATTCCTGCGACATGGCGCCGATCGTCGATCTTTGCCGCGACCGCGGCATCGTCGTCATCGAGGACGCCGCCGAATCGTTCGCCACGCGGTATCGCGGGCAGGCCACCGGCGCGATCGGCGATCTCGGCACGCTCAGCTTCCAGGCGACCAAGACCATCACGACCGGCGAAGGCGGCATGGTGCTGACCGCGCGTGAAGACCTGGTCGAGAAGATCAGGCTCTATCGCAGCCATGGCATGCTGCGCACGCGCTACATGCACGATGTCGCTGGCCACAATTTCCGCCTGACCAACCTTCAGGCCGCTCTGGGCTATGCCCAGTTCGAGCGCATCGACGATATCGTCGCGGCGCGGGCGCGGATGATGGCGCTCTATCGCGAGCATCTCCGGGATGTCGGCGAGGTCACGCCGCAATATTTCGCGCAGGATGTCGACCCCGTTCTGTGGGCCGTGGCGGTGCGCATCGATCCGAAGGCTTTTCCGCAAGGCCGCGACGCGGTGATGGCGCAGGTCGCCGAACTCGGGATCGAGACCCGTCCGGGCTTCTATCCGCCGACGGCGATGCCGGATCTCTATCCGGGCCCGATCGATATTTCCGTCTGCGAAGCGGTCAGCCGCGAGACGATCGTATTGCCGTGCTATCCGACGCTGATCTCCGATGAGGTCGGCCGTATTGTCGAGGCGCTGCGCCGCCAGAAAAAGTAGCGTCAAACCAAAACGCTAGTCGCGCGACTCACGCGATATGGCCGCACGCAGCCGGATCGCAGCGATTGAATAATTCATGATCATGCGCAGCGGGTTCGATTTGCTCTTGCCGGCGGTGCGCAGCATGTAGGCTGCGGGAATCTCGACGATCGTCATGCGCTTCCACTGCGCGTAATGCAGCAGGCGGAAATAGTAGTCGCCGTAGCCGTAGAAGATCTCGTCCAGCGGCAGCTTCAGCAGCGCCGAACGCCGCGCCGTGAAAAATCCTCCGAGATTGTCCTGCACCTGCGTCCGCAACACCAGCCGCAGCACCCAGTTGTAGATCATGCTGGTGAGATAGTGCGCGACATCCTCCATGCGGCCGCCGGCGCAGAACCGCGAGCCGCTGACGATGTCGTAGATTTCGCCGATGTGCATAAGGCGCGGAATCTCCACCGGATCGTGCGTGAAGTCCGAATCCATGATGACGACGCGGTCGAACTTCGCCCGCTCGATGCCGGCGCGAATCGATTTGGCAAAGCCGCGGTCTTCGGTGCGCAGTAGGGCGACGACGTGTGGATCGCCCGCGCAGGCGCTCTGCACTGCGGCAAAGGTCCCGTCCGGGCTGTTGTCGTCCACGACGAGGATCTCGTAATCCCAGTCCGGTGGAATGGCGTCGCCGACCGCGCGCACCAGCGCGACGATGTTGCCGGCCTCATTATAGGTCGGTAGAATGACGGAGACGCCACGGTCGGTCATGGCTTGCGGGCCGCGATGAAAACAAGGCCGCCGGCGTCGCATCGCTCCGCGCCCTTGAGGATCGTGCGGGCAAGGGCGAGGACCGGAGCGAGCAAGACGCGGCGCAGCCCGGGCACTAGGGTCCAGCGATTGGCGTAGCCTTTGGTGAAGCGCGCGGCGAGGCCCAGCGGCGTCAGCGTGTCATCCATCAGGCACACATATCTCGGGCCGTAGGTGTGCAACTCGACCACCTCGAAACCGCAGCTTGTCACGATCTCGGCCCAGCGCGCGGGCGCGTAGAAATGGTAATGCGCCCAGAATCGATTGTAAAAATCGCGGAAGCGCGCCTGCAGGCCGGTCAATCCGCAAAAGCCGAGCGCCTGGCTGACGAGGCTGTATTCGTCGAAGCGGTCCGAGGGCACGGTGAGATAGAGACGGCCCCCGGGCGCCAGCAGCCGGAACGCCTCGCGCAGCACCGGCGTCAGTTGCGGAATGTGCTCGACCACGCTGTTGGAGAAAACGGTCCGGTAGGCACCGTCGGGTTTCGGAATGGCGTCGCCGAAACATTCGATCAGTTCGTCGTAGCCGCCGAATTCTTTGGCGCGCTCGATTTCGCGCGCATTCGGATCGATGCCGGTCTCGATCTTTTCCGCGAACAGCACATTGGCGAACAGGCCTTCGCCGCAGCCGATATCGAGAATGGGGCGCTCGAACGTCTGCCGCGACAGAATGCGGCACTCCATGACGCGTTCGAATGCGAGTGCCAGCGGCGCCTGCGCCGTGTAGTTCTCGAGAAATTCAGACTTGAACTTCATGATGCTGTACGGCGTCCGGATGGCTCGGCGGATGTTGCGCGGCGCGCTTGCGCCAGGTCGTCGGCCACCATTTTTTCCACCATGGTGTCGAAGCTGATTTTGGGTTCCCAGCCGAGCCGGGTGCGCGCCTTGGAGGCGTCGCCGAGCAGGTAGTCGACTTCCAGCGGACGGAAATATTCGGGATGGACCTCGACCAGCACGCGACCGGTCTTGCGGCAGGTACCCTTTTCGTCGACGCCATCGCCGGACCATTCGATCTCGCGACCGATGCAGGCGAACGACCTTTCGACGAACTCACGCACGGAATGAGCCTCGCCGGTCGCCAGCACGTAGTCCTCGGGAGAAGGCTGCTGCAGCATCATCCACATGCCGCGCACATAGTCTTCGGCGTGGCCCCAGTCACGGCGGGCGTTGAGGTTGCCGAGATAGAGCTTGTCCTGCCGTCCGAGTTCGATCGCTGCGACCGCGCGCGTGATCTTGCGCGTGACGAACGTTTCGCCGCGCACGGGGCTCTCGTGATTGAACAGAATGCCGTTCACGCCGTAGATGTTGTAGGCTTCGCGGTAATTGACCGTGATCCAGTAGGCATAGAGCTTGGCTGCGGCGTAGGGGCTCCGCGGCTCGAACGGCGTGGTTTCGTTGAGCGGACGGACCGGTGAATTGCCGTACAGTTCCGATGTCGACGCCTGATAAAAGCGCGTGTGTTTCGTCAGGTTGAGGATGCGGATCGCTTCCAGCAGGCGCAGCGTGCCGAGCGCGTCCGACTGGGCGGTGTATTCGGGCGTCTCGAAGCTGACGTGAACGTGGCTTTGCGCCGCGAGATTGTAGATTTCGGTCGGCTGCACCATCTGCACGATGCGCAGCAGGCTCAGCGCATCGGTCATGTCGCCGAAATGCAGGAAGAAGCGGACGTCGGACTCGTGGCGGTCGTGATAGAGGTGATCGATGCGGCCGGTGTTGAAGGACGACGACCTGCGCTTGATGCCGTGAACGATGTAGCCCTTGTTCAGCAGAAACTGCGCGAGATAGGCGCCGTCCTGTCCCGTCACACCGGTAATGAGTGCAACCTTGTTCGACATTAAACGATCTCGATGAATGAGAAACGGTCTCGATGAATGAGGGGCGGTTTGACTGCGGCGCTCAAACCGCTGACAGGACAGGCCTTTATCAGGTGCGCGTGACCATAGACGCTTCCCGCAGCCGATTCAATGATGCGCCGCTAGCGCGCCGCCGCGGACAGGGCGCGCGGTACGGCGCCCAGTTTCAGCGTCTCGGCATCTTTCAAATCAGCAAGGCGGCAGCCGGCATTCTCGAACGGCCCGTAGCGAAGCGCGACCGAGCCGCTGAGCGTCCCGGTGAAGGCGACGGCGGTCTGTTCCAGATTGGCTCGCCGTATGTCGATCGTGCCGGGCTCCCCGCTTTTCAGATCGACGACCAGGCAGTGGCTGTACTCGACCGGCAGGAGGAGGATCGAGCGGCCCCGACTCGATGCCGAGATCTCTAGGCGGTCGCGGAAGACCTTGATCTCGCCCTTGTCGGCAGCGACCCATGCCGAAGCCGCCGGGAGCGCCTCGGTCAGCACGACCTTTTTGCCAAAGTCGAATGACGGCGCAGCCATGATCCGCATGGCCTCGGTCGCGTCGGCCGCGACAAGCGTTTCGGTCGGCGAGTATTGGCCCGTATTGGGATTGTCGATCTCGTAGACGTATTGTGGGCGTCCGTCGACGATCTTGAAGGTCATCGCCAACCTGGTGGGCGCGGCCGGGACGACATCGGTCACGACATAGCGGACGCCGAAGGCCGCAAACACCCGCGGGTCGAACTTCGTCAGGGCCGTCTGCGCGTGGGTCGACGTCACCGGGCCGTCGTTCAGCAGGCGGGTCATGACTAGATGGTAGAACGGCGACGAGAAATGGTTGCTCTCGAAAAGAATAGGGATTCCGAAATAAAGCAGCCCGTAAATGCGGTGATCGTTGCCGACGTAGACGAGCGGAATCTGGTCGTAGTTGTGCTGCGAAGCAAAGGGCGCGAACTGCAGCGATGCATCGAACGTCGTCCCCGCCAGACTGGCGACACGGCCGCGGAACGTAGCGCCCGGCACGAGGCCGACCTTTCCTTGAAGAAATTCGGTCAGCGCGGTGGCCTTGGGCGGCCATCGCCAGGGATTCTGGTTCAGATTGTTTCGATTGTTGTAGGGGGGCTGCGCGAAGGCCAGCGTGAGCCACGGCACGACCGCAAGGGCTATCGCGCAGCGAAGCGGTGTTATCGATGCCGACAGCCGCGCCGGCAGCGGTGGTGACAAGCGCCAGCGGGCTCCAACGGCGTTGCGGCCGATATCGAACAACACGAAGATCGCGCCCGCAGCGAGAAGGGATGTCAGTGTGTAGGCGTAGACATCGAAGTAAGCGGGATTGGGTCCCCACCAGGGGCCGACCAGCACGCGGATCAGAACGACAGCCGCGGCGATGCCCGCCTCGATGGCGAGGTAGGCAACCGCGAAGGTGCGCAGAGGGCGCTTGCCGATGATGGCGCACAGGATGGCGCCGCAAAGGGCGAGGATCCACAGAATGCGGCTCATCGGTCTGCCGCCGCCGATCAGCAGGCTCGAAATGTTTTGCCAGTCGAGAAGGCGCGGCCACATTTCCAACGGGAAGACTGTGCCCTTGGTGTCGAGATAGAGTCCGATCAGGAAGCGGCCAAACAGAATCGAAAGAATGGCGGCTGTCACGGCGAGAACGGCGGTCTTGATGACGCGCTCCGCCATCGTGTCGCTGTTCCAGACGCTGGCAATCGCGAAAGCGGCGGCCACCGGAATGACCTGAACGGTGGCGCCGGCGAATTCAAAACCGATATAGCCGCCTATGCCGATCAGCGCGACGGCCACCAGGATGGCAGGTCCCAATCGGCCCGCATTTATTCGGCTCAGCGCATAGGCCATCACGGCAATGAGGGATATGACGGGCAAGGCGTGCGGGTTGCCCCACAACAGGTCGGTTCCGAGCGTTGGCACGAAGAACGGAAACGAGACCAGGCTTCCGAGCCATGCGGCCGTCAACGAAACGGCAAGGCGCAGTTTGAGCACGCTTCCGAGCAGCAGCGTCGCAAGGAAGAATTCCGTCGCATAGATCGTATAGGCGACCGCCGGCGCATAAGTGTCGCTCGCGATCCATTGGGCGAAGACCAGCGCCGGATCGAAGAGGGTGTCGATCTGCGCCCACCACAGCCCGCCATTGCCTTCCAGGAAGTTCATCGTGAAGGCGGCGCCGTGCCCCATCCAAAGCGCCTGGTTCTTGGCGGAGATGAGGAGAAACGTGCCGTCGTACCGGAACATCACGACGGGGCTCTGCCGGATAAAAACGATCAGGCAGAGAACGATGAACGAGATGAGATGGATCGCGACGATCAGCCGGCGATCCGTGCTGCCGGCGCGCTGCCGTGTCAGCGAGGCGATGATGTCGCGCATCTGCGGACGGGCGGTCAGCTCTGGTGTATGCGTCATCGGTGCGCTGAATGGCTTGCGGTGATTGCGGCAGGGCAGACGGCGTTCGGGCGTGAGAATCTATACGAGTTCTTGTTATTTGGCATCACCGAGTGATCGTCTCAATGACACCCAGCGTCGCGTCCACCAGCCGCGCAACGCCGTAATCGTCAACGACCTTTCGACGCGCCGCTTTTCCCAGCCGGCGACGCTCATCGGCCGGGCGGGCCAGCATGGATCGCAAACCGGCCGCCAGCGCCGGTGCGTTACGCCGCGGTACGATCTCGCCAAGATCGCCGACGATCGCCGCCGAGTCGCCGACATCCGTGGCGACGCAGGGGACCTCGCAGGCCATCGCCTCGCCGATGACATTGGGGAAGCCTTCGCCATAGGCCGACGGCAGACAGAGGAGGTCGAAGGCGTTGTAAACCGCGGTCATGTCATGGCGCGGACCTGCCCAGACAATGCGGTCGCCGACGCCGAGGGCATGCGACCGGGCCTGCAAGTGACGGCGCAAATCGTCCGAACCGCCGCCGACGAAGACCGCCCGCAAGCGATGGTCGGCCGGTTGCAATTGGGCAAAAGCCTGAAGAAAAGTCTCGTGATCCTTCATCGGGTCGAACCTGCCAACGACGCCGATAGCGGTTTCGTCCGCCGCGACGCCCCACGCGGCGCGCAGGGCGGCGCGGCCGGAGTCCCCGGGGTGAAATTCCGCAACGTCGATGCCGTTGGGGATGACGGCAATTTTGCCGGCGGGATAGCCGCGGCTGGTGAGGTGGCAGCGCGCCGCCTCCGAATTGGCAATGAGCAGGTCGGCCCATCGGGCAAGCCGCCGCTCGAGCCAATAGACAAATTGCTCGAGCCGGTCGTAGCGCCGCGCCTGCATGTCGGATGAGCGCACGCCGAAAACGAGCTTCGCGCCGGGCACGAAAGGGCGGATGAGGGCGGCGATGCAATTCGCGGTCGGCAAATAGGAGTGGATGACGTCGGGGCGCGCCCGCCGCATGGCGACGATCAGTCGCGCCAGAAACGTCAGCACGTGCCAGCGGCCCGCCTTGCCGAGGGTTATGATTTCAACACCGGCCAGCCGGGGATCGTCAGCGCCGTGCCCGTAGAAAGTGAAAATAGTGATGCGATGTCCTGCTCGCGCCATTCCGCCGGCCAGGATTCCAAGCTGCCGCTCGGCCCCGCCCGCGCTCAGGCTGCGCGAAAGAAAGGCAATACGCATCACGTCGATTTTGACCTCGGAGGGACGATGTCTGCGGCACGCCTTGTCCCAGATTTGCCACGATTTCGCAAAGGTTGACACCCTTATCGCATCGTATAGCAACACGGGCGCGCGCGCCCCGTTGGTTGACTCTGCATAGCTTCGTGATCATGTTGGCCGCCCTCAGCCAGGCGGTTTGCAACCGAATGCCGGCTCTTCCCGAGATTGACAAGTGACTCCTCATTACGCAGCCGCTTTCAACGACCTCCGCGAGGGCATTCGCAATTGGCCGATTTGGGGGCGCCTGGGCTGGCAAGAGGTGAAGCGGCGCTATCGCCGCACGGTGTTCGGACCGTTCTGGGCGACGATCAGCATCGGGATGTTCATTGGCGGCATGTCGTTCATCTATGCGCCGCTCTTCAATACGACCGTATCAACATACCTGCCGTGGCTTACCACGGGGCTTGTGAGCTGGTCGCTTATCGCTGCGCTGATCAATGAAGGGACCGGCACGTATACGGCGGGCGTCGGCATCATCACGACGCTGAACTTTCCCTATTCAATTCTCAATTTTATGGTGATCTGGCGCAACGTCATCGTATTCTTCCACAACCTTTTGATTGTGATTGTCGTCGTCCTCGCCCTCGGCGTGCCAATTAATTCCTCCACTCTTCTGATCATCCCGGGCCTGGCCATCATCGCGCTCAATGGCATCTGGATTACGATGATCCTCGGGATGGTTAGCGCGCGCTATCGGGACATTCCGCAGCTGGTCGGCAACCTGACGCAAATCCTGATGTTTGTAACGCCCGTGTTCTGGGTAACGTCGTCGCTGGGTGATCGTGGCCATAAGGTTACGCAGGCGAATTACGTCTTCCACCTCGTCGAAGTCCTGCGGCAGCCGATGCTGGGGCAGACTCCGACGTTGATGAACTATGCGGTGACGCTTGGCGGCGCCGCTCTTGGAATGTTGGTTGCGCTATTTTTGTTCGCGCGGTTTCGTCGCCGGATTCCGTACTGGTTGTGAGGGCTTGAACTTTGGCTTCGATCAACGTCGAGAACGTCACCATCGACTTTCCGATCTACGGCGCCGGCCGTCGCAGCCTGCGGCAGAGTTTGCTCGCGCGAACCGGCGGTCTGGTGCGACGCGAAGGCAACCACATGCAGCACATCCTCGTGCGCGCGCTGGAGAACGTGTCCTTCAAGCTCGAGGATGGCGATCGTCTTGGGCTCATCGGTCATAACGGCGCCGGCAAGTCGACACTCTTGAAGGCGCTGGCCGGCGTTTACTGGCCCGATGCCGGCGCGATTCGCATCGACGGCCGCATCTCTCCACTGTTCACCGCCGCGCCAGGCCTCGATCTTGAAGACAGCGGGCAGGAAAACATCAAAACCTGCGGCATGTTCCTCGGCATGTCGGCCGAGGAAGTCGCCCGTAAGATGCCCGACATCATGGAATTCTGTGAGCTCGGCGAGTATCTCGATTTGCCGGTGCGGACCTATTCGGCGGGCATGATCACGCGGCTGTGCTTCGCGATTGCCACGTCGATTGATCCCGACATACTGCTGCTCGACGAAGGACTGGCCGCGGGCGATGCACGCTTCGCCAATCGCGCGGAGCACCGCATGAACGGTCTCATCAACCGCACCCGCATTCTGGTTCTCGCCAGCCACTCCGACGCCATGATCAAGCAGATGTGCAACAAGGGCATTCTGCTGGAAAAGGGCAAGGTCCTGGCGCTCGGTTCGGTGGATGACGTCTTAAAAGAATACCATCGCCGGAACGACGAACTGGCGGCGCCGGCCGCGGAATAAAAGCATGCGGCCTGCGAGGCGGCGGGTTCCAATCGGCTGTCGCAAACCGGCGGTCGCTTCGATCCCTTTCGGCAAGACGGGCTTTCCGTCCGGGTCAATATGCTGTTTGTTTCCTGGCGCCGCGTGCAGATCGAACACCGCGCGTGTTCCAACGGCGCCCAAGACTTGAGAGGTTGTGTCTTCCTTTGATTGCCTCTCAAAGTATGCCTTGCTATAGGAGCGCCGCGGAAACGGTATACAGTTGCCTTGATGCAGCCCAAACTACCTCCGCGGGCTCGGAAATACTTGAGAATCGGGTTTTTTTGTCGTTCAAGCGCCTAGTCAGGTCTCGGGGAGCAGATGATGAGTCGGTTGGATAAGCTGCGCGTCAAGATTTTCGCTGATGGCGCCGATTTCGACAGCATTTTGAAGCTGAGCAAGAACCCACGCATCAAGGGGTTCACCACCAACCCGACGCTCGTTCGCAAAGCCGGTGTCTCGGACTACGAAGAGTTTGGCCGCAAACTTCTGGCCGCGGTGCCAAACCACCCGGTGTCGCTCGAAGTCTTCGCCGATGAGTTCGACGAGATGGAGCGGCAGGCCAAGGCGATCGCGACCTGGGGACCGAACGTCAACGTCAAGATTCCGGTGACCAACACCCGGAAGGAATTCTGCGGCAATCTGATCCGCGAATTGTCGGCCAATGGCGTCGCCGTGAACGTGACGGCGATCATGACGCTCGACCAGGTGAAGCGCGTGACGGAGTGCCTGTCGCCGAATACGCCGGCAATCGTTTCGGTGTTTGCGGGCCGTGTCGCCGACACGGGCGTCGACCCGCTTCCGCTGATGGCGGAGTCGGTGAAGGTGCTGGCGCAGCGCCCGAAGGCCGAACTGATCTGGGCCAGCCCGCGCGAACTGCTCAATATCTTCCAAGCCGACGAAATCGGTTGCCAGATCATCACCGTCACCAACGACATCCTCAACAAGCTCTCGTTGGTCGACAAGGATCTCGAAGCCTACTCTCTAGAGACCGTCGAGATGTTCAGGAAAGACGCTGTCGGCGCCGGCTTCGAGATCAAGGTCGACGCGCCCGGGCAGCTGAAGAAAACCGCGTCTTCTCGATAGCCGGAATGGGCGACGTTTTCTCGTCGCGGCCACCGAGCCCGATCGATGTCGATGCAGTTCCCTATTGAAGAAGGTATCCAGCGGCAATGCAGAACGTATTGGTGACCGGCGGAGCCGGCTATGTGGGTCACGTACTGACGCCTCGGCTCCTCGCCGAAGGCTACAACGTGACCGTTTATGACCAGCTCTATTACGGCGCGCGCCTGCCGAACGACCCGAAGCTGCGGGTCATCAAGGGCGATATTCGTGACGTTGCGAAGATCACCGAAGCGATGAAGGGACAGGACGCAGTGCTGCACCTGGCCTGTATCTCGAATGACGCCAGCTTCGAGCTCGACGAGAAATTGTCGGAATCGATCAATCTCGACGCCTTCGAGCCGATCGTGAAAGCGGCCAAGGAAGCCGGTGTCCAGCGCTTCGTCTATTGCTCGTCCAGCTCGGTCTA
The DNA here is from genome assembly GCA_018240595.1 of Pseudomonadota bacterium. GTDB lineage: Bacteria > Pseudomonadota > Alphaproteobacteria > Rhizobiales > Xanthobacteraceae > Pseudolabrys. The sequence goes on along the minus strand of JAFEFL010000034.1, from coordinate 34,789 downwards.
CGGCGTCAGCGACTCGCCCGACGTCACCGAGGATCATCCGCTCGTTCCGCTCACGCTCTATAACAAGTTCAAGGGCATGTGCGAGCCGATCCTCTGGAAGTACAAGTCCGACGACTTCACCTGCGTGACGATCCGCCCTGCGACGATCTGCGGCTACAGCCCGCGCACCCGTCTCGACCTGTCGGTCAACATCCTGACCAATCACGCCGTGAACAAGGGCGTGATCACGGTCTTCGGCGGCACGCAGATGCGACCGAACCTACACATCGAGGACATGGTCGACGCCTATGTCCTGATGCTCAAGGCGCCGAAGGAAAAGATCAACGGCGAAACCTTCAATATCGGGTTCCAGAACTACTCGATCTCCGACATCGCCAAGATGGTGAAGAAGGTCGTGGAGGAGGAGATGCCGGAGCTCGGTGAGATCAAGATCACGACCACGCCGTCCAACGACAATCGCTCCTATCACGTCAACTCCGACAAGGTGCGGCGCGTTCTCGGCTTCGAGCCGAAGCGCAACATCGAAGACGCCGTACGCGACCTGACCCGCGCATTCCGCAATCACATGATGCCGGGCAGCTTCGACGACGATTGGTATTACAACGTCCGCACTATGAAGAAGCTCGGAGCCAAATGATCTCTGAACCGAAGATTGCAGTCGTTACCGGTGGCGCCGGCTTCATCGGCAGCCACATGGTCGATGTACTGCTCGCCAAGGGCTATCGGGTCCGGGTCATCGACAACTTCAGCGGCGGCCGCATGGCCAACCTGGCCCATCACGGCGGCAACGCGGATTTGTCCGTCGAGGAGATGGACATCCGCGAGCTCGCGCCGGATGCAAAGGTGTTCGCCGGGGCCGATCGAGTGTTTCATTTCGCGGGCATTGGCGACATCGTGCCATCGATCGAGCGCCCGATTGATTACATGGACACAAACGTGCAGGGGACCGTGCGCGTGCTCGAGGCCGCGCGGCACGCAAAGGCGAAGAAGCTTGTCTATGCCGCGTCGTCCTCGTGTTACGGGCTGGCGCCGACGCCGACCCGTGAAGACTGCCCGATCGCGCCGGAGCATCCTTATGCGCTGTCGAAGTATCAGGGCGAGCAGGCGGTCTTTCACTGGCACAAGGTCTACAAGCAGCCGGTGAATTCAATCCGTATTTTCAACGCCTACGGAACACGGGTTCGCACGACCGGCGCTTACGGCGCGGTGTTCGGCGTGTTCTTCAAGCAAAAGCTGGCCGGCAAACCGTTCACGGTGGTCGGCGACGGCACACAGAAGCGAGACTTTCTCTATGCCAGCGACGTCGCCTCGGCGTTCCTCCTGGCGGCGGAGACTGAGAAAACGGGCGAGGTTTGGAATCTCGGTGCCGGCAATCCCCAATCGGTCAATCGTCTCGTCGAATTGATCGGCGGCACGGTGGTCTATATTCCGAAGCGCCCGGGCGAGCCGGACGTGACCTGGGCCGACATTACTAAAATTACGCGCGATCTCGGCTGGAAGCCGGTAGTGCCTTTCGAGGAAGGCGTCGCCAGGATGATGGCTGAAATCGAGAAGTGGCGCGACGCCCCGCTCTGGGATCCGGAATCGATCAAAAAAGCAACGAAAACTTGGTTTGAAGCATTGGGTGCTGAGTAATGTTGACGTCGCCTCTGACAGCCGGCGATTATCGCCGTAAGGTCAAGACCATTGACGAGCTTTGCGCCGTGCTCGGGCCGCGGCCACGTAAGCAGCGCGTGGTCATGTGTCACGGTGTGTTCGACCTAGTGCATCCTGGCCATATCCGGCATCTGCTCTATGCCAAGGACAAGGCTGATATCCTGGTGGCCAGCCTGACCGCCGATGCGCATATCACCAAGGCGCATTACCGGCCGTTCGTCCCTGAGGATTTGCGGGCGCTCAATCTCGCCGCGCTGGAAATGGTCGACTATGTTATCGTTGATCCGAATCCGACGCCGATTGAGCATATCGGCCGCATTCAGCCCGACTACTTCGCCAAGGGCTATGAATATGGCGGCAGCGACAAGATCCATCCCAAGACGCAGCAGGAAATCGATGCTTTGCGCGCCTATGGCGGCGACATCCTGTTCACGCCCGGTGACATCGTCTACTCGTCGTCGCACCTGATCGAATCCGGTCCGCCGGATATTGCGATCGAAAAGCTGCTGGCGCTGATGGAAGCCGAGGGCGTAACCTTCGACCGGCTTAGGAAAAACCTCGAGAAATTTGCGGGCCAAACCGTTCATGTGGTCGGCGACACCATCGTCGACAGCCTTACCTACACGACGATGATCGGCGGCATGACTAAGACGCCGACGCCGAGCGTGCGCTTCGACAACCGCGTCGATTTCATCGGCGGTGCGGCAATCGTCGCCAAGCATTTGCGAGCCGCCGGCGCCAAGGTGACGTTCTCCACCATTCTGGGTGACGATCCGCTGAAGGATTTCGTGCTCAACGGCCTGGCCGAAGACGGCATCGACGTACTGCCGATCATCGATCCCAGCCGTCCGACGACGCACAAGAACGCCTTTGTCTGCGGCGACTACCGCTTGCTCAAGGTCGATGCCATCGACAACCGCAGCATCACCGACAGTCAAGCTGATACGATCATCGCCAATCTGCGCAAGATCGAAGCCAAGGCCGTCGTGTTCAGCGATTTCCGCCACGGCATCTTCAACCGGCGCACCATCCCGGCCCTCACGGCGGCCATTCCGCAAGGCGCCTTCCGCGTGGCCGACAGTCAGGTGGCCAGCCGCTGGGGCAACATCCTCGAATTCAAGGGCTTCGATCTGGTGACGCCCAACGAGCGCGAAGCGCGTTTCTCGCTCGCCGACCAGGACACCGGCGTGCGGCCGCTGGCGGCCAAGCTGCACGAGGAAGCGCACTGCAAGACCGTGATCCTCAAGCTCGGTGATCGCGGCATCCTGACCTGCCGCGAGGGCAAGGAAATGGACCCGCGGACGTTCTTCGTGGTCGACAGCTTTGTCGATCGCCTCGTCGATGCTGTGGGCGCGGGCGACGCCTTGCTCGCTTACGCCACGCTGTCGATGCTGGTCGACGAATCCGAGGTGTCGGCTTCGATCCTCGGGTCGATTTCCGCGGCGCTGGAATGCGAGGCGGATGGCAATCTGCCGATCGGACCGGCGCAGGTGTTGAAGAAAATCGACACCGTCGAGAAGCGCGCCCGCTTCGAATAAGCGAGCGGGGTTATTGGGAATGCGTGTCATCGTCGCCGGGCTCGGCGTTCAAGGATACAAGCGCAAGCGCGTGGCCGGGCCCGATTTCGTGGCCTCGGTCGATCCGGTCAACGCCGAAGCCCAATACAGGCGGGTCGAGGATGTGCCGCTCGGCGACTACGACGCCGCGCTGTGCTGCATTCCCGATGAGCCCAAGGTGGCGATGCTCGAATACCTGCTCGGCCACGGCAAACACGTGTTGGTCGAGAAGCCGCTCTGGGCCGAGAGCGATGTCGAGCTCGAAAGCCTGCAGGCCATCGCCCGGCAGAACAAGGCGATCTGCTACACCGCCTATAATCACCGCTTCGAGCCGCATTTCGTCCGCATGCGCGAGGCCATCGCCTCGGGCCGGCTCGGCAAGATCTATCGCTGCCGCATGTTCTACGGCAACGGCACCGCACGACTGGTGCGCGACTCGGTCTGGCGCGACCAAGGGGCCGGCGTGCTGCCGGATCTCGGTTCGCATCTGTTCGATACGCTGCGGTTCTGGTTCGGCGATATCGGCGAGACCTTCAATGTCGTTTCGTCGAGCGCCTTTGAGAACCGCGCGCCCGATCATGTCGTGCTCGGCTCGAAGGGCGTCTCGCCGCAGATCGAACTCGAGATGACGCTCCTGAGCTGGCGCAACCACTTTACGTGCGACATTTTCGCCGAGAAGGGCTCGGCGCATATTTCCTCGCTGTGCAAATGGGGCCCGTCCACGTTCACATTGCGCACCCGCATGCTGCCGAGCGGACGCCCGCCGGAGGAAAGCGTGACCTTGGTGCAGGACGATCCGACCTGGGCGATCGAATACGAGCATTTCAAAGCGCTGTGCGTCGAGGGCAAGCCCGCCGATCTGTCGAACGACATCTGGCTTAACAGGATGCTGCGCCGCCTGAGCGACGTTGCCGTAACAGAGATGAACCAATGAGCGGTCCGATTGTCGGCTTCGCCGGCTTGACGCATCTCGGTCTGGTGTCGGCGGTCGGAACCGCCTCGAAAGGCTTTCGTGTCGTCGGCTATGACGGCGACAGCGCCCGCGTGCACGATATCAAGGCTGGCAAATTGCCGGTAGTCGAGCCCGATCTCGACGAAATGGCGCGCGAGTTCGCCGACAATCTGAGCTTCACCGACCGACTGTCCGACCTTGCGCAGTGCGACATCGTCTATATTTCGACGGACGTCCCGACCGACGACAAAGGGCAGAGCGATCTCACCAGCATCAACGCCTCGATTGGCAATGTTATCGCCGCGCTCGGACCCGAGGCCATCCTGATTATTCTCTGTCAGGTGCCGCCGGGCTTTACGCGCAAGCTGCCGCTGCCGACCGAGCGACTGTATTATCAAGTCGAGACGCTGGTGTTCGGCCGCGCGGTCGAGCGCGCAACGAAACCGGAGCGTTTCATCATCGGTTGCGCCGATCCTTCGTATCCGTTGCCGCCAGCATACAAAACCCTGCTGGAGGCGTTCGGCTGCCCGCTGCTGCCAATGCTGTATGAAAGCGCCGAGCTCGCCAAGATTGCCATCAATTGCTGCCTAGTGGCCTCTGTGACGGTTGCCAATACGTTAGCAGAACTTTCCGAACGGATTGGCGCCGACTGGAGCGAAATCGCGCCGGCTTTGCGGCTTGACCGGCGTATCGGCCAATATAGCTATTTGGCGCCGGGCCTAGGCATTGCCGGCGGTAATCTCGAGCGCGATCTCGCTACGGTGCTGCGTCTGTCGGAACAGTGCGGCAGCGAGGCTTCCGTGATCGCCGCTTATCTGACCAACAGTAAACATCGTCGCGACTGGGCGCTGCGCATGGTTCACCGCGAGGTGTTCGGGCGCAAGCCGGACGCCAGTCTCGGTATTCTCGGCCTCGCCTACAAGGAGAACACGCATTCGGTGAAGAATTCGCCGTCGCTGGCGTTGATCGAAAATCTGCATTCGTGGCCGATCACGGTCTATGACCCGGTAGTGCCGGCGTCGGCTGCCACGCACCCCAAGGTCACGGCGGCGGCGAGTGCGCTCGATGCCGCGCGTGGCGCCGATGCGTTGATCGTGATGACGCCCTGGCCACAATTCCGCGACCTGCGCGCCGCCGATATCGCGGCTGCGATGGAAGGCAACGTTGTCATCGACCCGTTCGGCGTGCTCGACGGCCCGGGTCTTCGCGCTGCCGGCATGGCCCATTTCGTGCTCGGCAAGCCCGAGCGGGCAGGGGCCTGAGATGCTGGAGCATCTGAACAAGACGGCGTCCGTGCCGCAGCGGGTTGTCGTGATCGGCAGCGGCGGCTTTGTCGGCAGCGCCATCGCCGCACGGCTCGCCTCGCAGGGCGTTTCGGTAGAGGGCCTGACGCGAAAAGAAGTCGATCTTCTCGCCGACGATGCGGCGACCCGACTCGCGGGCCGCCTCAAAGACGGCGACAGCGTTGTCTTCGTCTCCGCCATCGCGCCGGCACGCAACGCCGCGGCCTTGATGCAGAATCTGCGCATGGCCGAGGCGGTCGTCAAAGGCCTGACAGCGAAGGCACCGGACCATGTCATTTATATCTCGTCGGATTCCGTCTATGCCGACGATGCCAGTCCGGTGAAAGAGAGCTCTTCCTGCCAGCCCGCCACCATGCACGGCATGATGCATGCCGCGCGCGAACTGGTTTTGAAGAATGAGATCAAGGCGCCGCTGGCGCTGCTGCGGCCAAGCCTGCTGTACGGCGCGCGTGATCCTCACAATGGCTATGGCCCGAACCGGTTTCGCCGCCAGGCGGCCAAAGGCGAGCCGATTACGCTGTTTGGCAACGGCGAAGAGCAGCGCGACCACGTCTTCATCGACGACGTGGCGGAGCTCGTCGCCTTGACACTGCGCCATCGCAGCCGCGGCATTCTCAATATCGCTACCGGCGTTTCCATGTCGTTCCGGACGATTGCCGAGAAGGTCGTTGCGCTTTCAGGCAAGTCGTCCGACATCGACCCCAGCGCGCGCCACAACGCCGTCACGCATCGCCATTTCGACGTCACCAGTTGCCTTAAAGCTTTTCCCCGCTTTCGGTACACGCCTCTCGACGAGGGACTCAAGCGCGCCGCGAGCGAAGAATCAGGAGCCCGCCCATGACCGAGACGCATCTACTTGCCAAGCTGCCGCGCGGAAAGCGCAATCTGAATGCGCGGGCCACAGCCAAGACCGAAGAGCACATTCGCATCTCGCGCGAATACGGCCAGATGTACTTCGACGGTCCGCGTGAATACGGCTACGGCGGCTACCGGTACGACGGCCGCTGGATTCCCGTGGCCGAAGACATCGTCAAGCATTTCGGTCTGAAGGCCGGTGATCGCGTGCTCGATGTCGGTTGCGCCAAGGGCTTTCTGGTCAAGGACCTGCTCAAGGTGTGCCCGGGCTTGGAAGTCTTCGGTGTCGATGTGTCGGAATATGCTTTGATGCATTGCGAGCCCGAAGTGGTCGGCCGCCTGCATATTGGCAATGCCAATCACCTTCCATTCCCGGACGGCAGTTTTTCGGCCGTGATTTCGCTCAATACGATCCACAACCTGCCGCGCGAGGAGGCGATTGTGGCGCTGCGCGAAATGCAGCGGCTGGCGCCGGGCCGGGGTTTCGTCCAGGTCGACTCTTACCGCACGCCGGAACAGAAGGCCGTGTTCGAGGAATGGGTTCTGACCGCTAAGTTTCATGACTATCCGGAAGGGTGGCTTAAAGTCTTCCGCGAGGCCGGTTATACGGGCGATTACGACTGGACGATCATCGAATAAATCCCTAAAAGTGGCGAGTTTTCAGGCTTTCGCGACCCGCTTGCAGCGAACCAGGTTCAATCATGAATACGATGGCTCCCCGTAACTTTTTCGATGCCGATCAGGCACGCGATCGCTGTCTGAAGTTCCGCAAGCGCATCCTCGACATCTCGCAGCAGGTGCAGGCCCTGCATATCGGCTCGGCCTATTCGTGCACCGAGATCGTCGATTGTGTTTATTACGGCCTGATGCGCCGCGATGCTGCCGGCAAGTCGCCCGACACGTTCGTGATGTCGAAGGGCCACGGGTGCATGATCCAGTATGCTATCCTCGAAGACCTTGGCATCCTGACCCGCCAGGACATGGATCTGTACTGCAAGCCGAACGGCATCCTGGGCTGCCATCCCGATTACGGCAATCCCGGCATCGAGGCCTCGACCGGTTCGCTCGGTCACGGCTTGTCGATGGCGGTCGGCATGGCGCTGGCGGAAAAGGGCCGCAAGACCAACGGCACCATCTATGTTGTGCTCAGCGACGGCGAGGTGCAGGAAGGCTCGACTTGGGAGGCTACGATGATGGCGTCCTCGCTCGGCTGCTCGAACCTCGTTGCCTTCATCGACAACAACGATTTCCAGAGTCTGGGCCGGACGTCGCATACACATCCGTCGTTCTATCCGGTCGCCGAAAAGTATCGCGCCTTCGGCTGGGAAACTGCCGAGGTCGATGGCCACGATTCGAGCGCCATCTTCCAGGCCGTGACGTCGCGCCGCGGTGACAAGCCGCTGATGGTGGTGGCCAAGACCGTGAAGGGCAAGGGCATCAGTTACATGGAGAACGTGCCGATCTGGCACTACCGCTCGCCAAATCCGCAGGAATACAAGCAGGGCGTTGCCGAACTGGAAAAGGCCGCGGGATGAGAAACACTTTCGCAGAGACGCTCTACAAGTCGGCTACCGAAAACCCCGACGTCTATGTCGTTGTCGCCGACATCTCGCCGGCCGGCAGCATGGCGAAGTTCAGCCAGGAGTTTCCCGAGCGTTTCATCAATGTCGGCGTCGCCGAACAGAGCATGATCGGCATCTGCGCCGGTCTCGCGCTCAAGGGCTGCCAGCCCTTCGCCTATACGATCGCGACGTTCTCGCTCTACCGCCCGTTCGAAATGGTGCGCGACGACCTGTGCTACCAGAACTTGCCGGTGACAGTGGTCGGCATGGGCGCCGGCGTCATCTACTCGACACTCGGTGGCACGCACCACACGCAGGAAGATATCGCGGTCGCCGGGGCGATCCCGAACATGCAGATCATCTCGCCCTGCGATCCGGCCGAATGCACCGAAGCGACGCGCTACTGCGCCACGCAAAAGATCGGGCCAATCTACCTGCGCCTAGGCAAGGCCGGCGAGCCAACCTTCACCGACAAGGCGGTGGATCCATGGCAGTTCGGCAAACTGCGCTACATCAAGCGCGGTACCGATGTCTGCATCCTCACCTATGGCGTGATCATGCAGAAGGCGATGAAGCTTGCCGAGCAACTCGAGGCCAAGGGCAAGTCGGTGTCGGTTGTGTCGTGCCACACGCTCAAGCCGCTCGACCGGAACGGCATCGAGGAAGCGCTGCACAAGCACAAACACGTCATCGTTATCGAAGAACATGCGCCTCAGGGTGGCCTTGCGCCGCAGACCAAGCAGATCGCTTGGGACAGCCAGGCGAAGTGCCGGCTCGATACGTTCACGCTGCAGGATGCCTTCATCCATAACTACGGCAGCCATGACGATCTGCTGGCTGCGCACGGTCTGGATCTTGGCTTGATCTCGGCAAAGGTGGGGGCAACATGAGCGAAACAGCACCGCAGGTTACGCGACCGGCCAAGCTAGCCCCGTTGGCGATCAACGGCGGGGAAAAAGTGCGGAAGGCCCCGATGCCGCCGCGGCTCGCGCTGGGCGACGACGAGACCCGTATGGTCCAGCAGGTCCTGACCTACTATCGCGATCGCAAGGTCGATCCGGGATATCAGGGCCCGTTTGAGAGCCTCTACACCGAGACCTTTGTCGACATGATGGGCGGCGGCTATGCCGACGCGGTCGCTACCGGGACTTCGGCGCTGTTCGTGGCGCTCGCCGCCCTTGAGTTGCCGAAGGGCAGCGAAGTCCTCGTCTCTCCGATCACCGATCCCGGCACGCTGGCGGCCATCACGCTCAACGGCCTCAAGCCGAAGCTGATGGACAGCATGCCGGGCAGCTACAATGTCGGGCTGCAGCAGTTTCTCGAACGCGTCGGGCCGAACGTGAGCGGCGCGGTGGTGGTGCACGCCGCCGGCCAGGCAGTTGAGATCGACAAGATCGTCGACGCGGCGCGCGCCAACGGCATCAAGATTCTGGAAGACTGCTCGCAGGCACATTTCGCCAAGCTGCACGGCCGGGCGGTCGGCACCTTCGGCGACATTGCGGCTTTCTCAACGATGTACCGCAAGGCGCATTCGACGGGGCCTTCGGGCGGCGTGGTGTTTACGCGCAATACCGATCTCGCGCACAAGGCTGCGGCCTACTCGGATCGCGGCAAGCCCCGCTGGCGTGACGATTTCGATGATCGCAATCCGGCGACGTATCTGTTCCCGGCGCTCAATCACCACACCGACGAGATTTCCTGCGCGATCGGCTATGCCTCGCTGCTTCGCCTCAACAGGACGATCATCAATCGCTTGGCTTTCATTTCCGACTTCGTCGCCAGGCTCTGGGACATGTCGGAGGTTTGCTCGGCCTATCGCTTTTCGCCGACTGACTCGCCGTTCTACTATCCGGTGATCGTCGATCGCGACGCCATCACCTGTACCAAGACGCAGTTCGCTGAGGCAGTTCGTGCCGAGGGCATCGACCTCAACACGGATTACAAGTATCTCGTGCGGGACTGGCCCTATATCCAGCCGTACCTTGCCGACACATTCGATCCGCCGAATGCGCGCGCGATCCGCGACACGTCGTTCAATCTCTACCTGAACGAAAACTATACCGAGCAGGAATCCAGGGACGTGGCGAAGGCGATCTCCAAGGTCGAGAAGCACTTCAAGAAGGGCTGAGGCTGCGGCGCCGTTTCAACCAAGGCGCGCGCGCTGGTGGTGAAGAAACAGCGCGAAGGCGTCGTAAGGAACCAGCCGCGGCAGCGACAGCGCCTCGTCGCCGGTGAACGTGCGCATCTCGGTGCCTTCGTGCAGGACGAGGCGGTCGAGCACGGCGTTGCTGACGCGCACTTCGTAATAGTTTCGGAAGTACCGCTGCAAGCCCGTCGGCTTGAGGTCGAAGTCGAATCCGACAAACCGGATCGGTTCGGCACTGTGAAGTTCCAGTTCCTCGCGCAGTTCCCGCCGCAACGCCTGAATCTCGTCTTCGCCGGGATCAACCGCACCTCCGAACAGGCCCCAATGGCCGGGGTACCAGATTGGCGGAATGTCGTCCCGCAGTTGCAGGAGGTAACGGCCATCCTCGGTGACGATGATAGCCGCCGCTGCGTCGCTCGCACCCAGCGGCGTGCGGGAGGTCAGGAAATGGCCGTCAATTATCATAATAAAGATCAGTGGAGGGACGGAGCGAGATGCCACCGCTGGCTGTAAACCCTTGCTTTCGTAGTATTAATTAGATAAGGGTAACTTGACTAGTGTGCAGGCGCGAAATAGCCGCATCGAACCGAAATTCGCCCGGAATCAGAAGGTCTTAGCATGCGAGACTGGTCGAAAGCAGAGTGGGTTGATCCTTCCTACAACTGGAAGCCACTTCCGGTTTCGGAGATGCCCGAGCGCCTCCTGATCGACTACGCGACCCGCTGCAATTTGCGCTGCCACATGTGTCCGGTCTGGGGACTGGAAGATGACGGGCAGATTGGCTCGGTCGAAGGCATCATGGACGTCGATGCCTCGCGCCGCATGCTCGATCAATTCACCAAGGTTCAGCCGATGGTGGCGCCGAGCATTTATGGCGAGCCATTGCTCATCCCGAAACTGCGCGAGGTGTTCGGCGACATGAAGCAGCGCGGCATCGCGCTCGCGCTAAATACCAATGGCCTGACGCTGACTGAGGATCTCGCGGAGTTCTTCTGCCAGATCAAGGTCGACTCGATCATGTTCAGCCTCGACTCGACGACACCTGAAACGCTCAAGCAGGTTCGCGGCGTCGACAAACTTGCCAAGATCGAAGCTGCGGTGTTCCGTATGCTGCGCGTGCGCGGCGACCGCGACCTGCCGCGCATCGGCGTATCTTTCACCATCCAGGATTCGAACCGTCACGAAGAGCAGGCGTTCGTCGATCGCTGGATCGGTGTCGTCGACGTCGTCCGCATGGGCATCGTGTTCGAGAACGGCACGTTCCCGGACATGGTCGAGCCGCCGAAGCGCGTTCCGTGCGGCGTCATCTATAAGACGATGCCGGTCCACAACGACGGCAGCGTGCGGCTGTGCTGTCTCGACGGCGTGCGTGCCACCGATATGGGTAACGTGTTCAAGACCAGCGTCGCCGACGTCTGGCATGGCGAAGAGTTCGCCAAGGCGCGCTATTATCACGAGACGGAGCAGTGGGACAAAGTCCCGTTCTGCGCGGGCTGCAACGGCTGGGCGCAGTACGAGTACTCGGAAGAGGTCAAGGACGGTCTGCTGATCCGCCGCTCGCCGGAATACACCTACTACAACCTGATCAACAGGCTTTCGAGCTGGCAGGGTAACCTCTTGGGTGGCCACAAGCCGCCGCCGGAAGAGGTGAAGGCTCAGGCGCAGCGCAAGACCCTCGCCGACGCGGAACTGGCCTAGTCCGGATTCGTCCGGGCTCTGCAGGCAGGGCCGACAGGAGCCAGAAGTGAGTTCTGAGCCGAAGCGAGGGCTGTCCCGGGCGGTCTATCGACTTCGCACGCAAGGCGCCGGCTGGATCGGCAAGCGGCTCGCTTCCGAAGTCAGTTTGCCGACCACCGGCCCCGGGAAATTCATGCACGCTTTGGCCCGCCGGCTCTTGGGGGTGGTCAACGCCGTCCCACGTTCGTTGTCGCGCTCATCGGTCGGCCAAGCATCGCTGGCGAGCGATACCCTGTACGCCTTCTATGACCTCAAGGTCGCGCCGGTGACCTTCGACTTTTTGTGGTTTCTCGCCGGTGCCGAACTGTGCCGCAAGCGGCTGGGCCTGGCCGAGGTGCACGTCGTGATCGTGCCCGGAGGACACCAGGGCGTGCGACGAGAAGGCGAGGACTACGAAGCCAAGATCGGCGCGGCGGCGCGCCGCGAGCGCGTCTATAACGTTCTCATGGCCTCATGCCCCATGCTGCCGTCCTGCACCGGCGTCACCAATGCCTCGTCACGGGAGCAAGCCGCGTTCCTCCGCCGCGTGGCTCCTCATGTCTATCCGTTCGACTACGAACCCTCGTTGCCGGTCTATCCGGGACCGGCGGATGCTTTCGCGGCGGCGCGCGGCGGTGACCGCACGGTCGGCGCCCTGCGGGCCACGCAGGAGCGGCTCGATGAGATCGACCGATGGATCGCTGCGGTGGCCGGGCCCCGGCGCCTCGTCGTGATCACGCTGCGCTATTACGACTACATGACCGGACGGAATAGCGACGTCCAGGCGTGGATGGCCTTTGCGCGAAGCCTCGATCCTGAAACCTATCTTCCCATCTTCATCCCTGATACCGGCCAGACCCTGACGCGCAGCAGCGAGGCACTGAGCGAGTTCGTCTCTTTCCCCGAAGCGGCTTGGAATGTCGGCCTGCGGATGGCGCTGTACGAGCGCGCCTTCGTCAACCTTGGCGTGAACACGGGACCGATGGGCTTATGCTGGCTCAATGCCAAGACCCATTACGCCACCTTCAAGATGGCGGTCCCTAACGTCCCGCAAACCTCGCTGGAGTACTTTCGTGAACTAGGCTTCGTCCCGGGCGAATCTTTGCCATTTGCAACGGCGACCCAGGACCTGATTTGGCACGACGATACGGCGGCAGAGATCACCAGGGCCTTCGGGAACCTCACCGTACGGATTGAGACGGGAATCGCTTCACGGCTCACACCGGCGTCACTATAAGGGGCCCGGAACCGCCCAGGTTGCAGCGGACTTTTCGGCCGCAAGACCACGGTCTGAGGGGGACTATGAAGCAGAAGGCCCGGCTGATCATTCCGATGTGGGGCGAGGTCTACGCCCAGAAGCTGATTACCATCACTATTCCTGCGCTTCTGGCGCCCGGCAACGTCCCGGCATTTGCCGAGGACTTCGATCTTGAATTCGTCATCGTGACCGAGACGAGGCTGTTCGAGACAATCCGCGCCGCCGACTCGTTCAAGAATATCTCGCAATACTGCAAGCCGCTGTTGTTTCCAATCGACGACCTGATGACCGATCTGCCCGGCGATTACGGCGTCGTGCTGACTTACGCGCTGTTCCGCGGGTTCATCGATCTCGGCGAAGCGATGACCGAGACCAATCTGCTGTTTTTCAACACCGACTTCATTATTTCCGACGGCTCGCTCCGCCACGTCGCCGAGCTGATCAAGCGCGGCGAACGGGTCATCCATGCGCCGAGCTTCCGCGTCGTTCTCGAAGACGTCTGGCCGCAACTCGAAGCCCGCGTCGATGAGACGTCGACGGCGCTGGCCGTGCCGGCGCGCGAGATGGCGGCGATGGCGCTCAAGCATAAGCACATTACGGTCAAGGCGCGCACGGTGAACCAGCGGCTGTGCCACCAATGGCGCATGGACCAGTTCTACTGGTACGTCGACGAGCACACGCTGATCGGCTATCAGTGGCCGGTCGCACTCGTCGCCATCCGCCCGGAACGCGTCATTCTCGAGCCGACCTTGGTTTGGGACTACGGCTTCGTGCCGGAGGCGGCGCCGACATTGCCGAAGCACTTCATCGATGACTCCGACAATTTCTTCATGCTCGAGCCGCAGAAGCGCGCGACAGGCGAGGATCTCGTGCGGCTCGGCGCCATTTCGGTGAACGATATCGCCAAGGATCTGTCGAAGTGGACTACCAAGGAGCACCGCGACTGCGGCCAGCAGCTCCTCAAGATCCACTCGGCCGACCTGCCGGACATCTCGACCTTCGTCGCCGAGTCGAAGGCCTATCTGTCGTCCATCATGAATCGCCTGTCGCCCCAGCCGCAGCCGCACATCAATCACGGCTTGCTCGGTGAATGGTTCGACGGCGCCAAAGAGCGCATGCGCGCCAACCGCGACGCTGCTGAGACGCCGCTCGCCGACGAGATCGAGGTCGACGACGCCGCGATCACCATTCCGCATACCACGCCGGTCTCGCGGCAGCGAGGAGGAATGGTCGGCTTCGCGCTGTCGACGATGAAGCTCGCTTACCGCTACCTGTTCGGCCATGTTCCGTTCGTTCGGCGTCAGCATCCGCTATGGGCCGACATCAACGTGGTGGCCGACAAGATTCGCGGCTGGCGGGAAAAGGATGCCAAGGTGTTGTGGATCGCATCCCATGACTCGTTGTTCTATCGTGCAGTCAGCGACCGGGTCGACCCCGCAGCACTGTTCTTTTCATCGCCGACAGAGGCCTTGCGTACGCCGGAAGCCTACGATGCCTGTCTGTGCGAACTATCGGTCGACGATTTTGCCAGCTACCGTGAGTATTACGAGCGCATTCGGCCGTTGATGAAGAATGGCGGCGAAGTCGTCGCCTTTGTGATTCGCCGCAACGAGCGGACGATTTCGAACAAGGATCTCGGCCTGTGTGAGAGCGCCTTGCCCGACGTCGACATTTCCCGGATACGCTTCTTCGGCTCGCTCACGACCGGGCTGTTCCGGCGGCTTTTCCTGAGCGCCGCGACGTCGTTTCCCAATCGGCCGATGATGCGCAATCTGTGGTCCGCGCTGGTCCTCGTCGGCCTGGCGCCCTGGGTGCGGCTGGGAAATCACGTCGGCAGCAAGGACGATTCGATTTACCACGCGTCCTGGACCAGCCTTGCTCTCGAGAGCAAGGTGGTGCGCGAGCAGGGCCAGGCGCCGGTTCAGGCGCGAGCTTCGTAGTCGGAAAGCACGTTCGTCCACAACTCGGCGTGCCTGACGAGGCCCGACGCCGTCATATGGCATTCGTCAAAGCGGTGCTCCGGACCGATCGTATCGGTGTCGGGACCGGCGACGATACCGAGGGCGGGATCGACCACCGCGCGCTGTGCGGCGCGGATCGCTTCATTCGGGGGCGAACGGCACACCGTCGCCTGCGCCACGAAGAGCGGCGCTGCCACGCCATAGCGGCGCAGCGACGCGTGGATCTGCCGCAGGCAGGCGGCATAGCGTTCGCCGTTGCCGTCGGCGCGCGCGTTGCTCTCGCCCTGGTGCCAGAGGAGATGCGTGAACGTGATCTGCCGCTCGCGGGCGCGTTCGATCGCAACCTGCAGACGGCGATGCCGGACGCCGCCCGGCGTCCATTCTTCGATCCGGCTGCCACCGACACCGATCGGTGCCAGCAGGACACTGTCGAATAACCCCCGTTCGATTGCCATGTCCGCCATGCGCGTCATGACATTACCGCGCGATTCCGTGCATCCGAGCAGCGGATCTTGTGCTACGTAACAATGGCCGTCGAACAGATTGAAATTGAAGACGCGATGCTTGGGCGTATAGCACTCGGCGCCGGAGTTCGCGCCGTTCGACTGGCCGAAGATCAGGAACGCGGCGGTTCGCCCCTGGAACACCTCGAAACGGCTGACCGGCTTTCGCTCCTGCCAGTCGTGACAGCTGCCGCGATCGAGATCGACGTTCCGGTACGTGTCATGGTCGGACAGGTAGATCGGCTCGACGCCGTCGTCGCGATGCGGGGCGTTGTCCTGCTGCGCCATCGTTGTCGGCCTGCCCGTTGACTGCGAATTCGTTCTTGGTGGAAGTAACCACACCTCGGCGCACCGTTGCAACGGCGTGTCGCGCCGCTATTCCGAGGCCGCCAGGATGGCAACGCCGCCGATGATCAGTACCGCTGCCACGATGCGCCGTCCGGAAAGTCTTTCGCGGTGGAAGACGACCCCGATCAGGATCGAGAACAGGACGCTGGTCTCGCGCAGGGCCGATACCGGGCCGACCGGATTGCGGCTCAGGGCCCACATGAATACGCCGAACGACAGCAAGCCGAGAGCCCCTGAAGTTGCGATACGCCGGCTGATCGTCGCCATCGTGCTCCACAATTGCGGGCCGCGCATCGCCCGGGCGACCAGCAGAAATGCCGACGTGTCGAGCACGATTAGCCACGCAGTGAAATCGATCCAGTTGCCGGACAGGTGCGTGCCGTAGGAGTCGAGGACCGAATAGAACGCGACCGCCAGACCGGCACCGGCAATCGCGCCGAACAGTGCGATGCTGAAGCCGCCGCGCAGCCGCTCATAAGCCAACAGCAGCAAGCTGACGCAGATGAGCAGGATGGCGCCGCGTTGAGGCGCGGTCGGCACTTGGCCGAGCCCGACGAAGGCAATCGCGGTGGCGAACAACGGCACCGTGCCGCGCGCCATTGGAAAGGCCTCGCCGAGATCGGCGCGCATGTAGGCCCTAGCCAGGCAGACCTTGTAGCCAACGTGAAGGCAAACGGATGCTGCGAGCACAGCCCATACGGCGGCGGAGGGCAGGGGCCGCGTCGCCATCAGCCATAGCAACGCCGGGATCGCGGCCACCGCACCCATGCCGGCCATATTGGCGAGGCCGTCATTGGCCGATTTTACCAGGCTGTGCCAGCTCGCGTGGAGCAGGCCGGCCGATAGCATCAGCGTGATGGTGAAAACGTCCACAGGATATCGGCTGGCCTGGCTGCGCTGGTCTAGGCTTAGGCGTCCCGATCCTGGTCGGCGGCACGCCTCAGCCCGTCTTCGAGATGGGTATAGCTGAAATCCGGAAACGCCGCCTTGGTGGCGGCAGGGTCGAACGGCCGGTAGCCGTTATGCGGCATCGGCCCGACGCGGGGACTGCCACGAACGGCAACCGGGCGTGGCGCCATGCTGGCGGCGAACTCGGCGATCCAGCGGAAGCTTCTGACCTCGCCGGTCGCGATATTGAGAATCCCGCGACTGCGATGGCCGAGCACGCGGCCGATCAATTCGGCTACGTCATCGATGAAGACATGGTCGCGGCGCTCCTCGCCGTCGCCGAACAGCACGATGTCGTCGCCTGCGGCGGCCAGCCGGCGGAAGCGGTTCGGTCCATAGCCATTGTGCGGGTCGGCCGCCCCGTAGAGCAGGCTGGGGCGCACGATTGCGAGCGGGGCGGTCGTGCCGGACTGCAGCATCACTTCGCGAGTTAGGTGCATCGCCCCATGCATCGAGCCGGGTTCGGCGCAGGACGTCTCACTCAAAGGCTCGGCCGAGTCACGATAGACCGCGTCGGAGCTCACATAGACCAGATGAGCTGGCGTCACCTGAGCCAGTGCCTTGAGCACATTGTTCATGATCCGGATATTGTCGACGAGCATGTCGGCGTTCTTGACCGGCGCGCGCGCGGCGATCACCAGAAGAGCGTCGTCCGGACGCACCAAGGCCGCAAGTCTTGAGGCGGCATCGCCCGCCAAGAGGTCGATCTCGTCGCGGCCGATGGCTAGAACGGGGATGCCGCGCGCCGTCAGCCAGCGCGCCGTGGCGGCGCCGACAAAACCACGCGCGCCGAGGATAACGACGCGGGCCGGATTGGTGAATTCACGGTGCAGATGCTCAAGCATGGCGGTCGCTTCGCTACCGGTCGAAAGGGAAGAATTATCGGGAAAGCCGAGCGGCGTGCGGCTGCATGCTGCGCTCATTGTCGAGAATGATCCGCGCGGCCTCGGCCAACGAGCGGACGGTCCAATCCGGACGCAGCGGGCCGTCCTGAATATGGCCGTAATCGACGAAGAAGGTCTTGCAACCGGCCGCGCGGCCGGCCTCGACGTCGCGCCAGCGGTCGCCCACAAGATAGCTGTCAACCAGATCAATATCGAGCTCGGCCGCCGCTGTGGTGATCATGCCTGGCTTCGGCTTGCGGCACATGCAATTGTCGGCATCGACGTGGAAGCAAGCCTTGATGGCATCGACCGGCATGCGGCGGCGAACCTCGGCGTGCATCGCCTCGAGCTCCGCCAGCGGCGTGCGGCCGGTGCCGATGTCCGGTTGATTGGTCACGATGACGATCAGGAAGCCGGCGCTCTTCAGCGCCGCGACCGCTTCTTCCGCGCCGGGGAGGATACGAAAGTCCTTCATCGCGGTCGGTGCGACGGGCTTGCCGTCGCGCTCGACATTCGCGTTGATGACGCCGTCCCGGTCGAGGAATACGGCTCTGGTTACCACTTGGTCGCTTTCACTTGCAGCTTCGGATGCGAGACCAGGCAATGCCACACCACGCCCTGGAAGGCTTCGGCGTGCGGCGTGACACGCGAGTCATCAACAGTCGGGATCACGACGACGACGTCGCCGGCCTTTTTCGTGTAGCCGCCGTCGCGGCCGACGATGCCGAACACCTTCATGCCGCGGCTCTTGGCTTCCTGAATCGCGGAAACGAGATTCGGGCTGACGTTCTTTTCCAGATTGCCTCCGCCGACGGAGAAGATGAAGATCGCATCCTTGTCCTTGGCGCGGCTGACCTTGAGCCATTCCGAAAACACCGTCTGCCAGCCTTCGTCATTCGTGCGCGCGGTGAGCTCGGACACATTGTCGGTCGGCGCATAAGATTCGATGCCGCACAGCTTGCGGAAATCGTTGACGGCGTGGCCGCAATTGCCGGCGCTGCCTCCAACACCGAGGAAGAATAGTCGGCCGTCGCGTTCACGCAGCTTCACCAGTTCGTCGCAGAGCGCTTCGATCGTATCAATCGGCAAGCTCTGCGCGATCTGAGCGGTCTCTTTCATAAAGGTCGCGGCGTGGCTCATCCTTCGGTCCTCTGTCGGAAGCAGTCGATGTTTGTGGGCGCGCGTGGCAGACGTAAAAATGCGAGTTTTCGGCAGCATTTCTTACAATAATCGATACAAAGTCAACGGCAATGCAGCATCGCGGCCGACTTATTCGCGGGGCACTGTTCCATGAACAAACATGCCGTCGAAGCTGTCGAGGGCGCGGGCGAGAGAAAAGTGCCGCTCTATGTGGTGACGCCCCGCCAGGCCGCGATCCTGTCTTGCTGAAGCAGGCTCCGCGATCATGGCCGCGATGGCTGCACGCAGTGCGGCGCGGTCGCGCGGCGGCACGAGGACACCGGCGGCGCCGATGATCGCTGCGGCGTCGCCGACGTCGGTGGCAATGGCGGGCACGCCGCTGGCCATTGCTTCGGCGATGGCATTGGAAAAGCCTTCGCCGAAGGCGGAGGATGAGACGGCGATATCGGCCGCAGCGTAGAGCGCCGGCATGTCGGTGCGGGCGCCGATCCCACGCACGTTGTCGGGCGTCGTCAATTGCTCCGTACGCGAGCCGACCAGCAGAAACGTCGCCTCTGGCAATTGGCGGGCGGCTGCGATGAGGCTGTCATGGTCCTTCATCGGATCGACGCGCGCGACATGGATGACCAGCGGCCGGTTATTGGCGATGCCGAGTTCATTTCGAATTCGCTGCCGCGCTTCGGCGTCTGGCTTGAACCGCGCGGTGTCGATGCCGTTGGGGATTACCGGGAAGACACGCGGCCGATAACCGAGCTTGCGGTGCACGTCGCGGCCGGCGAACGAATTGGCGATCACAGCGTCCGGCGCAGCGGACCAGCGCGCGCACAGCGCGATCGTCTGTCGCAACACCCAGTGATAGCGGCTGAGGTCCATATCGGAGCAGCGCACGCCCCAATAAAGCCTCGTTGCCGCGCGCCGTCCTGACAGGGTAAGCGCCAGCAAGGCGGCCAAGTCGCCGTAGTAGAGCCAGCTTTGAATGACGTCCGGCTGCAAGCGGCGGATGACGGCCGCCAGCCGGATAATGGCGGCCGGTAGCAGGATCGGATGACGCATGCCGATTTCGATCAAATCGACGCCGGCGGCGCGGATGCGGTCGGCATTGGCACCGCCTTTGAGCAGATTGACGACGACCTGCCGGTAGGGCTCGCGCCGCCGCGCGGTGACCAGTGTCGCCAGCATGTGCTCGGCACCGCCGGTGCCAAGGCCCGGGATGACATGCAGCACCAGCGGCGGACGAGGGGCCATGGCCGGTTTAATGGGTGTTGGCCGCCTGCGGCGTCGGCGCTGTCATCCATTGCTGCCACCAGGCCTCCAGCATCAGCACATTCCAGATGAGATACTGCCAGTTTCGCTGGCCGCTCAGATGCTCCTGCCAGACCTGCCGGACACGCGCGGCATCGAGGAAGCCGGCTTCAATGAGCCGCCGCTCGTCGAGCAGTGCCTCGGCCCAGTCGCGCAACGGACCGCGCAGCCATTCGCCGATCGGAATGCCGAAACCCATCTTCGGCCGTTCGATCAGCTCCTTCGGAACGTGGCGATAGAGCACCTGGCGAAGCAGCCACTTGCTGACCCCATTGCGGACCTTGACATGATGCGGCAGGCGCCAGGCCAGTTCGACCACACGATGGTCGATCAGCGGCACGCGCGCTTCCAAAGCCACCGCCATGCTGGCGCGATCGACTTTGGTCAGGATGTCATCCGGCAAATAGGTGACGAGATCGAGGAATTGCATCTGGTCGAGAAATTCCGGCATTTCCGACGACAGCGACCTGTCGGACAGGACTGTGTCGTATTCGTCGGCGGCCGGCATGATCGACGGCGGCTCCCAATGCGTCACCAGACGGCGATAGATTGCAGTGTTGTCGGGCTGGATCAGCACATCGGCAAGCTTGTGCAGCTTGTCGCCGACCGCCTTGGGTCGCAATTGCGCCGGTAGTGGCGACAGCATCTGCGACCAGCGATCGGGCGACACGGCCTTGATCGAGGCTGCCATGGCGCGGCGCGCCGGTACCGGCATCAGCGAAAGTCCGCGCCACATCTTCAGCGCCAGTTGATAGCGATTGTACCCGGCAAACAATTCGTCGCCGCCGTCGCCGGACAGCGACACCGTCACGTGCTGCCGCGTCAGCGCCGAAACCAGGAAGGTCGGAATCTGCGAGGAATCGGCGAATGGCTCGTCGAACATGTGCGGCAGCCGTGGAATGACGTCCATCGCTTCTTCGGATGTGACCGTCAGCTCCGTATGCTCGGTATTGAGATGGCGCGCCACCGCCGCCGCGTGCGGCGCTTCGTTGTACTCGGGAATATCGAAGCCGATCGAGAAGGTCTTGACCCGGCCCGGATTGGCGCTCTGCATCAGCGCGACCACCGCCGATGAATCGACGCCGCCGGACAGGAAGGCGCCAACCGGGACGTCGGCGACCATGCGGCGTTGCACCGCGTCCTTGAGCAGTGCTTCGAGCTTGTCGGTCAGTTCGGCGTCGCTGCCCGCGATCGGATTGGCAATGCCGTTTCGGGCGACTTCGCGCGCATCCCAGAAGCGCTGCACCGTCGGTTCGCCGCCGGCCGGCAAGGTGAGGATCGAGCCGGGCTCGAGCTTGAACACGTTTTCGAAGATCGTGTGCGGCGCCGGAACATAGTCGTGCCGCAGATAGGAGGCGACGGCGCGGCGATCGATGCGCGGCTGCCAGCCGGGTAGGGCGTGCATCGCCTTGAGCTCGGAGCCGAACATGAAGAGGCTGCCGAATTTCGCCCAGTAAAGCGGTTTGATGCCGAGGCGGTCGCGGATGAGCGTCAGGGTGCGGGTCTGCCGATCCCACAGGCCGATGGCGAACATGCCGATCAGCCGCTTGACGGCGGCTTCGATGCCGTAGGCGGTGAAGGCCTCGAGCATTACCTCGGTGTCGGAGTGGCCACGGAAGGTGACCCCCTTGGCCTCGAGTTCGGCCCGCAGATCCTGAAAGTTGTAGATCTCGCCGTTGTAGGTAATGACGTAGCGGCCGCTGCCGGAATGCATCGGCTGGTGGCCGGCCGGCGACAGGTCGACGATGGCGAGCCGCCGGTGGCAGAGCGCGGTGCCGGTTTCCGGATCGCTCCAGACGCCGTGGTCGTCGGGGCCGCGATGAGCCATGGCGTCGCCCATGGCCTGAGCCCGCCGCTCGAGCTCGGCCGCCGGGGCCGCCCCCGGGGCGGCCAAAAAGCCTGCTATTCCGCACATCGCCCTTGAGGAGCCTCCGTACCCTAGTCCTTCCCTCAAACCGGGCTGGAATGCAACCCGACGGTCGGCCAGGGCCCGCCATGGGCGGCCAGCGGGCGGCGACTAACGGCAAGCCGGGGGTTAATTAATCAGGAAATCGTTGGCGACCAATTCATTGGGGTGGATGCCGATCAGACTAACGGAGTCCGCGGTTCCCCAGCTTACCGTCGTATAGCTGCCGTGGTCGGCCATGGTCAGCTGGTTGAAATCGGCGAGATTGGAGATCTGCCGCAGGTCGATCTGGTCGCCCTGGGCATGGCTGAAATCGCCAATGGTGTCGCCGCCGCAGCCGTCGCCAAAGACGAAGGTGTCGGCGCCGCCGCGGCCGTACAGGGCATCATCGCCGCGGCCGCCGCTCAGCACGTTGGCCGAGGAATTGCCCTGAATGAGGTTATTGAACTCGTTTCCGGCGCCGGCAATGGCGCCGCCGACGTCGAGCAGTACCAAGGCCTCGAGCGCGCTGCCGGCGGTCAGCATGTAGCTCACCGTGGATACCACGGTGTCGCCGCCGTTGCCGGCGCTCTCCACGCAGACATCGTTGCCGTTGTCGACGAAATAAGCGTCGTCGCCGGCGCCGCCTGACATCGTGTCGATGCCGCCCAGGCCGTCCAGAACGTTGTTGTAGATGTTGCCGTACAGCTTGTTGTCGCCGGCGTTGCCGGTCCCGGAGAAGGTGCCGGCGCCCGTGAGCGTGAGGTTCTCGACGTTCGCGGGCAGGGTATAGCTGATGCTCGCCATCACCCAGTCGGTGCCTTCATTGGCATTCTCGATGACCAGATCGCCCGCATTGTCGACCACATAGGTGTCGCCGCCGGTGCCGCCAGCCATGGTGTCGCCGCCAGTTCCGCCGTTGAGCGTGTCGTCGCCGGCGTTTCCGAACAAGGCGTCATCGCCGCCGTTACCGTTCAGCGTGTTGTTGAAGATGTTGCCGACGATGAAATCGTTGAACTCGTTGCCGGCGGCGTTGATGGCGCCCAGGCCGTCGAGCCGCAGTTCCTCGATCTGCTGGCCTGACGCCAGGGCAAATCCGGTCGTCGTCGACGTCACATGGATGATGTCATAGCCCGCGCCGACAGCATCGCGCACGACGTCGAGCGGGTTGTCGACATAATAGATATCGTTGCCGTCGCCGCCGACCATGGTGTCGCCGCCTTCGCCCCCGACCAGCGTGTCGTTGCCATTGCCGCCGTACAGGGCATCGTCGCCATTATTGCCATAAAGCGAGTCGTTGCCGTCGCCGCCCGACAACGCGTTGTTGACGGGGCTGCCGATGATGACGTCGGCGTTGGTGCCGCCATTGGCATTCTCGATGTAGCAGTTGAAGGCGATCGCGATGTTGTTCAATTCGGCGCCGCCGGTGCCGATCGAACTGAAGGCGCCCGGGTTGAGGTTGATGTCGCAGGTCGTCGTCTGATTCGAGGCGTCGAACGTGTCGTTGCCGCCGGCATCCCAGATGGTTTTAAGCTGCGTCGTCGTCGCAAATGTATAGGTGTCGTCGCCGGTGTGCGATTGCCTGGCGCCGTAAACATATTGGATGGCGGCGATATCGTAGAGCATCGGAGTCAGGTCGTTGACGCCCGACAGCCCCGATTTGTCGTAATACGACATCACCGTGTAGGAGTGATTGTCTTCGCCCGACGGCAGGTACGGGCCTTCGGTGCCGCCTCCTCCGGCATTGTAATTGCCTGGATGCTTGAGGCCCAGCGCATGGCCGAGTTCATGAACGATGGTCAGGAAATTGTAGGTGCCCGGCGCGGCCGGCGAATAGCTCGGATCGAGATAGATGCTGCCGCCGTACTCGGTGCCTGAGATGGTCGTGTGCGGATAGAAAGTGCCGCCGGCAACGCCGGGCGATTGGTAGACCTTGCGGATTTCGATATCGGCGGTTCCCGCGGCGGACACTTCGACGAAATTGACGTTGGCGACATCGGCCCACAGCGCGATCGCCTGACGACCGTAGTTCTGCTCGCTCGCCGTAAAACTGTAAGCGGGTCCTTCCGCGGTGTAATACCAGTTCGGAAAATTGTAGGTGACGTTGACGGCGGTTCCGAAGCTACCGTAGTTCCAATAGTGAACCGGATTCTGGTTGAGCAGGGCGTTGATGTAATAGGGCAGGCCGTTGAAGCTTTGCGTGACCGGCGCAGCCTCATTATTGCCCGTCGACACGATGGCATTGATATCGACCGCCATCCGCCCCTTCATGCAACCGACTCAACTCGTTGCTCGAGCGACGTTGCAATATAAGGTTAGACGAACTAATCGGTCGCCACAATCAAAACCGGCATCTGCTGTTTGAAGCGCGCACGCCGAATGGCGGCTTCTGCGTCATTTGATATACCGGGCAGCGGCGCGTGGGTCTCAGCCGACCAGACCCAGCTCGTTCTCCAGCGCACCGCATAGCATCTGTCCGACGGCGATGTGCATCTCCTGAATGCGGGCGGTGACGTCCGACGGTACCGCGATGAGGTGATCGGCGGTCGCGGCCATGGCGCCGCCGTTCCGGCCGCCGAATGCAGCTGTGACCAGGCCCATGCTTCTGGCCTGCGCCAGGCCGGCAATCACGTTCGCACTCTTTCCTGACGTCGAAATGCCGATGGCGACATCGCCGGGACGGGCGAGCGCCTCAATCTGCCTGGCGAAGATCCGCTCGAAGCCGAAGTCGTTGCCGCAGGCGGTAATGGCGGACGTATCGGTCGTCAGGGCAATCGCGGCAATGGCGATTCGGTTGGCCCGATAGCGAATCGTGAGTTCCGCCGCGAGATGTTGAGCGTCGGCGGCGCTGCCGCCATTGCCGAAGAACAGAAGCTTGCCGCCGCCGCGAATCGATTGCGCGCAGGCCGCGAGCAGCTTGGCGAAAGCCGGGGCCAGCGACGCTTCGCTCGCTTTAGCCACGGCGAGGTGCTCGGCGAATTCGGCCCTGTAATAGGCTGCGGCGTCGAACGGCATTGCTTGGTACTTCCTTACCCTATTGGCGCGACGGCGAAATTGCACGTTTATAAGGGGCCGGGCAAGGAACCAGGCCCGGTGGGGCTCCTGTCGCTTGTGGTCTTCTTCATGGCCAGCCTTGCCGTGTGCGGTCAGATCGGCATACTCGGTCCATGGATGTTTTGACCAATTGCTTGGCGGCGCTGAAGAATTGCCATCAGAATCCGAGCGATCGGACAATCTGGCAGGCCGAATTCGAACTGAAGGCCTATGTCGGATTCGCCGGCGACAGCGTCGAGGCCCGCACTCGGGCCGTCGATGCGCTGGAGTCGGCGTGGCGCACGATCGATCCCGGCAACAGTTCGGTGCTGGTCGCCGGTTTCCTTGAGAAATTGCGCCGCAAGATGGTCTCGCGTCCTGCGGGCCTCTGAGCGCCCGAACCCGCAAATCCTAGCGCAGCGCCGCGGCGATATTGCCGCCATCGACCGTGAGCACCGCGCCGGTGGTCTTACGCGCCACCGCGAGCGCTGCGAAAGCCTCGGCGACATCCTCGGCCCGCACCTCGCGGCCGAGCAGGTTGCCGCTCATGTAATCGCGTTCGGACAGACCACGCGCCTTGGAGCGGGCCTCGACCATGGCGTCGGTCAACAGGCCGGAACGGATGCGGTCGGCATTGACGCCATTGGCGGTAATGCCGTCGGCGCCGTAGTCAATCGCGTATTGCCGCATCAGCGCTAGCGCCGCCGCCTTGGGCAGGCCGTAGGGGCCGAAATTCGGGCCCGGGTTCACCGCCTGTTTCGAGATGTTGAACAGGAGTGTGCCGCCGGTCGCCTGCGTCAGCATGATCTTCACCGCCGCCTGCGCCACGTTCTGCGCGCCGAAGAAATTCAGTTCGAAGCTCTTGCGCAAGGTTGCGTCATCGACCTCGCCGATGCGACCTTGCCACGCGGCACCGGCATTGGAGACGAGGATGTCGATGCCGCCGAACTTCTGAGCCACGGTCATGAACGCGGCATCAACCGAAGCGCGGTTCGTCACATCGCATTGGACGCCGAGCGCGCCCAGCGACTTTGCCGCGGCCTGCACAGCGTCGGCATCCAGATCGAACAGCACGATCTCAGCGCCGTCGCGCTTGAGCGCAGCGGCGGTCGCCTTGCCGATGGTGCCGGCACCGCCGGTGATGACGGCAATCTGGCCCTGCAATGGCTTCGGTGTGGATTTGCCGAGCTTGGCCTGCTCCAGCGACCAGTACTCCATGTCGAACTGGTCGGCCTCGGTGATGGTCTCGAAGCGGCTGGTTTTCTCGGCATCGAGCACGACCGAGGCGCAGGTCTCGGCGATGTCGGCGGTGACGGCGGCATCCTTAGCCGTCGGCGCGACGCCGAACAGGCCGAGACCGGGCACCAGCACGACGCGCGGCGTGTCGTCGAGTGGCTTCTTCTTCGGATTGGCTTTTGCGTTGTGGCGCTCGAAATAGCCGCGGTAGTCGGCGCGGAATTTATCGATCGCAGCGCGCGCCGCCTTGGCGAAGTCGTCGAGCTTGCCCGCCTCGGGGGCGGGCAGGATCACCGGTGTGGGCTTGGTGCGGATGACATGATCAGGCGTCACAGGCCCTTGCTGGCTGTAACGTGCGAGCTCGGCGCCGTTCACATATTCCATCACCTTCGGCGTGGCGCGATGATCGAGCACGACGCGGGCATAGCGGCCCTCGGTAGCGTCTAGTGGCTTCGCCAGCAGACCGCGCAGGACCGGGGCGATGTCGGCGGCGCTAGCAAGCTGCGCCGGCAGCTTGACTTGCACCAGAGTTTTTCCGGCGCCCTTGGCGAGCTCCTTTTCGGCGAGGCTGACCAGCTCGATCATCCGGTCATAGGCCTCGCGCGCCGTGGCGCCGAACGAGAAGATGCCGTGCTTGTGCAGCATCAGGCCGATGCAGCCGGGATTGGCCTCGTAGGTTTCCTTGGCCTTCTTCGCCAGGGCAAAGCCCGGCATCACGAAGGGGATCACCGGCACCTTGGGGCCGAACACCTTTTTGCACAGTTCCATGCCGTCCGGCCGGTCGCACAGCGACAAGGTCGCATTGGCGTGGGTGTGGTCGACGAATTTGTGCGGGATGAAGGCGTGTAGCAGCGTCTCGACCGACGGCGTCGGCGAGCCTGCGTCGATCAGGTTGGTGCGCTGCAGGTTCACCATGTCCTCGTCGCTGAGCGCGTCGAGCGCGGCGAGTTCGAGGAGGGGCCCAAGCTTCACCGCCGGCAATCCCGGCGGTTCGATCACACCCATGTCCCAGCCGGAGCCCTTGACGCAGAGCACGTCGATGGTCTTGCCGAGCCGGTCGGTGACTTTTGTTTTGACGGAGGTGTTGCCGCCGCCGTGCTGCACGAGGCGCGGCTCGCCGCCGAGCAGCCGCGTCGTATAGGTGCGCAGAGCAAGGTCCTCGTTGACGCCCTGTCCGGTGTATTTCGCGACGGCCGCGCGCGCGGCCTCGTCGGACCACAGGTTTTCCATCACTATCCTCTTACTCTTTGGGCGCGCGGTCGGGAAACAGGCCGCGCAAGCCATCGGCGCTGGCCGCGCAGATGCCGCGCTCGGTGATCAAGCCGCTGACCAGATGCGCCGGCGTCACGTCGAAGGCGTAGTTCGCCATCGGGCTGCCTTCCGGCGCAATATCGATTTCAACCACCGAGCCGTCGGGCATGCGCCCGCTCATGCGCGAGAGTTCTTCGCCGCTACGCTCCTCGATCGGGATTTCCTTGACGCCGTCCTGCAGCGTCCAGTCGATGGTCGGTGAAGGTAGCGCCACATAGAACGGCACATTATTGTCCTTGGCCGCCAGTGCCTTCAGATAAGTGCCGATCTTGTTGCAGACGTCGCCGCGCGCGGTGGTGCGGTCGGTGCCGACGATGACGACATCGACCATGCCATGCTGCATCAGGTGGCCGCCGGCATTATCGGCGATCACGGTGTGCGGCACGCCGTGCTGACCGAGCTCCCACGCCGTCAGGCTCATGCCCTGATTACGCGGCCGTGTCTCATCGACCCAGACATGGATCGGCAGTCCGGCCTCATGCGCTTTGTAGATCGGCGCCAGCGCCGTGCCCCAATCCACCGCGGCGAGCCACCCGGCATTGCAATGGGTCAGCACGTTGACGCGCTCGCTTTTCTTCCTTGCGGCGATGTCGCGCAGCATTGCGGCGCCGTTTTCCCCCAGCGCGGCGTTGGCGGCGACGTCTTCGTCAGCGATTTCCGCGGCGCGCTTGTAGGCGGCGGCGAGGCGCGCCTCACGCGGCAGGTTGCGTAGCGTGGCGCGCATTTCGTCGAGCGCCCAGCGCAGATTGACCGCGGTCGGTCGTGTCGCGAGCAGAGTGTCATAGGCGCGGTCGAGCGATTCGTCGGAGGCATCGGCCGCTACCGCGAGGCAGACGCCATAGGCGGCGGCCGCGCCGATCAGCGGCGCGCCCCGCACCTGCATGGATTTGATGGCGTGCGCAGCCTCCGCGAGCGTCCGAAGCGTCACAATGACGAATCGGTGCGGCAGCTTGGTCTGGTCGATGATATCGACGGAGCGGCCATCATCACTAACCCAGATCGTACGATAGGATTTGCCGTTAACGCGCATAAGCCCCCCCGATGCGCCCTTATAGAGACGTGGAGACGGGGTTTCAATCGACGGCTATCGCCTTGCCAGAACGGACGAATCCGCATTTCGCGGCGAGCCGCGCATCCCGTCAAGCTCGACGAAAAGTGAACCCGTCCACGGTTGTATGTGAATTGCGGAAGTGGAACTATTTCGTCCGCCAGTCGTATCTATGTAATGTGAATCCGCCCCGGGGGCGTGCTTCTCTGTCAGTACTGATCGCACGGAGGCCCGTTCATGGCCCAGCCCGCAAAGTCGTCGATGTCCGGCGCGTTGCTTGAAGCCTCTTCCATCGACGATCGGCGCGGACACTGGCTTTCAGCCTATCGCCGCGTGCGCGCCGAAACGGAGGAGCGCGCGTCGCATCTGTCGCCGGAAGACCAGATCGTGCAGTCGATGGCGGATGCGTCGCCCACCAAGTGGCACCGCGCACATGTGACGTGGTTTTTCGAGACCTTTCTCGTCCGCGAATACGATGCGTCGTACAAAATCTTCGACGAACGCTTTCCGTTCCTGTTCAATTCCTACTACGTCGCCGCCGGTCCGCGCTATGCGCGGCCGCAGCGTGGCCTGATCACGCGGCCGAACAGCGAAGAAGTCACGCGCTATCGCGCCTATGTCGATGGGGCGGTGGAAAAGCTGATCGCCAACGTGTCGGAGCAGGATGCGCCGCGCGTCTTCGAAATTCTCGAGATCGGTCTCAATCACGAGCAGCAGCATCAAGAGCTGCTGCTTACCGACATCCTGCATGCCTTCGCGCAGAACCCGACCAATCCCGCCTATAATCCGGCCTGGCGCATGCCGGGTATCGCCAGCGGTCCGCGCGCCGTGAACGATTTCGTCGATGTGCCGGCAGGCGTGCAACCGATCGGCCATGACGGCAAAGGGTTTTGCTTCGACAACGAACTGCCGCGTCACGAGACGCTGATCCCGAAGATGCGCATTGCGCGTCATCTGGTGACGAACGCGCAGTGGTTCGAATTCATTGCCGCCGGCGGTTACCGCACGCCGTCGCTGTGGCTGTCGGATGGTTGGGCTACGGTGCAGGCCGAGGGCTGGGAAGCGCCGGGCTACTGGCGGCAGGACGATGGAACCTGGCATGTCATGACGCTTGCCGGGCTAAAGCCGGTAGATCCGGCTGCTCCAGTTTTGCATGTCAGCTATTACGAGGCCGACGCTTTTGCCCGTTATGCCGGCAAACACCTGCCGAGCGAGCAGGAGTGGGAGGTTTCGGCCCGGAGCGGCTTGCTGGACGACGCCTTCGGCGTGGCTTGGCAATGGACGCGGAGCGCTTATTTGTCCTATCCGGGCTACCGAGCCATCGAAGGGGCGCTGGGCGAGTACAACGGCAAGTTCATGAGCGGACAAATGGTGTTGCGCGGCTCGTCGCTGGCGACACCGGAAGGGCATGAGCGTTCGAGTTACCGCAATTTCTTTCCCCCAGCTGCGCGCTGGCAGTTCAGCGGCCTGCGATTGGCCGAATTTGCCTGAACCGGAACGCCGGCAACGGAATTAACACACGGCATTTGCACTAAGAGGGCCATATGGTCGCGTTGGCACGTTCCAATACTTTTACCCCCGTCGACGACGAACAGTCGGCGTTCGAGGCTGATGTTCTCAAAGGCTTGAGTCAGCAGCGCAAGCGCTTGCCGCCGAAGTATTTTTACGATGCCGTCGGCTCGGAATTGTTCGAGCGTATCACCGAGCAGCCGGAGTACTACCCGACGCGCTGCGAGATGGATATTTTGCGCAAGCACGGCGCGGAAATCGCCCAGCTTATCCCTGCGGGTGCCGCGTTGGTCGAATTTGGTTCGGGTTCGAACAAGAAGGCGCGCATCCTGCTCGCGGCTGTGCCGGCGCTCGCGGCCTATGTGCCGGTCGATATCTGCGGTCCGATGGTCGAGCAGGAAGCGGCCGAACTGCGGCCGGATTTCCCGTCGCTCAACGTGCTGCCGATCACCGCCGACTTTACCCAGCCGTTTACGCTGCCGCAGGAGGCGCTCGAGGCGCCGGCGCGCGTCGGCTTCTTTCCCGGATCGACGATCGGCAATTTCGAGCCGCACGAAGCGGCGGCGTTCCTGCGCAACGCGGCCAAGACGCTTGGTCCCGGCGCCAAGATGATCATCGGCGCCGACCTGGTGAAGGATGCCGAGGTTCTCAACGAAGCCTATAACGATACCGCAGGCTTCACAGAAAAGTTCAATCTCAACGTGCTCGTGCGCATCAACCGCGAGCTGCGCGGCAACTTCGATCTCGACAGCTTCGAGCATCATGCCTTCTACAATCGCGAGCGCCAGCGCATCGAGATGCATCTGGCCAGCCTGAAGCGGCAGAAGGTGAAAGTTGCCGGCGAGTGCTTCGAATTCCGCGCCGGCGAAACCATCCATACTGAGAGCAGCTACAAATATACGGCGGAATCGCTGGCCGCGCTGGCGCGCGGCGTCGGCTGGGAGCCGGTGGGCGTCTGGATGGACGACGATTGCCGCTTCTCGATCCAGGCCTTCTCTTTGGCCGAGCCCAAGCGCTGACTCCGAGTGGCAGGCCATGGGGGGGCGGCCCATCGTTCCGCAATCCGAAAAACGTGGGCCTTTCAGGCAGTTGAAGGGAAGCCTCACTCTGCGCTAAGCCTCACCTCGCATTGCGCGCGCGTTCAGGCGCCGTTCGAACGAAAGTCTGGTGAGGCAGCACATGAAGATCGTCAATTTCCTAACCGATAGCGGCGTTCGCCTCGGCGTGATCGACGGCGACACCGTCGTCGACGTGCACGCCGCCGAGAACAAGATCGCCTCCGAGCTTGGCGCCTTCCTGCGCGCCGGCGGCGACGTCAAATCGCTGGCCGACGTGGTGAAGAAAGCCCCGGCTTCGGCGCGGCGCCCGCTCGCCGGCGTCAAGTTCGCGCTGCCGGTGCAGAACCCGGGCAAGGTCATCTGCCTCGGCCTGAACTATCTCGATCACGTCAAGGAAGGCCCGCAGAAAGACAACATCCCGAAATTCCAGTCGATCTTTTTCCGCGTCATGTCGTCTTTCGTCGCGCCCGGCGCGCCGCTCATTCGTCCGAAGAAGTCGATCCAGTTCGACTATGAAGCCGAGCTGGTCGTTGTCATCGGTAAGCGCGCCAAGCACCTGACGCTGGAGAACGCTGCCGACTGCGTCGCCGGCTACACCTGCGGCATGGAGGGCTCGATCCGCGAATACCAGCGCCACACCACGCAGTGGGGCATGGGCAAGAACTTCGATCAGACCGGCAGCTACGGCCCGTGGATGATCACCGCCGACGAACTGCCGCGCGGCGGCAAGGGCCTCAAGATCGAGAGCCGTCTCAACGGCAACACCATGCAGTCCTCGAACACCGACCACTTCATGTTCCCGGTGGCCGAATCGCTGGTCTACCTCACCGAAGGCATGACGCTGGAGCCGGGCGATGTCATCTTCACCGGTACGCCATCGGGTGTCGGCCACGCCCGCAAGCCGGAGCCGGTGTGGATGAAGAACGGCGACACGATCGAGGTGGAAATCGGCGGCATCGGCATTCTGAAGAACACCATCGCCGACGAGAAGTGAACGAAGCGCCGGCTCTGGCGTTGGTTCTCCGAATTTGACAGATTGCGCGTTCCGTGACGGTCACGGGACGCGCTTTTTGCATGGTGCTCTGCAATCGCGAATGTGGTGAGGCGAGGGGATGACATGACTGGAGAGCTCAAGGTCCTGACGATCTGCGGATCGCTGCGCAAGAACTCCTACAATCACGCGCTGGTGCGCGCGCTGCCGCCGCTGGCGCCGGCCGGCATGACCTTCGTCGAGTCGCCGCCTTACGACACCATTCCGTTCTATAACCAGGACATCCAGGACGCCGATGGCTTCCCGGCCTCGGTGCAGGCGCTGGCCGATGCCGTGCGCGCCGCCGACGGTGTGATCATCGTGACTCCGGAATACAACTGGACCATCCCGGGCGCGCTGAAGAACGCGATGGACTGGGTGTCCCGCATGAAGGATCAGCCGTTCAAGGAAAAGCCGGTGGCGATCCAGTCGGCAAGCCAAGGGCCGCTCGGCGGCTCGCGCATGCAGTATCACATGCGCATGGCGCTGACTTATCTCAACGCCTTCACCTTCGGCACGCCGGAAATCTTCGTCACCTTCGCGCAGAACAAGTTCGACAAGCAAA
This sequence comes from Pseudomonadota bacterium, assembly GCA_018240595.1. Classification (GTDB taxonomy): domain Bacteria; phylum Pseudomonadota; class Alphaproteobacteria; order Rhizobiales; family Xanthobacteraceae; genus Pseudolabrys. The sequence continues at coordinate 2,023 of JAFEFL010000034.1, read as the reverse complement.
CGCTCGAACTGACCGACCAGCCGACCAAGGACATCATCAAGACCCAGCTGGCCGCCTTCGCGGGCTTCATCCGTCGCGTGAAGGCCTAGAGCGGGCGCCGGGGTCGGTCGGCACCTCACGGCGCGATTTTGGCTTGCGGCCGGGCACTAAACCGGAAATATATATAGCCTGAGAGTTCTAGTGCCGCGCGCGTTGGTCGGGACTGCCGTTTTTCGGCTCCGGCCTGGGCGCGCCGGCAGGGCTGGCGGGCTATGCGCATCCTGGTGACCGGCGGGGCGGGGTTCATCGGGTCGGCTCTGGTGCACCAACTGGTGCAGGCCGGCGCCGAGGTGCTGAACGTCGACAAACTGACCTATGCCGGCAATCCGGCCAGCCTCGCTGGAGTCGAAGGCCGCGCCAATTACCGCTTCCTCAAAGCCGACATCGCGGACCGCGCCGCCATGGCGTCGGCCATGGCCTCGTTCCGGCCGGACCGCGTCTATCATCTCGCCGCCGAAAGCCATGTCGATCGCTCGATCCGCGGCGCCGCCGCCTTCATCGAGACCAACATCGTCGGCACCTTCGCGCTGCTCGAGACGGCGCGTGCCTACTGGTCCGATTTGCCAAAGCGCGAGCAGGGCAGGTTCCGCTTCCTGCATGTGTCGACCGACGAGGTCTACGGCTCGCTCGGTGGCGAGGGGCTGTTCACCGAGAAGACGCGGTTCGATCCGTCCTCGCCGTACTCCGCGTCGAAGGCGGCATCGGACCATTTGGTGACGGCATGGCAGCGCACCTATGGCCTGCCGGCGATGATCACCAACTGTTCGAACAATTACGGGCCGCGGCAGTTTCCCGAGAAGCTTATTCCGCTGACCATCCTCAATGCGCTGCATCGCCGGCCGCTGCCGGTGTATGGCGACGGTGCCAATGTCCGCGACTGGCTCTATGTCGACGACCACGCCAGGGCGCTGCATCTCGTCGCGGATCGTGGCCGCATCGGTCAGCGTTACAACATCGGTGCCCGCAGCGAGCGCACGAACATCGATGTTGTCACCGGCATCTGCGGCATCCTCGACCGACTGCGGCCGGCAGGTGCGCCGCATGCCGACCTCATTCGTTTCGTCGCCGACCGCCCCGGCCACGATCGCCGTTGCGCCATCGACCCAGCGCTCATCGAGCGCGAGACCGGATGGCGCGCGCAAGAGAGCTTTGCGACGGGACTGGAGAAAACCGTCGCCTGGTATCTGGCGAACGAGGCCTGGTGGCGGCCGCTGCGCGACCACGTCTATTGCGGCGAACGTCTCGGCGTCCTCGAAACGACCGGCTAACGGGCAGGGCGCGATGCGGGGCATCCTTCTGGCGGGCGGCGCGGGCACCAGGTTGTCGCCGATGACCGCGGTGCTCTCGAAGCAATTGCTGCCGGTCTACGACAAGCCGATGGTCTATTACCCACTGACCACGCTGATGCTCGCCGGCATCCGCGACATTCTGCTGATCTCGACGCCGCACGACTTGCCGCAGTTCCAGCGCCTCATCGGCGACGGCGGCCAATGGGGCCTGTCGCTGTCCTATGCGGTACAGCCCGAGCCGGACGGTATCGCGCAGGCCTATACCATCGGGGCCGATTTCGTCGCCGGGCAACCGTCCTGCCTCATCCTCGGCGACAACATCTTCTACGGCGCGGGCTTGCGCCATTTGCTCGGCACCGCGGCCGCGCGCCCGACAGGCGCCACCATCTTCGCCTACCAGGTCACCGATCCGCAGCGTTACGCGGTGGTCGCGTTCGACGCGGCGATGCAGGCGCGCTCGATCGAGGAAAAGCCGGCGCACCCGAAGTCGTCCTGGGCGGTAACAGGGCTCTATTTCTACGACGCCAGCGCCGCCGACCTGGCCGCCAATCTTGACCCCTCCGCGCGCGGCGAACTGGAAATCACCGATCTCAATCGCGCCTATCTCGAGCGCAACCTCCTGCATGTCGAACCAATGGGCCGCGGCTTTGCCTGGCTCGACACCGGCACACCCGACAGCCTCATCGAGGCCGCCG
>JAFEFL010000033.1 GCA_018240595.1 Pseudomonadota bacterium | reverse complement strand
GTCATTCTCGCCGCCGCCGGGCCGTTGTGGAATCCGCCGGTCGCGACCGGCGCCAAGAACGGCCCGCTGCTGATCATGATCGACGACGGCTGGGCCGCGGCCGCAAGCTGGGATGTGCGGCTACGCACGGCGGACGAACTGCTGGCGCGCGCCGAAGCCGACAATCGCGGCGTCGCGCTGCTGCCGCTGTCGGAAACCGAGCGCGACATCTCGTTGCAGGTGCCCGGCGCGGCGCGCGTCCAGATCAAACAGCTCAAACCGAAGCCGCACGCCGTCGATCGGGTCGAGGCGCTGCCGCTGATCGACCGCTTCCTCAAGAGTTCGCCCGATGTCGAAATCGTCTGGCTGTCGGACGGCGTCGATCTCGGCAAGGGCGCCGGTTTCGTCGACGGCCTCAAGCGCATCGCCGGCAAGCACCCGATCACCGTCGTCACCGGCGGCCTGCCGATCCCGCATGCGCTCGCCGCCGCCGACAACGCCGCCGGCGCGCTCACCGTGAAGGTGCTGCGCGCGCAGACCGGCGTCGCCGAGAACGGTCTGGTGCACGCGCTCGATCTCAAGGGCCTGCCGCTCGGCGATGCGCCTTTCGCTTTCGGCAGCGGCGATCGTGAGGCGGAGGCAACGATCAAACTGCCGGTCGAGATCCGCAACGACGTCGCCCGGCTGGAAATCGCCGGCGAGCGTTCGGCCGGCGCGGTGCAACTGCTCGACAAGCGTTGGCGCCGCCGCACCGTCGGCATTGTCTCAGGCTCAGCGGTCGACCGCTCGCAGCCGCTGCTGGGCGCCAGCTACTATCTGTCGCGCGCGCTCAATCCGTTCGCCGACGTGCGGCTCGCCGAAAGCGTGGCGCCGGCCGAGGCCATCGGCCGCTTCCTCGATCAGCGCCTGCCGATGCTGGTGCTGGCCGATGTCGGCAATGTCGCGGAAGCGCGCGGCCGGCTCGACACATGGATCGAGAACGGCGGCGTGCTGGTGCGCTTTGCCGGCCCGCATCTCGCAGCCGGCAGCGACGACCTCGTGCCGGTGCGCTTGCGCCGCGGCGGCCGCATCCTCGGCGGCTCGCTGAGCTGGGAAAAGCCGCAGCCGCTAGCCGGCTTCTCGCGCGATAGTCCGTTCGCCGGCATGGCCGTGCCAAACGATGTCACCGTGACGCGTCAGGTGCTGGCCGAACCGGACGCAAGTCTGGCGGATCGCACCTGGGCGACGCTCGCCGACGGCACGCCGCTCGTCACCGCGCAGCGCCGCGGCAAAGGCATCGTCGTGCTGTTCCACGTCACGGCCGACACGCGCTGGTCCGACCTGCCGCTGTCCGGCGCCTTTGTCGACATGTTGCGGCACATCGTCGGTCTCGCCGGCTCGACCGCCGCTACCGAGGGCGAAGGCGAAAAGGTTTCGAACACCGCCACGCAAGTGGTGCCGCCGACGCGCATCCTCGACGGCTTCGGCGCCTTCTCGGTGCCGCCGCCGAATACGCGGCCGGTGCCGACCGGCTATTCCGGCCGCGCCACCGCCGATCATCCGCCCGGCTTCTACGGACCGCCGGAGGGCCTCGTCGCCGTCAACACGCTGGCCAAGGACGACCACCCGGCGCCGCTCGACGTCGCGCCGCTCAATGCGCGGCTCGATGTCTACCGCTTTGGCGAGCCGGTCGACCTGCGCGGCCCGGTGTTCATGGCCGCCTTCGGCCTGATGGCGCTCGACGCGCTGGTGGTGTTTTTCCTCGCCGGCGGCCTCGCGGCTTTCGTGCGCCGCCGCGCCGCGACCGCGGCGCTGGTCATGGTCGCACTCGCCGGCGCGCTTTCGATGCCGCAGCCGGTTCGCGCACAATCGACGCTCGTGCCGGCGCAAAGCCTGCCGCAACGCGAGCCGCTGTCGCCGCAACAGAAAGACTTCGCCATCAAGGCTACGGAGCAGACGCACCTGGCCTACATCATCACCGGCGATGCCGAGACCGACGCCATCAGCCGCGCCGGCCTCAACGGCCTGTCGCTGTTCCTGGCGCAGCGCACCGCGCTGGAGCCGGGAGAACCGGTTGGCCTCGATCCGGCGCGCGATGAACTGGCGTTCTTCCCGCTGATCTATTGGCCGGTGTCCGAAACGGCGCCGAAGCCGAGCCGCGAGGCGCTCGACCGCATCGACACCTACATGAAGCGCGGCGGCACCGTACTGTTCGACACGCGCGACGCCATCGACGTGCCGCCCGGCGGGGCCAATAATTCACCGGGTATGGTGGCGCTGCGCGCCATCCTTTCGTCGCTCGACATTCCCGAACTCGAGCCGGTGCCGCACGATCACGTGCTCAACAAGACGTTCTTCCTGCTGAAGGATTTTCCAGGCCGCTACACCAACGGGCAACTCTGGGTCGAGGCGCTGCCTGCGGAAGACGCCGAAGATCCGAACCGCCCGGCGCGCGGCGGCGACGGTGTTTCCTCGATCATGATCACATCCAACGATTTCGCCGGCGCCTGGGCGATGCGGCCCGATGGCCAGCCGATGCTGCCGCTGGTGCCGGGCGAACCGCGGCAGCGCGAGTTCGCGTTTCGCGCCGGCGTCAACATCGTCATGTATGTCCTGACCGGCAACTACAAGGCCGACCAGGTCCACATTCCCGCGCTGCTCGAACGGTTGGGGCAGTAGCGTCAAAGGAAGCCTTATGAATCTCGGCGTCGCCTTCGCACCGCTGGTTCCGCAATATGTCGTCTGGGCGGCATTCGGCGTCGCGGTGTTTCTGTCGATCCTGCTGCTGGTCGCACGCAGCCGCGGCGCGCTGGTGCGTACGGTCGCCATGGCGCTGCTGGTGCTGGCGCTTGCCAATCCGTCGATGACGCGCGAGGACCGCGATCCGATCCCCTCGGTCGCCGCCGTCATCATCGACAAGAGCCCGAGCCAGGAATTCGGCGACCGCACGGCGCAAACCGAACAGGCGCGCGCCACCATCGTCGACCGGCTCAAGCGCGTGCCCGGCCTCGAGCTGCGCGTCGCCGAAGCCGGCGCCGCGGACGGCGAAACCGACGGCACGCGGCTGTTCTCAGCGCTGTCCTCGACGCTCGCCGACGTACCGCCCGACCGCATCGCCGGCGCCGTGTTCATCACCGACGGCCGGGTCCATGACATTCCGGCCGACGCCGCCGCGCTCGGCTTTGCCGCGCCGATCCATGCGCTGATCACCGGCCATGCCAACGAGATCGACCGCCGCGTCGTGCTCACGCAGACGCCGCGCTTCGGCATCGTCAACCAGATGCAGACCATCGGCTTCAAGGTTGAGGATCATGGCGTCCCGGCCGGACCGGTTCAGGTCACCATTCGCCGCGACGGCGAGGTACTCGAGCAACGCACGGTCAATGCCGGCGCCAACGTCACGATGCAGGTGCAGATCCCGCATGCCGGGGCCAACATCGTCGAGGTCGAAGCCGCGCCGCTCGCCAACGAGCTGACACAGGTCAACAATCGCGCGGTGATTTCGATCGACGGTGTGCGCGACAAGCTTCGCGTGCTGCTGGTGTCGGGCGAGCCGCATGCCGGCGAGCGCACCTGGCGCAATTTGCTGAAGTCCGACGCCTCGGTCGATCTCGTCCACTTCACCATTTTGCGGCCGCCGGAAAAGCAGGACGGCACGCCGATCAACGAACTGTCGCTGATCGCCTTCCCGACGCGCGAGCTGTTCCAGCAGAAAATCGGCGAATTCCAGCTCATCATCTTCGACCGCTACGCCCGCCAGGGCGTGCTGCCGATGATCTATTTCGACAACATCACGCGCTACGTGCGCAACGGCGGCGCGGTGATGATCGCGGCCGGCCCGGACTACGCCTCGCCGACCTCGATCTGGCGCACGCCGCTCGACGCCATCCTGCCGGCGGAGCCGACCGGCGACGTCACCGAGCAGAGCTTCCACGCGCGGCTGAGCGACGCCGGCAAGCGTCATCCGGTGACGCGCGGGCTCGAAGGCGCCGACAGCGATCCGCCGCACTGGAGCCACTGGTTCCGGCTGGTGAACACGAAGCGCACCACCGGCACCACGGTGATGCAAGGGCCGGACGGCAAGCCGCTTTTGGTTCTGGCGCGCGAGGGCGAAGGCCGCGTCGCGCTGATGCTGTCCGACCACATCTGGCTGTGGGCGCGCGGCTACGAAGGTGGCGGCCCGCATCTCGATCTGCTGCGCCGCCTGTCGCACTGGCTGATGAAGCAGCCCGAACTCGACGAGGAAGCGCTGCGTCTCATCGTCTCCGGCCGCGACATGACCGTGCAGCGCCAGACCATGGCCGACGCGGTCGCCGACGTGACGCTGACCTCACCATCCGGCAAGACGCAGACCCTCAAGCTGTCATCGGCCGAGCCCGGCCTGTGGCGCTCGCACGTGCCGGCCAGCGAACTCGGCCTGTGGCGCGCCACCGACGGCAAGCTCACGGCGCTGGTCAATGTCGGCCCGGCCAATCCGCGTGAATTTCAGGAAGTGACCTCGACGACGCAGACGCTGAGCGCGCTGGCCGACGCCACCGGCGGCAGCGTGCGCCGGCTCGACACCGGCAGCGGCATCGACGTGCCGCGCGTCGTGCCGGTGCGCACCGCCTCGACCTACAAGGGTGACGATTGGATCGGCATGAAGATGCGTGACGTCTCCGTGGTGCGCGGCATCGGCGTGCTGCCGGTGTTCGCCGGTCTGATCGGCCTGCTGTTGCTGGTCGGTTCGCTGGCGCTGACCTGGGCCCGTGAAGGCCGGTAGCGCGGCTTCGGACCGGGGAAGAAAGATCGTACGAACTCCGCTCATTCCCGCGAAAGCGGGAATCCAGATAAGAAAGAACTGGGTCCCCGCTTTCGCGGGGACGAACGGTTTGTTAGCGTCGGTTCGCCTTCGACGCTGGTGCCCACCATGACCTTCTCATTGTTCTTCGCCACGATGTTCGCCGGATTTCTCTATTCGGTGATCCCCGGCCCCGCCGTGCTGCTGGTGTTCTCGCTCGCCGCCCAGCATGGCCGCGGCATGGGCGCCAAATTCCTGATCGGCCACATGGCTGGCGACGTGACCTGGAGCGCGCTCGCCTTCGCCTCGATCGTCGGCGTCAGCCAGACCGGGCCGCTGCTGTTCGACATTCTCGGCGCCGGCTGCGGACTCTATCTCATCTATCTCGGCATCAATGCGATGCGCGCCAAGTCGGTCGGCGAGGCGCCGGTGCTGCGCGGCCACCGTCCCTATCGCGCCGGTTTCCTGTTCGGCCTGACCAATCCAAAAGCCTATCCGGTCGCGGTCGCGGTCTTCACGGCGCTGATCGCGCGCTACACGCTGGAGCTGACCTGGTCGTCGGTACCGCTGATGGGCCTGTCGGCCTGGATCGGCATCGTACTCGGCTATGTCTGCACCTTGTTCTGGGCCGGACTGCCGATCGTGCGCCGCTTCTTCCTGACGCACGGCGTCATCGTCACCCGGGTCATCGGAGCGACCTTCGTGCTGTTCGGCATGAAGTCGCTCGTCGATGCCGGGCGCTCGTTCCAAACTCGTTAGGATTGCGCGCTGACGAAGCGCTACTTCATTACTTCGTCTGCAGCAGTGATGAGACTGTGCGACGGGTTCTTGCCGCAGTACTCGCCGAGCCGGCCGCCGTTTTCCTTCATCTTGTCGAAGTCGACGATCGGCTTGGCATCCTGATCGGCGTAGAAGCCCACCAGCCACATCATGATGAGGCCGATGGTATCCTTGTCGCTGGTCACGAAATCCTTGCAGGTCACGGTCGAAAGATCGAGTTGCTGCGCCTTGAGCGGCAACGGCGCCAGCGTCGCCGCGACGAACAGCAGAGCGAATAACTTCTTCATAAATGCCCCCAAATTGCCGAACCGGATCGGTTCGCCAACTCTTGCCGGCGCACCATGATGGCGACAAGTCCGTAGCGCGCGGCGGCGCTGAATTTTTTCTGAAATTATATGAAGTGTTATTCCGGCGTTATGCCGGAACGATCCAGTCCGGGCGGATCAGGCCCATGACGCCGTCGAAGGCGCCAGGCACCAGTTCGTTGACCAGCAGGCGGGCGGGGTTGACCGGCCCCGGCATCTTCACCAGGCCCTTCTTGATCGGCTTGAAGCCGCTGCGCGCGTAATACGGCTCGTCGCCGACCAGCACGATCAGTTTGTGGCCTTTGTCCCGCGCGTCCTTGAGCGCGCGCGCCATCAGCGCCGAGCCGACGCCGCGCGAGCGGAACGGCGGCTCGACCGTCAGCGGCCCGAGCAGCAGCGCCGGGGTATCGCCGATGCAGACCGGCGTCAGCCGCACCGAGCCGACCATCAGCGTGCCGATGCGGGCGACGAAGGACAGTTCCGGCAAATGACCGCGGCCCTCGCGGATGCGATAGGCGCTGCGCGCATAGCGCCCCGGCCCGAAGGTGCGCTCGTTCAGGCGCTCGACGGCGGTGGCGTCGCTGGGCGATTCCGGCTGGATGACGAGGTCGAGTTCACTCATGGAAACCTGCGATTAGCACCCCGTTGGAACGACGTCCATCGGCCGTGGCGGGCCGCTCCCCAACACCTTAAGTAGAGGGGACGGGTGACTGGCAAAGGAGCGTGACTTGGGACTTCTGGTGGACGGCGTCTGGCAGGATCAGTGGTACCAGACCAAGCACGGCCGCTTCGAGCGGCAGGCCGCGAAATTCCGCAACTGGGTCACGGCCGACGGCAGCGCCGGGCCGAGCGGCGACGGCGGCTTCAAGGCCGAGGCCGGGCGCTATCACCTCTACGTCTCGCTCGCCTGCCCCTGGGCGCATCGCACCATCATCTTCCGCAAGCTCAAGGGGCTCGAGAGCCTGATCTCGATGTCCATCGTCTCGCCGGACATGCTCAAGGACGGCTGGACCTTCCACAAGGACGAGGGTTCGACCGGCGATACCGTCAACGGCAAGGACAAGCTGTCCGAGATCTACCTGCTCGCCGATCCGAAATTCACCGGCCGCGTCACCGTGCCGGTGCTGTGGGACATGAAGATGAAGACGATCGTCAACAACGAGTCGTCGGAGATCATCCGCATGTTCAATTCGGCGTTCGACGGGCTGACCGGCAACACCGACGATTACTATCCGGCGGCTTTGCGCGGCGAGATCGACCGCATCAACGACCTCGTCTATCCGAGCGTCAACAACGGCGTCTACCGCGCCGGCTTTGCCACCACGCAGGAGGCCTACGAGGAAGCGTTCCGCAACCTGTTTGACGCGCTCGACGAGATCGAGGACATTCTGGCGAAGCAGCGCTACCTCGCCGGCGCGCGGATCACCGAGGCCGACTGGCGGCTGTTCACCACGCTGATGCGCTTCGATGCCGTCTATTACGCGCACTTCAAGTGCAACTGGCGGCACATCTACGAATATCCGAACCTGTCGAACTACGCGCGCGACCTTTATCAGGTGCCGGGCGTCGCCGAGACGGTGAATCTCGCGCAGATCAAGCGGCACTATTATCATAGCCAGCGCACGGTGAACCCCACCGGCATCGTGCCGGTCGGCCCGCAGCTCGATTTTTCCGCGCCGCATGACCGGGGAAGGTTTGGCTAGATCTGTCATTCCGGGCGCCTGCGAAAGCAAGCGAACCCGGAATCCAGATACGATGTCGATTGTCGCTGAATTCCGGATCGCAGCTTCGCTGCGTCCGGAATGACAAGGAGCAGATCATGTTCGGCACGCACGACCTCTGGCTCTTCATCCTCTCCTCACTGCTGCTCAACATCACGCCCGGGCCAGACACTGCATTGGTCGTGGCGCGCTCGACGCAGATGGGGCTGAGAGGCGGAGTCGCCGCCGCCTTCGGCGTCACCGGCGGCATCATGGTGCACATCACGGCGGCGGCGGTCGGGCTGTCGGCCCTGATCGCGGCATCGGCCACGGCCTTCAGCATCGTCAAATACATCGGCGCCGCCTACCTGATCTATATCGGCCTGCGTCTGATGCTGGCGCGTCATGCCGCGGCGACCGACGATGCGCCGCAGTCGGCGATGCTGCCGCTGCGCAGCGTGTTCTGGCAGGGTTTCTTCAGCAACGCGCTCAATCCGAAGGTGGCGATTTTCTTTCTCGCCTTCCTGCCGCAGTTCGTCGCCAACGATGCGCCATCGAAGGCGCTGGCCTTCCTGTACCTCGGCCTGATCTTCAGCATCGGCGCCACGGCGTGGAGCCTGATCGTCGCCTTTGCCACCGCGCACGCGGCATCGCGCCTGAAGGCGACGCGACGCTTCCAGCGCTTCATCGACGGCGCCATCGGCGCCATGTTCGTCGCGCTCGGCGTCAAGCTGGCGCTGGTGCAGCGGTGAATCTTCGCCGTCGTTCTCCGCGAATGCGGAGAACCCAGCACTTGCTACGATCTTGATAAGAGCTGGATCCCCGCCTGCGCGGGGATGACGGTCTCTGGGCTTATCGGATTCGATTTTCAAACAGCCTTGTCAAACAGCCAACGCTCCACTGGCCCTGTTCTTTGTCCGGCGCGGGTCACGCCGCCTTCCCTTCCGTCCCCCTCGGACATGCCGAGGGAATGGAGCGCCGCGAAGCGCCCAAAATGTGCACCTTGCGGTGCACGGCCCCTCCTTGCGATCGGAGAAGGCCTGCGCCCCGCGGCGCTCCATCGCGGTGTCATTACGGCAGCCGGG
>JAFEFL010000032.1 GCA_018240595.1 Pseudomonadota bacterium | reverse complement strand
GTGCAGCATCTTCAGATGCGGGGCGGGGAGCGGTGGCCGGGGGCGGGGCGTCGGAGATGCGGCGCGAATTTCCCCTCCCGGCGGTCCAAGCCGCTCGGTCCCGGCGCGCCTACCGCGCGTCACTGGGGCATAAGGCCTATGGGCAAGGGGCAGAGCCAGGCGCGCCGATCCGAAAGACGGCGCGCCGTGCCGAAGCAACCTCCCCGGACAGCCGACAAGCCCCGCAGCGGTGGATAGCAAGGTCAGTCCACCGGGGGCCGAGCGGAGCAAACCTATAAACACTGCGCGCGGGACGCCGGGGACACCGGCACTCCGCGGATACCCTGTGCACTTCTTGTTGCAACACCCGTGCACAGACCTGCGGGGTCGTACGGACCCCGGCGTTCCGCGCGCCCTCGTTATCGGGGCGAAGACGGGAATGCGAATTGGGAATACGGCCTGCCCGGGGCCGATCAAAAAATACGGGCGATGACGCATGTCTGTGGCACAAACTCCGCTCACCCCCGCGCAGGCGGGGGTCCAGTCGTTTCCGTCGGAGTGTGCTGCTCAGTCTGGGTCCTCGTTTGCGCGGGGACGAGCGGAGGCAAGTGGCGATGCGCAGCACAAAGCCCCGGCCATCGCCGCGCTATCGCGCGGCGCCACCCTCCCCTGCGGGGGAGGGATAACAAAGCAGTGTCAAACCTGTGCCTATTCGACAACGGCGCGGCGCGTGCCTAAATGAGCTCCATGAAACACATCGGCTTCCTCTCCTTCGGTCACTGGACCCCGTCGCCGCAGTCGGGCACGCGCTCGGCCGCCGACGCGCTGCTGCAATCCATCGAGCTCGCGGTCGCGGCCGAGGAGCTGGGCGCCGACGGCGCCTATTTCCGCGTCCACCACTTCGCCCGGCAGCTCGCCTCGCCGTTTCCGCTGCTCGCGGCCATCGGCGCGCGCACGAAAAAGATCGAGATCGGCACCGCCGTCATCGACATGCGTTACGAGAACCCGCTCTACATGGCGGAAGATGCCGGTTCAGCCGATCTCATCAGCGGCGGCCGTTTGCAGCTCGGCATTTCGCGCGGCTCGCCCGAACAGGTGATCGACGGCTTTCGCTATTTCGGCTACGCGCCGCCCGAGGGCGAGAGCGACGCCGACATGGCGCGGCGCCACACCGAAGTGTTTCTCCAGGTGCTGAAAGGCGAGGGCTTCGCCAAGCCTAACCCGCGGCCGATGTTTTCCAATCCGCCGGGCGCGCTGCGCCTCGAGCCGTTCTCGGAAGGTTTGCGCGAGCGCATCTGGTGGGGCGCCGGCACCAACGCCACCGCCGAATGGGCGGCCAAGCTCGGCATGAACCTGCAATCCTCGACGCTGAAGATCGACGAGAGCGGCGAGCCGTTCCACATCCAGCAGGCCAAGCAGATCCGGCTGTATCGCGAGGCGTGGAAGGCGGCCGGGCACACGCGCACGCCGCGGGTGTCGGTGTCGCGCTCGATCTTCGCGCTGGTGAGCGACCGCGACCGGATGTATTTCGGCCACGACGAGAGCGAGGACCAGGTCGGCTTCCTGAGCGAGAAGGAGCGCGCGATCTTCGGCCGCTCCTACGCCGCCGAGCCGGATGCCTTGATCGCGCAGCTGAAGCAGGACGAGGCGATCGCCGAGGCCGATACGTTGTTGCTCACGGTGCCGAACCAGCTCGGCGTCGACTACAACGCGCATGTGATCGAGGCGATCCTCAAGCACGTCGCGCCGGGCATGGGCTGGCGGTAGGCGCGCCGGCTACAGGGGCTTCAGGCCCGCCAGCGCCTTCTTGTGCTTGTCGCTCAGCGGCACCGGCTTGTTCGTCGCGCGGTTCACATAGACATGCACGAAATGGCCCTGCGCCGCCGCGGTGGTGTCGTCGTTGCGGAAGATGCCGATCTCGTAGCGCACGCTCGAGATGCCGACATGGGCGACGCGCAAGCCCGCGCGCACCTTGTCCGGATAGGCGATCGAGGCGAAATAGCTGCACTGCGTGTCGACCACGAGGCCGACCACCGGGCTGGTCGCGATGTCGAGCACGCCGCTCTCGATCAGGAAGTTCGCCACCACGGTGTCGAAGAACGAGTAATAGGTGACGTTGTTGATGTGGCCGTAGACGTCGTTGTCCATCCACCGCGTGGTGATGTCGGTGACGTAGCGGAAGTCGGCAAGCTTCAGCGGCTGGGGGCGGCTCATGCTTTCGTCTTCACCGCCCGGTCTCGATGACGCGGCCGTCGATCTCCGACACCTTGGCGACGCCGGTCAGCGCCATGGTGACGCTGAGTTCTTTCTTCAGGATGTCGATCGCCTTGGCGACGCCCGGCCCGCCCAGCGCCCCTAAGCCCCACGCATAAGCGCGGCCGATCATGACCGCCCTGGCGCCGAGCGCCAGCGCGCGCTCGATGTCGGCGCCGGTGCGGATGCCGCCATCGAACAGGATCTCGGTCTGCTTGCCGACCGCCTCGACGACGCGCGGCAGCATGCGGATCGACGACGACGTGCCGTCGAGCTGGCGGCCGCCATGGTTCGACACGACGATGCCGTCGGCGCCGAGTTCGACCGCGCGGCGCGCGTCATCGACGTCGAGAATGCCTTTGATGACCAGCTTGCCAGGCCAGTATTTCTTGATCCACTCGACGTCCTTCCAGTTCAGAGCCGGGTCGAACTGCTGCTGCGTCCAGCCGGACAGCGAGTTGACGCTCTCCATGCCCGGCACGTGGCCGGCGATGTTGCCGAAGGTCCAGCTCTTGGCGTTGAGCACGCTCCAGGCCCAGGCCGGCTTGGTGGCAATGTCGATGACGTTGGCGATGCGGAACTCGGGCGGCACGGTGAGGCCGTTGTGCACGTCGCGGTGGCGCTGGCCGAGCACCTGCAGATCGACGGTGAGGACCAGCGTATCGACCTGCGCCTTGAGGGCGCGATCCATGAGCTGCTTGGAGAAGTCGCGGTCCTTGATGACGTAAAGCTGGAACCAGAACGGCTTGCCGGTCGCCTCGGCGACGTGCTCGATCGAACCGATCGACATCGTCGACAGCGTGAACGGGATGCCGGCTTCGTTCGCGGCGCGGGCGGCGAGAATTTCGCCGTCGCCGTGCTGCATGCCGAGCAGGCCGACCGGCGCCAGGATCAGCGGCGCCGCCAGCTTTTTACCGAGCACGGTCGTGGAAAGATCGCGGGCCGAAACATCGACCAGCACGCGCTGCTTGAGAATGAGAGCTTCGAGGTCGGCGCGGTTGGCGCGCAGCGTTTGCTCGCTGTAGGAGCCTGAATCGGCGTAGTCGAAGAACGCGCGCGGCACGCGGCGTTTGGCGATTTTGCGCAGATCGTCGATGGAGGCGGCGATTTTCATGAGTCTTCTCGTCGGGCGTTTCGCTCGGGTGGTCTTTTTTGCGGGCTTTTGTGCTGCTTTCGCCTAGCACAGCGCCAAAGCCGCCGAAAAGCCGTGTTCCCCGGCCGGTGTGGCAACGTGCCGCCGCGCGGGTCTGCAACTTGTGGAAACATTAACCCCGGCCGGTAAGGATTACTCACAATTTTTGACGTAGAAACAAGGTATTGCACGTAATATGACATGGCATGCGGGGCCTGAGGGACTGGACCCGCCGCCGCAATCGGCCAATAAGCGCGCTCGGGACAGCGTTGAGGATGTGGCTGGCGTAAGGGGTGAGGGTGATGGTTCGTCGTTATTTCGGCACCGACGGTATTCGCGGTCGGGCCAACAAGGTGATTACGCCGGAACTGGCGCTGAAGGTGGGGCAGGCGGCGGGACTGATGTTCCGTACTGGTGATCACCGCCACCGCGTCCTCATCGGCAAGGACACCCGGCTGTCCGGCTACATGATCGAGAACGCGCTGGTCGCCGGCTTCACCTCGGTCGGCATGGACGTCCTGCTCACGGGTCCGATCCCGACGCCGGCCGTCGGCATGCTGTCGCGCTCGATGCGCGCCGACCTCGGCGTCATGATTTCCGCCTCGCATAATCCGTTCGACGACAACGGCATCAAGCTGTTCGGCCCCGACGGCTTCAAGCTCTCGGACGAGGTCGAACTCAAGATCGAGGAGCTGCTCGATTCCGACCTGACCCAGCAGCTCGCCGAAAGCAACGACCTCGGCCGCGCCCGCCGCATCGACGGCGTGCAGGACCGCTACATCGAATTCGCCAAGCTGACGCTGCCGCGCCACCTCTCGCTCGAAGGCCTGCGTGTCGTCGTCGATTGTGCCAACGGCGCCGCCTACAAGGTAGCGCCCGGCGCGCTGTGGGAAATGGGCGCCGACGTCATCGAGATCGGCGTCGAACCCGACGGTTTCAACATCAACAAGGAATGCGGCTCGACCGACCTCGCCCAGATCTCGCGCAAGGTGCGCGAGATGCGCGCCGATATCGGCATCGCGCTCGACGGCGACGCCGACCGCGTCATGATCATCGACGAGCGCGGCCACATCGTCGACGGCGACCAGCTGATGGCGGTCATCGCCGAAAGCTTCAAGGAAGACGGCCGCCTCACCAAGCCCGGCATCGTGTCGACGGTGATGTCGAATCTCGGCCTCGAGCGCTATCTCGGCAGCATCGGCCTCGATCTCGTGCGCACGCCGGTCGGCGACCGCTACGTGCTCGAGCGCATGCGCGCCGACGGCTACAATGTCGGCGGCGAACAGTCCGGCCACATCATCCTGTCGGACTACAGCACGACCGGCGACGGCCTTGTCGCCGCGCTGCAGGTTCTCGCGGTGGTCAAGCGCCGCAACAAGCCGGTGTCGGAGGTCTGCCACCGCTTCGATCCGCTGCCGCAGATTCTGAAGAACGTGCGCTTCAAGGCCGGCAAGCCGCTGGAGAACGCCGGCGTCAAGACGGCGATTGCCAGCGCCGAGGAGAAGCTCGGCCGCAACGGCCGCCTGCTGGTCCGTCCCTCAGGCACCGAGCCGGTCATCCGGGTGATGGGCGAAGGTGACGACAAGGCGGTGGTCGAGGCCGCCGTCGACAGCGTCATCGATGCGCTGGCCAAGGCCGCGGCGTAAGGACCCACCAATTTTTCTGCGATTTTGCGAAAGCGGCTAAGCCCTTTCGGCGCCGGGCTTTTGTCGTTTGCCTGGAATCATTCCGAACTGGGGCAGGCAAAAAAGTCGTTATATTTCAATAGACTAGAACGCTTTTAAACTGCGAATCCCTTTGACTTGGCGCAAGGCGGCCATTAGCAAATTCCGCGAATTTAAATTGGGTTTGGCGCCAGCCGGGTTCCTTTCGATGATCGTCTGCTCCTGCAACGTGTTGAGCGACAAGGCCGTGCGCAGCGCCTGCGCCAGCGCCTCGCCTCGCACCACCGGGCAAGTCTATGGCTGCCTCGGCTGCAGCGCCCAGTGCGGCCGCTGCGCGCGCACCATCCGCAAGATCATGAACGAAGCGCTCGGCGCCGCCGGCGCCTGTCCGTCGGGCTGCGCCTGCGCCGCCCATGCGCCGCAGCGCGACTGATCGATTGCAGGTTCACAAAACCGGACGCGCTTGACCGCCTGCGCCGTTCGTTGAATTCTTCTCAAGACAATCAGTGGACGAGCGCTTCGCGGCGCGCCGCCATAAAAAGGATGTGACGCGTCATGAAGGGCGAACCCAAAGTCATCGAGTATCTCAACAAGGCGTTGCGCCACGAACTGACCGCGGTCAACCAGTACTGGCTGCACTACCGGCTGCTCGATAACTGGGGCTACAAGGATCTCGCCAAGCAGTGGCGCAAGGAATCGATCGAGGAAATGGAGCACGCCGACAAGCTGATCGAGCGCATCATCTTCTTCGACGGCTTCCCCAACATGCAGGTGCTCGACCCGCTGCACATCGGCCAGGACGTCAAGGAAATCCTCGATTGCGACCTCGCCGCCGAAATGTCGGCGCGCGCGCTCTATCAGGAAGCCGCGCATTACTGCAACGGCGTCAAGGACTACGTCACCCGCGACCTGTTCGAGAAACTGATGAGCGACGAGGAGCATCACATCGACTTCCTCGAGACGCAGCTTGACCTCGTCGCCAAGCTCGGCGTGCAGCTCTACTCGCAGCATCACATCGGCGAAATGGGCGAAGACCACTAGGCGTCCCGGCGGGCGGCCGCCGGTCCTGCAACCGGCCGCTCGCGCGACGTGCATTGCCGCCGTCTGCTATTTTGGCGAAGATGGCGCCGGGTCCGCACTTCGCGCGGCTTTCGGTGTGCGGGTGGCGCTTCGGGGGAGGCACTGCAATGTCCGGCCGTTCAATTCGCCTTGGCACATTTGTCCGTAACTTCGTCGCAGCGGCGGCCGTCGCGGCCTTGGCCGCTGCGCCGCGATCCGCTGTGGCGCAGGACTGGCCAACGCGACCCGTCACGGTGACGCAGACTTTCGCCGGCGGCGGCACGATGGATTTCGCCATCCGCCTGATCGCGCAGGCGATGACCGGGACCTTCGGCCAGCCCTTCGTCGTCGAAACCAAAGCGACGGGCAGCGGACTCGTCGGTTTGCTCGCCATCGCCAAGGCGCCGCCGGACGGCTACAACTTCGTCGTCACCGCCATCGGGCCAATGGTGTTCAGGCCGATCCTGGAGAAGGATCTTGGCTTCGATGCCGACAAGGATTTCGAACCGGTCATCCTGATCGGTGCCACGCCGAACGCGGTGCTGGCATCACCGAAGATGGGCGTGTCGACGATCGCCGACTTGAAGGCGTGGGCGGCCAAAAACGGCAACAAGCTCAATATCGGCATGCCGGGCGTCGGCACCATGGGCCAGTACTGCGGCGTGCTGCTGCTCGAGAAACTGGGCATCGAAGGAAACTTCATCAATTATCGCGGCGCGACGCCGATCGTGCAGGATCTGCTCGGCGGTCAGATTGAATTGGGCACGCCGGCCTTCGGGCCCAGCGCGATGGCGGCCAAGGTGCTCGCCATCAGTTCGGATCAACGACTCGATGTCGCGCCCAGCGTTCCGACGCTGAAGGAATCCGGCATCGATATTATCTGCGCCACCTGGAATGCGATATTTGCCCCGCGCGGCACGCCGAAAGCCATCATCGACAGGCTCAACGCCGCGATCGACGCCTATCTGAAAAAGCCGGAGACGCGAAAGGCCTTCAACGACGTCGGCCTGACGCCGTGGGGCGGGCCGCCGCAGCGCGTCACCGCGCAGATGGCCGAGGATCGCAAGGTCTGGGCGCCGATCGTTACGCGGCTGCAGTCGTCCAATCCGAAGTAAAGAGAGCCGGCAGCAACTCATGACCGTGATCGGCCGCGCCATCGACATTCCGACTTCCGACGGAGCGATGGACGCCTATGCGGCGTGGCCCGGCGAGGGCGGACCGTTCCCGCTCGTCATCATGTTCATGGACATTTGGGGGCTGCGCGAGGAGCTGTTCGCTCTGGCGCGCCAGGTCGCGGCCGAGGGTTACTACTGCGTCGTTCCCAATCTCTATCATCGCAAGGGCAAGATCCGCTATGAAAGGCGCAACGCCGCCGGCCGCATGGTGTCGTTCGATACGCTGCCGCAGGATTTGCAACAGGAAATGCTGGTGCTCGGCCGCGGCCTGACCCGGCAGATGATCGAGACCGACGTGTCGGGCATTTTCGACTTCGTCCGCACCGCGCCCGTTTCGCCGGGTCCGGTCGGCACGGTCGGCTTCTGTCTGGGCGGCCGCATCGGCTTCTTCGCGGCGCAGTCGTTCCCCGACCGCATCCGCGCCACATCAAGCCTGCACGGAACGCTTCTGGTCACCGAGGCGCCGGATTCGCCGCATCGCCGGATCGGCCGGATGAAGGGCGAAGTCTATTGCGGTCACGGCGAGCACGACCGTTTCAGCGAGCCGCAGATTCTCGCCGCGCTCGCGGCGCCGTTCCGGGGGCGCAGTGACCTGACCTACCGCTCCAGCCTTCATGCCGGCGCGCATCACGGCTACTCGTTGCCCGACCGCGACGTGCACGATGCCGCGGCAACCGCCATAGACTGGCGGGAAACCTTCGCCATGTTCGCGCGCCAGCTCAAGGCTTCGCCGGCTGAGCCTGCACGCGCATGAACTCGATGAAGGACTTCACCGCGGGCGCCGCTTCGTTGCGGCGATAGACCAGCGCCAGCTCGAACTTGCGAGTGACGCCCTCGACCTTTCGGAAGACGATTCCCGGAATCTTCGCATTGATCATCGGCTCCGACATGACGCTCAAGCCGACGCCCGCGGCGCACAAAGTCAGCACCGAGAAGATGTCCGGCGCGCGCTCGACGATGCGCAGCGATTTGCCCGGCGGCGTGATCGCCGAAATATTGCCGCCGCCGAACCCGACTTCCATCTCCAGCGACACCGCGACGAACGGTTCGCCCGCGATGAGGTCCGGTGTGACGTGCTTACGCTTCGCGATCGGATTGCGCTCCGGGATCGCCACGTAATAGGGCTGGCGATCGACGACGAACCCGGTGAGGCCGGCGGGATAGCTTTGGGGGGCGGCGGTGAAGCCGATGTCGAGCGTATCGTCAGTGAGGGCGCGGAACTGCGCAAAGGTGACGACGCGGCGCAACTGCAATTCGACGTCGGGATGGCTTTCGCGAAATGCAACGAGGTTTCTCGAGATGAAGCCGCTGAGACCGGCCGAAAAGATGTAACCGACGGCGATCGAGCCGACGTCACCGCGCGCGGCGCGACGTCCGATCATCTCGGCATTGGCGGCCTGCTTGAGCGTGGAATAGGCTTCGATCAGGAAACGCTTGCCGGTTTGCGTCAGCGTCACCACGCTCTTGGTGCGGCGCAGGAACAGCTTGGCGCCGAGCATGTTTTCCAGCGCCAGAATCTGGTGACTGAGCGTCGGTGCCGAGATGTTGAGGCGCGCGGCGGCGCGGCCGAAGTGCAGCTCCTCGGCGACCGCGACAAAATACCTAAGGTGGCGAAGCTCCATCCCAAGATTATGAGGCAAAACCTCACAAAACGCGATATCGGCGGTAATGACAATTCGCTGTCCTCCCGCCATCTTCAATGAGCGGTTGTGGCCGTGTGCGACCGCCCGTTCAGTCAAAGTCGTGCGGCCGACACTTGGCGGCACGTGACCGGACGGCAGCAAGCCCGGCCCAAGAAACAGCACTCACAACCATCAGGCCTTGCGATGACCCAGTTTCCGTTTCCGACCGGCGATAACGTCGTTTCGCTCGACAGCGTGGCGAAGACGAAAGACGGCGTCCGTGACAGCGACCGCCCGGGCCTCGAAAAGAAGGCGGTAGCTGGCGGCAAGGACGATCCTCGCATGCAGGAAGCCGTCCGGCTGATGGAAGCGTTTCTGGCGATCGAGGACACGGCGGCGCGCGATGCGCTCGTCACGCTCGCCGAGCAGCTCGTCAGCTTCGACTGGGCGCGGCGCGGCGAGAGCCGCTAGTCAGCCGCGCTCGCCCGGCCACAACCGTAAAGCAAATCTTAAAGCGACGATTCGACGGCGCGGCTGGCACGTCAGTGTGGAACCGCTGATGGAACAATCGTTAAAAATCGTCGTTAAAAAACAGGGTTAAGAGCCACTTAAGGATTTGATGCCATCGTCCTGCAATCGTTCGTCGCGCGTTCGCGGTGAAACAGTTGAGGGATGACGGCCTTATGAGTGCGCGTCTAACAATAGCAACCATCGCCGCGGCCGCGTCGCTCGTCACGACGGCATCGAACGCGGCCGATTATCCGCAGCCGCCTTGTTACGATGCCGCGACGATCGCGGCCGGGCGCGCGCCGCCGGGAGCGGTCGCCTGCTACATTCCGCCGCCGCCGGTCGTCGTCGAGGAATTCTCCGGCTGGTATCTGCGCGGCGATATCGGCATCACGAATCAGAGCGTGCGCGACCTCACCAACGTGCAGGACGCCAACAACAGCGTGACCAACGTCGGCATCGGCTTCGACGCCTCGCCGCTGTTCGGTCTCGGCATTGGTTATTATTTCAACGATTGGCTGCGTTTCGATCTGACCGGCGAGTATCGCTCCAAGGCGAACTTCCACGGCTCGCAAATCATCACGAGTGGCGGATCGACCTATACCGACGAGTATTCCGGCAGCAAATCGGAATGGCTGTTCCTGCTGAACGCCTATGTCGATCTCGGCACCTGGTACAACATCACGCCGTTCGTCGGTGCCGGCGTCGGCGCTTCGCGCAACACGATCTCGAGCTTCCAGGACGTCAACACCGTCACGAACGGCGTCGCGTTTGCCGACACCGCATCGAAGTGGAACTTCGCCTGGGCGCTGCATGCCGGTCTTGCCTACAAGGTGTCCAAGAACTTCACCGTCGAACTCGCCTATCGCTACGTCAATCTCGGCGATGCGCAGTCGGGCGACATCTACACCTATCTCGGCACCAACAACATCAACAACCCGATGGAGTTCAAGCATCTCACGTCGCACGACGTGAAGCTCGGCCTGCGCTTCAATCTCGACGGCCTCGACATGTTCTCGAGGCCCGCGCCGCAATACTACGCGCCGCCCCCGGTTTACGCGCCGCCGCCGGTCTATGCGCCGCCGCCGCTGCAGAGCAAAGGATGACGATGGGCGGCCGTGCCGCGCCGTTAACGGGCGCGGCCGCTTGGTGAAAGTTCTTGGTTGATGGCGGCTTAACAGCGAGCCGCCGGATCCGGACGCGGCGCGCTGCCGCGAAGGAGTTGGGGTCATGGGTCTCGTTCGGAGGTCGGCGATCGGGCTGGCATGCGTGGCCGCCGGGCTGACCGGCGCGCAAGCGGCCGACATGCCGGGCAACCGTCCGGCCGTCCTGCCGCCTCCTGCCAGCGTGCGCCCGCTGCCGCCGGCGCCCTTGCTCACCGGCTGGTATCTGCGCGGCGACATCGGCTACCGCTGGGGCCATCTGTCGGGCTCCGATCCGGCGCCCGGTTTTCCCGCCCCGGGCAGCGAGAAGCTGGGCGGCAGCTTCGGCGGCGGCGTCGGCCTCGGCGTCAAGACCGGCTGGCTGCGCACCGACGGCACCATCGATTTCGGCTCGCCGATGAAATACGAGGCGACGACCGTGGCGCCGAACGACACCACGGCGAAGGTCTCGGCCATCACCGCGCTGTTCAACGGCTATCTCGACCTCGGCAGCTGGTACAACGCCACGCCCTATATCGGCGCCGGCGTCGGCGCCGCGCGGCTGCGCGTCAGCGATTATCAAAGCACGGTCGCGCCGCCCTTCAGCGGCGACGGCGCGCACAGCCAGTGGAATTTCGCCTGGGCGGCGATGGCAGGCGTTGCCTATCGCATTGCGCCCAACATGCAGCTCGATGTCGGCTATCGCTATCTCGCGCTCGGCGATGTTTCGACCGCCAGCGACGCCGTCGGACAAATGACTCTCAAGAACATCGTCAATCACGAAGTGCGGGTCGGCCTGCGTTGGAATTTCAATGATTTGCCCACGGTACGATAACCCGGTTCGCCCGCGGTCCCTGCGCGCCTTCTCGCGCGCGCTGCTGCTCGGTGTGGCGGCGGTCATGTTCGCGGCCCCGCTTTTCGCCGCGGCACGCGCCGCCGATTGGCCAGGGGAGGCGCCTCTGCGCGGCTCGTTCGAGCCGCCGGCGCCCGCGGGCAGCGGCATCCGCTGGGACGGCATCAATTTCGGCGGCCAGTTCGGCGTCGGCAACATGAACACCGACTTCGGCTCGAGCAACAGCCAGCAGGTGGCCTACGACTTCCGCAACACGGTCGTTCTCAACGAGTTTCATCCCGAGACCTGGTCGACGCTGCCGTCGAGCACGACGAACGGCCGGACCTTCGGCGGCTTCATCGGCTACAATGCGCTGTGGGATGGCGTCGTCATCGGCGCCGACATCACCTACAACATGACCTCGGGCTTCGATCAGTCCGAAGCCGATTCGATCGGCCGCCAGTTCAATACGTCCGACGGCTACAACAACAATGTCAGGATCGACTCGCAGGCGTCGGTGAAGCTGAAGGACTATGCGACCTTCC
The DNA here is from genome assembly GCA_018240595.1 of Pseudomonadota bacterium. Taxonomy (GTDB): domain Bacteria; phylum Pseudomonadota; class Alphaproteobacteria; order Rhizobiales; family Xanthobacteraceae; genus Pseudolabrys. The sequence continues at coordinate 77,372 of JAFEFL010000032.1, read as the reverse complement.
GCGCGCGCGCCGGTTATGCGATGGGCCAGTTCCTGCCTTACGCCTTTGCCGGCATCGCGGTGGGGCGCTTCGACTATGCGGTCACGACGCGCATCCGCTCGAGCGGCACCGACGTCGGAGGTGGCGGCGGCAGCCCGTACAGCACCGACAACACCTATACCGATTCGAAAAACAACGCGTTCTCGGCGGGCTTCGCCGGCGGCCTCGGCCTCGACGTGGCTTTGACGCCGAATGTGTTCCTGCGCGCCGAGTGGGAGTACCTGACCTTCGCGGCCATCAACGGCATCCGCAACTCGCTGAATAACGGCCGGGTCGGCGTCGGTATTCGTTTCTGAATCCTTAAATCTTCGCGATTTGCCGCGCCGCTGTTGACCGGCGCGGGCCGATCGACTATCTCCGCCAGTGGGACACCCCTCCCCAACGAGGGGCTTCTATCTGGAAGGATAGGCTATGACAGCGACGAAGCCCGGCGTGCGGCCGGCAAACCCGCACTTTTCGTCCGGCCCCTGCGCCAAGCGCCCCGGCTGGACCCTCCAAGCCCTCAAAGACGCGGCTCTCGGCCGCTCCCACCGCGCCAAGATCGGCAAGGCCAAGCTCAAGCAGGCCATCGATCTGACGCGCGAAATTCTCAATGTTCCGGCCGATTACAAGATCGGCATCGTGCCCGCCTCCGACACGGGCGCCGTCGAAATGGCGCTGTGGTCGATGCTGGGCGCGCGCGGCGTCACCATGCTCGCCTGGGAATCGTTCGGCGAAGGCTGGATCACCGACGTGGTGAAGCAGCTCAAGCTCAAGGATGTCACCGAGCTGAAGGCCGGTTACGGCGAGTTGCCCGACCTGTCGAAGGTCGACTTCAAGACCGACGTCGTCTTCACCTGGAACGGCACCACCTCCGGCGTGCGTGTGCCGAACGGCGACTGGATCCCGGCGAACCGCGAAGGCCTGACCATCTGCGACGCCACTTCGGCGGCGTTCGCGCAGAACCTCGATTTCACCAAGCTCGATGTCGTCACCTTCTCTTGGCAGAAGGTGCTGGGCGGCGAGGGCGCGCACGGCATGCTGATTATGTCACCGCGCGCGGTCGAGCGTCTGGAGACCTACAAGCCGGCCTGGCCGCTGCCGAAGATCTTCCGCATGACGAAGAACGGCAAGCTCAACGAAGGCATCTTCGTCGGCGAGACCATCAACACGCCGTCGATGCTGTGCGTCGAGGACTATCTCGATGCGCTGAACTGGGCGAAGTCGGTCGGCGGTCTGAAGGGTCTGCAAGCGCGCTCCGACGCCAACGCCAAGGTGCTGGCCGACTGGGTCGCCAAGACGGCGTGGATCGATCATCTGGCCAAGAAGCCGGAGACACGGTCGAATACTTCGGTGTGCCTCGTTGTCTCGGACCCGGCGGTTGCCAAGCTGACGCTCGATGAGCAGGCGGCTTTCGCCAAGAGCCTCGCCTCGATCCTCGAGAAGGAAGGCGTCGCCAACGACATCGCGTTCTATCGCGATGCGCCTCCGGGCCTGCGAATCTGGTGCGGCGCCACCATCGAGACCAAGGACGTCGAAGCGCTGACGCCGTGGCTCGACTGGGCCTTCGAACAGGCCAAGGCCGCGCTCGCCAAGGCGGCGTAAGGCCACTCTTTACCCTCCCCTGGAGGGGAGGGTCGCCATGCGAAGCATGGCGAGGTGGAGTGATTTCGTCGCCGACCGCAATTCCAAGAACGTCATGCCCCGCGAATGCGGGGCATCCAGCTCTTCCAGTCATTCGCTTCAACGCTGGATCGTCCGCCTTCGCGGACGATGACAGCAGAACCGGACAAGGCCCATGCCCAAAGTTCTCATCTCCGACGCTCTTTCTCCCGCCGCCATCCAGATCTTCAAGGACCGCGGCGTCGAAGTCGATTTCCAGCCCGCTCTCGGCAAGGACAAGGACAAGCTTGCCGAGATCATCGGCAACTATGACGGGCTCGCCATCCGCTCGGCCACCAAGGTGACGTCGAAGATTCTCGAAAACGCCAAGAACCTGCGCGTCATCGGCCGCGCCGGCATCGGTGTCGACAACGTCGACATCCCGGCCGCGACGGCCAAGGGCATCATCGTGATGAACACGCCCTTCGGCAATTCGATCACCACCGCCGAGCACGCCATCTCGCTGATGCTGGCGCTGGCCCGCCAGATCCCGGAAGCCGACCGCTCGACGCAGGCCGGCAAGTGGGAAAAGAACAAGTTCATGGGCGTGGAAATCACCGGCAAGACGCTCGGCGTCATCGGCTGCGGCAATATCGGTTCGATCGCCGCCGACCGCGCCCTCGGCCTGAAGATGAAGGTCATCGCCTTCGACCCGTACCTGTCGCCGGAGCGTGCCGTCGATATCGGCGTCGAGAAAGTCGAGCTCGACGAACTGCTCAAGCGGGCCGATTTCATCACGCTGCACACGCCGCTCACCGACAAGACCAAGAACATCCTTGACGCCACCGCGCTGAACAAGACCAAGAAGGGCGTGCGCATCATCAACTGCGCCCGCGGCGGCCTGGTCGATGAAAACGCGCTGCGCGCCGCGCTCGATTCCGGCCACGTCGCCGGCGCCGCCTTCGACGTTTTCGTCACCGAGCCGGCGACCGAGAACGTGCTGTTCGGCCACCCGAACGTGATCTGCACGCCGCATCTCGGCGCCTCGACCACGGAAGCGCAGGAAAACGTCGCGCTGCAGGTCGCCGAGCAGATGGCCGACTATCTGATGACCGGCGCCATCACCAATGCTCTCAACTTCCCGTCGATCAGCGCCGAGGAAGCGCCGAAGCTGAAGCCGTTCGTCGAACTGGCCGAAAAACTCGGTTCTTTCGCCGGCCAGCTCACCGAGACCGGCATTTCCAAGGTACAGATCGCCTATGAAGGCGCGGTGGCGCAGATGAACACCCGCGCGCTCACCTCGGCGGCGCTCGCCGGCCTGCTGCGGCCGATGCTCGGCGACGTCAACGTCGTCTCCGCACCGGTGATTGCCAAGGAGCGCGGCATGATCATCGAGGAGACGACGCGGCAGGTGGCCGGCGATTACGACAGCCTCATCACAATCACCGTGGTGACCGAGCGCCAGTCGCGCCACGTCTCCGGCACCGTGTTTGCCGACGGCCGCCCGCGCATCGTCAATATCAAGGGCATCCGCATGGACGCGGAATTCGCGCCGTCCATGGTCTACATCACCAACCTCGACAAGCCGGGCTTCATCGGCAAGTTCTCCGGCACGCTGGGCGAGGCGAATATCAACATCGCGACCTTCCATGTCGGCCGCGAGGCGCCCGGCGCCAATGCGGTGGCGCTGATCGAGATCGACGGCGAATTGCCGGAAGACGTGCTGGCCAAGGTGCGGGCGCTGCCGCAGGTGCAGTCGGCCAAACCCTTGCACTTCTAAAGCCGCTGCATTCCTAATAGGCCATACCGACAGCAAATACCGGCGGCCGCGGACCTCCCACCCGCGGCCGCTGTCTTTTAAGCACGCCATCGTGCTGCAATATTGCGGTCATAGGGAAACCTGAATCCCGAACCTTGATCTCCGGATCGTCTCGGGAGGTCAGAATGCGCCGCCAGGTTTTCATCGCCACGCCGGTCGTCGTCGCCGTGGCCGCGTATCTCGCAGGGCCAGCGGCCGCCGCCGAGATCGACGGCAACTCCCGCATCGACAGCGTTATCGTCTACCCCGACGGCGCGACGGTGACCCGTATCGTCACGGCCGACGCCGCCGCCGGCGACAACACCATCGTGCTGCGTGACTTTCCGGTCTCGCTCGATCCGGCCTCACTGCGCATCGAAGGCGAAGGTGCAGGCAAGCTGACCATCGGCGCCATCGATGTCGCCTCGCCGAAGCTGCTGCCGCCGGCCAACCTGCCCGAGATCGACAAGCGCATCGAAACGCTACGCGACCAGCGCGCCGCGCTCGACGGCGCCATCGCCGGTGCCCAGGCGCGCCGCCAGTTCGCCGAACATTTCGCCGCCACGGCTCCAGCCGGTCTCGGCGGCAAGGGCGAGGCGCGACCGCTCGCCGAATGGCGTGAAGCGTTCAGCGCGGTTGCCGAAGAGGTCACCGCCGCCGAGGCCGCGGTGCGCGAAGCCAAGATCCGCCAGCGCGACATCGACCGCGAGATCGCGCGGCTGGAGAGTGAGCGGCGCGCCAATCCGCCGCGCAAGCTTGAACTGCGCATCGGCCTTGCAGCCGCGGCTCCCACATCGGCCACCTTGCGCGTGACCTATTCGGTCCGCGGCGCGCGCTGGATCCCGCTCTATGACGCGCGTCTCGAGACGGGCGCGAAAGGCGCCAAGCCGTCGCTCGAACTGGTGCGCCGCGCCGAGGTGGCGCAGGCAACCGGCGAGGATTGGGACAACGTCGCCTTGACGCTGTCGACGGTGCGCACCGCGCGCGGCGGCAATGCGCCTGAGCTCCATTCGCTCGTCGCCCAATACCGGGCGCCGGCGCCGAAGGCCGCGGCGCCGCAACGCTTCGAAGGGCACGATGCCGCCGCGCCGTCGCCGCCCACGCTCGCCAGGAATGAGGCGCAGGAGCAGGAAGCCGCCTTCGACGCCAGCGGCTTCCAGGCGGCGTTCCGCGTGCCCGGCCGCGTCAGCATCGCCGCGGCGCAGAGCGCCAAGTCATTCCGCCTCGCTACCGCGACCATCGCGCCGGAATTGTCGGTGCGCGCGGTGCCGGCGCTCGATCAGAGCGCTTTCCTCGAGGCCAGTTTCAAGAATGCCGAGGAAGCGCCGCTGCTGCCCGGCCGCATCGCGCTGTATCGCGACGGGCTGTTTGTCGGCCGCTCCTCGATGACGCTGACGCCAAAGGATGAGCCGGTGCGGCTCGGCTTCGGCGCCGACGACCAGATCAAGGTCACCCGTACCTTGGTGCGCAAACTGACGGGCAGCGCCGGCCTGATCGGTTCTTCGAAGATCGAGGAGCGCGAGTTCAAGACCTCGGTGCGCAACGGCCACAACTTCCCGGTCAAGGTCAGCATCGAGGATCAGATCCCGGTCAGCGAGGCCGACGACATCGTCGTCGAGATGCTGCCGGCGACGACGCAGCCGACGGCGCGCGACCTGCACAATCGCCGTGGCGTGCTGGAATGGGCCTTCGACGCCGCCCCGGGCGAAGCGCGCGACATCACCTTGGCCTGGCGGGTGCGCTGGCCGAAGGACAAGACCATGGTGCTGACGCCGGTGGTGGATTGACATATTTGACCTAGGTCATGGGGGCAAACCCGCGCGACCGTAGAGTACCGCGGTCATGACCGAGCCGAATACCCTTGCCCCGTTGGAAGCGCCGATCGTCACGCTGGCGCCGGCCGCGGCGCCGCCGGCGCATGCGGTGATCGCGCCCGGTCCGTCGTCGCGCGACGAGCGCGACTCCTACGCCGTCACGGCGCTTGCCGACATCATCGACCGCTCGCTGCACGCCGGCATGGCGCGCGTCACCATGGGCCTGTCGCCGCTGGCGTTGATGCATGCCTATCTCGACTGGGCGACGCATCTGGCCGGCTCGCCCGGCAAGCGGCTGCAACTCGTCGAAAAGGCCGCACGCAAGGCGTCGCGCATGGCGCTGCATTGCGCGCAGAGCGTAACGCGGCATGAGGCGGCCGGGCCCTGCATCGAGCCGTTGCCGCAGGACCGGCGCTTCGAGGCCGACAGCTGGCAGCACTGGCCCTACAACGTCATCTATCAGTCGTTCCTGCTGCAGCAGCAATGGTGGCACAACGCCACCACCGACGTGCGCGGCGTCAGCGAACAGAACGAACGCATCGTCGAATTTACGTCGCGCCAGATCCTCGACATGGCGTCGCCGTCGAACTTCATCCTCACCAATCCCGAGATCATGAAGCGCACGATGGAGACCGGCGGCGCCAATCTCGTCGCCGGCTTTCAGAACATGATCGAGGACTGGGAGCGGCGGATCAGTGGCAAGAAACCGGTCGGCTGCGAGAATTTCGTCGTCGGCCGCGATGTCGCGATCACGCCCGGCAAGGTGGTTTATCGCAACCGGCTGATCGAGCTCATCCAGTATGCGCCGACGACCGACACGGTGCGGCCGGAGCCGATCCTGATCGTGCCGGCCTGGATCATGAAGTACTATATCCTCGATCTGTCGCCGACCAATTCGATGGTGAAATACCTGACAGCGCAGGGCTTCACGGTCTTCATGATCTCCTGGAAAAATCCGGATGAGGACGACCGCGACCTCGACATGGAGGACTACCGCACACTCGGCGTCATGGCCGCGCTCGACGCGGTCGGCGGCATCGTGCCGGGACACAAGGTGCACACCGTCGGCTATTGCCTTGGCGGCACGCTGTTGTCGATCGCCGCCGCCGCCATGGCGCGCGACAATGACGACCGCCTGCAATCGGTGACGCTGCTCGCCGCGCAGACGGATTTCACCGAGGCCGGCGAGCTGATGCTGTTCATCAACGAAAGCCAGCTCGCCTTCCTCGACGACATGATGTGGGAGCAGGGCTTCCTCGACACCTCGCAGATGGCCGGCGCATTCCAGATGCTGCGCTCGAACGATCTCGTCTGGTCGTATCTGGCGCGCAACTACCTGATGGGCGAGCGCGAGCCGATGACCGACCTGATGGCCTGGAACGCCGATGCGACGCGCATGCCGTACAAGATGCATTCGCAGTACCTGCACAAGCTGTTCCTCGACAACGAACTCGCCGAAGGCCGTTACGTTATCGGCGAAAAGCCGGTGTCGCTCTCCGATATCCGCGTGCCGATCTTCGCCGTCGGCACCGAACGCGACCACGTCGCGCCATGGCGCTCGACCTACAAGATCCACCGGCTGACCGAGACCGAGGTCACTTATCTGCTGGCCTCGGGCGGGCACAATGTCGGCATCGTCTCGGACCGGCATCACCCCGGCCTGCATTACCGCGTCGCAACCACCCCCGGCGACGCGCTCCACGTCGACCCGGATACCTGGTTCGCCGCCGCCCCGGCCAAGGCCGGCTCGTGGTGGCCGGACTGGCTGGCTTGGCTCCAGTCCCGTTCCGGTGTTCCGGTGCCGCCGCCGGCTTTCCCGGCCGCGGACATCCCCTTGCCGGATGCGCCCGGCCGCTACGTCCTGGCGAGCTGAGCCGCCCCGCCAAGCGCGCCATTAGCCTGTTGAAAAACAAGGCGAACTAACCGTCCACACGCCCCCGCGGCAGGGCCGGTTTGCCTTGCTTCGGGGGCCTCCATCCTTTATCCGAGGGTGGACCTGGCCGGCACCGCCCGGCGTCAGTGTCCGGAACGCTGACGCGGAGATGAAGCTTCTATGGCGAATGTCGTGGTTGTCGGGTCGCAGTGGGGCGACGAAGGCAAGGGCAAGATTGTCGACTGGCTGTCCCAGCAGGCCGATGTCGTGGTGCGATTCCAGGGCGGCCATAACGCCGGCCACACTCTGGTGATCGGCAACGCCACCTACAAACTGTCGCTGCTGCCGTCCGGCGTCGTCCGGGAAGGCAAGCTGTCGGTGATCGGCAACGGCGTCGTCATCGACCCCGAGGCGCTGCTCAAGGAGATCGGGCAGCTCGCCTCGCAGGGCGTCAAGGTGACGCCCGAGTCGCTGCGTATTGCCGAGAACGCCGTGCTCATCCTGCCGCTGCATCGCGAGCTCGAGGAGATCCGCGAGAACTCTACGGCGCGCATTGGCACCACCAAGCGCGGCATCGGCCCGGCCTATGAAGACAAGGTCGGCCGCCGAGCCATTCGTTTCATGGACCTTGCCGACCTGCCGACGCTCGGCGGCAAGATCGAGCGCCTGCTGGCGCACCACAACGCGCTGCGCCGGGGCAACGGTCTCAAGGAGATCGACGCCAAGGATCTGTACAACCACCTGTCGGCGCTGGCGCCGAAGGTGCTGCCGTACATGGATTCGGTGTGGCGGCTGCTCGACGGCAAGCGCCGCGAAGGCCGGCGCATCCTGTTCGAAGGCGCGCAGGGCGCGCTGCTCGACATCGATCACGGCACCTATCCTTACGTCACCTCGTCGAACACCGTGGCAGGGCAGGCGGCGACCGGCGCCGGCCTCGGTCCGAACGCCATCAACTACGTGCTCGGCATCACCAAGGCCTACACGACGCGCGTCGGCGAGGGCCCGTTCCCGACCGACCAGATGCACAACGAGATCGGCAAGATGCTCGGCGAGCGCGGCCGCGAGTTCGGCACGGTCACCGGCCGCGCCCGGCGCTGCGGCTGGTTCGACGCCGTGCTGGTGCGCCAGACCGTTTCGACCTGCGGCATCAACGGCATCGCGCTGACCAAGCTCGACATCCTCGACGGCTTCGACGAGGTCAAGGTCTGCGTCGGCTACAAGCTCGATGGTCGTGAGATCGATTATCTCCCGGCTGGCGAGCATGCCCAGGCCGCGGTCGAGCCCATCTACGAGACCATCGACGGCTGGAAAGAGCCGACCGCCGGGGCACGCTCCTGGGCCGAACTGCCGGCGCAGGCGATAAAATATGTCCGCCGAATCGAGGAACTGATTGGCTGCCCGGTGGCTCTGTTATCGACCAGCCCCGAGCGCGACGATACCATCCTGATGAAGAACCCCTTCGAGACCTGACGCCCCACGGATCAGCCCCCCTCGCGCCTTATAAAACGCGCAAAGCAGGTTCCATTACCGAGCAATGGCCGATTACTACCCCCTGATTGCCCGCGCCGTCGCAGGCCTCGACAAGAACACCGGCGAAAACCGCCGCGCCTTGTATGAGCGCGCCCGCGCCGCTTTGGTCAATCAGTTGCGGGGCGTCGATCCGCCGCTCGACGAGGCGGATATCACGCGCGAGCGGCTCGGCCTCGAAGACGCCATCCGGCGCCTCGAAGCCGAGGCGGCCAAGAAAGCCAGCGAAGAGCCGGCCGAAGCGGACGAGGCCTCGCCGACCTTGCGCGACCAGGCGCTGCGCAATTTCCGCGACACCATGGCGGAAGCCGAAGGCCTGGGCGAAGCGAGTCACGAAGCCAGCCGTACGGCGCGCGAGGCCTACGAGGATTTTGAAGAGCGCGAGCTGCCGCAGGCCGCGCACGACGAGCCGGCGCCGAGCCTGCAGGCGCACGTCGATGCCATTCCTGACGAGGAGCCGGTCGAACCGGCTTCGCATTATTTCGAGCCACCGGCGGAAGACGAGGGGGCGGCGGCCTCCGGCGGAGCCGAGCCTGAGGCCGCGGCCGCGCCGCCGCATCGGCCCTACGAGAAGCCGCAGTCCGAGCCCGCTTCAGGGCGGCCACGCGGCGGCGTGCCGCAGCCGCCGCTGCATTCGGACGAAGACGACGAAGTCTATGGCCGGCCGGTGCGCTCCTACGGGCGGATCATCAAGGTTGCGATCCTGCTGCTGGTGATCGGCGCCGTCGCCGCGCTCGGCTACTGGCAGCGCGGCGCCATGGTCGATGGCTACAAAACGGTGATGGCGAGCCTCAGCCGCTCGAGCTCGACGGCGCCGACCACCCCGGCGACGAAGCCGGCGGACACGCCGGCCGGCCGTCCCAAGATCACCGACCGCATCGGCGCCACCAACGATTCGACGGCGACGCCGGCCACCGCGCCGGCCGCCGCGGTGGCGCAGAAGGTCGTGCTGTACGATGAGGATTCGACGGACCCGCAGGGCAAGCGTTATGTCGGGTCGGCGGTGTGGCGCACCGAGACGGTGTCGCCCGGTGCTGGTCTTGCGCCCGAGCTCGCCATTCGCGCCGACGTCGAAATTCCCGAACGGCGGATGCGGATGACCTGGTCGCTCCGGCGCAACACCGACAAGGCACTGCCGGCGAGCCACACCATCGAGATCATGTTCACCCTGCCGTCGGACTTCTCCGAGGGCGGCATCGCCAATGTGCCGGGCATCCTGATGAAGCAGAACGAGCAGGCCCGCGGCCTGCCGCTCGCCGGCCTGTCGGTCAAGGTGACGAACAATTACTTCCTCATCGGCCTGTCCGCCGTCACCGTCGATCAGCAGCGCAACGTCGAGCTGCTGAAGGACCGCGACTGGTTCGACATCCCGATCGTCTATACCAGCGGCAAGCGCGCCATTCTCGCCGTCGAGAAGGGCACGCCCGGCGCCCGCGCCTTCGCCGAATCGTTCAAGGCCTGGGGCGAGTAGCTTTCTTCCCTCTCCCCACAGGCGAGCGGACGCTCGCCGTTCGGCGAGCTATGTGGGAGAGGGTGGCGAGCCCAACGGGCGAGCCGGGTGAGGGGCCGGGGCTCATAGCGATACTGACCCTTCACCCGCCTTCGTTCGGCTTCGCCTCACTCAGGCACCCTCTCCCACAAGGGGAGAGGGGAAGAAGCGCGCACCGCCTTCAATTCACTCACTTACGCCACGGAAACAGCGCTGCCGGGAAATCGGCCGCCGGGCGCCTGACGCGCTGGCTGTCGTCGCGATAGGTCGGCCGCGGCGTGCCGTCGGCGACGACCAGCTTGCGATAGAGATGCCAGGTGGCGTGGCCAAGGATCGGCATCACCACGGTAAGGCCAATGAAGAACGGCAGCGAGCCGATCAGCAGCAGCGCCGCGACGATCAGGCCCCACACCGTCATCACCACCGGATTGGCGGCGACCGCGCGGATCGATGTCAGCAGCGCGCCGGCAGCGCCGACATCGCGGTCGAGCAGCATCGGGAACGACACGACGGTGAGCGTGAAGGCCACCGCGGCAAAGATGAAGCCGACAATGTTGCCGACGACAATCAGATTCCAGCCGGCTTGCGTGGTCAGCACACTGCTGATGAACGCGGCGATCGAGGCCGGCGGCTTGTAGCCGAAGTTGTCGATATAGATGGCGTTCGCCGCCGCCATCCACAGGCCGAACAGCAGCGTCAGCAAGAGGCCGAGCGCAATGATGCCGCCGATCGACGACGAGCGGAACACGTCGAAAGCATGCGACGCCGAGGTATCGAGGCCCAGTTCGCGGCGCCGGCTGAGTTCGTAAAGACCGAGCGCGGCGAGCGGGCCGACGAGCGCGAAACCGGTGGCCAGCGGATAAAGCAGCGGCAGCACCGAATAGCCGAAGGCGAGGCGGGCCGCGATCAGGCCGATCAATGGATAGATGACGCAGAGGAAGATCGCGTGCGTCGGCATGGCGAGGAAATCGTCCGCGCCTTGCGACAGGGCATCCTTGAGGTCGGCGAAACCGATGCGGCGGATCGTGGGAGCAGCGGGCGTGTCAGCCGCGCCGACGATCAAGTGCGATTGAGCCATGAGCGCCTCCTGAAGCGTGTTCAGGCTGCCGTGGCACGTTTCGACCCTGGCCAAGTTTCATGACGGCCGCGGTCCTGCCACGAGCCTTCGCGCCAGCCTAGCATGGCGGCAAGCGGAACTGTTCACGATTTCGCGCGTCCGCCGCATGGCAGATCACCCCGGCCGCGCGGGGCCGCGCTTATGCTGCGACGCAAACGAAGCCGTTGCCCTGGCGTCTGATTCTGCCGGCGGACGGCGCCGGAAAGTGCGCCGTGCAACACAGCGTCTCGGTGTCGCAATAGCGTTCGAGGAAGCCGCGGCGCGTGGTCGCGGCGCGCGCGGGATCGACGTCGAACTTCACCGAGAGCTCGGGATACAGCGTCTGCAGCGGCGAGTGCATGAGATCGCCGGAGAATACGGCGTCGTCCTTGCCGCGGCCGAAGGTGAAGGCGACGTGACCGGGCGTATGACCCGGCGTCGGCAGGATGCGGAGGTGATCGCCGATGCTGTGATCGTCGCCGACGATGTCATGCCGGTTGGCTTCGACGATCGGCAGTACGCTATCGGCGAAAGGCGGCACCGGAGTCTTCGCGTTCTGCTCGGACCAGTAATCGAACTCCTGCCGGGCGAAGACGTAACGCGCCTTGGGAAAGGTCGGCACCCAGCGGCCGTTCACCAGTTGCGTATTCCAGCCGACGTGATCCGTATGCAGATGCGTGCACATCACGAAGTCGATGTCGCCGACGGCAAGCCCGGCGGCGGCGAGCGCGCGCATATAGGTGTCGTCGGTCTTCATGTTCCAGAACGGACGCGACCGCGGCTTGTCGTTGCCGATGCAGCTATCGATCAGGATGGTGTGATGCGGCGTCTTCACCACATAGGAGTGGAAGGACAGCATCAGCGTGTCCTTGTCATCGAGCGCTCTGCCCTGCCGCATCCATGCGCGGTTCTCGGCCAGCACCTCGGGCGTCAGCCCGGGCATCATCTCCAGCGCCGGCACAAAGCTGATTTCCTGCTCGACGATCCTGTGGATGGTGAGATCGCCGACCGCGAATTCGAGTCCCATGAAAGCTCCCGTGACTTGCGCCGTCGGCGCAAAGATCCTGCCGAGCCAGAAACGTTCTGGCTCGGCAAGTCTAACGGGTCTTTCACTGAACGCGGCGGATTTCTCCGGCGGCGCGCGCCAGAATCTCGACGACCTTGGCTTCGGCATCCGGATCGGCTTTGAGTCGCTCGCGGACGGCGTCGCGCACCGCCACATGCGCGGCGCGCACGAGTTGCCAACGACCGTCGCGATCGTCGTCGCGCTCGTCGTCCGAGCGTTCGCGCATGCGCTGGGCCCTTTCGCCGATGGCGGCGAGGCGTTTCATCACCGCATCGACGAGATCGCGGCTCTCATTGAGATGCGCGCGGCCTTCCTCGGTGATGGTGTAGAGCTTCTTGGCGCCCTCGGTCTGCGATGTCAGGTGTCCGACGTCTTCCAGGTAGGTGAGGGTCGGATAGACGATGCCGGGGCTCGGCGAGTACCAGCCCGATGTCGTGTCCTCGAGCGCCTTGATGATGTCGTAGCCGTGGCGCGGCTGCCCTTCGATGAGTCGCAGGGCGATGAGGCGAAGATCGCCCTGCGCCAGCATGCGGCCGGCGTGCCTGAGGTCGTCGCCGCCGCCCGGGCCGCCGAAACCGCGCCCGCCGCCCAAACCGTGGCGGCCGCGGCCGCGCCCGTGGTGGCGGCCCGCCAATTCGTGACCACAGCGGCCCTCGTAACGTTCATGACGATGTCCAAACATGGAAACTCCTTTCAGTTCAGTAAGATACATTCGTGTGACTAGAAAGATATATCTTAAGATAGCTCGTAGATACGCCGAATAGAGACATATCGCAAGATATATCTTATTCGGAGATTCGATTTTTTCAGATCGAGGTCGAAGCGGCGCCGGCGGGGAAAAGGGAAGGCGGTTGACCTGGGTCAATGCCATTCACGGCGACGCCCATATTTTACAAGCTAGGTTCGTTTTATGGCGAGGCCTGAGGTCCGCATGTCGACGACAGTTACCCAGCCAATTCGCTCGCCGCTCCGCGACTTCGCCAACTGGTGCCGGCGGTTTTTCCTCGCGCCGATGCCGCTGGACGAGGCGGAGACGGCGCAGATTGCCGCCGATGTCGGCCTGTCGGTCGCCGATCTCAAACGCGTCGATCACATGGGCCCGCATGCCGCGGACCCGATGGTCACGCGGCTGGCCGCGATGGGCCTCGACCCCGAGGACGTCGCGCGCGTCGAGCCGGCGGTCTTCCACGACCTGCAGCGCGTCTGCTCGTTCTGCGACGAGAAGCGCCAGTGTCAGCACGAACTGCGCCGCGATCCCGACGGCACGGAGTGGAAGACCTATTGCCCCAACATGCCGACCTTCGAAGCGCTCAAGGCCGAGCGCAAGCTATCCGAGCATTGAAAGGCGCGCCGCCCGGCACTGGCTACAGCTTCTTCTTGCGAGTCTTTGCCGCGCGTTTGGTCGCCTTCTTGCGCCGGTTCGCCGCTTTGGCGCGCTTGACCTTCTTCTTCCGGCCGCCGCCCAGCGAACGCTTGACCGCGGCAATGCGCGGCCTCAATTCGGCAATGATGTCCTCGGCGCTGTCGATGGTCTTTTCCACCGAGCGAATGAATTTGCGCTGCGCCGCCGCGGTCGATGTCGTGCCGCCGGAGACGAAGCGCTTGTATTGCTGACGCACCGTGCGGACCAGGGAGTTGAGCTGGCGCTCGGCCTGACGTTCGACGTTGGTAATGACTTTCGGCGTTTTCATGAGCGTCCCTTGGGTTCCCTTCGGTTCCCCAGACAAGCTCGGCGGACTGCAAAAGTTCCCGAGGGCCGCGCGGCGTTTCCCCCATGAAAAAGGCCGGGCTGTGGGCCCGGCCTTTGGCATTCGTTGATGAAGCGCGGCGCTTAGTGCATCGCCGCCGAGGTGACCTGCGCTTGCGGGCCGACCTTGGGGGTCTCGAGCGTCGAGATCGAGCTCTTCACCGCCTTCTGCACCTTCTCGAAGGCGCGCACTTCGATCTGGCGCACGCGCTCGCGCGACACGCCGAACTCGGCGGCCAGGTCTTCCAGCGTCACCGGATCGTCGGCGAGCCGGCGCGCCTCGAAGATGCGGCGTTCGCGATCGTTGAGCACGTCGAGCGCGCCGATCAGCGCCTTGTGCCGGTTGTCGCTCTCCTCGCTGTCGGCGAGAATGCGCTCCTGGCTCGGGGCGTCGTCGACCAGCCAATCCTGCCATTCGCCGGATTCGCCGTCGTCGCGGATCGAGGCGTTGAGCGAAGCGTCGCCGCCGAGACGGCGATTCATATCGACCACGTCCTGCTCGGTGACGCCGAGCTGGGTGGCGATGACCTTGACCTGATCGGGGCGAAGGTCGCCCTCCTCGAGAGCCGAGATCTTGCTCTTGGCCTTGCGCAGGTTGAAGAACAGCTTCTTCTGGTTGGCGGTGGTGCCCATTTTCACGAGCGACCACGAGCGCAGGATGTACTCCTGGATCGCGGCCTTGATCCACCACATCGCGTAGGTGGCCAGACGGAAGCCCTTCTCGGGTTCGAAGCGCTTCACGGCCTGCATCAGGCCGACATTGCCTTCGGACACGACTTCGGAAATCGGCAGGCCATAACCGCGGTAACCCATCGCGATCTTGGCGACGAGACGCAGATGGCTGGTGACGAGACGGTGTGCGGCGTCACGATCCCCGTGCTCGCGCCAGCTCTTGGCGAGCATGTATTCTTCCTGCGGCTCCAGCATGGGGAACCGACGGATTTCTTCAAGATATCGTGAAAGACCGGATTCGGCACTGAGTGCCGGGATTGCAGCAGAACGGGCCATTAGCGCCCTCCATGTAAATGCCCCCGACGGATCGGCAGGCGGTTGTCACCGCCGCTCCCCGAGCCGACGGTGCGCATCCAACTTGCGCTCGCTCTCTCCAACGAACGCGGATGCAGCATACTGGTTCGAGACGGGCAGCGGAAGGATTCCGCCGTCACGTCGCCGTGACCCCGCTGTGTTCAGCTAAGGGTCTGTTTCGATGATATAATTTGAGATACGGACAGGTGGTCGCAGGCGGTCTGGGGCCGCCGGCTACCATGGTACTGCCGCAATTGAGAACGCCGCCCGGGGCCGGAGGCGCGGGCGGGATGGACTTCTCGAGGTGGGGTGGTCACCAACCCTAAATGGGGGCAGGCCGGCGATTTTCAAGAGGCAGGGGCGTTACGCCCGCCGGCGCAGGGCCTCGGCGAGGCCGGCCATGTCGGCGGGCAATGGCGCCTCGAAATGCAGCCGGTCGCCGCTGCGCGGGTGGGTAAAGCCGAGAATCGCGGCGTGCAGCGCTTGCCGTCCCAGTGCCGTGAGTGCCGTGCGCGCCTGCGGCGTCAGCCGCCCCGCCTTGGTCTTGAAGCCGGTGGCGTAGGTCTCGTCGCCCATGATCGGGTGGCCGATATGGGCAAGATGCACACGGATCTGATGCGTGCGGCCGGTTTCCAGGAGACATTCGATCAGGCCGGCGACCGGCTTGTCGCCGGTCTTGGCGTCCGCGCCCGCAAACGTCTCGCGCAATTCCCAATGCGTAACCGCCTCGCGTCCGCCTTCGCGTACCGTCTGCTTTTCGCGGCTATGCGGATGCCGGTCGAGCGGCGCGTCGATGGTGCCGCGCGGCCGCTCCGGCGCGCCCCAGACCAGCGCCAGATAGCCGCGCTCGAGTCCGCTCTCGAGCTTGTCGGCGAATTGCTTCGACAGCGCCTTGTGCGCTTGGTCGTTCTTGGCGACGACCATCAGCCCGGTGGTGTCCTTGTCGAGGCGGTGCACGATGCCGGGCCGTTTCACGCCGCCGATGCCGGACAGGCTGTCGCCGCAATGCGCGATCAGCGCATTGACCAGCGTGCCGGTGGCGTGACCTGCCGCGGGATGCACGACGAGGCCGGCCGGCTTGTCGATGACGATGAGGTCATCGTCCTCGTAAACGATGTTGAGCGGGATGTCCTCGCCCGCGGGCCGCGCGTCTTCCGGCGGCGGCAGCGTCACGGTGACGATGTCGCCGGATTTGACCTGCGCCGATGGATCAAGGATGGTGCGCGCCGCTTGCGCGCCTTGCGCCGTCCGGACGGTGACCCGGCCATCGAGGATCAAGGCCTTCAGGCGCGAACGCGACTGCGTCGGGATGCGCGCCGCAAGCAGGCGATCGAGCCGGGCGCCTTCGTCCTCGGCGGCGACGCTGACTGTTTCGGTGACGCTGCCCATAGTGTCTTTATATATAGAACCCGAAATCCGGTGAGCCGATGCCCGACCCTCAGCCTTTCGAACCCGATCAGGCCGCCGCCATCGCCAAGGTGCGGCGGCTGATGCTGATCGCGTCGGTGACGACGGTGGTCGCCATCGGCGCGGTGTTCGGAGCCATCGGTTACAAGGTTTTCAAGGCGGGGGACAGCCCCGCCGGCGCGGCCGGGACGGCGACGCCCGATGCCATGGTCGAGGTCAGCGACACCCTGCCGGCCGGCGCCAAGGTCGTCTCGACCGCGGTCGGCGACGCCCAGATCGTGGTGACGATCGATCTTGGCGGCGCCACCGAAGTGCGCACCTACGATCCCGATACGCTGAAGCCGCTCGGCCGGCTGCGGCTGGCGCCGCAGCCTTAAGTCATTGCACGGGAGCGCTCAGGCGGCTCGCGCCATGGGCTGCTGACGCCATCGCTCCATCAGCGCGATCATGCAGAATGGCATCGGCAGAAGGTTGAGCAGGAAGTGCCAGGTGACGCGGTAGCCGACCGCGAACTCGCGGCCGTAGTCCGGCGCGGTGCCGAACAACGTGCTGACGCCGATCGGTTTGCCGACATAGATCGCGGTGAAGGTCAGCATGATGTGCTCGCACAGATGCAGGGCCTCGATGGTGAAGGCCCAGCGCACCCATTTCGAGCGCCAGCGGTGGTACATGCAGCCGATGCCGACGAGAAAGATCGAGTTGCCGACGAGGTGCAGCAACTCCATGCCGACCATCATCTGGCGCGGCGCGCCGGCCTGCGGGAACAGGGTGGCGCCGACATAGCGCACCATTTCCGTGACCCAGGGCGACATCCATGGCGTGTCGCGGCCGCAGATGTTGGAGAGATCGCCGAGCACCCAGATGGTGAACTGCGCCGCGTGCTCGAAGAAGTGACCGACCTGGAAGATCAGACCGAGGCTCGCCACCGTGGCGACCGCGAAGGCGAGGCGCGGCCACGCATCGAGGACGCCGAAGATGGCTGTGAGCAGCACGCCGTGGACCGGGCGGGTTGCGAAACCGGCGGGGTGGACGATATCGGTCATGAACTCCCCCTGCTGCCTCATGGCGGGACTGCCCACAGGGTGGCGGAGGGCGCTTGCCGATTGGTCTGGTGCCGGTCACGGCCGGCTCACCGGCGCCTCTTAAGCCTTGGCCGGGCGGGCCATTATCGGCCCTGAGCGCCGCGCTTGCGCCGCCGCCGGATCGCGGCTATCTCGGGGCCTCTGGAAGTTCGTGGCCAAGCTCCCTTCGTCTAGCGGCCCAGGACGTCGCCCTCTCACGGCGAAAACAGGGGTTCGAGTCCCCTAGGGAGCGCCACAGCCGTCCTCCGCCGGCCTACGTAGAGCGCAGCTTCAACCGGCCGGCGTCGATCGCAGGTCACGGCCGCGCTTCCGCATCCAAGAATAAGGCTATAATCCAAGCCGGTGTCCTTCGGATGCCTTTCCCGCATGCCGCGTGGAAGCCGCGGCGGCACCGCTTTCAGGGCCGCGCAACGAGCTTCCACCACGAATTATTTTAGGGTTAAAATATCTGCCGGCATCTCCATTCGGGCAGGTCATCTCCATGAAAATCGCGGTTCTGGGTGGCGGAAACGGTTCATACGCGGCGGCTGTCGACATGTCGGAAGCAGGGCATGAGGTCCGCTTCTGGCGGCGCGACGCCGGCGGGCTGGCGCCGGTGCTGGAGAGCGGCACGATCACGGTGCGCGACTTCAAGGGCGTGCGTGACGTCAAGATCGCAAGGCCGACGACGGACCTCGGCGAAGCGGTGCGCGGCGCCGAGCTGATCGTCGCGCCGGTGCCGGCTTTCGCGCAGGAGGATCTCGCCGCGGCGCTGGCGCCGCATCTGACCGACGGGCAGGTGATCTATCTGCCGCCGGGCACCTTCGGCTCCTATCTGATGATGAAGGTGCTGCGCGCCCGTGGCTGCAAGGCCGACATCGCCATCGCCGAGACCGGCACGCTGCCATGGCTGACGCGCAAGCGCGGGCCGAACGAAGTCGCCATCACGACGCGCGCGACGCGGCTGCCGACCGGGGTCTTCCCGGCGCGGCTGACCGACAAGGCGCTCAAGGTGATCTCGGCGGCATTCCCCGGCGCCATCGAGCCGGTCGAGGATGCGCTGTCCGGTGCGCTGATGAATGCCGGGCCGATCATCCATCCGCCGCTCATCATCATGAGCGCGGCGCCGATCGAGCATTTCCCGCGCTGGGACATTCACAAGGAAGGCACGCAGCCCTCGGTGCGGCGCGTGCATGACGCGCTCGATGCCGAACGCATCGCGCTGCGCGAGGCGCTCGGCTACAAGGCGCCGCATTTCCCGCTGGCCGATCACTACAAGACGTCGAACTGGATGTACGGCAAGCTCGCGCATGACAAGCTGGTGGACTCCGGCGACTGGCACGAGCATCTCGACCTGAAGACGCATCGCTATCTGCAGGAAGATGTCGGCATGGGCCTCGCACTGATCGTCTCGCTCGGCGAATGGGCGGGCGTGCCGACGCCGGTGGCGGCCGGGCTTCTTGCCATCGCCGGGGCGGCGAGCGGCAACGACTTCCGCAAGACCGGCCGCACCATGGAGACGCTCGGCCTTGCCGGCGAAAGCCGCGAGAGCCTGTCGGCCATGCTCGGAAAGGGCATCTGATGACTGCGCCGGTGATTGCTTGTGTCGGCGCCGGCCGCATGGGCCGGGGCATCGCCCACGCCTTTGCCTATGCCGGGCATGACGTCCGGCTGATCGACGGCAAGCCGCGCGACAAAGACGGGCAGAAACGCCTGTTCGCCGAATGCGACAAGGAAATCCGCGCCTCGCTCAAATCGGTGGCCGATATCGGCGGCTTCAACGCGGCCGATATCGACGCCATCATGGCCCGCGTGTCCTACTACGGCTTCGACGAGATCGGCGCCGGCCTCGACGGCGTGCACATCATCTTCGAGGCGGTGCCGGAAACGGTGGAGGCCAAGAAGGACGCCTTCGCCGTCATCGATGGCGCGGCGGCTAAAAACGCCATCGTGGCATCCACAACCTCGACATTTCTTTCGACCGAACTGTCGGGCTACAGCGGCCGGCCGAGCCACTTCCTCAACGCGCATTGGCTCAATCCGGCCTTTATCGTGCCGCTGATCGAACTGAGCGCGACCGACGACACCGACCGCGGCGTCATAGCCGAGTTCAAGGCGGTGCTGGAATCGATCGGCAAGGTGCCGGTCGAGTGCAAGGCCTCGCCCGGCTACATCGTGCCGCGCATCCAGGCGCTGGCCATGAACGAGGCGGCGCGGCTGGTGGAAGAGGGCGTCGCCTCCGCCGAGGATATCGACAAGGCGGTGAAATACGGCTTCGGTTTCCGCTTCGCCATTCTCGGCCTGCTGGAGTTCATCGACTGGGGCGGCGGTGACATTCTGTTCTATGCCAGCCGCTACATGACCGAGGCGATGAAGGACGATCGCTTCGAGGCGCCGCAGATCGTCAAGGACAATATGGCCGCGGGCCGCAACGGCCTGCGCGACGGCAAGGGCTTTTACGATTTCTCGACGATGGATGTGCCGGCCTATCGCCGCGAGCGGTTGTCGGCTTTCCTCAAGGCGCTCGACGGTCTTGGCCTCGCCAGGCCGCCGGTGGTCAGGCGGTAGACGCCGCCGCGCGCAGCGCCACCTTGTCGATCTTGCCGACGCCGGTCTTTGGAATCGCGGCTGTGGTGACGATGCGCGCGGGTATCTTGTATTTCGTCAGCCGCTCCTTGAGATAAGCGAGCAGACCGTCGGCATCGGCGGTGGCCGCCTGTTTCAGCGTCACGTAGGCGTGCAAAGCCTCGCCGCGATAGGCATCGCCGACGCCGATGACGGCGGCCTCGATCACCTCGGGATGCGCGCACAGCACTTCCTCGATCTCGCGCGGATAGACATTGAATCCACCGACGATGGCCATGTCCTTCTTGCGGTCGCGGATGAAGAGATAGCCGTCGCTGTCGAAGGCACCGATGTCGCCGGTATAAAGCCATCGGTCGCGCAGCGCCGCCGCCGTCTCCTCGGGTCGATTGCGGTAACCGCTCATGATCTGCGGACCCCGGGCGCGCACTTCGCCAGTCACACCGACCGGCAGCACATTCGTGCCGGTCTCGACATCGACGATCTGGACCTCGGTCCACGGCAACACCGTGCCGACCGAGCCCGCCTTGCGCAGGCCGTGGCGCGGATTGTAGGTCAGCACCGGGCCGGCTTCGGTCTGACCGTAGCCCTCGCAAATGCCGCAGCCGGTGGCTTCTTCCCAGCGCCTGAGCGTTTCAACCGGCAGTGCAGATGCGCCGGAGAAGCACAGCGTTAGCGACGAGAAATCCGTCGCGGCAAAGTCGGCGTGCCCCATCAAGCCGGTAAACAAAGTGGGGCTGCCGGCAAACAGTGTGATGCGCTCGCGGGCAATGAGATCGAGCACGTCCTTCGGGTGATAGCGCGGCAGCAGCACGAGTGTGCCGCGGCAATGGCTGGCGAGATGCAACCCCATCGCCATGGCGTAGGAATGATAGAGCGGCGTCACCGCGAGGATGCGTTCGCTATCCTCGCTTGGTAGCAGAGCGTCACGCTGCGCCACGTTGGTAGCGACGGCGCGATGCGTGAGATTGACACCCTTGGAGCGGCCGGTGGTGCCGCCGGTATATTGCAGCAGGCCGAGGCTGTCGGGATCGGGGAACGTTTCAATGGCGCGGCCGCTGCCACGCCATACGGTGAGGCGCTTGCCGGTCCCGACGGCGATGACGCGTTCGATACCGATGCGCGCTGCAAGTTCCCGCAGCATGCCGCCGAGCGTGTCGTCGAAGACGATGAGTGCAGGATCGGCGTCGCTCAGGATCGGCTCGAGTTCATGCGTGGTGTAAGCCGGGTTCAGTGGCACGAGCTGCGCGCCGGTGGCCGCCACGGCGTAGATGGCGATGGCGGTGTCGACCGAATTCGCCATCACGACCGCGATGCGCGATTGCGCAACGTCCGGGCCGATGGCGGCGGCGAGCTTGTCGGCAAAGCCGGCAACGCAAGCAGCATAATCGCGATAGCTCAGGGACTCGTCGCCGCAGCGCAAGGCGTCGCGTTCCGGCGCCGCAGCCGCTGCCGCCGCGAGCATGTGCACGACAGTCGGGAAGGGCGGTGCGGTCACGGTTTCAGCGCTTCCGGTCGGTGACCGACAGCACGACGGCCATCGCGGTGTCGCCGGCGGCGCAGCCCTGGAACAGGCCGAGGCCGCCGCCGCGCAGCACCAGCTCCTCGATCAGCTCGATGACGCCGCGCACGCCCGTCGGCCCCTGCGGATGGCCCCAGACCAGCGAGCAGCCGTAATTGTTCATGCCCATGACGTCGAGATTGAAGTGGCGCGCGAAAACGATGTCGTTGATGACGAAGGGATTGTGCGACTTGATCGCGGCGAGATCGGACGCGGCAATGCCGGCGCCATCGAGCGCGGCGCGCGCCGCCGGCACCGGCGCTTCCGGCATGTAGCCGCGATCGACCCGGGCCTGACCGTAGCTGAGAATGCGGATATCGATGTTCGGATCGCGCGACAGGTCGCGGGCGCGCTCGGCCGTGGTGATGACCATGGCGGCCATGCCGTCGGCCGGATGGGTCTGCGTGCCGTAGGTCACGGTGCCGCCGGGCATCACCGGCTTCAAGGCGGCGAGCTTGTCGGCGCTGGTGGCGTGCACGCCTTCATCGCCCGAAAGCTGGCCGACATTCTTGGCGAAGCGCGCGTCCGGCACGTCGAAAGGCAGCTCCATGAATCGGCGCAGGAACGCTGAGTCATTCGCCGTCGCCTCGGCATATTGCTCGTAGCGGCGCATGGTTACGGCGTTCTGCTCGGCGGTGCTGACATTGTGCTTGCGCGCGACGTTCTCCGCGGTCTCGACCATCGCCAGTTGGGCGTAAGGATCGCGGCTAAAGTTATCGAGCACCCAGTTCTCATGCTCGCCGGTGCCGCCGGTGCCGTTCGGCGCCGGATAATAGATGTGCGGGCCGTTCGAGGTGCGGTCGCCCGACACGGCGAGGGCGACGGTGGCGCGGCCGGCCAGGATCTCCGAGGTCGCCACTTCCAGGATGCGCACGCCGGTGGCGCAGGCCTGGTTGATGGTCGGGCCGCCGACATGCCCGGCGCCGGCTTCGCCCATCAGCCAGGGCAGGCCATAGAACGCGCCCTTCTGCGGCACGGTGGTGCCGAAGACGCCGAAATCGAACGCCGACGGCCCGATGTTGCGTTTCGCCAGCGCGTGCTTCGTCACATGCGCGGCGAAGCGCAGCGAATGCAGGTGCGCCAGCGAACCCTGCCACTTGGCGAAGGGGCTCGCCCAATAGGCGCCGTAAGGAATGCAGACGTCGGTCATCGCTGGCCTCCCATTGTTCGTCAATGGCCCGCCCCGGCGGGAGCCGGGCCCGTCAATGGGCGCCGCCGCCGAGATAGGTTGCGATCAAGCGCGGGTCGTCGATCAGGGTTGCGGAGGAACCCGAGTGCACGATCTCGCCCGTTTCCATCACGTAACCAAAGCTGGCAGTCTCGAGCGCGGCGCGCGCGTTCTGCTCGACCAGCAGGATCGACACGCCGGTCTCGTGCAGCGAAGCGATGATGCGGAAGATTTCGCGGGTAATGAGCGGTGCCAGGCCCAGGCTCGGCTCATCAAGCATCAGGAGCTTCGGCTTGGCCATCAGCGCGCGACCGAGCGCCAGCATCTGCCGCTCGCCGCCGGACAAGGTGCCGGCCTTCTGCGTGTGGCGCTCGCGCAGGCGCGGGAAGCGGCTATAAACCTCCTCCATGGAGGCTCTGATCGCAGCCGATCCGTCGCGCCGGCTGTAGGCGCCGAGCAGCAGGTTGTCGTAAACCGACATTTCCGAAAACAGTTCGCGCCGTTCGGGCACGAGGCAGAAGCCCATTTCGATGCGGTCTTCCGTCGGCAGCGACGTGATGTCGACGCCGTCGAACACGACGCGCCCGGATGCCGGGATCATGCCGATGGCGCTGGTCAGGAGGCTGGTCTTGCCGGCGCCGTTCGGGCCGATCACGGTGACGATCTGGCCGCGATCGACCTCGAGCGAGACGTTGCGCACGGCCTCGGCCTTGCCGTAGCTGACGCTGACGTTTTCGATGGAGAGCAGGGCCATCAGGCAACGCCTCCGAGATAGGCTTCCTGCACGCGGGTGTCGGTGCGCACCGTGTCCGGATCGCCCTCGCACAGCTTGCAGCCGAACTCCATGACGACGATGCGGTCCACGAGACCCATGACGAACTCCATGTCGTGTTCGACCAGCAGGATCGTCAGGCCTTCGGCGCGCAAGGTGCGCAGCAGTTCGGCGAGCGCCAGCTTTTCCTGACGGCGCAGGCCGGCGGCCGGTTCGTCGAGCACGAGCAGCACCGGGTCGGCGGCAAGCGCGCGAGCGATCTCGAGCACGCGCTGATTGCCGAGTGGCAGGTTACCGGCGAGCTCATAGGGCCGGTCGCCGAGACCGACTCGGTCGAGCTGGCGCATGGCCTCGTGGCGCGAGCGCGCTTCTTCGGCGCGGTCGAGCCGCAACGCGCTGCGGATGAAGCCGGATTTGGTGCGGCCGTAGGTACCGAGCAGCACATTGTCGATCAGCGTCATCTTCGGCCGCAGCTTGACGTGCTGGAAGGTGCGGGCAATGCCGGATGAGGCGATATCGCAGGCGCCGGATTTGGTGATGTCCTTGCCGGCGAAGACGATGCGGCCGCCGCTCGGCGTCAGCGCGCCGGTGATGAGGTTGAACATCGTCGTCTTGCCGGCGCCGTTCGGGCCGATCAGCGCCAGGATCTCGCCGGCGTGGACCTCGAAGCTGACGTCATTGACGGCGATCAGGCCGCCGAAACGGCGGTTCACCGCCTCGACCTGCATCAGCGCCGTGCCCTTGGCTGGCTGCGTCTGGCGTGGCAATGCGTCGGCCGGCGGCGGGCGTTCGCGATGCGGCTCGGGAATCCATTGCGCAATGAACGGCACGATGCCGTTGCGGGCGCGCTGCAGGAACAGAATGAACAGCGAGGCGAAAACCACGACCTCGAGCTGACCGGAGGCGCCGGGCGCGATTCGCGGCAGGATGTCCTGGATGCCGTTCTTGAGAAGGACGATGATGGCGGCGCCGATCACGGCGCCGAGCAGGTAACCCGCGCCGCCGATCATCGCCATCATGAGAGCGATGATGCTCGCCGTGACATCGAACGGCGTCGGTGACACGAAGCGGCCCATGTGGGCATAGAGCCAGCCGGACAAAGCGGCACACAGCGCGGCAATGACGAAGGTAGCGAGCCGGACGCGCAGCGCGTTGATGCCGAGCGATTCCACCAGCGCGTTGCCGCCGCGCAGCGCCCGCAGCGCGCGGCCGACGCGCGAGTCGAGCAGGTTATGAATCGCGAGCATCGACAACAGCAGCGCAATCCAGATCAGGTAGAAGATCTGCCCGCTCTCGATGAGGGCAAGGTTTCCGATCGAAATCGGCGGCAGCGACGGAATGCCGTCAAATGCGCCGAGCCCGGGAATATTGCCGAAGCTGAAATAGATCGCGAGGCCCCAGGCGATCGTGCTCAGCGACAGGAAATGCCCGCCCAGGCGTAAGGTCACCGCGCCGAGAATGGCGGCGATCAGCCCGGTGGCGACGAGTGCCAGGATCAGGCCGAGCCATGGCGAATAGCCCATCACCGCCGAGGTCCAGCCGGTCGCGTAAGCGGCGATGCCCATGAAGGACGCCTGGCCGAACGACACCATGCCGGCATTGCCGGTGAGCAGCACGAGGCCGAGCGCGACCAGCGCGTAGACGCCGATATAATTGAGCAAGGTAATCGTGAACGGCGCGAGGTAAAGCGGCGCGCCGAAAAGCACAACGAGGACGAGAGCGCCGACGGCGAGGGTGGTCTGCCGGCTCATTCCTCGTCCTCATCCTCGGCGTGAACCAGCGTGTAGGACCGCCATAGCAGAACCGGGATCAGGATCGAGAACACGATCACGTCCTTGAACGGGCTGCTCAGGAACGCGGCGAAGCTCTCGAGAATGCCGACGAGCATCGAACCGATGGCGGTGACCGGGAAGCTCACCATGCCGCCAATAATGGCGCCGACGAACGACTTGAGGCCGATCAGGAAGCCGGAATCGTAAAAGATGGTGTTCACCGGTGCGATCAGAATCCCGGAAATGGCGGCGAGCAAGGCGCCGAGCAGGAAGGCGATGGTGCAGGCCTGCTGCGGGCGGATGCCCATGAGACGCGCACCGGTGCGGTTGAGCGCGGTGGCGTGCAGCGCCTTGCCGGTGAGCGTGAAGCTGAAGAACAGGTAGAGCAGGAAACTGAAGAAGATGGCCGAGCCGAGGATGAGAATCGCCTGGCCGGAGACCGGCGTGCCGGCGATGATCGCGGTGTAATCGACGAAACCTTGCGTGCGCACGCCTTCCGGGCCGAAGAACAGTAGACCAAGGCCGCTCATGGCGAAATGCAGCGCCACCGACACGATCAGCAGCAAGAGCACGGTGGCGTCGGCGATCGGCTGGTAAACGATTCGGTTGAGCAGCGGCGGGATCGGCAGGATCACGGCGACGGTGAGCAGGATGCGCAGCGCCGTCGGCAACAAGGTGCCGGCGGTGAGCCAGACCACGCCGGCGGGAATGAGCGGCAAAATGAGATAGAAGAGCAGGGCGCGCGGCACTCTGCCGAGCGTGCCCTTACGCCACAGGCTGAAGATTTCCATTAGCGTGGCCATGGCCGCGAGCACCGCGACCATGCCCACCGTGCCCGGCAAATGCTTATTCTCGAGGCTGGCCAGCGTCAGCGCCGTGAAGGCGGTGATGTCGCCGAACGGGACGAAGATGATCCTCGTAACGGCGAAGATCAGAACAAAGCCGATGGCGATCAGGACGTAGATGGCGCCGGAGGCGATGCCATCGAGGGTCAATATCGCGGCGATCTGTGCGTTCATCGTAACCTGCTCAAATCGCCGCGATACCCGTTAGTCAATCAGGGCTGGTAGACCCATTTGCCGTCGACGAGCTTGACCACGACGAGGCTGCGTTCATCGACGCCGTAATAGGACTTCGGCGTGAAGTTGTAGACGGCATGGACGCCAGCGACATCCTTGCTGGAATAGATCGCTTCCATCAGGGCTTCGCGGAAGTCCGGCGTGCCGGGCTTGGCCTTGGTCATGGCGGTCTTGGCGGCTTCGAGGAACACGACCCAGCCGTCGAAGGCGTAGCCGGAGAAGCCGTCGTCGGCTTCGCCGCCGTTCACCTTCTGGAAAGTCTCGTGGAAGGCGGTGCCGATCTTCTTCGAGAAATGATCGTTCGGCAGTTGGCTGGTGACAACCACCGGGCCGGCCGACACCTGGGTGCCTTCGGCCGCCTTGCCGCCGATGCGGACGAAGTCGCGGTTGAGGAGCGACGGGGTGCCGAAGAACGGGCCCTTGAAGCCGAGCTTGCGAAGCTCAAGCAGCGGCAGCGCGGCCTGCGTCGCCGAGCCGCCATCGAGGAAGCCTTCCGGCTTGGCCGCGACGACCTTGAGGGCCTGCGCGGTCACGGAGGTGTCGGTGCGGGCGTAGCGCTCATTGGTGAGCACCGCCGGGCCGCCATTCTGCTCGGCCGCCTTGGCGCCGTTATAGACGAGATCGCCCCAGGAATCCGAGAAACCGATATAGCCGACGCTCTTGATGCCTTCGCGCTTCATGCGGTCGGCGATGACTTTCACCATCAGCGGCGGCGTCTGCACCATGCTGATGCCCCACGGATGCCCCTCCTTCGGCAACGGAACGCTGACCGGCGACACCGCGATGAATGGCACTTTCAGTTCATTGGCGACGGTGAGCATCGCGTTGGTACCCGGCGCGCTCGACGTGCCGATCATGACATCGACCTTGTCCTGCTCGACGAGCTTGCGCGCATTCTTGGTCGCCTGCGACGGGTCCGAGCCGTCATCGAGCTTGATCAGCTTGATCTTCACGCCGCCGACATCGGCCTTGTAGGCGTAAGCGGCGTTCATGCCCTTTTCGTAGTTGATGCCGATCGAGGAGGCGGGGCCGCTGAGCGAGGTCACGAAACCGACGGTGATCTCCTGCGCCTGGACCGCGGTGCCCGCCAGAAGCAAACCGGCCAATGCGGAGGCGCCGAACACGAGCTTTCTCATGATGATCTTCCTGCCTTTGATACGAGGGTGTCGCCTGGTCACGGGACTTTCGAAGAAATTCACGCCTTCAGAGGGCCGGCCGGTGCGTCCGGCTCGCATTTCGTGGGCTCGCGTCGTGCCGCCGCGCGCCAATCGTCGTCGCGTGACAATCACTCTGCGGCTGCTGCCGGCCCGCCGAGGGCCGCCAATTATTTTAATCTTAAAATGATCGGTTTTGGCGAGTCAACAAGCGCGCGGCTTGATGCGGTGCGACGCTAGGCCCGCTTTATCTTGTAGCCGGCAGCTTCGCGGTCCCACGTGGCGGCCGTCACCCCGCGTTCGGTCAGCTTGTATTTCTGCACCTTGCCGTTTTCCGTCGCCGGCAGAACGTCGACGACGTCGATGTAACGCGGCACCGCGAAATAGGGCAGGCGCGGTTCGCAATACTGGATCAGTTCGAGCGGCGAGAGCGTTTGCGCCGGGTGCAGGACGACGGCGATCATGACCTCGTCCTCCGCCAGCGATGAGCGCACCGGGAAGGCCGCCGCGAGTGCAACCGCTGGATGGCTGAGCAGCACCTGCTCGACTTCGAAAGACGAGATGTTCTCGCCGCGGCGGCGGATGGCGTCCTTGATGCGATCCACGAAACGGAAATAGCCTTCGTTTTCGCGGACGACCCGGTCGCCGGTGTGAAACCACAGATTTTGCCAGGCTTCGACCGTCTTTTCCGGCGCCGCGAAATAACCGGTGGCGAAGGCGAAAGGTTCGTCGGCGCGCACCAGCAGCTCGCCGGGCTCGCCGTCCGGCACGTCATTGTCGTCGCCGTCGACCACCCGCGCCTGGAAACCGGTGAACACCGGTCCCATGGTGCCCGGCCGCTGCCGGTCCCAGGTGCTGCCGAGGACGAAATTGGTTTCGGTCGAGCCCCAGCCGTCGACGAGCTTGATGCCGGTGCGCTCGGTGAATTCGGCATGGAAGCGAGCCGGTACGCCCGGCGCCAGGGCGATCTTCACGCCGTGCGCGTTTTCCTCTGGCGAGCGCGCCCGCGACAGAAGGATCGGCACCATGGCGCCGAGTACGTAGGTCGCGGTCGCCTTGGAGCGCGTCAGCGCTGCGTAGAAGTCCGACGCAGAAAAGCGCTTTTCGTAAACCACGCTGATGCCCATCAGCATCGCCTGGTAGAAGGTGTTGAGCGCGTTGGTGTGAAAAAGCGGCAAGGTCGATTGCAGACGATCGTCGCCGCAGAGGCTCAGGAGCGCGGCGGTGTTGGCGCCCCACCAGAAATATTGCGCATGCGGGCAGCAGACGCCCTTCGACGGACCGGTGGTGCCGGAGGTGTAAAGAATGGTCAGCATGTCGCGCGGGCGCAGCGTCGCCGCGTCGCAGGTGCCGTTCGATGCCGGCACCGGTTGTGCCACGATCCGGCCAGCCTTGAGCGGCGTGTCAGCATCGATGGTCCAGACCGCCTCGAGCGAAAGCGCCGTCATATCGAGATGGTCGAGATTGGCGGCAAACTGACCTTCAACGATGAGCAGGCGGGCGGCCGAGTTTGTGAGGATGTGCTGGAGCTGTTGGCCGCGCGAAGCGGTGTTGATCGGCACCGATACGGCGCCGATCCAGGCGCAGCCGAGGAACGCGCGGATGAACTCGAAGCGGTTGGAACAAATCAGCGCGACGCGGTCGCCTTGTCCGATGCCGGCGGCTCGCAAGGTGGCGCCGAAAGCGGCGGCTTCGCGCAGCGTCTCGGCGTAAGTCCATGACCGGTCACCGAATCCGACCAATGGCTTATCGCCGTACCGGGCAGCTTGCCGAGTAAGCATTGCCGGCACGGTGCGCTCGCCCGGCGCGAAGGCTTGCGACAATTGTCGTACCAGCGCGGCAGCGGCGGGGTTCGGTTCGGACGCGAATTGCTGGGATGTCTTGGACATTCTGGAAAATATTTCTAACTTAAAATATCTTGGCTCCGCAACGGAATTCGAACGGCAGGCGCGCAGGAGAGGAAACATGCGGATCTGGTATCAGAGCTACGTCGACTACGATCACGGCAAGATCTACTGGGACCGTCTGCGCGCCCACCTCAAGAATATCGTCGACGAAGGCACCGAGGTCGAGGTGCACGGCATTACGCCGCACGATTCCTACGCGCATCCGATCGTCGAAATGCGCTGTGCCCGCGAGGTGATCTGCAACGCGGTGCGCGCCGAGCGTGAGGGCTACGACGCCTTCATCGTCGGTCACTTCCAGGACGCCGGTCTCTACGAAGCGCGTTCGGTGGTGAACATCCCGGTGGTGGCGCTGGGCGAAGCTTCGATGCTGTATAGCTGCCAGCTCGGCCAGCGCGTCGGCATTGTGACGATCAATACGCGCTACATCCCCTGGTTCCACCACCAGATCGCCAAATATGGTCTCGATCGCCGCGTCACCGGCGTGCATGCGATGCAGTTCGAGCCGGGGCAAATCCTCAAGGCGTATGAATCTGAGGCACTCGCCAAGGAAGTCGGGGAGCTGTTCGCCGAGCAGGCCAAGCCGCTGGTCGCCAACGGCTGTGAAGTGCTGATCCCGGGCGGCGGCATTCCGATGCTGCTGTTCTCGGCCATCCACGGCCACGCGGTCGATGGCGCGCCGGTGATTAACGGCATCCCGATCGCGGTGAAAATGGCGGAAATGGCGGTGAAACTCCGCAAACTGGCCGGCGTCGGCGTCAGCCGCGCGGGCGAATTCGTGAAGGCGCCGCCGGAAATCATCGAAGAGTTCATGACCCATCCGAAGGGCCTGTAAAACAGCGCGACAGGGGCGTTGCCAAGCGGATTATTTTAGACTTAAAATATCGCGCAAATGTCCGAAACCCTGACTTTGACCGTGACGGAAGTGCGGGCCGAAACGCCATTGGTCCGCGCCGTCAGCCTTGCGCGCCCGCATCGCGAACCGCTGCCGTCGTGGCAGCCTGGCGCGCACATTCGCGTCAAGCTGCCGGGCGGCGACGACCGTTCCTATTCGCTGATCAATCTGCGCGACGATGCGCAGGCCACGACACGGCCGAGTGTCTACAGTCTCGGCATCCGCCTCGAAGATCCGAGCCAGGGCGGCTCGCGCTTCATGCATGCGCTGAAGGCCGGTGACACCGTCGAGGTGCTGGCGCCGTCCAACAATTTCCCGCTCAATCCCGGTGCGAGGCCGGTCGTGCTGATCGCCGGCGGTATCGGTATTACGCCGATCGCGTCGATGGCGGCGGCGCTGACCACAGACAAGCGGCCGTACCGGCTCTATTACGCCGGCCGCTCGCGCGATCAACTGGCCTTCGTCAAGGATCTCGAAGCGCTATGCGGCGACAAGCTGACGTTGCACGCCGACGATACCGCCGGACATGTGTTCGACATGCGCGGCCTCATGACGTCGCTGAAGGACAACGAGCCGGTCTATTGCTGCGGACCGCGTGCGATGATCGATACGGCGATCGCCGCCGCGCGGGAACTGGGCTGGGAGAACGGTCGCCTGCGCTTCGAACTCTTCACCGCAGCGGCGCCCGCCGCAGGCGATGCCGCGTTCGAGGTTGTCTTGAAAAGTTCCGGTGAAAGCTTTCTAATTCCACCCGACAAAACCATTCTCGATGTGCTGGTCGACGCTGGCAAGGACCCGCTGCACGACTGCAAGCGCGGCGATTGCGGCATCTGCCAGGTCGATGTGGTCGAAGGCGTGCCCGACCACCGGGACTACATCCTCACCGATGCCGAAAAGGCCGAGGGGAAGAAGATGCAGATCTGCGTGTCGCGTTCGAAGAGCCCGCGTCTGGTGCTCGATTTGTGACGGCAGTAACGGAGAAGGCGATGACGAGATACCGCGGCAACGTCGAAGCGATCCGTAGCCTGGTGCGTCCGGCCGAAGTGCACCGTGACGTCTATGTCGATGACGAGGTGTTCCAACTCGAGATGGAGCATCTGTTCGCCAACACCTGGGTCTATATCGGCCACGAAAGCCAGATCCCCAATCCCGGCGATTATTACGGCACCACGATCGGCCTGCAACCGGTGCTGATGGTGCGGCACACCGATCAGACGGTGAAGGTTCTGTTCAACCGTTGCCCGCACAAGGGCACGCGCATCACCACCGAGACCTGCGGCAATGCCGGCAAGTTCTTTCGCTGCCCGTATCACGCCTGGAGCTTCAAGACCGACGGCTCGCTGCTCGCGATTCCGCTGAAGAAGGGCTACGAGAACACCGGCCTCGAAGAGAGTCACGCCGGCAAGGGCATGGCGCCGGTGCGGCACGTGCACAATTATCGCGGCTTCGTCTTCGCCAAGGTCAACGATGTCGGCCTCGGCTTCGAGGAATTCTTCGGCGACAGCCTGTCGAGCTTCGACAACATGATCGACCGCTCGCCGGTCGGAAAGCTCGAGGTCGCCGGCAGTCCGCTGCGCTACATGCACAACTGCAACTGGAAGATGCTGGTCGAGAACCAGACCGACACCTGCCATCCGATGGTCGCGCACGAATCTTCGGCCGGCACGGCGGTCAACGTGTGGAAGAACGCGCCGCCCGGCACCAAAAAGCCGATGGCGGTGGAAATCTTCGCGCCGTTCATGAGCCCTTACGAGTTCTTCGAGAACATGGGCATCCGCGTCTGGCCGAACGGTCACGGCCATACCGGTGTGCATCATTCGATTCACTCGGACTATTCGGCGATCCCCGGTTATTTCGAGAAAATGGTCGCCGCCTATGGCGAGGAGCGCGCCAAGCGCATCCTCGGCGAAAACCGGCACAACACCGTGTATTTCCCGAACCTGATGATCAAGGGACCGATCCAGCTCATTCGCCTGTTCAAGCCGATCGCCGCTAATAAGACGCTGGTAGAGTCCTTTACGTTCCGCCTGGTCGATGCGCCGGACGTGCTGCTCGAGCGCACGCAGATGTACAACCGGCTGATCAATGCACCGACGTCGGTTGTCGGCCACGACGATCTGGAAATGTACGAGCGCGCCCAGGAGGGTCTGCATGTCGACGCCAATCAGTGGGTCAACGTGCAGCGGCTCTACGACTCGAATGAGCCGGTCGATGTTACCGCGGAGACTAACGGTACGACCGAATGGCAGATGCGCAACCAGTTCCACGCCTGGTCGAAATTCATGACGATGTCGATGTAAGCAGACGCTCATGGCCAGCCCGACCGACAAAGAGATCATCGATTTCGTCATACACGAAGCGCGGCTGCTCGATCAGCATCGCTTCGAGGAGTGGCTCGCCCTCTACACCGACGACGCCTATTACTGGATGCCGCTGGAGTGGGGGCAGACCGACCCCAAGCTGGTCGGCTCGCTGATGTACGAAGACAAGTTGCTGCTGCAGATCCGCGTCGAGCGGCTCAAGGGCAACCGCACCTTCTCGCAGAAGCCGAAGAGCCGCTGCCACCACGTGCTGCAGACGCCGCAGATCGACAGCCGCGACGACGCCAAGGGCGAATACGTCACCTGGACGCCGATGCATTACATCGAGACCCGCTACGACGATCAGCAGCTCTATGCCGCCTGGGCGACGCATACGCTGACCCTTGTCGGCGGCGTCCTGAAGATCAAGCTGAAGCGCGTGGACCTCGTCAATTGCGAGGCGGCCTTCGGCAACATCCAGTTGTTCATGTGATGAGCCTCACGCCAAGCAATGGCTCGGCCCGCCGGGCCTATGACGGCGTGGTGATGTGCGCGCCGGTCACGATCCCGTACGTCCGCTATTCGACCGACACCGCGCATTGGTGGATCGGCCGCGCGCTGCATCAATTGACCGGCACCGCCGGCATCCGGCCGCGGGACATCGACGGCCTCGTCCTGTCGAGCTTCACCACCGGCGCCGATAGCGCGGTCGGCATGACGCAGCATCTCGGTCTGTCGCCGCGCTGGCTCGATCACGTGCCGATGGGCGGGGCGAGCGGCATCATCGGCCTGCGCCGCGCCGCGCGCGCCGTGCAGAACGGCGATGCGCAGTTCGTCGCGGTGGTCGCCGGCGACACCAATCACGTCGATTCCTTCCGCAAGACGTTGTCGTCGTTCTCGCGTTTTGCGCAGGACGCCGTCTATCCCTATGGTTCTGGCGGCGCCAATGCCTCCTTTGCGCTGATCACCCGGAATTACATGAACATGTTCGGGGCGAAGCGCGAGGATTTCGGCAAGCTTTGCGTGGCGCAGCGCGATAATGCGCTGTCGATCCCCTTCGCCATGATGAAGAAGAAGCTGACGCTGGAAGAATACATGAAGGCGCGGCCGATCTCCGATCCCCTGCATCTCTTCGATTGCGTGATGCCCTGCGCCGGCGCCGAGGCGTTCCTGGTCTGCCGCGAGGATGTCGCCAAATCGCTTGGTTTGCCGGCGGTGCGCGTCCTGTCGACCATCGAGCGCCACAACTCGTTCCCCGACGATCCGATCCAGTATCGCGGCGGGTGGGCGATGGACGTCGAAGAATTCTGGCAAATGGCGGGGGTCAAAGCGGACGATGTCGATCTGCTCGAGACTTATGACGACTATCCCGTGATCGTCACCTTGCAGTTCGAGGATCTCGGCTTTTGCAAGAAGGGCGAGGGCAAGGACTTCATCCGCCAGCACACCTTCACCACAGACGGCACGTTCCCGCACAACACGTCGGGCGGACAACTTTCGACCGGTCAGGCGGGCGCGGCCGGCGGCCATCTCGGCATCACCGAGGCGATACGCCAGTTGACAGGGCAGCCGATCGGCAAGCCGGTTCAGGATGCGAAGATCGCCGTCGTCTCCGGCTTCGGCATGATCAATTACGACCGCGGCCTGTCGTCTGGCGCCGCCGTGCTGGCGAGGGCGTCATGACCGAGCCGCTCAAGCGACCCAAGCGCAAGGATCCGCTCAAGCGCACCCAGCAGCCGCTGTATCCGCAGTCGGTCCGCAGCCGCACCGCGCACGGCCTGACCAAGGCCGCGGCCGAAGGCCGCTTCGAACTGCAGACCTGCGACGATTGCAGCACCGTGTTCTATCCGCCGCGCGATGCCTGCCCGAACTGCCTGTCGGATCGCGTACCGTTCCGGCCAGTCGACGACAATGGCAAGCTCATTGCCGACACCACGATCCGCACCTCGACCGATCCTTACTTTCGCGAACGAACGCCCTGGCGCGTGGGCCTGACCAAGCTCGATGCCGGTCCGGTCATCCTGTCGCATCTTCATGGTGATGTGCTGGAAGGTCAGCGCGTCCGTCTCGCTCTCAAGCTCGACAAAGGCGGCGCGCCGGTGATGATCGCCCTGCCGGAGAAGGACACCCCCAACATGGCCGACGATCCGCATTTGCGCGAAATGACCTGCGATCCGAAGTTCCGCCGTGTCCTGATCACCGACGGCCGCACGCCGGTCGGGCAGGCGATGGCCAAGGCCTTTTCGGACGCCGGCGCCAACATCGTCTTCGTCGGCATCGCCGATCCGTGGAAGCCGTTTCCCGGGCAGGACGAACTGAAGAAGATCGAGCGGGTCGAGATCGTGGCGCTCGACGTCACCGACTCCGAGTCGGTCACCGAGCAGGCCGAGCAGAACGGCGGCCGCATCGACATCGTCATCAACACCGCCGAACACATCCGCGCCGGCGGCATCATGCAGCGCCATGGCGTGACGGTGGCGCGCGAGGAGATGGACGTCCGTTACTTCGGCCTGATGCGTCTGGCGCAGGCCTTCGGCCCCGCGATGCGCGGCCGCGGCGCCGACGGCGTCAATTCGGCGACCGCTTTCGTCAATCTGCTGTCGGTGCACGCATTGATGAACTGGCCGCAATACGGCGCCTATTCGGCGGCCGAGGCGGCCTCGCTGTCGGCGGCGCAATGCCTCCGTGCCGAATTGCGCTCCGGCGGCGTGCGGGTGATGAATGTGTTCTTCGGCCCGCTCGACACCGAATGGTTCCAGACCGTGCCGCCGCCGAAGGTGACGCCGGCAGCGCTGGCCAAAGCCGTGGTGCAGGCCTTGCAACACGGGCTCGAGGATGTGTTCGTTGGTGATAT
Organism: Pseudomonadota bacterium; assembly: GCA_018240595.1. Classification (GTDB taxonomy): domain Bacteria; phylum Pseudomonadota; class Alphaproteobacteria; order Rhizobiales; family Xanthobacteraceae; genus Pseudolabrys. Next base: position 41,806 of record JAFEFL010000032.1, on the reverse strand, counting down.
CGCCGAGGACATCCGGGCGCGGCTCGCCGCCAACCCGAAGGCGCTCGAACGCGAACTCGCAGGATAGGACGACAGCATGGTTTCCAATCCGGCTTCCGATCTTCTCGGCTTTGCGCGGCGCGTCGCGTCGGGCTCGATCAAGGTGGTCGATCTCACGCAGACCCTGACGCAGGAATTCCCCACGATCGTGCTGCCGCCGGAATTCGGCCAGGCGGCGCCGTTCCGCCTTGAGGAGATCTCGCGCTACGACGAGCGCGGCCCGGCCTGGTATTGGAACAACTTTACCGTCTCCGAACATGCCGGCACGCATTTCGATGCGCCGATCCACTGGATCTCCGGCAAGGACCTGCCGAACAATGCGGTCGACACCATCGATCCGCGCAAATTCATCGCGCCGGCCAATGTGGTGGATTGCTCGGCCGAGAGCGCGGCCAATGCCGACTTCGAATTGACCGTGCCGTTCCTCGAAGCCTGGGAGAAGGAACACGGCCGCATCGGCGCCGGCGAATGGGTGCTGCTGCGCACCGACTGGTCGAAGAAGCCTTACTCGGAATATGCCGGCATGCGCGACGACGGCGCGCATACGCCGGGCCCGGTGCCGGAAGCCGTGAAGTGGCTGGTGGAAGAGCGCGATGTCCACGGCTTCGGCACCGAAACGATCGGCACCGATCACGGGCAAGGTCATCACTTCAACCCGCCGTTCCCGGCGCACTTCTACATGCACGGCAAGGGCCGCTTCGGCCTGCAGTGCCTGACCAATCTCGACCAGTTGCCGCCGAAAGGCGCGGTCATCTTCTCGGCGCCGCTGAAGATCAAGCAGGGCTCGGGCAGCCCGCTGCGCGTGCTGGCGCTGGTGGAGGCGGCATGAGCGGGCACACCGCTATCGTCACCGGCGGCGCGTCCGGCATCGGCGCGGAGATCGTCCGGCAACTGCTCGGCGCCGGCTACGAGGTCGTGGTGTTCGACCGGCAGAAGCCGAAAGATGCCGCTGCGAAGCTGCACGGCGTCGAGGTCGACCTTCTCGACAACAAGGCGGTGGCGCAGGCCGCCTCCGACATCGCCAGGCGCTTCGCCGTGACGCATCTCGTCCACAACGCCGGCACCATCCGGCCGGCGAGCATCGAACAGACCAAGATCGAGGATCTGCAGGCGCTGACGCAGCTTCATATCGGCGCGGCGCTGACCATCACCCAGGCGGTGCTGCCGGGCATGAAGGAGCGCGGCTTCGGCCGCATCGTGCTGATGTCGACGCGCGGCGCGCTGGGCCTTGCCAACCGCACGGCCTACGGCTCGACCAAGGCCGGCGTCGTCGGCCTGGTGCGGAGCTGGGCGCTGGAGCTCGCGCCATCCGGCATCACCGTCAATGCCGTGGCGCCGGGCCCGATCGGCGACACCGACATGTTTCGCGGCGTCATTCCGGCCGGCGATCCGCGCGAGCAGACTTTGGCGGCGGCGATTCCGGTCAAGCGCCTCGGCCGCAGCGACGACGTCGCCCGCGCCGTGTTGTTCTTCGCCGATCCCGCCAACAGCTTCGTCACCGGGCAGACCTTGTTCGTCTGCGGCGGCTCCAGCGTCGGTTCGATCGTGATTTGACGGCTAGTGCAGAAAGCTGTCGACCGTCTTGAGCGCGCCGTCGAGCGCGACGCCGTCTTCGTCCTTGAGCGCGGCATCGCGCAGGCGTCGCACCCATTCGGCGGCATCGCTGCGGCCTTCGAGCTTGTTGGCGGCGGCCATGACGCGGTCGAACTTCGACAGCCCGCGCGCATGGGTGTCGGAATAGCCTTTGACCAGACGGCGGTTGTTGAGCAGCTCGACGGCGAGGTCGTAATCCTTCGCCGCGGCCTGCTTGACGCGCACGAGCCAGGCATCGCGATGCGCGACCTCGTTGGCGTGGCGCAAAGTTCCGCGCCGGAAGCGCTTGAGGCCACCGAGGATATACAGCATCAGGAACCAGCGAATGGTGCCGGTGCGCACGCGGCGGCCGCGATTGACGAACTTGTCGAGCGCCTTGAACAGGCGCGGGCGTGATTCGATGAAACGGCCAAGCGCCTTCGGCAGCGAGCCGGCGACTTCGTCCATGCGCGGATGCATGAACTCGGTGGTGTAGATGAGCTGATCCGGCGCGACGCCGACCTCCTTGCGCACGCGCTCGAAGCGGCTGGCGCGCGTCTTCAGATCGGCGACGCGATAGACGTCGTCATAGGCCATGGCGACGGCGATGTATTTGGCCGCGGCCTGTGTCAGGGCGTAGCCGCGGTCGGCGCGGTCGATGGCGAGAATGCCTTTGACGAGATCGAGATACTCGCGGCCATAGGCGTTATCCTGAAAATCGACGACGCGCTGCAGACCGGCGGCGAGCATCATTTGCGTCTCGTCCGGAAATTCGGCCTGCGCCTGCGCGACCAAGGCCGCATAGTCGCCTTGCGGCGTTCGCGGCGCGACGATCTTCTTCGGTGGCGGGGTGATCTCGAGCGGCGTTCCAGCCTTGGCGCGTTCATAGGCGGCGGCGAAACCGCGCAGGCTCGGCTCGACGCCGATGCCGGCGGCGCGGATGGTCGCCTCGTAGGCTTCGCGCGGGAAGGGTAGGGCGTCGGCGCCGGCCAGCGCGCCGAACAGCACCGCCGAAATGGCGCTGCCGGTCTTGTCGCCGATGGCCGCCATGTCGAAGGCGACCAGCTTCTTGGCGGTGGCTTCCGCGGCCTTGAGCATGATGGCGGCATCGCCGATGCCGTCGCCCGGCGTCTGCTTCTCGACCACGGCATAGGCGCGGTGCGACGAGGCGATCAGCGTGGTGCGGTCCGGCGTCACCAGACCGCGTTGAATAGCGCGGCCGGCTTCCATGAATTCGGCGCCGATGACGATATCGACTTCGCCCGGCACCGCCATCAGCGACAGCACCGGCTTGAGCCCGGGCGGCGCGTTCGGCGGCAACGGCAGAGCTTCGATGTAATAGATCGTGGCGCCGGTTCGTTGCGCAACGCCGGGTACCGAGGTCGATTGCGCGGCCCAGCCTTGCCGCTCGCACATCGCGACGATCCAGTCGACCAGCACGCCGCCGCCCTGGCCGCCCATCGCCAGCACGGCGATGGCGAGCGGCTTGGCTGTATCGAGCGCTGTCTGGCTGGCGACGTTCATGCGGGCCGCCGGTCAGGAAACCGCGAGCGCATGACGCGCGCGACGGCGCTGCAGGAAGCCGATCACCGCGCCGCGGATACGCGCCATGAAGCGGTCGAACGAGGTCGGATTGTGAATGATCTCGGCGCGGTAGAACGACGGGCACAGCACCGCGGCTTCGGCGACCTCGCCGCAGTTGCCGCAGCCGACGCAGCCATTGTCCACGGCGGCGACCGGATCGTCCTTTAGCGGATCGTCGCTGTGTTTGATCGTCAGCGACGGGCAGCCGGACAGGCGGATGCAGGCGTGATCGCCGGTGCAGACGTCCTCGTCGACGCCGTAGCGCTCGCGCACCATGCGCTGGCCGCCTTTGACCGCCTTGGCGAACAGCGGCTTCTCGCGGCGCTGCTTGTTGAGCATGCATTCGGAGGAAGCGACGATGACTTTCGGCCCCGGCTCCTTGTCGCTCAACGCTTCTTTCAGCGTGTCGCGCATCTTGCCGACGTCGTAGGTGCGGTCCACCTGGCGCACCCAGGTGGCGCCGATGCCTTCGACCGCCTTGGTGATCGGGTGCTTGGTCGAGCGCGTCGCGTTGTCGGCGCGCGACGACAGGATGTCCTGGCCGCCGGTCGCCGAGGCGTAATAATTGTCGACCACGACGATGACGCCGTCGTGCTTGTTGTAGACGGCATTGCCGATGCTGGTGGTCAGGCCATTGTGCCAGAAGCCGCCATCGCCGATGAATGAAATCGACTTCTTGTCCGTCGGCACGTTGAACGCCGCCGCCGAGGCCGGGCCGAGGCCGTAGCCCATGGTCGAGGCGCCGATATTGAACGGCGGCAGGATCGAGAACAAATGACAGCCGATATCGGCGGCGATGTGGTGCTGGCCGAGCTCCTTCTCGACCAGTTTCATCGCGGCGAAAATCGGGCGCTCGGGGCAGCCGACGCAGAAACCGGGCGGGCGCGGCGGCACCACGCCGGTCAGTGCCTTGACGCGCGGGTCGTCGGCGATGGCCGGCACATTCGGTGCGCGGCTCGCGTCCGACAGCGCCGACGGCAGCGCGGCGGAAAGGAAATCGCGCACGCCCTTCAGCATCACATCGGCGGTGTATTCGCCGGCCATCGGCAGCACGTCCTTGCCGAAGATGCGGGTGGGGATGTCGCGGCGGCGCAGGATGGTGTTGACCGCCTGCTCGATATATTCGGGCTGGCCTTCCTCGACGATCAGCACGCCGCGCTTGCCGACGCAGAACTGCGTGAGTTCGTCGTCAATCAGCGGATAAGCGACGTTCATCACATAAAGTGGGACACGCGTCTTGCCCCAGACGTCGGCGAGGCCGAGCCGCTGCAGCGCTCGGATGACGCCGTTATACATGCCGCCCTGCACGGCGATGCCGACATCGGCCAGGTCGCCGTCGAAGAATTCGTTGAGCTTGCGGCTCTTGATGAACTCGACCGCGGCCGGCCAGCGCTTCTCGATCTTCTCCTTCTCCTGAATGTAGGAGGCGGGCGGCAGCACGATGCGGTTGACGTCGCGGACCGGATTTTCCAGCGCCTCACGCAGCGTGTAGGCCGGGCGCTTGTTGTCCTTGGCGATGAAGGAGCCGTGGACATGGCAGGAGCGCACACGCACCTCTAGCATCACCGGCGTGTTGGAGGCTTCCGACAGCTCGAAGCCGTCTTCCACCGCCTTGACGATCGAGGGCAGGTCGGGCCGCGGATCGAGCAGCCACATCTGCGATTTCATGGCGAAGGCGTGCGAGCGCTCCTGCATGATCGAGGAGCCTTCGCCGTAATCCTCGCCGAGGATGATCAGCGCGCCACCGACGACGCCGGAGGAGGCGAGGTTGGCGAGTGCGTCCGAGGCGACATTGGTGCCGACCGTGGACTTGAAGGTCACCGCGCCGCGGATCGGGTACATCATCGACGCCGACAGCGACGCTGCTGCGGCGGCCTCCGACGCGGAGGCGGAAAACTGGACGCCCAGCTTGCCGAGCAACTCCTGCGCGTCGGACAGCACGTCCATCAGATGCGAGATCGGCGAGCCCTGATAGCCGCCGACATAGGCGACACCGGATTGCAGCAGGGCTTTGGTGAGGGCGAGGATGCCTTCGCCCCGGAACTCCTGGCCTTCGCCGAGTTCGAGGTCCCGAACTTCTCTGGCAAACGATCGTTCGGCCATTGTCTCATTCCAGGCCCGGCAGGCGAATCCGGCGGCCTATCGGCGCGCGGCGTCCGGCCTTGCGGAGCTTTTCCACGATCCTCGGGACAGTGGAATTGTTTCAATCATAAAACATTTCGTATGCTATAGGTCAACACGGTTCCTGTCCGGAGAGATATGCAGTGGCTGGCGAGGCGAAAAGCGCGGGCGCGGGACGCCCGGTGCGCAAGCAACGGCTGCGCCTGTGGATTCGCCTGCTTCTGGCGCGGCAGGTCATCGAAGCCGAGCTGCGCAAGCGGCTGCGCGACCGCTTCGATATGACCTTGCCGCAATTCGACGTGATGGCGGCGCTGGACCGCAACCCTGACGGCATGATGATGACGTCCCTGTCGGAAGCGCTGATGGTGTCGAATGGCAATGTCACCGGCATTATCGACCGCCTGATGGCGAAGGGATATGTGGCCCGCGAGAACTTCGCCGGGGACCGGCGGCGCTTCATCGTTAAGCTGACGCCGGAAGGGCGCGGCGAGTTCAACGGCGTCGCCCGGATGCACGAAAGCTGGGTCGACGAACTGTTGTCCGATATCGAGGTCGGCGAGGCCGAGCATGCGCTCGTGAAGTTCGAAAAGCTGGCGCAGACACCGGCTGCACCGAACGGCGGATCGCGCCGCTGACGCGCACGTTTCGAGGGACGGCAAAAAGCCGGCGCGCCATGGACGCGCCGGCCCGTGTTTTCAGTCAAGGGCTCGGTCAGCCCGCGGCCATGAAGCGCTTGCGCATCGGCCGGAGAACCGCGATCGCCATGACCGCGGCGATCACGTTGAGCACGGCGGCGACGACGAACACGGCATGCCAGCTTCCAGTCGCGGTGGTCAGCACATTGGCGAACGGCACCATCAGCGCCGCCGTGCCCTTCGCGGTGTAGAGCAGGCCGTAGTTGGTCGTCGCGAATTTGCGGCCGAACAGGTCCGTCGACATCGCAGGGAACAGCGAATAGATCTCGCCCCAGGCGAAGAACACCAGACCCGACAGAATGACGAAGTGGATCGGGTTTGAGGCCAGATAGAACAGGGCGTAAATGCCGATGCCTTCCAGCAGGAAGGCGATGAACATCGTGTTCTCGCGGCCGATATTGTCCGAAACCCAGCCGAAGAACGGCCGGCAGACGCCGTTGAGCACGCGGTCGATCGACAGCGCGAAGGTCAGCGCCGGCAGCGTCAGGCCGAGGATCGACACCGGAACGTTGCCGACATTGAAGTCCTTGGCGATGGGACCGAGTTGCGCCGTCGCCATCAGGCCGCCGGCGCCGACCATGACGAACATCAGGTACATGACCCAGAACACCGGCGCCTTCATCACTTCCTTCGGCACGTAATCGCGCTGGCTCTGCGCCACCGTGGGCGCGGCCGGTGCGGCGACCTCGTTCGGCTGCGGTGCGCGCAGCAGCAGCGCGACGACGGCGACAACGAGGCCCTGACCGAGTCCGAACCACAAGAAGGCGGATTCATAACCGGAGTTCGCGATCATGTTGGCAATCGGGATGACGGTGAGCGCCGATCCGGCGCCGAAGCCCGCGGCCGTCAGACCGGCGGCGAGGCCGCGGCGATCGGGAAACCACTTGAGCGCGTTGCCGACGGCCGCGCCGTAGATGACGCCGGCGCCGATGCCGCCGATCGCCGCCGCGACATAGAGGACGAACAGCGAGCTCGCGACCGAATTCATCACCCACGCGATGGCGACGAGGAAGCCCGAGCCGCACACCATGACCTTCGGGCCGAACTTGTCGATCAGATAGCCTTCGATCGGCACCAGCCAGGTCTCGGTCACGACGAAGATCGTGAAGGCGATCTGAATGGCGGCGCGGCCCCAATGATACTTCTGGTCGATCGGATTGACGAACAGGGTCCAGCCGTATTGCAGGTTGGCGATCATCACCATGCAGATGATGCCGAATACGAGTTGACCCCATCGGGTCGTCGCGCCCGCCTTGGCCTGCGGGATCGCGGATTGAGACAGCACACTCATCGTTCCACCCTCTGGTTTGGTTCTGTTTGTTCTTTGAGGCTCTCCTTCAGGATCGGCCTCGCCCTTGTGGCATACAGTATTCCACCATTGACAAATCCGGCAAGGGAGAATGAAAATAATTTCCAAAATCGTGTGACGCCGCGCGGGGGAAACTTGAAGATGATGTTTTTCAATAGCTTGGGAGCAGCAGGCCCGGTCGGTGGCCCGGCACGGGGTTCCGCGAGGGTGCAGAGTCGGACTTGTCAGGGGATGCCGCGAGCCGCGTTTGCGGCCCCGATTATCGGTGTCGCAGGGCCCGTGCGCAGCGGCTCTTTGCCCGCCCAATCCGCCGCGAAAGGAGCGTGCCGATGACCGCCGAGATTATCGACGGCATCGCCGTCGCCGCCGAATTGACCGCGCGCATTCACGGCCAAGTCGAGCAGCTTGCCGCCGCCGTGCGCCTCAAGCCCACGCTCGCCGTTGTGCTGGTCGGCGAAAATCCGAGCAGCCAGGTCTATGTCAGCAGCAAGGCGCGCAAGGCGAAAGCCATCGGCATCGCCGCTGTCGATCATCGCCTGCCGGCATCCACGGCCGAAAGCGATCTGCTGGCGCTGATCCGCAAACTCAATGCCGATCCGGCGGTGCATGGCATCCTGGTTCAACTGCCGCTGCCGGATCACATCGCGACGACGACCGTTCTCGAAGCAATCGATCCGGCCAAGGACGTCGACGGCTTTCATCCGGTGAATGTCGGTCTGCTCGGTATCGGCGATGTCGAGCGTGCTTTCGTGCCGTGCACGCCGCTCGGCTGCTTGCTGTTGCTGCGCGACCGCTTCGACGATCTCACGGGCATGAATGCGCTGATCATCGGACGTTCGACCATCGTCGGCCGGCCGATGGCGCAGCTTCTGGTGCGCGAAAGCTGCACCGTGACGATTGCTCATTCGAAGACGGCCGATCTCGAGGGGCGTTGCCGGCAGGCAGACATCGTCGTCGCCGCGGTCGGCCGGCCGGATTTCGTCAGAGGCTCCTGGATCAAGCCGGGCGCAACGGTCATCGATGTCGGGATCAACCGCGTGACGCGCGCCGATGGCGCCAATGTGCTCACGGGCGATGTCGCCTTCGCGGAAGTCGCCGCCGTTGCCGGCGCGGTGACGCCGGTGCCGGGTGGCGTCGGTCCCATGACGATCGCGTGTTTGCTGGCAAATACGGTCACTTCCGCATGCCGCCATGCGGGACTTGCACCGCCGCGCTGGGCCGTGCCCGCGCGCAAGCCGGCATCGATTCAGGGCGCCGCCGCTGTCGCCTGAGAAGTCTTCGCCGCCTTCGGCATGATGCCGCCGATGCGCTCGGTCACCTCGATCGCGGCACGCTTGACCATGGGGCCGAGTTCGCCGAGCCGCTCGAGCGTGACACGCACGGTTGGGCCGGAGATCGAGATCGCACCGGCCGCTTCGCCGTATTCGTTGTACACCGCGGCGCCGACGCAGCGCAGGCCGTCGGCCTGCTCCTGGTCGTCGATCGCCCAGCCGCGGCTGCGCACCGCGGCGAGGTCGGCGAACAACAGATCGGGATCGACGATGGTGCGTTCGGTGAAACGCGCCATGCCGACCTTGTGCAGAATGTGCGAGACCGCTTCGTCTGCGAGCGAGGCCAGCATCGCCTTGCCCAGACTCGACGCGTGCATCGGGCCGCGCGCGCCGGGCCGGTGAAAGGCACGAATCGACTGGTGACATTCGATCTGCGAGACGAAGACGACAAAGCAGTCGGTGACGATGCCCATGTTGACCGTCTCGCCGCTCGCTTCCATGAGCTGGCGCATGGTGGAGCGGCCGACATCGACAATCTTGCGGTTGCGCAGGAAAGCGCTGCCGATGCGGAAGGCCTGCGTGCCGACCAGATAGCCGTCATGGCCGTCGTCCTGGACGAAGCCATTGGCCTTCAGGGTATTGATGATGCGATGCGCGGTCGACGGCGCGATGCCGGCGCGCTGCGCGATGCTGGTGAGCGACAGGCCGTCGGCCTCGGCGATGATGGCGAGCAAGTTGAGCCCGCGCTCGAGCGCCTGCACTGAGCCCGCGAGATGGCCGGCGCCGGCGCTTTCCGCGGCGTGCGGACGTGCAGATCTCGGTCGTCCAACCATGTCGAACCTCGCATTGGGCACAGCGCCCGTACCATACATCAATGCGAAAGCCGGCATTGTCCAGCCCTTTGGATAACGCGACAAGCCATTGAAATAGCTGTGTCTTTGTATCTTCTGGCGTAGCCATTGTAGAAATGGAAATAATTTCCATTGCAAAACACATTTGGTGGCATACAGTATTCCAGTCTCGAACCACGGCGAACAGTGGAAGTGCCATGCAGCAACTGACAGGGAGCGAACGGGAGATCGGCGCCAGCGTCGATTTTTTCTCGAGCGGTTTGGCGGCGACGGATCCGGCACTCGCCGCCATGATCGGGCGCGAGGTTGATCGTCAACGTTTCGAAATCGAGCTCATTGCGTCGGAAAACATCGTTAGTCGCGCGGTGCTGCAGGCGGCCGGCTCTGCGCTGACCAACAAATATGCCGAGGGCTATCCCAACAAGCGCTATTACGGCGGCTGCCAGTTCGTCGATGAAGTCGAGACCCTGGCGATCGAGCGCGCCAAACGCCTCTTCGGCTGTAGTTTCGCCAATGTGCAGCCGAGCTCCGGCAGCCAGGCCAATCAGGCGGTGCTGCTGGCGCTGGCGAAGCCGGGCGATACCATTCTCGGCCTGTCGCTCGCCTCAGGCGGTCACCTGACGCACGGCGCCGCGCCGAACCTATCCGGCAAGTGGTTCAACGCTGTGTCCTATGGCGTGCGTCTCGACGATCACCGCATCGACATGGACGAGGTTCGGCGGCTCGCGAGCGAGCACAAGCCGCGCATCATCATCGCCGGCGGCTCGGCCTATCCGCGCGTTTTCGACTTTGCCGCGTTCCGCGCCATCGCCGATGCGGTCGGCGCGTTCCTCATGGTCGATATGGCGCATTTCGCGGGCCTCGTGGCCGGCGGCGTGCATCCATCGCCGTTCCCGCACGCGCATGTCGTCACCACGACGACGCACAAGACCTTGCGCGGTCCGCGCGGCGGCATGGTGCTGACCGACGACGAGGACATTGCCAAGAAGATCAATTCGGCGGTGTTTCCCGGGCTGCAGGGCGGGCCGCTGATGCACATCGTCGCGGCCAAGGCCGCGGCCTTCGGCGAGGCCCTGCGTCCCGAATTCAGGAGCTATGCCCAGTCGGTCGTCGATAACTGCAAGGCGATGGGCGAGGTGCTGCGCAGCGCCGGCTACGATCTCGTCACCGGCGGCACCGACACGCATCTCGTGCTGCTCGACCTGCGGCCGAAGAAGCTCACGGGCAATTTCGCAGAGAAGAGCCTCGGCCGCGCGCACATCACCTGCAACAAGAACGGCGTTCCGTTCGATCCAGAAAAACCGACGGTAACCTCGGGCGTGCGCCTCGGCACGCCGGCCGGCACGACGCGCGGCTTCGGCATCGCCGAATTCCGCGAAGTCGGCCGTCTGATCACCGAAGTGCTCGACGGCCTCGCGGCCAATGGCGAAGCCGCCAACGCGCCGGTCGAAGCCGCGGTCAAGGCCAAGGCGATCGCGCTGTGCGAACGGTTTCCGATTTATCCGAACTGAAAGCCGTCAACCAGAACAACGTCGAATTGAACAACAAAGCCGAAAAGGGGAGTGCAATGTCAGGTTTTCACGGGCTCTTCATTCCAGGACCGACCAACATGCCGTTTGGCGTTCGTCAGGCCATGGACATTCCGCTCGAGGATCAGCGTTCGCCCGATTTTCCGGCTTTCACTTTGCCGCTGTTCCAGGACCTGAAGAAGGTGTTCAAGACCGAAACCGGACAGGTGTTCCTGTTTCCGGGCTCCGGCACCGGCGGCTGGGAAGCCTCGATCACCAACACGTTGTCGCCCGGCGATCGCGTGCTCGTCGCCGTGTTCGGCCAGTTCTCGCATCTGTGGGCCGATCTGTGTCAGCGCCACGGCCTCATCGTCGACAAGGTCGACGTCGAATGGGGCGAGGGCGTGCCGCTCGATATCTATGCCGAGCGGCTGAAGGCCGACAAGGATCACAAGATCAAGGCGGTGCTGTGCTGCCACAACGAAACCGCGACCGGGGTCACGAGCGATATTGCCGGCGTGCGCAAGGCGCTCGATGCCGCCGGCCATCCGGCGCTGCTGATGGTCGATGGCGTCAGTTCGATCGCCAGCATTGATTTCCGCATGGACGAATGGGGCGTCGATCTTGCCGTGTCCGGTTCGCAGAAGGGCTTCATGCTGCCGACCGGTCTCGCCATCGTCGCGGTGAGTCAGAAGGCGCTCGAAGCGTCGAAGACGGCGAAATGCCCGCGCTGCTTCTACGACTTTGCCGAGATGAGCAAGGCCAACAAGGATGGTTATTTCCCTTACACGCCGGCGACGACGCTGATGCGCGGCCTGCGCGCCTCCGTCGATACGCTGCTCGGCGAAGGCCTCGACAACGTGTTCGCCCGGCATAACCGCCTCGCCGAAGGCGTGCGTCTGGCGGTCGACGCCTGGGGTCTGAGCCTGTGCGCCAAGGAGCCGAAGTGGCATTCCGACACGGTGTCGGCGATTTGCGTGCCGAAGGGCTTCAATGCGGCCGAGGTGATCAAGGTCGCTTATCACCGCTACCGCATGTCGCTCGGCACCGGTCTGTCGAAAGTCGCGGGCCGCGTCTTCCGCATCGGCCACATCGGCAACATCAACGAGATCATGATCCTGCAGGCGCTGGCCGGCAGCGAAATGGCGATGCGCGATGTCGGCATTCCGGTCGAAGCCGGCTCCGGGGTCGCCGCGGCGCAGGAGCACTTCCGCGCCACGGCGCCGAAGATTGAACTCGCCAAGGTGGCCTGAGCGAAGCGGAGGCGCGCGTGAAGATTTGCATTTACGGCGCGGGAGCGATCGGCGGTTACCTGGCGGCCGGCCTGAGCCGGGTCGATGCCGTCGAACTGTCGGTCGTCGCGCGCGGCAAGCAGCTTGCCGCCATCAAGGACCAGGGACTGAAGCTCCTCATCGACGGTGAGGAGCGAACCTGCCGGCCGGCCGCTACGGACACTCCCTCCGAACTCGGCCGGCAGGACTTTGTCATTGTGTGCCTCAAGGCGCATCAGGCGTGGGAAACCGCCGAGCAGATGGCGCCACTGCTCGGCGAGGGCACCGCCGTGGTCACCGGGCAGAACGGCATTCCGTGGTGGTACAGCTACGGTCTCGGCCGCCGCTTCGACAATGTCCGGCTGCGCAGCGTCGATCCGGCGGGCCGGCAATGGAATGCCATCGGCCCTGAACGGGCGATCGGCTGCGTGGTCTATCCGGCCACGGAACTGGCCGGCCCGGGCATCGTGAAGCACAAATACGGCAATCGCTTCTCGCTGGGCGAGCCGGATGGCTCGATCTCCGAGCGTTGCCGCGCGCTGGCGGCGGTGCTGGAAGCCGGCGGCTTCGAAGCGCCGGTCCTGCCGGACATCCGCAATGAGCTGTGGCTGAAGCTGTGGGGCAATCTTTGCTTCAACCCGATCAGCGCGCTGACGCGAGCGACCCTCGATGTCGTCGCCACGCGGCCCGACCTGCGCGCAGTCTGCGTGCATATGATGACCGAGGCGCAGGAAATCGCGACCGCCTTCGGCGCCTCGTTCCGCGTCGATATCGACAAGCGCATCCGCGGCGCCGCCCGCGTCGGCGCGCACCGGACTTCGATGCTGCAGGATCTCGAGGCCGGACGGCCGCTCGAGCTCGATGCGCTCCTCACCTCGGTGCAGGAGATGGGCCACATTGTCGGCATAGAGACGCCGTATATCGACACGGTGCTGACCCTGACGCAGGAGCTCGGCCGCTCCCTGCATCTCTATCCGGTGTTTCCGGCTGTCGCCGCCGTTCCGTCGGATGCGGCGCAGGCCGAACATCGAGAAAGGATTCATGTGTGAGCGTCATGAAACCGCGCATCGTCTTTCTCGACCGCAATACGATCGGCCCGTCGGTCGACCTGCGGCGGCCCGGCTTTGCCCACGACTGGACCGAATATCCGGCGACGCGGCCGGGTGAGGTTGCCGAACGGCTTGCCGGCGCGACCATCGCCATCACCAACAAGGTGCCGATTCGCGCCATCGATCTCGATCGGTTGCCCGGCCTGAAGATGATCGGCATCGCCGCCACCGGCTATGATGTCATCGATCACGACGTCTGCCGTCAGCGCGGCGTGATCGTCTCGAATGTTCGCGGCTATGCGGTCAACACCGTGCCGGAGCACACCTTTGCGCTGATCCTCGCGCTGCGGCGCAGCCTGATCGGCTATCGCCAGGATGTCATCGACGGCGAATGGCGCAATTCGGGCCAGTTCTGCTTCTTCAATCATCCGATCGGCGAACTATCCGGCGCCACGCTCGGCATCATGGGCGAGGGCGCCATCGGCCAGTCGGTCGCGCGCCTCGGCCAGGCCTTCGGCATGAAGACCTTGTTCGCCGCGCACAAGGGCGTGCAGGGCCTCGGGCCGCTCTATACGCCGTTCGACGAAGTGTTGGAGACGAGCGACATCATAACGCTGCATTGCCCGCTGTCGGCGGCGACGCGCGGCATGATCGCCAGGCCCGAGTTCCGCAAGATGAAGAAGAAGCCGCTGCTCATCAACACGGCGCGCGGCGGCCTGGTGGTCGAGAAGGATGCCGTCGAGGCGCTCGAGGAGGGCCTGATCTCGGGCCTCGGCTTCGATGTCGTGACGGCGGAGCCGCCGCCGGCGGATCATTGCTTCAATGCAATCCTCGGCCGGCCGAACGTCATCGTGACACCTCATGTGAGCTGGGCCGGGCAGGGCGCCATGCAGGTGCTGTGGGATCAGCTGATCGGCCACATCGAGAACTTCCAGGCCGGCCGGCCGACCAATGTCGTCGCGGCATGACGAATAGGATAGCGGCGGCCGGAGGCTGAACGGGAGCGACAAGACAACGACCGGGAGAATGCGCCATGCAGCTACGCGAATTCCAGGGCAAGGATTTGCTGTCGCGCTATGCGATCGCGGTTCCGGAGGGACGTCTGGCCGCAAGCGCGGATGAAGCCGCCGCCGCTGCCAGCGCGCTGCGGCCCGGCAACATCTACGTGAAAGCGCAGATCCTCGCCGGCGACCGCGCCGCGGCCGGCGGCGTCCGCGCTGTGTCGTCGGCGCTGGCGGCCGCGGAAGCCGCGCGGCAAATGCTCGCCTCGCCGCTGGTCACGCCGCAAACCGGTCCCGCCGGACAGGCCGCGGCGCAGGTCCTGGTCGAACGCGGTGTACAGGTTGCGCGCGAATTCTACATCGCCATCGGCGTCGATCCCGCGCGCGCCGCCATCGAACTCGTCGCCGGTTCGGGCGGCAGCGGCATCGAACAGCGCATCGCGCGCGGGAGCGAAACGCTTTCAGACTTGCAAGTCGGTACGCGCCTCGACGGCCGTGCTGCCGACATCGACGTGCTCGGGCGCAGGATCGGCGTGCCGGAAGTCGCGGCCGGCGCGTTCCGCGCCACCGTGGAGCGGCTGCATCGCGCCTTCGTCGAACTCGATGCCAGCCTCATCGAGGTCAATCCGCTCGTGCTGACGCCGGCCGGCGATTTCGTCGCGGTCGATGCCAAGGTCGAGCTAGACGACAATGCCGGCTTTCGCCATCCCGAATTCGCCGCGATGGCGGGCGAGCCGGAAGGTGATCTCACCGAGCTGAAGGCGCAGCAGAGCCAGATCAATTTCATCCAGATGGACGGCGACATCGGCGCGGTGGTCAACGGCGCCGGTCTTGGCCTCGCGACATTGGACATGATCCGGACGGCGGGCGGCAAGCCGGCCAATTTCATGGACATCCGCACCACCGCCAAAAGCATGGATGTCGCCCACGGCATCGCGCTGCTGCTCGACAACCCGCGCGTGAAAGTCCTGCTGGTCAATGTGTTCGGTGGCGGCATGCAGCCTTGCGACACGGTTGCCGAGGCGCTCGGCATCGCCTTCCGCAAGCACGGCCGCCGCGTCCCGGCCGTCATCCGCCTCACCGGTAACAACGAGGAACTGGCGCGTCACCGTCTCGCCAATTTCGAGTTCGCGAAAATCGAATGCGCGGACATGTGGCAGGCGGTGACGCGCGCCGTTTCCATCGCGCAAGGGAGGGCATGATGGCCATTCTCGCGAACGCCGATACCAGAGTTCTGTGCCAGGGCATGACCGGCTGGGCCGGCACCTACCACACCAACCGAATGATCCAGTACGGCACCAATGTCGTCGCCGGCGTCACCCCCGGAAAAGGCGGCCGCTCCCATATCGACGTGCCGGTTTTCAACACCGTGAAGGAAGCGCGCACGGCGACCGGCGCCGACGCCAGCGCGATCTTCGTGCCGCCGCCACAGGCGGCCGCCGCCATGATCGAGGCGATCGAAGCCGAGATGCCGCTGGTCGTGGTGGTGACCGAGCGCGTGCCGGTGCTCGACATGATTCGGGTGCGCGAGGCGCTGGTTGGTTCGCGCACGCGGCTGATTGGTCCGAACTCGCAAGGCCTGCTGGTGCCCGGCGCCTGTCAGATCGGTGTCATGGCGACGGACCGCTCGCGACCCGGCAGCATCGGCGTCGTGTCGCGCTCAGCTTCGCTGACCAGCGAAGTGGTGAGCCAGCTCACCTCCGCGGGGCTCGGCCAGTCGGCGACCGTCGGCGTCGGCGGCGATCCGGTGCATGGCATGGGCTTCGTCGATTGTCTCGATCTGTTCTTCGCCGATCCGCAAACCGAAGCGGTCGTGCTGATTGGTGAGATCGGCGGCAAGGAGGAACTCGCGGCGGCGGAATTCCTTGCGACGAAGGGCCTCAAGAAGCCGGTGATCGCGCTCATAGTCGGCGAACATGCGCCGGCGCAGCGGCGCATGGGACATGCCGGCGCCCTGTCGCAGGATTCCGGCGGCGATGTCGCGGCCAAGGTCGATGCCTTGCGCCGGGCCGGCGCGACAATCGCGGCCGGGGCGCATCTCGTCGGCCAGACCACGCGCGAGCGCTTGGCGAAACGCGCGGCCTGACCGCGGCCATCGTCAGGACACGAGACACGGCCGCCAAGGCGGGGTAGTTTGCGGCCGAAATCACCTCGTGCACTGGATCGACCTTCCGTGAAACTCGAGACCATCAAGGAAGCACCGCTTCTCGAAGACATCCGCCTTCTCGGTCAGATCCTGGGCAACACCATCAGGGACCAGGAAGGCGAGGCGGTGTTCGCAAGGATCGAGAACATCCGCCGCCTCAGCGTCGCGTTCGAGCGGGACGCCGATGTCGAGGCCGGCCGTGAGCTCGACGCCATTCTGCGCCGGCTGAGCACGGAAGAAGCCGTCGTCGTCGGCCGGGCTTTCAGCTATTTTTCGCACCTCGCCAACATCGCCGAGGACCGCCATTATGTGCGCCGGCGCGAGGTTCATGAGCAGCAGGATGAGCGCGACGGCCAGCCGGGCAGCTTGGCGACGACGTGCCGCCGCCTCGTCGAAGCCGGCTTCCAGCCGCACGGCATTGTCGAGGTCATCGACCGCAGCCTGATCTCGCCGGTGCTCACCGCCCATCCGACCGAAGTCCGGCGCAAGAGCCTGCTCGATGCCGAAGGCGCCATCGCCGATCTTCTGGCCGAGCGAGAAAGCCTGCGCAGCAAGCGCGAGCGCGCCCGCAACGACGCGGCGCTGACGGCCCGCGTCGTGCAGATGTGGCAGACGCGGCTGCTGCGCGTGTCGCGGTTGACGGTGGCCGACGAAATCGAGAACGCGCTGAGCTACTACCAGACGACCTTCCTGCGCGAGATTCCGGCGCTTTACGCTGAGCTCGAGGAGAGGCTGGGTGCGGGCCCGCTCGCGCCGTTCTTCCGCATGGGTTCGTGGATCGGCGGCGACCGCGACGGCAATCCGAATGTCGATGCCGAAACGCTCAAGCATGCCGTCGGCCAGCAATGCGAAACCGCGCTGCGCTACTATCTCGACGAGATTCAGCAGCTCGGTGCCGAGCTGTCGATGTCGCTTGCTCTGGTCAATTGCGCACCGGACCTCGCGGCTTTGGCCGAACAGTCCGGCGACAACGATCCGCATCGCCAGGACCAGCCCTATCGCCGCGTGCTGATCGGCATGTATGGCCGGCTCGCGGCGACCTTGCAGGCCCTGACCGGCACGACGGCGGCGCGGCTGCCGCTTGTCGCAGCGGCGCGGCCGTATGCCAGCGTGAAGGAGTTTCAGGTCGAGCTTGCCGTCATCGAACGCTCGCTGCGCACCCATCACGGCGAAAGCCTGCTGGCGATGCGTCTTGCACCGCTGCAGCGCGCGGTCGAGGTGTTCGGCTTTCATCTCGCGACGATCGACTTGCGGCAGAGCTCGGACCGGCACCAGGAAACCGTGGCCGAACTTCTCTCGGCCGCACGGGTCGAAGAGGACTACGCGGCGCTCAGCGAAGACCAGAAGCGGGAGCTGCTGCTGCGGCTGCTGCGCGACCCGCGTCCCTTGCGCCTGCCGGGCATGGTCTATTCCGGCCGGACGCAGTCGGAACTGCAGGTCTTCATGACGGCGGCCGACGTGCGCGCCTCGCTCGGCCGGGAATCGATCCGTCACTACATCATCAGCCATACCGAGGCGGTCAGCGACCTGCTCGAAGTGCTCATTCTGCAGAAGGAATGCGCGATGATGCACGGCGCGCTCGGCGATGCCGACGCTACGGTGGACCTCATCGTCGTGCCGTTGTTCGAGACGATCGAGGACTTGCGCAACGCCGAACGGATCATGCGCGACTTCTTCGCGCTGCCGGGCATCGCCGACCTGATCCGCAATTCGGGCGGTTTCCAGGAAATCATGCTCGGCTATTCGGACAGCAACAAGGACGGCGGCTTCTTCACCAGCAATTGGGAACTGTACCGCGCCTCGACGGCGCTCGCGCGCCTGTTCGCGGAGCGCGACGGCATCAGGCTGCGGCTGTTCCACGGCCGCGGTGGCACCGTGGGCCGCGGCGGCGGCCCGAGCTATCAGGCGATCCTGGCGCAGCCGCCGCACACCGTGAACGGACAGATCAGGGTTACCGAGCAGGGCGAGGTCATCGCGTCGAAATACGCCAATCCGGAAATCGGCCGCCGCAACCTCGAGGCGCTGGTCGCGGCGACGCTCGAGGCGACGATGATCGAAGCGGAGAATGGGTTATCCGACCGCTTCTTCGAGGCCGCCTCGCAGATCTCGAAAGCGAGCATGACGGCCTATCGCGCGCTGGTTTACGAGACGCAGGGCTTCGTCGACTACTTCTTCAGTACGACGCCGATCGCCGAAATCGCCGACCTGAACATCGGCTCGCGCCCGGCGTCGCGCCGCGCGACACGGGCCATCGAGGATTTGCGCGCCATTCCGTGGAGCTTTTCATGGGGTCAGGCGCGCATCAGCCTGCCGGGCTGGTACGGTTTCGGCGCGGGCGTCGAAGCCTTCATCGCGGAGGCGCCGGCCGAGAGGAAGGCGCTGCTGCAGACCATGTACCGAGAGTGGCCGTTCTTCCGCGCGCTCCTGTCCAACATGGACATGGTATTGGCCAAGACCGATCTGTCGCTGGCCAGGCGCTATGCCGAGCTGGCCACCGACCACGACACGGCGGCGGCCATCTTCGCGACGGTCGAAGCCGAATGGCAGCGGACGACCGGCGTACTCAACGAGCTCATGGGAACGCGGGAGCGGCTGGCGGACAACGTGACGCTGGCGCGCTCGATCCGCCACCGCTTCCCCTACATCGCGCCCTTGAACCATCTGCAGGTCGAACTCATCCGGCGCTGGCGCTCAGGCACGCACGACGACAAGACGCGGCGCGGCATTCTGATTTCCATCAACGGCATCGCGGCCGGGCTGCGCAACACCGGCTGACGCGAAGGCGCCGTCAATCAACCAAGGAGAGCAGGGCGATCATGAGCAAACCGAAGCCGGTCGAATATGCCGATGCATCGGCCGACGTGCGCGCGGTGTTCGACGACATCAAATCGTCGCGCAACGTTCCGGACGTCAACAATTTCTGGAAGTATCTCGCCAACGATCCGAAGACGCTCAAGCGCACCTGGGAGAGCGTCAAGGAGATCATGGCGCCGGGCGCGCTCGATCCGCTGGTCAAGGAAATGCTCTATGTCGCCGTCAGCGTCACCAATGGCTGTGGCTATTGCATCGCCAGCCATGGCGCCGCGGCGGAAAAGGCCGGCATGACGCCGGCGATGTTCGGCGAGCTCATGGCGGTGGTCGGCATGGCCAACGAGACCAACCGCCTGGTCAATGGATACCGGGTGCCGATCGACGCCGCCTTCGACAAGTAGGAGCCGGCAGGCGGCCGGCAGGTAAGCCATGCAAACCCGCGCCGGGCCGATGCGCCCGGATTGTTGCAACGCAGCAATTTTTCCGGCTATGGTCCGCCCGCCCTCAAGGGCCTGCCCCGCCTCGGAATTCGCGATCTGGATCTGGAATGAGCGCTTTCAACAAGGAACAGGTGCTGTCGGTTCGCCACTGGACCGATTCCCTGTTCAGCTTCACGACGACCCGGGACCCCGGGTTCCGCTTCGTCTCCGGCCAGTTCACGATGATGGGGATGGAGGTCGACGGCCGTCCGCTGCTGCGCGCCTACAGCATGGCGAGCGCCAACCACGAGGAACGGCTCGAGTTCTTCAGCATCAAGGTACCGGACGGGCCGCTCACGTCGCGGCTGCAGAATATCCGCGCGGGCGACACCGTCCTGGTCGGCCGCAAGGCGACCGGCACGCTGATCGCCGACAACCTGTTGCCGGGACGCCGCCTGCTGCTCCTGTCCACCGGGACGGGGCTGGCGCCTTTCGCCAGCGTCATCAAGGATCCCGACATCTATGACCGGTACGAGACGATCGTCCTCGTGCACGGCTGCCGCCAAGTCGCCGAGCTCGCTTACGGCGAGAAGCTGGTCGAGTTGCTGCGGACCGACGAGAACTTCGGCGAGCTGATAGCGAGCCAACTGATCTATTACCCGACCGCGACGCGCGAACCCTTCCGCAACCGCGGCCGTATCACCGACCTGATCGACAGCGGCCGGCTGTTTGCCGATATCGACCAGTCGCCGCTCGACATCGAGCAGGATCGCGTGATGCTGTGCGGCAGCCCGAGCATGCTCGCCGACCTTCGCACCACGTTTCAGGCGCGCGGCTTTGCCGAAGGCAGCAGCAACGAACCCGGCCACTTCGTCATCGAGAAGGCCTTCGTCGAGCGCTGAGCCGTCAGTCGCAGCGCACGGTCATGCCGCCGTCGACGACGATCTCAGTGCCGGTGACGAAGCGCGCTTCGTCCGACGCCAGATACAGCGCCGCGTTGGCGGTGTCGCGGCCGTCGCCCATGAAACCGATCGGGATGCGTGCCAGCCGCTGCTTCAGCAGCGCCTCGACATCGCCGCCGGCGCGCTGCTTGGCGAGGCGGCCTTCCACCATCGGCGTGTGCAATTGCCCCGGGACCACGGTGTTCACGCGGATGCCCTTCTTGGCGTATTGCACGGCGACGACGCGCGACATCTGGATGATGCCGGCCTTGGTCGCGGCATAGGCGACCTGCGCCGCGCCGGTGTAGCGCAGGCCCGAGGTCGAGGCGAGATTGACGACCGCGCCTTTCTGCTGCGCCTGCATCACCGGCAGCACGTGCTTCAGCGTGAGGAAGACGCTCTTCAGGTTGAAATCGACCTGCGCGTCCCAGACGTCTTCCGACATTTCGACCGGCCCGCCGGCGGCCGAGCCGCCAACATTGTTGATGAGGATGTCGATGCGGCCGAAGCGCGCCGCGCAGGCATCCACCGCCGCCTTCACCGAGGCGCTGTCCGTGACGTCGCCTTGCATCGTTTCGATTTCGCCACTGGCGGCTTTGACGCGTTCGACCGTTTCGGCGGTGGCCTCGAGATTGCGGTCGAGGGCGAAGATCTTGGCGCCTTCCTCGGCAAAGCGCACGCAGATGGCGCGGCCATTGCCCCAGCCGGGACCGACCGAGCCGGCGCCGGTGACGAAGGCGACGCGATCCTGCAAGCGACCGGCCATGACGATTTCTCCGATTTAGTCGAGCGGCGCGAATTGGTAGAAGCGCTGCGGGTTGTCCACCATCAGC
Source organism: Pseudomonadota bacterium (assembly GCA_018240595.1). Lineage (GTDB taxonomy): Bacteria > Pseudomonadota > Alphaproteobacteria > Rhizobiales > Xanthobacteraceae > Pseudolabrys. Next base: position 20,385 of record JAFEFL010000032.1, on the reverse strand, counting down.
GCCTGCAAGGCCTTCGGTGTCGGCGCAATTTCGGCGAGGAGATCGACAAGGTCGCCGTCGTCCGGGATCGGCGGCTGATGATTGGGATGCGGCCAGTCGGTGCCCCAGACGACGCGATCGCCGAATTCAGCGACCAGCTTGCGCGCGAAGGGCGCGGCATCGGCGTAAGGCGGGCCGGCCTTGCTGGCGCGGTCGCAGCCGCTGACCTTCACCCAGATGTTCCTGTCATCGAGCAGGCGCAGCAGATCTTGAAACGCCGGTTGCTCGAGACCGCGCGAGGCGTCGATGCGGCCCATGTGATCGATGATCACCGGTGCCGGCGAGCGACGGATGACAGGGGCATAATCGCCGATCAGTTCCGGCTCCATATGGATCTGCAAGTGCCAGCCGATATCGGCGAGTCGCTTGCCGAAGGTGACGACGTCATTGATCGGCGCACTGTGCGCCATGTGGTTCATGTAATGAAAACGCGCGCCGCAGAAGCCCGCGGCGCTCAATCGCTTCAGTTCGGCGTCGGGCACATCGAGCGGCACCAGCGCCTCGGCGCGATAGCGGCCGGGTCGGGCGGCGAGCGCATCGAGTGTCGCAGCGTTGTCGGTGCCGTGCATCGCCGTGTTGACGATCACGCCGCGCTCGATGCCAAGAAGATCGTGCAGCGCGAACAACGCCTCCTTCGGCGCGTCGGCGGGTGTCGTCTTGCGTGCGGCGGCGAACGGGAAACGGCTGCCGGGGCCGACGATGTGAAAATGCGCGTCGCAGGCGCCGCGCGGCAGCTTGAGTGTGGGGTGCCGCGACTTCGGATGATGCGTGGGCGGCGACAGCGGCGGAACGGAACTGTCCTGCATCATATGACTCTCACTTCGCCGGCACGCGGGTGCGCTCGACCGCGGGTTCGAACGTGCCATAGGCGGTGAGCCATTCGACGAGCCGTGGGTGGTCCTCGCGCCAGGCCATCGGCTTGCGCCAATCGAGATAGCCGAGCGCGCAGGTGAGACCGATGCTGACGAGATCGGTCCTGTCGACCGGTGGCGGTTCGGCTTCGAAGGTCGCGAGCCCGCGGGCGACCTTGCCGCGCTGGTGCCTCAGCCAGCGTTCCGAAAACGTCGCGGGGTCACGGAAGCGGCCTTCGTAGACGAGCAGTAGAGCGGCGTCGGTGATGCCGTCGGCGAGCACGGCGCGCGTCAGCGTCGAGTAGCGCTCGAGGCCGCTCGGTGCCAGCAGCTTGCTGGTGCCGGCCAGTTCCTGAAGGAATTCGATGATGACGCGGCTGTCATAAAGCGCGGTGCCGTCGGCGAGCAGCAGGCAGGGCAGCTTGCCGAGCGGATTTTGCGCGCGCAATGTGTCGGTCTCGTCGAGTGTGTCGGCCGGGACGATGTTCACGCGGCCGCCAAGCCCGAGTACGTCGATCGCCATGCGCACTTTGCGGCCGAAGGGCGAGGTCAGGGTCGAGCGAAGAATGAATGTTTCGGTCGGCGGTAGCATCGATGGTCAGCGTTACCTGGACGTCGGAAAAAGGAGCGCGGCGCGATGAACGGGCCCGGCGATTGATTCGCCGGACCCGTCGATCGAAGCGTGAAGACCTCAGAGATTAGTCTTCACCCCGGCTTCCTTGATGACATCCGCCCACTTCTTGGTGTCGCTCGCGATGAAGGCGCGGAATTCGTCCGGCGTGTTGCCGACGAGTGTGGCGCCCTGGCTCGACAGCTTTTCGACGACGGTCGGATCCTTCATCGCCTCGACCGCGGCCTTGTTGAGCTTGGCGACGATGTCCGGCGGCGTCTTGGCCGGCGCGACCATGCCGTACCAGTTCTCGGTGATCAGGCCGGGCAGGCCGGCTTCCGCCGTCGTCGGCACATCCGGCGCGCTCGGCGCGCGCTTCTCGGCGCCGATGGCGATCGGCCGCAGCTTGCCGGCCTTCACCTGCGGCAGCAGTACCGGCAGATCGAGGAACACCATCTGCACCTGCTGCCCGAGCAGATCGTTCACCGCCGGCGCGGCGCCGCGATAGGGCACGTGCACGATGTCGATCTTGGCCTTGAGCTTGAGCAGTTCGCCGGCGAGATGCGGCAGGCTGCCGGGGCCGGACGAGGCGAAGTTGAGTTTGCCCGGCTGCGACTTTGCCAGCGCGATCAGCTCTTTCAGGTTGTTGGCCTTAACGTCCGTCGCGACGACCAGCATCTCGGGCACGGTGGCGACCAGTGTCACCGGCGCCAGATCCTTCAGCGTGTCGTAAGCCACCTTTTCCATGTGTGGACTGATGGCGAGGGCGCCGGCGCTGGCGATCGCGATGGTGTAGCCGTCGGGCTTCGCCATGGCGACGAAGTTGGTGCCGAGGACGCCGCCCTGGCCCCCGCGGTTTTCGATCACGATCGGCTGCTTGAGAATCTCGGACATGCGCTGGCTAACAACGCGGGCGATGACGTCGTTCGGACCGCCGGCCGGGAACGGCACGATCAGCTTGATGGCGTGGTCGGGATAGCCCTGCGCGGACGCGAATGTGGCGGTCAGCAGCGTCAACAGCGCTGCGAAAAGGACACGAAGGCCCATTGCGGCGTTCCTCCTCCGGAATTTGTCGTTGTTCGTTTCTGCGTTGCCTGCCGTCATGACGGCGACGGTCAGTCTGACGAGAGATGTCGTGTTTCGTCGCTGGAAGCCTAGCGCGGCGCCCCGGACCTTGAAAGTTCGTGGCCGATACTTTCTCGGCATGGCGGTTGCCGCCGCTTCTTGCCGGATGGTGCAGCGCGCCGTCTCAGTCGAGCTGCGCGCCTTCCCAGCGCTTGCGCCGCACCAGATCGCGGCAGACGTCGTGCAGTAGCGCGCCGGCTTCCTCGGTGAACTTCTGCGCGCGTTTCTCCTGCAGCGTCACGATGCTGACGCGGGTTTGCAGCGTGGGCCTGACAATCGGGTAGGCGATGAGCGTGCCGCGCGCCAGTTCATCCTGCACGGCGGCGTAAGTGAGAATGGTGTAGCCAAGCCCGTTCTCGACCAGGGTCTTGGCGAACGCGACGCTGTCGGACTCGATCTTGATGCGCAGGCGCACGCCGTGCTCCAGCGCGGCGTGCTCCACAAGCCGTCGGTTGGTGTGAGCCATGTTCGGCAGGATCAGGGGCAGGCCGCCGAGGTCGCGGATGCGGTAGGTCTTCGGCGGGCGCTGCCCCTTCGTGCCGTTGGCCGGCGCGATCACCATCATGCGCTCGCTCAAAACGGGCCGGATATTCAATGTTTCCAAGTGCGGCGGGTTGTGGAGCAGCGCGACGTCGAGCCGCTTGTCGAGCACCCATTCGAGCAGCGAATTGGCGACACCTTCGCGCATGTGGAGCGTCGTCTGCGGCCAGGCCTTCTGAAAGCGCTCGGCAAAGGCCGCGATCAGCAGCCGTCCGGCGGCCGGCGGTACGCCGAGCGTGAAGCGGCCGCGTGCCGGAGAGCGATCCTCTCGGATCTCCTCACGTGTCTCATGCACCAGTTGCGCAATTGCCTCGGCGCGCTCGAGCAACTGCGAGCCGGCGCCGGTGAGGCGGACGCCGCGGCCGTGGCGGGCGAACAGCGGCACGCCGAGTTCATGCTCCAGTTTCTGGATCTGGCGGCTGAGGGCGGGCTGAGCAAGCCGCAGCTCCTGCGCGGCGCGATTGACGCTGCCGGCGCGGGCGACCTGGATGAAGTTTCTCAGTTCGCGCAGCTCCATGATTGCCCCTGACGGCCCTATGCCGCAAAGGCATAGCTTACGGCTTTGGCGCCGGCGGTCCAAGCCCTTGCGGCGCGCAGTGGGGGCGAGCAAGTGTGACGGCTGCCGCCTAGGCATCGGCGGGACCGCTTGCTAGGTTCGCGCCCATGAGCACGACCCATAGCCAGGCTTGGCCGACCGAGTTGCGTCTCGCCAAGGACCGCAAGACCCTCACCGTCGCTTTCGAGGATGGCCGGCGATTCGACTTGCCGGCGGAGTATTTGCGGGTCAGCAGTCCGAGCGCCGAAGTGCAGGGCCATTCGCCGGCCGAGCGTCAGACCGTCGGCGGCAAGCGAAATGTCGAAATCATGGAGGTGCTGCAGGTCGGCAATTACGCGGTGCGTCTCGTCTTCGACGACATGCACTCGACCGGCATCTACAACTGGGATTATCTCTACGGCCTCGGCCGCGACTACGCCGCCAAGTGGCAGGCCTATCTCGATGAACTCACCGCAAAGAACATGACGCGCGAGCCGGCCGGACGGCATTAGCCGCAGCGGCGGAATTTTCGGTCGTTAGAGAAGGCTCTTGCCGCTGCTCTTGCGCGCCAGCGTGTAGCCAAGCATCACGGCCTCGACCAGCATCGCGATCTGCATGTTGCGCGGCGAGCTCATCGGGCTGGCGAGGCTGTCCTGGACGGAAGCCGCTTTGTTCCGCGTTGCCAGGATCGCGATCAGCAAGGCGATCGCCAGCAGGGCGTAGATGCCGGCCATGATCAGATAGGCGGTGATCGGGCCGTAAGCGAGCGCCAGCGCGACGCTGCCCGCCGCGCTGGCATAGTAAAGCGTGACGATCGCCAGAACGCCAAGCAGAGCGAACAGGACGGCGCGCCGCATCAGGCGGCCGACGATCTGGCTGATGGTCGCTTCGGCGATGTCGGTGAGCCGCATGGCCCCGCTCTTAGCGTTTGGTGATGCCGAACAGAAAGCCGATGCCGGCGGCGATCGCCAGCATGGTCAGCGGCCGCGCTTCGACTTCGCCCACGATCTTCTTGACCGCGTCGCTGCCGGCGGCACTCGCCTTGTCGGCGACGGTCTCCGACACGGCCCCGGCGCCTTCGCGGACGCGGGTCATGATGCCGGCCAGCGCCTCGTTGACGAAGTCGGAAATATCGCCGGCGCCGCCGGACACTTCGCTCTTGGCGTTGCTGCCAAGCCGGCGCAGGCGGGTTTCCAGATCGCCCATCAGATCCTTGATGGCCTCGATTTCCTCGGCGGTGGAGGCGGCAACTTTACTACGGGTCGACATAACTACCCCTCGATGCATGGATGAGATTTGGAACTTCAACGCGGCGCCCGTGCAGAGGTTCCATCACGAAACGCCGCACCCTAGTCCGGCAGCGCCGGCGTGTGCTTGGGGAAGATGTGGTTGAATGCGACCAGGCTGACGATCAGCAGCGGCACGGCGAGGAACGCCCCGGCTGGCCCCCACAGCCAGGTCCAGAACACCAGCGCCAGGAACACGATCAGCGGCACCAATGTCAGCCGCCGGCCCATGATGGCGGGCGTGATGAAATGGCCTTCCAGCGTGGTGAAGCCGAGATACAGCAGCGGCGCGGCGAGCGCGTGCGCCGAATCCGGGAAGGTGACGAGACCGACGCCGAGCAGGATCGCCTGCATGATCAGCGCGCCGATATAGGGAATGAAGTTGAGGATGAAGGCGAGCACGCCCCAGGCGATGGCGTTCGGCAGGCCGACCGCGAAGGCGATCGCCGCGGCGCCGATGCCGACCACCAGGTTGATGACGGCGACGACGCTCAGATAGCTGGTGAGCTGGTGCTCGATGTCGTTCCAGATCTTGAGGAAACGCAGCCTTGTGGCGTGATCGTCGAAGCCGGTCGCCAAAGTGCGGCGCATGCGCGAGCGGCCGAGCAGCACGAAGAACAGCATGCCGAAGAAGATGAAGGTCTGGCCGATGGCCGGCGTGGCGATCGCCAGCGCCGGCTGCACGAAGGTGACGATGTCGACGCCGGTGCCGGTTTGCTCCTTTTCGGGCAGGAAGGCGTTGCGCAGATCGCGCAGCGCCGACATCGGCCCGTCGAGGAAATGCAGGCGCGCCTTGACGATGCGGCCGATCTCCGGCGCCTTGCCGATCCAGTCGAGCACCGGCGTCGCCAGCAGCGCGATGACGCCGTAGCAGATGACGACCACCAGCAGCCACAGCAGGATGGCGGTGAGAATCGTCGGCACGCCGCTGCGGTCGGCCTTGGCCGACAGCGGCCCGAGCATCAGGCCGATGACGAAGGCGAAGGTCGCCGGCAGCATCACCGGGCGCGCCAGGTCGAGCGCCGCCACCAGCGCGATCAGGAAAATGCCGCAGACGGCGACATGCGAGGCGATGGCCCAGGTGTCGGGATTGAGGTGCTCGGCCAGCGGCACGGCGCCGTTCTTGGCCGGCGGCTCGGCCGCCTCGCGATTGCTGTTTCGAATGTTCAAAGGCGCCCCCGGCGGCCGCGTGGCCGTATCGCCCTGCGCATGGCAGGCGGCAATTCCGGATGGAACAACGACGAAGGGGCGGTTTTGGTTGCGTCGGCGGCCGGCGATTCCGGCGCCGCACGGCGCCGGTAGGCCTAGCGGCGCTGGGCGTTCTTTTCCGCCGCGCGGCGCATGGCCTCGGCCAGCGCGCCGCCGCCGGCCGGCTCCGGCGCCTTGCGCGCCGTGAAGGCCTTGACCGCCTTGTCGTTGCGCTCGGACGGTTTGGCGCCAATACCGCCTCCTTGCGGCCGCGCCGCGCCGGGCTCGTCGTCGAGGCGCAGCGACAGCGCGATGCGCTTGCGCGCCACATCGACCTCCAGCACCTTGACCTTGACGATATCGCCGGGCTTGGCGACCTCGCGCGGGTCCTTGATGAAGGTGCGCGACATCGCCGAGATGTGCACCAGCCCGTCCTGATGCACGCCGATATCGACGAAGGCGCCGAAGGCCGCGACATTGGTCACCGCGCCTTCGAGGATCATGCCGGGCTTGAGGTCCTTCAGCGTCTCGACGCCTTCCTTGAACTCCGCCGCCTTGAAGGCCGGGCGCGGATCGCGGCCGGGCTTTTCCAGTTCGCGCAGGATGTCGGTGACGGTCGGCAGGCCGAATTTGTCGTCGATGAAATCCTTCGGCGACAGCTTGCGCAGCTCGGCGGCATTGCCGATCAGCACCTGGATGTTGCTCTTGGTGGCTTCGAGGATGCGCCGCACCACCGGATACGACTCCGGATGCACGCCGGACGCGTCGATCGGATCGTCGCCGCCGCGGATGCGCAGGAAGCCGGCGCATTGCTCGAACGCCTTGGCGCCGAGACGCGGTACCTCGAGCAGTTTCTTGCGCGAGGAGAATGGCCCGTTGCTGTTGCGATGCGCGACGATGTTGTCGGCGAGCGTTGCGCCGATGCCGGCGACGCGCGCCAGCAGCGGCGCCGACGCGGTGTTGAGATCGACGCCGACGCCGTTGACGCAGTCCTCGACCACGGCGTCGAGCGCGCGCGCCAGTTTGTGCTGGGACAGGTCGTGCTGATACTGGCCGACGCCGATCGACTTCGGATCGATCTTGACGAGTTCGGCGAGCGGGTCCTGCAAGCGGCGTGCGATCGACACCGCGCCGCGCAAGGTGACGTCGAGGCTAGGGAGTTCCTGCGAGGCGAATTCGGAGGCCGAATAGACCGAGGCGCCGGCTTCCGACACCACGATCTTCGACAGCTTGCGTTCCGTGCCGAGCAGTTTGACGAGTTCGCTCGCCAGCTTGTCGGTCTCGCGCGAGGCGGTGCCGTTGCCGATGGCGATCAGCTCGACCTTGTGCTCGACGATCAGCTTGCCGAGGATGGCGAGCGACTCGTTCCACTTGCGCTGCGGCTCGTGCGGATAGATCGCGGTAGTGGCAACCACCTGGCCGGTGGCATCGACGACCGCGACCTTGACGCCGGTGCGGAAGCCCGGATCGAGGCCGAGCGTGGCGCGCGGGCCGGCCGGCGCGGCGAGCAAGAGGTCGCGCAGATTGGCGGCGAAGACGCGCACGGCTTCCTCTTCCGCCGCGTTCCACAGCCGCAGCCGCAGATCGATGTTCATGTGCGCGCGGATGCGCGTGCGCCAGGCCCAGCGCACGGTCTCGCACAGCCAGCGGTCGGCCGGCCGGCCGCGATCCGACACGTTGAAGCGGTGCATGATCTTCAGTTCGTAGGCGTTCGGCGTGGTGGTCGGCGCGGGCGTCGCCGGCGCCGGCTCGTCCTCGAAGGCGAGGTTCAGCATCTCTTCCTTCTCGCCGCGGAACAGCGCCAGGATGCGGTGCGACGGCAGCTTGGTGAAGGATTCGGCGTAGTCGAAATAGTCGGCGAACTTGGCGCCGGCCTCCGCCTTGCCGTCGCGCAGCTTGGAGACGAGGCGGCCCTGCGTCCAGAACGCCTCGCGCAAGGCGCCGATCAGGTCGGCATCCTCGCCGAAGCGCTCGACGAGAATGGCGCGCGCGCCCTCGAGCGCCGCGGCGACGTCGGCGACCTGCTTGTCGGCGTTGACGTAAGGTCCGGCCGCCGTCTGCGGATCGGTGTCGGGCTGCGACAGCAGGAGGTCGGCGAGCGGCTCGAGGCCGGCTTCCTTGGCGATCTCGGCCTTGGTGCGGCGCTTCGGCTTGTAGGGCAGGTAGATGTCCTCGAGGCGGTTCTTGTTGTCGGCCGCCATGATCTGCGCCTCGAGCGCGGCATCCAGCTTGCCCTGCTCGCGCACCGATTTGAGGATGGCCTCGCGCCGCTCTTCCAGCTCGCGCAGATATTTCAGGCGCTCGTCGAGCGTGCGCAATTGCGCGTCGTCGAGCGCGCCGGTCACTTCCTTGCGGTAGCGCGCCACGAACGGAACCGTGGCGCCGCCGTCGAGCAGTTCGACCGTCGCCTTGACCTGTTCGACGCGGACGGAGAGTTCGGTGGCGATGCGCTGGAAGATGGGTTCGGACATGAAGGGCACTCGTTCGCGATTCAGCGGGCGGTGCTTATCGCCTGCGGAGGCCGGGCGGGGCAACGATGTTGTGCGGGGGCTGTGGAGAGTACGGAGGTGCGCTGTGAACTCGGTCGAATCTGCTGTGGGCGCCGTGCTCGCGCAGGCATTTCATGCCACTGTGTATAGCTCGCGCCGATAGGGCCCCATGCCCTCATTCCATCGTTCATTTTTTATGTAAGCGAGCCCGGCATCGCTGCCGGACTTTTTGGTTCAGGCGACCGCCAGGACGCGACTGTGGCCGCGCCTCGTGGTGACGGGCTTCTTTACGCGGATTTCAACGTCGCTGCCGAGCGCCATAAACGCTTGAAGAAGCCGATCGAGTGAGAAGCCTCTGAACTGTCCGCGCAGAAGCTTGGAGAGATCGGGTTGGGCGATGCCGATGATCTTAGCGGCCTCGCTCTGGGATAGCTCGAGGGATTCGATCATCTTGGCAAGCTTGATAACGACGTCAGCCTTGAGAAGGTGTTCGTCAGCGTTTGGAAGCCCAATGTCTGCGAAGACATTACCAGTGCTCCGGGTGGTTTTGGTGGGCTTGGGCATTGTATTGCTCTTTGTCTGCGTGGTGCTTGTGCTTGGTGCTGCTTCTGGTGCTACGGATTCGTCGTGACTTTAGGCGCTCTTCTTTCCCTTTAAGGCTTTGTGCATGCGTTCCGCCTCCTTGAGACGAGATTTGATCAGGTCCATATCGGGCTTCGGCGTGGTGCGGCCGGTCTTCGACTTCTTCTGGAAGATATGAAGGACGTAAACAGCCTCAGCGAATTTCACGGTGTAGACGGCGCGATAGGTGTCGCCGTCGTAGTCCTCGACGATCTCAAGGACGCCTGCGCCACCGAAGCCCTTGAGCGGTTTGGCGTCGGGATGCTTTTCACCGCACTCTGCGGCGTAAAGGGCAAAGCCGAACACATCTCGGACATCATCGGGCAACGCCTGCATGTCCTTGCGGGTCGATGCGAGAAATTCGCAGGGTTTCTTACGAAATTCGCTCATCTGAAATCTCTATAGTGAAAATACTATAGAGCGTCAGTCGAAAAAGCAATAGCAGAACTACTATAGCGCCGCTCGGTTCCAGATGCTTACAAGCCGAAATCTCGATTTCGAGGAAGGTGCGGCGCTAGGCGATGTGGGCAAACATTTGCCCAGTCCCGCTCTCCATCAGGCCTAAAATGGTGGGCGGTATAGGGATTGAACCTATGACCCCACCCGTGTGAAGGGTGTGCTCTCCCGCTGAGCTAACCGCCCGGTCCATTCAGCCGGGCGATATAAGGAATGCGCCGCGGCAGTGTCAAGGCGAATGCCACAAAGGGCCTGAAAAGGCGCGGGAATCCGGCCCCGCGAGGGGCCGGCGCGAGGGTCAGTTCGGCACCTTCGGCTCGTCGGCCTGCGCCATGCGCGTCGCCTGGGTCTGCAGCGCGCGGATGCGGTCGGCGAGGTTGCCGCCGGCGGGGGCCGCGTCAGTGACGCCGGGTTCAGCGCCGGCCTGCACGGCGCGGTCGCGCGCCGTCTCGGCGGCGAGAATGGCGTCGATCGGCGAGTTCGGGCCTTCCAGCGCCGAGGCGAGCTTGGCGATCTCGGCGGCGACGTCGTTGATGCGCTCGCGCATCAGCGAGTTCTCGATGCGCTCGGAGGCCCAGATCTCTTCCGCCTCGCGCTTGAGGGCGGCAAGTTCGCGGTTGACGTTGTCGCGCTCGTCGCGGGTGCGCTCGAGTTCGGCAAGAAGTTGGGCGTTCTCGGCGCGGAGCTGCTGCGTCGCCGAGCTGGCGCGGGAGTCGAGTTCGGCGATGGCGGTGCGCAGGTCGGCCTCGGTCTTGCGCGCGGCGTCCATGTCGGCGCGCATGTGCTTGAGTTCGACTTCGCTCTCCGTGAGCAGGCGGGTCTGTTCGCCGAGGCGGTTTTCCATGTCCTGCGCACGGCGGCCGAGGATCTCGGCCTCGGTGGTCTGTGCCACCAGCGCGTGTTCGAGTTCACCGACGCGGCGGCCGAGGTTCTCGACCTTGCCGCGCTCTTCGGAGAGCTCCTGGGTCGCGGCCTTGAGCTCGACGCGCTCGGCGTCGCGGCGGTCTTCGACGGTGCGCAGTTCGTTGCTGGCGTCGTCGAGACGGGTCTTGAGTGCCTCGACCTGGGTCTTGAGCGAGACCAGATCGACCTTCTGCGCCTCGTTGGCGCTCGACTGCTCGTCGAGCGCGGCCACGAGCTTGGCGAGTTCGGTTTCCTTTTCGGTCAGCGCGCGCTGGGCGTCGAGCATGGCGCTGGTCTTGACCGCGAATTCCTCTTCCGTGATGCGGAGCTGATCGCGCAGCGCCTTGTCGCGCGCTTCGAGCGCGAAGATCGTGGCGGTCTTTTCGCCGAGCTCGATCTTGAGGCGGTTGATGGCGTCGCCCTTCTTGCCGAGTTCGGCGAGCTGGCTGGTGCTCTTGGCGCGCAGGCCCTCGACCGCGACTTCGAGGCGGCGGGTCGACATGGCGAATTCGGCGCGGAGCTGGTCCTTGTCGGCCTGGATCTCGGCCATCGACAGCGGCGTCGCAGCCTCGAGACGGCGCATGGTCAGGCGAACGGCGCGGCCGTGGACGAGGGGGATGACGACGAGCCCGACCAGGGCCGCGACGAGAAACCCGATGCCGAAATACATGATCGGCTCAATCATGGAACGACGCCTCCAAACGCAACCCTCGCCCGGTCTTCCCCAATGCGACCATGACAGCGGCGGGCAGGGGATGCCAGCAATGCTACAGATTAACCTAAACCCGCGCGCGCGTCCTTAACCTTCGGCCCGCGGGCGGAAGGCGGCGTAGCACTGCTGGCGTTAATAAAGACGCAGTCCGGGTCGGCAGCGGCGCGAGGTCAGAAGGGATTCCAGGTCGCCTTCGGCGTGAATTTCAAATAACCGATATTGGCGCCGAGGCGCAGGCCGACGCCGGAGCGGATCGGCACCAGGACGATGTTGTTGGCGGTCAGCGCCGTCATGCCGAAGCCGCCGATGAAATAGGCCGAGCCGTCGACGCCGGCGAAGCGCTGGTAGATGGCGTCGGTGGCCGGCAGGTTATAGACCAGCATCATGGTGCGGGCGCCTTCGCCGCCGGTATCGAAGCCGATCGAGGGGCCTTCCCAGAACACCCTGAGGTCGCCGGCGTTCTTGGTGTAGAGCGTGCCGTCGCCGTAGCGCAGGCCGACGACGAAGGCGCCGGAGCCTTCCTGGCCGAGGATGTAGCCGTTCGGCTGGCCCCACTGGCTGACGGCCTTTTCCACGACCTGGGCGAGGCCGCGCGACACCGTGCCGAAGAACTGGTGGCCGGTGCCGACGATCTCGTCGATCGTATAGGTGGCGCCGCGGCGCTGCTGCTGCTGTGGCTGCACCTGCTGCTGTGGCACCGGCGGCGGTGCCTGCGTCTGGGCCGCGGCGATGCCCGCCCCGGCCGTCAGGAGGCTCAAGGTCAGGGCCGCAAACTGCAAGGTGGCGCGCATCGAAGGCTCCATGATGGGCAGGCGTTCGGCCGTCTTGGCCATTTAACCTCGTACTCACGCTGCCCCTTTAGGCTGCAGCGCAAGCCTCTCGAATCGGCCTTGTGTCCCTTGGAACTATGACGGCAGCACGGCAGCAACGAAAGCTTTGGCGGGGGGCGATGGCGGCCGCCGCCGTCATGTTGCCGCTTTTTGTCCTGCCGGCGGCCGCCGGGGGCGACGATCTGCGCGGCGAGCCGGTGGTGGTCAATCCGGCCAGCGGGCTCGCCATCAGCGGCTTCGACCCGGTCGCCTATTTCTCGCGCGGCGAGCCGGTGCTCGGACGACCAGAACTGGAGCTAGGTCTCGGTGGCGCCGTCTGGCGCTTCGTCAATATCGGCAACCGCGCCGCCTTCGCCGAACATCCGGAGGTCTACGCGCCGCAGTACGGCGGCTACGATCCCGTGGCCATCGGACGCGGCGCCTCCGTTGCCGGTCATCCGCTGATCTGGGCGATCAACGGCGAGCGCCTGTACTTGTTTTATGACGATGCCGCGCGCGCCGAATTCCTGGCCGACCCCGCGCGCATCATCGAGCGCGCCAGCCAGAAATGGCCGGGCGTCGCGCACGGCATTGCACGGTGAGCGAACCGGTCAGGCTCGGCCGATTTTCAAGGTTGCTGCATCGCCGGCGGCAATGAAGCCCGGAACGAGAAACCTGGCGTCGCGGTTGCCGAAGCGCAGCTCACCGCCAGCGGGCTCCTGGGCCCGGCCGCCGGCCGCGGTCAGGATGGCAATGCCGGCGGCGATGTCCCATTCGCAAGTAGGCGACAGGCGGGGATAGATGTCAGCGGCGCCCTCGGCGAGGTGACAGAACTTAACCGACGAGCCGCACATATATTGTTCGCCGACCGGCAGCCGCGCCAGGTACGCCTGCGTTGAGCCGTCGAGGTGGCTGCGCGAGGTTGCGACTCTCAGGCGCGCCGGCGCCGACCGGACATGAATGGTGCTGCGCTCGGCGGCCTCTGCGGCCGGGGCCGGGAAGGCGAGGCGCAGACGCTCGGCCGTGCCGCCGGTAACGCCGCGCCACAGCACTCCCCGTCCGGGTGCGGCGATGACGCCGGCGATCGGCGTACCGCTGCTGATCAGGGCGATATTGACCGAGTATTCGTCGCGGCCCGCGACGAATTCCTTGGTGCCGTCGAGCGGGTCGACCAGAAAGAAACTGCCACCGTTAAGGTCGGGCACGCGCCCCTGTGACACGCTTTCCTCGGCCACTACCGGCACGCCGGGGCAGAGCCGGCCAAGGCCCTCGAGGATCACCGCCTCGGCGGCCTCGTCGGCCGCCGTCACAGGAGACATATCTACCTTGGTGCGCTGTTGCGCTTGTGACAGCGGAATGGCGAGAATCGCGGCGCTGGCGCGTGAGGTGATGTCGCTGAGGGCGTCGATGAGCTTTTCCGCCTGCTGCGGCGAGATGGTCTGCACGTGCTGGCCCGGAGGGGTTGGTAATGTGTCCTTGGAACGCGTCCTTGGCGGTGGGAAGGGTGCGGTGTATCACGCGGGGGGCCAATGCGACAGCGATTCGCCCGCCTCGATTGATCTCACCTGCCGCGCGGAGGCAATGTCATGTCAGGTTCGCCCATCGAAGCGCTCGATCTCGCCGCCTTGCTGTGTTCGCGGGTCTGCCACGACCTGATCAGCCCGGTCGGCGCCATCGTCAACGGACTCGAGGTGCTGGCCGAGGACAAGGACGAGGAAACCCGCGAATTCGCCCTCGAGCTCATCAAGAAGAGCGCCAATACCGCGTCGGCCAAGCTGCAGTTCTGCCGCATCGCCTTCGGTGCGGCCGGTTCGGCCGGTTCGCAGATCGATACCGGCGACGCCGAGAAGATCACGCGCGGTCTTCTTGAAGACGACAAGACGAAAATCGCCTGGAACATCCCGCGCGTCCTGATGGCGAAGAACCGGGTTAAACTCCTACTCAACCTGCTGCTGATCGCCAGCCAGGCGATTCCGCGCGGCGGCCAGATCACCGTCGACCCGGTCGGCGAGGGCGAGAATGTCGGCTTCCGGATTCACGCGACCGGCACCAATGCCAAGGTGCTGGCGACGGTGCCGCCGCTGCTGGCCGGCGAAACCGGCCCGGACAGCCTCGACGCGCACCGCATCCAGCCGTTCTACGCGCACCTGCTCGCCCAGGCTTGCGGCCTGAAGGCCTCGGTGGTGATGGAGGGCGACGCCGTGCTGGTGAGCGCGCAGTAAAAGCCTTTCTGCGTGGTTAATAAACTCTAAACGGCACGGCCATTTAGAGTTGCGAAACCAAAATTAAACCCTTCATCGACCAAACTGGCGCCGCTCCCGACGGGGAGCTGACGCGCGGGCCTTCGCCCGTCGACGAAGGCCATTGTCCATGGACGACCTGCTGCGGGAATTCGTGACCGAGACGAACGAGAGTCTCGACGTGGTTGACGTCGAACTCGTGCGCTTCGAGCAGGACCCGAACAACGCGGTCATTCTCAATAACATTTTCCGCCTCGTACACACGATCAAGGGCACCTGCGGCTTTCTTGCCTTGCCGCGATTGGAAACGCTGGCGCATGCCGCTGAATCTCTTATGGGCAAGTTCCGCGACGGCCTGCCGGCCACACGCGAAGCGGTCACCGTCATTCTCGCCACCATCGACCGCATCAAGGAAATCCTGGCGGCGCTGGAGCGCGATCAGGCCGAGCCGGACGGCACCGACACCGATCTGATCGCCGATCTCGAGCGCATCGCCGACAGCGTTCAAGCTGCCGCGCCGCCGCCGTCCGCCATCGCCCGCACCGAGCAAGCGCTCGGCCGGCCGCTTCGAGCCGGCGAAGTGTCTCTGGATGAACTCGAGCGCGCTTTCCGCGATACGCCGACCGATCCGCAGCCCGCGCGCAAGCCAAAGCCCGCCCCGGTCGAGGAGAAGGCCAAGGCCGATCCCGTCAAGGACGAAGAGACGGCGAAAGCCGGCGCGCAGTCGATCCGCGTCACCGTCGATACCATCGAACAATTGATGACGATGGTGTCGGAGCTGGTGCTGACCCGCAACCAGCTGCTCGAGATCGTGCGCCGTCACGACGATTCCGAATTCAAGGCGCCGCTACAGCGGCTCTCCAACGTCACCGCCGAGCTGCAGGAAGGCGTCATGAAGACGCGCATGCAGCCCATCGGCAATGCCTGGCAGAAGTTTCCCCGCATCATCCGCGACCTCAGCAACGATCTCGGCAAGGAGATCGAGCTCGAATTGCAGGGCGCCGAGACTGAACTCGATCGCCAGGTGCTCGATCTGATCAAGGACCCGCTGACGCATATGTTGCGCAATTCGGCGGATCATGGCCTCGAGACACCGGCCGAGCGCCGCGCCGCCGGTAAGTCGCCGCAGGGTCACATTCGTCTGGCCGCCTATCACGAAGGCGGCCAGATCATCGTCCAGTTCTCCGATGACGGCCGCGGTCTCGACACCGCGCGCATCAAGGCCAAGGCGATCGCCGGGGGGCTGATCACCGAGGTTGACGCGGAAAAACTCAACGACGCACAGATTCACAAGTTCATCTTCGCGCCCGGCTTCTCCACGGCGCAGACGGTCACCAGCGTCTCAGGACGCGGCGTCGGCATGGACGTCGTGCGCAGCAACATCGACGAGATCGGCGGTACGATCGACGTGAAGTCGGTGGCCGGGCAAGGCGCCAGTTTCACCATCAAGATCCCGCTCACGCTGGCGATCATCGCAGCGCTCATCGTCGATGTCGCCGGCGATCGCTTCGCCATTCCGCAGGTCGCGGTGGTCGAGCTGGTGCGGGCGCGCAAGGGCGGCGACCACCGCATCGAGCGCATCAAGGACACTGCTGTGCTGCGCCTTCGGGACAAGCTGCTGCCGCTGGCGCGGCTGTCGCGGCTGCTCGGCATGGACGGCAAGGACGAGATCGACGGCGGCTTCATCGTCGTCACCCAGGTCGGCAGCCAGACCTTCGGTATCGTTGTCGATGGCGTGTTCCATACCGAGGAAATCGTGGTCAAGCCGATGTCGAGCAAGCTGCGCGACATTCCGATGTTCTCCGGCAACACCATTCTCGGCGACGGCTCGGTGATCATGATCGTCGATCCGAACGGCGTCGCCCGTTCGTTCGGCTCCACCGTCGTCTCGCAGATGGCCGCCGCGGAGCGCGCGCAGCCGCAGCTCCACGAGAAAGCCGACGACGACACGACATCGCTCCTGATGTTCCGCGCCGGCTCGAGCCAGCCGAAGGCCGTGCCGCTGTCGCTCATCACGCGGCTGGAAGAGATCGACGCGCGCAAGATCGAACTGTCGAACGGCCGTCACATGGTGCAGTACCGCGGCCAGCTGATGCCGCTGGTCAGCATGACCGAAGCTGGCGTCAAGCACGAGGGCGCCCAGCCGCTGCTGGTGTTCTCCGACGGACAGCGCTCCATGGCGCTGGTGGTCGACGAGATCGTCGACATCGTCGACGATCGCCTCGACATTCAGGTGGCCAGCGCCACGCCCGGCGTGCTCGGCTCTGCGGTGATCAAGGGTAGCGCCACCGAGATCATCGACGTCGCGCATTTCCTGCCACTTGCGTTCGAGGACTGGTTTCGCCGCAAGGATCAGACGCAGCGCCGCCGCCAGCACACGGTGCTGCTGGTCGATGACTCGCCGTTCTTCCGCAACATGCTGATTCCGGTGCTGCAGGCGGCCGGCTACGCCGTGACGGCCGTGGGTTCCGCGCCGGAAGCGCTGGCCCTGATCAACCAGGACCGCACGTTCGACGTGGCCATCACCGATATCGAGATGGCGGACATGGACGGCTTCGAATTGGCCGAGGCGCTACGTGCCGATCCGCGCTGCGCCGCGATGCCGGTCATTGCGCTGTCGTCGCAGGTTTCGCCGGAGCTGATCGAGCGCGGCCGCCGGGCCGGCCTTGCCGATTACGTTGCCAAGTTCGACCGGCAGGGCCTCATCGCCGCGCTGCTTGAACAGGCCGGCATCGGCGACGCGGCATAGAGACCGAACATGAGCAACGACAACGAACAGGTCTTCAACGAATATGTCACTGCCATGGTCGGCGGGCAGCTGTTCGGGCTGCCGATCCGCCGCGTGCAGGACGTGTTCCTGCCGGACCGCCTTACCAAAGTGCCGCTGGCGACGCCCGATATCGCCGGTCTGATCAATCTGCGCGGCCGCATCGTGACACTGGTCGATCTCGCCTACCGTCTCGGTCTGTCGCGCCGCAATGAGACGCCGATGGCGATCGGCGTCGAACTCGCTGGCGAATCCTATGGCCTCCTGATCGACGGCGTCGGCGAGGTCATGAGCCTCGATGCCGCGACGCTGGAGCGCAACCCCATCAATCTCGATGCGCGGCTCGCCGCGGTGTCGTCCGGAATCTACCGCCTGCAAGAACAACTCCTGCTGGTCCTCGATGTCGATCGTGTGCTCGCCATCGATACCGCCGCCGCCGCGTGATGCCGACCATTTACATGAATTGAACCGAAACGAGGAATGACATGAAAACCTGCTTGGTCGTCGACGACTCAAGCGTCATCCGGAAGGTGGCGCGTCGAATTCTGGAAGGTCTCGAATTCTCCATCGAGGAAGCCGAAGATGGCGAACAGGCGCTCGAGGCCTGCCGCCGCAAGCTTCCCGAGGCGATCCTCCTCGACTGGAACATGCCAAAGATGGATGGCTACGAATTCCTCCGTCTCCTGCGCCGGATGCCGGGCGGCGACGGTCCCCGGGTCGTGTTCTGCACCACCGAGAACGACGTCGCGCATATCGCGCGCGCGCTTCATGCCGGCGCCAACGAGTACATCATGAAGCCGTTCGACAAGGAGATTGTCGAAGCCAAGTTCCAGGAAGTGGGACTCATCTGACGCTCCTACCAGTAGAGTCCCACCGTGCCTGATCGGACGATGACCGCCTCTCCAGCCGCCCGTGCGGCAACCGCTCCCGCGCCGCGCCTGCGCGTCATGATCGTCGATGACGCGATCGTGGTGCGCGGCCTGTTCGCGCGCTGGATCGAGGCCGAGCCGGACCTGGAGCTGATCGCCTCGCTGCGCAACGGCCGTGAAGCCGTCGACGCCATCGACCGCGTCAAGCCGGACGTGGTCGTGCTCGACGTCGACATGCCGGAGCTGGACGGCATCTCGGCGCTGCCGCAGCTCCTCAGCAAGCGTCCCGGCGTGACCGTGATCATGGCCTCGACGCTGACGCGGCGGAATGCCGAGATCAGTTTGCGCGCGCTGGCGCTGGGCGCCACCGACTACATCACGAAGCCATCGACCCAAAACGAGATCAACGCCGCGACGGATTTCCATCGCGACCTGATCGAGAAGATCCGCTGCCTCGGCCGCCGTACGCCGAAGCCGGCCATCGCACCGCCGGCGCCTCCCGTCGAGCCGATGACCCATATTCTCGCGCCGCCGCTGGTGCCCCAGTCTGCGCCGGCGGTAAAGCCGCATTATGCGCAGCATGGCCCGATCACCTTGCGCCCGATGCCGCTGACGGCGCCGCGCGCAATCCTGATCGGCGCGTCGACCGGCGGACCGCAGGCGCTCAACAAACTGCTGACCAATATCGACAACGTCATCGCGCAGGTGCCGGTGCTGATCACCCAGCACATGCCGCCGACCTTCACCGCCATTCTTGCCGAACATCTGTCGCGCCTGACGCGGCGTCCGGTGCAGGAAGCCGTGCATGGCGAGGAGATCGCCGCCGGCCGCATCTACATGGCGCCGGGCGGCCGCCACATGAGCGTGACGCAGCATAACGGCGTGCCGGCGATCGAGATCAGCAACGGCGCGCCGATCAACTTCTGCAAGCCCGCCGTCGATCCGCTGTTCACCACCGCGGCGCAGCTCTGGGGTTCGCGGGCGCTCGCCGTCGTGCTGACCGGCATGGGTCATGACGGGCTCGCCGGCGCGCACGACATCGTCAATGCCGGCGGCCACGTCATCGCGCAGGACGAGGCGACCAGCGTGGTCTGGGGCATGCCCGGGCAGGTGGCGCTGGCCGGCCTGTGCTCCGCCGTGCTGCCGATCGACGATATCGGGCCGAAGCTGTCGCGCCTGATGGCCGGGGAACGTTCATGACCCCGGACGATTTCGACTTCCTGCGCAAGATGCTGCGTGAGCGCTCCGGCCTCATGCTCGCGGCCGAGAAGCAATATCTTGCCGAAAGCCGGCTGCTGCCGGTGGCGCGCAAATTCGACATCGCCTCGCTCGGCGACCTGGTGCAACAGCTTCGCATCACGCCGATGTCGCCGCTGTCGGTCGCGACCGTCGAGGCGATGACGACCAACGAGACCTTCTTCTTCCGCGACAAGCTGCCGTTCGATCATTTCCGCGACACCATTGTTCCGGCGCTGACGACAGGGCGCGATCGCGACAAGCGCATTCGCATCTGGTGCGCCGCGGCCTCGACCGGCCAGGAGCCTTACTCGCTGGCGCTGATCATCAAGGAGCTGATGCAGAAGCAGCCGGCGCTCGCCGCCTGGCGCTTCGACATTCTCGCGACCGATCTGTCCGGCGAGGTGCTGGAGCGCGCCCGCAGCGGCATCTATAGCCAGTTCGAAGTGCAGCGCGGCCTACCGATCCAGCTGTTGCTCAAATACTTCGCGCAGGTCGGCGAGACCTGGCAGATCGCGCCGGAGCTGCGCGCCATGGTGCAGTTCCGCACGCTCAACCTGCTCAACGATTTCTCGCCGCTCGGCCGTTTCGACGTCGTGTTCTGCCGCAACGTGCTGATCTATTTCGACCAGCCGACCAAGATCGGCGTGCTCAAGCGCCTGTCGCGGCAGATCGCGGATGAGGGTTATCTGGCGCTGGGCGCCGCCGAGACCGTGGTCGGCCTGACCGACGCCTTCAAGCCGCTGACCGAAAAGCGCGGCCTCTATGTGCCGAACCCGGCGGCGCGCGAACTTGAGCCACTGGCGATGGCGGGCGGCGCGCGGCGGGCGCTGTAGATCGCCTCGCATTTCTATCCGCCTCGCGTCGAGGAGTCGCCGAACGCGGCGTCTCGAACCAGGGGCGGCCAGCAGACATGCGTCATCGCCCGCATTCTTTGATTGGCCCCGGGCAGGCCGCCTTCCCATTCGCATTCCCAACTCGCTCCCCCGATAACGAGGGCGCGCGGAACGCCGGGGTCCGTACGACCCCGCAGGTCTGTGCACGGTGTTGCAACAAGAAGTGCACAGGGTATCCACGGAGTGCCGGTTTCCCCGGCGTCCCGCGCGCAG
>JAFEFL010000031.1 GCA_018240595.1 Pseudomonadota bacterium | reverse complement strand
CGGACCATGCCTGAGGATCGCTCATGCGGCGTCCTCCAGATCGCGCAGGAGCCGCTTCACATTCCCCCAGCGATAGTGGAGTGGCTCGGCGCGGCCATGGTGCTCGCCTTGCCATTCCATACGCCGGTCGACGCCGAACTGATTGCTGGCAAGACGCGCGCGATTGTCTTTCCTGCTGACTTCCGCCCGTGCGTACACTTCGAGAAGCTGCATGGGGTCCTTGCCATTCGCCCTGATCCAGGTCGACGTTTCTTTCAACACACCCTCCACCGCAGGCGGGAGGTGGCCGATTTCGGCAAGAAACAGGTCCATATCCAGCCGAGCGGCCTGTTTGCCCCATTGCTCGATCGCTTCGTTCAGTGCGGCGCGGTGCAAATTGGGTTGTGGTCGCTTGTCGCGGGTTTCCTTGAGCGTCTCGACCTGAGCCGCATAGATCGCCCTGCCTATGGCCGAAAGCGCGGCGGCCTGGCCGGCCCGCTTCAGCATGGCTGCTTCCCTGCCGGCGAGGGCTAGGATTTCGTTGTCCCAGCAGTGATCTGCCTCGCCTAGTGATTTTCCAACCAATTTCGACAAGAGCGACGGCTCACTTGGATCGGTCGGCGAGCGAACGGCGCGGAGTTTGGTCGCGAGGTAGATTTGCTCTTGGGGTAAAAGATCGAGCGCTAGTTTTCCTTGGTCATCCTTCGAATACCGGTCATTCCAGTCACCCCAAGTATCCCAGCCTTTAGGTGCATCGATCAGCCCCGCGATGGGCCAGGTGACTGTTTCTAGGGGCTTTCCGTCATCGTCATGGTGCGCACGCTTGCTTGACGCTGCCAGGAGCTTCGCCATGTCCGAGCGGCTCCACGGCCGGCCATCGGGGCGGGCGCCGATCAGCCCCCATTTGGTGAGCGCCGTCCAATAGACATAGGCCGGCGGCTGACTGATGGTGCGGGGGAAGACCTCTCCTCCGATCACGCCATCCTTCTCGCCGCCAACACCCTCGACATATTTGAGCCGGCCGGTCAGCTCATGTTCGAGATCAGAAAAGGCTTGGCCAAAGTCCTTGGGAACAGGGCGTTTCGTCCGCAGGCTTTGATAAAGCCAGGGGATGAGAAGCGCGTAGCGCAGCCGTGTGTGCAGAACCGATGTGCCGGGGAAGAAGTGATCTGCGTAGCGCTGGTGGACGATGAGGAAACCAACCTCATCGCGCACGCCCGCCGCGCCGCCGAACATCATCTGTTCGGCCTGGCCCAGCGCTTTGCGCGATAAGAAAGTAAACCCAAAAGTTGACACGAAGCCTACTCCCACAGCGTGGTAAAATTTCTGTCTCAGGAAGGTTTCCGTTGCCTGACGGCATCATTCACTACCAATAATTTTCAACCTCATGGCGCGGGTTTCGAGCAAATAAGTCTCGACGCCGGCAAGCAGATGCAAGCCTTCTTCACTGATGGCTTGTCGCGATAGCCCCGGCTGCACAATGCGGACGTCGAACTCGAAGCGGTGATCTTGCCACCCGACCTTGAGCTTCTTGATCGCGGCGGCTGAGCCCTGCTCGATTCGCGAGCTGAGACCTCGGTCGCGGCGCATCTTTTCGCGTCGCAGCATGTGTTGAAGCATGCGGTTTGGTCGGTCGCGCCACCGAGCGGATTTCTGAGCCTGTCCGCAAACCTCATACAGGTCTCCGAGGCGCGCACCTGGCGTATCCGCCCCTGAATATTTGCAGTGGTACAGGGTCACGGAAACGACGCTGTCGGTTATGCGTAGAGCCACGACATCGGCGATTTCGCCTTTGCCATCATCGTCGAAGATCACGTCATAGGGGTCTGGGTCGGCTAGTAGGGCGTCGATGACAAGACGCTGTACAGAGTCGGCGCGCTTGTCTGTGCCCTGCGACTCGGCGCGAATATTGGCCTTCGACCAATCCCATGCCTCGATCTTGTCTGACGGGTACGGCTCGATCGTTTCGCCCTCGGGCAGGGTGTAGAGATGGCTGTAAATGAGAAGCGAACCATCACCGAAGTCGATCTGAGGCGAGTCCTCGCCGAAGGATTCCGAGAGCGTCTGGACCTTGCCGCCGATCTTGATCGTCGCCTTGGGGCCGGCGCGTTGGGGGTAACGGGCGTGGCCGTCGCTGAAGACGATCTCGAACTCGGCCGCGTGGTCGTCACTTCGCACGGCGAAGCGCAGTGGCCCGGTGCGCGCGTTATCGAGCAACTCGATATCGCATTCGGCGAAGGTTACCGGCACATCGCCAAATGAGATCTCAATACGCTCCTCGAACTGTGTGATCAGAGATTCAGGCCAATGGATCGCCACGGGTGGAACAGCCGGTCGTTGGCTGATCTGGTGTGGGCGCATCGCGCTCTTGAAGACGCCATCGGTCGTGATGCTGGGATCGTTCACGGTACGGCCGACATCCTGGCACCAGTCCACCCAGTCGGTCAGGTCATGGACTTTGGCGCTGGACCAGAACTTGCCCTTGGCCGAGCATCCCCGTGAAGCAGGAAGGCCTTCGAGGAAGCCAGTGGCGAAGATGTTGTTCTTGATCCTCGACTGGGACTTCGCGCTGTCGATGCCATCGGCGACATCCACGCCCATATACATCGAATAGCGGACGCCTCGTCCCTGATGGTGGGTGAGGCCGAGATTGCGCAGAATGAGCCGCTTGAACCCGTGGAGGCTGCGGAACACTTCCTCGCCTTCCACGCGGCGCGTCGTATCGCCACAAACCGCCTTTGCGAGCCGGTCAAACGGCCCCTTCGCAGAACTGCTGATATAGAGCACGCCGCTTGCTTGATCCCAGTGAAGCATGTGCAGGTCCCAAGTGACGTTCACCGCCTGCTGCGCGGAGGTCCAGCGTGCCTGCTCCTCCGCCCGCGTCACGAAGATCGCGACCCGTTGATGCGGGTTGAGCTTCATGCCGAGATAGACGCCGGGGTCGTAGAGTTCTTCTGCGCGAAAGGGGTCCCAAGCGTCGCAAGAGGTCCGGTACAGGACCGCGTTCATTTTCGGTTCCAGGGTCTGGAGCGGAATGTCGCTCAGATCTCCCGAAAAGCCCTTGAACATTTCCGCGCGGCGAACCTGGCGCTCGATCTTTGCGGAACTGAGCGCCTCCACCAACGCATTCCAGTCGGCGTCTTCGGCGTAGAGCTTGGCCAGCGCGCGATCGACATCGTCGATGCCGGTATTGGCGATCACCGTGGCATCACCCAGCCTCGGGTCCTGGCGGGTGAAGCGGCCGACGAACTGGATCGTCACCGCGACGCTCTTGTGATGATCGTGCAATGCAGCGATCTTCAGCTCGGGCAGGTCGAAGCCCTCGCCGAGCATATCGACGCAAACGATGATCCGGCTCTCAAAACGGCGTAGCGCGGCCAGATTTTCGCGCCGTTCTTTCAGCGATTGCTGGCTGTGGACTATGACTGGCCGAAATTCTGGATAGATCACTGCATAGAGTCTGTGCAGGTGCTTGGCGCGTTCGATCGTGTTGCAACGGGCCATCGCAAGATGATTGAGGCCGGCATCCAGGTCGGTGGCGAGCACTTCGCCGAGCTTGTCGATGATGGCCTGGTCCGCGTCAGGCTGGTCCAGACCGAAGACTGCTTCGAAGCGGATCGGCTTGAAATAGCCCTCCTGCTGCGCCTTTTTTAGCGGGTAGGTGTAAATGAACTCGCCATCGACGCGGCCTCCGTCCTCGCGAAACGGCGTAGCGGTGAACTGGATCACTGGGATTGGTGGCTCGTGCTCAACGAAGAGCCCGCGGAAGGACTTCCACGTCCGTGCCCCGATATGATGCGCCTCGTCGATAAAGAGCGCTGAGGCGCGGGCCGCCATCCGCTCCTGCACCGGTGCCTCGGCGCGGCCAGCGATCTGCATCGTGGTGACAATGACATTGGCGCTGTCGAAGATTTCGTCGACTTCGGCCTCGCTGGTCGGAATATGCGAGAGCCGCATGACCAGAGGGAAGGCTGCGGTCTCATCGAGGCATTTCTGCTGCTTCAGGACGCCGAAGGTCTCGAATTTGCTCGCGATCTGCTCGCGTAGCGCGTCGGTCGGCACCACCACCAGCAGGCGTTCGAACCGCTGGTTGGCATTGAGCGCCAGCATTGTCTCGGTCTTGCCCGTGCCCGTCGGCATGACGATGG
Organism: Pseudomonadota bacterium; assembly: GCA_018240595.1. Classification (GTDB taxonomy): domain Bacteria; phylum Pseudomonadota; class Alphaproteobacteria; order Rhizobiales; family Xanthobacteraceae; genus Pseudolabrys. The sequence continues at coordinate 1,316 of JAFEFL010000031.1, read as the reverse complement.
TGGCCGGATCGGTCGATCGCGTCGCGTGGGCAAGCGCGGCATGAAGCGCGCCGAGACGACGATGACCGTTCCCTTCGTCATCAGGACGATGAGTCCGCGCTCGGCGCCGGTCATGTCGAGATAGGCCCGTACCTGAGCCCGATAGTGTTCGAGCGCCTTGTCGTCAGGGTTCACATCGCTTTTCCAGTCCACCACCACGACCGGCCGGCCGTCGACCTCGACGGTCAGGGCGTCGGCGATCCCGGCCGTCACGGTCTCCACACCGTCGGCCGCTTCTGCGGCATAGACAGGAAGCTCGGCCAGAAGATCGGGCCGCAGAGCTGCGATCTCGGGCAGCGCCAGGGTCCGGGCCACACAGGTCGCCAGCTCCTGCGCCGACAGTCCCGTTGCCGGATCGGCGACCGGGGATTGGCCGAGGGCGCGGATGAGGTGGCCAGCTCGTTCGACCAGGACAGCTTCCGCTTCCGGGGTTTCGCCGGTCAGCACCTCTTCCATCAGTTTATGCAGGATAAGCCCGCGCTCGCGGCCGCCCTGCACGAGGGCGGCGGCTTCGAGCTCGGGCAGCTCGTCGTCGGCCGCCCCCGGCCAGAGCGCGACTTCCTCCTCTCGCAGCACGGTCCCGGTGGCGTCCTCGTCGCGGCTGGGGGCGAGCCAGGTCAGACGGGTCTGTGCGGCGGCGATGCTTTCGGCTTCGGCGGCGAAGCTCGCCCGCGTTTGGCTGTTGCCCGCGCCGGCGCTGCTCGGCGTGAGGTCGGCCGGCAGATGGGAGAGGTCGATGCCCGGCAGATCGGCGAGCGACAGATCGACGAGACCGATCCATGCGGATTTGGCGGGCGTGGTGTCGAGTCGGGGCAATACCAGCAGTTCGCGCGCGCGGGTGGCCGCAACATACCAGAGCCGGACGCGCTCGCGGTCCAGCTCGTTCTTTTCGGCCTCGCGCGCGGCTTCGTAACCCTCGGGCTGCACGCCAAGGACCGGGCAATAGAAGGTTTCGGTCTGCCGATCGATGACCGCGCTCTCGGGCGCCATGACGCCGGTCATGGTGTTGACCGGAATGACGATCGGCCATTCGAGCCCTTTGGCCGCGTGCATGGTGAAGAGCGCGACCGCCTCCTCCTGCGCGTCCGGTCGGCCCTCGACGGCGCGCGCCTCGTCCGACCAGGCAGCCGTCATTGCTTCTGCGAAGGCACGCAGGCCGCGCACGGCATAGCCGGTCGACAGGCTGAGATAGAGATCAACATTGGCGAGCGCTCGCTCGGCCTGGCCGCGATGGCGCTCAAAGAGAAGCGGGCGGACGCGCATGACATCCACTGCCT
>JAFEFL010000030.1 GCA_018240595.1 Pseudomonadota bacterium | reverse complement strand
CGTCGATTCGAACTCTGATGTCTGGAAGCGCGGGGCGGTGAATGGTGAGCGAGTCGCCCGGGCCGACGTGAAGATTGGCCGCCGTCTGTTGGGCGATGAGGACGCCGGAGATCTGGCCGAGCAGTGGTCTGATGTTGTTCGGAAAATTGGCGGTGTAGTCGGGATCGATGCCCAGAATCTTGCCGGGACCGGTCGTCTGCACAGTTCCCTTGGTTGCGGCTTCGAGGCCGTCGATGGAGGCGTAGCCGACGCTCGCTGCCTTCTCGATGCGGGCGGCGCCGCGCATGTCGGCGATAATCCCGTCCGCGGGCAGGTCCGGCGCGAACTCGGCCTGCCAGTCGATGGGGACCGTCGAGACGGCATGCGTGGTCATCTCGCTTGAGCTCAGTTTAGAGAAGGCTCCGAGCGCCGTCACGAGGCCGGTGGTTACCGCAATGCCAAGGACCGTTCCGACGAATGCCAGCGTGCGGGTCCTGGCGAGGCCGATGATCCAAGAGATGATCAACGCATTTCCCCGCTCTTGAGGAGATCGCCGTGGTTCATTCGCCAAATCGAATCGAAGCGCTCGGCGATCCGCAGGTCGTGCGTCGCCACCACCAAGGCGCTCCTGTTCAGGTCGGCCCATCGGTACAGCGCCTCTGCCGTCGCAGCGCCCGAAGCCTGATCCAGCTGACCTGTGGGCTCATCGGCGAGGACGAGGCTCGGCCGGGTTACCAGCGCCCTTGCCAATGCGACGCGCTGTGCCTGGCCACCGGAAAGTTCGTCCGGCAGCCGCTCCGAAAGATCCGTCAGGCCAAACAGCGAGAGCGCTTCCGTAGCGGCCCGCTGTGGGTCAGTCATCCGGCCAAGAGAGAAGAGCGGAAGGGCGACGTTCTCGCGCACGTTGAGGAACGGGATGAGCACGGTGGTTTGCAGAGCGACTCCGATGTGCGCCGGCCGCAGCCCTTCGGCCTCGCCGAAGGCGGGCCATTCGATGGTACCGCTGGTCGGCGTTTCGAGGGCGGCCATCAATTGGAGGAGCGTCGATTTCCCACTGCCGGAGGGTCCAACAACCGCGATCCGAGATCGCGGGGCAATGGTCCAGGAAGCCGGTCGGAGAGCTTCGCTGGTGCGCCTTTCGCTAAAGAACGCTTTGGCGACGTTCCGGGCATCGACCAACGAAGGTTCCGCGGTGGTCTCAACCATGAATCAGACCGCCGTCTTGCAGCTGAAGTATGCGATCTGCCGCCTTCGCGAGGGCCTGGCTATGCGTGGCGACCAGAATGGACAGGCCGCGTCGCTTCAGGTCGATCAACTGCCTAATGACACTTTTCTCGGTCTCGGTATCCACTTCCGCCGTGGGCTCGTCGCAGAGCAAGACGCGGGGCTCGCCCGCCAGCGCCACGGCAAGGCCGGCGCGTGCCGCTTCCCCTCCCGAGATCTCGGAGGGCAGCGCGTTCCAGCATGCCGAAAGGCCGAAGGCTCCGATAAGCTCCGCGACCGGTTCTTCGTTCGGCCCCTTATTCGCGAGCCAACGCCGCATTCGGACATTGTCGGCGACGGACAGATGGTCGAAGAGGTTCGCAGACTGCATGAAGATCCCGATCTTCTGCGCTCGGATCGAGGCGCGAACCGTCTCAGGGCGACGGCTGACCCGCGTTCCCTCGAGCTCGACGTAGCCGCCATCGGGCTCATCGAGGCCGGCAAGCAGATTGAGAAGGGTCGACTTGCCGCTGCCCGAAGGGCCGACAAGCGCAACCATCTCGCCGGCCGCCAGATTCATGGTGACGTTCCGCAGGGCCACCACTTCGGTGTCGCCCGAATGGAAGAACCGATAAAGGTTCGACGCTTGAACGACGGGCATCTCAGTTCCAGCGAAACGACTGAGCGATTAGCGCCCAGTCATCGACGTTGTCCGCGCCATCGGGCGCCGCTAAATCGATCGTCGCCAGCTTGCCATCCTTCAACAGGAAGTAGCGGTTGTGCTCGAGCCGCACCTGCTTGTTCGTCACTGGGTTCGGATCGGAATTCGACGTGAAGGCGACGAGGACCGCCTGACCGCCCTTCAACTTGATGCTGGCGACTTTGGCAATCTTTACCGCGCGCTCCGTCTTGACGAGTGCGGGCACCTGGACGGCCTCGATTGTGGCTCGGGACAGTGCCTGTTGCTCGGAGGATATCGCGACCTCAATGGCATTGTACTTGTCGGTGAAACGGACGGAGGAATGTCCATCTGCGCGCGCCCAGCCTTCCGGTACCTGGATGGAGAAGCCGAGTGGCGACCGGTGCGTCACGAATACCTGCGTATCGGGTATGTCGCCGGGCGGATTGTGCTCTGGCGCCAAAGGCGCCTCCGCGGCGATCGAGGGCACCGTGCTGATTGAAAGGCCCGCCATCGCGATGGCCAGAAGGGCGGCGCGCACTGAACGCGGCATGATGCTCGTCTCCTCGACGTTTGTTCGGTGCCGGCATCCAACAGGAGGACATTTAGTCGCGAATTAGCGCCGGCTATGCCTGCGGACCTTGCCGACGCGATGAGATCCGCCGCTTCGGCTCCGGATACTCGGCCAGATTGAGTTTCAATTCCCCAAGGCGGTTCATCTAACCGTAATCTTCGGTTCATAGGAGCTGAACGTGGGCTGGGTGACCACAACGGGATAAGAAACCATGAGCACGGCAAGCTTCGGAGCCGCAATCGGACTTCTCGCCGCCATCACTATTGGCGACGCGCCGGCCGCCAGCGCCGCTCCCTACCAACATGTATTGCTGATCAGCGTCGACGGGCTGCATGCACTCGACCTGGCGAATTACGTTGCCGCCAATCCCGCAAGCTCGCTCGCCGGCCTCGCACGGCAGGGCGTCTTGTATCCGAATGCACTGAGCCCGGCCCCCTCGGACTCATTTCCCGGAATGCTGGCCATCGTGACAGGGGGTACGCCCCGCTCGACCGGCGTCTTCTACGACGATAGCTACGACCGCACCTTCTTCGCGCCGGGTTCCGATTGCAAGGGCGCGCCGGGAACCGAGGTGGCGTTTGCGGAGAATATCGATATCGATTCGACGAAGCTCGACGGCGGCGGCAAGCCAGGCGACGTCCGCAGCCAGATCAATCCCGCCAAGCTGCCGCTGGCGCTCGTGGCCGGCCAATGCCGTTCGATCTATCCCCATGAATTCGTTCGGGTGAACAATGTTTTCGAGATCGTGAAGGCCCATGGCGGCCGTACAGCATGGTCCGACAAGCATCCATCCTATGAGATTCTGAACGGGCCCTCAGGTGCCGGCATCGACGATCTCTACGTTCTCGAGCAGGACTCCCTCATCGATGGCACCAAAGTGAAGACCACCGGAAGCTTCAAGGCGGAGCGTGATTTTGACGAGGCGCGGGTCAAGGCGATCCTCAACGAAATCGCGGGGCGAGACAGCACCGGCAGCGACGCCGCCGCCGTGCCGGCGGTTCTCGGTATGAACTTCCAGGCGGTCAGCGTTGGCCAGAAGCT
>JAFEFL010000002.1 GCA_018240595.1 Pseudomonadota bacterium | reverse complement strand
GATGTGCTTCTGTCGTAGACAGCCTCGTGACGGTCTTTTTGGAGAGCTGTCGCGTCGGATGCCTTGGCGACCATCAGAGAAAAATCGACCGATTGGTGCCGATAGTCGTTGAAACCGAGCAGATCGGAGATCGTCGAAATTCGTGTTTGAAATCAAGAGCGCGATTTTCTGACGGATCGGCGAGACGGTTCTTCGTCGTGCGCAGAAAAAATTTGCGCCGCTAGATCAACGCGTTACCATAGCTCAAAACAATCGAGTGGGAGTAGGGAACGAATGACTCATTAATAGAAGTCAGCTGATATGTTGCGAGATGAATGTCTGGCGTCCACTGACCGATAAGCGGTCGGGCTATCTATTTAGCCTGAGTGATTCGCTTCGAATCGTTGAGGCTAAGAATCCCGGATTGCTGGTGCCCGTTGCCGATGGTGCCATGATCGTCGTCAGTGATTATTCCGGGCAGCATAAGGAGGCAACGCATGAAGCTTATTCTTTTCTCATTACAACGGACTTAATGCTTGCGAAATGGTTGCCATCGCTGGCGGCTTTTCGCAAAGAATGGTTGCCAGATGGTCGGCGAATTTCATTCAAGAAGCTCAACGAGCCCGTTCGTTGGCGCGCTCTACCCGCATATCTAGACATAGCGAATAATCTGCACGGAAATATCATAACGATTTTGGTCGATCGGAGAGTCGGGAGTTTTATCGCCGGTGGACCGGCTGCAGCGATTGAAGTTTTTCCGGACTGTTTTTCGATTGATGCGAAGCATGGCACGGTCGAGAAAATGCTTCGCCTTGCAGGTTTCGTTGCATTGCTTTTGTCCGGATTGCGCCGTGAAAATCAAGAATCAAACTGGATAAGCGATCACGATGAGGCGCTTGATAGTCACGAAAAGCGTGAACGATTTTCCCGCCTGGCCACATACCTTGCCTTTGGCTTAACGGGATGGCGACAGGCTGCCGGCCATTCATTCGGTACTACTGAGTCGCACTTTGCGCCGAGTTGGTCCGAAGATGTTGCGGCCTTGCCGGATATCGTGGCTGGCGCGTATTGCCAGATGAGTGAGGCGCTGCCCTCTTTCTTTGGAAAGGAAACGTGGCAAGCTACTGTTTCATCGGGTGGCGTGGGGAATCGGCGTGCACGGATAATTGGCGAATGGCTGGCCCGGAGAGAGGGAGCATTGCGGGCCGTCCTGTTGCGTTTAGAGCTGGATGGGAGCGGTGCTGTCAGGACGTCTGCTCAGGGATTCGTTGGTAAGAAAGCAAGTAGCCTTGGTGAAGCGCAGAGAGGCCCGGGGGGTGCTTAACCGTCGTTCTCGGGTTGCGCTTCGCTTCACCCGGGCTACGCTCGCGGAAACCGCGCCGGAACTCTCCCCATGCCCCGCTTCCTTGCCGTCTACACCATGAAGCCCGAAAACGTCGTCCGCTTTCGCGCCATGCCGAAAGCCGAGCAGGACGCCGTCGATGCCGCCGGCCTGCCGCGATGGGTGGCGTGGGAGAAGGCCAACGCGGCGTCGTTGCGCGACTGGGCCATGGTTGGCAAGACAAAGCGCGTGACCTGGGACGGCGTTGCCGACGCCCAAAACGATATCTGCGGTTACGTCGTCGTCGAGGCGGACAGCATCGACGCGGCCGCGAAGCTGTTCGAGAACCATCCGCACTTTTCGATCTTTCCCGGCGACGCCGTCGACATCATGCCGTTCGTGACAGGGTCCGAGACCTAGTCGGAATCCGGAACCGCATGCCGCGGCCACCTTCATCCTGATCGCCTAGCAGGGCGCTGGTCTGCCGGCAGGTCGCCGAATGGCTCGCCGCGCGCGGGGCGGTGCCGAACGCGATGGCTCGGCGGCGGGCAGTGATGGGCCGCCGCGGCGGTTCCGATGTATATGCATATGCAAGCATCTTGACGTATCATCGGCGGCCAATATATGCATGCGCATGCAATGAATAAGGAGCATCGATATGCACTGGATCTATCTCGGCGCCGCCGTGATCTTCGAGGTCGCGGTCGCCCTCGCGGCGGGCAACGCCAAGGGGTTTTCCCACCTGGGATGGACTGCCGCCACGCTGGTGTGCGGCGCCATCGCCACCGTCTTTCTGAGTTTCGCGCTTCTCACCTTCGATGTCGGCGTCGGTTACGCCATGTGGACCTCGATTGCGGGTGTCGGCATCGCCGTTCTCGGCGCGGTGTTCTTCGGCCAGCGGCTCGGCCTGAGGAAGATCGCCGGCATTGCCCTGGTCATCGGCGGCGTCGTCGGCCTGCGCCTCAGCGGCGCGGCGTAACGCGAACGGCGCAATCGAAAGGATCGAACATGATCAAATCGTCACCGAACAAGGCCCGTGCCTGGCTCATGCTGCTGCTCGCCGGGGCGTTCGAGATCGGCTATGCGCTCAGCGTCGGCGGCAGCCAGGCCTTCACCGTCCCGTCGTGGTCGATCGCCGCCGGGGTGTTCTTCCTGCTGACGCTGTATTGTCTGAGCGCCGCGTTGCGCACGATCGATGTCGGCATCGGCTACGCGGTCTGGGCGGGCATCGGTGCGGTCGGCGCCGCGGTCTTCGGCGCCATCCTGCTGCATCAGCCGGTCACCGCGATCCAGGCGTTCTGGCTGGCGGTCATCATCGCCGGCGTCGTCTGGCTCAAGCTCGCCGACGGTCCGGAGCGGCCGGCGGACGCGCAGGGCCCGGCCGCCTGACGCCGCCGGGTCGTGGCACTCCGGCTTGCGCGAGTCGTTGCATCGCCATACATCTGATGCATGTCTAAACAAGGCGATGCCTGGCTCAGGTTGATCCAGATCGTCGGCCTCATCGAGGCCGACGTCGGCAAGGTGGTGCAGGCGGAACACGGCCTCGGGCTGTCGGAGTATCGCGCGCTGCATGTCCTGTCGCGCGCGGCGAGCGGCGAACTGCGCATGCAGGAGCTGGCCGCGCATCTGAGCCTCAATCAGAGCTCGGTGTCGCGCATGGTCGAGCGGCTGGAGCGGCTGGGGCTCGCGGTCCGCGATGTGTGCTCGGACGACAAGCGCGGCGTCTATGCGGTACTGACGGACAGGGGCCGCGCGCGCCTCAAGGCGGCGCAATCGTCCTATGACGCGGCGCTGGCCGGCGCCGTCAAGCGGCATGGCTGCCAGGATCTACTGGCGCGCCTGCCTGTGGTCGCGGCATCGAAGCCTGCGGCAAATCGCTGACTTCGCACCGCGACCGTGGCGCGGCAGAAGCCGGATAGTTCGGGTTCGTACCAGCGAGGCGCTCATGGAAAGGATGGAACTTCACCGCGGCCGCCTGATCGACCACATCCAGCTCGTGGTCGACGATCTCGCCGCGGCGCGGCGTTTCTACGAGGCGGTGTTCAAGGTGCTGGAGATTCCGCTCGCCGGCCGTGGCGACGACTATTTCTGGGCCGACGAATTGTTCATCTCGACGGCGACCAGCGAGGCGGCGCTCGGTCACACGACCGGCCGCCATCACCTCGCGTTTCAGGCCAGGGACGAGGCGACGGTCGATGCCTTCCACAAGGCGGCGCTGGCCGCCGGTGGCCGCGACAACGGCGCGCCGGGCAGGCGCAAATATCATCCCAATTACTACGCCGCCTTCGTCCTCGATCCGGCCGGCAACAATATCGAAGCGGTGTATCACGGCCCGGCCCGGCGATCGGCGCCGAGCGTGAAGATCGAATTCGAGATGTAGGACGGCGAGCGCCGCGAACGATTGTCGCGGCGCTCGCTTTTGTCCTCGGCTAAAGCCGTCCGGCCATCGCATCCCGGATCGCGCGTTCGACCGGCGACGTCTCGTCATCGGGCCGCGTCAGGCTCAGCGGCTCTTTCGGCAATAGCGGCGGCTGCGCCATGAAGCGCGGGCGCGTGCCGCGATGCGGCTGCGCGGCATGCACCAGGAACGGGTGACATAGATAGACGGTGCCGGCATCGCCGACCGCCAGCGCCTCCGGGCGCGCCGCCGAGCCGGCAAAGCCGTCGGCAGCGAGTTCGCGCAAGGTGAGGCCGGCATCGCCCGCCGGCGCCAGTTGCCGCGCGATGTCGAGATGCGAGCCGCGGCGGATACGGGTCGGCGCGTCGTTCTCGCCGATGTCCGAGAACAGGAACAGCATCAGCAGGGCGCGGTCACGCGACGTCAGATTGACGCGCCAATCCATGAAGTCGGGCGCGTCCCAGCCGAAACTGGCATCGACATGCCAGCCGGCGTCGCCAGGATCGTTCACTGAGGGGAAGCGGACCGGGAAGGTGCCCATGCTGCGGCACGGCAGCCAACGCCCGGCGCCGACGAGTTGATCGAAGGCTCCGTACAGCACGGGCATATTGGCGGAATCGACGAAAGGCCGGTCGCCATACATGCCGAGCCGGATGACGGGCCTCGTCCATGTCTTGCTGTCGTCGGGACTGCAGCCGCTGTCACGCCATAGGATGGATTGCGCTTCCTCGGCCATTTGCCGGGGAAAGGCGTTGTCGATCCTGATGTAGCCATCGCGGATGAATTGCTGGACCTGCGCGTCGCTGAGCGCGCGCCGTGAATGAGGAGCGTGAGGCATGATCGTGGCTTTCATTTTCGGCCGGCCGTTATCGCTGCCGCAAGTGGCACGGGGCCGGTCAGTGGCTTTCGGGCGAATGAGCTCGCGCGCTCGCTCAGAGCGCGGCGGGGTCAGCCTTGAAAGAAAGCCGCGGCGATGTTGAAAGCGATCATCATCATGATGGTTGCCTGATAAACCGGCGCGGCCCGCGGTGCAAGCCCGTGACCGCGGACCGCCTGAGACCGGTCCCGGTATCCGATAGAGGGTGATGCAGATCAATGCCGGTTGTGCCGGCCGGCGTTCATGATCACGTCTCGACGATGAGGCGGAGTACGATCATGACGCAGCAGCGACAGACGACCCCGCGCGCGGCTCTCGCACTGACGATTCTCATCGCACTCGGCGTATTTGCCGGGAGCACCGGCCATGCTGTCGCGGATAAGACCAAGGCGGAACTGGAAGCTGAGGCCGCTGCCCACCGGGCGCGCGGCGCTTGCCAGGGCGCCTATCCCGGTTGGCTGCGCGGTGTAGTCGCTGGCTACACAGGTTGGGTTGCCGCTCCCGTCGAGGACGCTTCGTTCATCCTGAAATTTGTGCCGACGCCTGAAGTGCTGGAGACCCCCGACGAGCGGCTGGGCTGGGGCGATGGTCTCCAGGAGGGCTTCAAAGCGGGTGCGGCTTATGGCGCCGAGTTGGGAAAAGCCGCCCGGACTCCCAATTCGAGCATCGAGGTCATGAACCGCGCAACCGAGCAGTTGAACGCTTTCATTACCAATCAGTGCGGCGGTCTCATTGCTCCGCTCGACTGGGACACGACGATGATGAATACCAATCGTACCTTGACCATCACCAGCCTCAATGAATCGCATCTCGCAATGCACCTGGCTGCGACGGTAAACCAGATCGCGGTCACCACCGAGAACATGGCGCGCTGTGCGCGGGAGGCCGAGGCAAAAGGCGACCAGGCGGCGGCCATGCGTTGCCGCGCCGAAGCGAAGTCGTCCGCAAGTTTGGCGGCGAGTTTCAACGAGATGGTGAAAAGTCACGCCGGCCAGCGCGAGGAAGCCGTGCAAGCCGTCACCGACGCCGATGCTGCCGCCGAGAAAGCCAGGAAAGCCGCCGAAGACGCCGGCGGCTAGGCCGGCGCGTCCTACTTGGCGGTCGCCAGCTTGTCCTGCGTCCTGGTGTCGAAATCGCTGGCGTCGTGGCGCTCGTGCAACTGGCTCTTCGGATCGCCCGAGGTGCGGTTGACGATGCGGCCGCGCGTCACCGCCGGCCGCGCGAAGATCTCGTCGGCCCAGCGATTGACGTGTCTGTACTCGTGCGTGCTCAGGAAGGTCGCCGAGTCGCCGTACTGCCAGCCCTTCACCAGGCCGCCGTACCACGGCCAGATGGCGATGTCGGCGATCGTGTAGTCGTCGCCGGCGATGAAGCGGCGCGTTGCGAGTTGCTTGTCGAGCACGTCGAGCTGGCGCTTCACTTCCATGGCGAAGCGGTCGATCGGATATTCCATCTTGGTCGGCGCGTACTGATAGAAATGGCCGAAGCCGCCGCCGAGATAGGGCGCCGAGCCCATCTGCCAGAACAGCCAGGAGAAGCATTCGGCGCGCGCCGCCGGTTCGGTCGGCAGGAACGCGCCGAATTTCTCGGCCAGATAAGTGAGGATGGCGCCGGATTCGAACACGCGGATCGGCTTCGACCCGCTGCGGTCCATCAGCGCCGGAATCTTGGAATTCGGATTGACGGCCACGAAACCGGAGCCGAACTGCTCGCCGTCGCCGATCTTGATCAGCCAGGCGTCGTATTCCGCGCCCTTGTGGCCGAGGGCGAGCAGCTCCTCGAGCATGATGGTGACTTTCTGGCCGTTCGGCGTCGCCAGAGAATAAAGTTGCAGCGGATGCTTGCCGACGGGCAATTCCTTTTCATGCGTCGGCCCGGAGACAGGACGGTTGATGCTGGCGAACTGGCCCCCCGAAGGCTTGTTCCAGGTCCAGACCTTGGGCGGCGTGTAGTCGCTCGGCGCATTCATCGTGTCGTCTCCTTGAGGGAACCGCCCGTCAATATGGGCAACGATGTGATCGGGACAAGCCATGGGGCCGCCACGACAACGTTGCGTGGGGCGGGTGGCTCACGGCGATGCGGTTGCGGGCGTTACATTTGCAACCCATTCGCCGGTCGTGCGTTGCAAACCCGTGATGTGGAAACGCAACATCGCGGTTGGAGCGGTGGCCGTTGTTGTTTGGGTCAGCGGTCTCGGACCACGGGTCGATCGTCTCTCCGCTGCGGCGGCCGTCAAGCGAGCGCGCTGGACGGATGCGATCGCCGCAAGACCGGGCCAACCACAAACGGGATCGTCCGGGCGCTTTACATCGTGGTGCCGGCAACGAGTCGCGCTGACGATCGAGACATCATGTCATGCCGCACGACCCAAGCCCGGACGTGCGCAACCGACACCACGGTCGTTCAAAGCGCGATCGGTCGGTATCATCGTGACGAATTGCGCCGCCCGCATCTCTCTATCATTGACGTTGGCAGCGGGCGCCGCGTGGACGCTGTTGCAGCGTCGCCTGGAATCAGCGCGTGTACGCCGAAGGCGCGTCTCTTCCCCCGCTCGCGATGTGCAGGGACACCTTCGTCGATCTTCCTGCCGGATTCTGATTGCATCGCAGCACGATCTGATTTCGCCGACGGTCGTCGGCCCGCGACGGTACTGGATGAAACTCTTCCAACAATCGGTCGACCTATAGCGAGCGAAGCGTCAGGTTCTTGCGATGCAGCTTGAGTATGGGAATAACAAAGCCTGAGTACCGGAAATAATGAATTGCCGGATGACGCATTTTTGCCGCACATTGTTGAGCGGGCTGACGAAAGGAATTTGAGATGCAGCAGCAAGTCGCCGCGATCACCTTGGGAATTGCCGATCTCGGCCGGTCGCGGCGTTTCTATACAAACGGATTTGGCTGGAACCCCGTATTCGAGAATAGCGAGGTCGTTTTTTACCAGATGAACGGCTTCGTGCTGGGCACCTGGCAGGCGACGGCGCTGGAGCGCGACATGATGCGCAGCGGCTGGTCGCGGCCCGGCGCGTTTGCGCTGGCCCACAATGTGCGGAGCCGGGACGATGTGGTGTCGACCATCGAGCGGCTGGCCGCGAATGGCGGCCACATTCTGCGCCCCGCCGACGAGCCGCCGCATGGCGGCTTCCGCGGCTATATCGCCGATCCCGACGCGCATGCCTGGGAGATCGCGTGGAATCCGGCCTGGCCGATCGACGACAACGGCCACGTCACCTTCAGGGCCTGATCCGCTTGCCGTCATTCTCGACGATCCTCGCGCGGGCCGAAAAGCATCACGGTGCCGAAGGCATCAAGGCGAAAATCGCCGAGCAGCGGCGCGCGCATGCCAGCCTCAAACAGGGCGACGACCGCTTTCTCGCCGGTATGGCCAAGGCGATTTTCTCGTCCGGATTCTCCTGGGACGTCGTCGAGCAGAAATGGCCGGGCTTCGAGAAAGCCTTTGAGAAGTTCGATCCGAAGAAGGTCGCGGCCTATGACGCCAAGGACGTGGCGCGGTTGATGAAAGATACCGGCATCGTGCGCAACGGGCCGAAGATAAAGGCCGTCATCGCCAATGCGCGTTTCGTCCGCGACGTCGCCGCCGAGCATGGCTCGTTCGCGGCGTTTCTCAGGAGCTGGCCGGCGTCTGACCAGATCGGCCTCATGGACTACCTGAAAACGTACGGCTCGCGGCTCGGCGGTGCGACCGCGATGTACTTCCTGCGCTTCAACGGCTGGGACGCCTTTATTCTCTCGGCCGACGTGACGAGAGCGCTGATCCGCGACGGCGTCATCGACAAGCCGGCGACCTCGAAGGCGGCGTTGCGCGCGGTACAGGACGCCTTCAATGGCTGGGCCAAGGAAACCGGGCGGCCGCAGCGTGAACTGAGCCGCATCCTGGCGCTCAGCGTTGGCTAGCGTAATTCAGTGATATTTAAACTCTGCGCGGCAGCCTCACTGTGCCTATCGAGATGCGGTCCGACGACCGCGCCATCTTCCAATAAATGCGACCTGCGGGATCAAATGACGTGACCGACAACGCCATGAACAAGCCGCCGAACGGCGACGCATTGTGTGCCGAATTCCGCCCCGGCAACGGCCAGCGCGGCGAGCGGCTGCGCCATGAATTCGAGATGGCCGAGGCCGGGCTGTCAAAATGGCATATCCGCTCGACCATCGTCGTGTTCGGCTCGGCGCGTATTCGTCAGGATGGGCCGGGCCGCGGCGGCTTCTGGTACGAGCAGGCGCGCGCCTTCGGCCGCATTGCCTCGGAGCAGGGCGGTGCGCTGAAGCCGCAGGGCGAGATCCGCGACAACGTCATCGCCACCGGCGGCGGGCCGGGCCTGATGGAGGCCGCCAACCGCGGCGCCTATGACGCGGGCGCGCCGTCGATCGGCTTCAACATCGAGCTGCCGCACGAGCAGAAGCCGAACCCTTACATCACGCCGGACCTGTCGTTCAGCTTCCATTACTTCTCGATCCGCAAGATGCATCTGGCCATGCGCGCCAATGCGCTGGTGGTGTTCCCCGGCGGCTTCGGCACGCTCGACGAGTTCTTCGAGATCCTCAATCTGAGGATCACCGGCAAATCGCCGCCGGTGGCGACGATCATGGTGGATCGCCAGTTCTGGAAATCGGTCGTCAACTTCGAGGCGCTGGTCGACGCCGGCACCGTCGCACCGTCGGACCTGAGCGTGTTCGACTACGCCGACGATGCCGGCGAAGTCTGGACCAAGCTCGCCGCCAGGGATCTCGGCGCGCACCGCACGATGCCGCCGCCGGCGATCTGAGGGAGCGGGACGATGGTGGCAGCTATGCCCGTCAGGCCAGCCGCCGATAGCGAAATCGATGCTCTGGCTCGCCTCTGGTATAACGGCTGGCAGGATGCGCATGCCGCCATCCTGCCCAAAGCCTTGGCGCGGGCGCGCACGTTCGACAGTTTCGCCGAACGTCTGCACGACGCGCAAGCCGACCTGCGGGTGATCGGGCCGCCTGGCGCGCCGCTCGGCTTCCATCTGGTCAAGGCCGACGAACTCTATCAGTTCTACGTCGCGGCCGCGGCGCGCGGGCAGGGCATTGCGCAACAACTGATCGCCGATGCCGAAGCGCGGCTGGCCGGGCAGGGCCATGCGACGGCCTGGCTCGCCTGCGCTATCGGCAACGAGCGCGCGGCGCGGTTCTACGAAAAATCCGGTTGGCGCCGCAGCGGCAATATCGTCAGCCGCCTCGAGACCGTCGACGGGCCGTTCGATCTCGAGGTATGGCGCTACGAGAAGCGGTTCGTCCCGCGCTGAGTTGTTCAGCGCGGCCGCGCCACGACACGCAGCTTGCCGCTCTGACCGCCGCCGCAGAAAAAAGTGTCGCGGCCGTTCGATTCCAGGCCCGACACGACGAGGCTTTTCGGCATGTCGATCTGCTCGATCACGTCGCCGGTCTTCGGGTCGATGCGGCGCAGGTCGCTCTGGTCGTCCTGCCAGGTGCCGTGCCAGAGCTCGTCGCCGAGCCAGGTGACGCCGGTGACATAACGCGTCGCCTCGATGGTGCGCAGGATGGCGCCGGTGTCGGGATCGACCTGGTGGATTTTGCGGCTGCGATGCTGGCCGACCCAGAGCGAGCCTTCGGCCCAAGCCATGCCGGCGCAGCCGCCTTCGGGCGCCGGAATGGTGGCGAGAACCTTGCCGCTTTGCGGATCGACTTTCTGAATGCGGTCGCCGAAAATCTGAAAGAGATGGCGACCGTCATAGGCGGTGCCGGCCTGCGCCGGGACGTCGAGCTTGCGTAACGTGGCGCCGCTGTCGGGATCGATGGCGTTCAACGTGTCGCCGGTCGCGATCCACACGTTGTTTCCGTCGTAACTGACGCCGTGCACGGTGGTCACATCCGGAAAAGCAAACTCGCGGACGATTTGGGCTGCCGAGCGTTTCATGAGACTGTTCCTCGATTGCTGTTGTCTGATGTTCGCGAAGCTAGCTGGCGGGCAGCGCCGCCGTGAGTAACAAGCTTGTCGGGAACCCGGGCAGCGGCGGCGCCATCCAGCGGCGGGCGCGGCCGTGGCCGACCGGCTGCACTTTATGGACGGCGACGAGCTCGTCGAGCGCGCGTTGCACGGTGCGCTGGCTGGCGCCGAGCGCCAGCGCCAGCGCCGAACTCGACCAGGCTTCGCCATCGGCGAGCAGGGCGAGTACGGTGGCATGCGCCTCGTCGCTCGGCGGCGCCAGCACGGCGACGTCGCGGCCGCGCGGCGGCTTGAGCGCAAAGCCGTCGGGCGTTGCCTCAATATCGGCGAAGCCGCGCAGCGTCTTGCGCAGGCGGCCGATCTCGACACGGAGCCGGGCACGATGCGACTCGTCGGCATGTCTGGCGCGGAAGGCGCGGGCGAGCAGGGCTTCGCGCGAGGCACCGCTGGGATAGGCCTCGGCAAGCGTACGAGCGAGCGCGAACAGCACCGGCCGCGTGTCGAGTGCGACCGTTCGCCCGGCCAGCGACACCGCATGGCGGCAGGCATCGATCACCAGCGCTCTGGAGCCGAGCAGGGCTTCAACATCGGCGAGCAGCAGCGGCGTCTCGCTGCCGCGCGCGATCTGCCGCGCCGCCGGTGTCGTAAGCATCTGCGCTGCGCTCTCGACTTCGGCGACGAGCGAGGCGATCCCGGCGGCTCGCGCCGCACGTTCGGCATTGTCGAGCGCAACGCGCGCCGGCCTGGTGCGCAGCCGCCGCAGCGCGATGCCGGCGACCGCCAGTTCATGCGCCGCGCGCAGCGCCGCCGGCAGCGGCGCCGGATCGAAACCGTCGAGCAGCCTCTCGGCATCGTCGATACGGCCGATCAGGATCAGGCGGCGAATGGCGAGGTGGCGTGCATGCGCGGCATTGGCGCGATCGCCGTGGCGCTCGAGCGTCGCCCGCGCTGCATCGAGTGCCTTGGCCGAGTTTTCGAGGTCGCGGGAGACCAGCGCGATTTCGGCTTCGGCGACGACGCAGCGCGCGCGGGCGAGCGCTTCCTTCGGACCGAAGGCGCGCGCCGCGCGCTTGAGCAGCAGCTTGGCGCGGGCAAGATCGCCGAGTTGCGCCATGGCAATGCCGCGCAGCGCCAGCGCCGGCGCATCGTCACGCAGGGCAATGAGGTTCAGCGCGCCGAGCGGGTCCCCGCTGGCGAGCCCGCGCGCCGCGCCGGTGATCACCGAGTCCATGGAACTTCCGTCACCTGAAATCCCGCCACACTTGTCACTCCCGCCATCGGCCGGTGCCGCCCTAGCTTTTGTCTCACGAACGATGTCCGCCGGCATCTGGAACGGCGGCAACACGGAGACAAGACCATGGAAAAGTCTATCATGAAAACGCCGCCGGTCGTTTCGGCGGACGAGTGGGCCGCGGCGCGCGATGCGATGCTGGTCAAGGAAAAGGCCGCTCTGCGCGCCCATGACGCGCTCGCTGCCGAACGCCGGCGCATGCCGTGGATGGCGGTGGACAAGGCCTATGTCTTCGACGGACCGAACGGCAGGGCGAGCCTGCTCGATCTGTTCGAGGGACGCCGCCAGTTGATCGTCTACCGCGCCTTCTTCGAGCCGGGCGTCCATGGCTGGCCGGACCATGGCTGCATCGGCTGTTCGCTCGGCGCCGACCAGGTCGGAAATCTCGCGCACCTGAATGCGCGCGACACCACGCTGGCTTACGCCTCGCGGGCGCCGCAGGCCGACATCGCGCGGCTCAAGGCGCGTATGGGCTGGGACATGCCCTGGTACACCATCGCCGACGGCTTCGATGCCGATTTCGGCGTCGATCAGTGGCACGGCCACAACGCCTTCATTCGCTACGGCGAGCGCGTTTATCGCACCTATTTCATCAACAGCCGCGGCGACGAGGCCATGGGCACCGTCTGGAGCTATCTCGATATGACGGCGCTGGGCCGTCAGGAGATCTGGGAAGACTCGCCGGAAGGCTATCCGCAGGAGCGGCCGTACAAGTGGTGGAACTGGAACGACAGTTACGTTCCGAACGCCGCCATCGATCCGAAATGGGACGCGGTGTCGGAGGCCGGCGAGGCCGCATTCCGCAAGCGCGACGCGTAGCGAGGCGGCCGCGCGTGCGGCGTCAGGGGCCGTCTCAAATCCCGACACACTTGTCACTCTCGGCCCGGCGATGGCCGGCGCTAGATCTCTCTCGAACAACGCCCCGTCAGCCGCCAGCCAGAATGCGCTGAGCGGAAACGGGCCGGAAATGGAGGCGCATGATGCCAACACACATGACCACGACGCGCGACAAATGGCTGGAAGCGCGGCTCGATCTGCTCGCCGCAGAAAAAGATCTGACGCGCCGCAGCGACGAAGTCGCGCGGCTGCGGCAGCAATTGCCCTGGGTGCGGGTCGATAAGGACTATCGGTTCGACACCGACGAAGGCGAAAGGTCTCTGAAAGACCTGTTCGGTGGACGCTCGCAGCTTCTGGTCTATCACTTCATGTTCGGTCCCAACTACGAGGCGGGCTGCGCGTCCTGCTCGGCCATTGCCGATGGCTTTAACGGCATCGCCGTGCATCTCGCCAATCACGATGTGACGCTGTGGGCGGCGTCGCGCGCGCCGCTTCCGAAGTTGCGGGCGTTCAAGCAGCGCATGGGCTGGACATTTCCGTGGGCGTCGTCGGTCGATGGCCAGTTCAACTTCGACTACAACGTCTCGTTCACGGAGGAGCAGCAACGCGAAGGTGGTGGTGAATATAATTACCGCGCCGGCGGCGTTCGTCCGATGACGGCGATTCCGGCAATCCTTGTCGACCACGCGGCCGAAGCCGGCGTCGACCCGGTGACGTATGTGCGTGAGAGGCCGGGCCTCAGTGCGTTCGTGCTCGAGGATGGCGCCGTCTATCACACTTATTCGACCTATGCCCGCGGACTGGATGGCCTCTGGGGCATGTTCCAATGGCTCGACCGCGCTCCAAAGGGACGCAACGAGACCGGCCTGTGGTGGCGCCACCACGACAATTACCCGGGCAATTGAATCCCGACACACTTGTCACTCCCGGCGCGCCAGCGCCGGGTTCTAGATTGAGGTCACCATCGATCGCCGGCAAATGCCCGGCCTGAAGAAGGAGAGAGGCCTTGACGACGCATACCATCGTGTCACGGGACCAATGGCTCGAGGCGCGGCGCGATCTTCTCGCCGCCGAGAAGGATCTGTCACGGCGCGGCGACCAGGTGGCGCAACTGCGCCGCCAGCTGCCCTGGGTCAAGGTTGAGAAGGACTACGTCTTCGAAGGCCCGGACGGCCATCAGGCGCTGGCCGACTTGTTCGGCGGCCGCCATCAGCTGCTGGTCCAGCACTTCATGCTGGGGCCGGGTTGGGAGGAGGGCTGCAAAGGCTGCTCCTACATGGCCGATCACACCGACGGCATGGTGCCGCACCTCAATCAGCGCGACACGGCCTTCGTCGCCATCTCGCGCGCGCCTTACGCCGAGATCGTCCGCTTCAAGCGGCGCATGGGCTGGAAGTTCAAATGGCTGTCGTCGAACGGCACCAGCTTCAACTACGACTTCCGCGTCAGCTTCACGCCGGACGAAGCGTCTGAGGGCTCGCAGGCCTATAACTATGGCAGCTCACCCTACGGCAAAGAAGAATTGCCGGGCGTCAGCGCCTTCTTCAAAGACGACAATGGCGACGTCTATCACACTTATTCCACCTATGGCCGCGGCGTCGATGTGATGATGGGCACCTACCGTATGCTCGACCTGACGGCCAAAGGCCGCGACGAGGACGGCCTCGCGCACCCCATGTCCTGGGTCCGCCATCACGATCGCTATGAACCGGCGAAGGCGGCCGGCGCCTCGTGCTGCGCCGCGCATTCCTGAAGGTGGGCGCCATGCACCGCGCCCGCACGAGCGGCCTGCAGGGCGGCAACGATGCCGCGAGCGGTTCGGCCGCTTCCGGCATCGCCCGGCTGCTCGGTTACGCCGCCATGCCGGTCTTCGCGCTGATGGCGCTGTGGACGGCGCTGTCCGGCGGACAAGGCGACATGCTGTGCCTGTCGATGCAAGGCTCATCGCCGATGAGCGGCATGGCGATGATGTATCTGCTGATGAGCGTGTTCCACGCCGGACCGTGGCTGCGATTGGTGCAACGCTGCTGAGCGGCGCGCGCGCCGTCAATGCTTGCTGGCGGCGTCTAGCCTGTCGCTGAGCACGCGGTGGAATTTCTGGATCTGACGATTGAGGCTGGCGAGTTGAGCTTCGCTCATGCCGCTGTTCTCCAGCAGGGTATCGGCGAGGCACTTGCACTTGGTCAACAGCGACCGGCCGGCGGCGGTGAGATGCACCGTCACCTGCCGCTCGTCGGTGGTGCTGCGCTTGCGCTGAACGAAGCCCGCCTGTTCCAGGCGCTTGACCGGCGGAGTCACGGTGCTCGATTCCAGCCCGAGCCGGCCGGCGATGGCGCCGATCGTCAGGCCGTTGTTTTCGGCCAAAGTCGTCAGCATCAGATATTGCGGATAAGTGATGCCGAGCTCGTCGAGCATCGGCTTATAGGTTCGCGTAATCGTCATACTGGTGGCGTAAAGCGTAAAGCAGATGTGTTCGCTCAGCGGGCGGTGCACGGCAGGCGTCTTCCCTTTTTTGGTTCGGCAAAGCCGGTTGCAAACAGTCTAGGTCATGCCCGTTCCGGCTGCAATTGTTTATCGCGATAAATAATGGCTTGACCGCGGAATACCGGCGCCCTAGAAAAGATATCGCGATAAAGAATATCGTGGAAACAAAATGGAGTTTTGCGATGAGCGCCACCAATGGCAGCGGCACGGTCACCACCAAGGACGGGGCCACCATCTTCTACAAGGATTGGGGTTCCAGGACGGCGCAGCCCATCGTCTTCCACCATGGGTGGCCGCTCACCGCGGACGACTGGGACACGCAGATGTTGTTCTTCGTCCTGCAGGGATATCGCGTCATCGCCCATGACCGACGCGGCCATGGCCGCTCCAGCCAGACCGACATCGGCAATGAGATGAACACCTATGCCGCCGACGTCGATGCGCTGGCGGCCCATCTCGGCCTGAAGAACGCCATCCATGTCGGCCATTCCACCGGTGGCGGCGAGGTTGCCCGCTATGTCGCGCAATATGGCGGCAACGGCCGCGTCGCCAAGGCGGCGCTGCTCGGCGCCGTGACGCCGACGATGCTGAAGACTGCCGCCAATCCCGGCGGCCTGCCGCTCGAAGTGTTCGACGGCTTCCGCAACGCGACCGCCTTCAACCGCGCGCAATTCTTCCGCGACGTCCCCGCCGGTCCGTTCTACGGCTTCAACCGTCCGGGCGCGGCCGTGTCGCAGGGCGTCATCGACAACTGGTGGCGGCAGGGAATGATGGGCAGCGCCAAGGCGCATTACGACTGCGTCAAGGCTTTCTCGGAAACCGACTTCACCGAAGATCTCAAGAAGATCGACGTGCCGGTTCTGGTGATGCATGGCGAGGACGACCAGATCGTGCCGATCGCCGACTCGGCGCTGCTCGCGGTCAAGCTGCTCAAGAAGGGCGAGCTCAAGACCTACAAGGGCTTCCCGCACGGCATGGCAACGACGCATGCTGACGTCATCAACAAGGACCTGCTCGCCTTCTTCAAGGCGTAAGCGCGCCGGTCGCGAAAGTGCAGACGCCCGCCATGCGCGGGCGTCTGTCGTTTTCGGGCAGCGTCGGGTGAGCTTCACGCGCGCCGGCGCGGCCCTTGCCTTGCTGGGCAAAGCGCCTGATCCTTGCCGCTAGGAATCATCAGGACGGCGACGGCCATGCCCATCACCATCTACGGCATCAAGAACTGCGACACGATGAAGAAGGCGCGCGCCTTTCTCGAAAACAAGGGTGTCGACTACGCCTTTCACGACTACAAGGCCGCGGGCATCGAGAAAGAGAAGCTCGAGAAATGGGCGAAGAAGGCGGGCTGGGAAAGCCTGCTCAACAAGGCCGGCACCACCTTCAAGAAGCTGCCCGACAAGGACAAGGAAGGCCTGACCGAGGCCAAGGCGATCAAGCTGATGCTGGCGCAGCCGTCGATGATCAAGCGCCCGGTGCTCGAACTCGGCGGCGGCAAGATCCTGGTCGGCTTCAAGCCGGACGATTACGCCGCGGCGCTGGGCTAGGCCGGTTCGCGGCCATCGCCAGCAATTCGCGTTCGGCCTGGCTCATCCAGCGCTCGCGATGGCGCAGCGAATAGAACTGCCGCTTCGGCAGCGAAAAGTTGAGCGCCACTAGCGCGCCCGAGGCTAGCGCATCGGCGACGGCGAGGCGGGACAGGGCGGCAGCGCCGGCGCCGTGTTCGACCGCGGCGCGCACCGCCTCGTTGCTCGGCAGTTCGAGAATGATGTCGAGCGATGAGGGCTCGAGGCCGAGCCGCTTGAGTGCGCCTTCGAAGATCGAGCGCGTCGCCGACCCGCGCTCGCGAAACACCCAGCGCATCCCCTGGAGATCGGCCGCGCGCAACGGCGCGCGTTTGCGCGGCGCGCTGGCGGCGGCGGTGACGACGATAAGCTGGTCGTCGGCGACCGCCGCGACATCGAGCAGCGGATCGGCGACCTCGCCCTCGACGAAGCCGAGATCGACGTCACCCTCGCGCACCATCGCCGCGACGCTCTCGGTGTTGCCGATGGTGAGGTTGAGCGCGATGCCGGGATAGGCGACGCGGTAGCGCGCCATTAGCGGCGGCATCCAGTAGCTGGCGACGGTCTGGCTCGCCGCGAGCGACAGGGCGCCGCGCTTGAGGCCGGCCAGATCGGTGAGAACCGCTTCGGCGGCTCCGGCGCGCGCCAGCACGGCGCGGGCCTCGACGAGGAAGGTCCGGCCGGTTTCGGTCAGCTCGATGCGGCGGCCGACGCGGTCGAACAGTTTGACGCTGTGCCGCACCTCGATGGCGCCGACCGCGGCGCTGACGGCGGACTGCGTGAGGTTGAGCGCGCGGGCGGCCTGCGTCACGTGCTCGCGCTCGGCGACGGCGACGAAGATGCGAAGCTGCTCCAGCGTCAGGGTCATGCGGTCAGGTCATTGCGATCGTGAGTTTCACCAGGATCAGGCTGAACAGGCCGATGAAGAGGAAAGCGGCGAGGCCGAGCAGCAGCGGCCGCAGGCCCTTGAGCCGCAGCTTGGCGATGTCGGTCTCCAGCCCCATCGCCGCCAGCGCGACCGACAGCAGGAAGGTGGTCGCCGGCACGATATAGCTCATCACCTGCGCCGGGATATGGATCAGGCTGTTGACGGCGACCAGCGCGATGAAGCCGAGCACGAAATACGGCATCGGCGCCGACTGGCCGGCGCCGGTCGCGCCACCAAGGCGGCGGCGCGCGACCATGCCGAGCGCGATGATCAGCGGCGCCAGCAGCATGACGCGCGACAGCTTGGCGATGGTGCCGAAATAGCCGGCCTGCTGGCCGTCCTGATAGGCGGCGGCGACGACCTGGGCGATCTCGTGGATCGAGGAGCCGGTCCACAGACCGTAGGCCTGCGGCGTCAGGTGCAGGACACCCGGTAGCAGCGGATAGAGGAACATGGCGATGGAGCCGAACACGGTGACGCAGGCCACCGCATAGGCGACGTCCTCGTCATGGGCGCCGGTGACGGTGTTGGTGGCGATCACGGCGGAGGCGCCGCAGATCGAGGTGCCGGCGGCGATCAGCTCGGCGAGCTTGCCATCGACGCCGAGCACGCGGCCGCACCATTTGGTGAACAGGAAGGTTGCCACCAGCGTTGTGACGATGACGGCGACGCCGGTGAGGCCGACTTCGGCGACCTGCGACGCGGTGAGCTGGAGGCCGAGCAGGATGATGGCGAAACGCAAAATGCGGCGCAGCGAGAATTTGATGCCGGCTTTGGCGATGGCCGGCGTGCCGACGATGTTGTGGAAGCCGATGCCGATCAGGATGGCGAGGATCATCGGGCTCAGCACGGACACGCCGGGGATGTAGCGCAGGGCAAAGCCGGCGGCGGCAATGGCGGAGGTGAGGGCGAGGCCGGGCAGGACGGCGGCGGCGGCCGGGCGCAGGCCGGCGGCGGAATCGGGGGCAACGGCGGTCATCAGGGCATTTCCTGAGGTGAGTTCACGGGGGAATGCGCCGATCATGAGCCGGTCCGAACGATCAATCCAACTCATTGTATAGCACATTTCGTTCGATTGGAACGATCAATAGGCCCGGACGAACGGATCGCCAGGAGCGCCATCATGAAGCCGATCAGGAAGTCCGATTTCCCGGTCTCCGACATCCGCCGCTTCCTCGAGCCCGGGCCGGTGGTGCTGGTGAGTTCGGCGCACAAGAGCGAACGCAACGTCATGACCATGGGCTGGCACACGGTCATGGAATTCACGCCGGCGCTGGTCGGCTGCGTCATCGCCGAGGGCAATCACTCCTTCGAACTGATCCGCCGCTCGAAGGAATGCGTGATCAACGTGCCGGCCGTCAGCCTCGCCGCGACGGTGGCGAAGATCGGCAACTGCTCCGGCGCCGACACTGACAAGTTCGCGCGGTTCAAGCTGACGGCGGAAGAGGGGGAGGCGGTGAAGGCGCCGCTGATCGGCGAGTGCCACGCCAGCCTCGAATGCAAACTGCACGACGGTCGCCTGATCCGCGACTACAACTTCTTCATCTTCGAGGTGGTGAAGGCGCATGCCGCGCGCACGCCGAAATATCCGAAGACGATCCACTACCGCGGCGATGGCGAGTTCATGGTGGCCGGCCGGTCGCTCAGTTTGCGCCGCTATTTCCGCGCCGGCATGCTGTAGCGGCGGAAACGGCTAGTCACGCGATATCCGCTGCTTAACCGCCCGGGCTTCGCCTTTCGTCTATGTCGCGCGCGCGACTTTGCGCATAGCGAGCCGTAACAGTTGCGCATGCCTCGCCTTGTTGGCCAACTAATGCCGACCTATGCCCACGACGAAACCACATTTCGTCAAGGGCGTTATCGCGCATGTCTCAAGCAACCGTTCCTGCCACCACGCGTGTCGCTCACACGCCCTGGTATCGCATTCTTTATATTCAGGTGCTGATCGCCATCGCGATCGGCATCGTCCTCGGCCATTACTGGCCCGACCTCGCCAAGCAGATGAAGCCGCTCGGCGACGGCTTCATCGCGCTGATCAAGATGATGATCGCACCGATCATCTTCTGCACCGTGGTGCATGGCATTTCGTCGATGGGCGACCTGCGCCGTGTCGGCCGTGTCGGCATCAAGACACTGGTGTATTTCGAACTGGTCTCGACCCTGGCGCTGGCCATCGGTCTCATCGTCGGCGAACTGCTGCAGCCCGGCGCTGGCTTCAACATCGATCCGGCGAGCCTCGACGCCAATTCGGTGGCCAGCTACGTGACGCGCGCCAAGCAGGAAGGCATCGTCTCGCATCTGCTCGCCATCATTCCGGACAGCTATTTCGGCGCACTGGCCAAGGGCGACCTGCTGCAGGTGCTGCTGGTGTCGATCCTGTCGGGCTTTGCCATCGCCGCGCTCGGCGAGCGCGGCAAGCCGATCGCCGCGGCCATCGACCAGGCGGCCAAGGTGTTCTTCGGCATCATCCGCATGGTGGTGCGGGTGGCGCCGATCGGCGCGTTCGGCGCCATGGCCTTCACCATCGGCGCCTATGGCATCGGTTCGCTGGCCAAGCTCGCGGCGCTGATCGGCACCTTCTATCTGACCAGCCTGCTGTTCGTCCTGGTCGTGCTCGGCATCATCGCCAAGCTCGCCGGCTTCTCGATCATCCGCTTCATCGGCTACATCAAGGACGAACTGCTGATCGTGCTCGGCACCTCGTCCTCCGAGACGGTGCTGCCGCAGCTGATCCAGAAGATGGAGCATCTCGGCGCCTCGCGGCCGGTGGTCGGCCTCGTCATCCCGACTGGTTATTCGTTCAACCTCGACGGCACCAACATCTACATGACGCTGGCGACACTGTTCCTGGCGCAGGCGACCAACACGCACCTGACGATCTGGCAGGAGCTCGGCATTCTCGGCATTGCCATGATCACGTCGAAGGGCGCCTCCGGCGTCACCGGCGCCGGCTTCGTCACTTTGGCGGCGACGCTCGCCATCGTGCCGGACATTCCGATCGGCTCGCTGGCGCTGCTGCTCGGCATCGACAAGTTCATGAGCGAGTGCCGGGCGCTGACCAACCTTGTCGGCAACGGCGTCGCCTGCATCGTCATCAGCCGCTCCGAGGGCGAACTCGACAAGGAGGCGCTGAATCACACGCTGGCGCATCCGATCCTCGAAGGCGAGGCGCTGGAACCGGGCGCCGCCAAGGCCTGATCTCACCGAAATCTCCAAAGACTGACGCGCGGTCCGGATCTTCCGGGCCGCGCTTTTTCTTGACCGTTGACTCGGGTCTTAATCGTGGATATGTGATATCCACGATATGAGCCGGCCGCCACGGGCCGGGCAGGGCGAGCGGTCCGATGAAACTCGGCGACGGTGTCGAACAGGCAATCCACTGTGTGCTGCTCTTGAGCGGCCTGTCAGAGTCGGGCGTGCTGTCGGCGGCGGCGCTGGCGGAGTTTCACGGCGTGTCGCCGAGCTATCTGCTCAAGCATCTGCAGGCGATGGCCGGGGCGGGGTTACTCGAGTCCGTGCCCGGGCCGAAGGGCGGCTACCGCCTCGCCAAGGCCGCCGACAAGATCACGCTGCTCGACATCGTGGTCGCGGTCGAAGGGCCGCAGCCGGCGTTCCGCTGCGCCGAAATCCGCCAGCGCGGGCCGAACCCGGTCGCGCAGCATTTCTTCAAGGCCCCGTGCGCGGTGAACGCCGCGATGCTCAAGGCCGAGAAGGCGTACCGCGCCGAACTGAAGAACGTCACCGTCGCCGATCTCGGCGGCCGCGGCGGCGCCGATCTCGGCAAGGCCATCACCGCGCGCTCCTGCGCCTTCTTCGACCTTCACGAACGCAACCGATCCCCTGGTTCACCAAAGGAGTAAAGCCATGAAGACCCGTTTCGATTTCAACGCCGCCGCGCCCGAGGCGTACAAGGCCATCGTCGCGCTGGAGGTGTATTGCCAGAACAGCGGTTTGCCGAAGCGCCTCATTCATCTGATCAAGCTGCGCGCCTCGATCATCAATGGCTGTTCCTATTGCGTCGATATGCACTCCAAGGAAGCGCAGCATTCCGGCCTGTCCGAGCAGTGGATCCGCCTGGTCTCGGCCTGGCACGAGTCGACGGTGTTCTCCGACGAGGAGCGCGCCGTGCTCGCCTTCACCGACTCGCTGACTTTGGTGGCGCAGACCCGCGCGCCGGACGAGGACTACGAGGAATTGCGCAAGTATTTCGCGGAGGCCGACATCGCCAAGATCATTCTGGTGATCGGCGCCATCAATGTCTGGAACCGGATTGCCGTCGGCACGCGGAAAAAGCACCCGGTCGACGCCGCGGCAAAGGCTGCCTGACGCATCCGCGCCACGTCCTGAGCCGGGCCTGAGGCGGGGAAAACCCTTGAAAACGGGTGCTTTCCCTGCCACATGCCCGGCCATGGACCAGACCCTCGCCAGCGCCGATTCGGGCCCGAAACTGCGGAATTCCTCGCCCCTGGCGGCGGAAGTCGACCGCCGGCGCACCTTCGCCATCATTTCCCACCCGGACGCCGGCAAGACGACGCTGACCGAAAAGCTGCTGCTGTTCGGGGGTGCCATCAACCTCGCCGGCCAGGTGAAAGCCAAGCGCGACCGCCGCTCGACCCGCTCGGACTGGATGTCGATCGAAAAGGAACGCGGTATCTCGGTCGTCACCTCGGTGATGACCTTCGATTACGACGGCCGTGTCTTCAACCTGCTCGACACGCCGGGCCACGAAGACTTCTCGGAAGACACCTACCGCACGCTGACCGCGGTCGACAGCGCCGTCATGGTGATCGACGCCGCCAAGGGCATCGAGGCGCGCACGCGCAAGCTGTTCGAGGTTTGCCGGCTGCGCGACATCCCGATCGTCACCTTCATCAATAAAATGGATCGCGAGAGCCGCGACCCGTTCGAGATCCTCGACGAGATCGAAAAGACTTTGGCGCTCGATACGACGCCGATGACCTGGCCGATCGGCATGGGCCGCGACTTCGCCGGCACCTATGACATCCGCCGCGGCGACATGCGGCTGATGACCGAGGACTCCAAGGACGCGCAGTCGCAGCCGCTCGACCTCAAGATGCTGGCGGCGAAAAACCCGATGCTCGATGCCGACGCCATCGCCGAGGAGCTCAAGCTCGTCAAGGAAGCGTGCAAGCCGTTCGACTTCGCCGCGTTCCGCGAGGGCCATCTGACGCCGGTCTATTTCGGCTCGGCGCTGAAGAATTTCGGCGTCAAGGATCTGCTCGATGCGCTCGCCGAATTCGCGCCGTCGCCGCGGCCACAGGCCTCGTCCAGCCGCACGGTGGAGCCGGAAGAAAACAACATGTCGGCCTTCGTCTTCAAGATCCAGGCCAACATGGATCCGAACCACCGCGACCGCATCGCCTTCGCGCGGCTCGTCTCCGGCAAATTGCGCCGCGGCATGCGCGCCAAGCTGGTGCGCACCGGCAAGCCGATGACGTTGTCGGCGCCGCAGTTCTTCTTCGCGCAGGATCGCTCGATCGCCGACGAGGCCTTCGCCGGCGACGTCGTCGGCATTCCCAATCACGGCACCTTGCGCATCGGCGACACGCTCACCGAAGGCGAGGACATCAAGTTTCTCGGCGTGCCGATGTTCGCGCCGGAAATCCTGCGCCGCGTCAAGCTCGGCGATCCGATGAAGGCCAAGAAGCTGAAGGAAGCGCTGCAGCAGATGGCGGAAGAGGGCGTCGTGCAGGTATTCCGCCCGCTCGACGGCGCGCCGGCCATGGTCGGCGTCGTCGGCTCGCTGCAGCTCGACGTCTTGAAGGTGCGGCTCAACGACGAATACGGTCTCGAGATCGGTTTCGACCAGCCGGAATTCCAGCTGGCGCGCTGGATCTCCTGCGACGACGACAAGAAACTGAATGATTTCGTGCAGGCGAATTACTCGTCCTGCGCCGAGGATCTGGACGGCGACAAGGTGTTCATGGCGCGCAACCAGTTCATCCTCGATTACACCGGCGAGCGCGCGCCCGGCATCGTCTTCACCGACATCAAGGACGTGAAGAAGGCTGAGTAGGCGGAGTAGGCTCGGCGGCCGCTTGCCCTTTCTGCCGCAATGGCCCAGCCTGAGTTCCCGATCCTAGGGGGCTCGGATGCGCTTCATCATCGGATTTCTCTCCGGCGTGCTCGGCGCGCTGGCCGGCTGGTTCGGCCTCGCCATGCTGGTCATTGCGCTCGCCGGGCACGACCAGGATGGCGGTATCGCCATGGGCGCGTTCTTCAATATCGGGCCCTTCGGCGGCATCGCCGGCTTCATTGCCGGCGTCGTGCTGTTTCTCAAATTTGGCCAGGCCCGCGCAGTATCGCCGGCCGCCGATGCCGCTCAGCCCCAGCCTGCCGCTGCGGCGGCGCCGGTGCGCACGCGGGTGTCGCGGCCCTTCGCCATCGTCGTGGTGGCGATCCTCGCGGGCCTCGGCTGGTGGGGCTGGTACGAACTGATCCGTTCACCGTACCTGTCGCACGGCTTCATGACCCTCGACATGCAGTTCAGGCTGCCGGCCGGCATGGACTTGCCGCCGGATCCGTCGAAGGTGCGCATCACGGTTGAGGAGGGCGGCCAGTACCTGGAGCCCGGCCTCGGCCCGTCATGGCATGGCACCGACGAAGGCCGGCGGGTCATCCTCGCCCATGTCACGCTGAGCATGAAGACCGGGCGGCGCTCGGTCACGCTGGCGTTGCCCGGCGTCGCCGAGCAGTCCTGGCCGCTCGGCCTGTCCAGCGATCCCGATCCGATGCCGGGCTTTACGGACTGGAAGTTGGCGGACGGCAAGCCATCGCCGGCGATCGAGATGAATTACAAGCTGACGGCGGAGCGGTGATGAGCGGGGCTAAGGGACGCCCAGGAACTTGAACGGCGCCGCGTTCTTGAAGTCCGCGGTCGCGTCGCCGGAGAAAGTGTGGTCCTGGTTCGGGCCGAGATCGAGCTCCTTCACCTTGCCGGTGTCCTGCGCGAAGTCGATCTTCTTCAGATCGACCCAGAAGGTATTCGGCGTCAGCGCCGACTCGAAGAAGTAGAGCTTGCGCTTGTGATCGACGACGGTGCGCCAGCGTGTCGAGGAGATGTTCGGCTGGTCCGGCGTCGAGATGCCGTAGGGCACCGAGGCGTTGCGGATGACGCTGAACACGGCGGCGAGCGCCAGATTGGGGTCGTCGAATTTCGGCACGGCGTTGATATAGAACGAGGCGCGGGCGAAGCGGTCCGCCGCGCGGTTGGTGCCCGGCAGCATCACCGTGCCGCCGATGTCTTGCCAGTAGGCGTTCAGCGCCAGTTGCTGGTCAAAGACCGGCGAGTTCGTCATCACCTGATAATTGCGGCTGTGATGGATGACGAGCTTACCGCCGATATATTCGAAGATCGCGCTGTCGCCGCTCGCATCCGACAGCGACATGTGCAGCGTCGCCAGCAGCTTCTGGCCCGGCACATTGTCGGTGACGATGGTGAAGGGCTCGTCCTTGAGCGCCGCGACCGCCTCCGCGACGGTTCCGAAATTGTCGAGCGCGTACTGCGCCCATGCGGCGATGGTCAGGCCCGGCTTGCTGCCGTCGAATGTCGGATAGTCGGATTCGACAAGCCAGAGCAGGTTGGCGACGAGGCCGGCTTCGTTGACGCCGTCGGTGGTCGACACGTCATAACCGGAGACGACCACGCTGCCGTATTTTGACGTCCACTTGACGGTGTTGGCGCCGGTCTCGCCGCTGCGCGCCATGCCGCGCGGGAATATCCAAAGGTTGGAGGTGATGTCGCTCTTCCAGTCCATCGAACGGGCGGTGATGACCATCCCGTTGGTCCCGAGATAGACCGCGCGCGTGCAGGCATCGGAGGTAAGAGGAGCGAGAGCGACCGCGGCGCAGAGCGCGCCGGCAATAACCTGTCTCACTTGAGGGTAGCGCATGAAACTCTCCCCAATTGCGCCGAGGAGAGTATCGCGCCGCCACCCCCAAATGACTACCGCATCGTGTTCATCTTTAATTGATCTTGATGTCCGCCGCCTTGATTACCGGGCCCCAGCGGTCGACTTCGCCGTCGATGCGCTTGCGGAACTCCTCCGGCGAGGAGCCGACCGGCGCCATGAGCTGCACCGCCAGCTTGTCCTTGACCTCGGGCATCTTGATGATGGCGACGACGTCCTTGTTGATGGCGTCGACCATCGCCTTCGGCATGCCGCCGGGCGCGATCAGGCCCATCCAGGCGTCGGCGTCGACGTCGATGCCGCTTTCCTTGAGCGTCGGCAGATCGGGCAGGTAGGGCGAGCGCTGCGCGGTCGAGACGGCGAGCGCCTTGACCTTGCCGGCCTTGGCCTGCGCCATCACCGAGATCGCCGGCAGGCAGGCCATCTGCGCATCGTTGCGGATCACGGCGGTGACCGCTTCCGGCGAGCTCTTGTACGGCACGTGCACCAGCTTGACGCCGGCCTTGATGGCGAGCGCCTCCATCGCGAGGTGCGACAGCGAGCCGTTGCCGATCGAGGAGAAGTTGTATTTGCCCGGATTGGCCTTCATCAGCGCCACCAGGTCCTTCACCGAACTCACGTTCAGGTCGTTGTTGACCATGAGCACGCTCGGCTGGGTGATGAGCTGGGTGACGGCGGCGATGTCCTTCTTCGGATCGTAGGGCAGCGACGAGAACAGCAGCGTGTTGATCGCCAGCGGGCCGCCGATCGACACGCCGATGGTCGAGCCGTCCGGCGCCGCCTTGGCGACGGCGTCGGTGCCGGTGTTGCCGGAAGCGCCGGCCTTGTTCTCGACGATGAAGGTCGAGTTCGGATATTTCTTGCCGAGCTGGTCGGCGATCATGCGCGCCACCAGATCCGGCGTCGAGCCAGGTCCGAACGGCGCGATGATGCGCACGTTTTTCGGCGGCCAATCCTGGGCGTGAGCGGGCAGCGCCAGCGCCGCCAGGGCCACAAGGCCGATCGCGATCCGTTTGAACATCAGGGTCTCCTCCACGTGTTGTCTTGAGCGTCCTGTTGAAGGATCGCGTCGGTCAGGTCGTCATGATCAGGCAACGTCGCGTCCGAGATAGGCGCCGTCGCGCGCCAGCGTCTCTTGCAGTTGCGCGACCGGAATATCCGCATTGCCGCCGTTGCCCGCAAGCGAAAGATGGGCCGCGGTACCGGCGGCCTGGCCCATGACGAAACAGCCGCCGGATACCCGGGCCGCCGACTGGCCTTCGTGGGTCATCGAGGCACAGCGCCCCGCGACCATGAGATTGTCGAAGGCGCGGCCTTTGGTATCGACCGCCACCAGCATGCGGTAGGGCAGGTGGTTGAACCCGCGCGAGCCTTCCGCCGGCCAGCGCCAGATCACCTCGCCGGCGGCGTGGTTCTCGATCGGCCAGCCATTGACGCCGATGGTGTCGTCGAAACTGGCACAGGCGAGCACGTCGTCGGCCGTCAGTTCGTACAGCCCCTGCACGCGCCGCGTCTCGCGCACGCCGAGTTGCGGCGGGATGTCGACGACGTAGGCGTTCTCGAAACCGGGCGCCTCGCGGCGCAGGAAGTCGAAGAAGGCCATCGCCTGCTTGCGGCCTTCGATCTCGCCCTGGCTGAACTCGACGGCGTCCGTGGCGTCGATGGCGTGGCCGTCGCCGTTCTTCACCTGCGTGACGTTGACCCGCCATTCGCTGTTATGCTTCTGCGGCCGGATGATCGCACCCTTGCGCGGGAATTTGACGCCACGCTTCTCGGCTTCCTCCATCAGCGCACCAATGCTGCGCGAGGAGGTAGCGGCCTTGTCCGGATCGACGCCGTTCAGGCGGAACATCATGGTCGGATAGAGCATGTTGCCGTGTTCGTCGCCCTTCTCGAAGGGCGCGCCGGCAAAGGCGGCCAGATCGCCGTCGCCCGAGCAGTCGATGAAGGAGCGCGCCAGCACGGCGCCACGGCCGGACTTGTCTTCGATCAGCAGCGCCTTAACGTGCGTGTCGCCGTCCATGATCACGCCGACGGCGAGCGCATGGAAGCGGATGTCGACTTTGTGCGCCAGCAGCAGATCATCGGCGGCGCATTTGAACGCCGCGGTGTCGTAGGCCTGCGCCATGATCCTGGTGCCGAAGCCGTGATGCGGCGCGTTGAGGCCGCCGAGCCTGTCGATGCGCGCGAGGAGATCGTCGGCGACGCCATGGACGACCTGCCTGTGCTCGCCGTGCACATTGGCGTGCAGGCCGCAGAAATTGGTGACGCCAGCGGCCGTGCCCATGCCGCCGAGAAAGCCGTAGCGCTCGATCAGCAGCACGCGGCGGCCGTGCTGGCCTGCGGCGGCGGCGGCCGCGATCCCGGCCGGCCCGCCGCCCAGCACCACGACGTCATATTCGCCGATCACCGGCGTTTCGCGCGGTGGCTCGGCGATCGTGGAAGGGCTTGGGGGCATTGGTATATTCCCGGCGTTTGCAGTGCAGTATTCGGCTTGCATTGCGAGGCTCCATCGCCTCTACTGCGCCGCCGATAGTCACGTCAATGCACGCCGGGTGTTGCATGGGCCTCATCATTCTGATCGTCGGGCTGGCGATCTTTCACGCTTCGCATCTGTTCGTGCGGCGGCGCGCGGCGCGCGCGGCCGCGATCGAGCGTCTCGGCCTGAGCGGCTATCGCATCGCGTTCTCGATTGTGTCGATCGCCGGGCTGGCGATGATCGTCTGGGGCTTCGGCCACTATCGCGCGACCGGCTGGATCGATGTCTGGTATCCGCCGGCCTTCATGCGGCACATCACCGAACTGCTGATACTGTTCGCGTCGATCTTCCTCGTCGCGGCCTTCATCCCGAGCCACATCACGGTCAAGCTCAAGCATCCGATGCTGGCCTCGGTGAAGACCTGGGCGCTGGCGCATTTGCTGGCCAACGGCGATCTCGGCTCAATCCTGCTGTTCGGCTCGTTTCTGGCCTGGGGTGTGATCGCGCGCATCGCCGCCAAGAAGGCCGGTGAAGCCGGCGCGGTCACGGCGCCGTCGGGCTATCTCAGCGACGTTCTCGTGGTCGTCGTCGGGCTCGTGCTTTATCTGGCGCTCGGCTTCCTCTTCCATCCCTATCTCATCGGCGTGCCCGTCTTTACGAGATAGAGCATTACCGCGTTAACTGCCCGGGA
This sequence comes from Pseudomonadota bacterium, assembly GCA_018240595.1. Taxonomy (GTDB): domain Bacteria; phylum Pseudomonadota; class Alphaproteobacteria; order Rhizobiales; family Xanthobacteraceae; genus Pseudolabrys. The sequence continues at coordinate 28,181 of JAFEFL010000002.1, read as the reverse complement.
GACTAACGTGTCGGTTCAGGAACAGATCAAGCGCTTCACCGCGCCGGACATTCGCGCGCGCAAGGGCGGCGAACCCATCGTGATGCTGACGTCGTATCACGCGCACACGGCGCGCCTTGCCGACAAGTATTGCGACGTCATCCTGGTCGGCGACTCGCTCGGCATGGTGATGCATGGCCTGGAGACCACCGTGCCGGTGACGCTCGACATGATGATCCTGCAGGGCCACGCGGTGATGCGCGGCTCGCAGCGCGCGCTGATCGTCGTCGACATGCCGTTTGGCTCCTATGAGGCGTCGAAGGAACAGGCCTTCATGAGCGCGGCGCGCGTCATGAAGGAGACCGGCTGCGGCGCCATCAAGATGGAAGGCGGCGCGCGCATGGCGGACACCATCCGCTTCCTCGTCGAGCGCGGCGTGCCGGTGATGGCGCATGTCGGCCTGACGCCGCAGTCGATCAACACCATCGGCTCGTTCCGCGCCCAGGGGCGCGAGGAGAGCGACTGGGTGCCGATCGAGCAGGACGCGCTCGCGGTCGCGCAGGCCGGCGCCTTCTCGGTGGTGCTGGAGGCGATCGCCGAGCCGCTGGCGGCGAAGATCACCAAGGCCATCGCCATCCCGACCATCGGCATCGGCGCCTCGGTCACCTGCGACGGCCAGGTTCTGGTCATGGAGGACATGCTCGGCCTGACGCCGCGGGTGCCGAAATTCGTCAAGCGCTTCGGCGATCTCGGCCCCGGTATCGAGAAAGCCATGGCCGACTATGCCGCCGAGGTGCGGGCGCGCACGTTCCCGGCGCCCGAGCACACCTACCCGATGAAGAAGAAGTAGGGCGGCTCCAAGCCTAACCCCCTGAATCTCAAGGGTTGTCGCGACGCTTTTTGCCTTGCGGCCGCCATATCGTTAGGTTACGCCGCCTGTCGCCCGGCACGGGCGGGGGTCTTTTGACACGGCTGGGAGCCTTAAGTGGCTGATATTTTTAATGAAGTTGACGAGGAAGTCCGGCGCGAGCGCCTGAAGGCGCTGTGGGACCGCTACAGCATCTTCATCGTCGGCGTCGCCGTGCTGATCGTCGCCGGCATCGGTGGCTGGCGCGCCTATGAGTATTGGACGGCGCAGAAGGCCGCCGCCGCTGGCGCGACTTTCGAGGAAGCCGTGACCCTGAGCGAGCAGGGCAAGCACGCGGAGGCCGAAAAGGCCTTCGCCAAGGTGGCCGGCGAGGCGCCGCGCGGCTACGCCGTGCTCGCCCGCTTCCGCGAAGCGGCTGCGCTCGCCCAGGCCAATCCGGGCAAGCCCGCCGAAGCGGTGAAGGTTTATGACGCGATCGCCGCCGACGCCTCGCTCGGCCAGACCTGGCAGGATCTCGCGGCGCTGCGCGCGGGTCTCCTGCTGGCCGACACCGCGCCGCTGGCCGACATGAAGACGCGGCTCGAGCCGATCGCCGGGGTCGGGCGGCCCTATCGGCACACGGCGCGCGAGCTCCTGGCGCTGGCGGCCTGGCGCGCGAACAACGTCGCCGAGGCCAAGCGCTATATCGACATGGTAACGGCCGACGGCGAGACGCCGCCCGGCGCGCGTCAGCGCATGGATGTTCTGTTGGCGCTGATTGCCGGTGAAGGCAAAGCCAGCGAAGGCAAGAAAAGTTGAGGGCGAAGCCGATGCGGAAACTGCAGCGCATCGTTTTGTGGGCCGTGCTGGTCGGCGTGACGCCGATGATCGCGGGCTGCGCCAATTTCGATCCGGACAGCCTCGACATTTTCGGTCTCAACGAAAAGAAGAAGTTGCCGGGCCAGCGCGAGGATCTGTTCCCGGGCGGCGTGCCGGGCGTGACCCAGGGCATTCCGCCTGAGTACATGAAGGGCAACCAGGGCGCGGCCGAACCGGACGCGACGTTGCCGACCGAGCCAAAGACCGCGGCTGCTGCCGCGCCGGAAAAGCCGAAGGCCAAGCCGAAGCCGAAGGTGCGGCAGGCGGCGCGGCCCAAGACGCAGTCCAAGCCGACCCGCATCGATGTCGCTCCGGCCACGCCGGCGCCGACCCAGCCGGTCGAAGCGCAGCCGGCTCCCGCGCAGGCGCCCGCGGCGCAGCAGCCGGCGGCATCGTCGGGCTGGCCGGCGCCGACGCAGAATGCGCCGTCCTCGTCGAGCTCAGCATGGCCGGCGCCGCAGCCATCCGGTACCTTCCAGCGCTGACGACGCGGCCCGCCTGAGGGCCGTGCGTCGCGCGCAGAACGGCTTTTCATGAGCTTCACCGTCGCCATTGTCGGCCGGCCCAATGTCGGCAAATCGACCCTGTTCAACCGGCTGGTCGGCCGGCGCGTCGCGCTGGTCGATGACCGGCCGGGCGTGACGCGCGACCGCCGCGAGGGCGAGGCGCGTCTCGGCGATCTCGACTTCACCGTCATCGACACGGCCGGCTTCGAGCAGGCCGGCGCCGAGACCTTGCCCGGCCGCATGCGGGCGCAGACCGAGATGGCGATCGAGCAGGCCGACGCCGTGTTCTTCGTCATGGATGCGCGCGCCGGCGTGCTGCCGGACGATCGCGCCTTCGCCGCGCTGGTGCGCAAATCCGGCAAGCCGGCGGTGCTGATCGTCAACAAGATGGAAGGCAAGGCCGGGGAGTCGGGACGGCTCGAGGCTTACGCGCTCGGCCTCGGCGAACCCATTCCGCTATCGGCCGAGCACAATGAAGGTCTGCCGGACCTCTACGACGCGCTGCGCAAGGTGCTGCCGGAGAAGACCGCCGAGGCGATCGAGCGCGTCAAGGACACCGGGCCGCATCCGATCCGCGTCGCCATTGTCGGCCGCCCCAACGCCGGCAAGTCGACGCTGATCAATCGCCTGATCGGCCAGGAGCGGCTGCTGACCTCGCCGGAAGCCGGCACGACGCGCGATTCAATCGCCGTCGATCTCGACTGGCAGGGCCAGAAATTCCAGATCCACGACACCGCCGGCTTGCGCCGCCGCTCGCGCATCGAGGAGAAGATCGAGAAGCTGTCGGTTTCCGAGACGCTCAATGCCGTGCGCTTCGCCGAAGTGGTGGTTGTGCTGCTCGATGTCGAGAACGCCTTCGAGGAGCAGGACCAGAAGATCGCCGATCTGATCGAGAGCGAAGGCCGCGCCGTCGTCATCGCCGTCAACAAATGGGATCTGAAGGAGCGCGCGCCGGGTGACATTTCGCGTCTGCGCGAGCGGGCGCGCGAGAAGCTGATGCAGTTGCCGGAGGTGCCGCTGGTCGCGGTGTCGGCGCTGACGGGCGAGGGGCTCGACCGCCTGATGCAGGCGATCGTCGATGCTTACGCCGTGTGGAACAAGCGCATCCCGACCAGCGCGCTCAATCGCTGGTTCGAGGATGCGGTCTCGGCGCATCCGCCGCCGGCGGTGTCGGGCCGGCGCCTGCGGCTCAACTACATCACGCAGGCCAAGGCGCGGCCGCCGAGCTTCGTCGTGTTCTGCACCCGCGCCGACGCGGTGCCGGACGCCTACAAGCGCTACCTGACCAATTCGCTGCGCGAGGCCTTCGACATGCCCGGCACGCCGGTGCGACTGACCTTGCGCGAGAAGGCCAATCCGTTCGAAAGCCGCGCCAAGCGCAAGCATTGAGTTCTTGTCATTCCGGGCTCGCTCGCGGCGCTCGCGCCGCGGAATGACAATTACACCGGCGGCTGGAACGCCAGGAACTTGCCGGCGCGATAGTCATAGACCTTGCCGCTCTCGGTGCACGACGGCAGGCACAGGGGCACGATCGCTTTCGCGACATCCTCCGGCGGCGTCAGCGTTTCCGGATCGACGCCCGGCCAGCCGCTGGCATACATGCGCGTGCGCGTCGGGCCGGGATTGAACAGGTTGACGTTGACGGTCGTGGTCGCGTTCTCGGCGGCGTAGGTTTGCGCCAGCGCGTTGAGCGCGGCCTTGCTCGAGCCGTACACGCCCGTATAGGCGCGACCCATCCAGCCGAGGCCGGAGGTGACGAACACCGCACGGCCGGCGGATGATGCCTGCAGCAGCGGGTCCATGGTACGGATGAGTTGCCAGTTCGCCGTGACGTTGACGGCGAAGATGTTCTCGAAGTCCTTCGGCTCGGCGTGCGGCAGCGGCGACAGCGGCCCGAGAATGCCGGCATTGCCGACCATGACGTCGAGGCGCTTGTAGCGGTCGTGAATCGCCAGCGCGAGCCGCGCGATGCCGTCCATGTCCTTCATGTCGACCGGGACGAGGGTCGCGGTGCCGCCAGCCGCCTTGATCTTGTCGTCGAGTTCCTCGAGGCCACCGACCGTGCGCGCCACCGCAATCACATGCGCGCCGGCTTGCGCCAGTTGCAGCGCCAGCGCCGCACCGATGCCGCGCGAGGCGCCGGTGACGAGGGCAATGCGATCGGCGAGCGGCTTGGTCATTTCGGAAGTTTCCATGGCTTGACGCGAGAGGCGGTCTCTTAGCACGCAAGCCGGGCTTGGCACCCCCCGGAATCCAGGAAACGCCCCGGTTGACTTAGCGTAAGCCAAAACTTACGGTAAGTAATGGCTTACATAGATTCACTGGCCGCTCTTGGCGATCCGACCCGCCGGGCCGTCTTCGAGCGGCTGCGCCGCGGGCCGAAGCCGGTCGCCGCCATCGCCCAGGGCATGCCGGTCAGCCGGCCCGCCGTCTCGCAACATCTGAAAATCCTGAAGGAGGCCGGGCTGGTGGGGGATCGCGCCGAAGGCACGCGCCGCGTCTACTACATCGATCCGCAGGGCCTGGCAGCTTTGCGGGCCTGGCTCGACCGTTTCTGGGACGAGGCGCTCGCGTCGTTCCAGGTGGAAGCCGAACGCAACGACAACACCCAGCACAAGGACAGCCGATGAATCGCACGATCAGCATCGCGCCGGTGCGCAAGGAAGTTCGAGTGAGAGCGCCGCAGGGTCATGCCTTCGAGGTGTTCACAGCAGGGCTCGGACGCTGGTGGCCGACCACCATGTCGATCGGCACATCGCCGATGAAGCGGGCCGTGCTCGAGCCGCGGCTCGACGGGCGTTGGTATGAGCTCGGCGAGGACGGATCGCAAACCAACGTCGGTCGCGTCCTGGTGTGGGAGCCGCCGCATCGCTTCGTCATCAGTTGGGACGTCAACATCGAGTGGCGGCCGGATACGACCGTCAGCTCCGAAGTCGAAGTGCGGTTCATCGCCGAGGGACCGAACGGCACGCGCGTCGAACTCGAACACCGCAACTTCGAGAAACTCGGCGAGGCGAACGGCGCCGAGATGCGCAATCAGGTCGATGGCGGCTGGCCGGGCCTGCTCGAGGTGTTTCGCAGCGAAGCTGAAAAGTAGCCGCGGCCGTTACCGGTGGGCGGCAACTGCATCGGCAATGTAGCCGGGCGACTCGCGTCCCTCTGACTTGAGCCAGGCGCCCATGCGGCCGATGACGGTCCGCACGGCGGGCCTCGCCAGGACGCGCGCCCGCCAATCGAGAAGCCGCGGTGTGTCCTCGTTCATCACTGCGCCTTTTCGTTCGCCATAGAACTGCGCCATGAACAGGGCGATGTCGGCGTAGGAGAAGGCGTCGGCGAGATAGTCGCGGTCGCTGAGCCGCGCATCCATCTCGGCATAGTGCCGATAGGCCTTGGCGACGGCATCGACGGCGGTCGGATGCTCTGGCGTGTCCTCGAGACCGAACAGCCGGGCGATGTTCATGAAGACGATTTCGTCGGACTTGAGCTCGAGAAGGCGGGCCTCGGCGCGCGGCGCGGCACCCTTCGGCCACAGTGGCGGCTCCGGAAAGGCATCCTCGAGATATTCGAAGATCAAGGTTGAATCGAAGATTTCGACGGCGCCATGGACCAGCACCGGAACCTGCTTCTTTGGATTGATGCGCATGACCTGCGGATGCAGCGGGTCATAGCGATCGCCCTTGGCGAAGGGCACCAGGACGAGTTCGAACGGCACGCCTTTCTCGCGCAAGGCGATTTCCGCCTTGGCGCCGAACATGGAGAGCGGCCCGGAATAGAGCACGAGCGGTGCCATCACGAGGTCTCCGGCAGTTCAGGAAGTTGAGTTCAGACCGCTTCCGAGAGCAGCGACAATTGCCGCGGACTATCCTGCTGGCCGAGGTCGGTCAGCGCGGTCGGGTAATCGCCGGTGAAGCAATGATCGGTGAATTGCGGCTTGGCATTGTCGCGGCCAGGCAGGCCCATGGCGCGATAGATGCCGTCGACCGAGAGGAAGGCGAGGCTGTCGGCGCCGATGAACTGGCGCATGCTTTCCAGGTCATGCGTGGCGGCGAGCAGCTTGTCCCGGTCCGGCGTATCGATGCCGTAATAGTCCGGATGCGTGATCGGCGGCGAGGAAATGCGGAAATGCACCTCCTTGGCGCCGGCATCGCGCATCATTTGCACGATCTTGCGCGACGTGGTGCCGCGCACGATCGAGTCGTCGACCAGCACGATACGCTTGCCCGCGACCACCGCGCGATTGGCGGAGTGCTTCATGCGCACGCCCTGATCGCGGATCGCCTGCGTCGGCTGGATGAAGGTGCGGCCGACATAGTGATTGCGGATGATGCCGAGTTCGTAGGGGATGCCGCTCTCTTGCGAATAGCCGAGCGCAGCGGGCACGCCGGAATCCGGCACCGGCACGACGACGTCGGCGCCGGCCGGCGCCTCGCGGCCGAGTTCGGCGCCCATCGCCTTGCGCACGTTGTAGACGTGGCGGCCGCCGACGATGGAGTCGGGGCGGGCGAAATAGATGTACTCGAAGATGCAGGGCCGCGCCGCCTGCGGCGGAAACGGCTTGTGCGAATGCGCGCCTTCCTCGTCGAACACCACGACTTCGCCATTCTCGACGTCGCGCACATATTCGGCGCCGATGATGTCGAGGGCGCAGGTCTCCGAGGTCAGGATCGGGCAGCCGTCGAGCTTGCCGATGACCAGGGGGCGAATGCCGAGCGGATCGCGGGCGCCGACCAGTTTCTTGTTGGTGAGGCCGACGAAAGCGTAAGCGCCTTCGAGCTGGCGCAGGCCTTCGATGAAGCGGTCGACGAACCGGTTGCGTTTGGCGCGGGCGACGAGGTGCAGGATGACCTCGGAGTCGCTGGTCGACTGCATCATGGCGCCCTCGCGGATCAATTGCCGGCGCAAGGTGAGGGCGTTGGTCAGGTTGCCGTTATGACCGACGGCAAAGCCGCCGCCTTCGAGCTCGGCGAACAGCGGCTGAACGTTGCGCAGGATGGTCTCGCCGGTGGTCGAATAGCGGACATGACCGATCGCGCCGTTGCCCGGCAGGCGATCGATGACTTCGCGGCGGGAGAAGGCATCGCCGACAAGGCCGAGGCGGCGTTCCGAGTGAAAGCGCTGGCCGTCGAAGGAGACGATGCCGGCGGCTTCCTGGCCGCGGTGCTGCAGGGCGTGGAGGCCGAGCGCGGTAATCGCGGCGGCGTCCGGATGGCCGAGAATGCCGAAGACGCCGCATTCCTCGCGCAGCCGATCCGCGAAAAGATCGAGGTCCTCCGGTTTGTGCTGGTCAAAGCCGGAGTTCGAATCCTGCATCTGTTCAGGCATCAGCGGGTTCCCAGTTTCGGGTCGTGCTGCGGAACCGCAGCCACACGCAACGGAACGCTCAACTCCGACCGCTGCCCCGGCGCGGTATCCGGTGGCGCATCCTGGTCGGCCGGCTTCGGTTTCTTCAACTTCTGTAAGATGGTGCTTTCGGGGTCGTCCGGCAACATGCCCTTGAGCCAATCCCCCGTACTCTTGAGCACGACTTTCGACTTGGCGCCGCTGATCCAGGCCGGTTGGCTGCGATCCGGCACCAGCCAGTCGAAAAACAGATAGGCGACCACCACAATCAGCAGACCTCGGCCGAGGCCGAACAGGAAGCCGAGCGTGCGGTCGAGCGCGCCGACGCGGCTGTCCAGCACCATGTCCGAAATCCGGACCGTGATGATCGACACCACCAGCAAGGTGACGAGGAAGATCGCGGCGACGGTGACGGCGGTGGCGACGGTGGTGCTGGAGACGTAGCCCTGCACGATCGGCAGCGCCTTGGCGAAGGTATAGAGCGTGACCAGCGCGGCGATGACCCAGGCGCCGATCGACAGGATCTCGCGCATGAAGCCGCGGATCATGGCGAGCAGGCCCGAAATCAGCATGACGACGAGCAGGAGGATGTCGAGCAAAGTGACGGGCATGCCAGGCTTTTCCAAGCGCTCCGCGAAACGGCATCGGCGCGGCGCCCGCCCACGATGCGGCCGGCACGGCGAATCCAAAGCCCTTGTTCCCCGAAACCGTCTTGGCGGCTTACGGGCAGGGCGTCAACATCGGCCTCAAGTGCTTTAGGTCAGGCTCGTTTTTGCCCACAGCCACGAGCCCGGAAGGCGTCCCGGCGGCGGCAAGCGCGCCCTCTATAGCGGGGCGATACCGCCCCGTCACCCGTCTTTTCGGCGCGGTTCGGCCGCCGGGCGGGGTTTGCCTAACGCCGCGATATCCGCCACCAGGCTGGCAAGGGCGCCGACGCCCGAGGTCTTCAGCGCCGGGTCGCCGGCCTCGCCACGGGCGGCGTCCGGCATCACGGCGCGGACGAAGCCGAGCTTGGCCGCTTCCTTGAGCCGCGCCGACGCGTGGCTGACCGGGCGGATGGCTCCGGAGAGGGACACCTCGCCGAAATAGACTGCGTCGGCCGGCAGCGGCGAATTGGCGAGCGAGGAAATCAGCGCCGCCGCGGCGGCAAGATCGGCCGCCGGCTCGTTGATGCGCATGCCGCCGGCGATGTTGAGGTAGACGTCGTAGCCGCCGAGCTTGACGCCGCAATGCGCTTCCAGCACGGCCAGCACCATGGCGAGACGGCTGGACTCCCAGCCGACCACGGCTCTGCGCGGCGTACCGAGCGAGGTCGGCGCCACCAGCGCCTGGATCTCGACCAGTACTGGACGCGTGCCCTCCATGCCCGCGAACACCGCGGTGCCGGGCGAGCCGAGATCGCGCTCCGAGAGAAAAAGTTCCGACGGGTTCGATACCTCGCGCAGGCCCGAGCCGGTCATTTCGAACACGCCGATCTCGTCGGTCGGGCCGAAGCGGTTCTTCACCGCGCGCAGGATGCGGAACTGGTGCGAGCCTTCGCCCTCGAACGACAAAACGGCATCGACCATGTGCTCGACGACGCGGGGACCGGCGATCTGGCCGTCCTTGGTGACGTGGCCAACCAGGATCACCGCCGCGCCGGAGCGCTTGGCAAAGCGGATCAAAGTCTGCGCCGCGCCGCGCACCTGGGTCACGGTGCCGGGTGCGCTTTCGACCGCGTCGGTCCACATGGTCTGGATCGAGTCGATGATGATGAGCCGCGGCACCTTGCCTTCGGACAGAGTGGCGATGATGTCCTCGACCGAAGTTTCAGACGCCAGTTCGACCGGCGCGTCCGACAGGCCGAGGCGCTCGGCGCGCAGCCGCACCTGCGCGGCAGCTTCTTCACCGGAGATATAGACGGCGCGGTGGCCGGCGCGGGCCAGCGCCGCGCTGGCCTGGATCAGCAGGGTCGATTTGCCGATGCCGGGATCGCCGGCCATCAGGATCACCGAGCCGCGGACGAAGCCGCCGCCGGTGACGCGGTCGAGTTCGGCCATGCCCGAGGCTAGGCGCGGGGCGTCCTTGGCTTCGCCGGTCAATGGCTCGAGCTTGAACAGCCGGCCTTTCGCCGGCTTGCGGGGACCGGCGGGGCGGTCACCACCTTCCTCGGTCAGCGAGTTCCATTCGCCGCAGGCCTCGCAGCGGCCCTGCCAGCGCGAGGCGGCGGCGCCGCAGTTCTGGCAGACAAAGGCGAGGTGGCGCTTAGACATAGGCAGAATCGTCCTCGAAATGCTCAGGCCGACGGTAAATCGGCTATGAGAACATTACAAGAACATTCTTGCTGAGGTATGAAGGCGATCAGTCCTTCACATACACCCGGTGGTACCGCCGGCCGAGGCTGGTGAGCACCTCGTAGCCGATGGTCGAGGCGCCGCGGGCGACCTCGTCGAGGGTGAGGCCGTCGCCGATCAGGGTCACCATCTCGCCGCGGCGGACCGCGCCTTCCGGCAGCTCGGAGACATCGACCGTCGACAGATCCATGGAGACGCGGCCGGCCAGCGGGCAGCGCTTGCCAGCGACGATGGCCGCGCCGCCCGGCGTTTCATCGGTGGTGCTCGAGGCGCGCAGATAGCCATCGGCATAACCGGCGGCGATCACGGCGACGCGCGTCGCGCGCCCCGCCGTCCAGGTGCCGCTGTAACCGACGGTTTCGCCGCGCGTGACATGTCGCACCTGCACGACGCGCACCTTGAGGCCGACCACCGGCCGCATCGGGTTGGGTTTGCCCGGCGTTGGATTGACGCCATAGAGCGCGACGCCCGGCCGCACCACGTCGCAATGCGCCGCATCGCTCAGGAAGATGCCGGATGAATTCGACAACGACGACGGGATGCCGCGATAAAGCAGGCGCACTTCGCGGAACAGCTTGATCTGCTTGTCGTTGAGCGGATGCTCCGGCTCGTCGGCGCAGGCGAAGTGGCTCATCAGCAGATGAATGCCGTGGTTCTCGGCGCGGATGCGCGGCGCCAGCGCCGCCGCATCGTTGATCGACACGCCGAGCCTGTTCATGCCGGTGTCGACATGGAGCGCCGCGCCGCCGCGCCAGCCGGAGGCGGCGACGAAGGCGTCCCATTCGGCGAGCTCGACCGTCGAGTTGATGACCGGGCGCGCCTTGATGTCGGCGAAGGCCGGGCCGGTGTTCGGCATCAGGCCGCTGAGCACGTAGATCGCGGCGTCAGGCGCCACCGCGCGCACGCGGCGGGCTTCGGAGAGGTCGGCGACGAAGAATGTCTTGCAGCCAGCCTTGGCGAGCGCCGGCACGACCTGCTCGATGCCCAGCCCATAGGCATTCGCCTTGACCACCGCCGCGCATTCCGCCGGCATGGCGCGGCGGCCGAGCGCGCGCCAGTTGTCGACAAGCGCGCCAAGATCGATGGTCAGGATGCCGCCCGCCTGATCGGCCGGAGGGCCGTCTTTCGAGACGATGCTGGCGTCCACCGGTGGGGCGGCGTCGATGAGGTCAATCGTGGCCATGGGGACGATTTAGCGCCCCGGCCACCGGGCGTCCAGCCGCAAGTTGCGGCGCGAAAGCAAGAGAACCTGATCGGTCGACGGCGCGCGATATTCCCGAAGCGGAAAATATTGTTCGTCCCGTGGCGCGGCGCGACCGTGAATTTGCAACGACGTCAATTGCGACATGGCGCCAAACTCCGGCTTGAAAATCAACGCGATGATTCTCGCGACAAACGGCGGTCATCGAAGTTTTTCGGAAAGAACGGACGACGTCGTGTCGTTGACGCGGGAATAAATTTGAAATTGGATCGATCATGGCTCCAGCGAGCCGATAGCGCCGCGACAATGTCGCAATAAATAACTTTCGGACAGGGAAAGCGAAGTTTCGTGCCGGTGGTCGAGTTGAGTGCGTCGTTTGCGAAGAAAGCCGCTTGTCCGGACGGCCAGGCGAAGGTCGATTTTTTCGACGCGCAGCAAAAGGGCTTCCTGCTCGAAGTGCGCAGCTCGGGCCGCAAGACCTACTATCAGCGATATCGTGACGAGCGCGGCCGCGAACGCCAGTTCAAGGTGGGCCGCGCCGATGTCCTGACGGCCGATCAGGCGCGCCGCAAGGCGCGTTCGGTTTTTGCCCGCGCCGTGCTCGGCGAGGATCCGCAGCAGCGCCGTCAGGAGTTGCGGGCGATTCCGGTTCTGGCTGACTTCGTGCGCGACCGCTATCTGCCGTTCATCGCCACCTACAAGCGAAGTTGGCGGACCGACGAAACCATCCTGCGTCTGCACGCGCTGCCGCTGCTCGGCAAGCTGGCGCTCGATGAAATTACGCCTGATCATATCGTTGAGGTCGTTACGCGCATGCGCGAGCGCGGCTATGCGGCCGGCACCTCGAACCGTGTCGTCGTGATCCTGCGCTATCTCTACAATCTCGCGGTGAAGTGGCGCGTGCCTGGCGTGGCGGCGAACCCGACCGCCGGCATCGAGATGGGGCCGGAGGTCCAGCGCAGTCGCTTCCTGACCAAGGAGGAGGCGCAAGGGCTAGTGGCCTCGATCGCCGCTGACGAAAACGTCACGGCGGCGAACGCCATCCTGTTGTTGTTGCTGACCGGTGGGCGGCGCAACGAAATCACGCAGGCGAGGTGGGAGCACGTGCGCTGGAAGGAGCGCAAGCTTTACGTGCCGCTGTCGAAGTCCGGCAAGCCGCGCTGGATCGCGCTCAGCCCGGCGGCGATGGAATTGCTGAAGCAACTGCCCGGCCGGGACGTCAACACTTTCATTTTTCCATCGGCCGTCACCGGCCGGCCGTCGCCGTCGCTGTGGTTTCCCTGGCGGCGCATCCGCGACCGGGCGAATTTGAGCGACGTGCGCTTGCATGACCTGCGGCACTCCTTTGCCAGTTTCCTGGTCAACGAAGGCGTGTCGCTGTACGTCGTGCAACATCTCCTCGGCCATGCCAATACGCGCACCACGCAGCGTTACGCGCATCTCGTGTCCGAAACATTGGCGCAGGCGACCGAGATCGTGGACGGTATCGTCGCGATGCCGTCTGCTTTGACAGCGGCGGTGGACCCGGCGCCGATCCGCTAGTCCGCACCATCGTCTTTCATGCTGTTTAAGTCGGCGGCTGCATCGATGCCGCCGAATTTTTTTGTGCCTCGGGGCAAGCGCCCAGCCTATCCCGAGCGCCGGTGACTGGCGTGGCGCATCCGATGGCCTTTCAAGTATCGACGCGACAAGGCCCTGCAAATCGCAAAGCGCCTAGCGTTTGCCGATCTCCGGCGATGGCGGATATGGCCAAGGCATCGAGGCGCGCCGGGTGCGGCCTTTGAATTCGTTTGAGATTTGGCGAGCGTACGAGTGAAAAGCCGGCAGGCTACGACAGTACGTGAAGATCTGCAGTCTCTATGGTGCCGGTTTCTACTACATCCCCGGCACGGATACCTGCATCAAGATCGGCGGCTATATGCGGGCCGAGGTCGACTTCAATGCGTCGGGTTCGTTCACGCCGAACTTCGCCGACCACGATGCACGCACCTACAATACCAACCATTGGCGCACGCGCATCGCGACCACGTGGGATGTCCGTTCGCAGACGGCCTACGGCACCTTGCGGGCCTCCGCCATGATCGCGGCCACCGACGACAATAGCGCCGGCGGCGGCTATGCCGGCTCGTCCAACCCGTCCAACGCTGCTGGCGCGACGCCCTACAACCGTCTCTACAATCAGTGGGCGTTCATCCAGTGGGCCGGTTTCACCGCCGGCAAGACCGCGTCGTTCTTCGACTTCGACAACGACTCCTATTCGAACCAGACGAACGTGTGGGGCTCGGTCTATGCCGGCAGCGGCGTCGAGGTGTTCGGTTACACCGCGCAGCTCGGTAACGGCCTGTCGGCTTCGATCGCGGCCGAGAACAACAACGGCCACCGGCTCGGCATCGCCACCACGCTCGGCGTCGCCGAGGGCGTGAAGAATGCCGATACCCAGTTGAACGCCGGCGGCGGCCAGTCTATGCCCGACATCGTCGGCAACCTGCGCATCGACCAGGCCTGGGGTTCGGCCCAGATCATGGGCGCCGCGCATCAGGTCAACTTCGGCGTCGCTTCCGATCCGTCCGACAAAGTCGGCTATGCGCTCGGCGCCGGCGTGAAGGTCAACCTGCCGATGCTCGGCAAGGGCGACTACATCGTCACGCAGTTCACCTATGGCAAGGGCGCGATCGACTATGTCGGCAGCGGTGTCGCGCAAGGCAACACCACCAAGCAGGGCGGCATTACGAGCTACGGCCCTGGCTGGGATGCGGTCTTGACCGGGACGGGCGCGACGGCCGATCTGACGGAAGGCTGGTCGATCACCGGCGGCTTCGAGCACTTCTGGGTGCCGAATCTCAAGAGCTCGCTGTATGGCGCTTACGGCAAGCTGCGCTACTCGGCGGCTGCCAGCGCGTCGCTGCAGCTTGCCGCCGCAGGCACCGACGTTGGTTCGTCCGCCAACTGGTCGTACTGGCAACTCGGTTCGCGCACGGTTTGGACGCCGGTCGCCAACCTCGATCTGAGCATCGAGGTTATGTACAACTCGCAGCAGACGGCCTTCAGCGGCGCCAGCATCGGCGACAACAACTGGTGGTCCGGCATTTTCCGCGCGCAGCGGAATTTCTATCCGTGATGGTGCGAGACCTTCTCGACAAAGCTCCCGGCGGCATTGCCGCCGGGGGCCCTCAGCTTGACGTTGTTGCGCGAGATGGAGGTTTCACGATGTCCCATCCTCTGCCGGAATGGCGCACCAGCGCGCTTGCGGCTCATCGCTCGGACCATCCGTCCGCCTTCGCGGTCTATGTCCGCATGGCCAGGGCAGCTCTCGGCTGGAACCAGTGCGATCTGGCGCGCCTGCTTGGCATGACGCAACGCTCAATCAACCGGATCGAACTCGGCCATTGCGAACCGCGCCGGACGACGATGCTGGCGATGGAAGGGTTGCTCAGAAAGGCCGGCGTCCGGGTCGAATACGGCGCCGACGGATGTGTAGCCGTCACCGTGCCGGCTTCGGTCATCGACAAGCGCTGTGCCGTGCCCGGCAGGAACAAGGTGGCGGCGCGGCCCGTCCACGAGAGGCGAGGGTCGGCCTTGCGCGTGCCAGCGTCGACCGTCGCGTTATAGGACTGGCGCTCAAGTCATTGTGATGGATGCGGCCGCAGGCCCGCGTCGTTTCGCGGAATAAAGCAGGCCGCTTTTCGATCTCTCCTTCGACAGTGACACGCTGTTGACCATTTGAAGGAGATACCCATGCAAAAGTTTGCGATCGCCATTCTGCTCGCCGCCGCTTCGTTTTCGACGGCCACGGCGAAAACCATGCATCAGCCGAAAGTCGCGGACAGCTACGCGTCGTCGGCCTATCGCGGACAGGGCACCGAGGCGATGGCCCGAGCCTCGAGCCCGGATGTCTATTCGTACGGCGAATATCTCGGCACCGATCCGGATCTCAATATCCGCGCGGGGCTGTTGCGCGACCCGCTTCTCAAGATCCGCTAGGCTTTCCGAACGGGAACGGCACGCTCGCTTCGTTGCCCGTTCCTCAGCCGCGCCGGCACAGCCGTCATGGGATGATGGCGGCTTCCGGCGCGGCGTGGCCGCGCACCATGTCGGAGGCCTTGTCGGCGATCATCAGGGTCGAGGCGTTGAGGTTGGCCGAGATCATGCGCGGCATGATCGAGGCATCGACCACGCGCAAGCCTTCGAGGCCATGGACGCGCAACTGATCGTCGACCACGGCCGACTTGTCGGTCGCCGGGCCCATGCGGCAGGTGCAACCGGGGTGGAACGTGGTCTGCGCGCGTTGCGTCGCCGCGTGCAGGAATTCATCGTCGCTCTGCACCTTCGGCCCGGGGAACTCCTCGTAATCGTAATAGGGCCGCATCGGCGCGGAGGAGAGTAGGCGGCGTGCCAGCTTCATTCCGGCGATGGTGACGCGGCGATCGAGCTCGTGGCCGAGATAATTGGTCTGGATGATCGGCGGCTCGAACGGATCGCTGGAACGCAGGCGCACATAGCCGCGCGCTTCAGGCCGCTGCTGCCAGGCCGCGACCGAGACACCGGGCTCGCGCTCGAGCTTGCCTTGCTCGCCTTCCATGTAGCTCGCCGGCGTGAAGGTGAGTTGCAGGTCCGATGTCTCGGCGGTCTCGCCGGAATGCCAGAAGCAGTAAACCAGCGTCGGCGACAGGGCGAGGATGCCGCGCCGCGTCGTCGCCCAGCGCAGGGCTTCCATGGCGAGGTTCAGGCCGCGCGCGCGTTCGTTGATGGTCTTGACGTTCTTGACGCGCGCCACCGAACGCGGCGCGTAGTGATCCTGCAAGCCTTCGCCGACACCGGGCAGGTCGTGCTTCACCGCGATGCCGTGCGATTGCAGCAGCGCCGCCGGGCCGACGCCGGACAGTTGCAGCAACTGCGGCGAATTATAGGAGCCGCCCGAGAGGATGACTTCCTTGCGGGCGCGCACTTCCATTGTCTCGCCGCCGCGGCCGCCAACCGAATAGCGCACGCCGGTGGCGCGCTTGCCGTCGAAGGTGATCGCGGTGGCGTGGGCGTGGGTGCGCACGGTGACATTACCGCGCTTCATCGCCGGATGCAGGAACGCGATAGCGGCGCTGATCCGCCGTCCGTTGTGGATGGTGCGCTGCGCGTAGGCGACGCCTTCCTGGGTTATGCCATTGTAGTCAGGGTTGCGCGGAATGCCGAGGCTGACGGCGCCTGCGATGAACGCTTCGCACAGCGGATCGCGCCAGTCGATGTCGGTGACGGTGAGTTCGCCGCCGCGGCCGCGGAAGGTGGCGTCGCCGTCGCCGATGCGGCGCTCCATGCGCTTGAAGTAGGGCAGGACGTCGGCATAGCCCCAGCCGCGATTGCCGTATTGCGCCCAGGTGTCGAAGTCGCCCCGCTGGCCGCGGTTATAGATGTGGCCGTTGATCGAGGACGAGCCGCCGAGCGTCTTGCCGCGCGGCGAGAAGATACGGCGGCCGTTGGTGTAGTCGCCGGGCTCCTGCGAATAACACCAGTTGATGCTCTTGTTGTAGAACGTCTTGATGAAGCCGGCGGGCAGGTGAATGTAGGGATGCCAGTCGGCGGGGCCGGCCTCGAGCACGCAGATCGTGACATTGCGGTCTTCGCTCAGCCGGTTGGCGAGCACACTGCCGGCGGAACCCGCGCCGACAATCACGTAATCGAAAGTGTCCATTTCCATCCCGCACGCTTCTTATTGTGTGCGAGCCTAGCGCCGGGCGTGAGCACGGGGAAGTGTGTTCGACTACTCCATCCTCTCCGGCAGGTGGTCGGCCGGGGCGAGGGAGAAGAACTTGGTGATGGCGCCGTCGAAGCCGAGCTCGACCGTGCCGGTCGGGCCGTGACGCTGCTTGCCGATGATGCACTCGGCCTTGCCACCGACCTTGTCGCCTTCCGCCATCCACGCCGCGAACTTCTCGCGGTCGCTTTCGAGCGGTTTACGCATCACGTGGTAATATTCTTCGCGGTACACGAACATCACCACGTCGGCGTCCTGCTCGATGGAGCCCGATTCACGCAGGTCCGAGAGCTGCGGCCGCTTGTCCTCGCGGCTTTCGACCTGACGCGAGAGCTGCGACAGCGCCATGACCGGAACGTTGAGCTCCTTGGCCAGAGCCTTCAGCTTGGTGGTGATTTCGGTGATCTCCTGCACGCGGTTCTCGCTCGAGCGCTTCGATGAGCCGGTGAGGAGCTGCAAGTAGTCGATGATCAGGAAGTCGAGGCCGCGCTGGCGCTTCAAGCGCCGCGCCCGCGCCGTCAGTTGCGCGATCGACAGGCCGCCGGTCTCGTCGATGAAGAACGGAATGTTCTGCATCTCGATCGAGGCGTCTTTCAGCCGCTCGAAATCGGCCTCGCCGATCGAGCCGCGGCGGATCTGGTTCGACGGAATGCCGGTCTGTTCGGCGATGATACGGGTGGCGAGCTGTTCGGCCGACATTTCGAGCGAGAAGAAGCCGACGACGCCGCCGTTCACCGCGTGCATATGCCCGTCCGGCTTGACCTCGCCGACATAGGCCTTGGCGATGTTGTAGCCGATGTTGGTTGCCAGAGACGACTTGCCCATGCCGGGACGGCCGGCGAGCACGATCAAGTCTGAGGGCTGCAGGCCGCCCATCATACGGTCGAGGTCGGGCAGGCCGGTCGACAGGCCCGACAGCTTGCCGTCGCGTTGATAGGCGTGGGCGGCCATGTCGACCGCCGTGGTGAGGGCCTGGCCGAAGCGCTGGAAGCCGCCGTCGTAGCGGCCAACCTCGGCGAGTTCGAACAGCTTGCGCTCGGCATCCTCGATCTGCTCGCGCGGCGCGAAATCGACCGGCGCGTCGTAGGCGACATTGACCATGTCCTCGCCGACCTTGATCAGGTCGCGTCGGATCGACAGGTCGTAGATGGTGCGGCCGTAGTCCTCGGCGTTGATGATGGTCGTCGCCTCGGCGGCGAGCCGGGCGAGGTACTGGCTGAGCGTCAGGCCTTGAACGGTGAGGCTGGCGTCGAGGAAAGTCTTGGCCGTGACCGGGGTGGCCACCTTGCCGGCGCGGATCAGGTCGCCGGCGATCTGGTAGATCTGGGTGTGGATCGGTTCGAAGAAATGTTCGGCCTTGAGGAAGTCCGAGACCCGGTAAAAGGCTTCGTTGTTGATCAGGATCGCGCCCAAAAGGGCCTGTTCCGCCTCGATGTTGTGCGGTGCGGTGCGGTAATGCGGGTCCGGCTGCTCGACCGGTTTGCGCAGGGCTGATTCGAAGGGGGCCATATCGTTAGCTGGGTCGCTTGTGCGGCGAATTTTTGTTCACGATTGCTTAACCAGCCCGCCCGGACGACGCGATGGCGCCTCCGCGTAAAGCCCCGCTGTCCACAGTCCTTCCCCGATAATTGGAAGGGGCGGCGAAATGAGTTGACGCGTTGCGCGGCAAAAAGGCCGGCCCGTTTACGGCCGGCCTCGGAAAAGCGACGGGGCCGCGTTATTCGCCGGCGAGCCGCAGCGGCGCCATCCGCTTGTCGTCGAGCGCCCGGAAGCGCTGCTCTTCGTTCATGATGTAGTCGCGGGTCATCGGCACCACATCCTGACGCTTGGTCATCTGGATCTGGAACACCATCATGTTCTGCTCGCGGAACGACATCTCGGACGCCGCCAGGTAAAATTCCCACATGCGGACAAAGCGCTGGTCGTAGATGCGCTCGACCTCCTCGCGGTGGGCGAGGAAGCGCTCGCGCCAATGTTTGAGCGTCTCGGCGTAATGCAGGCGCAGGATTTCGATGTCGGTGACCAGGAGGCCCGACTTCTCGATGCGCGGCAGCACTTCGGACAGCGACGGGATGTAGCCGCCGGGGAAGATGTATTTGGCGATCCATGGATTGGTGACGCTCGGACCTTCCGAACGGCCGATTGCATGCAGCACCATGACACCGTCGTCCTTCAGGAGTTCGGCGGCTTTGTTAAAGTAAGTCTCGAAGTGGTTGACGCCGACATGTTCGAACATGCCGACCGAGACGATACGGTCGAACCGTTCGTTGATGTCGCGGTAGTCCTGCAGGCGGAACTCGGCGCGATCGTTCAGGCCGCGCTCCATGGCGCGCTCATTGGCGATGGCGTGCTGTTCCTCGGACAGCGTCACCCCGGTGACGTTCGCGCCGGCGAATTCCGCGAGGTAGAGGCCGAGACCGCCCCAGCCGCATCCGATGTCGAGGATGCGCAGATTCTTTTTGTCGTGAGTCAGGCGCAGCTTGGCGGCCAGGTGGCGCTTCTTGGCGAGTTGGGCGTCGTCGAGTGACTGATCCGGCCGCTCGAAATAGGCGCAGCTATATTGCCGGTCGGCGTCGAGGAAGAGGGAATAGAGCCGTCCGTCGAGATCGTAGTGATGGGCCACGTTCTGCCGCGACCGCTTGCGAGGGTTGAACTGCTGAATGCGGCGCCACAGGAAGCGGATGAGAAATTGCGGCCGCGCCCATTGCGGCAGCTCGCTCTTCTGGCCGAGCGCGATCGACAGTACGTCGGCGATTGAGCCTTGCTCGACCACGAGCGAACCGTCCATGTAGGCTTCGCCGAACTTGAGTTCGGGATCGAGGATGACCCCCCATTCGGCGGCTCGCGTGGACAGCCGGATCGCGACCGGGGGCCCGGAGCCATCGCCGAAGGTCAAAACCGTGCCGCGCGACGTCGTGACCTTGAAGTTGCCGCGGCGAATAAAAGTATTCAGTAGAAACTGAAGCAACCGGTCCATCGGCCGCCCCCATATAATAGCGGTGCTCGTATCAAACCGGTCCCGACCATGCCGGTTCCAGATACCTATTGAACCAAAGTCTTTTTGCCACAGCAATGCCGCAAATCGTGGCGCTGCATGCGATTTCGGGCCTTGTCGGAAGAGGTATCCGACCCCATGGCGACAGCGGTGGGGTGCCATCCGTTGCGGTCAGGTGACGGTCCATCACAAGTCGTGGTGACGACCCGAACCGACCGGCGACTTCGGCCGGGAATGGGTGTAGAGGGTGCCGCCGTAAGGTGGGCGGCACTTATCGATCAAGGATTAGAGGGACTGGCGGCAATGACGTTTCACACACGGGGACTGTGCCTGGCGGCCTTAGGGGTGCTCGCCTTTGCGGCGCCCGCTTGCGCGCAGGAAAATCTGGACCAGGGCAAGTCGGCTCAGCAGCTTTTCGCTTCGGATTGCGCGATCTGCCACAAGACTCCGCAGGGCTTGGCCGCCAAGGCCGGCGGCATGTTCGGCCTCGATGGCTTCTTGCGCGAGCACTACACGGCGAGCCGGCAGACGGCGGCTGTGCTGGCCAAATATCTGCAGTCGGTTGGCGGCGAACCGGCGCCGGCGGAAAACAAGCGCAGCAACAGCAGCAGCAGCCGTCGCGCGGCCAAGCCAGCCGACAAGAAATCCGATGACGCCAAGAGCGGCGGCAAATCGGACCCGAAGGCGGAATCAAAGCCCGACTCCAAGGCCGACGCCAAGGCGGCTGATCCGAAGCCCGAAGCCAAGCCGGAGATCAAGTCCGAGGCGAAGCCGGAATCGACCGCCGAGCCGAAGACCACGGACAAGCCGAAATCGGAATAAGCGGCTGGCGGCGCCGCCCGCAACGCGAACAATAGAAAACCCCGCCCGGTTCGACCGGGCGGGGTTCTTTGATTCCAGCGTCTCGCCTGTGGCTCAGGCTTCTTCACTCTTCTTCTTTTTGGCCTTGGCGGGCTTGGCTTCGGCTTCGGCTTCAACCGCGGCTTCGGCGCCTTCGGCTTGAGCTTCCTCGCTCTCGGCGTCGAACAGCGCTTCGGCGCGCTCGCGGGCGGCCTCGGCTTCGGCCTCGGCGTCTTCAGCGACTTCGGCGCGCACGGTGACGTCTTCGCCGCGGGCGATGCGTTCGGCTTCGGCTTCGCTGCGGGCGACGATCACGGTCACCGAGGTTTCCATGTCCGGATGCAGGCCGAGCGCGACCTTGTACTGGCCGAGCGCCTTGATCGGCGCGTTGAGTTCGACCTGGGCGCGCGAGATCGTGACGCCGTCGGTCGAGATCAGGGTGGCGATGTCGCGCGAGGTCACCGAGCCGTAAAGCTGGCCGGTTTCCGACGACTGGCGGATGATCGTGAAGGTCTTGCCGTCGACCTTCGCGGCCACCTTGCCGGCTTCGCCCTTGCGCTCGAGGCTCTGCTTCTCGAGTTCGGCCTTCATGCTTTCAAAGCGGGCCTTGTTGTCGGCGTTGGCGCGCAGCGCCTTGTTGCGCGGCAGGAGAAAGTTACGGGCATAGCCGTCCTTGACGCGAACGACGTCGCCCATCTTTCCAAGCTTGCCGACGCGCTCGAGCAAAATCACTTCCATGGTCATTACTCCTTGTTTGATCGTTTCGATGAAGGGGTGTGCAGTTCAGGTCGAAGCCGGCGGGCCGCGTTTGACGGCGGCGCGCCCGCGAAAATGGAAGAAGGTCTCCGAAAGGCCGACGAGGCAGAGCGCCAGCACCGGCCAGCCGAAGATCAGGACCGAGGCATAGACGCCGGCGAGCACGAAACCGCGGCTCGCCATGCCCCGGGTGATCGAGTGCATGACGGCAAAGCCGAGCACGCCATAAGCCATCAGCAGGCTCGACGCGATGACGCCGGCGATGATGCCGGCAAGGCCGTCGACGAAGGTCAGCGCGGTCGCGGCGCCGAGGACGGCGGCGGTGAGCGGCGGGAAGGTCATTTCCGACAGCACCGGCCAGGGCCGGGTCAGCCGGCCTGAAAACCTGACGATGCGCGCCGCGAGCCAAAGATTGAGCGTGTCGGTGATCATCGCCATGACCGCGGTCGCGGGCGGCAGCGCAATCACCAGAAGTTCGATCAGGCGGTCGGGATTGCGGAATGTGGCCGGACCGCTGGCGCCGCTTTCGGTGGCGGCGACGCGGAAAACTTCGCGCAAGGCGGCGCGCAGTGCCTCGCGAAATTCGTCGGCGCCGAAGCCGACCGAGACGATCGTCAGCAGCACGAGCGCCGCGGCGAGGACCGCCGACCAGATCACCAGCCGGCCCGGCGGATACCATTCGAGCGAGGCGGTCCCGCCATGGCCCGACGGGCGGGCGAGCATGGCGAGATAACCGAGCCACCAGCCGGGCAGGCCGATGCCGGCGAGAAAGCCGATGCTGAAGAAGGCGCCGAAGAACAGCCAGATGGCGAAGCCGCCGACCAGCGCGCCAGCGAGCGCGACCCAGTGGCTCCAGCCGAGCGCAGCGATCATGAGCGGGAGAGGGGCGAGATAGGCGAGCGGGATCGACAACATCGTGCCCGATGTCACCGAGGCGAACAGCAGAGCCGACGCCGCGCCCGAACCCAAACCTATGAAACCAAATTGCAGCATCACGAGCTGTCCCGCCTCGAGGCGGTTAGAGACGGATCGTTTCATCGAAACATCCGTCCCAACCATCGGCGCGCGGATCGAATCCGAACGCCTCGTTCTATTTCGTCATTCCGGGGTGCGCACGAAGTCCGCAAGCCCGGAATCCATATTCGCAAACCGAGGTTATGGATTCCGGGCCCGCGCCGTTGGCGCGTCCCGGAATGACCACAAACTAGCGGATCACGTAAGGCAGCAGACCGAGGAAGCGCGAGCGCTTGATCGCCTGGGCGAGTTCACGCTGCTTCTTGGCCGACACCGCGGTGATGCGCGACGGCACGATCTTGCCGCGCTCGGAGACGTAACGCTGCAGCAGCTTCACGTCCTTGTAGTCGATCTTCGGCGCGTTGGCGCCCGAGAACGGGCAGGTCTTGCGACGGCGGAAGAACGGACGGCGCTGGCCGCCACCCTGCGAAGAACCGAAAGCCATGATTTATTCCTCCCCGCCAGTCGCTTCTTCGTCGCGGCGCGGACGGCGCTCGCCACGGTCGCGATCGCCACCACGGCCGCCACCGAACCCACGGTCGCCGCCGAAGCCGCGATCGCCACGGTCACCGCGATCGTCGCGATCCGACTTGCGCATCATCGCGGAGGGGCCTTCCTCCAGTTCGTCGACGCGGATGGTGAGATAGCGCATGACGTCTTCGTTGATGCGCTCCTGGCGCTCGACTTCGGTCAGCGCCGCGGCCGGGGCCTCGACGTTGAGCAGGGTCATGTGCGCCTTGCGATTCTTGTTCATGCGGTACGAGAGCGACTTGAGGCCCCAGTACTCGCTCTTGGTGACCTTACCGCCACCTTCGGTGATGACGCCGGTCAGCTTCGCGGTCAGTTCTTCGACCTGCTGCGGCGAGAGATCCTGCCGCGCCAGATAGACGTGTTCGTACAATGGCATGGAATGCCTTTCCCTTGGTTTGCCCAGTTCCGTCGTCTCGGCGCCTAGCCCTTCGAGCCCTTCGGGAAAGGCTCGATTTGCTCAGAAGGCGGAAACACGGGACGCCGGGCTTTTCAGGGCCCTACCGTAAGCGGCTGAATTATCAGTCGAAAAACGGCCGTCCGTTCAGTCCCCAACCGGGAGCGACGGAAGATCGCGGGGTTATATGGGTTTTCGCGCAAAACGCAAGTTTTGGCGGCCGCCGCAGGCGGTGTTGGGCCAGCTCACGGGGCCTTTTGCAGCCGGCCGGCGAGCTTGACGGCGAGATCGACGCCTTCGCGGATCTGGCGGGCGCCGTCCGGGTCGCGATCACCGTTGTTGCGGCGCATTTCGTTGAGGGCGGCAAGGAGCTGCTCCAGGTTCTTGGCCAGCAATTCCTGGCGAAAACCGGGGTCCTTTCGCGCGCGTTCGATGTCGTCTTCGGTGACCAGGTCGACCATTGAGGGCTCCGCGGCGCCGGGCCCGGAAGGTCGGCGGCGGCTAAGGTAGCCGGAAACATTAGCGGCAGAGTCTTTTTGCTTGGTTACTGCCGCTGCGTGCGGAACAAGGCCGGTTGACATCCCTCGATGGGACGTGTTTTTCGGCCCCGGCTTCGCTGCGGGCAGGGTTCCGGCGGCGATCCAAAGGTTTTCCGAGACAGCGCGAGGACGGCAACAGGACCATGACGGTCGCATTCGTATTTCCCGGGCAGGGCAGCCAGACGGTCGGCATGGGCAAGGCCCTGGCCGACAATTTCCCGGTCGCCAAGGCCGTTTTCGACGAAGTCGACGCGGCGCTGTCAGCCAAGCTCTCGGCCACCATCTTCGAGGGCCCGATCGAGACCCTCACTTTGACTGAGAACGCCCAGCCGGCGCTCATGGCGGTGTCGCTCGCGACCTTTCGCGTGCTTCAGTCGGAAGCCGGGCTCGATCTCGGGCGTGACGCCAAGTACGTCGCCGGCCATTCGCTCGGCGAATATTCGGCGCTGGCCGCGGCCGGCACCTTCTCGATCAGCGACGCGGCGCGGCTGCTGCGCACGCGCGGGCAGGCGATGCAGAAAGCGGTGCCGGCCGGCGTCGGCGCCATGGCGGCCTTGATCGGCCTCGACTTCGATGCTGCCGCAGCAGTTGCCGCCGAAGCAGCGCAGGGCCAGGTCTGCCAGGCCGCCAACGACAATGGCGGTGGCCAGGTCGTCGTCTCCGGCGACAAGGCCGCGGTCGAACGCGCCGTCGAGATCGCCAAGGGCAAGGGTGCCAAGCGCGCCATGCTGCTGCAGGTGTCGGCGCCCTTCCATTGCGCGCTGATGCAACCCGCCGCCGAGGTGATGGCGGAGGCGCTGTCCAAGGTGCAGGTCAACAAGCCGGTGGTGCCGGTCGTCGCCAATGTCATGGCAAGCGCGCTGAGTGATCCCGGCGACATCGTGAAGTCGCTGGTCGCACAGGTGACGGGCACCGTGCGCTGGCGCGAATGCGTTGCGTTTATGGCGGCGCAGGGCGTGACGAAGTTCTACGAAGTCGGCGCCGGCAAGGTGCTCGCCGGCCTCAACAAGCGTATTGCGGAAGGCGCGACCACCACCTCGATCGGCACGCCCGACGACGTCGCCGCCTTTAAAGCCGGGAGAAATGGCTGATGTTTGATCTGAACGGAAAGAACGCGCTGGTGACCGGCGCGACCGGCGCCATCGGCGAGGCGATCGCGCGCGCGCTGCACGCGCAAGGCGCCACCGTCGCGCTCTCCGGCACGCGCCAGGACGTGCTCGACAAGCTCGCCGGAGAACTCGGCAGCCGCGTCCACGTGCTGCCCTGCGATCTGTCGAATGCCGAGCAGATCGAAGCGCTGGTGCCGGCGGCGGAAGAGAAGATGGAGAAGCTCGACATCCTCGTCGCCAATGCCGGCATCACCAAGGACAACCTGTTCGTCCAGCTCAAGGACGAGGACTGGGACAAGGTGATCGCGGTCAATCTGACGGCGACCTTCCGCCTGACCCGCGCTGCGGTGTCGCGCATGATGCGCCGCCGCTTCGGCCGCGTGATCGGCATTTCGTCGGTGGTCGGCTTCACCGGCAATCCGGGGCAGGGCAACTACACCGCGTCCAAGGCCGGCATGGTCGGCATGATGAAGGCGGTCGCCGCCGAATACGCCAAGCGCAACGTGACGGCGAACTGCATCGCGCCGGGCATCATCACCAGCGCCATGACCGACAGGCTCAACGACAAGCAGCGCGAAACCATCCTGTCCAAGGTTCCTGCGGGGAAACTCGGAACGCCGCTGGACGTGGCGGCTGCGGCAGTCTATCTGGCCTCCGACGAGGCGGCTTATGTGACCGGCCAGACCATTCACGTGAATGGCGGCATGGCCATGTTCTAGGGCGGCCGGCCGTTCGCTCCGGGGGGAGCGGGCGGCCTGATTCTGCTGCCGATGAGAGGTGAATTCGCGTGGCTTTTCAGCCTCCTACAGGTTAATCTGGGGCTGCTAGTCAACGCATTTGAAGTGTGGTAACCGAATTTCGGCCCGGCTGGGGCGGCCGATCCTGGATATCCGAAGGCAAAGGCTTGAAGGTATCCGCGATACGAGTCGTCACGCCACTGTCACCACGACGAGGCCGATGCGCGATGGCTGTGAACCGACCGGGGCGCAGCCTATTCTGAAAAAGCACGAGGTTGGACCGATGAGTGACGTTGCCGAGCGGGTGAAGAAGATCGTCGTGGAGCACCTGGGCGTTGAGCCCGACAAGGTGACCGAAGGGGCAAGCTTTATCGATGATCTTGGCGCCGACAGCCTCGACACGGTCGAGCTCGTCATGGCCTTCGAGGAAGAGTTCGGCTGCGAAATTCCCGACGATGCCGCCGAGACGATTCTGACCGTCGGCGATGCGGTCAA
This sequence comes from Pseudomonadota bacterium, assembly GCA_018240595.1. Taxonomy (GTDB): domain Bacteria; phylum Pseudomonadota; class Alphaproteobacteria; order Rhizobiales; family Xanthobacteraceae; genus Pseudolabrys. The sequence continues at coordinate 1,943 of JAFEFL010000002.1, read as the reverse complement.
GTTCCTCGAGAAGAACGCCAAGAGCTGAACGCTGCGTGTCGAGCTGACGCTGCCGCAGCCGCTCTCCAGCTTTATGGGTCATCGCCGTTACTTCGGCCATGAAATGGTCAGCGGTGCGCGGGCATAGGCCGTCAATGATGGCTGATGCCGGCGCGGCGGCTTGTCTTCGTCACATTGCGCGGAGCCGGGTATGAGACGGGTTGTCGTCACCGGAATGGGAATGGTCACGCCGCTCGGTTGCGGCGTTGAACCGACGTGGTCACGGCTGATCAAGGGCGAGAGCGGCGCCAAGAAGGTCGATACCTTCGAAGTGTCCGATCTCGCGGCCAAGATCGCCTGCGTGATTCCGCGCGGCGACGGCAGTAACGGCACCTACAATCCAGACCAGTGGATGGAGCCGAAGGAGCAGCGCAAGGTCGATGCGTTCATCGTCTATGCGATGTGCGCGGCGAAGCAGGCGCTCGACGACGCCGGCTGGCATCCCAAGACCGAGGAAGAGAAGGTCGCGAGCGGCGTCCTGATCGGCTCCGGCATCGGCGGCATCGAAGGCATCGCCGAGACGGCGGTCATTCTCCATGAGAAGGGCCCGCGCCGCGTCTCGCCGTTCTTCATTCCCGGCCGCATCATCAATCTTGCTTCCGGTTTCGTGTCGATCGAGCACGGTCTCAAGGGTCCGAACTCGGCGGTGGTCACCGCCTGTTCGACCGGCGCGCATGCCATCGGTGATGCCGGCCGCATGATCGCGCTCGGCGATGCCGACGTCATGGTCGCGGGCGGCGCGGAGTCTCCGGTCAATCGCATGTCGCTCGCCGGCTTCTCGGCGCTGCGTGCGCTGTCGACGGGTTTCAACGACGAGCCGACCCGCGCCTCGCGTCCCTACGATAAGGCGCGCGACGGTTTCGTCATGGGCGAGGGCGCCGGCGCCGTCGTTCTCGAAGAACTCGAACACGCCAAGGCGCGCGGCGCCCGGATCTACGCCGAACTCGTCGGCTACGGACTGTCGGGCGACGCCTATCACATCACCGCGCCGACGCCGGACGGCGATGGCGCCTTCCGCTGCATGAGCATGGCGATGAAGCGCGCCGGCATCGCCGCGGACGACATCGACTACATCAACGCCCACGGCACGTCGACGCCTCTCGGCGACGAGATCGAACTCGGCGCAGTGCAGCGGCTGGTCGGCAACGCCGCGGCTAAGATTTCGATGTCCTCAACCAAGTCGTGCATCGGCCATCTGCTCGGCGCCGCCGGCGCGGTCGAGGCGATCTTCTCGATCCTGGCGATCCGCGACAACATCGTGCCGCCGACCATCAACCTCGACAATCCGTCGGTCGAGACGCCGATCGACCTGGTGCCGCACAAGGCGCGTGAGCGCGAGGTCGATGTGGCTCTCTCCAATTCCTTCGGTTTCGGCGGCACCAACGCATCGCTGATCTTCAGCCGCCATAACGGCTAGCGCGCGCCACCGCCGGTGGGCTAGCTTTCGCAGAGAAGGAACCACGGCCGCGTCCGGCCGCAGCTCCGAAGGGGCGCGGGACGGGGCCGTGGAGAAGTCCCGCGCTTTCGCCACATTTCTTTCTAACCTGAACAAATTGCTGTTAATTTTGCCGCGGCGGGTTAGCGTCCGCGGCGCGGAATCGACGGGCTCGCCCCGTCGGCAACCAACGTCCGCCGCGGTGCCGACACAGCGATCCGGCATGACGGCGCGATGACGTGACGACCGGGGCGACGGGGCGACCGGAAAAGCGAGCGAGAGCGGACGTTGACTGCGGGCCTTCCACCAGACCAGAACGGTCAAGACGCTGCGGCCCAGCCGCCGGCCCGCCGCGGGCCGTTCGCCCGCGCGGCCACCGCCGCCGTGCCGCCACCGATCGGCAAGCCGCCGCGCAGCCCACGCGCCGCGCTCGAGCCCGAGAAGGTGCCGGCGCCGCGCCGCGCCTCGG
>JAFEFL010000029.1 GCA_018240595.1 Pseudomonadota bacterium | reverse complement strand
TGGATCATGGCTTTTGAATACATGGAAGACCCGGCCGCCTTTGCCATCCGGATTTTCGTCGATGCCGACGCCTGCCCGGTCAAGAACGAGGTTTACCGGGTGGCCGAGCGCTACCGGCTGAAGGTCTTTGTCGTCGCCAATTCTTATCTGAACGTGCCGCGCACCGACCTGATCGAGCGGGTCATCGTGCCGGAGGGCCCCGACGTCGCCGACCAATGGATCGCCGAGCGGGCCGGGGCGCATGACATCGTCATCACCGCCGACATCCCGCTCGCGGCGCGCTGCGTCAAGAACGGCGCTAGCGTGCTGTCGCCGACCGGCAAGCTGTTCGACGACGATTCGATCGGCATGGCGCTGGCGTCGCGCAACCTGATGGCCGATTTGCGCAGCGCCGGCGCGGTGACGCGCGGCCCGCCGCCTCTGTCGCGGCAGGACGTATCGCGGTTTCTCTCGGCGCTCGATCTGGCGGTGGTGCGGGCGAAGCGGAAGATGGGACTCTAAGGCGGCCACAAACTCCGTTCGTTCCCGCGCAAGCGGGAACCCAGTTCTTCAGTTCATGACTCCTGGGTCCCCGCTTTCGCGGGGACGAACGGACACTCTATTCAGCGGCAGTTGAAACGCCGCCATGGGCCTTCGACCAGCCGGCCGGATCGTCGATGAACTTCTCGACCTCGGCCAGCATCTTCGGCTCGAACTTGTCCATCTTCTTGGCCACCGCCAGCACGTCGCGCCAGGTGGTGAGGTAGTGCAGCTTGACGCCGAGATCGCCGAGGACTTTCTCGCCTTCCTTGTAGATGTTGTAGAAGAAGATCACCGCGCAGTGGTCGCATTTGCCGTCGGCGTCGCGGATCGCCTTGACGAAGTTGACCTTGCTGCGGCCGTCGGTGGCGAGGTCTTCGACCAGCAGCACGCGCTGGCCGGGCTTCAGTTCGCCCTCGATCTGCGCGTTGCGGCCGAAGCCTTTGGCCTTCTTGCGCACATACTGCATCGGCAGGTGCATGCGGTCGGCGACCCAGGCGGCGAAGGGAATGCCGGCGGTCTCGCCGCCGGCCACCGCGTCGAGTTCGCCGCGGCCGATGTCGCGGTCGATGGCGTTGACCATGTAGCCCATGATCGCGCTGCGCACGTCGGGGAACGAGATCAGCCAGCGCGAGTCGTTGTAGACCGGGCTCGCCCAGCCCGAGGTGAAGATGAACGGCTTGTCGGCCATGAAGCGCACCGCGCCCGTGTCGAGATACATCCGTGCCGTGAGTTCGGCGATGGTGGTGCGGTCGAGAAAATGGGCGTCGCTGGTCATGGGGGGCCTTATCCATTCTGTCCGGCCGATGGATAGAAGACGCTGTTGACCGGCACAAGCCGCAGTTTCTTCTTTCCCCTCCCCCCGCGAAGCGGTGGGGAGGGTCGGTGAGCGTCGCTTGCGACGCGAACCGGGGTGGGGGGCTTTCGCGAGATGGCCCCCACCCCCGACCCCTCCCCACTGCTCGCTTCGCTCGCGGGGGAGGGGAGAAGATTGCGCCTAATGCTCCGCCGCCACCCGCAGGCCGACATAGCGCTCCAGGGTCGCGGTGTCCTGGAGCAGCTCGGCCGACGGCGCCCGGTGCATCACCGCGCCGCGCTCCAGCACCAGGGCGCCGGCGGTCAGTTCCAGCGCGATGTCGGTGTGCTGCTCGACGAGAACGATGGCGAGCTTGCGGCTTGCCAGCATCTGGCTCACCGCGCCGATCAGTTCCTCGACGATGACCGGCGCCAGGCCCTCGAACGGCTCGTCGAGCAGGAGCAGCGACGGGTTGGTCATCAGCGCCCGGGCGATCGCCAGCATCTGCTGCTCGCCGCCGGAAAGCTGGTTGCCCATGTTGCTGCGGCGCTCCCTGAGCCGCGGGAACATGCGGTAGATCGCCTCCAGAGTCCATTCGCCGGCGGTCGCCGCCACCGTGAGGTTCTCCTCGACCGACAGCGACGGGAAGATCTCGCGCTCCTGCGCCACCCAGCCGATGCCGCTCTTGGCACGCCAGTGCGGCGGCTGGCGCGAAATGTCGGCGCCGCGCCAGAACACGCGGCCGCCGCGCATCTGCGTGAAACCCATGATGGTCAGCATCAGCGTTGATTTGCCGACGCCGTTGCGGCCGAGCACGGCAAGCGAACCGTGCTCGGCGATGTCGAGCGACACGCCGTTCAGCACCACGGCGTCGCCATAGCCGGCGGTCACGTTGTCCAGCATGAGCAGCGCTTCAGCCAAGATCGTCACCCATGCTTGCGCGTCCCCAGATAGACTTCGCGCACGCCGGGATCGGCGGCGATCTCGGCGGGCGAGCCCTGCGTGAAGATGGCGCCGCCGACCAGCACGATGATATGCGTGGCGAAGCGGAACACGACATGCATGTCGTGTTCGATGAAGAGCAGCGTCAGATCGTCGGACAGCCCGGCGACGACCTCGAAGATCTCGCCGGATTCCTCGTGCGGCACGCCGGCCGCCGGCTCGTCGAGCAGCAGCACTTTCGGCCTGGTCGCCAGCGCCAGCGCGATCTCCAGCAGGCGCTGGCGGCCGTAAGGCAGCTCGCGCGTCGTCTGGTAGCAGGCATCGCCGAGCTTGAGCTTGCTGAGGATCTCGTAGGCTTCCTCGATGGCGTCCTTGTTGCCGGCGATGTTCTGCCAGAAGCGGTCGGCAATGCCGCGCCGCTCGCACACCGCCAGCGTCACCGCCTCGAGCGGGTTGAGGCCCGCGAACAGAGTGTTGATCTGGAAGGTGCGGGCAAGACCGCGCTTGACGCGCGCCTGCGGCTTCAGCGCCGTGACGTCCTCGCCGGCAAGCGTGATCGCTCCGGCATTCGGCACCAGAAGCCCGGTCATCAGATTGATCAGCGTCGTCTTGCCGGCGCCGTTCGGCCCGATCAGCGCGTAGCGCGCGCCGACCGGCAGATCGATGTTGATGTCGCGCGCCACATTGAGGGAGCCGAAGCTCTTGCTGACGCCGCGCGCGCTCAATGCCACCGCACTCATGAGCGCCTCCAGCGCCTGATGAGCCGCGACAGGCCGCCGAGAATGCCGTTCGGCAGCAGCGTCACCACGATGACCAGCAGCGCGCCGATCCAGAAGTACCAGTACTGCGGCGCGATGCCCGAGAACTGGTCGCGTGCGATCATGTACACCGTGGCGCCGATCAGCCCGCCATAGAGCCGTCCGGCGCCGCCCAGCACCAGCATCACCACGACGTCGGCGGAGCGCTCGAAGCTGAGCACTTCCAGCGCCACGGTCTGCGTCGTCTGCGTCAGGAGGCCGCCGGCGATGCCGGCGATGATCGCGGCGATGGTGTAGACCTTGCGGATATGGGCGCGGCTGTCGGCGCCGATCGCCGGCATGCGCACGACGTTCTCGCGGATGCCGCGCAGCGCCAGGCCGAACGGCGAGTTGATGATGCGGCGCGCGCACAGGAACACGACGAACAGCACGGCGAGCGAATAGCCGTAAGCGGTGCGGCCGTAGAGATCGAACTTGAACAGGCCGAGCACCGGATCGATCGACACGCCCTGCAGGCCGTCGGAGCCGCCGGTCAGCCAGTGCGCGCTGTTGGCCGCTTCCTTGAGCAGCAGGCCGAGGCCGAGCGTGATCATGATCAGCGTCAGGTGGCGAAAGCGCGAGATGATGAAGCTCGACGCATAGCCGACGATGCCGGCAACGGCCGCCGCGGCGACAAGGCCGCTGAACGGCTCGCCCCAGACGAACTTGCTGAATAGGCCGGCGGTATAGGCGCCGATGCCGAAGAACGCGGCGTGGCCGAGCGAGACGATGCCGGCATAGCCGAGGATCAGGTCGAGCGACAGCGCGAACAGGCCGGTGATGGCGATCTGACTGGCCAGCGACAGATAGGTCGGGAACAGCCAGAACGGCAGCAATGTCGCCGCCCAGAACACGATCTCGATCGGTCGCCAGCGCGTCTGCCGCTGCAAATAGAGCTGCGGGGTGAGGGAGGTGGTGCTGATTTGAGTCATGGCGTCTTTCCACACTCCGTTCGTTCCCGCGCAAGCGGGAACCCAGAGCCGTGCACTGACGCCGGTGTAACTTGTACTGGATCTCCGCTTGCGCGGGGACGAACGGAGTTTGTTGCGCGTGTCGTGCTCATCGCGCTCACCGCCTCCCGAACAGGCCGGCGGGGCGCCACATCAGCACCGCCACCATGACGAGATAGATGAGGAACGAGCCGAGCTGCGGCACGTAATATTTGCCGGCGATGTCGGACACGCCGATCAGGCAGGCGGCCGCGAAGGAGCCGGCGATCGAGCCGAGGCCGCCGACCGAGACGATGATCAGCACGTACACGAGATAGATCAATGCAAATTGCGGATCGAGACCGACGATCTCGATCGCCAGCGCGCCGCCGAGGCCGGCGAGGCCGGAGCCGAGCGCAAAGGTGACGGCGAACGTGCGATCGACGTCAATGCCGAGGCCGCGCGCCATGCGCTGGTTGTCGACCGCGGCGCGCACCTGGGCGCCGAAGCGCGTGTGCTCGAGCGTCAGCACCAGCAGCACGGTGACGGCGATGCCGACCGCGATGAGGAACATGCGATAGACGCCGAGGTCGAGGCCGAGCAGGCTGATGGAGCCGCGCAGATAACTCGGCACGGAGATCGGCTGTTGCGTGGTGCCGAAGAACCAGGCGGCGATGGCGACCGACATGAAGGCGAGGCCGATGGTCAGCAGCACCTGGTCGAGATCGCTCGCGCGGTACAGCCGGCGATAAAGCACCCGCTCGACCGCGACGCTCACCAGCGCCGATACGGCGAAGGCCATCGGCAGGGTGACGAAGAAATTCCAGTGGAAGTCCTTCATCAGCACGACGGTGACGTAGGCGCCGAGCATGGCGAAGGCGCAGTGCGCCAGATTGACGAAATTCATCAGCCCGAGCGTCACCGACATCCCGACCGAGAGCACGAACAGCAGCATGCCGTAGGCGATACCGTCGAACAGGACGCCGAACACAGGAGGGAGCATGGTCTGGAGCTAGGCCTTCATGCTGTGCTGTTTCGCTGCCGGGCGCGGCGGCCCGTGCGCCCCGGGCGGGCACCTCATGCCAATAGCAAAAGCTTTTCCGATTGGCACTGATTCCGCAAACTTAATCCGCAGGTTGCAGTGCGAAGCGGCCGCGTCGCGGCCGGCGCTGCATCTCCCCGCTCGCCCTCGCGAAAGCGGGGGCCCAGTCCTCGTGTCGTGTGTGTGGCAAAGGTGGGTCCCCGCTTTTGCGGGGACGAACGGAGCGAGGAAATCGTCCTCGCGACACGCAAACGCCCCGGCCGGGTTGCGGCCGAGGCGTGGTGATGACAGTCGTTGCGGCGCTTCGTTGCGGCGCTTGGCCGCGGCGCGGGCGGTTACGCGAGCGACAAGGTCGCCTTCTCGTATTGCCCATTGCCCATGCCGCCTTCCGGGAAGATGCCGTGGGCGGCGATCCACTCGAAGGATTCCTCGTAGACCTCCTTGGTGTAGGGCTCGAACACCAGCCGCTCACCCGGGCCCCAGCGCCGCGTGTCCATCCTGGCGTGGAAGCGGTCGGGGAATTCGTTCTTGTAGTAGTGGGTGTAGAGCTCCGGCCGCAGGTCGATGTCGCGCTGCGCCTTGCGCAGGGCGCGGAAGAACTTGCGCAGGTCCTCCGGGTCCGGATTGCCGTGGATCATGGTCGAGATCATGAACGTGGCGTCGATCACCTTGCGGAAGCCGAGTTGCTCGGCGAAGTAATACGGCCCGTTGAACAGGTGCACCGCCGGCGCCGAGCCTTCGAACAGGTGCTCCATGCGCTTGAACAGCATGCCGGTCTCGTAGCGCAGGTTGATCTCGTCCGGCTTGAGATACTGCTCGAGCGATTGCACCGTCGCATAATGGCTGCCCGACTGGTAGCCGACCGAGATCGGCACGCCGGCGAGATCCTCCGGCGTTTTGATCCTGGAATCCGGCGCAACGAAGATGCCCGCGGTCGCCACCGAATAAACGTCGGTCAGCATGCGGCCGTGGCCGTTCGAGGCGGCGACGTTGACGGTCCAGTGGCAGGCGCAGGACACGCTCGCCTGGCGGCCTTCCTCGAAGGACTGGAAGGCGCCGACCTTGTCGCCCTTGTCATGAATCTTGCCGTCGCTCGAGCGCAGCAGTTCGCGGAATTCGTAGTCGAGGCCTTCGTCGATGAAGTAGCCCTTCTCGTCCGCCACCCATTCCTGCAGGCGGAAATGCGGTTCGATGATGAACTTGGCCATGCGTTTGCTCCCTTTGTTGTCACTTATCTTTTCGCTCTTACGACGATGCTTGCTTCACTTCTTAACCTCTCCCCACAGGGGAGAGGGAGCGCGCCGAGTTTGCGGTGGCTCAACAACACCGCCCCTCTTCGGGGGCTTCATGCTCATGCCCATGCTCGGCGACGCGCCGGGCACGGATCATCTTGACGTGGTCGTTCATCAGCGCGCGCGCGGCGGAGGCGTCGCGCATCTCGATGAAATCGACGAGCTTGGAATGGATGTCGAGGATGTGGCGCGCCAGCTTCGGCGTCGCCGTCGGATTGCGCCGCGGCCACGAGATGTGCTCGAGCGACATCAATTGCACGACGATGACGCGGTTGTGCGAGGCCTCCGCCACCGCGAGATGGAAGTCGCGCGAGGACTTGGTGAAGGCGTCGAGATCGCCGATCACCGCCTCGGCCTCGGCGAGCAGCCGGCGCAGCTTGGCGATGTCGTCGGCGGTGGCATGCTCGGCGGCGAGTTCGGCGCCCAGCGTTTCGACGGCGCGCTGCACGTCCATGATCTCGGCGGCCGAGACGCCGGCGAGATCGAGCTGCACGGCGAGCGTCTCGGCGAACAGCTGCGGATTGCCGTGGGCAATACGGGCGCCGCCGCCTTTGCCCATGCGGATCACGACGATGCCCAACGCTTCCAGGGTGCGCAGCGCGTCGCGCGCAACGATGCGGCTGGTGCCGAAGCGGGCGGCGAGATCCTTTTCGCTGCCAAGGAAATCGCCGGGCCTGAGCGTCCTGGCGAAGAGTTCATCGCGCACCTGGGCGACGATCTGCGCCGACAGCGACGAGGAGCGGCCGGCGAACATGATGCGGGCGGTGAGCTGGCCGCTCATCGTGACCGGCATCGGCGTAGCCGTTTTGGCGCTGGCGCGCGGCATCGGCGGTCCTCCATGGCGGCCCCGGCGCGGCCTCTGACGGGCCGGCATCGCGCGGGACGCCTGCGGAGTATGGCCCTACCGGATACGATAGTAAAGATAGTATCGTATGGAATTTGCCGCGGGGGGAGCGGAGCGCAGGCGGACCTCAAGATCAGGCGAAGAAATTCCGTCATTCCGCAGCGCGCCGAAGGCGCGAACCCGGAATCCAGCGGGACATGAGGGCGTGGCCGGATTCCGGGTCGCCGCTTCGCGGCGTCCGGAATGACGGCGCTGCGGCAGGCCGAATTAATATTCCTAGGACTATTGACTCTTGCTCCGCTCTAGGCTTATCTTCCCTCTATCCCGCCCCTGCTAGCGAGGGGTGTCTGATCAGCGTCTCCAGACGCTGGGGCGGGGAGCGGTGGCCGGGACGGGGCGTCGGAGATGCGGCGCGGTTTTCCCCTCCCGGCGGTCCAAGCCGCTCGTTCCCGGCGCGCCAGCCGCGCGTCACTGGGGCAAAGGCGCTTGCGCCAAAGGGATGGATGCATCGGCCCGCCGGAGGGCGCTCGATACCAGGGCGTTCGAAAGCCGACCGATGGGAAATCCCGGCGGAGCATGCGCCGGCGTTTCGTAGCGGTGGATAGCAAGGTCCGTCCACCGGGGGCCGAGCGGAGCAAACCTAAGAAACACCGCGCGCGGGACGCCGGGGAAACCGGCACTCCGTGGCTACCTGTGCACTCTTTGTTGCAACACCCGTGCACAGACCTGCGGGGTCTACGGACCCCGGCGTTCCGCGCGCCCTCGTTATCGGGGCGAAGATGGAATGCGAGTTGGGAAGGCGGCCTGCCCGGGGCCGATCAAAAAATGCGGGCGATGACGCATGTCCGCACGCATCCTCGCGCCTTCGCCAATCGCGCACCCAGCCTTGCCGAACCGCGCATTGCCGGTCGGCGGTATCTCGATCATGGTCGCCATCCCTGAATTTGAAAGGCCGTGCATTGGACCTGACGCCGGTTGCGCTTCTTCTCGTCATCGCCGCTGTTTTCGCCCTCGCCGGATTGGTGAAGGGCGTGATCGGCATGGGCCTGCCGACGGTCGCGATCGGCCTGCTCGGCCTGACGATGACGCCGGCGCGCGCCGCCGCGATCCTGATCGTGCCGTCGCTGGTCACCAATATCTGGCAGGCCGCGGTGGGCGGCCACTTCAGGGAGTTGTTCGCCCGCCTGTGGCCGCTGTTCGCCGGCATCGCCCTCGGCACGGCAATCGGCGCCCTCTATCTCGCGCATAGCGGCGGCGAGACCGCGACGTTGTGGCTCGGCCTGGCGCTCGTCGCCTATGCGCTGCTCGGCTTGATCAGGATCGAGTTCAAGGTGCCGCCGCGTCATGAAGGCTGGACCGGCTTCGTCTGCGGCATCGCCACCGGCGTCGTCACGGTGGCGACCGGCGTCTTCGTCATTCCGATGGTGCCGTATCTGCAAAGCCTGCACATGGACCGCCACAGACTGGTGCAGGCGCTGGGCCTTGCCTTCACCGTCTCGACGGTGGCGCTCGCCGCGGCGCTCCAGCACGCCGGCGAGTTTCACGGCAGCGTGCTGGTGCCGTCGCTGATCGCGCTGCTCGCCGCGCTCGCAGGTATGTGGCTCGGGCAGGCGGTGCGCGGCCGCATCAGGCCGGAAACCTTCCGGCTGTGTTTCTTCATCGGCCTTCTGGCGCTTGGCGCGCATCTGACTTTGCGCGCGCTGCTCTGAGCGCCCGCCGATCTTCTTTATTCTGCACTGCAAAAAGGCGGCTTCTGCCCAACATTCCGTCCGCCGCCGCGACGAATCCGGCTTGCCGGAAATTCATTTGCGTGCATATAATTTTTCCCAAGCACGGTGAGGGCTCAAAGGTCTGAGATCATGCCGCAGATCACGACGCGCGATGGCATCCGGCTTTATGTCGAAGAGGCGGGGCAGGGCACGCCCATCGTCTTCGTCCACGAATATGCCGGCGACTACCGCACCTGGGAGCCGCAGATGCGGTTCTTCTCGCGCTCGCACCGCTGCGTCACCTATTCGCAGCGCGGCTATCCGCCGTCCGACGTGCCGACCGATCCGGCAAAATACGGCCAGGATATTGCGGTCGATGACGTCATCGCGGTCATGGATGCGCTGAAGATCGACAAGGCGCATGTCGTCGGCCATTCGATGGGCGCGCTGACCGCGCTGATGGTCGGCATCAAATATCCGCAGCGCTGCCTCAGCGTCACCGCCGCGGGTTGCGGCTACGGCTCCAGCCCGGACGAGAAGATCGTCGAGCAGGGACGCGAAGCCTCGCGCGAAACCGCGAAGATGTTCGAGACCGTCGATTTCCCGACCGCGGCGGCGCGCTACGCCGATGGCGCGACGCGCCAGACTCACAAGCACAAGGATCCGCGCGGCTTCGCCGAGTTTGCCAGGATGCTGGCCGAGCATTCGCCGGTCGGCCACGCGCTGACCATGCGCGAAGTGCAGGCCAGGCGCCCGACGCTCTGGCACATCCAGGACGAGCTCAAGAAATTCACGCCGCCTTTGCTGGTGCTGGTCGGCGACGAGGACGACTGGTGCCTCGAGGCCAGCGTGTTTTTAAAGCGCACGGTGCCGACGGCCGGGCTCGTCGTCATTCCGCGCTCGGGCCACACCATCACCAGCGAGGAGCCGGCGGCGTTCAACGCGGCGCTCGCCGACCTCATCGCCAATGCCGAAGCCGGGCGCTGGATGGCGCATCGCGGGCTTTAGACCGAAACAAACAACGCATCTGGATCGCAGGGAGAAGCACGATGGACCTCAAACTCAGTGGCAAGACGGCGCTGGTGACCGGCGGCTCGGAAGGCATCGGCAAGGGCATCGCGCTGGCGCTGGCCAAGGAAGGCGTCGATGTCGCCATCTGCGCCCGCCGCATGGAGCCCTTGAAGGCTGCGGCCGACGAGATTGCCAAGGCGACCGGCCGCAAGATCGTGCCGATCACAGCCGATCTGCGCTCCGACAAGGACGCGAAGAATTTCGTCGAGCAGGGCCACAAGGCGCTCGGCCGCGTCGACATCATGGTCAACAATGCCGGCTCGGCCGCCGGCGGCGTCATCGAGCATCTCACCGAAGACGATTGGGAAAAGGGCCTGCAGCTCAAGTTCATGGGCTACGTGCGCTGCCTGCGTTACGTGCTGCCGATCATGCGCGCGCAGGGCGGCGGCCGCGTCGTCAACCTCATCGGCAATGACGGCGTCAAGCCGTCCTACTGGGAGATCTGCCCCGGCGCCGCGAACGCCGCCGGTCAGAACCTCACGCTGTCGCTGGCCGGTCAGTACGGCAAGGAAGGCATCTCCTTCGTCGCCGTCAATCCGGGCCCGGTGCGCACCGAGCGCTGGGCCGGCCTGGTCGACGCCATGGCGCGCGACATGAAGATCCCGCGCGAGGAGGCCGACAAGCTCGCACCCGCCTCGATTCCGCTTGGCCGCATCGCCGAGGTCGAGGAGGTCGCCAATCTCGTCGTCATGCTGGCGTCGCCGATGATGCAGATGGTGAATGGCACCATGATCGAAATCGATGGCGGTCAGGACAAGCCGCTGATGGATCGTTTCCGCGATCGGCCGCGGGGCTGAAGAAGGCGCCGCGTTTATTGCGAATTCATGCCGGGACGTTTGCTGACAGGTGGAAAGGCAGTCGGATCGTTTGCACGCACGCAAAAATATCCGGCTGAAAATAAGTCACAGTTGACCTCGCGGGCGTGTATGGTGCGCGCCGCAACGCATGGAGTCACACGATGAGAGCCCAGGCTTACCTCTACTCGCTCGCTTTCGTCCTCGCGGCCGGCCTTAGCGTCCCGGCGTTCGCGCAGGACACGATCAAGATCGGTGAACTGAACAGTTACAAGGCGCAACCGGCCTTCCTCGATCCCTACAAGAAGGGCATGGATCTCGCGCTCGAGGAGATCAACAGCAAGGGCGGCGTCAACGGCAAGAAGCTCGAACTCATCATCCGCGACGACGGCGGCAATCCCGGCGAAGCGGTGCGCGTGGCCGAAGAACTGGTGACGCGCGAAGGCGTCGTCGCTTTGTCCGGCACTTTCCTGTCGAACATCGGTCTCGCGGTCGCGAACTTCGCCGGCCAGAAGAAGGTGTTCTTCCTCGCCTCCGAGCCGCTGACCGACAAGATCACCTGGGCGGAAGGCAACAAGTATACCTACCGCCTGCGCGCCACGACCTACATGCAAACCGCGATGCTGATGCCGGCGGCGATCGCCGCGCATGCCAAGCGCTGGGCGCTGGTCTATCCGAATTACGAGTACGGCCAGTCGGCGGTGGCGACCTTCAAGGAAATGATCAAGAAGGCGCAGCCAGACGTTGAATTCGTCACCGAGCAGGCGACGCCGCTCGGCAAGCTGGATGCCGGGGCCGTGGCGCAGGCCATCGACGACGCCAAGCCGGACGCGATCTTCAACGTGCTGTTCGGCGGCGATCTCGCCAAGTTCGTGCGCGAGGGCAACACCCGCGGCGTCTTCAAGAACCGCACGGTGGTGAGCCTGTTGTCGGGTGAACCGGAATATCTCGATCCGCTCGGCGCCGAGACGCCGGTCGGCTGGACCGTCACCGGCTATCCGTGGGACAAGATCAAGACGCCGGAGCACGTCGCCTTCCTCACCGCCTACCAGAAGAAGTACAGCGACTATCCGCGCCTCGGCTCGATCGTCGGCTACACCACGATCAAGTCGCTCGCCGCCGGTCTCGCCAAGACCAAGGCGCTCGACGCCGACTCGATGGTGGAAGCCTTCAAGGGTCTCTACGTGCAGAGCCCGTTCGGACCGTTCCAGTATCGCGCCAGCGATCACCAGGCGACCATGGGCGCTTACGTCGGCAAGCTCGCGCTCGAAAAGGGCAAGGGCACCATGGACGACTTCAAATATGTCGACGGCGCCTCGGTGCTGCCGAGCGACGCCGAAGTCGCCAAGCTGCGCCCCGCCGGCGCGAACTGAACCGAGCGTCTCGCAAAACTCCGCCAACCCTTTCCCCTTGTGGCAGAGGGTGGCGAGTGAGCGCAGCGAATGAGCCGGGTGAGGGGTCGGAATTACATTGAGCGCTGACCCCTCACCCGCCCTCGCTTCGCTCGGGCACCCTCTCCCACAAGGGGAGAGGGGAAGTGCGCACGCAGCGATTCTCAGATGACCTTAAGCGCCTTCCTCTTCCAGGCGATCAACGGCCTCTCGACCGCCTCCGGCCTGTTCTTCATTGCCGCCGGTCTGTCGCTGATCTTCGGCGTCACCCGCATCGTCAATATCGCGCACGGCTCCCTGTATATGCTGGGAACCTACATCGCCTATTCGCTGGCGATGAAGATCGGCGGCGCTGTCGGCTTCTGGGGCGGCATTGTCCTCACCGCGCTGATCGTCGGCGCCATCGGCGCGCTGATCGAGGTCGTGCTGCTGCGCCGGATTTACCGCGCACCCGAGCTGTTTCAATTGCTGGCGACCTTCGCGCTGGTGCTCGTCATCAATGACGCCACCTTGTGGCTGTGGGGCCCGGAAGACCTGCTCGGGCCGCGCGCGCCGGGGCTCGCCGGCGCCGTCGAGATCTTCGGCCGCCGCCTGCCGAGCTACGATCTGTTCCTCATCGTCATCGCGCCGGCCGCGCTCATCGTCCTGCACTTCGCGCTGGCGAAGACGCGCTTCGGCCGGCTGATGCGCGCCGCGACGCAGGACCGCGAAATGGTCGGCGCGCTCGGCGTCAATCAGGCGGTGCTGTTCACTTCGGTGTTTGCGCTCGGCGCCATGCTCGCCGGTCTCGGTGGCGCGCTGCAGGTGGCGCGCGAACCGGCCAATCTCGCCACCGATCTCGCCGTCATCGGCGACGCCTTCGTCGTCGTCGTGGTCGGCGGCATGGGCTCGATCAGCGGCGCGTATCTGGCCGCCATCATCATCGCCGAGGTCAAGGCGCTGTGCATCGCCATCGGCGTCGTCGATCTCGGCTTCATGAGCGTGAACTTCTCCAAGTTCACTTTGGTCGCCGAATTCATCGTCATGGCGATTGTCCTCATCGCGCGGCCTTACGGCCTGCTCGGCAAACCACAGGGCAATGTGCGCTCGGTCGCCGAGCCGGAGAATCCGATCCGCCCGGCGACGCCCATGCTCAAAATGCTGGGCGCCGTCATCCTCGTGCTGCTGCTGGCGCTGCCGCTCATGGCGCAGACCTCGCCTTATCTCCTGGTGCTCGGCACCGACGTGCTGATCGCGGTGATCTTCGCCACCTCGCTGCATTTCATCATGGGCCCGGGCGGCATGCACTCGTTCGGCCATGCCGCCTATTTCGGTCTCGGGGCCTATGGCGCGGCGTTGTTGATGAAGCTCGCCGGCCTTCCGATGCTGGCCGCGCTGCTTGCGGCACCGCTGGTCGCGCTCATCGGCGCGCTGCTGTTCGGCTGGTTCGCGGTGCGGCTGTCCGGCGTCTATCTCGCCATGCTGACTTTGGCCTTCGCCCAGATCGTCTGGGCGCTGGTGTTCCAGTGGGAGGGCTTCACCGGCGGCTCCAACGGCGTCATCGGCGTCTGGCCGGCTGCGCCGTTCGATAAGTCAGGGGCGTATTTCCTGCTGGCGCTGGCCTGCGCCGTCGCCGCGATCCTGCTGCTGCGGCGCTTCCTGTTCGCGCCGTTCGGCTACGCCATGCGTGCCGGCCGCGACTCGCCGCTACGCGCCGAGGCGATCGGCATCGACGTCAAGCGCATCCACTGGCTCGGCTTTGCCATCGCCGGCTGCGTCTGCGGCATCGCCGGCGGCCTGTTCGCCTTTGCCAAGGGCTCGATCTCGCCGGAAGCGATCAGCGTCACTCGCTCGATCGATGGCCTCGTCATGGTGCTGCTCGGCGGCATTCAGACTCTGGTCGGCCCGGTGGTCGGCGCCTCGGTCTACGCGGTGCTGCAGGATACGGTGATGCGGCAGACCGAATACTGGCGGGCGCTGCTCGGCGTCATCATCCTCGTATTGGTACTCGCCTTCCCGCAGGGCATTGCCGGCGCGCTGTCGTCGCTGACGCGCAAGCTCGGCCGCAAATCGGGAGGCGCCGCATGAGCGTGCTCTCGGTCCGGTCGCTGTCCAAGACGTTCGGCGGCGTCCATGCGGTGAACGAAGTGTCATTCGACATCGGCAAGGGCGAATTCCTGGCGCTGATCGGCCCGAACGGCGCCGGCAAATCGACGACCTTCAACATGATCAACGGCCAGCTCGCGCCGGATGCCGGCGACATCCTGATCGGCGACAAGAGCATTTGCGGACTGGCGCCGCGCGACATCTGGCGGCTCGGCGTCGGCCGCACCTTCCAGGTGGCGGCGACCTTCGGCTCGATGACCGTGGTCGAGAACGTGCAGATGGCGCTGATCTCGCACGCCGGCCGTATCCTCAGTCTGTGGCGGCCGGCGGCCTCGCTTTACCGTGAGCGCGCGCTCGAACTATTGGCGCAGGTCGGCATGGCCGATGCCGCCGACCGGCCGAGCCGCGAGCTCGCTTACGGCGACGTCAAGCGCATCGAACTGGCGATCGCGCTCGCAAACGATCCGCAGCTTCTGCTGATGGACGAGCCGACCGCCGGCATGGCGCCGCGCGAGCGCAACGATCTCATCAAGCTCGTGAAGACGCTGGTGATCGAGCGCGGCATCTCCGTGCTGTTCACCGAGCATTCGATGGATGTTGTGTTCTCCTACGCCGACCGCATCATCGTGCTGGCGCGGGGCCGCTTGATCGCCGACGGCGACGCCGCCGCCATCCGCGACAATGCCAAAGTGCGTGAGGTCTATTTCGGCACCGGCAAGACCTTCCAGGAGGCATCGTCATGAGCGAGGCGATGCTCTCCGTCGATGGCCTGCAAGCATGGTACGGCGCGGCGCAGATCCTGCACGACGTGTCGTTCAATGTCGGCCGCGGCGAGGTGGTGGCGCTGATGGGCCGCAACGGCGCCGGCAAGACCACGACCATGAAGGCGCTGATGGGGCTGGTCTCGCGGCGCGGCGCGCTGCGCTTCAACGGCGTGGAAATCGCCGGCCTGCGGCCGTTCGAGATCGCCCGGCTCGGCCTCGGTTTCACGCCGGAGGATCGCCGCATCTTCTCCGAACTGACGGTGCTGGAAAACCTCGACATCGGCCGGCAGCCGCCGCGGCGCTTCGCCGATGGCGCGGCGGCGCCGGTGTGGACACCCGAGCGCCTGTTCGCGTTGTTCCCGAATCTGGGCGAGATGCCCAACCGGCCCGGCGGCCGCATGAGCGGCGGCGAGCAGCAGATGCTGACGGTGGCGCGCACTCTGATGGGCAATCCGCTGCTGGTGCTGCTCGACGAGCCGTCCGAGGGCGTCGCGCCGCTGATCGTCGAGCAGATGGCCAACACCATTATCGAGTTGAAGAAAGAGGGCCTGTCGATCCTGCTGTCCGAGCAGAACATCCATTTCGCCCGGCTGGTCTCGGACCGCGTTTATGTACTGGAGAAGGGCGAGATCCACTGGCAGGGTACGATGGCAGAATTGGCCGGTAACCTCGAAGTGCAGCGGGCCTACCTCACTGTTTGACTCGATTTGTCGGTAAAAGGACTTTCGCTGAAGCCGTTTCCCGGTCATGATTCATGACGGGCCCGTCGCGGGTCCGCTGACAGAGGCCCTCCGGAAGAAGATTGAAGTATGGCGCGCAGCAAACTCAGTGTCGCCGGCGTGGCGGACGAGGCTTCAAGCAGCCGCTACCGGCTCGACGAGCAGGTCGGCTTCCTGATGCGCATTGCCATGCAGCGCCATACATCGATCTTCACCGCCAACATGATCGAGGGCCTGACGCAGACGCAGTTCGCCGCCCTCGCCAAGCTCTATGAGACCGGCCCGTCGTCGCAGAACCAGCTCGGCCGCCTGATCTATCTCGACGCCGCGACCATCAAGGGCGTCGTCGATCGCCTGAGCGCGCGCGGCTTCGTCACCGCGCTCAGCGATCCGAAGGACCGGCGCCGCCGCGCCGTGACGCTGACCGACGAAGGCCGCCGCGTCACCGAAGCGGCCACGAAGGTGGCCGGCAAGATCACCACGCAGACCCTGACGCCGCTGACGGCCACCGAGCAGCGCACCATCGCGGCGCTGCTGAAGAAGCTGGGCTAGCCACTCCGTTCGTCCCCGCAAAAGCGGGGACCCAGAGATATCAGGCTCGCCGTCAAAGGCTGGGCTCCCGCTTGCGCGGGAGCGAACGGAGTTTGAATTGACGCAGGCGCGTGACGATCAAAACCCGTACAGCTTGGCCGGATTGTCGACCAGGATCTTCTGCCGGGTTTTCTCGTCCGGCACCCAGTCGAGCAGCATGTCGAGCGTCCAGGCATCCTTCGGCGTCTTGGCGCCGGCCATCGGATAGGGCCAGTTCGACGCCCACAGCCCGCGCTCCGGCGCCGCCTTGACCAGCAGCTTCGCCAGTTTGCCGACGTCGTCGTAATACGGCGGGCCGAGCTTCGAGGTCTCGTAGGGCGCGGCGAGCTTGTACCAGACCTTGCCGGTGTCCAGGAGGCGCAGCAGCGCCTTGAAGCCGGCATGATCCGGCTCGACCGGCTCGAGAAACTTGCCCTGGTGGTCGATGGTCACCGTGGTCGGCAGCGCTTTCAGCCGCGCCTCGTGATCGGCGAGTTCGCGGCCGTCGCACTGGAAGTTGATGGTCCAGCCGAACGGCGCCACGCGCGCCGCCATGGTCTCGAGCAGCGACAGCGGCAATGGCGCGCCGGCGAGCATGAAGAAGCGGATGCCGCGCACGCCGAGCTTGGTCAGCCGGTCCAGCTCCTCATCGGTGACGGTGTCGTCGACCACGACGATGCCGCGGGCGCGCGGGCCCATCTCCGCCATGCACTTGAGCAGCAGGCGGTTGTCCTTGCCGTAGGCGGAGGCCTGCACCAGCACGGTGCGCGCGATGCCGACCCTGCTGCACATTGCCATGTAGTCGGCGAGCGAGGCATCCGGTGGCGTCACGACGGCGGTCGGCGCGGTGGGATATTGCGAGTCGTAGATGTGGATGTGGCAGTCGCAGGTGCCTGCTGGCGCCTTCAACTGCGGCACGCTGCCGTCGCTCATTGCGGTTTCCTTTGGCGAACGGCTCGATGCCGCTCACTTCCCATAGTTGTTATGTGACTCGATACAATCTATAGTTTATATCGTAAACCCTGACCGGAGGAGGCGATCATGACGACGGTTGCTGCCAGAAACGGGACATTCTCCTTACGAGCCTTTCGCGGTGACGCCAAAACACTCCTTGCCTTCAACTTCGCGACCAAGGCCGCGACCAGAAATCTCGCCGGCTTCACCATCAAGGCAACGCCCAAGGGCACCAAAGGCTACTATCTCTTCAACGAACTGCGCTACGAGAACCCGGCTGACCACGCGCAGGTCGCGGGCGAAAGCCCGAAGGCGAGCATCAATGCTCCCATCCACAAATTCCGCTGGGTTCACGTTCCAGGTCAGACGCACCAGGGGCTGTCGCCGCGGATGGGCGACTACACCTACACGGTAACGCCGCGCTTCTACGATGACAACAATTCGCTGATGCCGCTCGACCCGAAGCTGAGTGCGTCGGTGACGATCGAGGTGAACAATTTCTCCAAGGGCAATCTGACGCTCGGTTTTGCGCGCGGCTACACGCAGTCGCAGGCCTTCGTCAATCACTTCACCAAAGACGCCAAGCTGATGCCGGATAACCGCAAGCTGGTTTACGACACGTCGGCCGTGGCCGGCAAAAGCCCGGAAGGCGTGCCGTTCACCTATGCCGACGCCTATCAATGGCTGGGCTTCACCGCACGGGCGCGAATCTTCGAATTGCTCGACGCCGTCAAGGCCAACAAGAATCTCGTGCTCGACGTCTTCGCTTACGACCTCAACGAGCCCGATCTGGTGCAGAGACTGCTGACATTGGGGCGGCAGAAGAGAGTGCGCATCATTCTCGACAACGCCTCCCTGCATCATCGCGGCAAGCCGAAGAAGACGGCGACGTCGGCCAAAAAGAAAAAATCCGGCAAGTCGAAAGGTGCGCCGCCGCTGGAAGACGATTTCGAGAAGGCCTTCGTCAAGGCCGCCGGGCCGAATCGTATGCTGCGCGGCCATTTCGGCCGCTTCGCGCACGACAAGGTCTTCATCGTGTCGCGCAAGGGCAAAAACAAGAACTCGCCGATCAAGGTGATGACCGGCTCGACGAATTTCTCGGTCACCGGCATCTACGTCAATTCCAACCACATTCTGATCTACGACGATCCGAAGGTCGCAGGCTGGTATGCCGACGTTTTTCAGAAGACGTGGGATACCGGAATCAAGAAGGCCGCCTTCGCCAAGTCAAACTGGGCCAACAACGCATTCACGGCGAAAGGCAGCGGCACGCCGAAGACGGTGATCACCTTCTCGCCGCACGACGAAGCGCATGCCACGCAATATCTCGACACGATCGTAAATCGAATTCAGCAGGAGACCAAGCGGGCGCAAGGCAGCGTGCTGTTCGCCGTGATGACCATTTCCGCGCCGAAGAAGAAGCCGGCCGCCACGAAAAAGAAGACCAAACCCAAGGCCAAGGGCACGGCGAAGAATCCAGTCTACGACGCGCTGCGCAGCCTGCATTCGAACGCGGAAGTGTTCTCATTCGGCATTTCGGACAGTCCGGGCGGCACCTATCTCTACCCGCTCGGCAAGAAGACCGGCGTGCTGGTCAGCGGCAAACCGAGCAAGACGAACCTGCCGCCGCCGTTCAATCAGGTGCCGAACATCGCCGGCTTCGGCCATCAGATCCACCACAAGTTCGTCATCTGCGGCTTCCGCGGCCCGGACCCGGTGGTGTTCTGCGGCTCGTCCAATCTGGCCTGGATGGGAGAGCAGGTGAACGGCGACAATCTGCTGGCGGTGTACGACGACGACGTGGTGACGGCCTTCGCCATCGAGGCGCTGCTGCTGGTCGATCACTTCAACTTCCTCGACAGCACCGCCAAGGGGCCCAAAGGCAAGCCGACGAAGAAGATGCCGGCGGTCAAGCAGCAGGCGGCCGATCAGGCCGGGTGGTTCATCCGGCCGACCGACAAATGGGCCGGCAAATACTACGACCCCAAGGATCTGCACTGCGTCGACCGGCAGCTCTTTGCGTGAAGCCGAGCCTCAAGTCTTCGCGCAGATCGCGCGCAGGCGCTGCGGCGTCACCGGAAGGCTGACGATCGCGCCCGGCCGTTGCAGGGCGTCGTCGATGGCGGAGGCGATCGCGGCGCCGACGGGGTTGGTGCCGCCTTCGCCGGCGCCCTTGAGGCCGAGCGGATTGAGCGGGCTCGGTGCGTCTTCGGTGATCAGGATGGAAGAGGGCGGCACCTCGCGCGCGGTCGGCATCAGATAATCGGCGAAGGTGACGGACAGCGGCTCGCCGCCTTCGTCGTAGAGGAATTCCTCGTACAGCGCGCCGCCGATGCCCTGCGCCAGGCCGCCGGCGATCTGGCCCTCGACCAGCGTCGGGTTGACGGCGCGGCCGACGTCATAGGCCATCACATATTTCTCGATGGCGACGGCCCCGGTCTCGGCATCGACGCGCACCGCGGCCACATGGACCCCGTAGGGATAGACCATGTGCTTTGACTCGAAAGAGTCCTCGGCAATCAGTTCGCCGGGCTTGGCCTTGGCGAGGTCGCTAAGCTTCATCGACGGCCCGGCGCCGCCTTCGCGCACGATCTCGCCATCGACGATGTCGAGCTGCTCTGGGTCCGCCTGCATCAGTTCGGCGGCCAGCGTCAGCGCCTTGCTGCGCAGCCTTTCCGACGCGCGGCGCGTGGCTTCGCCGGTCATCACGGTGACGCGCGAGGCAAAGGCGCCGAGGCCGCGGCCGATGCGGTCGGTCTGGCCGTGTACGACATTGATCGTCGCGTAATCGACGCCGAGCGTCTCGGCGCAGATCTGCGCCATCGCCGTCTCGATGCCCTGACCGACCGAGGCGGCGCCGGTGACGAGCTCGATGCCGCCATCGGCCTTGATCTCAAGCCGCACGTCGTCGAATGGGCCGAGCCCGCTCTTCTCGACAAACATGGCGACGCCGGCGCCGACCTTCTCGCCATTGGCGCGGCGCTTGGCGATCTCCTTCTGCAGCTTCGCCCAGCCGGCGCGCTCCAGCGCCTTGTCGAGCAGCAGCGCGTAGTCGCCGGAGTCGTAGACGATGTGCGTGCCGAGCGTGTCGAGATTGAGCGCATAGGGCATGGCGCTCTGCGGCAGCAAATTGCGCTTGCGGATCTCGACCTTGTTGACACCGACATTGGCGGCGATGGCGTCGATGAGGCGCTCGCGCACGAAGGTCGACTCATAGCGGCCGGGCGCGCGATAGGTGCCGCACGGCGTCTTGTTGGTGAGGCGGATGTGGCCGGTGGCGCGATAGGCCGGCACGCGATAGGGCCCCGGCAGCATCGCCGCGGCAAGGTCCGGCACCGTCGCGGCATGCGTGCGCATATAGGCGCCGTTGTCGTGGAAGAACTCGTCGTCGATGGCGAGGATACGGCCCTTGCGGTCGATGGCGGCGCGGATACGGTGCGTCTGCTGCCGCGAGTGATTGGCGGCGATCAGATGCTCGCGGCGGTCCTCGATCCACTTGATCGGCTTTTTGAAGTGCAGCGCCGCGGCGCAGACGATGACGTCCTCGGGATAGATTTCGCCGCGGATGCCGAAACCGCCGCCGACATGCCCCTCGAAGAGCTGGAAGTCGTCGCGCGTGCGGCCGAGCATGCGGCCGATCGTGTCGCGGTTCCAGTGCGGCACCTTGGCGGCGCCATGCATCTCCAGCCGGCCGAGCGCTTCGTTGTAGAAGCCGATGGCGCCGCGGGTCTCCAGCGGCACGCCGGAATGGCGGCCGACCGCGAGTTCGAGGGTGACAATGGAATCGGCTTGGCGGAACGCGGCCTCGACGTCGCCATAGCTTTTGACGATGACGCTCGGCTCGGTTCTTTTGCTCTCGTCGAACGGGCCCGGCTCGTCGGTCGCCTTCATCACCGGCTTGAGCGGCTCGATGTCCAGTTCGACCGCTTCGGCGGCGTCCTCGGCGATGTAGGCGTCGGCGGCGAACACCACGGCGACGGGCTCGCCGACATAGCGGACATATTCGCTCGCCAGCACATGCTGCCGATAGGGTTCGAGCTCGACCAGGCCGGTGAGGCGGAACGGGATCGGCGGAAGATGCGCGACATCGGCAAAGGTCCACACCGCATGAACGCCGTCCATGGCGAGTGCGGCCGCGGCGTCGATGCCCCTGAGCCGGCCATGCGCGACCGGCGAGCGCACCACGCGCATCGCCCACTGGCCGGGGAAATTGACGTCGGCGGCGAAGCGGCCCCGTCCGGTGAGCAGCGGCCGGTCCTCCAGCCGCGGCACCGAACGGCCGATGAATTTGTTTTTTGGCTCAGCCATGGCGGCACGCCAACGTCACTTCCGCATCTCCGCGGCCGCAGCGCGCACCGATTTGATGATGTTCTGATAGCCGGTGCAGCGGCACAGGTTCGACGACAGCACGTCGATCAGGTCCTCGTCGCTGATATCGGGTTCGCGCTCCAGCACGCCGACGGCGAGCATCAGGAAGCCGGGCGTGCAGAAACCGCACTGCAGGCCGTGATTATCCATGAAGGCCTGCTGCATCGGATGCAGCGTGTCGCCGCTGGCAAGGCCCTCGACCGTGCGGATCTTCTTGCCAGCGGCCTGCACCGCGAACATCAGGCAGGAACGCACCGGCGCGTCGTCGACGATGACGGTGCAGGCGCCGCAGACACCATGCTCGCAGCCGATATGCGTGCCGGTCTGGCCGCAATCCTCGCGGATCGCGTCGGCCAAGGTGCGGCGCGGTTCGACCGCGATGGCGTAATCCTTGCCGTTGATGGTCAGCGTGATGGCGGCTTTTTCGCTCATGGTGCTCTCTCGGCGTTGCGCAGCAAGGCGCGGATGCGCTGCGGCGTGGCCGGAATGGTGTCGATCTCGACATTGAACGGCGTCAGCGCGTCATTGATGGCGTTGACGATGGCCGCGGGCGGCCCGATGGTGCCGCCTTCGCCGAGGCCCTTGGCCTTGGTGACCGACTGCGTCGACGGCGTTTCCATGTGATGCAGTTCGATCGGCGGCACTTCATGCGCCGTCGGCGGCATGTAGTCGGCGAGATTGGCGGTGAGGATGGCGCCGCTCTCGTCGTAGATGATCTCTTCCAAGAGCGCGTTGCCGATGCCCTGCACGACGCCGCCATGCACCTGGCCGTCGGCGATCATCGGATTGATGATGCGACCGGCGTCCTCGGCCACCAGATAGCGCTCGAGCTTGACGTGGCCGGTCTCCGGATCGAGCCGAACGATGGCGACGTGGCAGGCGTTGGAGAAGGTGCCGGGCGGATCGTAGGTGCCGCTCTCGGAAAGGCCCGGCTCGATCTCGCCCTTGAAGCGATGCGTCTGCGTATAGGCCTCGCGCGCCATCGCCGCGATCGTCACCTCGCGGTCGGTTCCGGCAACCTTGGCCTTGCCGTCTTCGAGCACGATGTCGGTCTCGGCCGCTTCCAGCATGTGGCCGGCGATCTTGAGCAGCTTGGCCCTGATTTTTCGCGAGGCGATCAAGGTGGCGCCGCCGGAAATCACCAGCGACCGGCTCGCAAATGTGCCCCAGCCATAGGGCGCCGTGTCTGTGTCGCCATGCACGACCTTGATCATGTCCGGCGTCACGCCGATCTCCTCGGCGATGATCTGCGCGAGTGTCGTGCGCAGGCCCTGGCCGTGCGGCGAGGAGCCGATGCGCGCCTCGACGAAGCCGGACGGATCGACGGTGACATGCACCGTCTCCCAGCCGGGCGTGATCGCCATGCCGCGCGCGGCAAAGGCCGGCGAGCCGTAGCCGGTGCGCTCGGAAAATGTGGCGAAGCCGATGCCGAGATATTCGCCCTTGGCGCGCGCCGCCTGCTGTCGCGTGCGGAACGCCGGCACGTCGATGGCTTCGACCGCCATCTCCATGGTCTGGCGATAGCTCGCTTCGTCGTAGTCGAGGCCGGTCGCCGACTTGTAGGGAAACGTCGTGATCAGGTTGTTGCGGCGGATGTCGATGGGATCGATGGCGAAGGCCTTGGCGGCCTTGTCCATCAGCCGTTCCAGCGTGAAAGTGATGACCGGGCGCGACACGCCGCGATAGGCCGCCATGGTGCAGGTGTTGGTCAGCACGCCGCGCGCCAGGCATTGATACTGCTGCACGTCGTAAGGCCCCGGCATTTCCGCCATCGCCATCAGCGGCTCGACGCCTGATGTGGTGGGAAAGCAGGAATAGGCGCCGACATTGGACAGCACGTCGGCGCGCAGCGCCAGCAGCTTCGCATCCTTGTCGAAGGCACCTTCCAGCGTGATGTACTGGTCGCGCGAATGGAACGAGGCGATCAGGTTTTCGCGGCGGTCCTCGGTCCAGCCGACCGAAGACTTCAGGTGCCGCGCCAGCCACGTCACCAGCACGTATTCGGTACACAGCGACATCTTCTGGCCGAAGCCGCCGCCGACATCGGGCGCGATGACGCGCAGCTCGCTCTCCGGCATGCCGATGCAGTCGGCGATCGCCGTGCGCATCAGATGCGGCATCTGCGTCGTGCAATGCAAGGTGACGCGGCCGGTGACGGAATCATAAGCGGCGTGTGCGGCGCGCGCTTCCATCGGCGTCGCGTTCTGCCGGTTGGAGCGGGCGTCGATCCTGACGATCTTGGCCGCGCTCGCCCAGACGTCGTCGAAGCCCGGCGTCTTGGCCTCGCCCTTGAGGATGACATTGCCGGGCGCCTCGGCGTGAATCTGTCGCGCGCCGTCGGCGATGGCGGCGCGGCTGTCCACCAGCGGCGCGGCGTCCTCGATGTCGATCTCAACGAGATCGGCGATGTCCTCCGCTTCTTCTTCCGTCGCGGCAACAACGGCGGCGACCGCTTCACCGACGAAGCGCACCTCGCCGTCGGCGAGGATCGGCTGGCCGACCGGCCGGTACTCGAACTTGTGCAGCATCGGCGTGATCTTCTTCACGCCCTTGAGGTCGGCGGCGGTGATGACCATGGCGCCGTCCGGCGCGCTGATGCTCCGGATCGTGCCGGCGGCATTGGCGCTGCGCACGAAGCGCACCCAATGCGCGGCCGGCAGGTCGCCGGTGAAGCGGCCGCGTCCCTGCACCAGCGCCGGATCCTCGACACGGCGGATCGAGCGGCCGACCCACTTCATGCCGTTGCCACCGGAGCCTTTGGTATGCGCGCTCATTTGAGCGAATGCTCCAGCGCGCGGCGGACGACAACCTTTACGAGGTCGCGGCGATAAGCGGCGTCGGTCTGGTGATCCTCCAGCGGCTCGATGGCGGCGCTGGCGGCTTCGCCGGCAGCGCGGAAAGCGGCGTCGCCCGGCGCCTTGCCGTTGAGTTGAGCTTCCGCTTCGGCAATGCGGCGCGGCGAGGCTTCGGCGCCGCCGAGCCCGACGCGCGCATCGGTCATCTTGCCGCCGTCGAGCCGGTAAGTGACGAGCGAAGCCGACATGGCGAAATCGCCGGCGCGGCGGCTGAATTCGTAGAAGCCGAATTTGGCGTCGGCCGGCAGCAGCGGCAGCCGCACCTCGGCGAGCAGTTCGTCTTCCTTAAGGTGCGTCGACATGATGCCGTCGAAGAAGGAGGCGGCCTTGATCTCGCGTATGCCCTTGACGCTCTTGGCGATCATCACTGCGTCGAGCGTTGCCGCGGTCAGGCACCATTCCGACGACGGATCGGCATGCGCCAGGCTGCCGCAGAAGGTGCCGCGCATGCGGATCGGATAATGCGCGATATGCCGCGCGACATAAGCGAGCAGGGCCCCGAGCGGATTGGCGGTGACCGGCTTGTGGAAGGCGGCATGGCGCACGCGGGCGCCGATCGTCAGCGTCTGGCCGTCGTCGGCGATCTTGTCGAGACCCTCGACCTCGTTGATATCGACGAGATGCGCGGGCTTCGCCAGGCGGAACGCCATGATCGGCACCAGGCTCTGCCCGCCGGCGAGAATGCGGCCGTCGTCGCCGGCCACCTCGGCGAGGATCTTCAGCGCCTCGTCGAGGCTGCGCGGCACATGGCGGACGAAGGGCGCTGGCTTCATCGGATTTCCCAGGGTTTCCGGCCCGAAATCGCTTGTATGCTAACGATCTCGGGCCACCCTCGTCAACGAGGCCTTTGGAGCGCCGGAAGCCTAGCTGCCTATTTTCAGCTCCGAAACCAGCCCGCGCAAAGCAGCGATGGTCGAGGGCGCGACGCTCTTGCCGGTGCGCGGATTTTCCGACGGCACGTTCTCGATCGTCATCGTAAAGCGCACGGTATCGGCATCGACCGTGATGGTGTGGGTGTTGCGGGTCACCGTCGGGTCGGCCCAGATCTGCAGCCGGGTGCGGTCCGGCCCAATACCGGCCAGGCTCAAGGCCGCCGCGACATTGACGTTGGCCGGGAAGCCCGCTGCTCCCTCTCGTGCAGAACCATCGAACACTTTGGTCGGCTCCTTCAGGCCGATCACCGAAATGCCGCGCTCCACGAGATACGGCGCGCCCTCAAGGCCGGCGGGCGGCTTGCGCGTCACCATGTCGACCGAATGGATAGTGCCTTCGGCCGCGCCGCGCACGGCGTCGAAGCCGAGCAACGCGCCCGTCGGGACGATGATGCGCGCGCCGGTTTCCTTGGCGCGTTCGACGAGATCGCCATTGTGCAGCAATTGGGCGGCCGACAGCGGCACCAGGATGCGGCCCTTGTCGATCGTGGGGATGGCGATGTCGCGGAACCGCGCCGGCGGCAGGCACTCGACAATGACGTCACATTCGTCAGCGAGCGTTTCAAGCGTGCGCAGCGCGACCAGGTCGCCGATCTGCGGCAGCACGCGGCGGGCCTTGTCGGCATCGCGCACAGCGACAGCGGTCAACGTCATCCCGGGGATGACGCCGTCGATCAGCCGGCGCGCGACATCGAGGCCAACCGCGCCTAATCCGGCAACTCCGATACGAAGGGGCTTGTCCTTCATTACACTTTCTTTCTGCCGCGGAATTGCGGCTTGCGCTTTTCCATGAAGGCGCGGACGCCCTCGGCATAGTCTGGCGACATCACCGCCTCGCGCTGCAGGTCGCGTTCGAGGTCGAGCTGTTCATCGAGCGAGTTGGTCGCCGAGGCATCGAGCGCGCGCTTGATCAGTGCCAGTCCGTGCGTCGGCGCGGTGGCGAAATGCTGGCAGGTGCGGATCGCCTCCGGCATCAGATCCTTGTCATTGACGCAGCGCCAGATCATGCCCCATTCCGCCGCGCGCTCGGCGGAAAGCTGCTGCGCGATCAGCATCAGGGCGCGGGCGCGCGCGTCGCCGATCAGCCGCGGCAGGATGTAGGTGCCCCCGGAGTCGGGCACGAGGCCGATGCGGGCGAAGGATTGCGTGAAACTCGCCGATTGCGCGGCGATGACGATATCGCAAGCCAGTGCCACGTTGACGCCGGCGCCGGCGGCGACGCCATTGACGGCGGCGACGACCGGGAAGGGCAGCGCATGCAGTTTGCGCACCAGCGGATTGTAGTATTTTTCCAGCGACTCGCGCGGCACCGGCTTCTCGCCCGGCTTGAGCAGGCGGTCGTTGAGGTCCTGGCCGGAGCAGAAAGCGCGACCGGCGCCGGTGATGAGCAGCGCGCGGCAGTCAGCATCGGCCTCCGCCTCGTCGATAGCGACGCGCAGTTCTTCATGCATCGCATCGTTGAAAGCGTTGAGACGGTCCGGCCGGTTCAGCGTGATGATACGGAAGCCGGCTTCGCGCGTGACGAGGATGGAGGGGTCGGACATGAAAAGCCTGCGAGCGAGGAGCCGCCGTTATCGCTTGAGGAATCGGTCGAGTACAGCGATTTCGCGCTTGTCACCGGCGACGTCGGCGGCGATGTCTTCATAGAGCCGTGCCGCGGCCGAAAGCATCGCGCTTTCCGGTCGGTCATGGCCGACAAAGGCGGCGATCTCGTCGAGCTCAGCGACCCAGCGATAGGCCTTGCCATACATGCCAGGCACCGCGCGCTCGAAATAGGTGAGCAGGTCGCGCTGGCTGTCGGCTAATTCGGCCTGCAAAGCCTCGGCGGAACCGCCGCGTGTCGCCGCCAGCATCATCGCGGTGCCGAGCGCGGTTAGGCCCTTGGTGATGCCGGCATAGGACATCTTCAATGCCGACGCGGCCGTGAGTGGCCCCTCGAGCGGACGCACGATCAGGCCGAAGTCGTTCAGCGTCGCCAGTTCCTGCGCCCGCGGCCCGGAGGCGTAAATCTTGGTGTTGGTCGAGCCGGGCTTCGGCGGCGGCCCGATGATGCCGGCATCGACGAACCCGCAGCCGGTCGGCGCGATGATATCGGCCACCGCCTGCGCGGTCGGCGGCGACACGGCGTTGCAGTCCACATAAATAGTCTTGCGCTTGGCCGCAGCGAGCGCCGGCGCGAGGCGCTGCGCCAGGGCTACGGCATCGCCCGGCGGCAGGATCGACAGCACGAAGTCGGCTTCGGCGAGGGTGGGATCGTCGGCGTCGCGCATGCCGGCCGCGGCCGCCCGTTTCGCGCTCGCCGCGCTGCGGCCGGCCAGCGAGGTCAGCACAGTGACGCCGTTTGCGGTCAGGCGCTGCGCCACGCCGGCCCCCATGGCGCCTGCGGCAATAATGGCAATGGTCGGCGGCATTGATTGTCCTTTTCATCGGCCGAAACGGTCGGCGCAAACTCCGGACCTGCCGGGATCGCGGTCCGGATCGCGCCCGGTTTTCTACGGCGATCGTGGCCGCGGCGCCACGTGCGTTAAGCTTCACCGCAGCCGGAATTATAGTTCAATCCGGCGGTCGGTGAAATCGCGATAGGATCAGCAAGCCGTAGACGGTTCGACGGAAATTCAGCTAGGCTATCCGCCGAAAGCAAAATGGTCCGAAGTGACCAAAGGGGAGGAATTAAAATGCGTAACGCGCTCATGGCGGCCGGTGCCGTCGTCCTGCTCGCGGCCCAGCCCGCGCTGGCTCAGCAGAAATCCATCAAGATCGGCTTCGTCTCGACCTTCAGCGGTCCGACGGCGGTGATCGGCAACGACATGCGCAATTCGTTCGAACTGGCGCTCGACCACATGGGCCGCAAGATGGGCGGCATCCCGGTCGAGGTCATCTACGAAGACGACGCGCAGAAGCCGGATGTCGGCAAGCAGAAGACCGAGAAGCTCATCGAAAGCGACAAGGTCGATTTCGTTACCGGCTACATCTGGTCGAACGTGCTGCTGGCTTCGATCAAGCCGGTCGTCGACTCCAAGACCTTCCTCATCAGCGCCAATGCCGGCCCGTCGCAGATCGCCGGCGAACTGTGCTCGCCGTATTTCTTCTCGACCTCGTGGCAGAACGACCAGACGCCGCAGGCCATGGGCCTCTACATGAACCAGAAGGGCGTGAAGAGCGTCTTCCTGATCGGCCCGAACTACGCTGCTGGCAAGGACATGCTCGCGGGCGTCGCCTCGACCTTCAAGGGCAAGGTCGTCGGCCAGGAGTTGACCACCTGGCCGTCGCAGCTCGACTTCTCGGCCGAACTCGCCAAGGCCAAGGCGTCCGGCGCCGAATCGATCTTCGTGTTCTATCCCGGCGCCGCCGGCGTGCAGTTTCTCAACCAGTACGCCGCGTCGGGCCTGAAGGGCTCGGTGCCGCTTTATACCGCCTTCACCATCGACGAATTGTCGCTGCCGCTGCAGAAGGACAACGCGATCGGCGTGCCGGGCGCGCAGGAGTGGGTCAACGATCTGCCGAACGAGCAGAACAAGAAGTTCGTCGCCGACTACCGCAAGAAGTACACCGGCCTGCGTCCGACCTATTACGGCGCTCAGGCTTACGACGCGGCGCAGCTCATCAACTCGGCGGTTGTCGCCACCAAGGGAAACCTGTCGGACAAGGCTGCGGTGCAGAAGGCCATGGAAAAGGCCGACTTCAAATCGCTGCGCGGCGGCTTCAAGTTCGGCAACAACCACTTCCCGATCCAGAACTTCTACCTGCAGGACGTGGTCAAGGATGCCGACGGCCAGCTCTCGCTGAAGACCGTGGCGACCATCGTCAAGGACGACCAGGACCGCTTCCACGACAAGTGCCCGATGAAGTAAGCGGCACGGCCATTGGCAAGGCGGCGGAAGCGCGAGCGTTTCCGCCGTTTTGCTTTATAGTGGCTGCCTCAAGATCGATCGTCGGCGACCATGACCCTCTTCATCGAGCAATGCCTCAACGGCCTGCAATTCGGCCTGCTGCTGTTCATGCTGGCGGCGGGGCTGACGCTGGTGTTCGGCATCATGGATCTGGTGAACCTCGCGCACGGTTCGCTCTACATGCTGGGGGCCTATTTCGCCGCCACCTTCTCGGCCCTGACCGGCAGCTTCGTGCTCGGCGCCATCCTGGCGATGCTGGCGACCTTGCTGGTCGGCATGGTGGTGGAGGTCGTCGCCATGCGGCGGCTCTACGGACGCGACCATCTCGACCACGTGCTCGGTACCTTCGGCCTGATCCTGTTCTTCAATGAAAGCGTGCGTCTGATCTGGGGCCCGGCGGGCCTGGCGCTGCCGCTGCCCGGCTGGCTGCAACAGCCGATCTCGATCCTCGGTTTCCAGTATTCGGCCTACAAGTTCTCGATCATCGTCGTGTCGCTGATCGTCGCCGGCGGGCTCTACGCGCTGGTGATGCGCACGCGCATCGGCATGCTGATCCGCGCCGGCGCCTCGAACCGTGAAATGGTCGGCGCGCTGGGCGTCAACATCAAGCTGCTCTACACGCTGGTGTTCGGCCTCGGCGCCGCGCTCGCCGGCCTCGCCGGGCTGATGCAGGCGCCGATTCTCACCGTGCAGATCGGCATGGGCGAGAACATCCTCATTCTCGCTTTCGTCATCACCGTGATCGGCGGCATCGGTTCGATCCGCGGCGCGCTGGTGGCGGCGCTGCTGGTCGGCTTCATCGACACGCTCGGCCGCTCCTATCTGCCCGACATGTTGCGTGAGGTCTTGAGCCCGGCGGCGGCCTCGACGCTGGCGCCGGCTTTGTCGTCGATGCTGATCTATCTCTTGATGGCGATCGTCCTGATCGTGAAGCCCGAAGGCCTGTTCTCGGCGGGGCAGCGCTGATGCCTCCCAAGACGTCATTGCTCACCTTGCGCAACATCGTCGTCGCGCTGTTGCTGATCGCGCTGGCGCTGCTGCCGGTCTATGCGCAGCTCGCCGGCGACCGCTTCGCGCTCACCTTGTTCACCCGCATCGTCATCATGGCGCTGGCGGCGGTCAGCCTCAATCTCATCCTCGGCTTCGGCGGCATGATGAGCTTCGGCCACGCCGTCTATCTCGGCATCGGCGGCTATGCCGTCGGCATGCTGGCGAAGGAGGGCGTCTATAGCGGCTTCGTGCAGTGGCCGGTGGCGATCCTCGCCTCGGCGCTGTTCGCGCTGGTGATCGGCGCGCTGTCGCTGCGCACCCGTGGCGTCTATTTCATCATGATCACGCTCGCCTTCGCGCAGATGGCGTACTATATCTTCGCCGGCATCGCCCGCTACGGCGGCGACGACGGCCTGACCATCTACAAGCGCAGCCAGTTCATCGAGGCGCTGAACCTGTCGGACAAGGTGCAGTTCTATTACGTCTGCCTCGTCATCCTGTTCGCTGCGATCTATCTGGTCTACCGGCTGATCAATTCGCGCTTCGGCATGGTGCTGCAGGGCGTGCGCTCCAACGAAGTGCGCATGCGCGCGATCGGTTTCGCGACCTACCGCTACAAGCTCACCGCCTTCGTCATCGCCGGCGTGCTGTGCGGCCTGTCGGGCGCGCTGCTCGCCAACCAGGCCGACTTCGTCTCGCCCTCAGTGATGTACTGGACCCGCTCCGGCGATCTCATCATCATGGTCGTGCTCGGCGGCATGGGCACCGTGATCGGCCCGGTGATGGGCGCCATCGCGCTCCTCGTGCTCGAGGAGGTGCTGTCCGGCTTCACCGAATACTGGCAGATCATCCTCGGACCGCTGCTGCTGCTGGTCGTGCTGTTCGCCCGCGGCGGCATCGACGGCCTGCTCGCCACGCTCGGCGAGCGCTTCACGCTGCGGAGGCCGTCATGAGCGCGCCGCTGCTCGAGGTCGGCCATCTCGCCAAGCGCTTCGGCGGCATCGTCGCCACCGACGACGTCTCTTTCGCCATCCCGCCGGGCGAACTGCACGCGCTGATCGGCCCCAACGGCGCCGGCAAGACGACGTTGATCGCGCAACTGTCTGGCTCGATCTTTGCCGACAGCGGCGCCATCCGGTTCGCAGGCGCTGATATTACCCGTCTGCCAATGCAGAAGCGCAGCCATATCGGTCTGGCGCGTTCGTTCCAGATCACCTCGCTGTTCCTCAACATGAGCGTTCTCGACAACGTCGCGCTCGCGGTGCAGGCCCATGCCGGCCATTCGTTCTCGTTCTGGCGCAATGCGCGCGCTGAGGCGGCGTTGCGAGAACCCGCGCGCGAGGCGCTGGCCCGCGTCGGCCTTGCCGATCGCGCCGAGCGGCTGACCGCCTCGCTCAGCCACGGCGAACACCGGCTGCTCGAACTCGCCATGGCACTCGCCGGCCAGCCGCGCCTGCTGCTGCTCGACGAGCCAATGGCCGGTCTCGGCCCGGAGGAATCGGCGCGCATGGTCGGCATGCTGCGGGCGCTGAAACGCGACTACACGATCCTGCTGGTCGAGCACGACATGGAAGCGGTGTTCGCGCTCGCCGACCGCATCTCGGTGCTGGTCTATGGCCGCATCATCGCCACGGGATCGCCCGACGAGATCCGCGGCAACCAACAGGTGCGCGAGGCCTATCTCGGCGATGCGGAGACGGCGCATGCTTGATCCGCTGCTCAGCCTCGACGGCGTCGAAACCTGCTACGGCCAGAGCCAGGTGCTGTTCGGCGTGTCCTTCGCCATCCGCCCCGGCGAGATGGTCACGCTGATGGGCCGCAATGGCATGGGCAAGACCACGACCGTGCGCTCCATCATGGGCCTGACCATGGCGCGCGCCGGCTCGATCAAGTTCATGGGCGAGGAGATCCGCGGCCTGCCGGCCTATCGCATCGCGCAGCGCGGCATCGGCCTGGTGCCGGAAGGCCGCCAGATCTTCCCCAATCTCACCGTGCGCGAGAATCTCGTCGCCACCGCGGTGGTGCGCGACGGCGGCGATTGGACGCTGGAGCGTGTCTACGATCTGTTTCCGCGGCTGGCCGAGCGCGCTGGCAGCATGGGCAACCAGCTCTCGGGTGGCGAACAGCAGATGCTCGCGGTTGGCCGCGCACTGATGACCAATCCGCGCCTGCTCATCCTCGACGAGGCGACCGAAGGCCTGGCGCCGCTGATCCGCCAGGAAATCTGGAATTGTCTGGCACGGCTCAAGACCTCCGGCCTGTCGGTCATGGTCATCGACAAGAATGTCGGCGCGTTGCTGAAGGTTGCCGATCGTCACTTCATGATCGAGCGCGGCCGCGTCGTGTGGTCGGGCCTGTCGGCCGAACTCGCCGCCAACACCGACGTGCAGCATCGGTATTTGGGAGTGTGACGAATCTTACTCCGCCGGCTGAATGCTCGGCGCGTCCGGTTCGCGCGGGCGCCGCTTGATGAAGCTAGGCAGGCCGCCGCCGAGGCGGTGATGCAGGCGGTCGAGATAGAGATAGATCACCGGCGTCGTGTACAAAGTCAGGATCTGCGACACGATCAGGCCGCCGATGATGGTGATGCCGAGCGGCCGCCGCAATTCCGAGCCCGGACCGCTGGCGACCACCAGCGGCACGGCGCCGAGAATGGCGGCGAGCGTCGTCATCAGAATCGGGCGGAAGCGGGCGAGGCAGGCTTCGTAGATCGCCTGCACCGGGGTGAGGCCGCGCACGCGCTCGCCCTCCAGCGCGAAATCCACCATCATGATGCCGTTCTTCTTGACGATGCCGATCAGCAGGATGACGCCGATGAAGGCGATCACCGTCAGCTCCGCGCCCGACACCTGCAGCGCCAGCAGCGCGCCGAGGCCGGCCGAGGGCAGCGTCGAGATGATCGTCAGCGGATGCACCAGGCTCTCGTAGAGCACGCCGAGCACGATATAGACCGCGATCAGCGCCGACAGCAGCAGCAAGGGCTGTGCGCCCGCGCTCTGCTTGAAGGCTTTGACGTCGCCGGCAAAGTCGGTGCGGATCGAATCCGGCATGTGCATCTCGGCGACTGCCTGCGTCAGCGCGGCGGTGGCGTCGGCGATCGGCACGCCTTCCTTGATGTTGTAGGTGATCGTCACCGAGGGGAATTGGCCCTGGTGGTTGACCACCAGCGGCGCGACGCCGCGCTCGACGCTCGCCACAGCGGAGAGCGGAATCTGCGCATTGCCGTTGCCGGGCACGTAGAGCGTCGACAGGTCGCTCGGGTCGCGCCGGAACTGCGGCGCTACTTCGAGGATGACGCGGTACTGGTTGCGCTGCGTGTAGATCTCGGTGGTCGCCGTATCATTAAAAAAGTTGTTGAGCGCGCTGTCGATGTCCTGGATGCTGACGCCGAGACGCGCCGCGGCGGCGCGGTCGATCTTGACGTTGACCTGCAGGCCGCCCTGCTCGCGGTCGGTGGTGACGTCGGTCAATTCAGGAATCTTCTGTACGCGGTCGACGACCTTCGGCACCCAGGACTGCAGCGCGTCGATATCGGCGCTCCACAAGGTGAACTGATAGGACGAGTCGCTCGAGCGTGCGCCGACGCGCAGATCCTGCGCCGGCACCAAAAAGACGCGCAGGCCGGGGATCTGGCCGATGCGGTTGCGCAGGCGCGCGATCACGGCCTGCGTCGGCACATTGCCGCGCTCCTCGAGCGATTTGAGGCTGATGAACAGCCGGCCGCGATTCACCGAGGCGTTGAAGCCGGAGGCGCCGACCGAAGAGCCGACGCCGGCGACGGCGGGATCGGCAAGCACGACGTCGAGCGCCTTGAGCTGCAGCTTCTCCATCGCGTCGTAGGAGATGTCGGTCGAGGCCTGCGTGCCGCCGAAAATCAGCCCGGTGTCGTCCTGCGGGAAGTAGCCCTTCGGCGTCTTGATGAAGAGGCCGACCGTCAGCGCGATGGTGGCGACGAACACGATCAGCGTCAGCCCGCGATGCGCCAGCACGAACAGCAGGGTGCGGTCGTAGAAGCGCAGCAACAGCGACAACAGGCTTTCGACGCGGCGGTCGAGCCAGGTCGCGCTCGTGTCCGGCGGCTTGCGCACGAAATAGGCGCAGATCATCGGCGTCACCGACAGCGACACCACGGTCGAGACGGCGATGGAGAAGGCGAGCGTCACCGAGAATTCGCGGAACAGCCGGCCGACGATGCCGCCCATGAACAGCAGCGGGATGAAGGCAGCGATCAACGACACCGAGATCGACACCACGGTGAACGAAATCTGCCGGGCGCCCATCATGGCTGCGCGCAACGGCCGGTGGCCCTGTTCCATGAAGCGGAACATGTTCTCGATCATGACGATGGCGTCGTCGACGACGAAGCCGATCGACACCGCCAGCGCCATCAGCGACAGGTTGTCGATGGAGAAGCCGGCGAGCCACATCGCGCCGCAGGTGCCGGCGAGGCACAGCGGTACGGTGACGCCGGCGGCGATGGTCGCGGCGGCGCGGCGCAGGAACAGGAACACCACCAGCATGACCAGCAGCGCCGAGGCGGCGAGCGTGAGCTGCATGTCCTCGACGCTGGCGCGGATGGTCTGCGTCCTGTCGGTCAGGACATGGATGTCGAGCCCGGCCGGAATCCACTGCTTGAGCTCCGGCAGCAATGCGTAGATGCGATCGACCGTGTCGATGACATTGGCATCGCCCTGCTTGGTGATGATCAGCAGCACCGACGGATCGCGGTTGTACCAGCCGGCCGAGCGGGTATTGCGCACGCTCGGCCTGATGCTGGCGACGTCCGACAGGCGCACCACGTTGCCGTCCACGGTGCGCACCACCAGCGGGTCGTATTCGGGCGCCTGACGCAGCTGGTCGTTGATGCCGATGGTGACGGCGCGCTTGGTGCCGTCGAA
Source organism: Pseudomonadota bacterium (assembly GCA_018240595.1). Lineage (GTDB taxonomy): Bacteria > Pseudomonadota > Alphaproteobacteria > Rhizobiales > Xanthobacteraceae > Pseudolabrys. The sequence continues at coordinate 74,245 of JAFEFL010000029.1, read as the reverse complement.
CGAGCCGAGCGGGCCCTGCGCGTTGGAATTGCGGATGGCGTTGCGGATCTGCTCCAGCGTCACGCCCATGCCGGCGATACGGTCGGGATCGACGCGCACGCGGATCGCCGGCTGCTCGGAGCCGGCGACGCTGACCTCGGCGACGCCTTCGACCTGGCTCAGGCGCTGCGCGATTACCGTGTCGGCGGCGTCATAGATGGCGCTGCCGGGCAAAGTCTTCGAGGTGAGGGCGAGGATCAGCACCGGCGCCGCGGCCGGGTTGGCCTTGCGGAAGGTCGGCACCGACGGCAGATCGCTGGGCAAGTCGCTCAGCGCCGCGTTGATCGCCGCCTGCACGTCGCGCGCCGCCGAGTCGACGTTGCGCGACAGGTCGAACTGCACGTTGATCCGGCTGGTGCCCTGCGAACTCACAGAGGTGAGCTCGGTGACGCCGGAGATCTCGCCGAGCCGGCGCTCGAGTGGTGCGGCGACGGTCGCCGCCATCGTGTTCGGATCGGCGCCCGGATAGGAGGCGGAAACGCTGATGGTCGGGAACGACACGCTCGGCAGGCTGGACACCGGGAGGAAGTCGTAGGCTACCGCGCCGGTCAGGAACAATCCGATCGCCAGCAGCGTCGTGCCGATCGGCCGCCGGATGAAGGGCCAGGAGAAGTTCATGGCCCACTCCTTCTATTCCCTCCCCCCTTGTGGGGGAGGGTTAGGGAGGGGGGTAATAGCGAGAGCGCTCGCAAGGACCCCCACCCCCGACCCCTCCCCACAAGGGGGAGGGGAGTCTTCTGAGTGTGTGGCATCACCAGCATCTGCCTCACTCCGCCGGCTGCGCCGGGCGCGCACGCGAGCGGGCCGGCGACAGATAGGCGCGCAGTTGCTCCATGTAGAGATAGATGACCGGCGTGGTGTACAAGGTCAGCAACTGGCTGAGCAGCAGGCCGCCGACGATGGTGACGCCGAGCGGGTTGCGCAGCTCCGAGCCGGTGCCGGATTCGAGCGCCAGCGGCAGCGCGCCGAACAAGGCGGCAAGCGTCGTCATCATGATCGGGCGGAAGCGCAGCATCGCCGCCTGTACGATCGACTGCTCCGGGCTCATGCCCTGTTCGCGCTCGGCCTCGAGCGCGAAGTCGATCATCAGGATGGCGTTCTTCTTGACGATGCCCATCAAGAGCACGATGCCGATCAGCGCGATCACGGAAAGGTCGTAGCCGAACAGCATCAGCGCCAGCAGCGCACCGACGCCGGCCGACGGCAGCGTCGAGAGAATGGTCAGCGGGTGGATGAAGCTCTCATACAGCACGCCGAGCACGATATAGATGGCGATCACGGCGGCGAGGATCAGCCACGGCTCGCCCGCCAGCGACTTGGCGAATTCGGCGGCGTCGCCGGAATAGCTGCCCGACACCGACGCCGGCATGCCGATGCTCCGCTGCGCCGCATCGATCACCTTGACCGCGTCGCTCAGGGCATAGCCGGGCGCGAGATCGAAGCTGATGGTGACCGAGGGGAACTGCTCCTGATGCGCGATGGCGAGCGGCGCGGCGGTGTGTTCGAAGCGCGCGAAGGCGGCCAGCGGCACCTGGTTCGAGCTCGTCACCGTGTTCGGCGTCGCCGAGGTGTTGGTGTTGGTGACGCTGGTCGAGGTGTTGCTGGTGGTCGAGGCCGTGCCGGTCGAGGTGGTGGCGCCGGTGACGTAGATTTTTGACAGCGCGCTCGGATCCTGCTGGTAGCGCGGCTGCGCCTCGAGGATGACGCGGTACTGGTTGGCCTGGCCGTAGATCGTCGAAATCTGACGCTGGCCAAAGGCGTCGTACAGCGTATCGGTGACGCTCTGCATCGACACGCCGAGCCGGCCGGCCTTCTCGCGGTCGACATTGACCATGATGCGCGGGCCGCCCTCCTGCGCTTCGGAGGCGACTTCGCGCATCACCGGATTGGTGCGCAGATTGGCGGCGAGCTTGTCGGCCCACTGCGTCACTTCGTCGGCATCGCTGCCGGTCAGCGTGTACTGGTACTGCGCGCGGCTCGTGCGCGTCGAAATCTGGATGTCCTGCGTCGCCTGGAAGTACACCGTCATGCCGGGAATATCGGCGACCTTGCCTTTCAGTCGCTCGACGATAGCGGCGACGAGATCGGAACGCTCGCTGCGCGGCTTCAGGCTGATCGTCAGCCGCCCGGCATTCGGAGTCGTGTTGACGGTGGAAACGCCGATCACCGAGGCGACGCTGGCGACGTCGGGGTCGGCGCGGACGATGGCCTCGATCTGCGCCTGGCGGCGCGCCATCTCCTCGAACGACACGTCGGTGCCGGCCTCGGTCACGGCGGTGATCTGCCCGGTGTCCTGCAGCGGCAGGAAGCCCTTCGGCATCGCGACATAGAGCCCGAGCGTCGCGGCCAAGGTCAGGAAAGTGACCAGGAGCGTTGCGCGGCGGCGCTGCAGCACCCATTCCAGGCTCTTGCGGTAGCCCTCGATGGTGCGGTCGGTGTAATCGGAAAAGGCCCGCGTCAGGGCGTTGCCGGCGCCTTCCTTCTCGCGGCGCAAGAGTTTGGCGCACATCATCGGCGTCAACGTCAGCGACACCACGGCCGAGGCGACAACGGCGATGGTCAGCGTCAGCGCGAATTCGCGGAACATGCGGCCGACCAGCCCGGTCATGAACAACAGCGGGATGAACACCGCGATCAGCGACAAGGTCAGCGAAATGACGGTGAAGCCGATCTCCTTGGCGCCCTTGAGCGCGGCCTCGAGCGGGCTCTCGCCGTCCTCGATGTGGCGCACGATGTTCTCGATCATGACGATGGCGTCGTCGACGACGAAGCCGGTGCCGATGGTCAGCGCCATCAGCGACAGGTTGTCGAGCGAGAAGCCGGCGAAATACATGACGCCGAAGGTGGCGACCAGCGACAAGGGCAGCGCCACGCCGGCGATGATGGTTGCGCGGATGGTGCGCAGGAAGATCAGCACCACCAGCACGACCAGCGCGATCGACAGCACCAGCGTGAACTGCACGTCGTGGATCGAGGAACGAATGGTCTCGGTGCGGTCGGTGACGACGGTGAGCTGGGCACCGGCCGGCAAGGTGCGTTGCAGGCGCGGCAGTTCCTGCTGCACGCGCTGCACGGTTTCGATGACATTGGCGCCCGGCTGGCGCTGCACGTCGATGACGATGGCCGGCTTGCCGTGATAGGTGGCGCCGACCTTGTCGTTTTCCAGGCCGTCGATCACGTCGGCGATGTCGGACAGCAGCACCGGCGCACCGTTGCGATAGGCGACCACCGTGTTGCGATAGGCGGCGGCGCTGGAGAGCTGGTCGTTGGCGGCGATGGTGTAGGACTGCTGCGCGCCGTCGAGCGCGCCCTTGGCGCCGGCCACATTGGCGCCGACGATGGCCGAGCGCAGATCCTCCAGCGCGATGCCGTAGGCGGCGAGCCGCGACAGGTCGGCCTGGATGCGCACCGCCGGCTTGATGCCGCCCTGCACCGAGACGCGGCCAACGCCGGACACTTCCGACAGCCTTGGCGCCAGGATGGTGTTGGCCATATCCGACAGGTCGCGCAGCGCGATATTGTCGGAGCGGACGGCGAGCGTGATGATCGGCGTGTCGGCCGGGTTCACCTTCGAATAGACCGGCGGGTAGGGCAGGTTGGCCGGCAGCGTCGAGCGCGCGGCGCTGATCTGTGATTGCACGTCCTGCGCCGCGCCGTCGATGTCGCGGTCGAGGTCGAACTGCAGCGTGATCTGGCTAATGCCGAACGAGCTCGACGACGTCATCGTCTGCAATGACGGGATCTGGCCGAATGAGCGCTCCAGCGGCGCGGTGACCAGCGCCGCCACAGTGTCCGGATTGGCGCCCGGCAGCTGCGTCGTCACCTGCACGGTCGGGAAATCGACCTGCGGCAGCGCCGACACCGGCAGCCACCAGTAGCCGAGCGCGCCGCCGAGCATCACCGCGACGCCGAGCAGCGAGGTGGCAATCGGGCGGTGAATGAAGGGCGAGGAGACGCTCATATCGTCATGCACTCGAAAGCTGCGGCAGACTCAGCGCTTTCCCTCCCCCCTTGTGGGGGAGGGTTAGGGAGGGGGGTCGTAGCGATGCGACGCGGCCGCTTCTTCAAATAGGACCCCCACCCCCAACCCCTCCCCACAAGGGGGAGGGGAGTAGGCTGAGTTTGCGGAGCAGTGTTTCGCATCACTGCCCCCGGTTCGGCCGCTGCTGTCCGTTCGCTCCCGGCGCTCCGTTCTGTCGCTGGCCGCGCTGCCGCGGCGCGGCGGTGGCCGCCGCCGGCGGCGTCGAGCCGTCGCTCACCTTGACCTTGCTGCCGTCGGTGAGGCGCGCGAAGCCGGTGGTCACCACCTGCTCGGGCGGCGTCAGCCCGCTCTTCACCACGGTCTGGGTCTCGTCCTGCTTCTGCACCACGATCGGCCGCATCGTCACGGCGTCGTCCTTGATCACGTAGACGAAGGTGCCGTTCGGCCCGCGCTGCACCGCGCCGGTTGGAATGGTGACGACATGCTTGAGCGTATCGACCAGCAGGCGGACATTGACGAACTGGCCGGGCCACAATTGCAGCGAGGCATTGGGAAACTCGGCCTTCATCTTGACCGTGCCGGTGGTCGGGTCGACCTGGTTGTCGACGACCGTCAGCTTGCCCTTGTCCACCACGGCGTCGGTGTCCGAGCGCTGCGCATCGACGTCGAGCGGCGCCTTGGCGAAGGCGTCGTTGACGCGTTGCAGGTCCTGCTGCGGGATATTGAACTGCACCGCGATCGGCTTCACCTGCGTGATGATGACAAGGCCGGTCGTGTCGGAGGCGCGCACGATGTTGCCTTCATCGACCTGGCGGATGCCGGTGCGGCCGTCGAGCGGCGCGCGGATGGTGGTGTAGCCGAGCGTCGCCTGCGCGCTCTCGATCGAGGCCTGGTCGGATTGCACCTGCGCGGTGTATTGCGCGACCAGCGAGCGCTGCGTGTCGGCCTGCTGCTTGTTGATGGCGTTGGTGGCGGCGAGCTGCTCGTAGCGCGTCAGATCGTTCTTGGCGTTGGCGAGCAAAGCCTCGTCCTGCGCCTTCTTGGCGATCGCCTGATCGAGCGTTGCCTGATAGGTCGTCGGATCGATCTGGGCCAGCACGTCGCCCTTCTTGACGTCCTGACCTTCCTTGAAATTGACGCTCAGCAATTTGCCATCGACCTGGGCGCGGACGGTGACGGTGTTGAGCGCCTTGGTGGTGCCGACGGCGTCGAGATAGACGGGCACGTCCGAATACGCGGCATTGGCCGCGAGCACCGGCGTCGGGCCGTCGCCGGCGGCGAAGCGGCCGCGCCGCTGTTGCTGCTGTCCGGACGTGCCGAACACGTAATACAGCGCAGCGCCGACGCCGAGCAGCACGACGAGATAGATCGCATAGCGCCGCCAGCGCGCGCGCGGCGGCGCGGCGGACGCCACGACGTCCTTGTGAAGACCCTTCTGCGGGATGTTGACGTTCATCGGGGTTGGCTTTGGCTGTCCTGGGCTATCCGGGGTTTCGGCGACCAGCCTCCACCGAGCGCCTGATAAAGGCTGACAATGGCCTGCATGCGCGCAAGCCGTGCCTGCACCAGCGCATCCTGCGCGGTGAACAAGGTCTGCTGCGTTTGCAGGACCGTCACGAGATCGATCGTGCCCTCGCGCAGGCGCTGCTCGGAAATGTCGAAGGCCTGTTGCGAGGCGGTGACCACGGCGCGCTGCAATTGCTCGCGCTGGGTCGTGGTGCGAATGGCGCTGAGCGCGGTCTCGACGTCGGAGAAGCTCGAGATCACCGCCTTGCGATAGTTCTGCAGCAATTCGTCCTGCCGGCCCTTCTGCAGATCGACGTTGCCGGTGAGGCGGCCGCCCTCGAAGATCGGCTGGGTCAAGCCGCCGGCGGCGCTGAAGAACACGGACTCCGGCCGCGTCAGCAGCTTGAACACCGAGCTCTGATAGCCGCCCTCGCCGGTGAGCGTGATGCTCGGCAGAAGCTGGGCGCGCGCGTTGTGGACATTGGCGTTGGCGGCCGCGAGCTGCGCTTCCGCCTCGCGGATGTCGGGGCGCTGCGTCAGGAGTTCGGACGGCAGGCCCGGCGTGACGCGCGGCACGGCGATGGAGTTGAGCGAGCCGCCGCGGACGCTGACGCGTTCGGGCGAGCGCCCCATCAGCACCGCGAGCGCGTTGCGGTATTGCACGACGGTTTGCTCGAGCGGCGGAATGGCGGCGCGCTGCGTCGCCACCAGGCTTTCCTGCTGCGACACTTCGAGCGCCGAGGCGGTGCCCGCGTTGACGCGCTGGCGGATCAGGCCGAGCACGCGCTCCGCCGCGGTCAGGTTGTTGCGGGCGACGCGCAGCCGGTCCTGCGCCGCCAGCACCTGGAAGTAGGAATTCGCGGCGGTAGCGACCGTGGACAGGGCGACAACTTCGCGGTCGAAGCGGCTGGCGGCCGCGGTCTCTTCCAGCGCGCGCACGGCGGCGCGGTTCTTGCCCCAGAAGTCGATCTCGTAGCTCGCCGACAGCGACGCCGTCAGCGTGTTGCCGACCTTGAAGCCGCTGTTGTCGACGAATGCCTTGCCGTTGCCGAGGCCGGTGGTTTTCGACGACTGCGAGCGCGCGGCGTCGCCGTTGAGGTCGATCGCCGGCAGCAGCGCCGCGCCGGCGATGCGCGAATTGGCGTCGGCCTGGACGATGCGCGCCACGGCGGCGGCGATGTCGAGATTGGAGTCGCGCGCCTGCTCGACGATCTCGGTCAGTTCGCGTGAGCGGAAGCCGCGCCACCAGTCGAGCGTGGGCAAGGCCGCTTCGGCAATGCGCGGATTGGCCGAGGAACGGTCATAGCGGGCCGGAATGTCGAGTCCGGGCTCCGGCTGGTCCGTGAGCAGACAGCCGCCGAGGCTCAATGCCAGTCCGGTTCCAACAAGCATCGTCGACAAACGGCGCGCTGCCGCCTTTGTTCCGGATCGCCCTCGCTCCACAATAACCAAACGCATCGACCGAACTTCCAACACGACGAATAAAGACGAAGGCGATTTTAAAATTTCTTTCTATTGCTTGTCGCGACCGGCCCGGTCGCGATTGCGCCGCCAATCGGCGAGCGCCGTGCGTCCGCTCTGCGACATTTGCTGCGCGGCGCTGGCAAAGGCGTTCTGTACGGCGACGTCGAAGGCCTGCCGGGCCACACGAGTGTCGTTCATCGCTGCCCGCATGGCGTTGATGTCGAACGGCTCCTTGCGCAGGTTGTCGCGGATGCTCTCCTGCGCGGCGCGATATTCGGACTGCGTCTTCTCGATGGCCGGGCGATTGGCCTGCATCTGCTGCAGCAGGATGTCGCGATCCGGCTTCGGCAGGCCTTCAGCCAGCCGTTCGGTGCGCACAAAGATGTCGCGGTCCCAGGTGCGCGGCGGCGGCGGATGGCGTACCGCCATGGCAATGGCAATGCCGATGAAAAACAGGTTGAGCGCCAGCGAGCCGAGCAGGAGCCAGCGCGGCGTTGTCCTCGCTTGCGCCGGCGTGAAGTGTGTTGCCGTCATGGACGTGCTCCGGACAGCGGCTCGGGATCGAACACGAAGAAGCCGCCGTCGGTATTGCTGGCGACGGTCGTCTGATCGAGCTGGTCGAGCGAGCGGTCGAGCCCGGCGATGCCGATGTAGAAGCCGAGCAGGGCGCTGCAGGCGAGCGCCGCCATGCGCGGCCAGGCCGGCGCGAATTGCCAGTCGAGCAGCACCGCGGGCAGCTTCCAGAACGGCACCTTCTGCCGCGGCAGCGGCGGCCGCAGGCGATGCAGCACGCGATCGACCGCGGCGTCGTCCGCCGGGCGCGGGGCCGTCACGCGCTTGAGCGCGGCGTCGAGGAAATCAGGCTGTTGTTTCTTTGTCATCTCACGCGACCCCCTCATCAATCGGTTTCGCCGGCGTCATCGCCGAGCGCGCGCCGCAGGTTCTGTTTGGCGCGCACCAATAATGTCTCGACCGCCGAAACGGTCGTTCCCATCACCTCGGCCACTTCCGCGTTGCTCATGCCGTCACCGTAAGTGAGCACAATGGCCGTTCGTTGCCGAGCCGGCAGCTGGCCGATGGCCTTTTGGACCATGCCGTCCCGTTCGTTCTGTTCGACCGCTTCGCCGGCGTCCGGCGCCGGGTCGGCGATTTCGCCGGCCTGGTCGAGATCGACCCAGGCCGCGCGCCGCTTGCGGTCGAGGCACAGGTTGACCACGATTCGCGTGAGCCAGGTGCGGAACGCCGCCAGCGGCTGCCAGCGCGGCGCGTGGGTCCAGACCCGGAGCATGGCCTCCTGGGCGACATCCTCGGCGTCCGCGGCGTTGCCGAGGATGCGCCGGGCAAGCCCGAGCATGGCCGGGACATGACGGCGGGACAGGATTCGGTAGGCCGCCTCGTCCCCCTGGGCGACGCGGGCCATGAGAGCCAGATCGCTGGCGTCGTCGCTATCGTCCATGTCGTGCCGGCGGCCGCCATCGGAAACACCACGTCATCATGTTTGGTCTATCCGATAAACGCATGACTTGGCCAAAACCTGTGCTGCCACAAGGCCGCCGACGACCTTTAGTGTGGCTAAAGATTTCATCTAACCTATTGAACTAGCGGCCTTTTGCAAGGCGGGCCGGCCCGCCCGCCGCCTAGCGCGCGGAATTTACGAAGCTTTTCCGGCGGCGCTCAGGCCTGGCGGCCGACGTCCGCCAGCGCAAAGCCGGCAACCCGCTTGTAGCTGTCCGACAGCGCCTTGAGTTCGTCCTGGCTGATGTAGTCATCGAGGTTGTCGAAGGGCCGGTCACCGACCAGTTCCTCGACCTTGATATTGATGAAATCCGGCGGCTGCGACCGGTTGGTGCGCACCACGCGAGCGGCCGGCTCGGCGCGGGCCGCCTCGTAGGCCTTGAGCGCCTCGCGCGGATCGCCGGCCTTGGCTAGGCAATCGGCGAGCGTCCGGGCGTCGATCGCCGCCTGGGCGCCGCCATTCGAACCACGCGGGTACATCGGATGGGCGGCATCGCCGGCCAGCGTCACGCGGCCGAACGTCCATTGCGCAATCGGGTCCTTGTCCACCATCGGATATTCGAGGATCTGGTCGGCGCTGCGGATCATGTCCGCGACGTCCAGCCAGTCGAAGCGCCAGCTCTCGTAGATCGGGAAGAAGTCGGCAAGGTTGCCCGGCTTGTTCCAGTCATTCTGCGCGTGCGTGTCGTCGCGCTTGATCTCGGCCATCCAGTTGATGAGCTGGTTGCCCTGGCCATCGACGTTGTCGACGATCGGATAAATCACGATCTTGCCGGTATTGATCGAACCGACGCGCATGTAAGTGCGGCCGTCGAGGATCGGCTTGCGGCGTGTGACGCCGCGCCAGGTGTTGATGCCGGTGAAGACGACCTTGTCGTCCGGGTAAAACTGCTTGCGGACCGCCGAACTGATGCCGTCGCAGGCGATGACGGCATCGGCGCGCACGTCGTCGCGTCCCTTGAAGTGTACGGTGACGCCGCTCTCGTCCTGATCGACGCCGGTGCATTCATGGCCGGTGACGACGGCATCGGGCCCGAGTTCGCGGCGCACCGCGTTGTACAGGATCAGGTGCAGATTGCCGCGGTGGATGCCGACTTCCGGAAACGCGTAGCCGGCGAATTTACCGCGTTCCTCGCGGTAAATGAGCTGGCCGAAGCGGTTGTAGAACCGGCTCTCGCGGTTCTCGATGCCGGCGGCGAGCAGTTCCTCGCCGAGGCCGAGGGCGGAAAATTCGCTCATCGCATGGGGCAGCAGCGTGATGCCGACGCCGAGCGGCTTGATCTCGGCAACGCGCTCATAGACCCGGGCGGCAATGCCGCGCTTTTTCAGATGCAGGGCGAGCGAGAGTCCGCAGACGCCGCCGCCGATGATCGCCAGGGTCATGGTTGTTTCATCTCCCGCGCCAATCCCGCCGCACAAATCCCGCCCGCCGGCGGGAACGGCCTTCCGCTTTGCCGGGCACAGGAAGCAATTGAGCGCGGGCTGTCAATTCGCCAGTTCCGCCCCGCCCGGCGCCGGACCGTGGCAATAACGCAACCGTTATTCCCCGCGATGAATAATGGCGAATCTGGTCTTGAATGTGCCTTGATCACGGGGCAATCAGGGGCCGGATCGGCGGCCGGCGGGGCGGCCGACCCTTTCAAAGGTGAATGATGTTTCGTCCTCTCGGCACTTTTCTGATGTCTTTGCCGGTGGCCCTCGTGCTCGCGGTGCCGGCTGCCCAGGCTCAATCTTCGGCTGCAGCCCAGAATAGTTCGCTTCCGGACCTGTTTGGCCTGTTCCACAGCGACAATAGCCGTGGCGAAGTGCGCCAGGCGCAGGTTCAGCCCTCGGTGAGCGGCTCGGGCCAGATCGAGTCGGAAGGCCTGCCGCCGCCGGGACTGTCGCCCTCGAACATGCCGGCCTCGAACGGGATGCCGCCCGCCATTGGCAATGCCAACGGCCCGGCGCCGGCCCCGCTCGGCAACCAGTTCGGCCATCAGTTCGGCAATCAGAATCCCCCCGCGCAGCCCGACCCGAATTCTGTCGCCGTGGCCCGCCCGCCGGCCCCGCTCGGCAATTCGTCGACCGCGCCGGCCGCCGTGCCGAACGAAACCGTCATGGCGCTGCCGCCGGACGATCAGCCGGAGCAGGGCCAGCCCAAGGAGCTCGCGCCGAACCTGAAGCGCCAGCTCGTCGATTACACGACCAAGGAGCCGGCCGGCACCATCATCGTCGATACCAGCAACACCTACCTCTATCTGGTGCTCGGCGGCGGCAAGGCGTTGCGCTACGGCGTGCGCGTCGGCCGCGAAGGTTTCACCTGGACCGGCACCGAGCGCATCACGCGCATGGCGGAGTGGCCGGACTGGCATCCGCCGACCGAGATGATCGAGCGCCAGCCTTATCTGCCGCGCTTCATGGCCGGCGGCCCGGGCAATCCGCTCGGCGCGCGCGCCATGTATCTCGGCAAGACTTTGTACCGCATCCACGGCACCAACCAGCCGTCGACCATCGGTCACTATGTCTCGTCGGGCTGCGTCGGCATGCTCAACGAAGACGTCGAGGATCTGTTCAGCCGCGTTCAGGTCGGCACCCGCGTCGTGGTGCTGCCCGGCAAGGCGCCGTCGCCCGATGCGGTGGCGCAGGGTCCGCAGCCGCCCGCCAATCCGATGGCGCCGCCGGCCCCGGCCAATCCGATGGCGCCGCCGAAGGCGGTGACCCGCTGAGCCGGGCCTCCATCGGAACGAAAACAGCAAACTGGCCGGGCCTCGCGCCCGGCCATTTCATTTTGCGCTGGTGAGATCAGGCCGCGACGCGCTTGAGGAAGTCGGCGACTTCATCGCGCAGTTCGGCGGCCGCCGCCTCGACGTCCTGCGAGGCAGACAGCACGCTTTCGGCTGCGGCGGAGGTTTCCTGCGCGGCGCCGGCGACCTCGTCGAGCGTGCCGCCGATCGAGCGCGCGCCGGTCGCGGCGCTGGCGACGTTCTGCGAGATTTCTGACGTTGCCGCGCTCTGCTCCTCGACCGCGGCGGCGACGATGGTGGCATTGCCGTCGATTTCCTGCATGCGGCTGGCGATGCGGCCGATCGCGCCCGCCGCGGCGCCGATCGCCTTCTGCACCGCGTCGATCAACGTCGAGATGTCGCCGGTCGCCTGTGCCGTCTGCACCGCCAGCGACTTCACTTCGGAAGCCACCACGGCGAAGCCCTTGCCGGCTTCGCCGGCGCGCGCCGCCTCGATGGTGGCGTTCAGCGCCAGCAGGTTGGTCTGCTCGGCGATGGTGCGGATCAGCTTGATCACGTCGCCGATCTTCTGCGCCGCCTGCGACAGCGACACGACCTGCGCGTTGGTGCTGCGTGTTTCGTCGACAGCACCGCGCACGATGGTGGTGGTCACCGACAATTGCCGGGCGATCTCGACGATCGACGAGGCCAGTTCATCCGAGGCTATGGCCGCGGTTTCGACGCTGGTCGCCGCCTCGTGCGAGGTCGACACGGCGCTGCCGGCGCCGCTCAGCGTGCGGCCCGAATTGGCGGACAGCGTCGTCGCCGTCGCGCGCATGGCGCCGGCGCTTTCGGTCACCGCGTGCAGTTGCTCGTCGATGTGAACGCGGAACGCGGCGATCGCCGCATCGATGGCTTCGCGCTGCTTCGACTGCACCTTGAGGGCTTCGCGCTCGCGCTCGGCCTCGCGCCGTGCCGTGATGTCTTCATGGCTGCCGACCCAGCCGCCGCCGGGCAGCCCCTGATTGCGGATCAACAGCAGCCGCCCTTCCGGGGTCTCGACTTCGAAGCTGGTGAATTTCTGCTGGCGCATGTCCTCGAGCAGACCGCGGCGGAACTCGGTCGGATCCTTGAGGAAGGTTCCGTTCTGAGCGCGGAAGGCGAGGATGTCGCTCAGCGTGACGCCGGGCTGCGCCAGGCTCGCGGGCAGGCGGTAGATGTCGCAATAGCGCTTGTTGCAGAAGATCAGGCGTTCGTTGCCGTCGAACACGCAAAGCCCTTGCGAAATGCCGCGCAGCGCCCGCGCCATTTGCGTGCTCTGCCGGTTCATGCGTCGCGCCAGATCGAACAAGGCGATGGCCATGGCGATGATCGTGGCGATGGCCGCGCCGACGGCCGGCGAGGCGCCCGACGGCTGCACCGTGACGAGGGCGAGAAAAGCGGACGCAAACGCCACAGCGCCCGCCGCTCCAACCAGGAGCGCGTGCTGCGACGGCGCGTGTCGAGAGGTCGTCTCGGCCATCAGAATCCCCGGCTTGCCTCCAATCTAGAGACCAACCGGTTTTTATGCCGTTAATGCCGGGAGTTAGATCATTAAGCGAAGGTTAATGACCGGCGCCTTATTCCATGGCTTTTGTTGTGGATCGGCGCGTGGCGCAACACTTCGCTCACCACCGTTCGGTCATGGTCGCAGGCCAGTTTGCCGCCGACCCGAATCGGAGATCAGTTCGTTGATGGTTCCCTTCCGCTCCAGCGTCTTGCTCGTCGCTCTGTTCGCGCTCGCCGGCTGTGCCGGCGATAATTACCAGCCCAAGGCCGAGCCGAGCATGTACCGAAGCATGGCGCAGCCCGGCGCCCAGCTCGACGAGGCCGCGGCGGCGTCGATGATCTCCGGCTACCGCGCCAATAACGGCCTGACGGCCGTGACGCTCGATCCTGAGTTGACGCGCATGGCGAAGGGCCAGGCCGAGATCATGGCGCAGCGCGACAAGCTCGACCACGCCGCCGGCAAGCCGTTCAACGTGCGGCTCAAGGCGGCGGGCTACGATGCCAAGGTCGCGGCGGAGAACATCGGCGCTGGCTATCACACGCTGGCGGAAGCGTTCTCCGGCTGGCGCGATTCGCCGCCGCACCGCGCCAACATGCTGCTCAAGGGCGCAACGCGCATGGGCATTGCCGCGGTCTATACGCCGAAGTCCAAGTACAAGGTGTATTGGGCGATGATCATCGCCCAGCCGGACGATGGCAAGAACTGACGCGATCCGCCAACGTCACGCCGCCGTCGGCGGCCACGGCTGGTCGGGCCGGTAGAACACCGCGAGCCGCAGGCTTTCGGCGATGCGCGCCGCCTTGGACTTGAATACATCGGCCAGCGCCGGCTCGAACAGCGCGCCGGCGGTGTCGCCGAACAGCGCCAGCCAGCGCTCGAACAGCTCGTAGCTGATGCCCTCGACCCGCCGGTGCTTCATCACCGGATTGCCCTTGTAGCGGCCGCTGGTCAGCATCACCGACGACCAGAAGTCGCGCATGGTCGCGAGGTGCGGATCCCAATCGCCGATGGCGTTGTCGAACACCGGCCCGAGCTCCGCGTCGGCGCGCACGCGCGTGTAGAACTCGTCCACCAGGTGGCGGATCGAGTCGTCGGTGACCTCCGAAAACTTCGCGTCCGTCATATCACCGCCACGGCCACCGCCATGCCGACGACGATCCACACCAGCGAGTTGACCAGCATGCGCACCAGTTCCTGCTTGTCGTCGTGATCGAGGCCGACGGCCACGCAGGCCATGTCGCCCGGCAGCAGGAACAGCCGCGCCAGCGCCGACGCTGCCTTGCTCATGAAAGTTCTCCGTCTTTGGCGAGGGCTCCAAGCATCATAGCGCCGCCTTGCCTAAAAGCAATATGTAGGATACATCTTTTAGCGCCGACGAGGGGTTCCGCATGCGCCTGACCGTCCATTCCGATTTCACCCTGCGCCTGCTGATGTATCTGGCGCTGAGCGAGGGCCGCCTCGCGACCATCGCCGATGTGGCCGCGCGTTACGGCATTTCCCGCAACCACCTGATGAAGGTCGCCTATAATCTCGGCGTCGCCGGCTATATCGAGACCGTGCGCGGCCGCAGCGGCGGCTTGCGCCTCGCCCGGCCGGCGGAGGACATCAATCTCGGCGACGTCGTGCGCTTCACCGAACCGGACATGGCGCTGGTGCCGTGCTTCAAGCCGATCGAGGACGATTGCGCCATCGCCAAATGCTGCGGCCTGCGCGGCGCGCTGGCGCGGGCGAGCGCCGCCTTTCTCGCGGTGCTCGACGGCTATTCGCTCGCCGATCTGGTCAAGCCGCGGGCGCCGATGCGCGCGCTGCTGGGTATCGAAGCGCTGCCGCAACAGCGCGCCGCTGCGGCAGCCGCGCGATGAGCGGGAGCATCACCGACGATGTCGCCCGCGCGCTGCTGCCGGGCGTCGCCGACGCCATCGTCGCCTGCGACCGCCGTTACTGCGCGCTTCCAAGGAGTTGAAGGCGCTGCGCCGCCAGGGCCGCGAGGCGCCTAAAATGGGAGGCCGCGGCCAACCGGGGGGGGGGGGACGAGAAATTAATCCTTGACAGGGCGGCCACTCTAGGACTATATACGTCTCGTTCTGTTCCGGCCGAGGGCGCTGTCATGAGGCGTCGTTACAGTGGGGGCAGGATGCGGTGCCCGCGGGCTCAAGGAAACGCACCTTGGGCGCTCGGGCGGCGCCGGGGCTCCGCCCGCCGGCACTAAGACCGGCCGCGAGGAGCTCGCTGATGGTGAGCGCTACCCATCGCAAGATGGATCAGCCGCCAGAAGCGCGGCCCGGCGTTGGTACGACACCGCGGTGGAGCGCCGCGGGCGCAGGCCGTCTCCGATCGCAAGGAGGGGCCGCGCCGCAAGGCGCACCGTTTGGGCGCTTCGCGGCGCTCCATTCCCTCGGCTTGTCCGGGGGAGGAAGAATTGTCCCCGCGCAAGCGGGGAGGGAAGGCAGGCCGCCCCGGGCCTTTAAAGAACAGGGGCGATGGCGCATGTCCGCTGCGCTGGACCTCACGCTCTCGACAAACTAGCCTCTCGCCGCATGTTACCGGACGCTGCCGATTTCGACGAACTCACCCGCCGCTTCCGCTGGGACATCCCGGCGCAATACAATATCGGCGTCTATTGTTGCGACCGCTGGGCCGAAGTCGATCCCGGCCGGCTCGCCATCCTGCACGTCCATCCCGACGGCCGCGAAGACCGCCTGTCCTTCGCCTGGCTGCGCGACACCTCGAACCGTCTCGCCAATGTGCTGCGCGCCAACGGCGTCAAGCGCGGCGACCGCGTCGCCGTCTATCTGCCGCAGGCGCCGGAAGTCGCGGCCTGCCACATCGCGATCTATAAACTCGGCGCGGTGGCGCTGCCGATCGCCGTGTTGTTCGGACCGGATGCGCTGTCCTACCGGCTGCAGAACTCCGGCTCGAAAGCGCTGATCACCAATGCCGCCGGCGTCGCGCGGCTGGCGGAGATCCGTCACGAAACGCCTGATGTCGCCTGCGTGCTGTCGATCGATGGCGCGGCCGACGGCGTCGTCGACTTTCATGGCGAGTTGTCGCGTGCCTCGTCGTCCTTCACGCCGGAAGCGACGGCGCCGGACGATCCCGGCCTCATCATGTACACCTCCGGCACGACGGGCCAGCCGAAGGGCGCGCTGCACGGCCACCGCGTCGTGCTCGGTCATCTGCCCGGCGCCGAACTGCCGTATTATCCGTTCGGCCAGCCCGGCGATCTGTTCTGGACCCCGGCCGACTGGGCCTGGGCCGGCGGTCTGCTCGACGTGCTGCTGCCGTCGCTGCATCACGGCGTGCCGGTGGTGGCGCGCAAGTTCGACAAGTTCGATCCGGACGATGCCTTCGCGCTGATGGCCAAGGTCGGCGTCCGGCTCGCCTTCATTCCGCCGACCGCGCTGCGCATGATGCGCGCCGCGCCGTCGCCGGCCGGACGCTATGACCTGAAACTGCGGGCCGTCGGCTCGGGCGGTGAATCGCTCGGCCTCGAGGCGCTCGAGTGGGGGCGCTCGGCCTTCAACCTCACCATCAACGAGTTCTACGGCCAGACCGAATGCAATCTGGTGCTCGGCTCCTGCGCGCAACTCGGCGCGCTGAAGGTCGGCGCCATCGGCAAGGCGGTGCCGGGTCACACGGTGGCGGTGGTCCGCCCGGATGGCACGGCGTGCAAGCCCGGCGAGATCGGCCAGATTGCGGTGAAGCGGCCCGATCCGGTGATGTTCCTGGAATACTGGGGCCGGCCGGAAGCGACGCGCGACAAGTTCATCGGCGACTGGATGACGACCGGCGACCAGGGCGTCACGGACGACGACGGCTATGTCACCTTCGTCGGCCGCGACGACGACGTCATCACCTCGGCCGGCTTCCGCATCGGCCCCGGCGAGATCGAGGATTGCCTGATTTCGCACCCGGCGGTGGCGCTGGCCGCCGCGGTCGGCAAGCCCGATCCGATCCGCACCGAGATCGTCAAGGCGTTCATCGTGCTCAAGCAGGGTTACGCGCCGTCGGATGCGCTCGCCGCCGAGATCCAGACCTATGTGAAGACGCGGCTGTCCGGCCACGAATATCCGCGCGAGGTCGCCTTCATCGACGACATGCCGATGACGACGACGGGCAAGGTGATCCGGCGAATGCTGCGCGAACGCGGCTGATTACTTTTTCCCGCCCCACATGAAGGCGGTAAGGCCGAGACGCTTGCGCGCGACGACGAACAGCATGATCGACTCGAACACCAGCGCCGTGGCGGTGGCGGCCCCCGCCCCCTCGATGCCGATGCGCGGGATCAGCACGATGCACAGCACCAGGTTGATGGTAAAAGCCCCGGCGTAAATCGATGCGCATTGCATGCGCTGGCCGAGCATGTTGAGGAGGCGCTCGGCGGGGCCGACCGCGGCGCGCGCCAGCATGCCGATCGCGAGGATGAACATCACCGGATAAGCGGACTGGAAATCCGGACCGAACAGATAGAGCAGCGGCTTGCCGAAGATGAGAATGCCGGCGCACATCGCCAGCGACGGCCAGAACGTCCAGCGGATTGTTTCGGCGAAGAACGACGCCAGCCGCTCCTTGTCGCCGGAGACGTGATACTCGGTGAAGCGATGCGTCACTGCGCCGGAGATGGCGAAATAGACGAAGGCGACGATCGAGAGCAGCCGCGCGCCGGCGTAATAAGTGGCGACCTCCTCGGGCGAGCCGAAGTGCTGCAGCGCCAGGATGTCGACATAGGTCAGCAGCAGGAAAAAGCCTTCGACGACGAAGATCGGCAGCGCGGTGCCGAGCCAGGTCTTGACTTCGTAGTGCTTCGGGCCGGGCTCGATCTTGGTCTTGAGCCGGCGGTTGAGCACGAAGAGCTGGCCGATGGTGATGGCGTAGATCGAGATGATGGAGATGTAGAGCGCGGTATGAGCGTCGGTCGGCAGACCGGCGATCCAGGCGATGCCCATCAGCACGATCACCAGCGAGGTGCGGATGATATAGAACGGCCAGAAGGCGAGACCCGCCCAATCGTAGGCCGAGGCGATGCCGGACTGAATTTGCACCAGGCCATAGACCGGGATCATGACGCAGGCGAGGTAAAGCGGGATGACGAGGTAGTGATCGAGCCACGGCCCGATCAGCCAGACGCCGAGCGCGCCGAGCGCGGCAATGCCGGTGGCGATGGCAAACGCCAGCCAGCAACTGCCGGTGAGGAAGCCGCGCAGCTTATCGAATGCCTTGAGCTCGGTGTATTCCGGTACGAAGCGCTTGGCCGCCGATGACAGGCCCATGTCGGACAGCGCGCCGATCATCAGCACCCAGGTCCAGACATAGATGAAGATGCCGAATTCGTAGGAGCCCATCCACCGCGCCAGCAGCACCTGGCTGAGCAGCATCAGCACCGCGTTGGCGACGCGGACGAGGAACACCTTGCCCGCCATCAACTGCGCCAGACGCGAGTCGCTCTTGTCGGCCAGCATCGCGCGAACGCGCGCAATCGCGCCGCCAATGGATGGCGGTTGCTCGGCGACGGCGTCGGAACTGGAGGGGGGCGGAGCCATGCCCCGCCATAGCAAGGGATCGTTAAGAATCGGTTGGAAGATGCGGGACTCGCGTCACCGTGCCGCGATACCACTCATGCGCAATCAGCCCGGTAAATCGGACAAAATCTGCTCGACGACCTTGCGTTCGTCGGGGCCGAGCGGGCTCTGCGGCGGCACCGGATCGCCCACGTCGTAACCCTGGATCTGCAATCCCGCCTTGATGCAAGCGGCGAGGTTGAAGCGCGCGAAGGCTTCGTTGATCCGCCACATCTGCCGCTGCAGCGTCATCGCCTCGGGCCACTTCGCGGCCTTGCACAGCTCGTACAGCTTCACGCTTTGCTTCGGCACGATGCAGGCCGGGCCCGCCATCCAGCCGAGCCCGCCGATCAGCATCACCGCTGCCGGAATATGCGCCGACGCAGCGAACACGTCGATCTCCGGCGCGCGGTTCATGATCGAGAGCAGCCGGCCGGTATTGGTCGAGGCATCCTTGATGGCGACGATGCGCGGATGCTTCGCCAGCCGCGCGATGACGTCGAGCGTCAGATCGCTGCGCTGGAAATTCGGGTTGGTGTACATCACCACCGGAATATCGACGGCGTCGGCGATGGCTCGAAAGTAGGCTTCGACCTGTGCATCCTTCAGCGGGAAATAGGCTTCGCAGATCGCGAGGATGCCGTCGGCGCCGAGCGCCTGGTAGCGCCGGGCCTGATCGACGGCGTCGGCGGTCGCGGTCGAGGCGACGCCGGCGATCACCGGCACCCGCTTTCCCGCAGCCTCTATGGTCGTTTGCACCAAGGTCTCGCGCTGCTCGCGCGAGAGGTACGCGAACTCGCCGGTCGAGCCGAGCGGCGTCAGGCCGTGCACGCCGGCCTTGATCAGATCGTCGCACAGCTTTGCCAGCACATCGGTCTTGATGCGGCCTTGCGCGTCGATCGGCGAGACGAGATAGGGAAAGACGCCGTGGAATTTCGAGGACATGAGCCGCGCCTTACCCCTTGAAGCTCTTCTCGTCGTCGAGGAATGCCTGCTCCGCCGCCGTCGTCGCGCGGCCGAGCACGGCGTTGCGATGCGGAAAGCGGCCGAAGCGGCGGATGATGTCGGCGTGAATCTCCGCCCACTTCAAGAGGTCGGCGTCGCCGGTCGCCTTGCACAAAGCGACCGAGCGCTCCTGGTCCTTCATGTTTTCCGAATGCTCGAATGGCAGATAGAAGAAGCTGCGCAATTCCGCCGCCACTTGCGCGTCGAAGCCGCGCACCAGCGCACCGGCGGCAATGGCGCGCGCCATCGGATCGGTCTCGAACATGCGCGCCGTGCCACGGAACATGTTGCGCGGAAACTGGTCGAGCAGCAGCAGCAGCGCCAGCGCGCCTTCGGGGCTCGCTTCCCAGGCGCTCAGGTCGCCGTCGCTCGCCGCTTCATAGGTCGATAGAAATCGCTCGCGGATTTTGTTGTCGAAGGCTTCGTCCTTCTTGAACCAGGCGTCCGGTCCTGCTTCGCGCCAAAACGCAACGACTTCGGCCGCCGTGGCCACTTTCTTATCGCTCATTCGCCATCCCGTAACGCCCGGCGCAGAATCTTGCCGACATTGGTCTTCGGCAGCTCCTTCCGGAACTCGACATACTTCGGCACCTTATACGCTGCCAGCTTGCTGCGTAGGAAGGCCTGCACATCGTGCTCGGTCAGGCTGTCGGCCTTTTTCACTGCAAAGAGCTTGACCGCTTCGCCGGAATTCTCGTCCGGCACACCGACAGCCGCGCATTCGGCGATGCCGCCTTGCATCATCGCCTGATCCTCGACTTCATTCGGAAACACCTTGAAGCCGGACACCGAGATCATGTCCTTCTTGCGGTCGACGATCTTCACGCGGCCCTGATCGTCCATCATGCCGATGTCGCCGGTACGGAAAAAGCCGTCCTTGGTCATCACCAGGGCAGTTTCATCGGGCCGCCGCCAGTAGCCGGGCATCACCTGCGGGCCGCGCGCGCAAATCTCGCCGGCCTCGCCGAGCGGCAGCTCGTTGCCCGAATCGTCGCGAATCGAAATCTCGGTCGACGGCACCGGGAAGCCGATCGTGCCGGTAAAGCCGGCGATGTCGCCGCGGTTGCAGGTCAGCACGGGCGACGTTTCCGACAGCCCGTAACCCTCGATGATCGGCCGGCCAGTGGCCCGCACCCACATCTCGGCGACCTGCTGCTGTACGGCCATGCCGCCGCCGATCGAGCATTTCAAAAGGCTCCAGTCGATCGACTTGAAATCGGGGTGATGCAGCAGCGCGTTGAACAGCGTATTCACCGCCGGGAAGGAATTGACCCTGGTCTTTTTCAATTCCTTGATCAGGCCGGGAATGTCGCGCGGGTTGGGCACGAGCAGGCAGATGCCGCCCTTGCGCACACCGAACAGGAAGCACGCGGTCAGCGCGAAGATGTGATAGAGCGGCAGCGCCGTCAGGATGACGAGCTTGTCGATCGGCGGCGGCAGAAGCACCATCGGCTGATACCAAGCATCGACCTGCAGCATGTTGGCGACCAGATTGCGATGCAGAAGGATCGCGCCCTTCGCAACGCCAGTGGTGCCGCCGGTATATTGCAGGAAGGCGATATCGTCGGGGCCGATATCGGGCTTTGTGAAGGTACCGGCGCGGCCGCGTACCAGCACGTCGTTGAAGCGAACAGCCTGCGGCAGCGAGTAGGGCGGCACCATCTTCTTGACGTGCCGCACCACGAGATTGACGACAGTGCCCTTGAGCGTGCCGAGCATGTCGCCCATGCTGGCGATGACGATGTGCTTCACCGGCGTGTCGGCGATCGCCTCCTGCACAACCTTGGCGAAGTTCTCCAGAACGACAATGACCTCGGCGCCGGAATCCTTGAGCTGGAATTCCAGTTCGCGCGGCTTGTAGAGTGGATTGACGTTCACCACGGTCATACCGGCACGCAAGGTGCCGGTGACGGCGACCGGACACTGCAGGACGTTCGGCATCATCACCGCGACGCGCGTGCCGCGCGCGAGGCCGAGGCCCTGAAGCCAGGCGGCAAAGGCGCGCGAGGCTTCGTCGAACTCGCGATAACTGAGAGCCTTGTCCATGCAGACGAACGCCGTCCGGTCGGCGAAAGCTTTGAAGCTTTCCTCGAACATGGCGGTCAGCGAAGAATATTGGCTGGGATCAATATCGGCGGGCACGCCCGGCGGGTAGTTCCGCAGCCAGATCCTCTCCATGACGTTCCCCCGAAGTGCCCCTTGATGTGGCGCAACTGCGCGAAGCATCAATCGGTTCGGGGTTGCGTGCAAGAGGGTGGCGCGGACGCGCCAAAACGCCGCGCTTGCCGGGCGGTCAGCGGCCGCCGAATGGCACCAGTGGATTGTCGGTGAGCGCCGCGCGGTCCGGCCGGTCGGTCCTGGCGACGCCGATGAATGCATCGAACAGGTCGCTTACGGTGCGCTGCGGCAAGTCCTTGGTGATGAACACCAGCCTTGTCGTATGGTCGTCATCCGGCCATTGCGGCAGGCGCGCCGGTGGGTGAAGTACGTGTTGCACCCCATGAACCACCAGCGGCGTATCGGGGTGTTCGGCGACGTTGACGATGCCCTTCAGCCGCAAAATCTGCGCGCCATAGGTCGACAGCAGCAGTTCGAGGAACATGTCGAGCGTGCCGCCGGCGATGGGCTTGTCGGTGCGCAGCACGAAGGAGCCGATGTGCTCGTCGTGGCGGCTGACGTCATGGTGGTGGTGATGACCATGGTGGTGGCCGTGATGACCGTTGTCCAGGTCGTGGCCGGCCTCGTAGGCCTCGGCGGCGAGCCACTTGCCGACGTCGGGGATCTTGCGTGACGGGTCGTACAGGCCACAATTGATCAGTCGCTCGGCCGTCGCTTCGCCCTGCGCGGCGTCGAGGATCGCGGCGGCCGGATTGAGCGACTTGAGGCGTTCGATCAGCCGCTGGGTGTCGGCCGGCGCGGCAATGTCGGACTTGCTCAGCACGATGCGGTCGGCAACCGCCGCCTGTTTCACGGCCTCGACATGGTCGTCGAGAGTCCGGTCGCCGTTGACGGCGTCCACAACAGTGATGACGCCGTCGAGCCGGAAGCGCTTGACGAGATAGGGATGCACCATCGCCGTGTGCAGCACCGGCGCCGGATCGGCCAGCCCGGTCGTTTCCAAGAGCACGCGCGAGAACTTGACGCGCCCGTTGTCGAGGTCGCGCAGCAGCTTCTCCAGCGCATCGACCAGGTCGCCGCGCATGGTGCAGCACAGACAGCCGGATTGCAGCAGCACCGTATTGTCGTCGATGTAATCGACCAGCAGGTGATCGAGCCCGACCTCGCCGAATTCGTTGATGATGACAGCGGTGTTGGCGAGCGTCTCGTCCTTCAGGAGACGATTGAGCAGCGTCGTCTTGCCGGCGCCGAGAAAGCCGGTCAGCAGCGACAGCGGAATAGGCTCGGGCGGCCCTCGACGGGCCGCGCCGGTGGGGGCGGCCGTTTCGGTCATTGCGTTACCGAGGAAACTTTCGGTTTGGCGGGCTTCTTCGCTGTGGCCGCCTTCGGCTTCGGCGTTGTTGCGGCCGCCGGCGCGGCTTCGCCGGCCGGTTTGGCGGCGACCTTCTTTTTCTTCTTGGCGTGGGGCGTGGCGGCGACGACCGGGTCGGGATGGTTGGCCGGGCCGGTGAACACGGTCACCGGCGGCACGGTCTCGACCGGCGGGCCGAGCACGAATTTGCCGGCGCCGGGCTTCAGGCTCGACAGCATGAAGGCTGGTCCGCCACCGGGCGCGGTCGCGGTACCATCGGCGGTAACTTCTTCTTCCTGGTTGTCCTCGGACGGCGGCTTGCGGCGATGGCTGCCGCACATCTCGTCGCGCAGATTCGGCGGCGGCGCGTCGATCGGCGCCAGCTTGTCGACGGTGCCGAGCGAGGGCGTGAGCCAGTTCAGGCCGCTGCTGTCGAAACCGCTTTCGAGGAGCTGCGCCGCTTTCTGTGCGCGCGTCGCGCCCGAATAGGAGCCGAGTACGACGGCGATCAGGCGACGGCCGTTGCGGGTGGCGGAAGCGACGACATTATAGCCCGAGGCGCAGATGAAGCCGGTCTTCATGCCGTCGGCGCCGGGATAGCGGTCGAGCAGCGAGTTATAGTTGCGCATGATGCGATTGCCGTAGCGGATCGCGTGGACATGCAGATACGCGTCGTCCTGCGGGAACTCGTTGATCAGGGCGCGCGCCAGGATGGCGAGATCGCGGGCCGACGACACGTGGTTCTCCGCCGGCAGGCCGTTCGGGTTGACGAAGTTCGATTGCGTCATGCCCAGACGCCGCGCATTGGCGTTCATCATGTCGGCGAAGCCCTCGATCGAGCCGCCGAGATTTTCCGCGATGGTGACGGCAATATCATTCGCCGATTTCACCATCAGCATCTTGATGGCGTTATCGACCGTGACCTGCGTGCCGACCTTGAAGCCCATCTTGGTCGGCTGCTGGGCCGCAGCGTTCTTGGTCACCGTCATTAAGGTGTCGAAGGTGATCTTCTTGTCCTGGATCAGTCGAAGTGTCGTGTACAGCGTCATCAGCTTGGTGACGGAGGCCGGATACCACGGGTAGGTGGCGTTCTCCGCATGCAGCACCTTGCCGGTGGCGGCGTCGACGAGGAGTTGCGCCTCGGCATGGGCGCGGCCGATCGCCGTCAGACCCATGAGCCCTCCGGCAAGTATCCCGAGCAGGGCGAGAGACAAACGGCGGGTGCGGCGGCTGGGATGGGACAATGTTGCGTTCCGGTCGGGCGATCGAGGGCACAAAACCAGGGCGGGAACCCAAGAATCGGGAATGGGTTCCGCAAACCGCGGTTCTACGCTATCTAAGCTTGCGGCGCGACGCAAAGCCGGCCGGCAATACATATGTTGTTATGGTCAATTGGCTTCGGCGCAAAGTCGCTGGTTAATGCGACCAAAGTTCGGCAACGGATACCGGGAGATAGCGATGACTGCGGCAATCGTCGGCTGGGCCCATAGCCCCTTTGGCAAACTCTCCGGGGAGACCGTCGAGAGCCTGATCGTCAAGGTGGCGACCGAGGCGCTGGCCGACGCCGGACTCGAGGCTAGGGACGTCGACGAGATCGTGCTCGGCCATTTCAACGCCGGTTTTTCACCCCAGGACTTCACCGCCTCGCTGGTCCTACAGGCCTCGCCCGACCTGCGCTTCAAGCGCGCCTTGCGCGTTGAAAATGCTTGCGCGACGGGTTCCGCCGCAGTGCATCAGGGCATCAAGGCGATCGACGCCAAGGCCGCCCGGATCGTGCTTGCGGTCGGCGTCGAACAGATGACGACGACCCCCGGCCCCGAGATCGGCAAAAATCTGCTGAAGGCGTCCTATGTGCGCGACGAGGCCGATATCGAAGGCGGTTTCGCCGGCGTGTTTGGCCACATTGCCGGGCTCTATTTCCAGAAATACGGCGACCAGTCCGATGCCTTGGCCATGATCGCCGCAAAGAACCATAAGAACGGCGTGGGCAATCCCTATGCCCAGATGCGCAAGGATCTCGGCTACGACTTTTGCCGCAACGAAAGCGAGAAGAATCCCTTCGTCGCCGGGCCGCTCAAGCGCACCGATTGCTCGCTGGTATCCGACGGCGCCGCCGCCGTCGTGCTGACCGACATCGAAACCGCGCTGCGCATGAAAAAGGCCGTGGCGTTCCGTGCTGCCGAGCACGTGCAGGACTTCCTGCCGATGGCCAAGCGCGACATCCTCAAGTTCGAGGGTTGCGCGCTCGGCTGGCAGCGAGCGCTCTCCAAGGCCGGCCTGACGCTCGACGATCTGTCCTTCGTCGAAACCCACGACTGCTTCACCGTCGCCGAACTGATCGAATATGAAGCGATGGGATTGACGGCCGAAGGGCAGGGCGCCCGGGCCATCAAGGAAGGCTGGACCCAGAAGGACGGGAAGTTGCCGGTCAACCCATCGGGCGGTCTCAAGGCCAAGGGGCACCCGATCGGCGCCACCGGTGTTTCGATGCACGCCCTGACCGCGATGCAACTCACCGATACCGCAGGCGACCTCCAAGTGAAGAATGCCCGCCTCGGCGGCATCTTCAACATGGGCGGAACTGCGGTCGCCAACTACGTCAGTATTCTCGAGCGCATCAAGTAGTTTGCGCATACCCTACCGGAACAAATAGCCGGTCGGGGCCCTTCCCCGAGACAAACAAATCGGGTGATGCGCTACTATTGCGTGTAGTAGTCTGTCTGCAACTCGATTCGCTTGCACAACCTACTTCGACTACGAAATTGATCGCGTGAATGGTCATGCTAGTGTTCGTTATACGAACCAAAGGTTGTAGAAGCGGGGTCGCACGGGGGGCACGGGCGCCATGACGAACATTCCGACGGACTTGTTACGAACTCTTGTCGCGGTTGTTGATCACCGCAGCTTTACCAAGGCGGCGATGTCGCTCGGGGTGACGCAGCCTGCCGTCAGCGCGCAGATCAAACGTCTGCAGTTCCTTCTCGGCGAGGACATCTTCGACCGTTCGGTTCAGGGCGTCAGCCTGACCGCGCACGGCGAAGTCGTGGTCAGCTACGCGCGCCGTCTGCTGTCGATCAACGATCAGATCGTCAGGCTCGGCGGCGGCAGCGCCAGACCGGACCTCGTGGTGCGTATCGGCACGTCGAGCGATTTCGTCGCGATGGTACTGCCCGATATTCTCAAGCGCTTCCGCGCGGCCAGTCCGGCCGTGCGCTTCAATGTCAGCGCCGCCGACAGCGACTCGATGATGCGCCAGTTGCGCAACGGCGAGCTTGATCTGTTCATCGGTTTGACGCCGACCGAGCCAAAAGACGCCCGCGACAGTTGGGCGGCGCCGCTGGTTTGGGTTCGCGGACCGCAAGCCAATATCGTGCAGCAGGGCGAGCGCGTGCCGTTGATTTCCAATGGCGAGCCGAGTGTCCATCACCGGGTCGCGGTCTCGACACTGCGCGCCGCCGGCCTGGAGTGGGAAGAGGTCTTTACCGCGCCGGTTGTCACCAGCCTGACCAGCGCCGTGACGGCGGGATTGGGCGTCATGCCGATCACACGCCGCCGCGCCATCGAGGCGGGATTGATCATCGCTGACGATCTGCCGCTGCCGCCTCTGCCGGAAGTCTATGCCGGGGTCTTTGTGCGTGAGGGCGGACCCCGCGACATCTACGAGACGCTTGCCGACGACATTTCCGCGACCGTGCGGCGGCTGATCAAGGCACCGGCGGCGCCGAAGATTGGCACCGCCGCGTAACGCGGCGGATCGCGGTTCCGCGCTCGTCAGTTCTGTCCGAAGCCGGAGCGCTGCGCCCATCGCGTCATGCGCTTTTCCAGCATCGCCATCAGCGCGTACATGACGATGCCCTCGACCGCGAGTGCGACCAGGCCGGCGAAGATCAGCGGCACCTGGAATTGCGCCTGTGCCTGCAGCATCAGGTTGCCGATGCCGTAGTTCGAAGCCACGCTCTCGGAAATCACCGAGCCGACGAAGGCGAGCGTGATCGCTACCTTCAGCGAGCCGAAGAAGTAGGGCAGCGTGCGCGGGATGCCCACTTTGCGCATGATGTCGAGCTTGGAGGCCCCTAACGCCTTGAGCACGTCTTCGAGCTCGGGCTCGATGGTGGCAAGGCCGGTCGCCACGTTCACCACGATCGGGAAGAACGAGATCAGAAACGCCGTCAGCACCGCCGGAATGAAGCCGATGCCGAACCACAGCACCAGGATCGGCACGAGTGCCACCTTGGGAATGGCGTTGAAGCCGATCATCAAGGGATAAAGCCCGGCATAGATCGCCCGCGACCATCCGACGACGAGGCCGAGCAATAAGCCGAAGCCGACGGCGAGACCGAAGCCGATCAGCGTCGTCTCCAGCGTGATCCACGAATTGCGCGCGATCGGCCCGGCGAACTCGGCGAAGGCCTGCGCAATGAGGCTCGGCGGCGGCAGGAAGAAGGTCGGGATCTTGAAGACGCGCACCACCGCTTCCCAGAACACGACCAGGCCGATCGTGAACAGCCAAGGCGAGGCCTTGATCAGGAGCTGTGATTGCGCGCGGGTCATCGTCATTGCCGCGCCTTGACGATGTGGGCGCGCAATTCGTGGACGATATCCTGGAATTGCGTGGTGAAGGTCACTTCGAGATCGCGCGGACGCGGCAGTTCGATATGACGCTCGACCAGCACGCGGCCCGGCCGCGCCGACATCACGAAGACGCGGTCGGCGAGGAACACAGCTTCGCGCAAATCGTGCGTCACCAGGATGACGGTGATCTTGCGCGAGGCGTGCAGGTCGCGAATCACGCCCCACAGCTCCTCGCGCGTGAAGGCGTCGAGGGCGCCGAACGGCTCGTCCAGCATCAGAAGCTTCGGTTCGTGGATCAGCGCCCGGCACAGCGAGGCGCGCTGCTGCATGCCGCCCGACAGCTCCCACGGAAACCTGCCGCCCTGGCCGCTCAGGCCGACCGAGCCGAGCAGGGTTTCTGCGCGCGCGGCGAATTCGCGTTTGCGCCGTCGCATCTCGCTGCGATACGGCTCGACGATCTCGAGCGGCAGCAGCAGGTTGTCGAGCGTGGTGCGCCACGGCAGCAAGGTCGGCGCCTGGAACGCCATGCCGGCGATCTTCACCGGATGCGTGACACGCTCGCCAGCGACCGTCACCGTGCCGCCTTGCGGAAACTGCAGGCCGGTGGCGAGTTTCATCAACGTGGACTTGCCGCAGCCGGACGGCCCGACGACGGCGGCAAATTCGCCTTCGGCGACGTCGATCGACAGCCCGTCCACGGCCAGCGCGGAGCCCGCGCCGGCATAGGCATGACTGACATCACGGAGCGAGACGAAGGCCGACATCGTCGGTGCGCCGTCAGAATTTGCGATCGGCGGCCGGCGGCAAATAGGACGCGTCGAAGATGTCTTCCATCTTCGGCTTGTCGTTCTTCCACTTGTAGGTCAGGCCGATCTGCTCGATGGCCTTGGCAAAGCGCGCCGCATCGACGCCGCCATAGCCGTCTTTCTTCGTCTCGGCGGTCACGATGTTATCGTTCAGCGCCATGGTCAGACGTTCGAGCTCGGTCGCCTTCTTGGCGATGTCGTTGCGCTTGAGCACCGAGTCGACCGCGGTCGCCGGCGAGGCGATGGTGTCCTTCAAGCCCTTGAGATAGGCGCGGATGAAGCCCTTGATCGCATCCGGATGCTCGGCGGCGAATTTAGGATTCACGATGATGGCGTTGCCGTAGAGGTTGACGCCGTAGTCGGCCATCAGCAGCACTGTGATGTCGTCGACGGCCACGCCCTTTTCCTTCAGGTTTATGAAGGACGAGAACGAGAAGCCGGTAATGGCGTCGACCTGGCCGGCCGCCAGCATCGGCTCGCGCACCGGGAAGCCGACATTCTCGATCGTCACCTTGGAGGCGTCGATGCCGTTGGCTTCGACGAAGATCGGCCACTGCGCATAGGCGCCGTCCGGCGCCGGCGCGCCGAGCTTCTTGCCTTCGAGATCCTTCGGTTTGACGACGCCGCGGCTCTTCCTGCCGATGATGGCGAAGGGCGGCTTGTTGTAGACCATGAACACCGCCTTGATCGGCGTGTTCGGATTGGCGTCGCGGAACTTGACCAGCGAATTGATGTCGCCGAAGCCCATGTCATAGGTGCCGGAGGCGACGCGGGTGATCGGCTCCAGCGAACCGGCGGCGCTATCGATGGTGACGTTCAGCTTTTCGGCCTTGTAGTAGCCCTTGTCGAGCGGCACGACGAACGGCGCCGACGGGCCTTCGAACTTGAAGTCGAGGCTGAACTTGATGCTGGTTTCCTGCGCGCGGGCGTCGCTGGTTCCGAGGGCGGTCACGGCCGCGGCAAGGGCCACAGCAGCGGCCGAACCGGCCAGGATTTTGGACATTGCCGATTTTCCGGACGGTGCCGGCCGGCCGGCATCGATAGCGCGCATGGGATGAGATCCTTTTGGTCGCGGCCCCCGCGCACCCGGCGATGCGGTCTTGGCCTGTTTTTGTTGGTGCCGGATAGGAAAGAACAAGCCGCTGCAAAGAGCAACGGTAAACGCCGCATGATGTGCCGCCTGCGACGAAAATGCCGCCGGCGGCACCGCGCGCGGCTGTCAAATCGGCAGCGCCGCCGAATTCTTGACCTCTTCCATGACGGCGTAGGTGTGGCTCTCGCGCACGCCCGGTAACGCCAGCAGCACGTCGCCGAGGAAACGGCGATAGGCATTCATGTCGGCGATGCGGATCTTGACGAGGTAATCAAATCCACCGGCCACCATGTGACACTCGAGCACTTCCGGCGCCCGCGCCACCGCCTTGGCGAAACGGTCGAAGATGTCGGGGGTGGTGCGGTCGAGCTTCACCTCGATGAAGATCAGCAGGCCGCGGTCGAGCTTTTCCGGGTTCAGCCGGGCCGAATAGCCGAGGATGAAGCCGTCGCGGGTCAGCCGCCGCAGACGTTCGGTGGTCGCGGTCGGCGACAGGCCGAGCTTTTCGGCCAGCGCCACGACGGCGATGCGGCCGTCGCGCTGCAGTTCGGCGAGCAGCCTGCGGTCGGTTTTGTCGATTTCGGAAATCACTGTTATTTTCCAAACGCTGGTGTTTATCGCTAGGGCGTAGCAAAAATAGTAGGTAGTATCACTACCAAAGCTGACCTACGGATCGGAAAAATCAGATCAGGTCATGCCGCCCATTATCCCGCCGTTCCGCGCCGAATACGCCCCTGCCGACGATCTGGTCGCCCGCCGCCTGCTCGCCGCGGCCGGGCGCGACGCCGCCGCCGACGGCCGTGTCGACGCCCAAGCCACCCGCCTCATCGCCGCCATCAGAGCCCGTTCCGGCGGCCTCGGCGGCGTCGAAGACTTCCTGCACGCCTATGCGCTGTCGACCAAGGAGGGCCTGGCGCTGATGGTGCTGGCGGAGGCGCTGCTGCGCATCCCCGATGGGGCGACCGCCGACCGCCTGATCGAGGATAAGCTCAAGGACGGCGATTGGGACCATCAGGACCGCAAGAGCGGCACCTTCCTGGTGTCGGCCTCGGCCTGGGCGCTGGCGACGACGGCGCGGGTCATCGCGCCGGGCGAAACGCCGGAGGGCATCGTCGATACGCTGGTGAAGCGCCTCGGCCTGCCGGCGGTGCGCACGGCCACGCGGCAGGCGATGAAGCTGCTCGGCTCGCACTTCGTACTCGGCCAGACCATCGAGGATGCGCTGGCGCGGGCCGGCGAGGCTCGGCAGTTTCTCTATTCCTTCGACATGCTGGGCGAGGGGGCGCGCACCGCCGACGATGCCGAGCGCTATTGGCGGTCCTACGCCAGCGCGATCGACGCCATCGGCAAGGCCGCAGGCAACGAAGCGCTGCCGCGCCGGCCCGGCATTTCGGTCAAGCTATCGGCGCTGCATCCGCGCTATGAAGCGCTGTCGCATGAGCGCGTGATGCGCGAACTGCCGCCGCGCCTCATCGAGCTAGCGCGCAAGGCCAAGAGCTACGACCTCAACTTCACCGTGGATGCCGAGGAAGCCGATCGCCTCGAACTGTCGCTTGACGTGATCGAGGCGACCTTGCGCGATGCCTCGCTCGAGGGCTGGGACGGCTTCGGTCTGGCGATCCAGGCCTATCAGAAGCGCGCGCCGGCGGTGATCGACTGGATCGCCAACCTCGCCGCAACGCTCGACCGCCGGCTGATGGTGCGGCTGGTGAAGGGCGCCTATTGGGACACCGAGGTGAAGCGCGCGCAGGAGCGCGGGCTGGACGACTATCCGGTGTTCACCCGCAAGGCGATGACCGATCTGAGTTACGGCGAATGCGCCCGCAAGCTGCTGAGCCTTCGCCCGCGCATCTATCCGCAATTCGCCACCCACAATGCGCTGACCATCGCCAGCGTGCTCGAAGATGCCGGCGACACTTCCGGCTTCGAATTCCAGCGCCTGCACGGCATGGGCGACGCACTCTATGCCGTGCTGCTCAAGGAAAAGCCGCAGCTCGCCTGCCGCGTCTACGCACCGGTCGGCGGCTATGCGGACTTACTGGCCTATCTGGTGCGCCGCCTTCTCGAGAACGGCGCCAACTCGTCCTTCGTCTCGGTCGCCGCCGATCCCGACGTGCCCGTCGCCGAGATCTTGAAGCGGCCTCAGGCCTGGATCGGCGATCCGGCGCGCGCCCGGCATTCGCATATTCCGTTGCCGCGCGATCTTTTCGCGCCGGAGCGCAAGAATTCGTCCGGCGTCGAATTCGGCCATGCTGCGGCGCTCGCGGCGCTGCGCGACGAGATCGCCAACGGATCGGCGCGCGTCGCCGCGGCGCCGCTCATCGATGGCAAAGCGATTTCCGGCACGCGCCGGGATGTTGTCTCGCCGATCGACGGCAAAGTGGTCGGCAGCGTCGAGGAATGCGACCAAGCCTCGGTCGGCCGCATCATGGCGGCCGCCGGCGCCGGCTTTCCGGCATGGAGCGCGACGCGGGTCGAGGCCCGCGCCGCGGCGCTCGACCGCGCCGCCGATCTGATCGAGCACCATCGCGGCCGGCTCATCGCGTTGCTGCAGAGCGAGGCCGGCAAGACCATCGATGACTGCCTGTCCGAAGTGCGCGAGGCCGCCGACTTCTGCCGTTATTATGCAGCGCAGGCTTTGCGCGAACTGACGCCGCACGCTCTGCCCGGACCGACCGGCGAGAGCAACCAGTTGCGCACGCGCGGTCGCGGTGTGTTCGTCTGCATCAGCCCGTGGAATTTCCCTCTCGCCATCTTCACCGGGCAGATCGCCGCGGCGCTGGTCGCCGGCAACGCCGTGGTCGCCAAGCCCGCCGAGCAGACGCCGCTGATCGCCTTCGAGGCCGTGAAGCTTCTGCATCAGGCCGGCATTCCCGTCAGTGCGCTGCATCTGGCGCCGGGCGACGGCAAGGTCGGCGCCGCGCTGACGGCGCATCCGGCAGTTGCGGGCGTTGCCTTCACCGGATCGACCGACGTGGCGCGACTCATCAATCGCGCGCTCGCCGCCAAGGACGGACCGATCGTGCCGCTGATCGCCGAGACCGGTGGCATCAATGCGATGATCGTCGATGCCACGGCCTTGCCCGAGCAGGTGACCGACGACGTCGTGATGTCGGCGTTCCGCTCTGCCGGACAGCGGTGCTCGGCGTTGCGGCTCCTGTGCGTGCAGGAGGATGTCGCGGACCGCATGCTGGCGATGATTGAAGGCGCCGCCGCCGAACTCGAGCTCGGCGATCCGCGCGATATCGCCACCCATATCGGGCCGGTGATCGACACTGAGGCCAAGGTGAAACTCGAAAACTGGATCGCGGCGCAAGACAAACGCGGTGCGGTGCGTTTCCGCGCCGAAGCATCGCAGGGGCAGGGAACGTTCGTTGCGCCGGCTATCGTCGAGTTGGCGCGCGCGGCAGACCTGAAGGAAGAAGTTTTCGGTCCGGTGCTGCACGTGGTGCGCTGGAAACCGGGGACGCTGAAGACGGTGCTCGGCGACATCGCCGGCAATGGCTACGGACTGACGCTCGGTGTCCATTCCCGCATCGAGGCGACGATCGCCGAGGTCGCCGCATCGCTCGCCAACGGCAATGTCTACGTCAACCGCAACATGATCGGCGCGGTGGTCGGCTCGCAGCCCTTCGGCGGTAATGGACTGTCCGGTACCGGTCCCAAAGCTGGCGGGCCGAACTATTTGGCCCGTTTCGCGTTGGAGCAGGTGGTGACCGTCAATACAGCGGCATCCGGCGGCAATGCGACACTGCTGGCCGAAGGCGAATAACTCATTGATCTCCATCCGGATTAAACATCTGCGACAATCCGTCGCGGCTCGCAATCAAGGTTCCGTGAGCCAGCACAGGGTGCGGCTCTCCCGCGCGTTGAATGTTTAGATCCCATCGGGGAACGCAGGGAGTGACACGATGAAGCCCAGAAATCCGAAAGTGACGATTCCGGTTGCTGTGACGTTGGCTGCCGTGATGGCGGCCAGCGCGTTCGGTTCGAGCGCGGCGCTCGCCGCGCCGCCGCATGCGACGCCGCCGGCCGTGCAGAACGATGCCAACGTCATCCAGGTCGCGTCGAAGAAGAAACATCGCCGCGTTCATCGCAACAACGCCGCCGGCGCTGCGGCGGTGATGGGCCTGTTTGGCGTGCTCGGCGGGCTGGCGGCGCAGGACGCCTATCGCGACCGCTACTACTACGATGACGGCTATTACTATGGCGGTCCGGGTCCGGTTTATCACTCCGCGCCGCGCTACTATGCGCCGCGACATCAGCACCGCCAGTATTACGGCGGTCCCGGCCCCTTCAATGGTGGCACGTCCGCCTATCCCACCACGCACGACATGCCGGGGAGCAACGTGAAGCCGCCGGATCGCTAACGAACGCTGACAGTGGCTAGGTACGGATGAAAGGGGCGGTTCGCCGGGCGCGGCCCGCCCCTTTCGCCTGCGTGGCGCTCGGGCGCTGGCACTCAATCCCTTTCGCCAGCCGGAAATCGCCTTGTCCCGCCGTTTATTTAATATCCGTTGGGAATCGTTGGGCTATGGTGCGGTATGGCTGATTCGATTTCCCGGCTTCACAACGCTGTCCTGGCCGCCAGAAGCGCAGACCCGGCGAAGTCGCGCACGGCTCGGCTGCTGCAGGCCGGCGGCGCCAAAATGGCCAAGAAACTGGCCGAAGAAGCGGTCGAAGTCGTCATCGATGCCATGCACGGCCAGCCTGAGGCGGTGGTCCGGGAGAGTGCCGATCTGCTCTACAACCTGGTGGTCCTGTGGGTGCACGCCGGGGTCAGCCCGGACGACGTCTGGGCGGAAATGCGCCGCCGCGAGCAGCTTTTCGGCATTGCCGAAAAATTGCCAAAGGACCTTGTTAAGCCCGGCTCACGACCCAAACCCTCGTCCAAGGTCGTGCCGCTGCAACCGGCGCGCGCTCGCAAGCGCCGGTAATCCCGGGCAAATTGGCGGCCCGTCGTCCCCCCGTCACAATTCCCCGCCATGGGTAACGTATGACCGTTGAGGCTGCCCCCTCCCGCAATTTGCTGCGCCGCCTTTACGACTGGTGCATCGATGCCGCGCATAAACCCCATGCCCTGTGGACTATGGCGGCCATCGCCTTCGCGGAAAGCTCGTTTTTCCCGATCCCGCCCGACGTGATGCTGATTCCGATGTCGCTTGCCTACCCGAAGCGGGCCTTCTGGTTCGCAACGGTGGCCACCGTTGCTTCGGTCGCCGGCGGTCTGGTCGGCTACGCCATCGGCGCGCTGCTGTACGACTCGGTGGGCGCTTGGCTGATTCACCTCTACGGCTACGGCGACAAGGTCGAAACCTTCCGTCACGCCTATAGCGAATGGGGCGCCTGGATCATCCTGCTCAAAGGCCTCACGCCAATCCCCTTCAAGGTAGTGACGATCACGTCGGGCTTTGCCGGCTACAATGTCTTCCTGTTCGTTATTTTCTCGATCATCGCGCGGGCGACCCGGTTCTTCCTGGTGGCGTTTCTGCTGCACCGTTACGGCGATCAGGCCCGTGAGATCATCGAAAAGCGGCTCGGCCTGTGGACCTTGCTCGGTGCTGCCGTGGTCGTGGGCGGTCTGGTGGCTGCGGTATATTTGATCTGACGGAATATCGGTTCCTCATTTCCGCCATTGGCCTATCATAGTGCCACGCGAATTGCGCGCAGATCGGGTTTTCTGATCGGCCTTACGGGGCGCAACCGGGATGCACTGCGGAGCATATGAATTCTCCAGAGCCGCCGTGGCGCGAGCCGCGATCGGTGCCGCATGGGCGGTTGTGCTGTCGGTGGTGGCTGCACAGGCGCAGCAGCTGCAGATGCAGGAGCCGCCGCAGCAGCAGCAGCGGGAACGGCAGGTCCAGCCGCAGCAGCAGCCGCAACAAAGCGAACCTGGCGTGCTCGAAAGCCTCGGCCGCTGGCTCGACCGGCAGAGCGAAAACCTGAGTTCATCGTTCAAGGATGCCGGCAAGGGCGTGCAGAACTTCGGCCGCGAAGCCGGCGTCGCCGCCCAGTCCACGGTCGAGGGCGCCAAGGACGCCGCGGGCGCGATGGTTCGTATCCCGGCCGCAAGGGTGGT
Organism: Pseudomonadota bacterium; assembly: GCA_018240595.1. Taxonomy (GTDB): domain Bacteria; phylum Pseudomonadota; class Alphaproteobacteria; order Rhizobiales; family Xanthobacteraceae; genus Pseudolabrys. The sequence continues at coordinate 38,903 of JAFEFL010000029.1, read as the reverse complement.
CACCGGTCATCAAGTCTGCAAAGTCGCCGCGAACGGCGCCCCGGACTGCGTGGCGGCCGCCAACGCCATGTGCAAGGCGCGCGGCTTCGACGGCGGCACCAGTGCCGACATGACCACGGCCGATGTCTGTCCGGCCAAGGTCTATCTGTCCGGCCGCAATTCAGGACCGGAGTGCCGGACCGAGACCTTCGTCTCCCGCGCCTTCTGCCAATAAGCGCGCGACCGGCATGAAAAAGGGCGGCGCCGGGCGCCGCCCTTCGCATTCCGGGTGCCAGCTCTTAGCGCCAGCCGCAGCGGCGATGGGTGCGCCAGACGACATAGCCGCCCGGGGTGCGCACGCGAACGCGCTCGTTCCAGCAATGACGATAGCGCCGCGAATGATGACGGTAATAACCATGGTGCCGGTACCGATAATGCCGCCGGTCATAGCGATGGCGATAATACTGCACGTCCTGCGTGGCCGTCGGCACCGCCGCGCTCAGGCCGGGATTGGCCATGCGGGCTTGCGCCGGTCCAGCGGCCGCGAGAGCAAAAGATGCGGCGGCCACCGCGGCGACCATTACCGTTCTGAGCATGCTTGAAACTCCTGTGTCGCTTTGCGTCCTCATGTGAGAACAACGCAGCGACACCGATGGTTCCTGCGCCGCCGCGGTGCGCCCACTTGACGCAGCGGTCTTTGTGCTTTGCGGCGACGGACATTCACGCGCGGATCGGCGCAGTGCGTCATTCGGTTTCGATGACGCCGTCGATCGTGTGATGAAGGCCGGCGTCTTCGATGGTCAGCACCATGCGCGCCTTGAGCGCCTCGTTGCCCTTGATCCGGCCGCCGGCGATCGCGGCGCGCACTGCCTTCTCAATCTCGCGCTGGGAAGTGACGCCGACGGTCTTGAGAAATTTGCGCAGCGAGGCGTTCATCACGTCTTCGTTCATGGATCGCTCCTGGCCCGGGGTGGCTCCGCTTTATGTGAACGGTCTGGCGTGCGGATGGTGCCCCGACCGCCCCGAAAGCGCCATATCGCCCGATCAGGAACTCCGGCGGCGGCGCGGAACTGCCCGTTGACCGGGGGGCGCGCGCCGCTATTATCCCGGCCGCGAAGCGCAGGCGGCTGGCTCTTTGGGCTCAGCTCTGCGCGGTGAAAGATGCCCCTGTGGCGGAATTGGTAGACGCGCCTGACTCAAAATCAGGTACCGCAAGGTGTGCTGGTTCGAGTCCGGCCAGGGGCACCACCTCTCAGCGATCCCGCCGACGATCCCGCCTGGCGATGACTCAAGGACGCGCGCAATGACCGACGTTCTCGTGCTGGTCCGCAAGGATCCGGTCGTCTCGGCCGCCGCCCTCGTCGCCCTGGTTGGCCTCGCCACCATCGGCGGCTTTTTCTTCTTCGAATATGTGCTCGGCTATCCGCCGTGCCCGCTCTGCCTCGATCAGCGCATGGCCTTCTATGTCAGCGTGCCGCTCGCGGCGCTGCTGTGGCTTGGCGCCGGTCACGGCGCGTCGCGCAAGGTTCTGTTTCTCGGTTTCCTGGCAATCGCGGTGGCGATGCTGTGGAACACCGGCCTGTCGGCCTTCCATGCGGGCGTCGAGTGGAAACTTTGGCCCGGCCCGACCGATTGCTCGGGGCCGATCAACGGCTTCGGCAAGGCGAACAACATGCTCAATCGCCTGCAGGACATCCGCATCGTCCGTTGCGACGAGGCAGCCTGGCGTTTGTTCGGCATTTCGCTGGCCGGCTACGACGTGCTGGTCTCGGCCTTCTTGGCCGTCGTCGCTGCGCTCGGCGCCAAAGCGGCCTGGGCGCGCACCGACGCAGAGTGACCGCTCCGGTACCGCCGTCGCCTTTCGCATCGCTGTTCTGAAAACACAACGACCACGAAGGAGAGGTGCGCGTACATCCGGCGTCACCCGCTTTTCGTGGCCGTCAAGCCGCGACGTTATCAATCGGTGAGATTACCAATCGGTAAGTCCGCGGCGCGTTGGAATGCACCTTCGTGCGCTCGACAACGCGATTGGAACGCATATAGGTAGGCAGGGGTTCCGCTGCAAGGCCGTTACAAGCGAAACATTCGCTCGTTGAAAAGGAACTATCGATGACCGTCGACGCTACCCTGTCCCGCAGCAGCTACACCGGCGCTGCCAAGGCTCTGCACTGGCTGATCGTCGCGTTGCTGATCGCCCAGTTCATCTTCGCCTGGACCATGCCGGACATCCGCCGCGACACGCCGGTGACGACACTGATCGGTCTGCATTTCACTTTCGGTGTGGTCATTCTGGCCGTGGCAGCGATCCGTTTGCTGTTCCGCCTCGTACGCGGCGTGCCGGAACCGGAAGCCGGCATTCCCGGCTGGCAGGAGACCTCGTCGCAAATCGTGCACTGGCTGCTTTATGCGCTGCTGCTGATCGTGCCGCTGCTCGGCTGGATCAACGCCGACTTTCGCGGCATGCCGGTCTCGCTGTTCGGCTACGAGATGCCACACCTCATCGCGACGCGGGCGCCGGGCTGGCAATGGACCGGCGACGTCCATGGCCTGCTCGCCAATTACGTGATGCTGGCGCTGGTCGCCATTCATGTGCTCGCCGCGCTCTATCATCACTTCGTAATGGGCGACGGGGTACTGCGGCGCATGCTGCCGGGGCGCTAGCCGAACAAGAGAAGCGCGGCCGGGAATATTCGATGACGCAGGCGTGGCTTATTCGAACCTGAGCGCTTCGATCGGATCGAGCCGCGCCGCTTTGCGCGCGGGGTAGTATCCGAAAAAGATTCCGACCGCGGCGGAGAACAGGAAGCCGGTGGCGATCGCGGTGCCGGAAATCGGCGTCGGCCATCCGGTCAGAAGCCCGACGCCGAGCGATGCGGCGACGCCGGTGACGATGCCGGCGATGCCGCCGGTGACGCTGAGCAGCACGGCCTCGGCGAGGAATTGCAGCAGCACATGCAGCCGCCGCGCGCCGATGGCCATGCGCAGGCCGATCTCACGCGTGCGCTCAGTGACCGAGACCAGCAGGATGTTCATGATGCCGATGCCGCCGACGATCAGCGAGATTGACGCCACGGCGGCGAGCAGCAATGCCATGATGCGGCTCGAGCTCTCTGCCGTTTCGGCGATCTGGCTGAGGTTGCGCACCGAGAAGTCGTCCTCGGTGCCGGGCTTGATGCGGTGGCGGACCTTGAGAACGGCGGTCACTTGCGCGATCGCGGCCTGCACGTCGGCGGAGTTGGCGGCCTGGACGAAGATCTGGTTGACGTAGCCGGCCAAATGCGGCGTCAGGCCGTAAGGATTGGGCGGCGACGGGTAAATCCAGTTCAATTGCGCCTGGGCCTGTGTCGGGGCGGCGACGCCGAGCACCTTTCGCTCGGCGGTGGTGAACGGGATCATCACCAGATCGTCCTGGTCCTGACCGAACGGCGTCTGCCCCTTGGAGGCGAGCACGCCAATGACGCGCATCGGCGTGGTCTTCACCTGGATCAGCGCGCCGATCGGGCTGACCGACTCGCCGAACAGCTGCTTGGCGACGGTCTGGCCGATGACGACGACGAGGGCAGCGGCGCCGTCATCGTCGTCGGTGATCTCGCGGCCTTCGGCGATGCGCCAGTTGGTCATCGGCGGGTAGTTGGCGCTGACGCCCTGGATCGAGGTCGCCCAGTTCTGGTTGCCCGACTGGATCTGCCCGGATTGACGGATGATGTAACTCACCTCGCTCGCCGCCGGCGCTTCGCGGCGGATCGCCTGCGCATCGCCGGTCGTCAGTGTCGAGGCGCTGCCGAAGCCGCCGCGCATGCCGCCGGCGGTGCGCGCGCCCGGCAGCACGACGACAAGATTGGTGCCGAGGCTCTCGATCTGCTTGCGCACCGCCTCGTTGGCGCCCTGGCCGACCGCGACCATCGCGATCAGCGCCGCGACGCCGATGAAGACGCCGAGCATGGTGAGCGCCGAGCGCATCATGTTGCGATGGATCGCCTGCAGCGCCGCGGCGACGATCATGCGCGCGAAGGCTAAGGCCGCGCCGGAACGCTGGGCGGCGGCGGCGCGGGCGGGCGCGGCGGCCGCTTCGGTGCGCGCCGCGCCGTCTTTCGGTTTGCGCACATCGGAGAGGATAGCGCCGTCGCGCATGGTGATCACGCGATCGGCATAAGCCGCGATATCGGCCTCGTGGGTGACGACGATGATGGTGACGCCCTGCTTGCGGTTCAGCGTCGTCAGCGTCTCCATGATCTCGTGCGAGGTGCGGGTGTCGAGATTTCCGGTCGGCTCGTCGGCGAGCAGTAGGCCGGGCTCGTTGATCAGGGCGCGGGCGATGGCGACGCGCTGCTGCTGGCCGCCGGACAGTTGCCCCGGGGTGTTGCGCTCGCGCTCGGCAAGGCCGAGCAGCGCCAGCATCGCCCGCGCCCGCGAGTTGCGCGGACCGATATTGGCGGGTCCGGCGGCCGCGTAGAACAGCGGCAGCGCCACGTTTTCCAGCGCGCTGGTGCGGGCGAGCAAATTGAAGCTCTGGAACACGAAGCCGAGCCGCTCGCTGCGCAATTGCGCGCGCTCCGGCTCGCTCAAGGCCGCGACATCGAGATCCTCGAAGAAGTAGTGTCCGCTGGACGGCCGGTCGAGGCAGCCGATGACGTTCATCAGCGTCGATTTGCCGGAGCCGGAGGCGCCCATGATGGCGACGAATTCCCCGGCCGCGATGTCGAGGCTGACGTCGCGCAGCGCGTGGACGTCGACGTCGCCCACCCGGTAGGTGCGCGAGACGTGATCGAGACGGATGATCGGGCCGGCCATCGCCGTCTCCGCCCTCAGAGGCGCGGGCGCGGTGTCGCCGCCGCCTTGGCGCCGCGCTGCTCGGAGACGATGACCTTGTCGCCGGGCCTGAGATCGCCGGCGACGATTTCGGTGAAGCTGTCGTCGTCGAGCCCGGCGGTCACGGGCACCGCGACCGGCGCATTGTCACGCAGCACGTAAACCTGCGCCGGGGCTTCGGCGTTGCGCGTGCGCCGGGCGCCGCCCGCGGGCGCGCCGGCTGACGGCGGCGCGTAACGCAGCGCCTGGCTCGGCACGCGCAGCACGTCGCGGCGCTGATCGACGATGACGCGAGTCGCCGCGGTCATACCGGGCTTCAGCGCCAGATCCTTGTTGTCGACGCTGAGGACGACGTCATAGGTGACAACGTTCTGCACCGTTTGCGGCGACTGCCGCACCTGCGAGACGGCACCGCGGAAGGTGCGCCGCGGAAAGGCATCGACGGTAAAGGTCGAGCGGTTGCCTTCCTTGATGCCGCCGATGTCGCTTTCGCTGACATTGGTATCGACCTGCATCTTCGTCAGGTCGGTGGCGATCAGGAACAAGGTCGGCGTCTGGAAGCTCGCGGCCACGGTCTGGCCCATGGTGACGTTGCGCGACACCACCGTGCCGTTCACCGGCGAGACGATGTGGGTGTAGCCGAGATTGACTTCGGCGGCGGCGAGCTGCGCCTCGCGCTGCCGGATGGTGGCCTGATCGACGCCGATCTGCGCCGTGGCCTGGTCGAGCGCGTTCCTGGCATTGTCCAGCACGTCCTTGGACACGGCGTTGCTCTGCGCCAGCCGCGCGTTGCGGTCGTAGTTGAGCTGGGCGTAAGCGAGGTTGGCCTTGTCCTTCTCGAGCTGGGCGCGGGCGACCGCGAGATTGGCGCGGTTCTGATCAACCACGGTCTGGTACGGCGCCGGATCGATTTCGGCGCAGACCTGGCCGATCTTGACCTCGGTGTTGTAGTCGCAGCGGATCTCCTTGATCACGCCGGACACATAGCTGCCGACAATGATGGTGAGCACCGGATTGACCGTGCCGGTCGCGGTGACCGCGCGGGTGACGTCGCCGCGCGTCGCGGCGGCGGTGACGTAGGTCACGCCGCTCGCTGTGCCGGCCGAGCGCCAGACCGCAAAGGCAATGGCAAGCATCACGACAAGGGCGAGCGCCGCCGCGATCCATAAGCGGCGGCGCGGCCGCGGCGCGGGCGCGTGCCCCAAGGCGACCGGGCTCGCGGGCCCGGCGCTGGCAAGATCGGGAGTGACAGGTTTGTTCATCGGCCGGCTCTTCGCGCTCCTTGGAAAGGTAACGCGCGGCCGGGCGCCGGCTTTGATGCCGGTCAATCGTCCTGAGAAATGAACGGGGAGGGCGGCGGCCCGCTCGAAGCCTTACGGCTCCAGTTCCGTGTCCCAGTAGAGGTAATCGAGCCAGCTGTCGTGCAGATAGTTCGGTGGGAACAGCCGTCCGTTGCGATGCAGGTGATGCACGGTCGGCTGGAACGGCATCTGCTCCGGCGCCATGTGGGCCTCGGCCATGGTCAGCGAGCCCTTGCGCAAATTGCAGGGCGAGCAGGCCGTGACGACGTTGTCCCAGGAGGTGATGCCGCCACGCGAGCGGGGAATGACATGATCGAAAGTCAGGTCGTCGCGGCTGCCGCAATATTGGCAGGAAAACCGATCGCGCAAAAAGACGTTGAAGCGGGTAAAGGCGGGATGGGTTGAAGGTTTGACGTAGGTCTTGAGCGATACGACGCTCGGCAATCTCATCTCGAAACTGGGACTTCGAACCGCCTGGTCGTAATTGGCGACGATACTGACCCGTTCGAGAAACACCGCCTTGATCGTGTCCTGCCAGGACCACAAGGACAGGGGGTAGTAGCTCAACGGTCTGAAATCGGCGTTGAGCACAAGGGCCGGAAATCCGGCTGGCGAAACGTGCACGTTCAAGCGCTGCTCCTCGACCTCCAAGGACAGCCGCCGCCACGCGGCTTAGCCTCTACTAATAGAGCAGCGTGACGGGATTGTGAAGAAGACGCAAGGGGCCGATGATCCCCGCCCACGACCGATAGACGGCGTTTATTTGCGGGCGGCAAAATGCCGGGCGAGGAATTCGCCACCGTGGCGCAGGCCCTCCTGGTCGATACCGTGACCGACGCCCTGCGAAATGTGCCATTGCGTCGGCACTTCCAGCGTGGCGAGCGCCTGCGCGGCGTGCATCAGCGCCTGCACCGGGATGAGCTGATCTTGGTCGCCATGCACCAGCAGCACGGGTGGCCGGCTTTTGATCTCGGCGGCGAAAGCCTCCGGATCGCCGTCCTCCGGCAATACCAGCATGCCGGAATAGCCGACGATTGCCGCGGGCGCGACCGGCCGGCGCAAGCCGACATGCAGCGACATCATGGTGCCCTGGGAAAAGCCGACCAGCGCCAGCGCTTCCGGTGGCAGTTCGAGCCGCTCGAGTTCGGCGTCGAGAAACCCGTTCAGCGCCGGGGCCGCGGCGTTGACGCCGATCCAGCGCTCGTTCGGATCGCGGAAGGTGAGCGGAAACCACTCGCGGCCGACCGGGGCCTGGCCGCAAGGGCGCGGCGCGTGCGGCGAGACGAAGGCGGCATCGGGCAGCAGGTTCTGCCAGACGCCGCCGATATCGATCAGGTCGTTGCCGTCGGCGCCGTAGCCATGCAGGAAGACGACGAGCTGCTTCGCCTTGCCGGATTTGGGTTCAAGGCGAGGTCCGTCAAGTTGCACGCTTTGCTCCTTCTGCCTTCCTGGCGCGTTTGGCCGTTACGGCTTTCTTCTTAGCAGACGATTTGGTCTTCTTGATCTGCGGCCAGTGCTTTTTTGCATCGACCCTTTTGGCGGGCTTCTTCGTCTTCTTCGCCGGCTTCTTGCCAGCAGCCTCGAGACTGATGCCCTCGCGGCGTTTGACGACGTGATAATAGGCCCACATCAAATGCGCCGCGACGCCGCGCCACGGCCGCCAGGTTTCGGCGATCTTGGTCAGCGCCTTCGGGTCGGGCCGCTTCCTCAGGTTCAGCGCGATGCGCGCGGCCTCCGCCACGGCGAGATCGCCGGCCGGGAAGGCATCGGCATGGCCGAGGCAGAACAGGAGATAGATGTCGGCGGTCCACGGTCCGACGCCGTGCAGTGCCGTGAGCAGGGCGTGCGCCGCGTCGGCATCCATCTCGCCGACGGCGTCAAGATCGATGGCGCCACTGGAGACCGCCTTGCCGATTTCCTTGATCGCCTTGATCTTGGCATTCGACAGGCCGAGGCGCTTGAGCTTGTCGCTGCGCGCCGCGCGCACGCTGTCGTGGTGAAACGGATCGAAAGCCTTGAACAAACGGTCGCGGATGGCGGCGGCGCTGGCGGTCGATAGTTGTTGACCGCAGACGATGGCGCACAGGCCGGGATAGCCGCCCTCGCGGCGGCGCAGCGCGAAGCTGCCGGCTTTTTCAGCCACCGGCGCCAAGCGCGGGTCGACGCGGATCAGCTCAACGAGGCCGGCTTCCAGATCAGCCTGGGTGTGGAGAAAATGGGTCATGTTTTCCGTCGTCGTCCGCGAAGGCGGACGATCCAGCCCTTCGCTGAAATGATATAGGGCTGGATACCCTGCTTTCGCAGGGTATGACGAGTCAGAATGGCCATGCCACCCGTTTTCCGATTTGCCCCGTCGCCGAACGGCTATCTCCATCTCGGCCATGCGCTATCGGCGCTGCTCAACGTTGAGGCCGCGCGTGCCGCCGGCGGCCGACTGCTGCTGCGCATCGAAGATATCGACGTCACACGCTGCCGGCCGGAATTCGAGACGGCGATCTACGAAGATCTTGCCTGGCTCGGCATCGCCTGGGAACAGCCGGTGCGGCGGCAGTCCGAGCACTTTGAGGATTATCGCGCGGCGCTGGCGCGCCTTGACGCGATGGGCCTGATCTATCCGAGCTTCGAGAGCCGCGCCGAAATCGCCGCGCTGGTCACCGAGCGCGAGCGGCAGGGCCCGTGGCCGCGCGACCCCGACGGCGCGCCATTCTATCCGGGCACGGCGAAGGACATGCCCTGCGACGAACGGGCGCGGCGCATCGCTTCGGGTGAACCCCATGCGCTGCGGCTCGACATGAAAAGGGCGGTCATGCGGGTCGGGGCGCTGTCGTGGCAGGAGGCGGGCCGGGGCGCGGTCGCCGCCGATCCGGCGGCGTGGGGCGACGTCGTGCTGGCCCGCAAGGATGTGCCGGCGAGCTATCACCTTGCCGTCGTGATCGACGACGCGCTGCAGGACGTCACCGATGTGGTGCGCGGGCAGGATCTGTTTCATTCCACAAGCGTGCATCGGCTGCTGCAAAGCCTGCTCGGCTTGCCTGCGCCGCGCTACCGCCATCACCGGCTGGTCCTCGACGCCGACGGCCGCAAGCTGTCGAAATCGACTGCGGCGACGGCCCTGCGGCAGCTACGGGCCGAAGGATTAACCCCAGCGGATATTCGCCGCCGGGTCGGGCTCGATTGAAGGGGCCCGTCATGCCATGGTCCGCCTGGGGCAAGGGACCATGGCCAAGCGCAAGCGGGCAGTCAAAAAAGCGGCGAAAAAAGCGGTCCGCAAGCGGGCCGGGCGGCCGGTGCGCAAGACGCCGGCGCTGCCGCCGGTGCGCGCCATCGAGGCCGCGCTCGCCGGGATTGCCCACGACATCCGCACGCCGCTGACCGGCATTGTCGCGCTCGCCGAACTGCTGGCGTCGTCGGAACTCGGCCCGCGCGAGCGCGACTGGGCGCAGGCGGTGAAGAGCGGCGCCGATCATCTGGCGCAACTGGCGAGCCTGATCGTCGATGCGGTGCGCGCCGACGCCAAAGGCCTGGTGCTGCGCGATGAGCCGTTTTCACCCAAGGCCCTGGCCGAGACGGTCGGTGAGGCGCTGGCCGCTCGCGCCGGCAACAAGGCGGTCTCGGCAACGACGACGATTGCGCCAACCATGGCGACGCTCGTTTCCGGCGACGCGCTGCGCCTGCGCGCGGCGCTGGAAAACCTCGCCGACAATGCCGTCAAGTTCACGCATGACGGCAGTATCGCCTTCAACGCGCACAGCGAACCGGCGGCGCGCGGCCCGGTGCGCCTCGTGTTCACCTTCACTGACAGCGGCGTCGGGCTGTCAGCGGTTGAACTGAAGCGTTTGTTCAAACCCTTCGCACAGGCCAACGAAGACGTGGCTCGGCGCTATGGCGGCGCCGGCCTCGGTCTGGTCTTCGTGCGGCGCGTGGCGCGCGCGATGGGCGGCGATCTCACGGTGACGAGCAAGCCGGGCAAGGGTTCGACCTTCACCTTCACCGCGCAGGTGAAGCCGGTCGCGCGGCACGGACCACGGAATGACACGCGCGGGGCCGGCACGCAGCCGCGGACGCTGTCGATATTGTGCGCCGAGGACAATCCGTTCGGCCGCGTCGTCCTGAGCACCATTCTCAAGGAGCTCGGTCACCGCGTCGATTTCGTCGGCGGCGGTGAGGCCGCCGTGCAGGCAGCCGCGCGCGGCGCTTACGATGCCGTGCTGATGGATCTGGTGCTGCCGGACATCGATGGCTTTGAAGCCACGCGGCGCATCCGCGCGCTGCCGGACAAGGCGGCGGCGATCCCGGTGATCGGCATTTCGGGGCATGACGACGGCACGCGTGCCGCCGCGGCGCGCGCCGCCGGCATGAATTTCTATCTCACCAAACCGGTCAGTCCGTTGCGGCTGGCCGAGGCGCTTGCTCGTCTTCCCTCGCCCCGCATGCGGGGAGAGATGAAGGACAGCTAAGCATTCGTCAGGTTGTTCTTGCGCTCGACGATGCGGACGAGGTCGCCCATGATGCGGTTGAGCTCGAAGTCCTTGGGCGTATAGACCGCGGCGACACCGGCCTTTTCCAGTTCGGCGGCGTCTTCCGGCGGGATGATGCCGCCGGCGACCACCGGCACGTCGAGGCCGGCTTGTTTCATGCGGCCCACCACATCCTTGACCAGCGGCAGGTGGCTGCCGGACAGGATGGAAAGACCGACGACATGGGCCTTCTGGTCGCGCGCCGCTTCGACGATTTCTTCCGGCGTCAGGCGGATACCTTCATAGACCACCTGCATGCCGGCATCGCGGGCGCGCACGGCAATCTGTTCGGCGCCGTTGGAATGGCCATCGAGGCCGGGCTTGCCGACGAGGAAGGTCATGCGCCGGCCGAGCTGTTTCGACACGCGATCGACATCGGCGCGGATGTCGTCGAGACCATCGACGTCGTTGCGCATGGCGTTGCCGACGCCGGTCGGCGCGCGATATTCGCCGAAGGCTTCGCGCAAGGTCCAGCCCCATTCGCCGGTGGTGACGCCGACCTTGGCGCACTCGATCGACGGCGGCATGATGTTGCCGCCTTCGGTGGCGGCGCGCTTCAGCGCGGCGAGCACCTCGGCGACCTTGCCGTTGTCGCGCTGCGCGCGCCAGGCCTTCAGCCGTTCGATCTGGCTATGCTCGGCTTCCTCCGACACGGTCATGATCGAGGCAATGCCGCCGGTCAGCGGCGACGGCTCTGTCTCGAGATATTTGTTGACGCCGACGACCACCTGCTCGCCGCGCTCGATGGCTTCGAGACGCGCGGTGTTGGACTCGACCAGCCGCTGCTTCATGTAGCCGGTCTCGACCGCGGCGACGGCGCCGCCCATATCTTCGATGCGCTGGAGCTCTTCCTTGGCTTCGGCCTTGAGCGCTTCGACCTTGCGGGTGATCTCCGACGAGCCGTCGAAAATGTCGCCGTATTCGAGCAGGTCGGTCTCAAAGGCGAGAATCTGCTGCATGCGCAGCGACCATTGCTGGTCCCACGGCCGCGGCAGGCCGAGCGCCTCGTTCCACGCCGGCAGCTGCACGGCGCGGGCGCGCGCGTTCTTCGACAAGGTCACCGCCAGCATCTCGATCAGGATCCGCGCGACGTTGTTTTCCGGCTGCGGCTCGGTGAGGCCGAGCGAATTAACCTGCACGCCGTAGCGGAATAGCCGCTGCTTGGGATCGGTAACGCCGTAGCGTTCGCGGGTGATCTCGTCCCAAAGCTCGGTGAACGCGCGCATCTTGCACACTTCGGTGACGAAGCGCAGGCCGGCATTCACGAAGAACGAGATGCGGCCGACCACCTCGCCGAACTTGGCCTGATCGACTTCGCCGGACGCCTTCACCGTGTCGAGCACGGCGATCGCGGTGGCGAGCGCGTAAGCGAGTTCCTGCACCGGCGTCGCGCCGGCTTCCTGCAGATGGTAGGAGCAGATGTTCATCGGATTCCACTTCGGCAATTCCGAGGTGGTGAAGATGGCGACGTCCTTGATCAGGCGCAGCGACGGCTTCGGCGGAAACACGTAAGTGCCGCGCGACAGATATTCCTTGATGATGTCGTTCTGGATGGTGCCGGTCAGCGCCGTGCGCGGCGCGCCGGTCTCGTCGGCGACGGCGATGTACAGCGCCATCAGCCACGCCGCGGTGGCGTTGATGGTCATCGACGTGTTCATCGAGCCGAGCGGGATCTGGTCGAACAGCGCCCGCATGTCGCCGAGATGGCTGATCGGCACGCCGACCTTGCCGACTTCGCCGCGCGCCAGCACATGGTCGCTGTCGTAACCGGTTTGCGTCGGCAGATCGAAGGCGACCGAGAGCCCGGTCTGACCCTTGGCCAGGTTCCGCCGGTACAGCGCGTTCGAGTCCGTGGCCGTCGAATGGCCGGCGTAAGTGCGGAAAATCCAGGGTTTGTCGCGCTTTGTCTCGGCCATTCGTGCGTTGATGCGTTGTTGAAGTTGCCCGGGCTGCCTTCGACTTCAGTCTGGCGGTTCTATTGTTGCAATGCAATATAAATTACGCCAGACTGATGCAGCTCTCGAACTAATAACGCTGATATTTTAGGGAGTAAGCCGATGCCGGTTGCTGCTGTTGCGCGGAGTGGGGCTCCGCTCAAGGACCTCTACGACATCGGCGAGATCCCGCCGCTTGGTCATGTCCCCGAGAAAATGTACGCGTGGGTGATCCGCCAGGAGCGCCACGGGCCGCCGGAGCAGTCGTTCCAGATCGAAGCGGTGCCGACCTGGCCGATCGGCGAAGAGGACGTGCTCGTTCTCGTGATGGCCGCCGGCGTCAACTACAACGGCATCTGGGCCGGGCTCGGCCAGCCGATCACGCCGTTCAACGTGCACAAGCAGCCGTATCACATCGCCGGTTCCGATGCCTCGGGCATCGTCTGGGCGGTCGGCTCCAAGGTGAAGCGCTGGAAGGTCGGCGACGAAGTCATCGTCCACTGTAACCAGGACGACGGCGACGACGAGGACTGCAATGGCGGCGATCCGCTGCTGTCGCCGTCGCAGCGCATCTGGGGCTACGAGACGCCGGACGGTTCGTTCGCGCAGTTCTGCCGCGTGCAGTCACGTCAGCTGATGATCAAGCCGGCGCATCTGTCGTGGGAGGAGTCGGCCTGCTACACGCTGACGCTCGCCACCGCCTATCGCATGCTGTTCGGCCACGCGCCGCACACGCTGAAGCCCGGCGACAACGTGCTGGTGTGGGGCGCCTCCGGCGGCCTCGGCGTGTTCGGCATCCAGCTTGCCGCGGCCTCCGGCGCCAACGCCATCGGCGTCATCTCTGACGATTCCAAGGCTGAGTATGTTTATAACCTCGGCGCCAAGGGCGTGATCAACCGCAAGGACTTCAAGTGCTGGGGCCAGTTACCCCAGGTCAATTCGCCCGAGTTCAACGAGTGGGCCAAGGAAGCGCGCCGCTTCGGCAAGGCGATCTGGGACATCACAGGCAAACGCGACGTCGATATCGTGTTCGAGCACCCGGGCGAGCAGACTTTCCCGGTGTCTTGCATGGTGGTGAAGCGCGGCGGCATGGTCGTGTTCTGCGCCGGCACCACCGGCTTCAACATCACCTTCGATGCGCGCTATGTCTGGATGCGGCAGAAGCGCATCCAGGGCTCGCACTTCGCGCATTTGAAGCAGGCCTCACAGGCCAATGCATTCGTGCTCGAGCGCCGCATCGATCCTTGCCTGTCGAAGACCTTCCCGTGGCTGGAAATTCCGAAGGCTCACACCATGATGTGGAAGAATCAGCACCCGCCCGGCAACATGGCGGTGCTGGTCAGCGCGCCGATGACGGGCCTGAAGACCTACGAGGATGTGCTCGAGGTCACGGGCCAGGGCTGAGCGATTACGGCAGCGCCGGTCTGTCGAGATCGGTCGGCGGCGCATTGGCATGGACGGCGCGGCCGGCCGATGCCGTGCGCCGCTCGACGCGCCATTTCAGCACCACCGAATTCAGTTCGCCGCCGAAGATGAAGATCGACGCGCAGACGTAGAGGAAGATCAGCGCGATCATCGCCGAGGCGAGCCCGGCATACATGTTCACATAGGCGAAGGTGTAGCTGGCGAGATAGCGGCCGAAGGCGATGCCGCTCACCATCCACAGCAACAGCGTGGCGGCGATGCCCGGCGCGATGTCGAGGAAACTGCGCCGCCCCGCCGGCAGCCAGCGATGCACGATGGTCAGCGAGATGATCAGGATGACCGCCGCCGCGGCGAAGCGCGAGAAGGTGATGAGATCGCTCAGCGGCTCGAGCGTCGGCACGAATTGCAGCAGCTTGTACCAGATGAACGGCGCTAGCACGACCAGGAACGAGAACACCAGCAGGCTGACGGCGCCGACCAGCACGTAGCCGATCGACTCGATGCGCAGCACCCACCACGGCCGTCTTTCGCCCATGCCATAGGCGCGGTTCAGGCCGATGCGCAGGCTCTCGACGCCGCTGGAAGCAAAGTAGAGCGCGAACAGCACGCCGAAGGTGAGCACGTTGCCGCGGCTGCCGATCAGCACGCCGCGGATGTCGTCGGCGATCGGACCGGCCACCTGCGCCGGCCAGGTTTCGAGCAGGATGCGCGCCGCCTCGTCGGCGAGACCCTTGGAACCGAAGAACACGCCCGCCAGCGCCGTGCAGACGATGAGGAACGGAAACAAGGCCATCAAGGTCGACAGCGCGATATGGCTGGCGATGGCCCAGCCGTCATCGGCGAGGAACTGCCAGAAGGCATCGCGCACGAAGCGCAGCGTCAGCTTGAAATGGCGCAAGAGGCAGGTTCCGGGCGGCCGATCCGCTGATGCGAGAATGGCGATCAGCCCGCCGTTTGCAAGTGGGCGCCGTCAGGCCGCCTGGACGTCGCTCAGGAACCGGCGCACCTCGCCCTCCAGACTCTCGGCTTCGACCGCGACGGCGTCGGCCAAACTCTTCACGCCGGCGGCGGTCGAGCGTGCGTCGATGGTTACGCCGGCGACCCGGCTCATTGCCTCGGCGCCGGTGCGGGCATCGTTCGAGGCTCGGCTGACACCTTCGGCAATCGCGGCAACCGCGGCGTTCTGTTGCTCCACGGTGGCGGCGACCGAGGTGGCGATCGAGGCCATCTCGCCGATGATCGCGTTGACCTGCTCGATCGCGAGCGTGGCGCCCGCCGCCGCCGACTGGATGCCGTCGATCTGTTCGGCGATCTCTTCGGTCGAGCGCGCGGTCTGCGCCGCCAGCGACTTCACTTCGGCGGCGACCACGGCGAAGCCGCGACCGGCGTCACCGGCGCGCGCCGCTTCGATCGTGGCGTTGAGCGCCAGCAGGTTGGTCTGCCCCGCCACGGCCTGGATGAGTCCGACCACTTCGCCGATGCGGGTCGCGGCGACGCCGAGTTCGGTCATGGTCTTGGCGGTCTGCCGGGCCTCGGCGACCGCCCGGCCGGCCACGCCGCTGGACTGGGTCGCCTGAGCGGCGATGGCCTCGATCGACAGCGCCAGTTCCTCGACCGAACCTGCCGCCGTGGTGACGTTCTCCGACGCGGCGCTCGCGCGCTGTTCAGCCGTGTGCGCCTCGCCCGAAACCGTATCCGCCGTGCGGTTGAGATCGGCAGAGCTCGTTTCCAGCTGATGCGACGCCGAACGCAGCTTGCCGAGCACGGCGCCGATCGAACCCTCGAAACGGCGAATGGCGGCGGCAACGCTGTTGCTGCGCGTCTCGCGCGCCCGGCTCTGATCGATCTGGGTTCGCGACAGCTTCTCGCGCTCGATCATGGAATCGCGAAACACCAGAACCGTGCGCGCCATGGCGCCGATTTCGTCGTGCGCCTTGGTCGCGGGAATGGCCGTGCCGGTATCGCCGGCGGCGAGTGCCTTCATCGCGGCGCCGAGACGATCGAGCGGCCGCGTCACGCTGCGGCCGATCAGCCAACTGAATATCAGCCCGAGTATCGCCATTACGGCGCCAACGGCGATGATGCCGTTGCGCGTGTCGCTCTGCGACGCCGCGAGCGCGTCGGCTGCGTGTCGAGCCGCTCCGTTGGCCGACAGAATGATGGCATCGACACGAGGCAGCATGTTCTGACTGTCGATGTCGATCAATGTGCGCAGCGGATGAGTGCGGTCGTGCAGCGAAACCCAGTAGGTGAACGTGTCGGTATATTCCTTCACCTCACGTTCGATCGGGTCCTTCAGCGCGGGCGTGCCGTCGATGCTGGCAAACAGCTGGACGAAGTTGCGATAGCTGGCTTCGAACTGAAACATGGTGAGTTCGCTCGGCTCGAGCCGATACTCGCTCTCCTGATGCCGCATCGTCAGCAACAGCACGATGATCTTGCGCGCGTCGGCGTCGGCGATCCAGCTCAGGTTATTGTTGATGATCGCTTCGATCTTGTTGCCGGCATCCTTCAGCGCCCAGCGAATGCCCTCGTCGTGAGAGAAGCCCAGCACGCGCTGCAGTTTGTAGAGGTCGTCGTAGTTCGCCTTGATGGTGGCGAGTTCGGCGCGCAACGCCTTGATGTTGTCGGTCCGCGAGCCGCCAATCAAAGCCTGAATGGCATCCAGGCTCTTGACCGCCTGGCTCTGAGATTGCGTGAACATGTCGAGCGCGAAATTGCGCTCGCGGCCAAAGTCCTTGGCAGCGATGCGGATCGACGCGATGGCGATCTTGAGGTCGCGGCTGGCATCGGCAAGCGCGCGTGAATCGGCGACCGTCCGGAAGGCGCCGGACACCTCGTCTTCACCGGCGACATAAGTCAGCCCGTTGGCGAAAAAGCCAGCCACAGGGGCCAGCGCCAGAACGACAATGCGGGTCCGCACAGAGAACGACGTCAGGAGCCGGGTTGGCGACCATGAGGACATCGTTGCCTTGAGGAGGCGCATGGCGAGGGCGGTTTTCTCAGATTGAAAGAGACGCGGCGCACAAGCAATGGTCACAGATGAACCTGAAATGGTTAATTTTATTATTAGTTCGCCCCGGCGGCGGTCTTCTGGCACCGAGACAGGCTTGACGGCAGCTGCCGCACCTTTGCTTTTGTGCACTGCACGCGTACTGTTGGATGCCTTTCGGGCGAAAAATTGAGAGATTTGGGGACTGCCATGCCGATCGCCGCCTCCCGCACCGCTGCCGACCAGGACCTGCAGGATATCGCCCGCGAAGCGGTGACCGCGATGGAGGCCATTCTGGCCGATGCCACCGCCAAGGTGCGCGGCAAAGTGACCGTGGAGGGCCATACAGTCGGCAAGTTGTTTGATCGCGAACAAAGGGCCACGCACGGGCTGGCCTGGCTTGCCACCTATGTCGAGGCGATCAAGCAACTCGCCGCCTATGCTGACCGAATGACGGCAACCGGCTCATTCGGCGAGGTCGAGGAGCACCTGACCTGGATCGGCCTCGGCGAATGCCTGGCGCAGACCCTGGGCGGCATCCCGATGAGCCAGGGCGAGATCGTGCGGCCGGCCGACATGGGGCTTTCCGTGGCGCAGGTCGCGGCGCGTATGACGCCCGGCGTCGAAATGTTGATCGCTCACGGCAACACTGCCGAGCGCCGCGCCCGCCTGATGGAGTTGATGCGCCAGAGCCATGGCGCCACCGTCGGCGCCGCCGGCCTCGACGAAACACTGGAATCGATTCGCGAGGAAATGCGCAAGTTCGCCGATAGCGAAGTGGTCGGCCACGCCCATGGCTGGCATCGCACCAACAGCTACATCCCGTACGAGGTCGTCGGCCAGATGTCCGAGCTCGGCGTCTTCGGCCTGACCATTCCGGAAGAGTTCGGCGGCATGGGTCTCGGCAAGGAGTCGATGTGCGTCGTCTCCGAAGAATTGTCGCGCGGCTATATCGGCGTCGGCTCGCTCGGCACCCGTTCGGAAATCGCCGCCGAGCTCATTCTCGGTGGCGGCACGCCGGAGCAGAAAGCGAAGTGGCTGCCGAAGATCGCCTCCGGCGAAGTGCTGCCGACCGCGGTGTTCACCGAGCCGAACACCGGCTCTGATCTGGCTTCGCTGAAGACGCGCGCGGTGCGCGAAGGCGATGTCTACAAGGTCTACGGCAACAAGACCTGGATCACGCATCCGGTGCGCGCTGATCTGATGACGCTTCTGGTCCGCACCAACCCGAAGGAGCCGGGACACCGCGGCCTGTCGATGCTGCTCGCGGAAAAGCCGCGCGGCGACGACAACAATCCGTTCCCGGCCAAGGGCATGACCGGCACCGAGATCGAGGTGCTCGGCTATCGTGGCATGAAGGAATACGAGATCGCCTTCGACGGCTTCGAGGTGAAGGCCGAGAACCTGCTCGGCGGCGTCGAGGGCATGGGCTTCAAGCAGTTGATGCAGACCTTCGAATCAGCGCGCATCCAGACGGCCGCGCGCGCCATCGGCGTCGCCCAGGCGGCGATGGAGCAGGCGATGGACTACGCGACCAACCGCATCCAGTTCTCGCGGCCGATCGCCGATTTCCCGCGCGTCGCCGACAAGATCGTGATGATGGCGGCGGAGATCATGATCGCGCGCCAGCTCACCTATCATGCCGCGCGCGAGAAGGATTCAGGGCGGCGCTGCGATCTCGAAGCGGGCATGGCCAAGCTCTATGGCGCCCGTGTTGCCTGGGCCAACGCCGACAATGCCGTGCAGGTGCACGGCGGCAACGGCTTCGCGCTCGAATTCCCGATCTCGCGCATCCTGTGCGATGCCCGCATCCTCAACATCTTCGAAGGGGCGGCGGAAATTCAAGCGCAGGTGATCGCGCGACGTTTGCTCGACGGCACGAACTAGTCCGCGAACGCAACGAAATACCGTTCTCCCGCGTTGATCTGGCGCAAAGCGTCGGCGCGACCGACACGCTTCTATGCGTTGTTCAAGGGAGAAACAGGCATGTCACTATCGATCGAACAGGGCGAATGGATCGTCGTCTGTGACGGCGCCAAGGCGCTCATTCTCGAGAACTCGGGTGACGCAAAGTTCCCCAACCTGCAGACGCGCGAAGTCTACGAACACAAGGCGAAGGCCACGCGCGACCTGGGGACCGACAGGCCGGGCCGCTCCAATTCGTCCGTTGGCGCGGGGCGCTCCGCGGTCGGGCAGACCGACTGGCACGCTCAGGAGGAAGAAAGCTTTCTCGCCGATCTTGCCGCCAAGCTCGATCATGCCGTGACCGCGCATGAGGTGAAGACCATGGTTGTCGTCGCGCCGCCGCGCGCGCTCGGCTTCCTGCGTCAGGTCTACGGCCACGGCCTGAAAGCCGCGGTGCGCGCCGAGATCGACAAGGATCTGGTCAAGATGCCGGTACACGAGATCGAGAAGTATCTGACCGCGCACTGAGCGGCTCCCGGTCGGGGAGGCGAAGTCCCGGGGCTGTGCCGCGGGTTTGGCGCGCCAACCAGTTTCCCCTTGGCGCGAAAACACATTATGGTCCGGCCGAATCTGATCGGGATTTCGGCCGGCGATGGGCGTCTTTCATAAACTGCGGCGGGGCGGGGCGCTGGCTGCGTTGGGCCTGATGCTCACCGCCGGGGCCGCCTGGCCGCAGGCCCACGTGCCGGGGCCGAGCACGCCGCCCGCCGCCGATGCTCCCGACACCAACCCGGTGCGCAATCCGGTCGACGTGCCGGGCTTCTGGGACCCGCGGCGGCGTCCGGAGCGGCCGGACCTGTCGCGGCTGACCGTGATCCGTTTCCTCACCGAGACCGACTATCCGCCCTTCGACTACGCCGGTGCCGACGGCAACCCGGTCGGCTTCAACGTCGATCTGGCGCGGCTGATCTGCGAGGAGATCAAGGTCGCCTGCACAGTGCAGATGCGCCGCTACGACACGCTGGTGGACAGC
The DNA here is from genome assembly GCA_018240595.1 of Pseudomonadota bacterium. Lineage (GTDB taxonomy): Bacteria > Pseudomonadota > Alphaproteobacteria > Rhizobiales > Xanthobacteraceae > Pseudolabrys. Next base: position 19,008 of record JAFEFL010000029.1, on the reverse strand, counting down.
TTGAACACCAACCAGGGCGATGCCGTCATCGCCTCCATCGCGGCGACGCCGGCGATGCGCAAGCGCGTCGATTTCACCGATCCCTATTACCGCACGCCGGCGCGCTTCGTGACGCGGCGCAATTCCGGCATCGAGGATGTGCGGCCGGCCGCGCTCGAAGGCAAGAAAGTCGGCGTCATCGCCGGCACCGCGCACGAGGCCTACATCAAGGCGCTGTTCACCGAGGCCGAACTGCACACTTTTCCGGACGACGCCGCCGCGCGCGCTGCGCTCAAGAAGGGCGAAGTCGATCTCCTGTTCGGCGACGGCATCGCGCTGTCGTTCTGGCTCAACGGCACGGAATCGGCGAATTGCTGCCGCTTCGTCGGCGGGCCCTATCTGGAAAGCCGTTACTTCGGCGAGGGCGTCGGCATTGCCGTCCGGCGCGGCAACGATCTCTTGCGGCAGTCGTTGAACTGGGCGCTGTTCCGGCTCTGGGAGCAGGGCCGCTTCACCGACCTGTGGCTGCGCTATTTCCCGATCAGCCCGTTCTGACGGGCATGCAAGTTTCTTACCCGGAACTTGGCAAATTTGATAGGCCGGTTTGGTCCGTTGGGCTAACCCCATGAAGTCGTCGCAATGCTGCGGCAGGAGGTTGCCATCGGATCGCTGGAGAGAGACATTCCGGATACGGCGCTACTGGAAGGCGAGCGCAGGATTCTGGCCCGGGTCGCCAAGGGCGGGCCGCTGAACGATGTGCTGCGCGATCTCATCCTGCTGGTCGAGCAGCCCTCCCATGGCGACATGCTGGCCTCGATCCTGGTGCTGTCGCAGGACGGCACAAGGTTGCTCGAAGGCGCAGCGCCAAGCCTGCCGGCGGCGTACAACGCAGCGATTAATGGCATTCCGGTTGGCAACGGCATCGGCTCCTGCGGCACCGCGGCCTTTACCGGCGAGTCGGTGTTCGTCGCCGATATCGCGACTGATCCGCTGTGGAAGGACTTTCGCGATCTCGCCTGCGAGCACGGCCTTGCCGCCTGCTGGTCGGTGCCGCTGAAGTCGAGCGACGGCCAAGTGCTCGGCACTTTCGCCAATTACTACCGGGTGCCGCGCGTGCCGACCGGCCGCGACATCATCGCGATCGAAACTGTGGCGCAGACCGCGGCCATCGCCATCGAGCGTCACCGTGCAGAAATGGCCCGCTCGCATGCGGAAGAGCAGCGCAAAATGCTGCTCCACGAACTCAATCACCGCGTCAAGAACGCCTTCGCGCTGGCCGGCGCGCTGATCACCGTCGGCGCCCGCACCGTGCCGAGCGCCGCCGAGCTCGCCGCATCGGTGCAGGGCAAGCTCGCTTCGCTGAGCCGCGCCCACGATCTCTTGGTCGATCGCCTGAGCGCCACCGACGGCACGCTGGCCGACGCCTCGCTGCGCGATTTGGTGGCGAGCGCTTTCGCGCCCTACACCGTCTCCCCGGCCACGCAGGCGCGCATTGAAGGCCCGGATCTGCGCATTTCCTCGCACGCGCTGTCCGACCTGGCGCTGCTGCTGCACGAACTCGCCACCAACGCCGCCAAATACGGCGCGTGGAGCGACGGCGATGGCGAGGTCGAGTTGCGCTGGGTCGTTAACGACAATGTGCTGCGCTTCGATTGGCACGAGCAGGGTGGCCCCATCGTTGTGCCGCCGTCGAATTTGGGCTTCGGCTCGACGCTCACCAGGCGCATCGTCGAAAAGCAATATGGCGGCACCATCGACTTCGATTGGCATCCGCGCGGCCTCAACATCGCCATCACTTTGCCGCTGCCGCGCATCGTGTCCTGACGGCGAGGGCGGCCGCGCGGAACGCCGTTTTTGGCCGACAAGGCACTTCCAAACTGCTGCGGACGGATTACCTTAGGTGCATCGTCAACATCAGAAAGGAGGTGATCCAGTGTCTCATTGTCTATCGCCGCGACTGTCGGCCACCGCGACCTGGAATCTCGCCTCGGTGGGTTTCCGCGTCAGCTAAGCGGTCCCGCGGATAGCGGTTCGACAATGGAAGGGCCGTCCCCATCGGGGCGGCCCTTCTTTCATGTCCGGGCATTTTTGAGCCAGGTCAGCGCGCCCTGCGCGGCGGCGACGCCGGTGGCGAAGCTCGCCTGCAACAGATAGCCGCCGGTCGGCGCGTCCCAATCCAGCATTTCGCCGGCGACGAAAACGCCGCGGCTGTTCCGCAGCATGAAATGCTCGTCGAGTTCGGCAAAGCGAATGCCGCCGGCGCTCGAGATCGCCGTTTCGATCGGCTGCACCCCGGTCAGTTTCACCGGCACCGCCTTGATCAGCGCCGCGATCGCAGCAGGCGGCAGCGCGGATAGCGGCTTGCCTTTGGCCAGCGCCGCTTCATGCAGCAGCGACAGCGCCACGGCGGCCAGATGCGTGTTCTTGCGCAGGAAATTGGTCAGCGATTGCTTGCCGCGCGGCGCTGACAGACGTTCGCCGAGCTTGGCGAGGGTCACGTCCGGCAACAGGTCGAAGACGATGGTCGCCACGCCGTCCTTGTTTATGGCGTCGCGGATTGGTGACGACAGCGCGTAAATGGCGCCGCCTTCGATGCCGGTCTGCGTTATCATCGCTTCGCCGCGCGCGCTGCTTTCCCCGAAGCTGATGGCGATGCGCTTGAGCGGCTGGCCGGCGAAGCCGCGCAGCACGTCGGACCATGCGGCGGTGAAGCCGCAGTTCGACGCCTGCAGCGGCGCCACCGCGACCTTCTCTCCGCGCAGCACATCCACCCAGCGCGCGTCGGAGCCGAGCTTCGGCCAGCTCGCGCCGCCCGTCGCCAGCACGACGACATCCGGCTTCACCGCAATGTCCTCGCCGCCGGATTTGAAAACCAGCTGGCCGTCGTCGTCCCAACCCTCCCAGCGGTGGCGCAGCTTCACGGTGACGCCGAGATTGCGCAGGCGCAGCAGCCAGGTGCGCAGCAGCGGCGAGGTTTTCATCGCCTTGGGAAAAACGCGGCCGCTCGAGCCGACAAAGGTGTCGGCGCCGAGTTCATCCGCCCAGGCGCGGAGTGCTGCCGGGGGAAAGGCGGTCACGGCGTCGAGCAACCGCTCGTCGGCGTCGCCGTAGCGCTTGAGGAAATCGGGCAGGGGCTCCGAATGCGTCAGGTTGAGGCCGCCGCGTCCCGCCATGAGAAACTTGCGGCCGGGCGAGGGCATCTGGTCGTACACCGTCACCGCGACGCCGGCGCGGGCCAGGGTCTCGGCCGCGATCAGCCCGGCGGGGCCGCCGCCGATCACGGCGGCGGCTTTGTTCTTGGGGGCTTTGGGCGGGCTCACGATCGCGACTTTCTGGCCTTCAATTGACGCCTTGGCGCCTCTTGCCTATGTCTGCCCGCCGGAGGCCGGAATGTCGATGACCACTGCCGAAATTGCGCCGCAAATCACGCCCGACGAGCTCAAGAAGCTCGCCGAACAGTCGAACGCCTGGCCGTTCGAGGAGGCGAAAAAGATCGTCGCGCGGTTCAAGGCCAAACCGAAAGACGAGGTCATTTTCGAGACCGGCTACGGCCCATCAGGTCTGCCGCATATCGGCACCTTCGGCGAGGTGGCGCGCACCACCATGGTGCGCCACGCCTTCCGCGTCCTCACCGAGGACAAGGTCAAGACCCGGCTGATCGCCTTCTCCGACGACATGGACGGCCTGCGCAAGGTGCCGGACAACGTGCCCAACAAGGACGCGCTGGCGCTCGATCTCGGCAAGCCGCTGACCAAGGTGCGCGATCCGTTCGGCACGCATCCCTCGTTCGGCGAGCACAATAATGCGCGGCTGCGCGCCTTCCTTGATCACTTCGGCTTCGACTACGAATTCGCTTCGTCGACCGAGTATTACAAGGCGGGCCGGTTCGACGCGACGCTGTTGAAGATGCTGCAGCGTTTCGACAAGGTGATGGCGATCATGCTGCCGTCGCTGCGTGAGGAGCGCGCCGCGACCTATTCGCCGTTCCTGCCGATCGATCCGCAAACCGGCATCGTGCTGCAGGTGCCGATCACCGCCCATGACGCCAAGGCCGGCACCATCACCTACGAGCACCCCGACACCAAGGAACCGGTCACCGTCCCGGTCACCGGTGGCGCCTGCAAGCTGCAATGGAAGCCGGACTGGGCGATGCGCTGGACCGCACTCGGCGTGGATTACGAAATGGCCGGGAAGGATCTCATCGACTCGGTGAAGCTGTCGGGTCAGATCTGCAAGGCGCTCGACGCCAAGCCGCCGGAAGGCTTCAACTACGAACTGTTCCTCGACGAAAAGGGCCAGAAGATTTCCAAGTCGAAGGGCAACGGCCTGACCATCGAGGAATGGCTGCGTTACGCCTCGCCGGAATCGCTGTCGCTGTTCATGTATCGCGAGCCGAAGTCGGCGAAGCGGCTGTACTTCGACGTGATCCCGCGCCAGGTCGACGACTATCAGCAATTTCTCGACGGCTATCCGCGCCAGCAGGACTGGAAACAGAAGCTCGGCAACCCGGTCTGGCACATCCATAACGGCAAGCCGCCGGTGGCGGACATGCCGATTTCGTTCACGATGCTGCTCACGTTGGTGTCGTCATCGAACGCCGAGAACGCCGAGACCTTGTGGGGCTTCATCGGCCGCTATCGTCCGGGCGTGACGCCGCAGAGCCATCCGAAGCTGAACGACGCGGTTGGCTACGCCATCCATTACTTCCGCGACTTCGTGCTGCCGGAAAAGAAATTCCGCGAGCCGAGCGATGTCGAGCGCAAGGCGCTCGCCGATCTGCGCGACGCGCTGGCCAATCTTAATCCGAATGCGACGGCGGAAGAGATCCAGAACGTCGTCTACGAAATTGGCCGTCGCGAGCCGTTCCTCGATCACGCCAAGAAGGCTAAGGACGGCCGGCCCGGCGTGTCGCTCGACTGGTTCAACATGCTGTACCAGGTGCTGCTCGGCCAGGAGAAGGGCCCGCGCTTCGGCTCCTTCGTCGCCGTTTACGGCGTCAAGAACACGGTCGACATGATCGACGGCGCGCTGGCGCGATCGGCTTGAGCTTCGTCGCCGCGGTTAAAGTTTCCCGCGCCATTGGCGGGCGCGAGGCTTTTGCCCGGCCATGGCGCGGATGCGATCGGTCTGGCGCTGCTGCATCGCGAGTGCCTTGTCGAAGAATCTCTTGATCACCTCGAGATCGGCGGTCGGCATCGACTCGAGCAGCGCCGCGCCTTCTTTGGCGATCGGGCCGTAGAATTTCATCGCCGCCGTCATCGCCATGTCGGTCAGTACGACCTGCACCTGCCGCCGATCCTCGGCGCTGCGCCGTCGCTCGACCAGACCGCGCATTTCCAGCCGGTCGATCATTGCGGTGACGGCCGCCGGCGTCAGCGCCACTGTTTCGGCGATGGCGCCGGCGGTCTTCGGCCCTTCGTGCAGAAACGACAGGCAATGACGCTCGGTGGAGCCGAGCTCGAGTTTGGCGCCGACGGCCTCGTCGAAGGCCTGCGTGGCATCCTGCCAACGCATGATGGTGCTGCCGATGGCGTCGATGAGGTCGTCGCGTCTCGCGCTTGACATTATTATTTCAACAACCTAATAATTAGACAATCGAAATATATGATTGCCGAACTAAGTGGTCAAGCCGCCAGCCGTCCGGCGGCGCGCTTGTCCACCGCCATCGGCAACGAGAAAGGATCAGATGATGAGAGAACCTTTGACGCCCGAGCAGGAATGGAAATACGCCCAGGCGGCGATGAATTGGCACGGCTGGGGATCGCCGATCGGCCTCGGCATATTCCTGATCAGCCTGTCGATTGCTGCCTATGTCGTCCGGATGGCGCTTCACGCCGTCTGAGCGGGCGATGCATTGCGCGCCGGATCGTAACTGGGAGCTTATGCCCCGCGCTTTGGCGGGGCATAAGTTCGACCCGGCGCTCACGAACTCAAGACGAAGCGTCGATTGTCCTTCTGCACCGGACGCGCGTTCATCGGGAACAGCTTGCCGAAGGCGTCAATGTCGGCGCGTGCGACCTGGATCGGATTGCGCAGCACCAGCCAGTTCACCACTTCGCTGCACGGCGGCGTCGTCAGCGAGCCGGAGTAGCGGTAATAGCCGCGGCCGGCCGGCAGCATCTGGTTGGGATCGGCGGCAGCCGACATCTTCACTGGCGGGCCTTCCTTGCCCGGCATGGCGCTCACGATCTTGTTGAAGGCCGCGTTCGCTTTGCCGGCCGCCATCAGCGCGCCGACCACCGCGAGATTGCCGCTCGCCTCGCGATGCACGAAATGCACTTCCATCGGATAGGCCTTGCCGCCGATCAGGTGCTCGCTCGGGTGATGGAAATGATATTGCAGCAGTTCGTACTTGCTTGAGCCGACGGTGAGTGTGTTGCCGGGATCGGCGTTCACCTGGATGGTGTGGCCGTTGTTGACGATCATGTCCGGCTTCTTCGGCCAGCTGATCTTCAGGGCCGGTAGCTGCGACTTGATGCTGCTCTGAATGTCGATAGGCGATTGCTGTGTGCCCGCCGAGCACGCCTTGCTGGCGGCGTCGAGATCGCCCCAGTGCGACGGGCCGCCTTCGCCCTCGTAGCTCCAGTGCGCGCCTTCTGCGGCAAAACCTGGCGATGCGCAAACCGGGCACAGCGCCATACCGGCTAACACCCTCAACGCATGTCGACGATCCATAAAGAGCCCCCCTGATGAAATACCCGGCTACCTGTTGCGGCAACGACGCGTCTGATGCGTCGTTGCGCGACTCAATAACCAGCGCGGGGGAACTCTACCGGGATCGACGGTCGCGATCCATTGCGGCTTGCTGGTTGAGCGCTTACTGGCTCGCCCAGACGATGCGGGCGATCCATTCGACGTCCGCCATCTGCAAGGTGCGGTCGCGATGGTCGGAGTTGAGCGACTTGAGCTCGATGCTCTTGGCTTGTTTGCGCTTCAGTTCCTTGGCCATGATCTCGCCCTTGCGGGTCTTGACCACGACGCGGTCGCCTTTGCGCACCGGCGCGCCCGGCGAGACGATGATGATGTCGCCCTCGCGATAGGCCGGCTTCATCGAGTCGCCGGAAATTTCCAGCGCATAAGCATGCTCGTCGGTAATTTGCGGAAAGTTGATTTCCTCCCAGCCCTTGCCGACCGGAAATCCGGCATCGTCGAAGAAGCCTTCGGCGCCGGCTTCGGCAAAGCCGATCAGCGGCACATTGGCGATCGAAGGCTTGCCGCCGTCGGTGATCAGGCTAACGAAAGTATCGACCTTGGTGCTGGTCGCGGCCAGCGCCTTGGCGACCGATTCGGTCGAGGGCCAGCGCGGCCGGCCTTCCGGGGTGATCCGCTTCGACTTGTTGAAGGTGGTCGGGTCGAGGCCGGCTTTCTTGGCAAGACCGGACGCGGTCATCTTGGACCGGGCGGCAAGACGGTCGATGGCATTCCAGATCTGGGCGTGGGTCAGCATGTCTTCACCGGCGTTTCGGCCTCGGCGGCCTTGGGGTTGTCAGTCTTCAGTTAGGAGACTTGGGTTATCGGTCATTCTTTAGGAATTATAACCGCGAGTCGGCCCTTTGTCACACCTGTTTATGGCTTCGGGGGAGAAATTACCCCCAGCCATCGCTTTTACGGGCGTTCGGCCTTATGTCTTGGCCAGTCTTGCTCACTTTACGCCGCCGGGCCCGCAGGCCCCCGGCACCGATGTTGGAGTACCTGTCGGTGATCGCCCTTTTTGATCGCCTGTCGCGGCCGTTTCTGCGCGCGCTCGACCCCGAAGATGCCCATGGCCTGGTTCTCAAGGCGCTGCGGCTGGTCCCGTTGGGGCAACCGGAACCCGACCCACCGGAGCTGCGTGTCCGCGCTTTCGGCCTGAATTTTCCCAATCCGATCGGCCTGGCGGCCGGATTCGACAAGAACGCGGTTGCTCCCGACGCCCTGCTCAAGCTCGGCTTCGGCTTTGTCGAGGTCGGTACGCTCACCCCGCGCCCGCAGCTCGGCAACCCGCGTCCGCGGGTCTTCCGGCTCGAGGCCGACGGCGGCGTCATCAACCGCCTCGGCTTCAACAACGGCGGCGCCGCTCCGGCGCTGGCCCGGCTCGCCGCTCGTGCTCATGCCGGCGGTGTCGTCGGCGTCAATATCGGCGCCAACAAGGATTCCTCCGACCGCAGCGAGGACTATGTCCGCCTGATCGAGACCTTCGCCGCAGTGGCGAGCTATTTTACCGTCAACGTCTCGTCGCCGAACACGCCGGGCCTGCGCAGCCTGCAACAGGCCGACGCGCTCGACGATCTTCTGGCGCGGGTGATCGACGCCCGCGAAAGGGTGCGCTCACGCGCCGGCCCCACGCCGGTCCTCGTCAAGATCGCGCCGGACCTGACGCTGTCGGAACTTGACGACGTCGTAGGCGTCGCCCGCAAGCATCGGGTCGACGGCATGATCGTCTCGAACACGACGATCTCGCGGCCGCCAGCCTTGCGCGATCACGACAAGGCGCGCGAATCGGGCGGTCTGTCCGGAAAGCCGATCTTCAAGCTGTCGACCCGGATGCTGGCGGAGACATTCGTGCGCGCGGAAAATGCGTTTCCGCTGATCGGCGTCGGCGGCGTCGACTCCGGCGCCACGGCGATCGCCAAGATCAAGGCCGGCGCCAGCCTGGTGCAGCTCTATACCGGCCTGGTCTATCAAGGCATCGGTCTGGTGGCGCAGATGAAGGCCGACATCGCCGCCGCCATCAAGCGCGGCAACCGCGAGTCGCTGGCCGCGATGGTCGGTGTCGATGCCGCGGACATCACGGCGGATAGTTGGCCGGGTTGACGTTCAGCGCTCCGGCCACGGCTTTCGCGCCAGACCGGGATAACGCAGCACCTGCAAGCCGCCACGCAAGACATAGAAGATCAGCAGGGCGAGCCAGAGGCCGGTGTTGCCGAGCGTCTGCAGGGCCCACCACGCGGCCAGATAAACGGCCAGCGACGCGGCCATCAGGTTGCGCATGTCGCGCGTCCACGTGGCGCCGACATAGACGCCGTCGAGGATGAAGGCCGGTACGCCGATCAGCGGCACGAGCGCCGCCATCAGCAGGAAGTCGTTGGCGGCGCGGCGCACGTCCTCGCTCGACGTCATCAACGCGATGATCCGCGGCCCCGCGGCATAGAACAGGACCGCGGCGCAAATGCCGAAGGCGATGCCCCAGCGGCCGATGAGCCGCACTGCGCGGGCGAAGGCGTCGCGGTCGCGCGCGCCGTAGCTCGCGCCGCAGAGCTGCTGCGCGGCGTTGGCGAGGCCCTCGAGAAAGAAAGTGCCGAGGAACACGATGTTCTGCAGCACCGCATTGGCGGCAAGGGTGACGTCGCCGGCGCGTGCGCCCTGCGCCGAAAAGAACAGAAAGACCGAAACCAGGGCCGCGGTGCGCAGCATGATGTCGCGATTGATCAGCAGCATGCGCCACAGTTTCTCGCGGCTGTAATGCGCCTTGCTGTGCCATTCGAAACGGCCGTCGAGCATGCGCCAGGCCATGGCGAGGCCGAGGACGAGGCCGCAGATTTCGGCGATAACGGCCGCGATCGCAGCGCCGCTCGCGCCCCAGCCGGCGACCAGCACCAGGAGCATCGTCAGCGCCATGTTGATGACATTGACGCTGATCTGCACCGCCAGCGCCTGCATGGGCCGCGCCAGGCCGATGAACCAGCCGAGCATCACGTAATTGCCGAGCGCGAAGGGCGAGGCCCAGCTGCGCAGTAAGAAATAGTTACGCGCAACCGCGCTGACTTCGCCGCTGCCGCCCATCAGATCGAAGACGAACGAGGTCAGCGGTTCGCGCAGCGCGATCAGCGCGAGGCCGGAAAGTGCCGCCGTCATCATGGCGCGCGCCAGTACCGCGCGCTGCTCGCCGTAGTCGCGGGCGCCGAAGGCCTGCGCGGTCAGCGCCACGGTGCCGCTGCGCAGAAAGCCGAACAGCCAGAAGATGCAGTCGAACACCAGCGACGCCATGGCGACGCCGCCGAGGACCGCCGCGTCGCCGAGCCGGCCGATGACGGTCGTCGCGACGACGCCGAGCAGCGGCGTCGTGATGTTGGCCAGCATCGCCGGGCCCGCGATCGCAAAGATGCGGCGGGAATTGACCTCGACGGCGGGATTCACACGGGCGCCGTGTTCACTTTCCGCGCGGGGCGTTGACGACGCGCATGATCAGCCAGATCGGAATAACGATGACCGCGCCGAGCAGGAAATAGCCCCACAGCCAGCGCACGGCGTCGAAGCCCATGTTCCAGATATTGCGGACCAGCCGCTGCAGGCTGTGCAGGATGTCGAGCGGATCGAGCCCGAGGGCCGACAGGATGACACCGACCAGGATCGACACCAGGATCAGGCGGACGATGACGCCGAGCGGCGAGCCCCCGAAAACGCGGGCGGCGGTGTCGTTGCTCATGCGGGGCTCCATCGGCTCCAGTTCGTTCGGCATGGCGCTACCTGAGGCGAAGTTCGGCTGGGGGTCAAGTTATCTTGCTGTCATTCCAGGATACGCTGAAAGCGCGGGCCCGGAATCCATAACCCCCCGGTCAATGATTATGGATTCCGGGTTCGCGGATTTCATCCGCGCCTCGGAATGACAGAGTTTAGCATTTTCTCCAGCGTTTCCAGCCGGTCTGCCTCGCGCGGCGGCTTGTCCCAGCGCAGCCGGTTGATGCGCGGAAAGCGCATGGCGATGCCGGACTTGTGGCGGGTCGATTGCTGCAGGCCCTCGAAGGCGACCTCCAGCACCAGCCCGGTGTCGGCGTCGTGTGTCACCTCGCGCACCGGGCCGAATTTGGCGACGGTGTTACGGCGGATGAAGCGGTCGATCTCCGTGAGCTCCTCGTCGGTGAAGCCGAAATAGGCCTTGCCGACCGGCACCAGCTCGTCGTCGCCGTTCCAGACGCCGAAGGTGTAGTCGGAATAGAACGACGAGCGCTTGCCGTGGCCGCGCTGCGCGTACATCAGCACGGCATCGACCACCATCGGATCGCGCTTCCATTTCCACCACTGGCCTTTCGGCCGGCCGGGCACGTAAGGGGCGGTGCGGCGCTTGAGCATGACGCCTTCGACGGCTTCCGCGTCGTCGCCGGCGCCGCCGTCGCCGGGGTTGGCGCGGGCGGCGATCAGTTCGTCCCAGGTGGCGAAGGCAACCAGCGGCGATAGGTCGATGCGCGGATCGTCGAGCGCGGCGACGAACCTCTCGAGCCGGGCGCGCCGTTCGGCAAAGCCGATCTCGCGCAAATCGCCGGTCTCGTCGGCGAGCAGGTCGTAGGCGCGCAAGTGCGCCGGGAATTCCTGGATCAGCTTCGGCGTCACGGTCTTGCGGTTGAGCCGCTGCTGCAAGACGTTGAACGATTGCACGCGGCCCTCGCGCAGGATCAGCAATTCGCCGTCGATGGCGCCGGGCCGGCGCAGCGACGGCAAAAGATCGGGAAAGCTCTTCGAGATGTCCTCGCCGGTGCGCGAATAGAGCCGCGACACCATGGCGCCGTGCTCGTCGCGTCCGGCGACCGCCTGAACGCGGATGCCGTCCCATTTCCATTCCGCCATGAAGTCGGCGGGGTCGAGCGCGTCGAGATCGCCGTCTTCGATGGCGTGCGCCAGCATGGCCGGTCGGAACGGCGCCGGATCGCGGCTGACTGGCTTGTCGCCTCTGCCTTCCAGCCAGGCGAACAACTCGGTGTAGGGCGGTTCGAGGCCCGGCCACAGCACCTCGATTTCGTCGGGGTCCTTGGCGCCGAGCGCCGCCGCTGCCGTTTTGGCGAGCCGCGCCGACACGCCGATGCGCAAGGAGCCGGTGACGAGCTTGAGCAAGGCCCAGCGGCCGGTCTCGTCGAGCACGTCGAGCCAGCGCGCGATCTGCGCCGGCAGTTGCGCCTTGCCGAGCGTCGATAAAGTCTCGACGACTTCGGCGAGGGTGGGCGAGGGATCGTTGCGCAGCAGCCGTTCGGGTTTGGGGATGTCGAACAGATCGGCTTGTGCTCCCCCTCCCCACACGAACGAAGTGAGTGGCGGGGAGGGGTTAGGGGTGGGGGGCTCTTTCGAATCGCCAACGCCCCCCACCCCCGACCCCTCCCCACCGCTGCGCGGGGGGAGGGGAGAGGGCGTCCACATCAGCGCCACCGTCTCCGACAAATCGCCGACGTAATCATAGGACAGCGCGAACAACGCCGGATCGGTGCGCTCGGCGATCAGCGCGCGGATCATGCCGGCCTTGGCGTTGCGGAACGACAGCGCGCCGGTCATCGCCGCGAGCGCATAACCGCGATCGGGATCTTCCGTCTCGCGAAAGTAGGCGGCGATCAATTTGATCTTGTTGTTACGCCCCGGCTCGTAGGCGAGCCGGTCGAGCAGTTCGGCGAAGCGATTCATTCTTGCTTCTCCCCTCCCTCCCCGCCGCTTCGCGGGGGGAGGGGGATTTCAGCCTCATGCTCCTCCTCATCGCCATAGCCGACGATCGCCAGCGGCTTCGCCTTGAGCCCTTGCATGTGCGCCCAGTGCACCAGCGCTTCTTCCTCGCCATGCGTGACCCAGACTTCGGAGCAGCCGGTGGCGCTGATCGTCTTGGTCAGGCCGTCCCAGTCGGCGTGATCGGAAATCACCAGCGGCAGCGTGACACCGCGCTGCCGGGCGCGGGCGCGCACACGCATCCAGCCCGAAGCGAAGGCGAGCACCGGATCGGGAAAGCGCCGCGACCACAAATCGCTCATCGCCGTCGGCGGGCAGATGGTGATGGTGCCGGCGAGCTCCGCCTTCTTGGCGCCTTTCACCAATTCGACCGGCCCGAGATCGATGCCGCGCTCCTGGTAATAGGCGGTGATCTTCTCCATGGCGCCATGCAGATAGATCGTCTTGTCGTAACCGGCGGCGCGCAGCAGCGCCATGACGCGCTGCGCCTTGCCGAGCGAATAGGCGCCGACCAGATGCGCGCGCTCGGGAAACACCGCGACCGAATGCAGGAGCTTCCTGATCTCGCCTTCGGCGTCGTGATGGCGAAACACCGGCAAACCGAACGTCGCCTCGGTGATGAACACGTCACACGGCACGAGTTCGAACGGCGCGCAGGTCGGATCGGCGACATCCTTGTAGTCGCCGGAAGCGACGATGCGCAGGCCCTTGCGCTCGACGGCGATCTGCGCCGAGCCGAGCACATGACCGGCGGGGTGGTAGCTGACGGTGACGTCGCCAAGCTTGAGCGTCTCGCCGTAGCCAATGGCCTGCGTGGATCCGGCGAATTTCTCGCCATAACGCAGGCGCATGATGTCGAGCGTTTCCTGGGTCGCCAGCACATGGCCGTGCCCGGCCCGGGCATGGTCTGAATGGCCATGCGTGATCAGGGCCTTGTCCACCGGCCGGGTCGGGTCGATATGAAAGCCGCCGGCCTTGCTGCACAGGCCGGACGGGGTCGGAACCAGGATTTGTTCGGGCCGCATGCTGCTTAGATAAGTATCGTCAGAGACTTGTCATGGCCGGGCAAAGCCCGTCGAAGACGGGCGTGGACGCCCTCTTGACCCGGCCATCCCGATAAGGAACGCACGAACGTCGCCAAAACTAAGCGGGATCGCCGGGTCAACCCCGGCGATGACAGAAAAAGTGACGAACCTGAACCAGTCCTCCGGCGATCTGATCGCCGACCGCCGCTACGAATGGGCGCGCGGCCTGACCGAGGCCGGCGATACCGCGGCGGCGGCGGAACTGCTGGCCGAGGTGGTCGGGCTGGCGCCCGGCTTTGCCGCGGCCTGGTTCGCGCTCGGCGAAGTGCGCGAAGCGCTCGGCGATGCGGCCGGCGCCATCGCGGCCTTCGAGAGGGCGCGCGCCGCCGATCCGGATGACGCCCACGGCGCCGCGGTGCGGCTCGCCCGGCTCGGGGCGCTGCCGCCGGTGGCCATGCCGATCGGCTACATCCAGTCGCTGTTCGACGGCTACGCGCCGAAGTTCGAAGCCTCGCTCGCCGGCCGGCTCGGCTATCGCGGCCCGCAGATCCTGTTCGATGCCGTGCGGCGCGTCGCGCCGGCCACACAGTTCGCCGCCGCGCTCGATCTTGGCTGTGGCACGGGGCTCGCCGGCGAGGCGTTCCGGCCGTTGTGCGGCTCGCTCACCGGCGTCGATCTGTCGTCCGGAATGCTGGCGCTGGCGCGCGACAAGAAGGTCTACGACCTTCTCGCGGAAGCCGAGGCCATGACCTATCTGCGCGCCTTGCCGGAGGCCTCGCTCGATCTCATCGTCGCTGCCGACGTGTTCATCTATTTTCACGAACTGCTGCAGGTCGGTGCGCCGGCAGCGCGGGCGCTGAAGCCGGGCGGCTTGCTTGTGTTCAGCGTCGAGACGCATGACGGCGATGGCGTCATCCTGCGCGACACGCTGCGTTATGCTCATGCGCCGGCGCATGTGCGCGAAGCCATGACCGCGGGCGGGCTCGAGCTGGTGATGATGGAACAGGCCTGGGCGCGCCGCGAGAAGGGCAATGAAGTTCCGGGGCTGGTGGTGGTGGCACGGCGGTGAGTAAGCAGCACGCGCAACTGCCCGATGTCTTCACGCGCTGGTTCGCCGCGCGCGGCTGGGCGCCGCGCGCGCATCAGCTCGCGCTGCTGGAGAAAGCGCGCGCGGGAAAGTCATCGCTGCTGATCGCGCCGACCGGCGGCGGCAAGACGCTGGCGGGATTTTTGCCGACGCTGGTTGAGTTGCATGAGCAGTCCGAGAAGCCCAAAGCGGCGAAAGACAGGAAGCTCACGTCGACCGGCCGCGGCATTCGCCGCGAGGGCGGGCTGCACACGCTCTACATCTCGCCGCTGAAGGCGCTGGCCGTCGACATTGCGCGCAACCTCGAGACGCCGGTCGCCGAGATGAAGCTGCCGATCCGGCTCGAGACCCGCACCGGCGACACGCCGACCTCGAAACGTCAGCGCCAGCGCCGCGATCCGCCCGACATCCTGCTGACGACGCCCGAACAACTCGCGCTGCTGCTCGCCACCGCCGACGCGCCGTTCCTGTTCGGCTCGCTCAAGCGCGTCATCCTCGACGAGTTGCATTCGCTGGTGCTGTCCAAACGCGGCGATCTGTTGTCGCTCGGCCTCGCGCGGCTGTTCACGCTGGCGCCCGATCTCGTCACCGTCGGTTTGTCGGCCACGGTCGCCGAGCCCGATGAACTGTGCCGTTTCCTGGTGCCGCAGCCGCCGGACGGCCAGCGCCGCGCCGATCTCGTCATCGCCGAACCCGGCGCGCAGCCCGATGTGTCGATGCTCGACACCACCGAGCGGCTGCCCTGGGCCGGGCATTCGGCGCGCCACGCGCTGAGCGAAGTCTACGATCTCATCAAGACGCACAAGACGACGCTGATCTTCGTCAACACCCGCAGCCAGGCCGAATTCATGTTCCAGGCGCTGTGGGGCATCAACGACGACAACCTCGCCATCGCGCTGCATCACGGCTCGCTCGACGTCGCGCAGCGCCGCAAGGTCGAGGACGCCATGGCCGCCGGCAAATTGCGCGCGGTGGTCGCGACCTCGTCGCTCGACCTCGGCATCGACTGGGGCGACGTCGATCTCGTCGTTAACATTGGCGCACCGAAAGGTTCCTCGCGCCTCTTGCAGAGAATCGGCCGCGCCAATCACCGCCTCGACGAACCGTCGAAGGCGGTGCTGGTGCCGTCCAACCGTTTCGAAGTGCTGGAATGCACGGCGGCGATTGCCGCCGTCGCCGAGAACGCGCAGGATACGCCGCCGCTGCGCACCGGCGCGCTCGACGTGCTGGCGCAGCACGTGCTCGGCCGCGCCGTCGGCGAGCCGTTTTTGTCCGACGAGTTGTATGACGAAGTGCGTGCCGCGGCGCCCTATGCGAAACTGGCACGCAGCGATTTCGACGGCGTCATCGACTTCGTCGCCACCGGCGGTTATGCGCTGAAGGCTTACGAACGCTTCGCCAAGATCAGGCAAGGCAAGGACGGACGCTGGCGAATCACGCATCCGAACGTGGCGCAGCGCTATCGCATGAATATCGGCACCATCGTCGAGGCCGATATGCTGAAAGTACGCCTCGTGCGCTCACGCCGTTCGACAACGGTGATCCCGCGCGGCGGCCGCGTCCTCGGCCAGGTCGAGGAATATTTCATCGAAGGCCTGACACCGGGCGACACCTTCGTCTTCGCCGGCGAGATATTGCGTTACGAGGCGCTGGTCGAGAACGAGGTCTATGCCTCGCGTTCCAACGCCAGCGATCCGAAAGTGCCGGCCTATGAAGGCGGCAAATTTCCGCTCTCGACTTATCTTGCCTCGCGGGTGCGCGATATTCTCGCCGATCCGAAAGCCTGGGGCGCCTTGCCAGCCCAGGTGCGCGAGTGGCTCGAAATTCAGAAGTGGCGCTCGCTGCTGCCGCCGGCCAATGATCTGCTGGTCGAGACCTTTCCGCGCGCGGCGAAGAATTATCTCGTCTGTTATCCGTTCGAGGGCCGCCTGGCGCATCAGACGCTCGGCATGCTGCTGACGCGGCGGCTCGAGCGCTGGGGCCTCAAGCCGCTCGGATTTGTCGCCAACGAATATGCGCTGGCGGTATGGGGCCTGGGCGACATGGGTCTGCGCATTTCAAAAGGAAACGATTTGGCCAAAGGCGGGCTGTCGCTGGCGGAACTCTTCGCCGAGGACATGCTCGGCGACGATCTCGAAGCCTGGCTCGATGAATCGGCCTTGATGAAGCGTACCTTCCGCACCTGCGCCATCATCGCCGGGCTGATCGAGCGGCGGTTTCCCGGCGAGGAAAAGACGCGGCGGCAACTCACGATATCCACCGACCTCGTCTACGACGTGTTGCGCAAGCACCAGGCCGACCACATCCTGCTGCGCGCGGCGCGGGCCGATGCTGCGACCGGCCTCCTCGACATCAAGCGGCTGTCGGAAATGCTGTCGCGCGTGCAGGGCCGAATCGTCCATAAACGGCTGGACCACGTCTCGCCGCTGGCGGTTCCGGTGATGCTGGAGATCGGCCGCGAAACGGTCTATGGCGAGGCGGCGGATACGCTGCTGGCGGAAGCCGCGGATGAGTTGATCAAGGAAGCGATGAATTGAGCGCGCTACGCGCAACAAGTCTGGTGTCATCACCGGGCCGGCCCGAAGGGCCGAGACCCGGTGATCCCGATTCATCGACTCCGTGCCTTCCTAAGCGGGATGGCCGGGTCATAGGCGTCCAAAAGGACGCCGTTCTTCGAACGGCTATGCCCGGCCATGACATCGTGGTGGCATCTATCCCTCTTCTCTGCGATCCCTCCGGCGCGCTGTACTGGCCCGAGCACGGCCTGCTCGCGGTCAGCGATCTGCATCTGGAAAAAGGCTCGAGCTTCGCGCGGCGCGGCATGCTGCTGCCGCCTTACGATACCGCGGCGACTCTGGCGCGGCTGACCAAACTCATCGCGCATTATGCCCCCCGCATCGTTGTCGCGCTCGGCGACAGCTTCCACGATGGCGGCGGGCCGTCGCGCCTCTCGGTCGAAGACCGCGACAGCATCGCGGCGCTGCAGCGCGGCCGCGACTGGATCTGGATCACCGGCAATCACGATCCGGAACCGGCCGACGGAATCGGCGGTGTGTTCCAGCATGCGCTGGCGCTCGAGGCGCTCACCTTCCGCCATCTGCCCAGCGGCGCTGCCGGCGAGATCGCCGGTCATCTGCATCCGGTGGCGAAGATCTCGCATCGCGGCCGCGCCGTGCGCCGCCGCTGCTTCGCCGCCGATGATGCGCGACTGGTGATGCCGGCTTTCGGCGAGTTCACCGGCGGGCTGAACATCCGCGATGCTGCGTTCGCCGATCTGTTCGGCACGCTCGCCTTCACCGCGCACATGCTCGGCGAGGACCGGCTCTACGCCTTCGCCGCCAAGCGCTGCCTGCCGGGCTGAGCTACGCCGCCCGGCTCGGCCGCAGCGTGTTGCACAGATCCGCGATCAACTCCGCCACCTTGCGCGCCGCGGGGCTCGCGGTCTCCGACACCACCAGCGCGAGTTCGGTGTGAACGATCGGCGTGAAGCCCTTGGTGTCGACGATGCGGTGTTCGGGCGTGACGGCGACGTCCGGCAGGATCGCGATGCCGAGCCCGACCGCGACCGCCGCCTGGATGCCGGACAGGTTCGGGCTGGTATAGGCGATGTGCCAGGTGCGGCCCGCCGCCTCGAGCGCATGGATCAGCGAATCGCGATAGAGGCAGCCCTGCTCCGAGACGGCGAGCGGCACGGGATCGCGTGTCAGGTCGATCGGATGCCGACGGCTCGTCACCCATTGCAATTGCTCGGGCCATGAGGCGATGCAGACGCCGTTACCCGCCCGGCGTTTCAGCAGCGCGACGTCGAGTTCGCCGCGCTCCAGCGCCGCACGGTTGGTCGCGCTGAGCCCTGAGCGCACGTCCAGCCGCAAGCTCGGCCGGCCGCGCACATAGTCGGACAAGAGCTCCACCAGCCGGTAGGCGGCGAAATCCTCGGGCAGGCCGAGCCGCACCACGCCGTCGGCCACCGGGCGGGCCACGACGTCGCGCGCCTCCTGCTCGAGCGCCAGGATGCGCCGGGCGTAGGTCAGCAGGCGCTCGCCTTCCTCGGTCGGTGTGGCGCGCTTGCCGTCACGCGCGAGCAGGGGCCGGCCGACCGATTCTTCCAGCCGCCTGATCTGCTGGCTGACGGTGGACTGCGTGCGGTGGACCCGCTCGCCGGCGCGGGTGAAGCCGCCGGCGTCGACCACCGAGACGAAGCTGCGCAGGAGCTCGATATCCAGCATTGGGGGTGTCCATTCAGAAATCCACTGATGTTAATTATACCATTTAATTTCCAAATGGAAAGGCGGGGGCGTACCTGTCCGGGCGAAAGGAAACCGTCCCATGTCCCAGCTTGCCCTGTCCGCCGCCCCGCCGGCCGTCTCGACCACCCGCCTCCGCCTGGGCCTCCTGGTCCTCGGCTTCGTCGTCTTGTGGAGTTCGGCTTTCCCCGCCGGCAAGATCGCCGTCGCCGCGTGCCCGCCGCTGCTCTTCTTGGCCGCCCGGTTCCTCGCCGCCGGCGCGCTGATGCTGGCG
>JAFEFL010000028.1 GCA_018240595.1 Pseudomonadota bacterium | reverse complement strand
CGAGCCGCCCGCGTTGAAGTTCACTTCCGCGCGGACGAAGCCGCCGATCTTGATGCAGGTATCCGTGCCCGGCATGTAGTAGAAGCCAGCCCCGTAGAGCGAGCAAATCTTCACGTACTGGACCGGTTTGGCCTTGACGGGAAGATCGGCCGCCTGCGCGCCAGCAGCAGCGACGAGACCCGCCGCGGTGCCGAGCAGAAGGCTTTTCACCATCTTCATTTTTGAACCTCCAAAAGACTGTTTATCGTGAGAGGGTTCTGTATCCGTCCAGTGCGACAGCACCGTTGGAACTTCCCCTAGCTCCCCGCAACCCGGTTAAATGATCGACCCAGCCGATGCGCCCGAAGCGGACTTACCATCTGGAGCCATCCATCAACCTGGAAAGCACGACCTGGGGATGCCCCCTCCGTCGCAGGTCGAACATTAGCCATTGAGCCCCTAGGCGCAACGAAGAAGCACCCCGCACACAGGCTTTGGCGGCGCTTTTCAAGGGAGTGTTGCGTAAAAAACACGCACATTCCGGCAGCTCTAAAGCACCCATTAACGACGAATATCCTGTCACCGCCATCTTTGTTTTTTGTTAAGTAAAACAATACGTTAACGAGACGCCTCGGGAGCTGCTCATAAGCCTGATTGCACGGCCCTTTAGGCGTTGAGGCGCATCGTTACGTCGTCATGCCCCACCCCTGCACCGCAGGCGCACGGCCCCTCCAGGATGTCTCAAAGGCCGCTTTTTCGGCTGATGAGCGCCTAACGATTCGATTCTCTGTCACGCGCGCAATCGAAGGCGGTCACGGGCATCCACAGGATCCCGAACCCGCAGCCGAATGCACGCAGGCAAGAGCGGCGCTGGAAGTCGATCGATAGGCGGGGGAACTGGCGACGGCAGGCACCGAAACGCTGGCGGAGCCGGAGGGATTCGAACCCTCGATACGCCTTTACAAGCGTATAACGGTTTAGCAAACCGCCGCCTTCAGCCACTCGGCCACAGCTCCGACGGGCACTGGCGTACAGAAGCGAACCTAGCCCGTCAATTCGCGTGACGGCCTCGCGCGGCCTATATTGGCAAAACCGCTGGCGGCGGGCGTCGAGGCGCCTATCGCCGGTCAAGCGCCCGTGAAAGGGCCGATGAACAGGAGCCCTCCGCCGTGCGGATATATGCCGTTTCGATCTCGACGCTGCTTTTAATTGCCGCCACCCTCCTCGCGGTGCCGAAACCGGCCGTCGCAGAGATCATCTATCCCTGGTGCGCGATCTACAGCGAACGCACGGTCGGCGCGACCAACTGCGGTTTCAGCACGCTTGCCCAGTGCCGCGCCACCGTCAGCGGCATCGGCGGTGGCTGCGTTCAGAATCCCGCCTATGACCCGCCGCCGGTGTCGCGGCCGCGGCCGAAGCGCCACAGCCAGCCGCGCTAGGGGCGAGCGGGCCGCCGGCCGAATGACAAAGTCGGCCGGGGCCGCGCATCCGAACCGCACCCACAACACCCATTGCACTTATTGCACCGCGAGCCAGCGTGTCAGCACCGCGTTTCGATCTAGGACAGACGCTTCAGGACGGTCTTCGGCTGCACCGCGAGGGCCGCCTGCACGACGCTGAAAAGCTCTACGCACGCGCGCTGAAAGCGGCGCCCGACAATTTCGACGCCTTGAACCTGCTCGGCGCTATCAAGGCGCAGAGCGGCAAAATGGGCGAAGCGTTGCGCCTACTCAGTGCCGCGGTGAAGATCAATCCCGGCGCCGCCGATGCCTTCGTCAACCTCGCCAATGTGCTGCACGCGCTCAAGCGCGATGCCGAGGCGCTCGAATGTCTCGACAAGGCGCTGCGCATCAATCCGCACGACATGCCAACGCAGCTCAATCGCGCCTCCGCTCTATTGAGCATGAAGCGGCCGCAGGAGGCGCTCGCGAGCCTCGACTTGGTAATCGCGCGCGAACCGAAGAACGCGGCCGCCCTGCTCAATCGCGGTGTCGCCAAGGCTGAACTCGGCCGTCACGCCGACGCCCTTGCCGACTTGAACGCGGCGCTGACACTGGCGCCGGGCAATCCCACCCTGCTCTACAATCGCGGCAGCGCGTTCCTGCAACTCGGCAAGCCGGCGGAGGCTCTCGCCGATCTCGATCGCGCGCTTGCCGCGCTGCCGGCGCATAAGCTTGCCTGGAACAACCGCGGCCGCGCCCTGGAAATGCTCAACCGCCACGACGATGCCGCCGCCAGTTTCGGCAAGGCCATCGCGCTCGACAAGGACTATGCCGACGCGCATTTCAATCTGTCACTGACCTTGCTGGCCCTCGGCAAACTCGACCAGGGTTTTGCCGAATACGAATGGCGCTGGAAGCGCAGCGGCGTCACCGACCGGCGCCGCGGCTATGGCCGCCCGCTGTGGCTCGGCGAATATCCGCTGGGCCGCAAGACCATTTTGCTGCATGCCGAACAGGGCCTCGGCGACACCATTCAGTTCGCCCGCTACGCGCCGATGCTGGCCGCCAGCGGCGCCCGCGTCATTCTCGAGGTG
The DNA here is from genome assembly GCA_018240595.1 of Pseudomonadota bacterium. Lineage (GTDB taxonomy): Bacteria > Pseudomonadota > Alphaproteobacteria > Rhizobiales > Xanthobacteraceae > Pseudolabrys. The sequence goes on along the minus strand of JAFEFL010000028.1, from coordinate 55,726 downwards.
CAGGCGGAATTGACAGCGCTGCTCGGCAACTTGCCGGGCATCGCGTCATGTCATGCGCGCGGCGAGGCCCTGCCCGCTTACGATGTGCAATGCCCGCTCGGAAGTTTGCCGCTGGCGCTGAAGACGACCGCCGCCGACGTGCCGGCGCCGATCCCTTATATCGCCGCCGATGCCGGGCGCGTGGCGAAATGGCGGCCGGCGATCGAAGCGTTGCCCGGCAAGCGCGTGGCGCTGGCCTGGGCCGGTCACATCCACCACATCAACGACCTGAACCGTTCGCTTCCACTGTCGGCGCTCGAACCGCTGTTGGCGCAGGATGGCGTTTCGTTCGTCAGCATTCAGCATGAATTGCGCGATGCCGATGCCGACATCCTGGCGCGGCACGGCAATGTCACGCATCTGGGCGGACAGTTCGCCGACATGGCCGACACCGCGGCCGTACTGTCGCTGGTCGACCTCGTCATCTCGGTCGACACGTCGGTCGCGCATCTCGCCGCCGCCATGGGACAACCGACCTGGGTGCTGCTGCCCTTCACGCCGGACTGGCGCTGGACGCTGCGCGGCGCGCAGAGCCCGTGGTATCCGCAGGCCCGCCTGCTCCGTCAGCCCGCCATTGGCGACTGGCCCACCGTCGTCGCCAACCTGCGCGACGCGCTGAACGGCGGTGCCGTTTAGGCCGCGATGCGCACCGCCGCAGCCGGTGTGGGCTGGTGCTTCTTGAGCCAGTCGCGGGCGGCGCGTTGCGCGCAACCGATTTCACCGTCCGCCATCTGCTCGGCGACCTCACGGCGCAGCTGCGCCGCTTCGCGGTGACCGCGCATCGCCGCGATGTTGAACCACTTGTGCGCCTCGATCAGATCGACCGGCACGCCGGCGCCCGACGAATGGATCATGCCGAGATTGAAGCAGGCCTCGGCGTCGGCGGGTTCGTTGTTCGCCGCGATGATCGTGAGATTGAACATGTTGACTCCCGTAATCCGCATCCCTGTGCGCGGTCTTGACGTCGCGCATTGGGGTCGATCTTCGGGAGAAAATTTGAATAGCAGTTTAAGGGTCAGCATGAATCGAGGGTGAACAATATGGCGGAAATCCGCCGCTTTGCCGCAAAAATGCCCGTAAAACGGGGCTAATTTGGCACTCCCGCGGTAGACGCAACAATCCGCTAACCGATTTGATTGCCGCGCGGGTAACCAATTCCCAATGTTGCAGTTATATGACAAAGGCACTCGCGCGATGCCGGGGGACGGCTCGCTCGGCCTGATACTTTGGGACGGACATAAGGCAATTCGAAAGGCAGCAATGAATTTTCCACGCTTCAGCATGGTCGCGGCCGCATCGGTCGTGGCCGCTCTTCTCGGTATTACGATGGTAGCCGCGGCGCAGGCGGCAATGCCGGTCACCGGCACCTGGCTGTCGGCCGACGGTGGTACCAAAGTTCGTGTTACCGACTGCGGCGGCAAATTGTGCGGCAAAGTCGTCTGGCTCAACGAGCCGATTGATCAGACGACGGGAAAGCCGAAGACCGACAAGCATAATTCGGACGCCGCCAAGCGCGCGCGGCCGCTTCTCGGCGTGCAGGTCGTGCAAGGCATGAAGCCGAGCGGCGACAACAAATGGTCGGGGCAGATCTATAACGCCGACGACGGTAAGACCTACCAGGCCAACGTGACGCTGGTGAGCGAGAACGCCATGCGCGTGCAGGGCTGCGTGCTCGGCCTGCTGTGCAAGAGCCAGACCTGGACGCGCGCTGACTAGCCGCGCGTCCCCGCGCCTCACTTAAAAAGCCGGCCGCACAGCGTGGCCGGCTTTTTCGTTTACGACCGATATCCTCGCTCTAGCGCGCGCGCTGCCCGAACAGCACCGCCTGCACCTTCGGATTCTTCATATCGACGCCCTGGCGCAGTTCCAGCCCGAGCGCGAGCCCCCGCGCCACCGCCGGCCGGGCCTTCATCCGCGCGATCCAGCGCTTGAGATGCGGAAACTGCTCGATGTCCTGGCCCTGACGTTCCCAGCCGCTGACCCAGCCGATCAGCGCCATGTCGGCGATGGAATAGCGTCCGGCGATGAAGTCACGGTTCGCCAGCCGTTTGTTCATCACGCCGTAAAGCCGGTTCACTTCATCGACATAGCGCGCGATCGCATAGGGAATGTTCTCGCGGGCGTAATTCTTGAAGTGGTTCGCCTGTCCCGCCATCGGGCCAACGCCGCCGACCTGCCAGAACAGCCACTGATCGACCTCGGCGCGGCCTCGTTCATCCTTGGGATAGAACTTCCCGGTCTTGCGACCGAGATATTGCAGGATCGCACCGGACTCGAAGATAGAGATCGGCCGTCCTCCCGGCCCGTTCGGATCGACGATCGCCGGAATGCGGTTGTTCGGGGAGATCGCAAGAAAACCGGGGTCGAACTGTTCGCCCTTCGCAATGTTCACCGGCTTGACCACGTACGGTAGCCGGCACTCCTCCAGCATGATCGAGATTTTGAAGCCATTTGATGTCGGCCAGTAATAGAGTTCGATCGGCTTTGCGCCCTTAGCGTCCGTGCGTGGCTCAACGCCGCGCGATGCCGAAAGACCTTTACTCTTCGATGGCGCCCGCGTCGCACGCTGAGCACCACGCGCCTTGCTCTTGCCGCTGCGCAATTGAGTACGACGCGCCATGTCACAGCCCCCGAACCCCAGATCGTCGGCTCCCGTTCTAGGACGCGCGGGATAAAAGCCGCAACCAACCGGGGTTTGCGCTAACGCGTTCGTGTCACAATCTTTCGCTGCGCGACTGGACTGTCACAACCATCGTTCGCTAGGATGCCGTCTCTGGGTTGTGGCCGGGCGCAACGGCAAGCCAAGGCCAGCGCGGTCCGCGTGGGTCGTTCGCATGTGGATCGAGGGCGACGCCGTTTCAGGGAGGACATCATGTTGAAGTGCAAGACCAGGATGCCGATTGCGATCGTGGCAGCCATTGTCGCCGTCGGTCTGGGCGCTGCCGCGCCGGCGGCCGCACAGACTGCGACCACCACGACGTCCACCGCCGCGACGACAACGGCAAAGCCGAAGCGCACCCCGACGCCGGGCCAGCTCGCCGCGCGCGAGCGACAGAAAAAGTGCGCCGCCGAATGGAAAGAAGCCAAGGCGGCCGGCAAGGTCGAAAAGGGAATGAAGTGGCCGCAGTACTGGAGCGCGTGCAACAAGCGGCTCAAGGGAGCGGGCTGAAGAACGACGGCGGCCGCGCGCGAAGCGGTGGCGGCCCCTACAAACTCGGAGGGCGTCGGTGAGACATGATGTCTCGCCGACGCCCTCTGATGTCACCGGAACCGGGTGCCCTGGAAAACGACTGCTTGCGCTATCGCACCTGAAGCACACCGGCTCCCTAATGACGCGGTCCTCAACGCGTGAACGCCGAAGACCGGGAAGTGGCGTTAGACCTAGAGCTTCTTCTTGCGCTTCTTGGTCTTCTTCGCCGCCTTCACTGCCTTCTTCTTACGTTTAGCCATTGCTGCCCTCCTAGCCATATAGAATGGCGGGTGTCGCATTAGTGCGGTCGGGGATCGACCTGCACCATATTTGGTTTACACCAGCGCAATGAAAAAAACAGTAACTTGATCATTTTGTGTGCGTAACCATACCGACGGCGCTGCGTAACCGCGCGATCGTGAGCGGCAACAGCGGCGCCGCAAAGCGCGCATCGCCAAGCAAGCAGCAACACGAGACCTCAAGCGCGCCGATGCAAAAAATCTCGATGAAATAAGGACTTTTTGCGCGCCGATCAAACGCGACGTTTCTGTCCACGGAAAAATATTTTTGCGTGCGACGCGCTTCGGAATGCGCTTGCGGACGCGCGCCGACGCCGCCGTCGCGCTGTGAAAAAAATTTCATCGAAAACGCCCGCGCAACGGTATCGACAAGCCCAAACCGATCAAAAACGAGCGAATCGGGGTCCGGTGATTCGCGCCGGCGTGGGACCGCGCGCGGGCATCGGACGCATCGAACGCGGTCGTGTGCCATGCCGCGAGCGCCGTTCGCGACATCGACGCGCGTTTTTGGATGCAGCGCGGTGCGACGCGCGCACGGACGATCGGCGCGCGCATCAACCGCTTTGCGTCACAAACCGAGCTTCGTTTTTAGGATGTCGTTAACCGCCTGCGGGCTCGCCTTACCGCCCGAGGCCTTCATCACCTGACCGACAAACCACATCATTGCCTTCGGATTGGCCTTGGCCTGTTCGACCTTGTCCGGATTTTTAGCGATGAGGTCGTCGACGATGCCACCGATAGCGGAAAGATCGGTCACCTGCGCCATGCCGCGCGCCTTCACCACCTCACGCGGATCGCCGCCTTCGGTCCAGACGATCTCGAACAAGTCCTTGGCGATCTTGCCGGAAATCGTCTTGTCGCCGATCAGGTCGAGGATACCGCCGAGTTGCGCCGCCGACACCGGCGACGACGCGACGGTCTGCCCTTCCTTGTTGAGACGCCCGCTGAGTTCGTTGATCACCCAGTTGGCGGCAAGCTTGGCGTCGCGACCGTTCGCCACCGCTTCGAAGTAGTCGGCGGTTTCCCGCTCTGCCACCAGATGGCCCGCGTCGTAGGCCGACAGGCCCAGCTCGCGCATGAAGCGCGCCTTCTTCTCGTCGGGCAGTTCAGGCAGCGCCGCTTGCAGCGAACCGACCATCTCCTCGCTCAGTTCCAGCGGCAGCAGGTCCGGATCCGGGAAATAGCGGTAGTCATGTGCCTCTTCCTTCGACCGCATCGAGCGTGTCTCGCCCCGGCCCGGGTCGAACAGCCGGGTTTCCTGGTCGATGACACCGCCGTCCTCGATGATCTCGATCTGTCGGCGCGCCTCGTGCTCGATCGCCTGGCCGATGAAGCGGATCGAGTTCATATTCTTGATCTCGCAGCGCGTGCCGAACGCCTCGCCGGGACGCCGCACCGAGACGTTGACGTCGGCGCGCAGCGAACCCTTCTCCATGTCGCCGTCGCAGGTGCCGAGATAGCGCAGGATCGACCGCAGCTTGGTCAGGAACGCCATCGCCTCCTCCGACGAGCGCAGGTCGGGCTTGGACACGATCTCCATCAGCGCGACGCCGGAACGGTTGAGATCGACCGCCGACGAAGTGGCGTGGCGGTCGTGAACGCTCTTGCCGGCGTCCTGCTCGAGATGCAGGCGCTCGATGCCGACGGTCACCGCCTCGCCGCTGTCGAGATCGACGACGACCTCGCCTTCGCCGACGACCGGCTGCTTGTACTGGCTGATCTGATAGCCCTGCGGCAGGTCGGGGTAGAAATAGTTCTTGCGGTCGAACACCGAGCGCCGGTTGATCCTGGCCTTGAGGCCGAGACCGGTGCGCACCGCCTGGCGGACGCATTCCTCGTTGATCACCGGCAGCATGCCGGGCATGGCGGCATCGACCAGCGACACATGGCTGTTCGGGGCGCCGCCGAACTCGGTCGAGGCGCCCGAGAACAGCTTGGACCTGGACGAGACCTGGGCATGGACTTCCATGCCGATGACGACTTCCCAGTCGCCGGTCGCGCCTTTGATGAGTTTGGAGGGCTTCTGCTGCACGTTCATGGCCATACCCGTACCCGCCGCGCGCGGGACGAGCAAGATGGCCGCTCGGACCGGCTAGAAATCGAGTTCGCGGCCCAGCACCTGCTCGACAATGTCCAGGCTGTCGGTAAAGCCCCGATATTCGGCGACCTTGCCGTCGCGGAAGCGATAGAAGTTACCGGTACGGATGCGGATCGTGCGCTGCGTCGCCAGTTGAAGCATTTGGCCGACGGAATAGGTTGAGGCCCAGTCGCCATCGACCAGCATCGCTTCGACGTAGTATTCGGTGATGCGGTAGCTCTGGAACAGGACCTCGAAGCCTCGGAAGACCTCCGCTTTGCCCCGCCGCGTGCCGGCGAAAGGAAAGACCGATGCCGGCGCCAGGAACAGCCAGTCGACATCGTCGTCGTAGCAGGCCGCCAGCCGTTCGCGATCGCCGCCGGTGAAAGCGCCGAGCAGATTGGCAAGCGCCGTGCGGGTTTGCGCCGTGTTCTGCGACGCTAGTTCGGTTGGCTGGAGTGGCATTGCCGTCGTGCCCCCGACTAGTTGCCGGACAAGCTTACAACGCCGCCACGCCGGCGCCAGCGCTTCTCACGGCACCCCGTAGTTGCATTCTTGAAAAAAACACGAAATCGGACGTCAGCCGCGATCCGGCTTCGGCATCCAGGGGCTGATCGACCGCTCCTGCGGGACCCAGTCGTCCAGCTCGCGGCCGAGCGCCTGGCCGGCCGTATCGAAAGTGTCGGAGAAGCCGCGATACTCGATCAGCTTGCCGTCGCGAAAGCGATGAAAACTGGCGAGGTGCGAAACGATGACGCGCCCGGTCGAGCGCTGGATGACGCGGACGTCGGAAATCGTCGCGGCGCGATCGCCGTCGACCATGATCAGCGCGATATCGTAGCCGGCGATCTGAAAGTCGCGGTAAACGCCGAGCAGGCTTGCCAGCACGGCGTTCTTGCCGCGCCTTATGCCGGCGAACGGAAACACCGATATCGGCGCATGGAGCTGCCACTCGATATCGTCATCATATCGGTCTGCCAGCCGCGCATGATCGCCGCAGCGGAAGGCGTCGATAATATCGTCGATGGCAGCACGCGTCGCTTCTGTCATTGCAGCAGCCCCCGCTACAAGTGTGGCCGACGCGCAGTTACCGCGTCGCGGTTGCAGCGTGAAGCCGCCGCGGCCGCAATCGCATGCTGAATTCGAGCTTAGGTTAACATGGCGGGCGCCGCCAAGGGCGCCGGCGCCAGCGTTTACCACCACGGTTGCGCGACGAAACGGCCCGCCGCCTGCTCGATCACCTCGCCGAGCGCGAACAGCGTCTCTTCATCGAACGGACGGCCGATCAGTTGCAGGCCGAGCGGCAGGCCCTGCGCGTCGGCGCCGGCGGGCACGGCAATGCCCGGCAGGCCGGCCATGTTCACCGTCACCGTGAAGACGTCGTTGAGATACATCTCGACCGGATCGGCGCCGCCCTTCTCGCCGATGCCGAACGAAGCCGACGGCGTCGCCGGCGTCAGCATGGCGTGGACGCCTTGCGCGAAGCACTGTTCGAAGTCGCGCTTGATCAGCGTGCGCACTTTCTGCGCCCGCAGGTAATAGGCGTCGTAATAGCCGGCCGACAGCACGTAAGTGCCGATCATGACGCGGCGGCGCACCTCGCCGCCGAAGCCTTCGGCGCGCGTCTGCTCGTACATGTCGGTGATGTCTTTGCCGGGAACGCGCAGGCCGTAGCGCACACCGTCATAGCGCGCGAGGTTCGACGAGGCCTCCGCCGGCGCGACGATGTAATAAGCCGGCAGCGCGTATTTGGTGTGCGGCAGCGACACGTCGACCAGCTCGGCGCCGGCGCTTTTGAGCCACGCGCAGCCCTGTTGCCAGATCTTCTCGATCTCGGCCGGCATGCCCTCTAACCGGTACTCATTCGGGATGCCGATGCGCAGGCCCTTCACCGAGCGGCCGACCGCGGCTTCGTAATCCGGCACCGGCAGATCGACGCAGGTCGTGTCCTTCGCATCGGGCCCGGCCATCGAGCGCAGCATGATGGCGGCATCGCGCACCGTCTTGGCCATCGGTCCCGCCTGATCGAGCGAGGAGGCAAACGCCACGATGCCCCAGCGCGAGCAGCGGCCATAGGTCGGCTTGATGCCGACGGTGCCGGTGAAGGCCGCCGGCTGGCGGATCGAGCCACCGGTGTCGGTGGCGGTGGCGCCGAGACAAAGCTGCGCGGCGACCGCGGCGGCCGAACCGCCCGATGAACCGCCCGGCACCAGCGGCGTGTTCGAGCCTTCGCGCCGCCACGGCGATTGCACCGGGCCGAAATACGAGGTCTCGTTGGACGAGCCCATGGCGAACTCGTCATTGTTGGTCTTGCCGAGCATCACCGCGCCGTCGCGCCAGAGCTGCGACGTCACCGTCGATTCATAGGTCGGCACGAAATTGTCGAGGATGTGCGAGCAGGCCGTGGTGCGCACGCCCTTGGTGCAAAACAGATCCTTGATCGCCAGCGGAATGCCTTCGAGCGGGCCCGCGTCGCCCCTGGCGATGCGCGCGTCGGACGCCTTCGCCATCGCGGCCGCCTGCTCCGGCGTCTCGAGCACGAAGGCGTTCAGCGCCCGCGCCTTCTCCATCGCGGCCAGATGCGCGGCCGTGAGCTCGGCCGAGCTCAGGTCTTTCTTGCGCAGGCGGTCGCGCGCCTCGGCGAGCGTCAAGGTGGTCAGTTCGGTCATTTCGGGCTGTCGCACTCAAAGGACTTGTTGTTCAGCGCCGCGATTTCTTGCGGCGAGCGCTGGCGAATGAGGATGCTGCCGTCGGCTTGCGTCTCGCGAAAAAGCTCGCCGGGCACCGGCAATCCCATGGCGCGCAGGTCGTCGGCGGTGTGGCCGTCCGGCAGCTTGCCCAGCGAGATGATGTTGATCATCTCCCAGCGCATCTCCATGTCGCTCTGCTCGCAGGCCAGGCACATCTACTCGATCACCTTCGGCACGAGGTAAAATCCGTCTTCGCTCTGCGGCGCGTTCGACAGCACCGCGTCCGGATCGTTACCGTCGGTGACGGCGTCCGTCCGGCTCTTCATCGCCATCGGCGTTACCGAGGTCATCGGCTCGACGCCCTCGACATTCACCTCGCCGAGCTGCTCGACGAAAGCCAGGATGGCGTTGAGTTCGCCTTGAAGATGCTCGACCTCGTCATCCTTGACCGCAATGCGGGCGAGACGGGCGATACGGCGGACGGTGGCGGCATCAACGGACATTGAAATCGCTACGCTTTTTCTGGCGGTTCGGGGCGGTTCGGGGGCGCGGCGCCGCCGAAGCGGCACCGCCCGCGTATAGCAGAGCCGCCGAATTGGCGGCAACCGCCGCCCTCACAGCCGTTCGGCCGCCAGTCAGCCCCGCTGGTTCTCCACCACGGTCCAGCCCAGGGTCTTGAGCTGCTTCCTGGCGAGCGGTGTCGCCTGCCCGGTGATGCGGATCTCGCCGGTCGACTTCGCCACCAGTTGACTGCGCGCCTTGGTGAAAGCTTCGAACCGCGCCGCGCTCTGTTGCGTCCAGGACAGCGCGTCGATCGGCGCCACCGTCACGAAGCGGCCGTCCTTGGCGACGAGGAACGGCAGGCCGCCGAGCGTAACGATGTGTTCGAAGTTGCCGTGCCGCCGGTATTCGGCCGCCAGCAACTCGGCCTGGCGGCGCATGAAATAGGCGTTGGAGCGCTCGTCGGCGGCCGCCGCCGCGTCGAAGAACACCGCGCGGCCGCGCACCGTCTTCATGTTGTCGATGGCCGCGACCATCGCCGCCATATCGATCGGCGTGTAGTTGCGGTTGGCGAGCAGGCTCTCGGTCAGTTCCGCCGAGACGCCCATCTCGGTGAGCTTCTTGCGGTTGAGATCGAGGATCTGCGCCGCGCTGTATTGCCGCGCCAGATCCTCGATCGACATGTTGTTGAGCTTGTTGGCGGTCGACAGATTGGTGGCAACGATGCCGGCCGCGCCCGGCACCGCGATCAGCGCTCCGGTCACGGCGAGCCCGCCGAGCGCCGCGGCTTCGGACAGTTGCTTGAGCTTGGCATCGAGCGGCGGGAAATCGGTGTACGGATCGACGCCATAAGTCGCCGCAAGCGTACGGCGCTCGCTCGTGACGCCGATCAGGCTGCCGATCGCGCTGTCTTGCGTCTTGCCGGCGTTGTTGAGACCGGAGCCGATGCGATCGAACATGCTGCCGATGCCCGACAACGTGCCCTTGATGGTGCCGATCGGATTGGTGATCAGGCGCCCAGTGTATTTGATCGGATTGAGCCCGGCATTGACCAGCGATTTGGCGAAAGTTTCGGAGCCGGCAACCTTCTCCAGGAGGGCCAGCGCCTTGAGCTCGTTGAGCCGCATATGCGCCATGGCGTCGCCCTGCGCAGCGACCTCGCCATAGGGCGTCTCGATATCGTAAAGGCGCATCAGCCCGTCGCTGCGCACCGGCGAACGGACCGTGTAATTGTCGCCGACGCGGTCGATCCCCTTGATCTGCGCTGCGTTAAAGGACGGCGGTGCTTCGAAGGTCTGGGCCATTACGGCCACCGGCAGAACCACCATGCCAAACGCCGTGAGCAGGCGCAGCGGCCCTTGTGCGAACACCATCGTCCCTTCCCCCGTTCGACTCCTGCGATAGTTTCGCATTATCGGCGCGCCAGACCAAGCGCCTATGTCGGCGCCGGCGGTGGCAGCGTTGCCGCCCCGTTCGCGCGCGTGCTACGGCTGCCGTCATGCCTGCTCTCGTCCTCCCGCTGGTGGAAGCCGCGCCGCATTTCGGCGCGCGCGGCGCGTTGATCGGCCTCGACCTCGGCACCAAGACGATCGGCGTCGCCGTGAGCGACCCCGACCGCAAGCTCGCCACGGCCGTGGAAACCGTCGCGCGCAAGCAATTCACCGCCGATGCCCAGCGCGTCATCGCGCTCGCCGCCGAACGCAAGGCGACAGGCTTCGTCCTCGGCCTGCCGATCAACATGGACGGCTCGGAGGGACCGCGCGCGCAATCGACACGCGCCTTCGCCCGCAATTTTTCCAAGCTGTCGGAATTGCCGATCGCCCTCTGGGACGAGCGGCTGTCCACCGCCGCGGTCGAGCGCGATCTCATCGCCGCCGACATGCGCCGCGAGCGCCGCGCCGAAGTCATCGATCAGCACGCGGCGATGTTCATCCTGCAGGGCGCGCTCGACCGCCTTGCCATACTCGCCCGTTCATGACGAAAAGGGCGGGTCTTTTCGGACCCACCCTCTTCACCGTCACACGCCGTACTGCTTAGTTGTTGCCGCAAGGCACGTAGTTCGACTTGCCCGGGTTGCCGCCGCAGGTCCGGTCGTAGGTATTGCCGACACGGTAGCGGTAGCGCGGCGCGGTGTAGACCGGAGCCGGTTCGTAGGCATAGTCATCGGCATAAGCCGGCTCATACGCGTAGCCCGGCTCGTAGGCATAGCCAGGCTCGTAGTAGCCCGAACCGTAATAGTAGTTGTTGTTAGCCGAAGACGCGGCCGCCGCGCCGACGAGCGCGCCGGCGCCGAAGCCGATCGCCGCCGCTGTGTTGCGGCCGTCACGCGCTTCACTCGGGGTCGCCGCAGCCAGAGCCGTGGCCCCCAACAAGGCCGCCGCAATCGCAATCTTGCCAAAATTCCGCATTGATGCCTCCATCGCCCGCCTGTCGGGCATTCGCACGGTCAATTCGCGAGGCATCGCGCCAGTTCCGCCAAAGTGCGTTAACGACGCCGTGAGCAGCCCTGTGGACGAGCGGGAACCGGCCTTGCCGGGGCCGGGCCGCGCGCCTATAGAACTGCCTTTAATGACCAGCACGCCGAAATCCTCATTCGTCCTCAGCCGTCGTCATTTGCTGGGGATCGAAGGCCTTTCGGCCACCGAAATCACCGGGCTGCTGGACCTCGGCGAGGAATTCGTCGCCCTCAACCGTCAGATCGACAAGAAGAAGGCCTCGCTGCGCGGACGCACGCAGGTCAACATGTTCTTCGAGAACTCGACGCGCACTCAGGCCTCGTTCGAACTCGCCGGCAAGCGGCTCGGCGCCGACGTCATGAACATGTCGGCCTCTTCGTCCTCGATGAACAAGGGCGAGACGCTGATCGACACCGCGATGACACTCAACGCCATGCACCCCGACATTCTGGTGGTGCGGCACCACGCGTCCGGCGCGGTGGAACTGCTCGCTTCGAAGCTGGACTGTTCGGTGATCAATGCCGGCGACGGCACGCACGAACATCCTACCCAGGCGCTGCTCGACGCCCTCACCATCCGCCGCAACAAGGGCCGCATCGAAGGCCTGCTGGTCGTCATCTGCGGCGACATCCTGCATTCGCGCGTCGCGCGCTCGAACATCATCCTACTCAACGCCATGGGCGCGCGGGTCCGCGTCGTCGCACCCTCGACGCTGCTGCCGCCCGGCATCGAGCGCATGGGCGTCGAAGTTGCGCGCGACATGCGCGAGGGTCTGGCCGACGCCGACATCGTCATGATGCTCCGCCTGCAGCGCGAACGCATGAACGGTTCCTTCGTGCCGTCGGTGTCCGAATATTTCAACTATTGGGGGCTCGACCAGAAGAAGCTGTCCTACGCCAAAAAGGACGCGCTGGTGATGCACCCCGGCCCGATGAACCGCGGCGTCGAGATCGACTCCATTGTCGCCGACGGCGCACAGTCGCTGATCCGCGAGCAGGTCGAAATGGGCGTCGCCATCCGCATGGCGGTGCTCGAAGCACTGTCGAGGAATTTGCCGAATGCGTGAGGCGCGCCCCGTTCTGCTCGCCAACGCGCGGATCATCGATCCGTCGCGCGATCTCGACATCATCGGCGACTTGCTGATCGCCGACGGCATCATCCGCGAGGCCAAGAAAGGCATCGGCGCCGCCGGCGTGCCGGAAGGCACCGAGGTCATCGACTGCCGCGACAAGGTGATCGCGCCCGGCCTCGTCGATATGCGCGCCTTCATCGGCGAACCGGGCGCCACCTATCGCGAAACCTTCGCTTCGGCGAGCCAGGCCGCCGCCGCCGGCGGCGTTACCACCATCGTTTGCCAGCCGGACACCTCGCCGGCCATCGACGACCCGGCCACGGTCGATTTCGTACTGCGCCGCGCCCGGGACACCGCCATCGTTCACGTCGCGCCGATGGCGGCGCTGACCAAGCGACTCGAAGGCCACGAGATGACCGAGCTCGGCCTGCTCAAGGCCGCCGGTGCCGTCGCCTTCACCGACGGCACCAAGAGCGTCACCAACGCCCAGGTGATGCGCCGCGCGCTGACTTACGCCCGCGACTTCGACGCGCTGATCGTGCACCACACCGAGGACCCGGATCTCAACGGCGACGGCGTCATGAACGAAGGCGAGTACGCCGCCCGCCTCGGCCTGCTTGGCATCCCGCCCGCGGCCGAGACCATCATGCTCGAGCGCGACATGCGTCTCGTCGCGCTGACCAAGGGCCGTTACCACGCTGCCTCGATCACTTGCGCTGGCTCGCTGGCGGTGCTGCGCCAGGCCAAGGATTCCGGCCTCGACGTCACCGCCGCGGCTTCGATCAATCATCTGACGCTCAACGAGAACGACATCGGCTCGTACCGCACCTTCCTCAAGGTTAAGCCGCCGCTGCGCGCCGAGGACGACCGCAACGCGCTGGTCGCCGCGCTCAATGACGGGCTGATCGACGTCATCATGTCGGACCACAATCCGCAGGACGTCGAGACCAAGCGCCTGCCTTTCGCCGAAGCCGCCGCCGGCGCCATCGGACTCGAGACCATGCTGTCGGCCGGCTTGCGGCTGGTGCATTCCGGCGACGTCACGCTGCCGGTCTTGCTGCGCGCGATGTCGACGCGGCCGGCCGAATTGCTCGGCCTTCCCGGCGGCACCTTGCGCGCCGGCGCGCCGGCCGACGTCATTGTCATCGATCCGGATGTGCCGTGGATCGTCAATCCCGACGAACTGAAGTCCAAGTGTAAGAACACACCGTTCGACGAAGCGCGCATGACCGGGCGTGTGGTGCGCACCATCGTTACCGGCCGCACCATTTATGAATCCCTATGAGCGGACCGCTCAGCCTCCTTCTCGCTCTGCTGTGCGGCTATCTGCTCGGCTCGATCCCGTTCGGCCTGATCTTTACCAGGCTGGCCGGCACCGAGGACCTGCGTTCGATCGGCTCGGGCAATATCGGCGCCACCAATGTGCTGCGCACCGGCCGCAAGGGTCTCGCGGCGGCGACGCTGTTGTGCGACGCGCTCAAGGGCACACTCGCCGTACTCGCCGCGCAGCACGCCGCCGGTCATGAAACGGCGCTGGTCGCCGGATTAGGCGCCTTTCTCGGCCATCTCTTCCCGGTTTGGCTCGGCTTCAAGGGCGGCAAGGGTGTCGCCACCTATATCGGCCTCCTGATCGGGCTCGCCTGGCCGGGCGCGCTGGTCTTCTGCGGCATCTGGCTCGTCGTCGCCTTCCTGTCGCGCTACTCGTCGCTGTCGGCGCTCGTCGCCTCGGCGCTGACGCCGATCGCCCTGCTCGGCCTCGGCGACCCCGGTCCTGCGGCGTTGTTCTTCCTGCTCGGCATCCTTCTCTGGATCATGCACCGCGCCAATATTCAGCGCCTGCTGAACGGCACCGAAGGCAAGATCGGGAAGAAGTAGCCCCACAGCCATCGCTTCGTGATCTTGCCGTGATGCAGCGGTGCGGCTGTGCATCGCGCCACGGCAGTTCAACCTCTGTCAAATTGGCAATCTGAAAGAAGAGCGCCGGCACCCGCTGCGCTAGCCTGATCACGCGAAACTCGAGGGTCGGACCTCGAACCCGTCGTCGAACCCAGGAGAGATTCATGCCCGCAATCCAAGTGAAGCGGCACACGCTGCCGCCAGCCGGCGTCGATGTCGTCGAAATCACGATCAACGAAACCTACGAGGTGGATGGTGTCGGCAAGGACACCGTGCTGCTGAAGGGCGAACTTGAAGCGCATCGTACCGTGCCGCTCGTCGGCCACGGCAAAAGCGCCGCCGATTGGGAGAGCGCCACCGTGGCCGCGCAGTTCACCAATCTCAGCCTGACCGGCGAGAGCAAGGTGTTCGGACCGGTCCGTGTCACACTCGACCGTTCGGTGCCGTCATTCGGCGTGGTGACGGCCGGCAAGTGCGCAGCATCGATCGCCATGCGTGTGGCGATGCCGCAGCACGGTCTGCTGCTGCATTCGGCCGAGCCGGTGCAGTTGCAGTCCACGGTCGACACCGTGCCGCCGATCGGCGATGAAAAGACCACGAGCATTGCACCAGTGAAACTGGTCGACGCGCAGAGCAAGCGTGCCGTCGGCACGCTGCACAAGGCCGTGGTCGCCTGGCGCGATCTGATGGTGCAGAAGGCGCTGGTGCAGCAGTAGCGGCGCCCGTGGGAAGGGCTGCGGCCGCTCCGACGCCGCCCGCCTCGTTCCGCTCCGTCACAGCGCCTCGACGACATAGGGCAGCGCCTCGCGCTGGAAGTCCAGCGACGGACACCAGCGCTTGACGCTGCCTTCGAGCGTGAGCAGCGCCAGCATCGGCAGCGCGAATTCCGTGGTCGAGACAATGCCGTGGCGGCTCTGGACCAGAAACAGCTCCTGGGTAAAGCCCGCCAGCGCGAATTCGCCGGCGCTGCGTCCCGACACCCGTTCGAGAAACACCGCGGCTGCCTGGCGCAGGCTCGCAGCATCGAGATCGGGCGGCACGACGCGCGCCGTCTCGATCATGACGTCGGCCGCCAGATCCGCATTGTTGGTCGCGATCGCCAGGAAAAACCGCGCCAGATTGCGCCGTTCGCGCTGGTTCAGACAGAAGGCGAGACCGAAGTCGAGAATGACGAGGCGGCCCGCGCCATCCATCAGGATATTGCCGGGATGGAAGTCGCCGTGCACGACGCCGTGACGAAAGATCATCTCGAACAGCACGCGCGTCGCGGTCATGACGCAGCGCGCGCGCCGGTCGGAATCCGGTTCGGCGTCGATGCGGTGCACGCCGGCCAGGTACTCCATGCCGAGCCAGTACTTCTGCCCGGAGAGGACGAGCCGCGGACAGCGCACGTCGTTGCGGTCGCGGAAGACGTCATGGCAGCGCTGGTGAAACCGCGCCTCGCGGCACATGTCGAATTGCAGCGCGACCTGCCTCGACATCAGATGAAAGGCCTCGGCCAGCGGAATGCGGCGCAAGGGCCCGAGCTTCTGGATCAGCCGCAGCATGCGCCGCATCACCAGGATGTCGGCGATGGTTTCGCGGCGCTTATTCGGATCGACGATTTTGATGGCGAGTGGCGGACCGGCGACGACGCCGTCGGCACGGAACACCTGCGCCACCGAGCCGCCGGCAAAAGGCATCGCCGGCACTTTCCCCAGTCGCGCCGACAGATCGGCGGTCACGGCGGCAGGCAGCGCCGCCGTCAGCACGTCGAAGGCCACCGGCGGCACGCGGTCGTGTACGGCGGCAAAGGGCCTGAGGAACGCGGCATCGAACAGGTCTTCGCGGGTGCCGAGCACCTGTGCCAGCTTGATGAGGGCGCCGCCGCCGCCTTCGACCGAGACTACGCACAAGCGGCCCAGCATCGTTTTGACGCGCCGCAGACGCCGCCACCGGCGCAGCGACATCGCGAGCGCGGCCAGCACGATCGTGGCGAAACCAGCCGCGCTGGCCCGCATGGCGCGTCCGGTGCGGCGCGGGCGCGCAATGCGCCGCCTCCCTTCTCGCGCCGAACTCACTGCGGGCGCCACGAGAACCGACATGTATATTTCCGGCAGATGTTTAAAAATGCGGACTACGCTTCCGAAGGATGGAGATGGAGCGTCCCATGACGATGGCGTCGATCGACCGCCCAGGGCACGACTGGATCGCGGCGTGGTCACGGCATTGTCACCGCGCCATCGGCGCCACGGGCATCCGCCGCGTCAGCATCGACGTCTTCACCGGCGGCGCCCCGATCTCGAGCTATGTCATCGACCACCTCTGGCGGCTGCAGGGCGACGAAATCCGCTCGCTGCTGCACCTGTCGGAGCCGCGCGGTCTCGCCGGCACGGCGGTTCTGATGGTCGAACGCCGTGACGACCTGGCGCCGACGCAGATCCACATCAAGCTCAGCACCGCGAAGCAGCCGATCGCGGTCGACCCGGAACGCGCAAGCCAGCGCGTGCTCGGCACCGATTTCACCTACGAGGATCTGTGCTTCTGGGTGCCCTATGCCAGGCCCGGCGACGCCGATGCCCTGTGCGGACCTGCGAGCGATGGCCGCTATCACGTCCTCCGACATGGCGACGGCGAGAATTATGAGATTTCGCTCGGCTTCGAGCCGCAGTCCGGCGCCCTGCTCGATTATGTCGAACGTGACGGCGATATGGTCCGCAAGCGGTGGTCGGTGGACGCCTCGACGCGCTTCGGCGACATTTTCAGCCCGACACGCTTGCGCGTCGAGCGCGACAACGGCCACTTCTGCAGCGTGATGGCGCTGAGGAATATCGCCTTCGACGTCCCGCTCGCAGCGGACCTTCTGCAACCGGACGCGCTCAATGAGCTGACGCCCGCGCGTTATGCCGAGGCGGTGCGCCGCCTGGAGGCACCGCAGCTTTGCCCGTAGCCATTCGATACTACAACCTGCCCTAAATTATAGGTTGTAGCCCCGTTTCCCCTGCGCGATGCTGGCGATGGGGGCTTCCGGGGGCACTGTGGCGTCCACAACAAAACTCACTGACGAGCAGCGGCTCGACTGGTTGCGGCTGATCCGCAGCGACAATGTCGGGCCACGCACGTTCCGCGACCTTGTAAACGCTTATGGCGGTGCCAAAGGGGCGCTCGCCGCTTTGCCAGGCCTCGCGCGCCGCGGCGGGGCGGCGCGCACCACGATCTGCTCTGAGGAGAATGCGCAAGCCGAGATCGATGCGTCTCGCGCGCGAGGCATCGACCTCATCGCGCTCGGCGAACCGGATTATCCGCCGCGGTTGCAGACCATCGACGACGCACCGCCACTCATCGCTGTGCGCGGCGACATTACCGCGCTGTCGCGGCCGCTGATCGCCATCGTTGGCTCGCGCAATGCCTCGGCCGTCGGCTTGAAATTCGCCGCAACCCTTGCCCGCGATCTCGGTGAGGCCGGCTACGGGATCGTCTCCGGCCTGGCGCGCGGCATCGATGCTGCCGCACATCGCGCCTCGAAGGGCACCGGCACAGTCGCCGTACTGGCCGGCGGCCACGCGCATATTTATCCCGCCGAGCACATACCCATGCTCGAGGATTTGCTCGGCCACGGCGCCGCGGTGTCGGAGATGCCGCTCACGCACGAGCCGCGCGCCCATGATTTCCCCCGCCGCAATCGGCTGATCTCGGGGCTCAGTGTCGGCGTCGTCATCGTCGAAGCGGCCAAGCGTTCCGGCTCGCTGATCACAGCGCGCATGGCTGGAGAGCAGGGCCGCGAGGTCTTCGCCGTGCCGGGCTCGCCCCTCGATCCGCGCGCCGAGGGCACCAACGGCCTCCTCAAGCAGGGCGCGACGTTGGTCACCGAAGCCGCCGACGTCATCGCCGCCATCGAGCCGATCCTCGGCCGCGGCATCGAACCGATCGAGGAGCCCGCGCACGACGAGCCGCTGCCGCCCGACCACGAGCCGGCCGAGGACGAGCGCGGCCGCATCGTCGGCCTGCTCGGCCCGTCGCCGATTTCGATCGACGACCTGGTACGGTTGTCCGGCACGTCACCGGCCATCGTCCGCACAGTATTGCTTGAGCTTGAACTGGCGGGACGGCTGGAACGCCACGGCGGCGCGCTGGTGTCGCTGGTGTAGAATACAAACGTTCGAATCGAACCCCGGATCAAATCGTGCCGCTCATCCGCGTCCTGCTGATCGCGTTCCTGGCGATGACGGCCGCGCCGCTTGCCCTCGCGCAACGTGTGGAGGAGCAGTCCTTCGCCACTTTCGTCAAGGACTTGTGGCCGGACGCCCAAGCCAAAGGCATCACCCGCGCCACCTTCGACGCCGCAATGGCCGGCGTCACACCGGACCCGCGCGTCATCGCCGCCACGCGGCGCCAGCCGGAATACGGCAAGCCGGTCGGCGATTACATCAATGCGCTCGCCTCGCCGGGCCGCATCAAGCGCGGCGAAGCCAAGGTCGCGGAATGGTCGAAGACGTTGGTCGCGGTGGAAAAGAAGTTCGCCGTCGAGCGCTGGATCCTGGTGTCGCTGTGGGGCATGGAAACCGACTACGGCGCGGCCAAGGACAAATGGGACGTGTTTCGTTCGCTGGCGACGCTGGCCTTCATCAAGTATCGCCACCCCTATTTCCGCAACGAGCTCATCGTCGCGATGGGCATCATGCAGAAAAACGGCTTTCCCCGGCCGCAAATGGTGTCGTCATGGGCCGGCGCCATGGGTCAGTCGCAGTTCATGCCGTCGAACGTCGTCGATTACGCCATCGACTTTTCGGGCGATGGTCGCGCCGACCTGTGGAACAACGTGCCGGACGTGCTCGCCTCCACGGCGAACTATCTGCACGCCTGGAAGTGGCGCAGCGATCTGCCCTGGGGCTTCGAGGTCACGGTGCCGAGCGGCTTCGACACCATGAGGAGCCGCGCCACTTTCGCCGAATGGACCAGACTTGGCGTGCGCCGCGCCGACGGCAAGGCGTTCCCTCGCGATGAGCAGACGACGATGCAGCCCGTCCTGTTCTTTCCGAGCGGCGCCAAGGGCCCGGCATTCATCGTGACCGGCAATTTCCTGGTGCTGAAGGAGTATAACAACTCCGACGCCTACGCGATCGCGGTCGGCCATCTCGCCGACCGGCTGCATGGCGGGCCCCCGATACGCGCCGCTTGGCCGAAGGATGACCACCCGCTATCGCGCGATGCCCGCATCGCCCTGCAGAAGAAGCTCGCCACGCTCGGCTACAAGGTCGGGGATTTCGAGGGGCACATCGATTTCGATATCCGCGATTACATTCGCGCCGAGCAGAAGAAACACGGCATGGTGCTGGACGGCAATCCGACGACCGCGCTGCTGGAAAAACTGGGCGTGACGCCGGCACGGTAGCCTGGACTCGGCTTTGGCGCCCCTACCCCCGCCGGCCATTGCCGTTGCCGTTATGGCGGGTCAGGGTCTCGGCCTCGAGCCGGACCATTTCGAGGAGGTACCCGAGCGTTTCGAGACCGCTGCGGCGCGCGAGCGAGGCCAGATCACTCGACAGGCTGGCCACGTAATGGGCGACAGCCGCCTGGCTCCCCTGCTCAGACCGTGATTCAGGCATCGATTTCCTTCCGGCAGGCCGTTTCGCGTTGCGCGCCGGATGAAATTACACGGGAAGCGCCAAATAGTAATATCAATAATAGAAAATTAAATAAAATACATCTTATGGTTGTATTCGGGCGTAGGCAGGTAAATGTCCTTTTTCGCGCCAGAATTAGCTGTTTTGACGCCCCCGTTACCGCCCGGGCGGTGGCCCCCCATTTGACAGGGAAGACCGTCTTCCCCATGTTCCGGCCAACGCTAACGGACGATTCAAGCCCTGTCCGCTAGGGTCCGGGCGTTTAACCCATTGGATTCAAATGAAAGTTGTCGTTGTCGAGTCGCCTTCCAAGGCGAAGACGATCAACAAGTATCTCGGTTCGGGGTTCGAAGTCCTGGCCTCGTTCGGCCATATCCGCGACTTGCCGGCCAAGGACGGCTCGGTCGATCCGGACCACGGCTTCAAGATGCTTTGGGAGGTCGACCCGCAGTCGCAGAAGCGGGTCAACGACATTGCGCGCGCCCTCAAGGGTGCCGACACTCTTATTCTGGCGACCGACCCTGACCGCGAGGGCGAGGCCATCTCCTGGCACGTGCTCGAGGCGCTGAACGAGAAGAAGGCCCTCAAGGGCCAGAAGGTCGAACGCGTCGTCTTCAACGCCATCACCAAGCAGTCGGTGACCGAGGCGATGAAGAAGCCGCGCGAGATCGACACCGCGCTGGTCGATGCCTATCTCGCCCGCCGGGCGCTCGATTACCTTGTCGGCTTCACTCTTTCTCCCGTGCTGTGGCGCAAGCTGCCCGGCGCCCGCTCGGCCGGCCGCGTGCAGTCGGTGGCGCTGCGCCTGGTCTGCGACCGCGAACTGGAAATCGAGAAGTTCGTCGCTCGTGAATACTGGTCGATCGTCGCCAAGCTGAAGACGCCGCGCGGCGATGAGTTCGACGCCCGCCTCGTCGGCGCCGACGGCAACAAGCTGCAGCGCCTCGATATCGGCACCGGCGTGCAGGCGACCGACCTCAAGAACATGCTCGACGGCGCCAGCTTCACGGTGACCTCGGTCGAGGCGAAGCCGGCGCGGCGCAATCCGCCGCCGCCCTTCACCACCTCGACCATGCAGCAGGAAGCCTCGCGCAAGCTCGGCTTCGCGCCGGCGATCACCATGCGCCTGGCGCAGCGGCTCTACGAAGGCACCGAGATCGGCGGCGAGACCGTCGGCCTCATCACCTATATGCGTACCGACGGCATCGACATGGCGCCGGAGGCGATCACCGACATCCGCTCGATGATCGGCAAGAACTACGGCAAGGAGTATGTGCCGGGCTCGCCCCGCACCTACCAGAACAAGTCGAAGAACGCCCAGGAAGCGCACGAAGCCGTGCGCCCGACTTCGGCCGGCCGCACGCCGCAGGAAGTCGCCAAATACGTCGATCGCGATCAGGCCCGGCTCTACGAGCTGATCTGGAACCGCGCCGTCGCCTCGCAGATGGAATCCGCCGAACTCGAGCGCACCACGGTCGACATCGTGGCCAGGAACGGCTCGCGCGTTGCCGAATTGCGCGCCTCGGGCCAGGTCGTGAAGTTCGACGGCTTCCTGACGCTTTATCAGGAAGGCCAGGACGACACGTCCGACGACGATGAGTCAAAGCGCCTGCCGGCGATGAGCGAGAAGGAAACGCTGGCGAAACAGGCGATCGACGCTTCGCAGCATTTCACCGAGCCGCCGCCGCGCTTCTCCGAAGCCGCGCTGGTCAAGCGCATGGAAGAGCTCGGCATCGGCCGGCCGTCCACCTACGCCTCGATCCTGCAGGTGCTGCAGGACCGCGGCTATGTGCGGATCGACAAGAAGCGCCTAATCCCCGAGGACAAGGGTCGCGTCGTCGTCGGCTTCCTCGAGAGCTTCTTCCATAAGTACGTCGAGTACGACTTCACCGCCTCGCTTGAAGAGCAGCTCGACAAGATCTCGAACAACGAGATCAACTGGAAGACGGTTCTCGAGAATTTCTGGACCGACTTCATCGGCGCCGTGAACGAGATCAAGGAAATCCGCATCACGCAGGTGCTGGACGCACTCAACGATCTCCTCGAGCCGCACATCTTCCCGGCCCGCGCCGACGGCGCCCCCGTGCGCCAGTGCCCGCAGTGCGGCAACGGCCAATTGTCGCTGAAGGTCGGCCGCTTCGGCGCCTTCATCGGCTGCTCGAATTATCCCGAGTGCAATTACACGCGGCAGATGACGCCGGGCGCCGCCAGCGCCCAGGCCACCAAGGTGCTCGGCCAGGACCCGGAGACCGGTCTCGACGTCACCTTGCGCGGCGGCCGCTTCGGCACTTATTTGCAGCTCGGCGAAGAGATCAAGGCGCCGAAACGCAAGAAGGGCGAGAAGAAGGACCCGGACGCGCCGGAGCCGCAGAAGCCCAAGCGCGCTTCGCTGCCGAAGGGCATCGCCGCCGATGAGGTCACGCTCGAACAGGCGCTGGCCGTGCTGTCGCTGCCGCGCGAAGTCGGCATCTCGCCGGAGGACGGCCAGCCGATTCTGGCCGGCGTCGGCCGCTTCGGGCCTTACGTCAAGCACGACAAGACCTATGCCTCGCTCGAGGAAGGCGACGACGTTCTCACCATCGGCCTCAACCGCGCGATGCATCTGATCGCTGACAAGATCGCCAACCCGAAGAAGGGCCGTCGCTTCGGCCCGGCCCCGGGCAAGACGCTCGGCGAGCATCCAGACAAGGGCGGGCCGATCGTGGTCAAGAACGGCCGCTTCGGCGCATACGTGTCGAACAACGGCGTCAACGCCACCCTGCCCGCCGACAAGACGCCGGACACGATCACGCTCGACGAAGCCGTCGTGCTGCTCGACGCCCGCGCCGCAGCGCTCGGCAACTCGCCGCGCGCCGCCAAGAAGTCCAAGGCGGCAAAGGGCAAGGCTGCCAAGGCCGAACCTGCCGACGACAAGCCTGCGATCAAGGCCAAGGCTCCGGCGAAAGCCCCCGCCGCCCGCAAGAAGCCGGCGGCCAAACCCGCCAAGGCCGCCGCGCCGAAGAAGCCGGCCGGCAAGACCAGCAAGAAGGTCTCGGCGGCGGAGTAAAGCTTCGCCCGCGCGGCCCTCTTATCTGTCATCACCGGGCTTGACCCGGTGATCCCGCTTAGGCCGGCACTGTGCGTCCCTAAGCGGGATGCCCGGCTCAAGGCCGGGCATGACACGCTGAACTGTGGCGGAACGCCCTCGAAATCACTACATTAATCCCGTAGCGCCGTTTCGGCGCCGGACATGACTTTTGACGAAAACACCAAAACACGATCCCAATACCCTCCCCTCCAAGGCCGCCATTCTCGACTTCATTGCCGGCAACCCCGGCAAGATCGGCACCCGCGAAATCGCCCGCGCCTTCGGTCTGAAGAACGACCTGCGCGCCGACTTGAAGCGCTTGCTGCGCGACCTCGCCGATGAAGGCGTCGTCGCCCGCGGCGGCCACAAGGGCAAGAAGCTGCACCATCCCGGCGCGCTCGCCTCCACCCTGCTCGCCGACATCGTCTCGCGCGACCGCGACGGCGAACTCATCGCCGTGCCCGATGAATGGGACGAGGAAGAGCACGACGCCGCGCCGCGCATCCGCATTCACGCACCGCGCAAGCCGCGTCCGGGCGAAGCCACCGGTTTGGGCGATAAAGTGCTGCTGCATGTCGACGAGGTCGAGCCGGAAGACGGCATCCGCTACCGCGGCCGCGTCATCAAGATCATCGAGCGGGTCAAGCATCGCGTGCTCGGCATCTTCCGCGCCGACGCGCGCGGCGGCGGCCGGCTGGAGCCGGTCGACAAGAAGATGCTCGGCCGCGAGATGCACATTCCGCAAGGCGCCACCGGCGACGCCCGGGATGGCGACCTCGTCGCCGTCGAGGCGCAGCGCACCTCGCGCTTCGGCCCGCCGAACGGCCGCATCGTCGAGCGGCTCGGTTCGCTGAAGAGCGAAAAGGCGGTCAGCCTGATCGCCATTCATACGCATTCGATCCCGGACGTCTTCCGCCGCGACACCCTCAACGAGGCCGAGGCGGCGCGGCCCGCAACGCTCGCCGGCCGCGAGGACTGGCGCAAGCTGCCGCTGATCACCATCGATCCGGCCGACGCCAAGGATCACGACGACGCCGTCCACGCCGCGGCGGACGACGATCCGTCGAACCCCGGCGGTTTCGTCGTCACCGTCGCCATCGCCGACGTCGCGCATTACGTCACGCCCGGCTCGGCGCTCGATCGCGAAGCCCTGGTGCGCGGCAACTCGGTGTACTTCCCCGACCGCGTCGTGCCGATGCTGCCGGAGCGCATCTCCAACGACCTGTGCTCGCTGAAGCCGAACGAGGACCGCGCCTCGCTCGCCGTGCGCATGGTGATCGGCGCCGACGGCCGCAAGCGCTCGCACGCGTTCCACCGCATCTTGATGCGCTCGGCCGCCAAGCTCGCCTACGAGCAGGCGCAGGCGGCGATCGACGGCCGCCCCGACGAGACGACCGGCCCGTTGCTCGAACCGGTCCTCAAGCCGCTCTACGCCGCCTATGACGCGCTCAAGCGCGAACGCGCCGAGCGCGGACCGCTCGACCTAGATTCGCCCGAGCGCAAGATCCTGCTCAAGCCCGACGGCATGGTCGATCGCGTCGTCGTGCCGGGACGACTCGACGCGCACCGGCTGATCGAGGAAATGATGATCCTCGCCAATGTCGCCGCCGCGGAGACGCTGGAGAAAGCGCGCACGCCGCTGATTTACCGCGTGCACGACGAGCCGAGCCTGGAGAAGATCGAGGCGCTGCGCGAGTTTCTCAAAAGCCTCGACATCAACATCGCCAAGGCCGGCGCGCTGCGCGCCTCGAACTTCAATTTCATTCTCGGCCGCGTCAAGGACAGCGACCGCGAGACCCTGGTCAACGAAGTGGTGCTGCGCTCGCAGGCGCAGGCCGAATATTCCGCCGAGAATTACGGCCACTTCGGCCTCAACCTGCGCCGCTACGCGCACTTCACCTCGCCGATCCGCCGCTACGCCGACCTCATCGTGCATCGCGCGCTGATCCGCGCGCTGCACCTGGGTCCCGACGGCCTGCCCGGCAGTTTCGGCTTGCCGGAACTCGCCGAAATCGCCGCCGAAATCTCGGCGACCGAGCGCCGTGCCATGCTGGCCGAGCGCGAGACCAAGGACCGGCTAATCGCGCATTTCCTCGCCGACCGCGTCGGCGCCACCTTCGAAGGCAAAGTGGGCGGCGTGCATCGCGCCGGCCTGTTCGTGAAACTGTCCGAGACCGGCGCCGACGGCTTCGTGCCGGCGCGCACCATTGGCGATGAGTATTTCCGCTACGACGAGGCCGGCCACGCGCTGACCGGCACCCGCACCGGCGAGAGCTTTCGCCTGGGTGACAGCGTCACCGTGAAACTGGTAGAGGCTGCACCGGTGGCCGGCGCGCTACGTTTCGAGCTCCTGTCGCACGGCCGCCGCGGCACGCCGCCGTCCGGGCGCGAGCGCTTCGCGCGCGGCGGCATCGGCAAGAAGTCGAAGTTCAAGGATTACGGCCGCAAAGCGGACCAGACCTTCAAGAGCGATACCGCCAAAGGGCACGACGAGAAGAAGCGCAGCGAAGAGCGCCGCCGCAAGTTCGGCAAGAAGAACAGCCGCCACAAGGTTCGCAAGAACAAGGGCAAACGGAAGTAAGCAATGAACAGCACCGACGGCGACCGCCTCCTTCACCGCATGAGCACCATGGAGCGCGACCAGTCGTTTCCGGATTCCGAGCCGCGCGACGCCGCCACCATCATGCTGATCGACCGCGCCGGGCCACAGCCCAAGGTTCTGCTCGGCCGTCGCCATCACGGCCACAAGTTCATGCCCGGCAAGTTCGTGTTTCCCGGCGGCCGCATCGAGGCGCACGACCGCGCCATGGTGGCCGTGAGCGAATTGCATCCCGATACGCAGCGCAAGCTCTTGGAGCGCGTCCCCAACCCCTCGCCGGAACTGGCGCGCGGTCTCGCGCTCGCCGCAGTGCGCGAGATGGCCGAGGAAACCGGTCTGCTGCTCGGTGTTCAGGCCAATGAGCCGCCGCAGACGCCGGGCGAGATCTGGGCGGAATTCGCGACGGCCAAAATCATGCCGGACCTCGGGCAGTTGCACTTCATCGCCCGCGCCATCACGCCGCCGAAGCGACCGAAGCGCTTCGACACGCGCTTCTTCACCGCCGACGCCACATCGATCGTGCACCGCATCGAGGGCGTAGTCGGCCCGGATTCCGAACTGGTCGAACTGGTCTGGGCGCCGGTCGAGGAAGCCGCCCGGTTCGACATGCCGACGATCACCTCGGTGGTGCTCGAGGAACTGGCGGCTCGAGTCGCTGCCGGCATGAGCCACGACCTGCCGGTGCCGTTCTATTACATGCAGGACCAGCAGTTTCACCGCGATCTGCTGTAGCCCGCTTCAGTCGCGGCAGTAGAACGGCGGGAACGTGCTCGCCATACCCGCATTCATCGCCATGATGATCATCGCATTGGCCAGCGCGATTTCGCGGTCAGACCGCGCGCAGACATCGGCTTTGGCGGTACAGCCGGAGGCCAGGAAGGCGGCGTGGCGTTCAAGGAACGTGGCGCTCAGGCCCTGCGTACCCATGCGGGCCAGGCCCTGCTCCCAGGCCGTCTTGTAGCGCGCGCACTTCTCCGCGACCCAGTCCTCGGGTTCCGCGGCGCGTGTCGGGGCGGCCAATGTCACGGCCATCAGCGCGGCCCCGGCGATGGCCAGGACGCCGCGCGTTGAGGCGCTGATTTGCTGACTCGGAGCCATGAACCCCTCGAAACCCTGTTTTCGGGCACGAAATCCCGCGATTGCGGCACAAATGGCGTCGCAGGCCGCTTTTCTTGACATTCGGCCCGTTCTGGCTAGTTTCCGCGCCACGTGGCCGTCCGGCGGCCCCCGAAATCCCGATTCCAAGGACTTAAATCATGGCCAAGGCCGTCAGCCTCAAGATCAAGCTCGTGTCGAGCGCCGACACCGGTCACTACTACGTGACCAAGAAGAACTCGCGCACCCAGACCGACAAGCTGGTGAAGAAGAAGTACGACCCGATCGCCAAGAAGCACGTCGAATATCGCGAAGGCAAGATCAAGTAAGCCCGCGTTTTCGAACCAAGGTTTCGCGAATGCCCGGCCCAAGCGCCGGGCATTTGCTTTTTCGGCCGCCGCCAAGCTGATAGACTGGCGGCCCGGGAGACTCTTCATGACCATCGATCGCCGTGCCTTCGCCGCCCTGTTCGCCACCCTCGCCTTCGCGCTGCCGCTAGCCGCGCCGGCCGCGGCCAGCGACAAGCCCCACCGCCTCGCCTTGCAGATCAGCGACGGCGACGAAGCAAAGATGAACGCCGTGCTCAACGTCGCCGCCAACGTGTCGCGCTATTACTCGGACAAGGGCGAAGAGGTCGAGATTCGCATCGTCGCCTTCAATGCCGGGCTGAACATGCTGCTGGCCGATCGCACGCCGGTCGCGACCCGGTTGAAGTCGTTCAAGCAGGGTATGCCGAACGTCACCTTCGACGCCTGCGAGAACACGCTCGACAGCATCACCCGCAAGGAAGGCAAGGAGCCGCCGCTGGTCGAGAACGCCAAGCGCGTGCCGGCCGGAGTCGTCACCTTGATCGAACTGTCGGAAAAAGGCTGGACCATCGTCCGCCCGTAACGAGCGCGCGCCGGCTCGGGAAATACGACTGCAATGCCGAAATACGACGTGATCGTGGTGGGGCTCGGCGCCGTCGGCGGCGCCGCCACCTGTCACCTCGCCCGCGCCGGCGTCAAGGTGCTCGGCATCGACCGCTTCTCGCCGCCGCATAGCCACGGCTCCTCGCACGGCGACACCCGCATCACCCGCTCGGCCATCGGCGAAGGCGTCGAATACTCGCAACTCGCGCTGCGCTCGCATGCGCTGTGGCGCGAATTCGAGGCGCTGACCGGACAAACCTTGTTCCTGCGCAACGGCTGCCTCACCATTTCGGGCGCCGACGCCGTGGTGATGCACGACGTCGACGATTTCTTCGCCAATGTCGCCAATGCCGCCAAACGCTACGACATCCCCACCCGCACCTTCGACGATGCCGCCGCCATCCGCGCGCGCTATCCGCAATTCGCGGTGCAGCCGGGCGACAAAGCGATCGTCGATGAGGAAGCCGGCGTGCTCTATGTCGAGCGCTGCGTCGCCGCGACGCTGGATCTGGCGGCGCAGGCCGGCGCGCAGCTCATGCGCGATACGCAGGTGATGCAGATCGAGCCATCGGCCTCCGGCGTCGAGGTCGCGACCGGCGACAATCAGCGCTTCACCGCCGACCGCGTGCTGATCGCCGCCGGCGCCTGGCTGCCGCAATTCGTTGCCGCTGAATTGTCGCGCCACTTCACGGTGACGCGGCAGGTGCTGCACTGGTTCGAGATCAAATCCAACCCTGAGCGCTTCCGGCCGGAGAACTGCCCGGTCTTCATCTGGCAGTTGCCGCGGCGCGGCGGCGTCGCCAGCAGCATCTACGGCTTTCCGCTCGAGGGCGATCCCGAGAGCGGATTGAAGGTGACGCACGAGGAAAGCGGCCCGGCCACCGATGCCGACCACGTCGATCGCAATGTCGATCCGGTCAACGAAACCGCACGGACCTACCGAACCTATATCGAGCCGTTCCTGCCCGATCTCGGCCCGCGCTGCGTGCGCACCGCGACCTGCCTCTATACGAGGGTCGATCGGTCGCGTTTCGTCATCGACACCGACCCGCGCAGCGACCGCGTGCTGTTCGCCTCGCCCTGCTCCGGTCACGGCTTCAAGCATTCCGCCGCGGTCGGCGAGGCGCTGGCCGAACAGCTCGCGCTCGGCAAAACGCGGCACGTCGATCTGTCGCCGTTCAAACTGGAGCGGCTCCGCGACTACCTGCGCAGCCCGTAGCGCGGTTTTCAGGCCGCTCTCACGGCCCGAAGTGGCCTCGCGGCCGGAGCGACCTTGGCCGCGGGACGGGTATCCGCTCCGTCCGAATTGAGCTTGCGGATTGCCTCGACGATTTCATCGAGCGCGGTGCCGCTGCGGTTGACGAGATCGACGCCCTCCGCCACCTCGCCATTGCTGCGGCCGATCAGCTCCTTGATGTCGCGCGCGGCATTGGCGGAGCGCTGGGCGAGGTTCCGAACTTCGGAGGCGACGACGGCGAAGCCGCGGCCGGATTCGCCGGCGCGCGCCGCCTCGACCGCGGCATTGAGCGCCAACAGGTTGGTCTGCCGCGCAATCTCGTCGATGACAACGATGATCTCGGAAATCTTGTGCGAGGATTCCTCGATCCGCGCCATGGCCTTGACAGCCTTGGCCACCACTTGCCCGCCGTTCTGCGCGGCGGCGACCTCGATCTCACCCAGGGTGGTCGCGAGTTTGTTCAGGAGTTCGTTGATGGCGGTGGCCAGATTCAGCATGAAACCGCGCTTGCCCTCGACCGCGACCCGCTTGGCCAGGTCGCCGGCAACGGCAGCCTTGATCACCTCGTTGACCTCGACCTCGATCGCTTGCTCGGCTTTCTTGGCCTCGGTGATGTCGGTGGCGAACTTGACCACCTTGCAGGGGCGGCCATCGGCGTCGAAGACCGGATTGTAGCTCGCCTGGATCCAGATCTCGCGGCCGCCGCGGCCGAAGCGGCGATATTGCCCGGCGTCGAATTCGCCGCGGCCGAGGCGCTGCCAGAACGCCGAATAATCGCGGCTCTTGCGATAGTCCGGATCGACGAACATCGAATGATGCTGGCCGACGATCTCGTCGAGCGAGTAGCCCATGGCGTCGAGAAAATTCTGGTTCGCCGTGACGATCTCGCCGTCGATCGTGAACTCGATCATGGCCTGCGAGCGGCCGAGCGCCTCGAGCTGGCCGCGCCATTCGGTGTCGTTGGCGATCTCGGATTCCTTGGCTGCGGTGATGTCTGTCGCGATCTTGACGACGCCCGTCACCTTGCCGCGGCTGTCGAGCAGCGGGTTGTAGCTCGCCTGGATCCAGACCGACTTGCCGTTCTTGCCGACGCGCTTGTATTGCCCGGCGTCGAACTGGCCCTGGCCGAGCTTGTCCCAGAACGCCCGATATTCTCCGCTGTCGCGCTCCGCCGGCTCGACGAACATCGCGTGGTGCTGGCCGCGGATTTCTTCGATCGTGTAGCCGAGCGCATCGAGGAAGTTCTGGTTTGCATCGACGATGATGCCCTGCGGCGTGAATTCGATGATGGCCTGCGACCTGTCGAAGGCGGCGAGAATATCGTCGCGGCGCTTCATGCGATTGCCAGCCGACCGCTTTCCGAACCAAGCCATCGTTCCCTCGATTTGTTGTGCGTCAAGCGCGTGGTCGCAAGGGCCCGGCGTTGCGCGTGTTATTGAGAATTCCCAAGAACGTTCATGTAAAATACAAACGCGGCGTTACGCCGCGCTTAATTCGTCAGATAAAGCAAACTGTCATGTATGTTGATGCGAAGCCACGACTCCAATCGCGCATCAGTTCTGATGTGATATAAAAATCGCGAGGCGGCGTTTCTTCGCACGAAGCAATCGGTTCAACTTCCGGAACCGATTAGCGAAACCAAACGAATTGCATGCCTCATGTACGCGAATGCTTGGGGCGCGCCGCGGCGCCGATCGACTCGCGCGCTGCAGAGAAGCGAAGCATGGCAACTTGCCAGCGTTGTAGCGGCACTCGCGAGGCTGCTCCGGTCACGAGCGTCCGATCATCCGCGGAGGCGGACGGCGGCAGTCCAGGATTGTTTTGAAGACGCCCGGCCTCAGGCCGCTTCCTGCACGACGCGGTTGCGGCCGTCGCGCTTGGCGCGATAGAGCGCCTGGTCGGCGCGCTTGAGCATGGCGGCGGCGTTGTCGCCCGCCGCGCCCAACGATGCGATGCCGATCGACAGCGTGACGTTGAGGTGCTTCTCGCCCTGCTGGATGGCGAAGGGCTCGGAGGCGATCTTGCGGCGGATGCGTTCGGCCACCATGCCGGCCACAGCAAGGTCGGTTTCCGGCATGACGATGACGAATTCCTCGCCGCCGTAGCGGCAGGCGAGATCGATGTTGCGGATCGATTTGCGGATGCGTACCGCGAATTCGCGCAGCACGTCGTCGCCGGCGTCGTGGCCATGGCCGTCGTTGATCGCCTTGAAGAAGTCGATGTCGAGGATCAACACGGCGAGCGGCTTGCCGCGCTGCATCGCCTGCTCGGTCAGCGCCGACAAATGCGTTTCCATGTAGCGGCGATTGTGCAGTCCGGTGAGCGCGTCGGTGATCGCCATCTCGATCGACATCGCGACATTGTCACGCAGCCGGTCGGTATAACGCTTGCGCTTGATCTGGGTGCGCACGCGGGCCAGCATCTCATTCTTGTCGATCGGCCGCATCAGGTAGTCGTTGACGCCGATTTCCAGCCCGCGCACCAGCTTGGCGTTGTTGTCCGGCTCGGCAATGGCGAGGATCGGGATGCTGCGCGTGCGCTCCAGTGAGCGCACCTGGCTGCACAGGCGCAGGCCGTCGAAATCGGCGAGCCCGAGCGATACGATCAGCAGTTCGTAATCGCCCTCGGCGGCGCGAAAAAGCGCCTCTTTCGGATCGGATTGCACATCGACGGTATGCTCGGCGCCGAGCGTGGTCGCGATGCGCTCATAGGACGAGGCGCGATCGTCGATGATCAGAATGCGGCCCTTGCGGCCGGTGTCGGCCACCGCCTCGCGCTCCGGGCTCTCAATGCCGATTTCCCGTGACGTCAGCGCGCGCATGCGCAACTCGTCCGTCACCATCTTCAGGCGCGTCAGCGAGCGCACGCGCGAAATCAGGGCGACGTCGCTCACCGGCTTGGTGAGGAAGTCGTCGGCGCCCGCCTCCAGTCCCTTGATGCGGTCGGACGGCTGATCGAGCGCCGTGACCATCACCACCGGGATATGGTGAGTGGCGGGATTCGACTTGAGCCGGCGGCAGACCTCGAAGCCGTCCATATCCGGCATCATCACGTCGAGCAGCACGATGTCGCATTCGGCGCGCTCGCACAAAGCCAGCGCCTCGGCGCCGCTGAAGGCGGTGGCGACGTCGAAATATTCCGCCGACAGCCGCGCTTCGAGCAGCTTCACATTGGCTGGAATGTCATCGACGACGAGAACGCGGGCAGTCATTGCAACACCATGATACTTGGCCTGTCAGGCCGGACCGAGAAAGTGACGAACCGTCTCGATAAACTTGCCGACCGAAATCGGCTTGGACAGGTAGGCTTCGCAGCCCCCCTCGCGAATGCGCTCTTCGTCGCCCTTCATCGCAAAAGCCGTGACGGCGACGACCGGAATGGTTTTCAGCTCGGAATCGTCCTTGAGCCACTTGGTGACTTCGAGTCCCGAGACCTCCGGAAGCTGGATGTCCATCAGGATCAGATCCGGTCTGTGCTGGCGGGCGAGATCGAGGGCGTCGATGCCGCTGCGGGTGCCGACGACGTCGTAGCCATGCGCCTCCAGAAGGTCGTGGAAGAGCTTCATATTCAGCTCGTTGTCCTCGACGATCAGGACGGTCTTCGCCATGTTCCGCCCCGTTGTCCCCAGGAAGCGCCAGGCCCGCTCTTGCCGCGCCATCCGATGGGCGCGTCCGTGGGCTATGATCCACATGTGACGTTAGTGATGATTTCTTACGGAAAGGCAAACCCGACCGATGAAAGGCGCCCGTGGCATGTCGTCGGAGGCCGCAGAAGCGCTTGCAATTCAAGCGCTTAGCTTCCTCGCTGAAGATTCGGAAAGGTTAACCCGCTTCTTCTCCGTCACGGGGCTCGATCCGGGTGGGATTCGCGAGGCCGCGGGCTCGCCCGACTTCCTCGCCGGCGTGCTCGCATACCTTGCTTCCGACGAGACCATGGCGCGTGAATTCACCGCGGCCGCGTCCTGCGCGCCGGACGACATTTTCCGCGCGCACACCGCGCTCGGCGGCCAGCCCTGGGAGCGCGAAATCCCGTGACCGCGTTCTGCCGCGATTGCCTGACCGACACGGCCGAGACGGCGAAACGCTGTCAGGCCTGCGGTTCGCCGCGGCTCCTGCGCCATGCGGAACTCGCGACGCTGACGGTCGCGCATATCGACTGCGATGCTTTCTACGCCACGATCGAGAAGCGCGACGATCCATCGCTCGCCGACAAGCCGCTGATCGTCGGCGGCGGCAAGCGCGGCGTGGTTTCGACGTGCTGCTACATCGCGCGCACCTATGGCGTGCGCTCGGCGATGCCGATGTTCGAGGCCATGAGCCGCTGCCCGCATGCCACCGTGATCAAGCCGAACATGCAGAAATACGTCGCGGTCGGCCGTCAGGTCCGAGCCGCGATGCTGGAGCTGACGCCTTTGGTCGAGCCGCTGTCGATCGACGAGGCCTTCCTCGACCTCACCGGCACTGAGCGCCTGCACGGCATGAGCGCAGCCAAGGTGCTGGCGCGTTTTGCCCGCGACGTCGAACGCGACATCGGCATCACGGTGTCGATCGGCCTGTCGGCCAACAAGTTTCTCGCCAAGATCGCCTCCGATCTCGACAAGCCGCGCGGCTTCGCCGTGATCAGCCCGGCCGAGGCCACCGATTTCCTGGCGCCGCGTCCGGTCGGCTTCATCTATGGCGTCGGTGCCGTCAGCGCGGCGAAGCTCGCCGGCGACGGCTTTCGCACCATCGCCGACCTGCAACGCGCCGATGAGCGCGACCTGATGCGCCGCTACGGCGAGGAAGGCTTGCGTCTGTCACGACTGGCGCGCGGCATCGACACCCGCAAGGTCGATCCCGAGCGTGACACCAAGAGCGTGTCGTCGGAAACGACCTTCAACACCGACATCAGCGACTTCCGGCCCCTCGAGCAAACGCTGTGGGAGCTCACCGAGAAGGTGTCGTCGCGGCTCAAGGCATCACATCTGTCAGGTTCGACCGTGACGCTCAAGCTCAAGAGCGCCGACTTCAAGATCCGAACGCGCGCCCGCTCCCTGCCGGCGCCGACGCAACTGGCGGGCCGCATTTTCGCCGCCGGACGCGACATGCTGAAGAACGAGGTTGGTCTGACGCGCTACCGCCTGATCGGCATCGGCGTCAGCAGCCTCGAGGACGCCATCGGCGAGGACCTGTCCGATCTGATCGACCGGCGCGGCGCGCTCGCCGAGCACGCGGTCGACAAACTGCGCGAGAAATTCGGCAAGGCCGCCGTGGTAAAGGGCCTGGCGATCGACGAGGAGTGAGCGAACGACTCACTTGCACGCCTTCTCCTTCTTTATATCAAGCGACGTCAGTTCGCCCTTGATGGAGAAGTCGCTGTAATACAGCGTCAGCGCTCGCGAGATACCGTTCTCGTAAAGCTCGAACGCGATGGAATAGACCGGCGTCTGTTCGCCGGTGCGCTCGGCCTCGTCGCTCTTCTTGTCGAAATAGCTGATGGTCACCGGCCAGCGCACCAGGCCCGCGAGCTCCGGAATCTTGGCGCCGGCGTCGGTGACCGGGCTCTTCACCGGATCGATCGGCTGACCGATCACGGTCAACGTGTTGTAGAGCTTCTCGCCGGACTCCGAACCGTCATAGACCGGAAACTCAAGGATGGTCTTGCCGGCCCGTGCCGCCTCGATGATGCGGCGCATGTGCTCGGTCGGAAACACCACATCGGCCGCCACGGAGAACTTCTTGTTCTTCGGCTGCTTGAGATCGACCGCGACGGCCGAGGCACCGCGCTCGGCGCTGCCGTCGACCGTCTCGGTCGTCTTGTCATTGAGAAGGTTTTCCGAGTTGAAGCGGAATTTGCTGGCGTCGTTGTTTTCCCAGGTCGTCGAGCGCAGGTCGCTCAGCACCGTTTTGCCCTCCCCGGAATCGAGCTCGGACACCTGCCGGAAGTTCAGCTCATAGCCCTCGCAGGCGCTGCCGGAGAAATCGTAGAGGATACGGCCGCGCACAGCCTGGACGCCGCGGGCCCCGCTCGATTGCGCCAGCTTCAGGTCGTAGACCGCGCGGTGCGACGCCAGCACAACCGGCTTGGCCGCCTCCCCGGTCGGCACCGGCGCGGCGATCGGCGCGGCCCCGGCCGGCCGGTCGAGCGGCCCCGCCAGTGACGCCATCGCGAGGACGGCCAGCAATGGAAGGGCAACGTGGTGGGCTGTGGCTTTCATGATCGACCCTGGCGGCGAATGTGGCGCAATCTGACGGGATGATAGGGGCAAATGCGAGGCGCGTCCCGCTGCCGCCCGCCGCACCGTGGAAAGCCCGGCACGCCTTGCGCCCAGGCGGCCAATCGGCCAAGACTTTGCGGCTCATTCCGTACTCTGCGCGAAAGGAAGACCTCATGGCTGGCGCCATCGACAAGAAGCTGAACGATCTGGGAATCACCTTGCCGACGCCGGCCGCGCCGATCGCCAATTACGTTGCAACCGTTCGCAGCGGAAATTTGATCACCGTTTCGGGCCAGCTCTGTTTCGGCGGCGACGGCAAGCTGGTCGCCACCGGCCAGCTCGGCGGCGCTGTGTCGCTCGAGGACGGCCAGAAGGCGGCGCGGGCCTGCGGCATCAACCTGATCGCCCAGCTCAAGGCCGCCGTCGGCGACCTCGACAAGGTCGTGCGCGTCGTCCGGCTCGGCGGCTTCATCAATTCGGCGCCCGGCTATGCCGACGGCCCCAAGGTGATGAACGGCGCCTCCGACCTGATGGTCGAAGTGTTCGGCGACAAGGGCCGCCACGCCCGCTCCACCGTTGGCGTGTCGGCGCTGCCGGCCAATGCCGCGGTCGAGGTCGAAGGCCTGTTCGAGGTCGCCTGACCGGCGCATGATCCCGAAAAGGAGCACCGATTTTCGGACAAGATCATGCGCCAGAGAAATGATCTTGGTTGGCTGACCGCACGACCGATCGCGCATCGCGGCCTGCATGACGCCGCGACCGGCGTCATCGAAAACACGGCCGCGGCTTTTGCCGCGGCGATCGCCGGCAACTACGGCATCGAGTGCGACGTCCAGATCAGCGCCGATGGCGAAGCCATGGTGCACCACGACGACGCGCTCGGCCGCCTGACCGAAGGCGGCGCACCGCTCGCCACGCTGACGGCGGCGGCGCTCAAGGCGGTGCCGTTCAAGGCAACGGTCGACCGGATGATGACCTTGGGCGAACTCTGCGCCCTCGCCGGCGGCCGCGTGCCGCTGGTCATCGAGATCAAGAGCCGCTTCGATGGCGACCTGCGCCTCACCCGGCGGGTCGCCGAGGTGCTCTCGCAGTATAGCGGGCCGGCGGCGGCGATGTCGTTCGATCCGGGGCCGATTGCGGCGCTGCGCACCGTGGCGCCATCCCTTACCCGCGGCATCGTCGCCGAGCGGCACTATTCGCATCACGAATGGGACCGGCTAACGCCCGCGACGAAGCGGCACCTCGCCTTCTTCCTGCACGCGCCATCGACGCAGCCACAATTCATTGCCTACTCGGTGAAGAATCTGCCGGCAGCGGCGCCATGGCTGGCGCGGCATGTGTTCGGCCTGCCGCTCCTGACCTGGACCGTACGCAGCGCCGAAGACCGCGCAACGGCGCAACGTTACGCCGATCAGATGATTTTCGAAGGCTTCCGCGCATAACTATCCAGCGTCACATGGCTTCACGAAGGTCCTGTGACGATCGCGAGGAACCGCGGCGGGACGCAAGGGTTGTCGCGATATGCGTTTGGCTCAGGTCATCCTTGCAGCGGTTGCGCTCGGCGCCACAATTGCCTTGGTCGCGCCGGCCGATTTTGCGCAAGCGCAAACGTCGCATCAACGATCCGCGCATGCCAAGAAAAAAGCCGTAAAGCATTATCGCGTGCGTCGTCAGAGCGGCGGTCAGATCGCGTGCACGGCGTTCGGATGCCATCCAATTCCGCGCAATTGCCGCCCGACGACGGGCTATCGCTGGGACGGATTGCCCAGCGGATTCGACGCCGTCGTCTGCCGCTGATTTAGCGGATCAGCCCTACCGATTTCGACGTGGTGAAAATGCGGCGCGCGCCCATCTCTGCGGCAAGGGCAAGACCGCATCACGCCGGAACCGTGGTGCGCGTTCAACTTTCCAAAACATGAGACGTGAAATGCAAAACGTGTATCGCCGTGCTGTCCGCGCTAACGCCGTCGCCTTGTATGCCCTCGCATTGGCAGCGGCTGTCGCCTTCCCCGCACATTCCGCCTTCGCCGCATCAGGCAAGACTTCCCATGCCCGCAATGTCGCGGCGCGGGCCCATGCCGAAGTCCCGACCACGGTGGCCTGCACCGTCGCCGGCTGCAAGCCGGTGCCGGTGTCCTGTCACGCCGCGCCACAGGCCGGCACCGAGCCGGGTTACGCGATCATCTCCTGTCCGTAGGGCGGCGCACTTCGCGTCGCTGAAATCGCGACGACGCCAACGCCGGTGGCGCGCCCAGTCTCCGGGCGCGCCGCTAGGCCCGACGTTTGGCCGATCGCGCTGACGGCAGCGTGATCGGGAACGGAGCAGACCGCCTCAACGCGGCGCGCGGAATGTGGTTATGCTTGAGCACGCCGGCCTCCCGGCCAACAATTCGGCGAGCCCCCGGCCAAGACGCTTCAAGGATTGCCATGCCCCGTCTCCGCCTCAGCCTGACTTGCCTCCTCGCCGCCTGCGTCGCGCTCCCCCTCGGCGCCGCCGCGCAGACCGACCAAGCGCCGCGCGCCAAGCCGAAGATCGAGCGCACCCAGGCGGGCGGCCGTGAGCAGTACCGGCCCGGCGACATCGTCTGCACCAAGGCCGGTTGCCGGCCGCTGCCGGCGAATTGCCATGCTGTGAACGAAGAGACCTGGGAAGGTCCGACCGGCTACGCGATTATCATCTGCCCGTGAGGCCGCGCCGGCCGTTTCCGGCCCTTCCATCCACAGGGGTGGCTCCGCCATCCACAGCCGCCCTCTGAGAACTAAACCCGATCGCAATGGCCGACCACGATATCCGGATCCGCATGGTACCCAGTCTGGTGGAGATTTCCGCTGCCGATTGGGACGCTTGCGCCGGCCAGTCCAAGGGCGATCCGGGTGGCTCATCCACATCTTCACAGGCTGTGGACAGGCAGCTTTCCACAGGTCCCGGCGACCCGCCGGCTATCCACAGACCGGATGAGGATAAGCCGGTACTTCGTGTAAAAGCTGAGGATGAACCATCCCCAGAACTATCAACACGAGGAATTCTCGATAACCCATTTGTTTCACACAATTTCCTGCTCGCTCTTGAACAGGCCCATTGCGTTGGCGGCCGAACCGGCTGGCAGCCCCGCTACTTGATCGCCGAGACGCCGGATGGGCGGCTGGCCGGCGCCGCGCCCTGCTACGTGAAGAGCCACTCGCGGGGTGAGTATGTCTTCGACCACGGCTGGGCCGACGCCTTCGAACGCGCCGGTGGCGATTACTACCCCAAGCTCCAGGTCTCGGTCCCCTTCACGCCGGTGACCGGCCCGCGCCTGCTTACCCGGCCGGGTCCGCAGGCCGCGGGCATCCGCGACGCACTCGCCGAAGCCCTGGCGAAACTGACCGACGCCAACGATCTGTCCTCAGCCCACGTCACCTTTCTCACCGAGCCGGAGTGGCGCCTGCTCGGCGAGCGCGGCTACCTGCAGCGCACCGACCAGCAGTTCCATTTCGAGAATTCCGGCTACGCCAGCTTCGAGGACTTCCTCGGCGCGCTCTCTTCGCGCAAGCGCAAGACCATCCGCCGCGAGCGCAAGGAAGCGCTGGCCCCGGGCATCGACATCGAATGGCTGACTGGCAAGGACCTGACCGAGGACGCCTGGGATGCGTTCTTCGCCTTCTACATGGACACCGGCTCGCGCAAATGGGGCAGCCCCTATCTGACGCGTGAATTCTTCTCGCTCATCGGCGAGCGGATGGCCGATCGCATCGTCCTGATCATGGCCCGCCGCGCCGGACGCTGGATCGCCGGGGCCATCAACTTCCTCGGCGCCGACACGCTCTATGGCCGCAACTGGGGCGCCATCGAGCACCACCCGTTTCTTCATTTCGAGGTCTGCTACTACCAGGCGATCGACTACGCCATCCGGCACAGACTGCGCTGGGTGGAGGCCGGGGCCCAGGGCGAGCACAAGCTGGCGCGGGGCTACCTGCCGCACACCACCTACTCCGCGCATTACATCTCGAACCCGGGCCTGCGCCGGGCCATCGCCGACTATCTCGAGCGCGAGCGCGCCTATGTCGAAGCCGCCTCGGAAGAGCTTGCGGCGGCCGCGCCATTCCGCAAGGATTTGGCCGAACAGGAATAACGCCAACCGCTGGGGATTTGCTGATGCCGAGCTACGATCCGAACAACATCTTCGCCAAGATCCTGCGCGGCGAACTGCCCTGCTACAAAGTCTACGAGGACGACAGGGCGCTGGCGTTCCTCGACATCATGCCGCGCGCGCCCGGCCATACCCTGGTGCTGCCGAAGGCGCCGGCCCGCAACCTCATCGACTGCCCGGCCGAGGACCTCGCCCACGTCGCCAAGGTGGCGCAGAAGGTGGCGCAGGCCGCCATGGGTGCGCTCGGCGCCGACGGCGTCACGGTGCAGCAGTTCAACGAAAGCGCCGGCGGCCAGGTGGTGTTCCACCTGCATGTCCACGTCATCCCGCGCAAGACCGGCGTGCCGATGAAGCCGCCGGCCGCCGACAAGGAAAAGCCCGAAGCGCTCGCCGAGATGGCGAAGAAGCTGGGCGCGGCGCTGGCCTAGCGCGCAGGCGTCTTCACGATCGCGTGGAGATCGAGCGCCCGGGCGCGGGCAAGATCGGCGCCGCGGCAGGCGCTGTCGAAGACGCCGTAGCGGTATTCGATCGACACATCAGCCGTCCTGTCGAACAGGAGGCCGAGCTGCTGAAGATTGACTGGTATCAGCCGCGCGCCTTGGCTCCCGGCGACATGCTGACAATGGCTGAACTCGAAAGGCAGCACCAGAAGGCTTTGTCCCGGTGACACGGCGCGGATGCGCAGGACGGGCCCCCGCTCGAACGAGACAGAAACCGACTGCGCCGGCACAAGTTCGCTGCCGATCGCTTCCTCGACTACCGCATCGCGCTTCGGCTCGAAGCCGTCCGAGGCGATTATGCGGACCGCGTCGGTGGCGCTGGCAACGCGCATCACCCGCGTCGGCGAGTACTGGCCGAGATTGACGTCATCGAGCCGATAGATGCGCAGGGTACGGCCGTCGCGTGACAGTGTATCGTTGAGCCGGGCACCGGCGATCTCGCGGTCCGAGACGACGGCGCTGACGCCGAGCAGCCGGGCGATCCTGCCGTCGAAGCGGTCGAGCCAGAAGAAGTTCTTCTCGAAGCTGTCGCCTTCCCCGGCAAAGAAGCGGTGCAGGAAGGCGAAGGTTACCGGCGACGTCCAGTGCTGGCTCTGGTTCAGCGACGGAATGCCGAGCGGCAGCAAGTCCGAATAGAAATCGCTGCCGAAAGCGTCGCGATAGGCGAAGGCCTTGGCCTCGAACAAAGTCGCGCCCTCGCGCGCATAAATCGTCGCGACCTTGCCGCGGAACGCGGTACCGGGTGCAATGGAAAGGTCATGCGCCAGCTTCTCCAGCGCCGGCGCCGTCTGGGGAGGATAAGCGAGGACGGGCGGCGACGGGCCGAAGGCGGCGAACAGGATCAGCACAGCCGCCAGCGCGCCGCCATAGATCATGCGGCGATGCGCGGCGAAGGCCGGCATCCCGCCGGCCAGCCGACGGTCGATCAATGTTGCAATCGCCATCGCGACGAGGACGAAAAACGAGCCCCACAGCGCCGAATGCGCGGTCTCGGCATAGGCGAACAGCAGCGGCGCCCGTAACGTCAAGGCATTGGCGAAACCGGCCCCCACGATCGCGGCCTCACAGGCGAGAATGCCGATGGCAAAGCGGCGGACCGGCGCGGGTCCACGTCCGGCCAGAACAAGGGCCGCCATGATCGAGACAAAGAACACAAAGACCGCGCGCAGGTCGAAGTCGCGCGCATCGATCATAAAGGTCGCGCCGATCAGCGACGCCGCCGGCGCGCGCACCTGTTCGAAGAAATAGCTGCCAAAGGTGTAGCCATAGAGGTTTATGAAGAAGCGCGGCACCTGCAGCGCCAGCATCGCCAGGGTGACGCCGCCGCCGGCCGCCAGCTTCCAGATCGCCTCGCCGCGCGAGCGCGACGTCAGCAGGAATACGGCGCAATAGACGCCCACGATCGGCACGAAATACACCGCGCCGGCCGGATAGGCGAAGACCGCAAGCCCTGCACCCGCGGCGAAGGCGAGGACGCACAGCGCATTGCGAAGCGGACCGGCACAGCCCCCGATCCAGTAGAATGCCAGCACCGTGGCGAGCGCCAGCATCGGCGCCTCGCCCCACCAGGTCGCCAGCAGCGATTGCGTCGTGAAGAAATTGACCGGAAAGAACCAGACGATCTTGTCGATGCCGACCGGCACCACCACCATCAGCGCGACCAGTCCGGCGAAGACGGCCCGCGGCAGCGGACGCAGACCGAGCGTCGCGCCGACGCACCAGAACAGCAACATCATTCCGGCAAAGAGGACCACGTAGCTTGCGGCGACGCGCCAGGCCGGCGGAAACAGCTCGGACAGTCCGAGCGCCGGCATCAGGTGCGACGTCACCGGCAGGCGCATATCGAACTGGTAGAGCGCATTGCCGGGAATGCTGAGCCACGGCGTTCGCCAAAGCGCGTCGTAGTCGACCATGGCCTGATGCCAGAACTGGTCGAATGGCCACTTCGAAATTAGGCCGCCGCCGAATTTGGCCATCAGCAGGGCGAACACAATGACGGTCACCGCGAGCGCGATCACCGCCGGCCCTCCTTGCCGGCCCGACCCGCGCGGCTGCGGCTTAAACAGGCCACCGACCGCCGTCTCGATCTCGGGCAGCAGCGGGCCGCCGCGGCCAAGCCGCAGCACGCCGTAAACGGCGATGAGGACGATCAGGGCCTTGAACGTGCCGACATCGAACATCACGGGCATCGCGCCTGTGCGGGGATCGCTGCTCCCGCATACGCTGCCGGGCTTAAGATAGTCCTAGTTTGAAGCCTTACGGCGTGTACCAGGCGGCGCCGGCGAGTAGCGCCACCTCGCCTGCCAGCACGCCGACGAAGACCGACCGATTTACGGCCATGAAGGCGGCAAAGGCGATGACCGCCGCACCGATGCGCACCGGCGTTGGCACTCCGGCGAGCTCGCCCGACGAGAACAGGATCAGCTTGGCAATGACGCCGGCCAGCAGCGCAATCGCCACCATGCGCGACCAGACGACCAGTTCGGATTCCTCGTTGAGGCCGCGCGCCAGCACGAGGCCGACCAGGCGCCAGATCTCGTTCGGCAGGAAGCCGACCAGGATCAGTACGAAATACGGGCCGAGCGAGACCATCGCCTCCTTCACGACGTTCTCCTGCGATACCGGCCGAAGGCATAGGCGATGCTGCCGCCGATCACGCCGGTCCACAGCAGATCGAGCTCAACCTGCCAGTAAGCCAGTAGTGGACCGAGGGCGAGACCGAGCACCAGCGCGATCTTCTCGACCACCTGCCGCGCATTGTTGACCGTCGACAGGAAGAACGAGAGCGGCGTGAGGAACAGCAGGATGCTCGCCAGCAGCGGCGGCAGGCCGGCGGCGAGATAATAGCCGACATAGCCGGCGACGACCGCTGTCGCCATGTAGCCGGACGACAGTCCGTTGCAGAAGGCCAGGCGATGCTCGCGCCCGACATGCGGCAGGAGGCGCAGCGATTCGATCCACATGCTGATCGAGGTGAAGTGCGTCGGCAGCAGCATCTCGGGCAGCCGGCTGCCCGGTCTGCGCATCATCGGCAGCAGCGCCACGACCATCGGAAACAGCCGCATCGCGCTCAAGGTCACCGCGAGCGCGACCTCGATCAGCGAGCCGCCGGTGCCGATCGCCGAGATGATGATGAGCTGCGCCGGTCCGGCCCAGACGATCACAGTGGAGGCCATCATCCAGGTCGAGGACAGCCCGACATCATGGGCCAGCGCGCCGAGGCCGATATAGGTGCCGATCAGGACGACGACATAGACCGACGTCAGCGCCTGTCCGGCGCCGCTCGCGAAAGCGGCGGCGGAAGTCTCGAATGTCTTGGATTCCGGCATAGGTCATTCCGTTTGTCATACGGACTGTTCCGCCGCAACCGCGATCGGGCGGCAAGGCCCCTCGCCTCGCGCATGGCTGTCGCGACCCCGGCCACAGGGCTGGGTGCGGCGCACGCTGCTCTCCGGCCCGGCCACAGTTCGGGCCTGGCCGAAACATTTGCCAGCCACGGCGCGTAAACCCGTCGTCAAGGGCGCGTTCGCACGGATCAGATCCGGAACCCAAAGCGAGACATGTTATGATCCTGCTTATCACCTCGCTCGGCGTCTTCATCGCACAGCTCGACTCTCAGGTCGTGAACCTGGCGCTCAAACATATCGCCGGCGATTTCGGCGCCGGCGTCAGCACACTGCAATGGGTGATGGACGCCTACAATCTGTTCTATGCGTCGCTGTTGCTGTCGGGCGGTGCGCTCGGCGACCTGTATGGCCG
Organism: Pseudomonadota bacterium; assembly: GCA_018240595.1. Taxonomy (GTDB): domain Bacteria; phylum Pseudomonadota; class Alphaproteobacteria; order Rhizobiales; family Xanthobacteraceae; genus Pseudolabrys. The sequence continues at coordinate 12,409 of JAFEFL010000028.1, read as the reverse complement.
CGGCCGCTTCTATCTGATCGGCATCGGTTTGATCGCCGGCGGCTCCATGATCTGTGCGTTGGCACCGAATGCCGCGCTGTTGATCGCAGGCCGGGCCCTTACCGGAGTCGGCGCAGCGCTCGACGTTCCGATTTCACTGGCTATTCTTGCCGTGGCCTATCCAGTCGCACGCCGCCGCAGTGCGGCGATCGGCATTTGGGCGAGTTGCAACGGCATCGCCATCGCCCTCGGCCCGACCATTGGCGGCCTCCTCGTCGACCTCGCCGGCTGGCGCAGTATCTTCGCGCTGGTCGTGCCGCTGTGTCTGCTGACAATGCTGCTTGCCTGGCGCTTCGTGCCGAATAGCAGCGATCGTGGCAGCCGCACCCTCGATCCGGCCGGGCAAGGGCTTGCGATCGTCGCGCTGGGCGCCCTCGCCTGCGTCGCCATCGAAGGACCGCACGCCGGGCTGTCCACACCCATCATCGCGCTCGGCATTGCCTTCGTGCTCAGCACGGCGGCGTTCTTCGTCGTCGAACATCGCACGCCAGGGCCGATGGTGCCGCTCGCCCTGTTCGCCAGCCGCAACTTCAACGCCGCCCTGGCGGGCGCCGGCGCCATGACATTCGGCATGTACGCGATGATGTTCCTGACGCCGCTTTACTTGCAGCAATTCGCCAACGCTACGACATTTGGCGTCGGCGTCGAGATGCTGCCCATGTCGGTGTCCTTCATCATCGTCTCGCAAGCTGCCGGCCGGCTCGGCAGCCGGTTCGGTGCCCGCGCGGTGATGACGGCCGGCCTCGCCTGCATGGGTTGCGGCCTGCTGCTGCTGACGCAGGTAACCGCCATTCCGAACCTGTGGCTGATCGAAGCCGCGTTGCTGATCATCGGTGTCGGGCTTGGGCTCAATACGGCCCCGGTCAATGCCGTCGCGGTCGCCTCGGTGCCACGGCATCGCGCCGGCACTGCGTCCGGCCTCGTCAACACCTTGCGCATGACCGGCGCCACGCTCGGCATCGCTGTGCTCGGCGCCATCTATGCCGTTCACGCGCAAGCCGGGGCGCCCGAACAGACCATCGCCGGACTGAGAATGGCTTATCTGGGCGGCGCGGCCGTCGAGCTGGCCGGCGCAGCCGTCGTCTTCGTGTTCATCAGCGCCGACGCCCTCGCGTGCGCCGACGGCTGAACGGCAAAGGCCGGGCTTTGGGCCCGGCCTCATGTCGCATTGCGACGAAGCGTTACGCCTTGAGCAGCGGCACCTTCGGCACCGAGCCCTTCTTGCCACCGCCGTCGCCGCCATCGCCTTTCGGCTTGCCGGAGCGTGACTTCGGCGAAACACGGCGCTTGGCCTTGGGTCGCACCGCCGGCAGCTTCTCCGGCTTCGGCGTCACCGGGCCATCGAGGAACTGGAAGCCGAGCTTGTCGCGGCCGTTCTCGTCCTTCTCGACGACGACGCGGACATGACCGCCGTTCCTGAGATGACCGAACAGTACCTCGTCGGCCAGCGGCTTCTTGATGTGCTCCTGGATCACGCGGGCCATCGGCCGCGCCCCCATGAGTTCGTCGTAGCCGTTGGCGATCAGCCAGCGCGAGGCCTCCTCCGACAGCTCGATGGTCACATTGCGGTCGCCAAGCTGGGCCTCGAGCTGCAGCACGAACTTCTCGACCACCTGGGCGATCACTTCCTGCGGCAGATGGCCGAAGGTGATCGTGGCGTCGAGGCGGTTGCGGAATTCCGGCGTGAACAGCCGGTTGATCGCATCCTGGTCCTCGCCTTCCCGCTTGGTGCGGGTGAAGCCGTAAGCCGCCTTGGCCATGTCGGAGGCGCCCGCATTCGTCGTCATGATCAGGATGACGTTGCGGAAATCGACCTGCTTGCCGTTGTGGTCGGTGAGCTTGCCGTGATCCATGACCTGAAGCAGCACGTTGAACAGGTCCGGATGCGCCTTCTCGATTTCGTCGAGCAGCAGCACCGAATGCGGATGCTGATCGACGCCGTCGGTCAGCAGGCCGCCCTGGTCGAAGCCGACATAACCCGGCGGCGCGCCGATCAGGCGCGAGATGGTGTGCCGCTCCATGTATTCCGACATGTCGAAGCGGATCAGCTCGACGCCGAGCGAGGCCGCGAGCTGCTTGGCGACTTCGGTCTTGCCGACACCGGTCGGGCCGGAGAACAGGTAGCAGCCGATCGGCTTCTCCGGTTCGCGCAGGCCCGCGCGGGCGAGCTTGATCGACGCCGACAGCGACTCGATCGCCTTGTCCTGGCCATAGACCACGGTCTTGAGCGTCTGCTCGAGATGCTTGAGCACCTCGGCATCGTCCTTCGACACGGTCTTGGGCGGGATGCGCGCCATGGTCGAGATCGTGGTCTCGATTTCCTTGACGCCGATCGTCTTTTTGCGCCGGTTCTCCGGCAGCAGCATCTGCGCCGCACCCGACTCGTCGATCACGTCGATCGCCTTGTCCGGCAGCTTGCGGTCGTGGATGTAGCGCGACGACAGTTCCACCGCGGCCTTGATGGCGTCGTTGGTGTATTTGAGCTTGTGGTAATCCTCGAAATACGGCTTGAGACCCTTCAGGATCTCGATCGCATCCGGCACCGACGGCTCGTTGACGTCGATCTTCTGGAAGCGGCGCACCAGCGCGCGGTCCTTCTCGAAGTACTGGCGGTACTCCTTGTAGGTGGTCGAGCCGATGCAGCGGATCGTGCCGGACGACAGCGCCGGCTTGAGCAGGTTGGACGCGTCCATCGCGCCGCCGGAGGTCGCGCCCGCGCCGATCACGGTGTGGATCTCGTCGATGAACATGATCGCGCCGGGATAGGCCTCGATCTCCTTGATCACCTGCTTGAGGCGCTCCTCGAAGTCGCCGCGATAGCGTGTGCCGGCGAGCAGCGTGCCCATGTCGAGCGCGAACACGGTCGCGCCCTTGAGCACGTCCGGCACTTCGCCATGGATGATGCGGCGCGCCAGGCCCTCCGCGATCGCGGTCTTGCCGACGCCGGCTTCGCCGACGAACAGCGGGTTGTTCTTGGAGCGGCGGCACAGAACCTGGATGGTCCGGCTGATCTCCGAGTCACGGCCGATCAGCGGATCGATCTTGCCTTCCTTGGCCTTCTTGTTGAGGTTGACGCAGTAAGCCTCGAGCGCGTCGCCCTTCTTCTTGGGCTCGTCGCTGTTGCCACCCTTGGCATCGGCCTCCTCGTCGGCGCCACGCACCGGGCGCTGCTCGGTGAGACCGGGCCGCTTGGCGATGCCGTGGCTGATGTAGTTGACCGCATCGTAGCGCGTCATGTCCTGCTCTTGCAGGAAATAGGCGGCGTGGCTCTCGCGCTCGGCGAAGATCGCGACCAGTACGTTGGCGCCGGTGACTTCCTCGCGGCCCGACGACTGCACGTGGATCACGGCGCGCTGGATGACGCGCTGGAACCCGGCCGTCGGCTTGGAATCTTCGCTACCGTCGGTGATGAGGTTCTCGAGTTCCGACTCGAGATACGAGACCAGGCTGCGGCGCAGCTTCTCAAGATCGACGTTACAGGCTCGCATCACGGCGGAAGCGTCCTGGTCGTCGATCATCGCCAGCAACAGATGCTCCAGTGTGGCGTATTCGTGGTGCCGCTCATTCGCGAGCGCCAGCGCGCGGTGAAGCGATTGTTCCAGGCTGCGGGAGAATGTCGGCATTCCGTGTTCCAGTCCCAGTTATCGGTAAACTCTGATCGAAGCGTCCCCCACCCCGAATCCTATTTCTTCTCCATCACGCACTGCAAAGGATGCTGATGTTTTCGGGCGAAGTCCATGACCTGCGTGACCTTCGTCTCCGCTACTTCATAAGTATATATGCCGCACTCGCCCATTCCGTGATGATGCACGTGCAACATGATGCGCGTCGCCGCGTCGTGATCCTTGCCGAAGAACCGTTCCAGTACGTGAACGACGAACTCCATCGGCGTGTAGTCGTCGTTCAATATAAGGACGCGGTACAGGTTTGGCCGCTTAGTCTGCGGCTTGGTCTTGGCGATCACCGCCACATTCGGCTCGCCCGGGGTCGGTGGGCTCGCCCGCTTGCGGTCGTCGTCAGCCATGTGGGCGGGTCGCGCGGCCGTACCGCGCTCCGCGGCTGGCGGGGGCGAACTCAATCCAGGCGTCATGGTCTTCGTCATGGTCGGTCGAAAGTCGTTCAAGCCAGGCAAGATTAACGCCAAGAGCCGCGGTCGGGCTCCAAACGCCGCGCGAGCGTTGCATCCCCGGGGCCCCGCCGTCACCCCGCCGGATCGGTTATTCACTATCATAAGGACGTCGGCGCCATCCTTCCAAGCCGCGATTCCGCCCCCATCCTGAACCAGCGGCTGCGGCTTTTTCGCGCGATTGTCGGAGGGCTTAGGCCTCAGATAGCCACTGTTGAGGCGTTCACAAGTCGCGCTCTGCGGCGAATCCGCGGCAGAGCCAGCCCAGGCGGTGCGCCCGCCCGCCATGGCTTCGCCGCCGCAGGCCTGCGCGGCGAAGGCGCTAGGCACTGGACCGCCCCTCGGGACGGGAAAGTTCCCGGCAGGTCGCGGGCCGGTAATCCGCAACCCGGCATTAAGGATGTCGCCTAAGAACTATTCGGCATTCGCGGCGTCGGGAGCAGGTGCCGTTTACCAACCAAAGCATTGTTCGGACGCTGTTTGCCGTTGCTGATAGCCGCCAACTCTTAGCGCCCGCCCCCGAATTTCTGAGCCTTCATATACTGCCAGTTTAATAACATTGAGTATGTATGACGCCGGTATCACCACGCACCGGTGGCAACGATGACGACTCTTTGGCACGCCGCAACCTCCAAATTGCTCCGCGGGCTGTCGCGTTTTGCCCGTGAGCGCAGCGGCAACGTGGCTATCACCTTTGCGTTCGCGACGCTGCCGGTTATCGGTGCCGCCGGCGCGGCTGTCGATTACAGCCATGCCAACAATGTAAAGGCTGCCTTGCAGGCCGCCCTGGACTCGACCGCGCTGATGCTGGCGCGCGACGCCGCCGATCTGAACTCGTCCGACCTCAACACGCGGGCGCTGAACTATTTCAAGGCGATGTTCGATCGGCCGGAGGCGAAGAACGTCACGGTGAGCGCCACTTACACGACCACCGGCGGCTCGAAGGTTCTCGTCAATGGATCGGCGGCGGTGCCAACCACCTTCGTCGGCATCATGGGCTACAACAACATTACGGTCAGCGGGTCCTCGACCACCGCCTGGGGCACGACGCGGCTGCGCGTCGCACTGGTTCTGGACAATACCGGTTCGATGGCGGACGCCGGCAAGATGACGGCGCTCAAGTCGGCGACCAAAGATCTGCTCACCCAGCTCAAGAACGCGGCTACGGTGAATGGCGACGTCTACGTTTCGATCATTCCCTTCGCCAAGGACGTCAACATCGGCGCCAGCAACTATGCTGCGAACTACATCGACTGGACCGACTGGAATAGCGACAACCAGTCCTGCAGCAATGGCGGCGGCTGGGGCGGCTGGGGCGGCGGCGGCTGGGGCTGGGGCGGCTGGAGCTGGGGCGGCGGCGGCGGCAGCGGCTGCTCCGCCTCCAATCACAATACGTGGAACGGCTGCGTCACGGATCGCGGGCCGTCGAATGCGCCCGGCAATTCGACCTGGGACCAGGTAATCACCGCGCCCGACGGCACGGCCAATTCCAAGTGGCCGGCGGAGCAGTACGACGCCTGCCCGGTCGCCATGAAGGGCCTGTCCTACGACTGGGCGTCGATGAACAGCCTGGTCGATCAGATGCAGCCGAACGGCTCGACCAATCAGCCGATCGGTCTGGTGTGGGGCTGGCAATCGCTGGTCGGCGGCGGTCCTCTCACGGCACCCGTCAAGGATTCGAACTACAACTACTCGGACATCATCATCCTGATGTCAGACGGTTTGAACACGCAGGACCGCTGGTACGGCAACGGCTCCAGCATCAGCACCGCGGTCGACAACCGCATGTACCAGACCGGCAACGGCAGCGGCACCTGCGCCAACATCAAGGCCTCGGGCGTGACGATCTACACGATACACGTCAACACCGACGGCGACCCGACTTCTGAACTGCTTAAAAACTGCGCCGGATCGAAGACCAAGACGTACGATCCCTCCAAATTCTTCACCGTGACCAGCGCCAGCGGCATTAGTACCGTCTTCACTCAGATCGGCACTAACCTCACCCAGTTACGCGTCGCCCGATAGGCAAAGCCCGCACGGCCGCGGACAAAAAAATAGCCCGGCTCAACCGCCGGGCTGGGCATTCCAAAACGACTCTTCCGCTTCGTCCTCTAACGCGACGTTACGGTACGCAACGCTTACACAAATAGCGCGGCCTGTTACTTGGCCTTGGCCATCAGGTTTTCGAACGGCTTGTAGGTTTCCTTGGCGAGCGCGGAGTACATTTCGCCGAGCTTGCTGGTTTCGGCGACGAGACCTTCATAAGCCGCCTTGGCGTATTCGGTCTGCACTTCAATCGCCTTTTCGAACGACTTGGCGCCGAACAGCTTCTCCATCAGCGCGGTGCTCTCTTCGAAGGACTTCTTCGAATAGTCCGCGATCTCGGCGGCGATCGCCTGGGCGCTCTTCGACACGTTGCTCACCGACTTCATCGCGAGGTCGATGTTCTCTTTGCTGGCTTGCTGGAATTCCTCAAAGTTCTTGACCATGGTAATTCCCTTTCCCGGCCGCCTTGGCGGCGTGCTTTGGCTAATGAATGACCCGGAATTGGGCCCGGGCTTGAGCATCATTTATAGTGCACTGCACAAAAAAGTCAATAAGTATGTTGCAACGCGAAATTTACCATAAAATCAGTAGTATAGATTAGGATTTTGGTAACCGAGTTTCCCTAGCGTCTCACCTTCGGGTGCAGGGGTGGCGCTATAAATTGGCCACGATGGCGACTTACGGCCGTCGTGTCTTTCTGTGGGGTTGGAGGTTCGATGTCGGGGCGGGGAAGCCAGGTCCAACCCTTTCTTCGCTGGGGCGCCCTCGGGCTCGCCGTTCTCGTCGCGGTCGCCGCCACGACCGGTGACGCCGATGCACGCTCCCGCCGGGCGCGCCACCATAAAGCTGCAGCCACAAGCTCCTACAACCCGCCGACCGCTTCGATCGTCGTCGACGGGAACTCCGGCAAGGTCCTGCAGGCCAGCAATCCCGATGCACCGCGCCACCCGGCGTCCCTGACGAAGATGATGACGCTCTATCTGCTGTTCGAGCGTCTCGATTCCGGCAAGGTCAAGCTCACCAGCGAAATGCCGGTTTCCGCCCACGCCGCCGCGCAGGCGCCGTCGAAGATGGGCCTCAAGCCCGGCGAAACCATCCCGGTCGAAAGCGCGATCAAGGCGATCGTCACCAAATCGGCCAACGACGTCGCCGTGGTCATCGGCGAATATCTTGGCGGTGACGAAAGCAGTTTCGCGCGCATGATGACGGCCAAGGCCCAGTCGCTTGGCATGATGCACACGACCTACCGGAACGCGTCCGGTCTGCCGAATGACGAGCAGTTCACCACGGCGCGCGATCAGGCCATCCTCGGCCGCGCCCTTCAGGACAGGTTCCCGAACTACTTCGCCTATTTCAAAACCCGCGCTTTCGCCTTCCGCGGCCGCACGATCCGCGGGCATAACCGCCTGCTCGGCAGCGTCGATGGCGTCGACGGCATCAAGACCGGCTACATCCGCGACTCCGGTTTCAACATCGTCACCTCCGTTAACCGCGACAACCGGCACATCGTGGCCGTCGTATTCGGCGGCCGCACCGCGCGGGCCCGCGACGCGGTCGTGCGCAACCTGATCGACGACACGATCAAGGTCGCCGCCGTACGCCGCACCGCGCCGCCGGTCGGCGAAGGCACCGCCGTCGCCGAAACCAAGCTGCCGGCCAAGCCGCCTGCCCCGACCGCCGATCCGCGTCCAGAACCCGTTGCCGTTGCTGCTGCCGTGGACGCGCCGGAAACCGGCTCGACCGATCCGATCAAGCCGAATACGGTCCGGACGCTGCTCGTGCGTCCGGGCAAGACCCAGGTCGCCGCGCTGTCGGAATTGCCACCGAGCAGCCGCAAGATGATGCCGCCGGCGCACACCGCGAGCGTCAGCCTGGTCACCACCGTGAAAAGCGATCTGCCGCCGCCGCCTCCGGGCGCGGCGCCGGGCGTGCTCGGCGTGCTGCCGGCCAAGGCCGAAGGCGGCACCAAGCTGGCCTCGGCCGGGGCCAACGTTCCGATCCCCGCCACGCCGCCGGAACCGGCCGCGGCGCAGGCGATGAAGTCGCGCAGCGGCTGGATGATCCAGGTCGGCGCCTTCCCGGAAGAGAAGGCCGCCAAGGAGCGGCTGTCGGCGGCGCAGACCAAGGCCAAGCAGCAGCTCGGCGAGGCCGCGCCCTTCACCGAGAAAGTCGCCAAGGGCGAACGCTCGCTCTATCGCGCGCGCTTCGCGGGGCTCGACAAGCCGCAGGCCGAAGCGGCCTGCAAGCATCTTAAGCAAAGCGAAATCCCCTGCATGCTAATCCGCAACTAGATTGCGGCGGGCGCCCGATCCGGTCACGTGACGGGCGCTTCAAAAGACGAGCAAGAACGCTCGACGTGACAGGGATGCGTTGAACGACGGGAGCCGCCGATGTTGGCGTTGCGTCTGGAGTTCATCAGCGATGTTGGCGAAGCAGCTTTTCCTTGGCCTCGTTAATCCGGGCCGCGAGATACGTCGATCCCCCCTGGTCGGGATGAAATTTCTTCATGAGCGCCCGGTGGGCGCGCGTGATGTCGCGTTCGCCCGCCCCTCGCTGCAGGCCAAGGATCTGATAGGCCTCCTCATCCGTCATTTTGCCGCCGCCCGGCGCAGCCCGCCCCGATGCCGCGTCACCTTGCGCGTGTTCACGCCAGCGGGGATCCCGGCGGTCAAGATACGGCACCAGTAGCGCGCGGCTTTCGTCGTCTGCTTCGCGCAGCAGCGCCACCAGCCCCTCGGTATCGAGATCGTCGAGGAAACGGCCGGCGAAGCGCCCGGCCAGCACCTGCCCCGTCATGGCGCCGCTGTCGTGATCGAGCGTCATCTCGAGATAAGCGGTGCGCACACGCGACACCTGCCCGCCCGACTTGCGCGTGCGCGACGAGAAACCCGCCGGGCCGAACGGCATCCAGCCCAGCAGTCCCAGGCCGAACATGCCGAGCGGAATCGCGACATAGAGTTCACCGCGCAGGCCGAGGAATGCGGCGAGGCCGATGGCGACGACGCCGCCGGCGGCCTTGAGCACGCGGGCCCCGACTTTCGGATCGATCCGCGAAATCACGCCGACGACCCAAATCGCCGCGACCAGGATGAGAGCGCCGAAAATGAGTGTCGGCATCGCTCAGCCGCGCAACTGCGCGAGCAGCAAACGCGCGCCGCTCGACTGGTTATTGGACAGGGCCGCGAGGGCCTTCAGACCGCCGGCGGCGTAGGCGGCCACGGCGCGCAGGAGTTCGGCGAGCTGATGCGCCGCGCCGGTGTCGAAGCGGCCATAGGCGCCGCGCGACAGCCGCGCGATCTCGCGAAACGCCTTCTCGGCGACCAGATCGCCGCCCTCCTGAAACATGAAGACCGGCACGCCGAGCAGACCGAGTTCGCCGGCCGAGGCCGCGAGATCGTCGATCGCCTCCTCCATGGCGTCGCCAACGAAGACCAACGCCTGCACCGCCTGCGCCTTATGTTCCTTGCGCACGTGGCCGAGCACCTTGCCGATCTGGGTGTGGCCGCCGCGGCAGTCGATGCGCGACATCAGCTCCGCCAGCTTGCCGGCATCCGCCACCCAGGACGACGCGCGGCATTCATTCGTGCCACGGAAATACATGAGCTGGATGTCGAGGCCGCCGACGCCGGCGGCTTCGCGGAACATGTCGGCGGTGAGCCTCTGCGCCGTGTCCCAGGTGGGTTGGCGGCTCATGGTGGCGTCGAGGGCAAAGACGAGGCGGCCGCGCTTGCCCGCGGTCACGGCCGGGCCGAGCGATTTCACGCGGTCGAGAAAGGCGTCGATCTCGTCGCGCGAGGATTTCGCGGGCGCCTGGTCGGCGCCTTTGCGGGTCGGCGTGGTCATGGGAAAAAGTCTACAACGGATCGCCACATAAAGCTTACGTGGCAACGCCGCAGCCGCGAGGCAAGCGGCTTTTACGCCAGCAGGTCGTGGACCTGCAGCGGCTGGTCCATGACCGAGTACCACTCGGCGCGGGCGGCGGCGCGGCGGCGGCCGTTTTCCGAGACCGGCAGGCGCAGCGCGTTGAGCAGCGCGATGACTTCCTCGCGCGCGGTCAGGTGCGACATGTTCGGCCGCATGCCGAGCGTCTGCTCGTCGAGATCGTCGAACGCGGTGAGGCCGCGCGGGAAGAACTCGCGATAGACAACGCGCTCGGCAAAGCCGTCCACGGTGCGGAAGCCCATGCGCCGGGCGAGCTCCTGAATGCCCTCGCCGACCAGCTTCTTGTTGCGCGAGCCGAGCGCGGACAACCGGTTGCGCACGACGATCCAGTCGGTCAGCTTGCCGTCGACGAGACGGCGCTGGCGGCGGGCCTCGCGCACCATCTCGGCGTAATGGCTTTCGCCGGTGACGCTGAAGTTGGTCTGGTCGATCTTGGCGAGCACGTCGAAGTCGACGAAGCTGTCGTTGAGCGGCGTCACCAAAGTGTCGGCCATCGAATGCGCGAGCCGCATCAGATAGGTGTCGTTGCCGGGCGTGTCGATGACGACGACGTCGTGGGTATGCTCGATGGCGCTGATGGCGCGCGAGAAGCCGGCGAACTCGGCCGCCTCGTTGGCCTCGACGGAATTGGAATCGGCGCGCGGCACGCAATAATGCGTCGGCAGCTCGAGCTGGATGCGCGCGCGCTCGGCCCAGGCGCGGCGGTTCTGGATGTAATGCGTGAAGCTCTGCTGGCGCGAGTCGAGATCGATGGTCGCGACCTTCTGCCCCGCCTTCATCAGCGCGACGGCGATATGCAGCGCGGTGGTGGATTTCCCCGAGCCGCCCTTCTCGTTGCCGAGAACGACGACATGCGCGGATTGCGGGCTCTGCGAGATCGGCTGGACCAACATGACGCGTCCTTGAGATGCGGCAATTCTCAATGAAATGCCGGGCTTTAGTCAAGTTTGGCGCGGTTTTACCATTAACTTCCGGCCGGCTTATTCACCATGCCGGTGCGGCGCGACATGGAATTGACGGCGATCGGGCGGTAAGGCCATAAGGCTCGCCGCCGCCGGAACCATTAAGCATGACCAACCGCCCTCAAGTTCTCCGCACCGTCGCCGCGCTGCGCCGGGCCATGGCGCCTTACCGCAAGGCCGACATCGCCCTGGTGCCGACCATGGGCGCCCTGCACGCCGGCCACCTCAAGCTGGTGACCGAGGCGAAAAAACGCGCGCGCCGCGTCGTGGTCTCGATCTTCGTTAACCCGACGCAGTTTGCGCCGACCGAGGACTTCGGCAGCTATCCCCGCACCTTGGAGGCCGACATGAAGGCGCTCACCGCGCTCAAGGTCGACGCCGTCTGGGCGCCGACCGCGGCCGCCATGTATCCGGAAGGCTTCGCCACCCGCGTGGCGCCGGAAGGCGCGGCGCTGGCCGGCCTGGAGGACAAGTTCCGCCCGCATTTCTTCGGCGGCGTCGCCACCGTCGTGACCAAGCTGTTCACGCAGGTGCAGCCCGACTTCGCGCTGTTCGGCCAGAAGGACTACCAGCAGCTCTGCGTCGTAACGCAGATGGCGAGCGACCTCGATCTCGGCGTCAAGGTCGTCGGCATTCCGACCGTGCGCGAGAAGGATGGCCTCGCGATGTCGTCGCGCAACGTCTACCTGTCGGAAGCCGAGCGCGCCGTCGCGCCGACGCTGTATCGCGTGCTCAAGGCCAGCGCGCAGCGTATCAAGCGCGGCGAGCCGATCGAGATGGTGATGGAGGAAGGCGCCGGCGAAATCCGTCATGCCGGGTTCGCGCTGGATTACCTCGAAGCGCGCCATGCCTTGAGCCTCAAGCCGATTGCGTCGGTGAAGGACGGCCCGATCCGCTTGCTGGTGGCGGCGAAGATCGGCAAGACGCGGCTGATCGATAATCTGGGGGTGTGACCTCCCGTCATTCCGGGACGCGCGTGAAACGCGCGGACCCGGAATCCATAACCCCAGCGCTGCGGCGTATGGATTCCGGGTTCGCTCACTTCGTTCGCGCCCCGGGTTGACGGGTTGATTCAATTTTCAAATAGCCAAACCTCGCAGCCAACGCTCCGCTGGCCCTGTTCTTTGTGCGGCGCGGGTCACGCCGTCTTCCCTTTCCCCTCCGGACACGCCGGAGGGATGGAGCGCCGCGAAGCGCCCAAGATGTGCACCTTGCGGTGCACGGCCCCTCCTTGCGATCGGAGAAGGCCTGCGCCCCGCGGCGCTCCATCGCGGTGTCGTTACGACGCCGG
>JAFEFL010000027.1 GCA_018240595.1 Pseudomonadota bacterium | reverse complement strand
TGGTCCTCGGCTTCGTCGTCTTGTGGAGTTCGGCTTTCCCCGCCGGCAAGATCGCCGTCGCCGCGTGCCCGCCGCTGCTCTTCTTGGCCGCCCGGTTCCTCGCCGCCGGCGCGCTGATGCTGGCGCTCGCGCCGATGAGCGGCATGCGCTGGACCCTGTCGCGGCGCGAGGTCGCCATCTTCGCCGCGCTCGGCGTCGCCAACCAGGCTGTCTTTCTCGGCCTCGGCTATCTCGCATTGAACACCGGCCTGTCGGCCGGCCTGGCCTCGCTGATCGTCAGCGCCAACCCGATCCTCACGGCGGTGCTTGCGGTCGGGCTGCTCGGCGAACGTATGACCTGGCAGAAGACCGTCGGCCTGCTGCTCGGCCTTGCCGGCGTTGCCTTCATCGTGCGCAGCCGGTTGCTCCTCGGCGCCGACGACCTGACCGGCATCTTGCTGTGCGTCGCGGCGCTGGTCTCGCTGGTCGTTGGCACCGTCCTGTTCAAGCTCTATGCGCCGAAGCAGGGCCTGTGGATCGGCAACGGCGTGCAATGCCTTGCCGCCGGCCTCGCCGTGCTGCCGGTCGCGCTCGGCTTCGAGAGCTTCCATGACATCGTGCCATCGACCAGCCTCGTCCTTGCCTTGGCGTATAATGTGCTGTTCGTGTCCGTGTTCGCCTATCTGCTCTGGTTCCGCATCCTGCAGATCAGCGGCGCGACGGCGGCGAGCAGCTATCACTTCATGATCCCGCCGCTCGGCATGCTGTTCGGCTGGCTCATCCTCGGCGAGCATATCGAGCCGGCCGATCTCATGGGCATCGTGCCGGTGGCGCTTGGCATCTATCTCGTCACGCGTCCCGCCCGTGCCGCTTAGGAGATAAATCGATGTCCCATCCGCATCTCACCTTGATCGGCGGCCCGACCGTGCTGATCGACTATGCCGGCCTGAGGTTCATCACCGATCCGACATTCGACGCACCCGGCGATTACGAGCTGCCGCAAGTGACGTTGCACAAGACGCACGGCCCGGCGCTCGACATCGCCAAGGTCGGGGAGGTCGATGCGGTGCTGCTGAGCCACGACCAGCACTCCGACAATCTCGACACGTCGGGGCGCGCGTTCCTTGGCAAGGCGCAGCGCGTGCTGACGACGGAGATTGGCGCCCAACGTCTTGGCGGCAATGCCCAGGGCCTGGCGCCATGGACTTCTAGTGAACTGAACTCGCCTCATGGCGGCCGGGTGCGCGTCACCGCGACGCCGGCGAGGCACGGCCCCGCCGGCATCGAGCCCTTCGCCGGCGATGTCGTGGGCTTCGTACTCGAAGCCCACGGCGCGCCGACCGTTTACATCACCGGCGACACGGTGTGGTACGACGGCGTCGCCGATGTGGCGCGGCGCTTCAAGGCCGGCATCGTCGTCCTGTTCGCCGGCTCGGCGCAGACGCGCGGGCCGTTCAACCTGACGATGAACGTCAACGACGCGATCGAGACGGCGCATGCCTTTCCGCAGGCGGCGATCGTGCCGGTGCATTGCGACAGCTGGGCGCATTTCACGCAGGATCGCGACGATCTGGTGAAGTCGTTCAAGGCGCTCGGCATCGACGGGCGGCTGCGCCTGCTCGAGCCCGGCGTCGCGACGGCGGTGGCGCCGATGGCCTGAGGGTCTCGCTCCCGCCACAATGGCTGCGCCTGCTGCATGGCCGTACGGTTGGAGAGAGTCGCGTGAATATCGTTGCCCGTGCCGTCTCGTCGTTCGTCATGGCCGTTGCTGTGCTTTGCGTTCCGGCGGCGTCGCGCGCTGACGACGATGCCGCGCGCATCGCCGCCGCGGTGGATCGGGCCTATCGGCCGCTGCTGAAGCAGTACGGCATCCCCGGCATGGCGGTGGCGGTGGCCGTCAACGGGCAACAGCACTTCTTCAACTTCGGCGTCGCGGCCAAGGGAAGGAACGCGCCGGTGACGAGGGACACGCTGTTCGAGATCGGCTCGGTCAGCAAGACCTTCACCGCGACGCTCGCCGCTTACGCGGTCGATCGCGGCGCGCTGGCGCTCGACGCTCACCCGAGCACCTACATGCCGGAATTGCGCGGCGCCGCCATCGACGGCGCGACCGTGCTCAACTTCGGCACTTACAGCGCCGGCGGCCTGCCGTTGCAGTTGCCCGCGTCCGTCAACAACGACGCGACCATGCTTGCCTATTTCAAAGCCTTCAAACCGGCCGCCGCGCCAGGTGAGCGGCGGCAGTATTCAAATCCGAGCCTTGGCTTGTTCGGCCATCTCGCGGCGCTGGCGATGAAACGCGACTTCGCCGACGTCATGGAGAGAGACATCTTCCCGCAACTCGGCCTCAAGGACAGTTATGTCCGCGTTCCCGCCGCGGCGATGGAGCGCTACGCCTGGGGCATCAAGGGCGACAAGGCGGTGCGTGTCAATCCGGCGGTGTTCGCCGCCGAGACCTATGGCGTGAAGACCTCGGCCGCCGACATGCTGCATTTCGTCGAAGTCAACATGGCGCCGGACAAGCTCGACGCGCCGATGCGCCGCGCCGTCGAAGCCACCCATGTCGGCTATTTCAAGATCGGCGCCATGGTGCAGGGTCTCGGCTGGGAGCAATATGATTTTCCGGTCACGCTCGAGACGCTGCGCGCCGGCAATTCCGCCGACATGATATTCAAGCCGCAGGCCGCGACGCCGCTTTCGCCGCCGCGCGCGCCGCAAGGCGCGACCTTGTTCGACAAGACCGGCTCGACGACCGGCTTCGGTAGCTACGTTGCGTTCGTGCCGGCCCGGAAGATCGGCCTCGTCATGCTGGCGAACCGCAATTTTCCAATTCCTGCGCGCATCGACGCGGCGCATGCCGTGCTGGAAACGCTGGCTGCGCTGCCGCGCTAATCCCGCTTGAACACCACGGTGGCGAACCAGCCGATCATCAGCGCCATCGTCGCGGTGACGAGGCCGTAGATCAGGCCGTGGTTCTGCGAGGCTTCGAACACATATTGCTCGAAGCCCGACTTGATCACCTCCAGCGCCGTGTTGGTGCGCGCGATCATCTGGCCGCCCGAGAAGAGTTTGACGTCCACCGTATAGGTTCCGGTCGGCACGTTGGCAGGCAGCGGGATCGACACGCGAAACACCGTCGGCGTCAGGAAGGTGACGCCGTTCGACACATCGCGATATTGCTCCGCCTCTTTTTGCAGGTTGATGAAGTTCAGGCGGAACGGATCGTCCGTCACCGTATCGGCAAAGTCGGTGCCGATACGTTGCGTCAGGATGATGTGGTTGAGGCCGAGCTGCAGGTTGCGGGCGGTCGTCACGTCGGCGATCTGCTGGATCGGCCGATTGCTGAGCACGCCGAGATAGGAGGGCACGCGGATGAATTCGCGCGAGTCGACATTGACCCAGATGCCGAGCACGCGCTCCTTGCGTCTGGTACGCAAGGTCACGGTCGGTCCGCTTACCGTCGTGACGATATCGTAGCCGCCGCGTAACGCCGTGCGCGGCGAGTCGGGCTCGACGGTGCCGAACAGCACGATCTCCGTGCCCACGAAATTCGAGGTCACCGCGACGCGGTGGTTGGACAGCGAGACCACCAGCCTCTCGGCACGCGCCGACGCCGTTGCGCCCGCGATCATGGCGATGGTGAGAGCGAGGGTGGCGCCGGGCTGTCGCATCACCGGTCCCTCACGAGCCGGATGGAATAGAGATCGTCCGGCATCACCACCAGATCGTAGGCGAAACGCATGCCGACGGCGAACACCAGGAGGCCGAGCAACAGGCGCAGCCGCTCGGCGCGCATGCGCTGTCCGGTGTGAGCACCGAATTGCGCGCCGATGACGCCGCCGACCATCAGGATCAGCGCCAGCACCGCGTCGACCAGGTGGTTGGTGGCGGCGTGCATCACCGTCGCCGCGGTCATGGTGACCAGCGTCATCACCATCGACGTGCCGATCACGGTCGCGGTCGGCACGCGCAGGAAATAAATGAGCATCGGCACCAGCAGGAAGCCGCCGCCGATGCCGAGCACCGCGCCGATGAAGCCGATGACGAAGCCGATGCCCCAGACCGGAATCAGCGACACGTAGATCTTGGAGCGCTTGAAGCGCATCTTCAGCGGCAGGCCGTGGACCCAGTTGTGGCTGCCGGGGCGGCGCAAAGTCGCGGGCTGGCCGCGCCGCGCTCGCAGTTCCGCCTGCACGCCTTCATTGATCATCAGCGCGCCGACCAGGGTCAGCAGCGTGACGTAGGACAGGCCGATGACCAGATCGAGCTGGTCGATGGCGCGCAGCACGGTGAACAGCCAGACGCCGGCCGCCGTGCCGAGAATACCGGCGGCCAGCAGCATCAGCGCCAGCGCCAGATCGATGGCGCGTCTTCGCCAGTAGCTGATCGCGCCGGTGAAGGTGGAGGCGGCGATGTGGCTGGTGACGCTCGCCACCGCCACCGCAGGCGAAATGCCGATGAAGATCAGCAGCGGCGTCATCAGGAAGCCGCCGCCGATGCCGAACATGCCGGAGATGAAGCCGATCGTCAGCCCCATCGCCAACACCAGAAAGATGTTCACGGGCAAGTCGGCGATCGGGAGATAGATCTGCAAGCGACTTCATCCGGCGTTCGAGGCGTAGGTCTTGAAGGCCCGTTTCGTCCTCACGCTACAGGCTCGAGCCGATCCTGGCGACCTTCAATGACGCCCTCACGTCTTCGCGCGATTCGTCGCGGTTGAACACCCCTGACGGGTGCCGCGGGCCTGCTTTCGCTGGCTTAAACTTAACGCCGCGCCATCGCGCCGATATTGAGCGGCGGATTGGCGGTCACGGCCTGCGGCGCGGCGCGTGGCCGGACGTGGCCCTTCGGCGCCGTCGGCTCGGCATTGCCGGTAGCATCCCAGCCGCCGCGCGGCACCGGCACGGCGGTCGCTGCGGCCGGCTGTTCCTGCGCCCTGAAAGTCTTCACGGCGTTCTGCGCGGCCGTGAGTTCGTCAGGCTCGAGACGGCTGGCGAGTTCGTCGCGCTTGCGGCCGGCTTCCTGGTCGCCCTGGGCGGCGGCCAGCGAGAACCACTGATAGGCTTCGGTGAGGTTCTTTTCGACGCCGAGGCCGCGGGCGCACAGCACACCGAGATTGTACTGGCTGTCGGCGACGCCGTGATCGGCGGCCTTGCGGAACCACTGCGCTGCGGTGGCGTAGTCCGGCTTGCCTTCGATGCCTTCGGCGTAGAGCACCGCGAGATTGTGCATCGCCTTGGCGTGGCCTTTGCCGGCGGCGGCGACGTAGAACTTGCGCGCCTGGGCGAGGTTCTTTTTCACGCCCTGGCCCTTTTCCAGCATGCTGGCGTAACGGAACTGCGCGACGGCGAGACCCTTGCCGGCGGCACGTTCGTACCAGCGCGCGGCTTCCTCGGCGCTGGCGGCGACGCCGCGGCCTTCGGCAAAGCGCTGGGCGATCTCGAAAGCGGCGCCGGCGTCGCCGGCGGCGGCGGCTTCGCGCAGCTTGTCGCTGCCGATCGAGGTCGGGAGACCGCCATCGGCCTGCGGCGCCGCGGGCTTGGCCTTCGGTGCGGCCGGGATGCTGCCGGTGATGTCCTGACTCGGCACCGTCGCGGGAGCCGGCGGATTGAGCGCCGGCGCGCTGAGCAGCGACGATGCATCGTCGCGGGGCGGCACGTAGCCCGGCGTGACGTTGCGGATCGGACCGGACGCGCCCTGCGGCGTGCCCATCATGTAGCCTGGCATGTCGAGCGAGCGCGCGGGCGCGATCACCGAATGAGTGACGAGCGGGTCCTCGATCGACGACTGCGGTGCCGGCGCGGCATTGTCGGCGGGCGCTTTCGGCGTCTCGACTTGCGGTTCCTGCGCATTGCGCGAACCCGGACCGCCGAGGTGGAAGAAGTTGCTGGCGAACTGAATGCCGCCGATGACGATGGCGACGAGGCTCGCCGCGATCAGCACCTGCTTGATCTTCTTGAAGATGGAAGCGCGCAGCGACGACCGCTCGTCGGCCTCGGTCAAAGCCTCGATCTCGTCGGCGCGCGGTGCGCGTGGCTTGGCGGTTTCCATCGCGGCCTGCGCGGCGCGGCGCGCCGCGGCGATGAAGCCGGATTTGCCGGTCGGGCCGTCGTCGCCTTTCGGGCCGACGCCGCCGAGTGCGGCTTCGGAGGCGGCAATGCGCGCGCCCGGATTGCCGAAGCGCGGCGGCACGCTGCCGGGTTCGAGCGGCTGGTCGGGCGGCAGTTCGGGATTGATCGGCAGGCGCGGCGCCGGCGGCAGACGGCGGGCCTGCTGCGGCTGCTGCTGCGGCGCTTGCGGCTGCGGCGCGGGACGCGGCGGCGCCGGCTGCGGTGCCAGCGCGGCGGCCAGTTCGGGCGAGGGCTGGATTTGCGGCCTGGCGGCCGGTCCGTTCGGCAGCGGCGCGTGCATTTCGCGCGGCGCCGGCGGCATCGGCGCGGCGGGTTCGTCGATGACGGTGCGGGCGGCAATCCGCCCCACCGGCTCGGTCAGTTCGAGGGCGTCGTCATAGGCGGCGGGGCGCTCGCCGCGCACCACGCCCTTTTCGATGGTGGCGAGGCGATCGACGACGATGCCGAGCGTGCCGTGCATGGCGTCGAGCGCCGACTGCGTCCGCGCGAGCTGCTGCTGCAGGTCGGACACCGCCGGCGAAGCATCGTCGCGCGCGCCGCCCGCTGCCTTGCTCGAGCGCAGTTCCTGAATATGGACGAGCAGATCGCCGAGACCGCGCTCGATGGCTTCGAGATGGCCGAGGCGCGAGTCGGAAGCATCGAGGCGCTGCACCAGCGCCACGATCTGATCCTCGAGATGGCCGACGCCGACATTGTCGCCGCGCGTCTGCTGGATCTGCTCGATCTTGTCGGTGAGCGATTCGACCAGCGCTTCCAGCCGCGGCGGCACGATGGCGCCGTTCTGCGAGCGCGCCGCCAGCGCGTCGGACAGCGCGCTGATGCGGTGTTCGAGATTGTTGAGCGCGTCGCTGGCGCCGCCCATGGCGAAGTGATCGACCTTGTCGCCCAGTTCGGCGACCTGCGCGGCAAGCCGGCCGACCGCCTCGTTGGAGGCGACGTGCTCGGCCATTTCGCGCAAGGTGGTGATGGCGTGCTCGAGCTGGCCGAGCGTCTCCGGATCGCGGCGCGCCACGATCATATCGATCTTGTGCGCCAGACCCTCGACCGCGTCGTTGAAGCCGACCAGGTTCTCCGCCGGCGTCAGGCCGCGCAGCACGTCGCGGACTTCGGCAAGGCCGTGCTCGATGCCGGACAGCGCGCCGTGATCGCCGCCGTTCTGGCGGCCCTCGGCGATGCGCTGGGTCAGGCCCTGGATCTGCCGCTCGATGGCGTCGATCGCCTGGCGCGGCATGGCGTCGTTGAGCGCCCGGTTGATGTCGGACAGCTCGGCGCGCAGCGCATTGATGGCGTCCTCGACGCCCGGCTTGCGCAGGGTTTCGATCTGGTCGGTGATCTGGCGCAGCCGGTCTTCGAGACCGGACAGGTCCTGCGCCGGCACCGGCTGCGGCAAATAGGCCGGGGTCGTCACCGCCTGCGGCAGCGGCGGCTGCGGCGCGGGCTGGAAAGCGGGCTGGGCCTGGGCCGGGGTGCCGTTGAGGCTGCGCTGGCGGGCGGCAATTTCGGCGACCGCGCGGTCGAGGCCGAACGGCACGGCCGGAGCCGCGGGCGGCGCCATCGGCGGGCGCATCGCCGGGGCGGCGGTTGGCATGGCCGGCGGCGCCCAGGCCGGTTGCTGCGGCTGTTGCGGCAGCGGCGGCGCGTAGGGCGCCATCATGCGCGGCAGGGCGGCGAGCTGCTCGATGCGCTGATCGAGCCGCGAAATCAGTTGCGCGAGCTGGTCGTTGCCGGGATTGGGCTGGCTTTGGGCCTCGCGCTGGCGGCGCGGCGCATAGGCTTCGGGGCCCTTGCGGGAGAACTGGTCGAGGCGGCGGGTGATGTCGTCCAGCCGTTCATGAACGGAGGACATGTCGTGGCCGTAGCTGTCCTCGTCATCGTCGAGGTCGGCGGCCTGCTGAAGAATGACGGAGTTGAGCCACTCGCCCAAAGGCATGCCGGACCGGCGAGCCGCTTCCTTGGCAGTCTCGCGGGCTTCGGGCCGTATGCCTTTGACACTCCACGGGACACCAAATTTCATTCTTCACCCAACGTCGAGGTGGAGGCGCAAAGAGCCTTGCGTGCTCGACTCTCCGGAAAGCCGGCCGCGCCGGCTTCGGCCACCCGGCGACTTTTTGCCGCTCACGGTAAACAGCCGGTTAACAACCGGGCGAAGTGCCGGAGTTTCGGTAAGAATTGGGCGGGGGCCCGGTCTTTAAGGCGCCCGTAAAACGGAACCGCTAGAATGTCGCCCGCAGCCGCCCCGCCGCCTTGGCAGGGCCGGCGCGGACGATTAGCTGCTTTGGGGAACTTTTCAGACCGCTTGGGGGTCTTAACGAGCCGACCGAGACAAGGCGTCCCACGCCGACGGTCGCCCGCCGGGGAGAGAAAATCGATGCCGACCTATAAAGCGCCCGTCGATGACGCGCTGTTCCTGCTCAACGACGTCTTCCATGTCGAGCGCTACGGCAACCTGCCGGGCTTCTCCGACGCCTCGCCCGACGTGGTCGAGGCCATCCTCACCGAGGCCGCCAAGCTGTCCGAGGACGTGCTGACGCCGCTCAACCGCGTCGGCGACAAGGAAGGCTGCAAGCGCGCCGCGGACGGCAGCGTGACGACGCCGACCGGTTTCAAGGACGCCTTCAGGCAGATCGTCGAGGGCGGCTGGATCGGCATCTCGGCGCCGCAGGAATATGGCGGGCAGGGCCTGCCGTCGACGCTGACCGAAATCGTCAACGAATATTTCTGCTCGGCCAACATGGCCTTCGCCATGTATCCGGGCCTGACGCAGGGCGCCATCGCCGCGCTGATCGTGCACGCCAGCGACGCCATCAAGCAGAAATATCTGCCGAAGATGATCGAGGGTGTCTGGACCGGCACCATGAACCTGACCGAGCCGCATTGCGGCACCGATCTCGGCCTCTTACGCGCCAAGGCGGTGAAGCAGGCCGACGGCTCCTACAAGATCAGCGGCACCAAGATCTTCATCTCGGCCGGCGAGCACGACCTGTCGCAGAACATCATTCATCTCGTGCTGGCCCGCATCGAGGGCGCGCCGGCCGGCACCAAGGGCATTTCGCTGTTCGTGGTGCCGAAGTTCATGGTCAAGGACGACGGCTCGCTCGGCGAGCGCAACGGCGTGTCGTGCGGTTCGCTCGAAGAGAAGATGGGCATCCACGGCAATTCGACCTGCGTCATGAATTACGACAGCGCCACGGGCTGGCTGGTCGGCGAGGAAAACCGCGGCCTCAACGCCATGTTCGTGATGATGAACGAAGCGCGCCTCGGCGTCGGCATTCAGGGCCTCGCTTTGTCCGAGGTCGCCTATCAGAACGCCGCGATCTACGCGCGCGAGCGTCTGCAAGGCCGCGCCATCACCGGCACGAAATTTCCCGACAAGCCGGCCGATCCGATCATCGTCCATCCCGACGTGCGCCGCACCTTGATGACGATGCGCGCCTTCAACGAAGCGGCGCGCGCGCTGGTGATCTGGGCCGGACTCAAGAGCGACGTCGCGCATCGCTCGGGCGACGCCAAGGAGCGGCAGGCCGCCGACGACGCGCTCGGCCTGATGACGCCGGTGATCAAGGGTGTGCTCACCGATCAGGGCTTCGCCAACACCGTGTCGGCGCAGCAGATGTATGGCGGCCACGGCTATATCGCCGAGCACGGCATGGAGCAGTTCGTGCGCGATGCGCGCATCGCCATGATCTACGAAGGCGCCAATGGCGTGCAGGCGATGGATCTCGTCGGCCGCAAACTCGGCAAGGACGGCGGCCGCGCGCTGATGGCGTTCCTCGGCGAGGTCGGCGCCTATGTGAAGGACAAGGGCGCGGACGAGACCATGAAGCCGCTGGTCGCCGCGCTCGGGCAGGGCGCCGGCCACCTGCAGCAGGCATCAATGTGGTTCATGCAGAATGCGATGGCCAAGCCGGACAATGCCGGCGCCGGCGCCACCGACTACATGCATCTCTTCGGTCTCGTCGCCCTCGGCTATATGTGGTGCCAGATCGCCGAGGCCGCCAACGCCAGATTGAAAAGCGGCGGCGATGCCGCGCGCTTCAACGCCAAGCTCGTCACCGCGCGCTTCTTCATGGAGCGCATGATGCCGGAAACCGCGACGCGGCTCGCCCGCATCCAGGCCGGCGCGGCGTCGACGATGGAATTGCCGGCGGAGGCGTTCTAGGCGCCTTTCGTTTCGGCGCCTTTCACGTCGGTGACTTGCGGCGCGCTCGGCCGCAAGCGCAGCAGCGCGGTGCGCTCGATCTCGTGGCGGCGCGCGTGGGCGCGCACGCGCAGCAAATCGCGCCGCGCCACCAGCCCAACCAGCTTGCGGTCGTTGCGGCGCAGGATCGGCACGCGGCTGGCGTCCTCCGCCGCCATGCGGTCGGCGAGCGCGCCGACCAGTTCGTCATCGAAGCCGATGACGATCTCGTGCTCGGCCGTGGCCTCGCCGAGGCTGGCGCCTTCGTTCCAGCCCTGCATGCGCCAGCGCAGCACGTCGGCGCGCGCCACCATGCCGACCATGCGGCCGTCCTGCTCGATCACCGGATAGCTCTTGTGCCGCGGCGTGTCGGCCGTGAAGAAGGCGACGGCATCCTCGATCGGCATCGTTGCCGGCAGCGTATCGACCGGTTTGGCCATGATGTCGGCGACGCGCAAGGTCTCGAACGGATCGATGACATACTCGCGCGTGACGTGATGGCCGCGGCGCGCCACTTTCTCGGTGAGGATCGAGCGGCGCAGCAGCAACACCGTCGTCGTATGCGCGATCACGCAGGCGACGGTGAGCGGCACGAGCGCGCCGAGATTGTGGGTCAGCTCCAGCGCGAAGATGATGGCGGTGAGCGGCGAGCGCATCGTGCCGCCCATCATCGCCGCCATGCCGGCGAGTGCCCACAGGCCGGGATCGCCGACCGGCAGCAGCGTGCCGAACAGCGCGCCGAGGGCGCCGCCGATGATCAGCAGCGGCGCCAGTACGCCGCCCGATGTGCCGGAGCCGAGCGCGACCGCCCAGATGACGGCCTTGACGATGACGAGACGCAGGATCGCCGCCGTCGCCATGTCGCCGTTGAGAAGCGCGGCGATGTTCTCGTAGCCGACGCCGAGCGCGTGCGGTTCGATCAGGCCGCCGAGGCCGACGACGAGACCGCCGATCATCGGCCACCACATCCAGTGCATCGGCAGACGGCCGAACAGGTCTTCGCTGGCATAGACCATCTGCGTCAGCAGCCCGGAGCCGAGGCCGGCGACGACACCTAAGCCTGCGGCGAACAGCAATCCGAGCGGCGGCAAGGCCGCGCTCGACGTCATCGGAAACAGGATGCCGGCCTGCAGCAGATAGGGCCGCCACGCCGCGGCGACGACCGCCGCGATGGCGACCGGCACGAAGCTGCGCGGCTTCCATTCGAACAGCAGCAGTTCGACGGCGAGCAGCATCGCCGCGATCGGCGTGCCGAAAGTCGCGGCCATGCCCGCCGCCGCGCCGGCGACCAGCAAGGTCTTGCGCTCGGCGTTCGACAGGCTGAAGAACTGCGCGAACAGCGAGCCGAAGGCGCCGCCGGTCATGATGATCGGACCTTCGGCGCCGAACGGGCCGCCGGTGCCGATCGATACTGCCGACGAAATCGGCTTGAGCACCGCGACCTTGGCGGCGATGCGGCTGCGGCCGATGAGGATCGCCTCCATCGCTTCGGGAATGCCGTGGCCGCGGATCTTCTCAGAGCCGTAGCGCGCCATGAGACCGATGATCAGGCAGCCGGCGACCGGGATGAGCACGGCGACGAGGCCGAGCGAATGGCCCTCGATCGTCACCGGCGCGGCGCTGAAGCGGCCGTAATAGGCGATGTTGGTGAACAGCGCGATGAGATGCAGTAGAATCCAGGCCGCGGCGGCGCCGACGGTGCCGATCACCGGCGCCATGGCGATCAGGATCAGGAGACGCCAGTCGGCGCTGAAATCGCGCAGCCGGTCGGCCGCCGAACCGTGCGGGGCGTGGTCTTTATGGTGAACGAGCGGCGGGACGTCCGGGGCGGAGGACATGGGCATGGGCGCTATGAACCGGTGGTGGGGGCGGCGATTTACCGCAATACCGGGATATATCGTAGTACGATATAAATGCAACAGCCGGCCCGGGCGGGCTGGCGGGACCGTGAAACATGGCTAAACGCAGCCGGCTGACCGAGCACGATTACGAGCAACTGGCGGAGTTCCGCTATCAATTGCGGCGCTTCCTCACTTTCAGCGAGGCGGCCGCCGTCGAGGCCGGGCTGACGCCGCAGCAGCACCAGGCGCTGCTGGCGATCAAGGGCTTTCCCGGCGGCAACGTCGCCACCGGCCAGTTGTCGGAGCGGCTCGGCATCAAGCACCACAGCACTGTCGGTCTGATCGACCGCCTGGCGGCGGGCGGCATGGTGAAGCGGCAGACCGGCGAGACCGATCGCCGCCAGGTGTTTCTGGTGCTGACGCCGAAGGCCGAAAAGCTGCTCGCGGCTTTGTCGCTGGCGCATCGCAACGAGCTGGAAAAGATGAAGCCGCTGCTGCGCAAATTCCTCAGGTATCTCGAACGCGGCTAGCCGTCGCTCCGATACCGCGCGCGCCGAACGGCATACCGGCGTGGCAAGCGTTGCTTTAGATCAACGCGCGCCTTCGCTGGCCCGCTAGCGTTGCGGCATCCCGACCGTGCGCGTGCGCCAATGCCGCCTGTCACGGCCGCGACATCGGCGATCGAAGGCGGGCGCGATGAAGGCGACAAGCGGCTGTCTGGCTCTCGGACTGGCGATGGCTTTGGCGATCGTTGGCGCCGCGCGCGCCGCGGACCGCCCGCAGCCCGGATTGTGGGAAGTCATCACCAAACACGAGCGCGGCGGCGTCGGCAAATCCGATCCCGCCAAGCAGCGCTGCATTACCGCCGAGCAGGCCAAGAGTTTCGGCTCGCGTGACGCCGTGCCCGTTGCCAACAGCCGCAACGGCATGACCTGCAAGCTTGCCGACTGGCAGGCCCAGCCCGATGGCACGAGCTGGCGCATTGCCTGCACCGGCGCCGTCGCCGCCGAGCAGACCGGCCGCTACGTCTTCGACAGCGCGCAGCATTTCACCGCCACCATGACGACGACGGTATCGACGCCGGGCCGCGAGCGCGTCTCGGTGCTGACCATCGAGTCGCGGCGCATCGGCGAGTGTCCGAAATGACAACGCGCCCCGGCATCCTGCGTTATGTGCTGGCCGCGCTGTTCGGCGTCTTTCTCATCGCCGCGCCGCAGGCGCCGGCGCGGGCCGGCATCGAGGCCTGTATCAAGGCCGCGGCGCCGGTCGAGGATGCGGCCAAGGCGGCGGCG
This sequence comes from Pseudomonadota bacterium, assembly GCA_018240595.1. GTDB lineage: Bacteria > Pseudomonadota > Alphaproteobacteria > Rhizobiales > Xanthobacteraceae > Pseudolabrys. Next base: position 215,622 of record JAFEFL010000027.1, on the reverse strand, counting down.
CTGGCATCGAAGATCGCCGCCTGCAGCGGTCAGATGGCCGGCGGCGACGCCGTGATGGCGCTGACGGTGGCGACGCTGACGGCACTGGCGGCGGCCAACAAGATCCCGCAGGACGCCAATTACTGCCAGCAGATGATCAACGGTGTCATCGCCCAGATCCTGGCGAGCGCCATTCTCGAATCCGGGCTGGCCAGCGTGTTCGGTGGCGGCGCCGAGGATATTCTCAAGAAAGTCGCCAACGGCTCCATGCTGCTCAACGATGCCATGGCCGCCATTCCGGCGCTCGCCGTGCTCAATCAGTATCTCAGTTGCGGCTGCACCATCGTCACCGCGCCCGGCGAAGCCAAGAAGATCGCCGACGAGTACATGTCCAATGTCAATGAATGCGCCGATTTCTTCGCCGAAGCCGCGGGAGACATTATCGACTGGCTGTAGAGCATCGGCGAAGCGGTGATCTGCGCCTTTTCCGATTGCGCCGATGGCAGCGCGGGACCGCCGCCGCTCAGCTGCCTGCCCGGGCAGTTCTGCGGCATGGGCGATCAGTGCAGCGGCGATCCGGAGAAATGGTGGGGCTGCGAGTCCTGTCCGACGTCATCGGTCGCCATCGCGCCCGGCGTGTGCCGCTGTCCGGCGCCGTGGGTCGGCCAGTATCACGGCCCGCATCTGATGAGTTGCGTGTGCCAGGCGCCGAATATTTTCGTGCCGAGCGAATATGCCTCGCAGCGGCAATGCCTGTGTCCGCTGAACCAGCAACTGCAGAACGGCCAATGCGTGGCCTGCACCGCCGGCGAAATCTATGTGCCGTCGAACGGCACCTGCAAGGCCTGTCCGCTCGGGCAGACCGCGGACAGCGAACACAAGACCTGCGTCGATCGGTGCGGCACCGGGCAACGTCTCGAAGCAAACAATACCTGCGTCGCCTGTCCGGCCAACACGCGCCTGGTCGGCGGCGCGCTGACCGGTTACTGCGAGCAGTGTCCGTCCGGCACCACGTCAACCATCGGCTCGACCAGTTGCCAGCCGCTCGACTGCGGCACCATGGGCTATCAGGATCCCAACAACGGCAACGCCTGCATCTTCTGCCCGACGACGCAGATCTGGATCCCGGCGCGCAAGGTGGTGCAGGGCAAGAACGCCTATGTCGAACCCGGACATTGCGGCTGCGGCGAAAATCAGCGGCTGGAAGGCGGCCAGTGCGTCTGCGCCACCGGCGGCATCGTCCAATACGGCAAGCTCGGGCCTTATGCGCCGACCTGCGCCTGTCCGACCGGCGCGCATTTCGATGCCAAGACCTTCGCCTGCGTCTGCGCGCCCGGCTTCGTCATCAGCAACGGCGCCTGCATTCCGTCGGCGGCGCAGCGCAATCTGCCGCCCGCGGTGGTGATCCCGCCCGGCGCGGCTGCGCCGCCCAAGCGCGTCATCCGCCGCGACTGCGCCGCCGTCGGGCCGCGCTTCATCAATAACCCGCGCAATCCGGCGCTCTGCATCCGCTGCGCGCCGGGCACGGTGCCGAATGCCGATCGCAGCGCCTGCGTGGCAGTGGCCACGCCGCCGCGACTCGTGCCGCCGGCCTTGCGGCCGCCGCGTCAGGCGCCGCCGCCGCGAAGGCCGTTGCGGCCGTTCGCGCCGCCGGGTGTTCGCGCCAATTGATTTGCCGGCTTAGGCCGCCGCCGTAGCGAAGCGCCCGCCGCGTCCGGAGCGGAACAGCAGCCACGTCATGATCGAGACGTTGAGCGCGTTGAAAGCGATGCCGTTGAGGAACGCCGCCTGATACGAACCGGTGAAGTCGAAGATCACGCCGGAGATCCAGCCGCCGCCGGCCATGCCGAGCACGGTGGAGAAGATGACGAGACCGACGCGCGTCGAGGCGTCCTTCGGCGAGAAATATTCGCGCACGATGATGGCGTAGCTCGGCACGATGCCGCCCTGGAACAGGCCGAACATCGCCGAAATCACGTACAGCGAATACAGGCCGTTGAACGGCAGATACAGGAACAGCGCGACGCCCTGCAGCACCGAGCCGATCAGCAGCGTGCGCACGCCGCCGATCCTGTCGGCGACGAAGCCGGAGCCGACGCGGCTGATGATGCCGAAGGCCAGCATCAGCGACAGCATCTCGGCGCCGCGCGCCGGGCCATAGCCGAGGTCGCCGCAATAGGCGACGAGATGCACCTGCGGCATCGACATCGCCACGCAGCAGGCGACGCCGGCGATGCACAGCAGGATCTGCAAGGTGAGCGGCGAGAATGGGCTTTCGGCGCGGCGCCGCGCGTCGTTGGTGGCTGTCGCGTCGCTGTGGTTGTCGACGCGGCGGCGGCGCATCACCAGGATCAGCGGCATCATGGCGACGAGCAGGAAGATGCCGATGCCGATATGTGTGGCGCGCCAGCCGTGGTCGGCGATGAAGTGCTGCACCACCGGCGGCCAGAACGTGCCGGCGAGATAATTGCCGGCGGCGGCGATGGCGACCGCCGAGCCGCGGCGCTTGGAGAACCAGTGCGAGATGTCGGCCATCAGCGGGCCGAACGACGTCGAGCCGCCGAACCCGATCAAGGCGCCGTGCAGCAGCGCGACTTGCCACAGCGCGCCGGCAAAGCCGCAGGCGACATAGCCGATCGCCAGCAGGACGGTGCCGAGCGCCATCGGCAGTGCGATGCCGAAGCGGTCGGCGAGGCGCCCCATGATCACATTGCCGGCGCCGAAGCCGAGCATGGTCAGTGTGAAGGGCAGCGAGGCGGCGGCGCGATCGACGCCGAATTCGGCCTGCATGGCCGGCAGCGCCACCACCACCGACCACATGCAGACGCCGCCGATGGTGCTCAGCAGCAATCCGGCGGCAAGACGCCGCCACGCGTAAGGCGATTCGACGCCGTGAGCGGCATCGCCGCCTGTTACAGTGGTCATTATTTCAATCCCGGCTTGGCGGCCGCGTTCTACCACGTCCGCCCGCGATTACCGAAACGCCGGCATGACCTCCTTGGCAAACAAATCAATCGAATGGCTGGCATCAGCAAATGTCATGTCGCCGAACACCATCTGGCACAGCACGTAATTGACGCCGGCCTCGCGCTCGAGCTTTTCGAGATAGTCGCGCACCGTGGCGGGCGAGCCGGCAATGCCGTGGCCGATCGCCTCGAGTTCCGCAAAGCTCGCCGGATAGATCGCCTTCAGCGAAAAGTCCTGGCCGGCGCGGCGCCACAGCCAGTCCATCGCCTGCCGCCAATGCGCATAGGCGCCGGTGGCGATGCGTTTGGCCTCTGCGTCGGTCTCGGCAACGTAAATGTGTCGCGTGATGCCGATATGCGGCAGTGCAGCATGATCGCGGCCGAGCGCCTGCCAATCCTTGCGATAGCGGTCGCTGATCGCCCTGGCGCGGTCGGCCGGTCCGAGCGACACCACATTGATTCCTTTCGGCACCGCCCAGCCGATCGCATCCGGGCTCGGCGCGCCGTACCACAGCGGCGGATGCGGCAATTGCGCCGGCTTGGCCTGCACCACGTAATCCTTGAAGCGGAAGAACTGGCCCTCGAAGTTGACGACGTCGTTCTCGAAAGCGCTCGTCAGCACGGCGAAGGCTTCGTGATAGCGCGCCGACGCCTCGGTGGGCTCGATCCCATAACGCTCGTGCTCGACCAGCGCGCCGCCGCGGCCCACGCCCACCAGCAGGCGGCCGCCGCTCATATGATCCAGCATGCAGATCTCTTCGTAGACGCGCAGCGGGTGATAGAGCGGCAGCACGTAAACCAGTGGGCCGAGCCGCAACGTCCGCGTGCGCTGAATCGCCGCCGCCAGAAAAACGCTGGGGCTTGCGGCCATTCCAAGCGGCGTCGAGTGGTGCTCGGCGAGGTGGTAACCGGCAAAGCCGGCGGCTTCGATCGCTTGCAGGAGCTTGAGCCGGTCCTCGAAGAACGTGCCCAACGGCGCGCCGTTGCTGTCGAGATGGTCGAATACCGCGAAAGTCAGCACCTGTGGGATCTCCGGGATTGGCGCCGGCATACGGAGCGAGTGACGAACGCTGCGAATGCCGCTAATTTGAGGGCAGGCCGCCAGGCTGAGCGAGCGGCATCGTTGAAGGGAGGGGTTTTGATGAAGAAGTCAGGTCTCGTATTGGCGGCTGCGTTGCTGGCGGCGTCGGCCGTATCCTCGGCGCGCGCAGAGGACACCGTCAAGATCGGTTTGATCATGGCCTACTCCGGCCAGTTCGCCGACACCGCGGCGCAGATGGACAACGGCGTCAAGCTGTTCATGAAGAAGTTCGGCGACAAGGTCGCCGGCAAGAAGATCGAAATCATTCGCAAGGACACCGGCGGTCCGAACCCGGACGTCGCCAAGCGCCTCGCGCAAGAACTCATCGTGCGTGACAAGGTCGATATCCTCGCCGGCTTCACGCTGACGCCGGAAGCGCTCGGCGCCGCCGGCGCGTCGGAAGAGGGCAAGAAGTTCATGGTCGTCATGAACGCGGCCACCTCGGTCGTCACCGAGAAGTCGCCCTATATCGCGCGCACGTCGCTGACCATTCCGCAGCTCGAATATGCCTTCGGTCAGTGGGCGCAGAAGAACGGCGTCAAGAAGGTCTACACCATGGTGTCGGACTACGGCCCCGGCATCGACGCCGAGACCTGGTTCCAGAAGGGCTTCAAGGGCGCGGGCGGCGAGATCGTCGGCTCGGTGCGCATGGCGGTCGCCAATCCCGATTTCTCCGCCTATGTGCAGAAGGCCAAGGACGTCAATCCGGATGCCGTGTTCATCTTCATCCCGGGCGGCGCGCAGCCGCCGGCGATGGCCAAGGCGATGCAGGAGCGCAACTTCCCGGCCAACAAGGTGCTGGCGCAGGGCGAGGTGACGATGGACGACAACGCGCTCAAGAGCATGGGTGACGCCGGCGTCGGCATCCGCACCGTCTTCCACTATGCGTGGGAGCACAAGTCGAAGATGAACGAGGAGTTCGTCAAGGCCTACAATGCCGAGTTCAAGCGCAACCCCGACGTCTTCTCGGTCGGCGCCTGGGACGGCATGCACCTGATCTACGAAGCGCTGAAGAAGACCGGCGGCAAGGCCGACGGCGACTCGCTCATCGCTGCCGCCAAGGGCATGAAGTGGGAGAGCCCGCGCGGTCCGATGTCGATCGATCCGGAAACCCGCGACGTCATCCAGAACGTCTACATCCGCAAGGTCGAGAAGGTCGGCGGCCAGGTGCAGAACGTCGAGTTCGACACCATCAAGGACGTCAAGGACCCGGCGCACGGCGCCAAATAAGGCTCGGCGCCGGAAGGCATTTCTTCCGGCCACTCCGATACCGGCCGTCCGCCGTCACTGGCGGGCGGCCTTTTTCGTGCCGTCCGGCCGGACTCGCCACCTTGCCTGACGGCCATTATTGTACCCGCAAAACTGACTCACCGGGATTTCTCATGGAAGCGCTCAATCTGCCGCGGCCCGCCTGGATGACGGAAGATCACGTCATGCTCGAGGAGCAGGCGCGCCGTTTCATCGCCGACGAATTCACCCCGCATCTCGACCAATGGCACGAGAACGGCATGTATCCTCGCGAGGTCTGGACCAAGGCCGGCGAGGCCGGTCTGCTGGGCGCCTCGCTGCCGGAAGAATACGGCGGTGCCGGCGGCAATTTCGGTCATGAGGCCGTCATCTATCGCGAATATTCGCTCGGCGGCTTCGACACTTTCGGCGCGCCTTTGCATTCCGGCATCGTCGCGCCCTACATCCTGCATTACGGCACCGAGGAGCAGAAGAAGCGCTGGTTGCCCAAGCTCGCCACCGGCGAGATGGTCGGCGCCATCGCCATGACCGAGCCCGGCACCGGCTCCGATCTGCAGGGCGTGCGCACCAAGGCGGAGAAATCCGGCAACGGCTACATCCTCAACGGCGCCAAGACCTTCATCACCAACGGCCAGCACGCCAACCTGATCGTCGTCGTCGCCAAGACCGATCCCAAGGAGGGCTCCAAGGGCGTGTCGCTTCTGGTGGTCGAGACCGACGATGCGCCCGGCTTCCGCCGCGGCCGCAAGCTCAAGAAGCTCGGCATGGATTCGGCCGACACCTCGGAACTGTTTTTCGACGACGTGAAGCTGCCGGCCGAGAACCTGCTCGGCACCGAAGAAGGGCAGGGCTTCTACCAATTGATGAAGGAACTGCCGCAGGAGCGGCTGATTGTCGCCATCCATGCGGTGGCCATGATGGAGCGGGCGCTGGCGCTGACCGCCGACTACGTCAAGCAGCGCAAGGCCTTCGGCAAGGCGATCATCGAATTCCAGAACACCCAGTTCGAGCTCGCCGCGGTCAAGACCGACGCCACCATCGCCAAGGTGTTCCTCGACCATTGCATCGGCCTGCATGTCGAGGGCAAGCTCGACACCGTGACCGCCTCGATGGCCAAATATCGCCTGACCGACACCCTCGGCACCATCCTCGACCGCTGCCTGCAGCTGTTCGGCGGCTATGGTTTCATGGACGAATATCCGATCTCGCGCCTCTACCGGGATGCCCGGGTGCTGCGTATCTATGCCGGGACGAACGAGATCATGAAGTTGCTGATCGCGCGGAGTTTGTAGTCTTCACCTCTCCCCGCTGGCGGGGAGAGGTCGGTTTTCGAAACGAAGTTGAGAAAACCGGGTGAGGGGGCCTTTCCACTGGCCCGAGCATCCGGAGATGCCCCCTCACCCGGCTCGGTCCTTCAGACCTCGCCACCCTCTCCCCGCAAGCGGGGCGAGGGGAAGGAAGGAGAAACAACCAATGCCCGACGCATTCATCTACGACGCCGTCCGCACCCCGCGCGGCCGCGGCAAGGCCGATGGCGCGCTGCACGAAGTCACCGCGCTCAACCTCGCCAGCCAGGCGCTCGGCGCCATCAAGGAGCGCAACAAGCTCGAGCCGACCTTGGTCGACGACGTCGTGCTCGGCTGCGTCGATCCGGTCGGCGAGGCCGGTGGCGACATCGCCCGCGTCGCCGCGATCATGGCCGGCTACGGCGAGAAGGTGCCCGGCATCCAGCTCAACCGCTTCTGCGCCTCGGGCCTCGATGCGGTGAACTTCGCCGCGGCGGAGGTGATGTCGGGCCAGCACGACATGACCATCGGCGGCGGCGTCGAATCGATGAGCCGCGTCGGCATCGGCGCTTCGGGCGGCGCCTGGCCGATGGACCCGTCGATCGCGCTCAAGTCGTACTTCGTGCCGCAGGGCATCTCGGCCGACATGATCGCCACCAAATACGGTTTCTCGCGCGACGACGTCGATGCCTATGCCGTCGAGAGCCAGCAGCGCGCCGGCCGCTCGTGGGACGAGGGCCGCTTCAAGAACTCGGTGATCGCGGTCAAGGACGTCAACGGCATCACCATCCTCGACAAGGACGAGCACATGCGTCCGTCGACGACGATGCAGACTTTGGCCGCGCTCAACCCGTCCTTCGTGCAGATGGGCGAGATGGGCGGCTTCGACGCGGTCGCGATCCAGCGTTATCCGGAACTGGAAGCGATCAACCACGTGCATACGCCGGGCAACTCGTCCGGCATCGTCGACGGCGCCGCCGCGGTGCTGATCGGCAACGAGGAAGCCGGCAAAAAAGCGGGCCTGAAGCCGCGCGCGCGCATCAAGGCCTTCGCCAATATCGGCTCGGAGCCGTCGATCATGCTGACCGGCCCGGTGCCGGTGACGGAGAAGGTGTTGAAGAAGGCCGGCATGTCGATCGGCGACATCGACCTGTTCGAACTCAACGAGGCCTTCGCCTCGGTCGTGCTGCGCTACATGCAGGCCTTCGAGATTCCGCGCGACAAGATCAACGTCAATGGCGGCGCCATCGCCATGGGCCATCCGCTCGGCGCCACCGGCGCCATGATCCTCGGCACCGTGCTCGACGAACTCGAGCGCTCCGGCAAGGAAACGGCGCTGATCACGCTCTGCATCGGCGCCGGCATGGGCACGGCGACGATCATCGAGCGGCTGTGATTTCTTTTTCACCCTCCCCCTTGTGGGGAGGGTCGATCACCGAACGAAGTGAGGTGATCGGGGTGGGGGGTGATTGCGCATGCCCAAGATCGACGTCAGCAAGCTGCCGAGCCGCCAGGGTTCGCCGAACTACCCGCCGGCGTTCCAGCCGGTCTGCGCCGGGCGCCACAAGACGCCGCTCGGCAACGCCGCCGGCATTACGCAATTCGGCGTCAACCTGACGCGGCTCGAGCCCGGCGCCGCCACCTCGGTGCGGCACTGGCACGAGAACGAGGACGAATTCGTCTTCATCCTGATGGGCGAATGCGTGCTGATCGAGAACGAGGGCGAGACCATCCTCAAGCCGGGCGACGCCGCCGGCTTCAAGGCCGGCGTCGCCAACGCCCACACCATCGTCAACCGCTCGCAGGGCGACGTCGTGCTGATCGAGGTCGGCACCCGCGCGCCGGTCGAGCGCGCGCATTATCCCGGCGAGGATCTCAAATTCGAACGCGACGGAACCGTGCTGCGCGTCCTGCATCGCGACGGCACGCCGTACTAAACGCGCGCCCCTGAAGAACACCGAGAGGAACCGTTCATGACCGCCTTCAAACTCGACATCGACGCCGACGGCATCGCGCTCATCACCTGGGACATGGCGGACCGTTCGATGAACGTCATCACCATGGATGTGATCGGCGAACTGTCGGCGCTGGTGGACAAGGTGACCAACGACGCCGCCATCAAGGGCGCGGTCATCACCTCGGGCAAGGAAGCCTTCTGCGGCGGCGCCGACCTGACCATGCTGGAAAGCATGGGCGGCATCTACGCCGACAAGGTGAAAAAGGAAGGCGCCGAGGCCGCGGCGAAATACGTCTACGAGGAAAGCTCGAAACTGTCGCAGCTCTATCGCCGCCTCGAGAAGAGCGGCAAGCCGTGGGTCTGCGCGCTCAACGGCACCGCGATGGGCGGCGGTTTCGAACTGGCGCTCGCCTGCCATCGCCGCATCGCTTCGGATAATCCGAAGACGCGGCTCGGCCTGCCGGAAATCAAGGTCGGCCTGTTTCCCGGCGCCGGCGGCACGCAGCGCGTGGTGCGCATGATGATGCCGGCCGATGCGCTGCAATTCCTGCTCAAGGGCGACCAGCTCAAGGTCGATCGCGCCAAGGCGATGAAGCTGATCGACGAGGTGGTGCCGCAGGACAAGCTGGTCGAGACGGCGAAAGCCTGGATCAAGGGTGGCGGCAAGGGCGAGCAGCCCTGGGACGTCAAGGGCTACAAATTCCCCGGCGGTCTCGTTTACTCGAAGTCCGGCATGATGACCTTCCCGCCGGCCAACGCCATCTATCGCCGCGAGACCTACGACAATTATCCGGCGGCGCGCGCCATTCTCCAGGTCGTCTATGAAGGGCTGCAGGTCGACATCGACACCGCGCTGCGCATCGAGTCGCGGCATTTCGCCAAGATCCTGCGCTCGCCGGAAGCGGCGGCCATGATCCGCACCTTGTTCGTCAACATGCAGGACCTCAACAAGGGCGCGCGCCGCCCGGCCGGCGTGCCGCCGACCAACATCAGGAAAGTCGGCATCATCGGCGCCGGCTTCATGGGCGCCGGCATCGCCCAGGTGTCGGCCGCGGCGGGCCTGTCCGTCGTGCTGATCGACCGCGATCAGGAAACCGCCGACAAGGGCAAGGCCGGGCTGCACAAGGCGCTGTCCGATCGCGTCGCCAAGGGCCGCATGAAATCGGCCGAGCGCGACAGCCTCTTGGAAAAGATCGTGCCGACCGCCGACTACGACGCGCTCAAGGATTGCGACATCATCGTCGAAGCCGTGTTCGAGGACCGCAAGGTCAAGACCGACGTCATCAAGAAGGTCGCCGCCGTGATCCGCGACGACGCCACCTTCGCCTCCAACACCTCGACGCTGCCGATCACCTCGCTGGCCGCCGAGTTCAAGGAGCCGAAGCGTTTCATCGGCATCCATTTCTTCTCGCCGGTGGCGCTGATGATGCTGGTCGAGGTCATCATGGGCAAGGAGACCGGCGATCCGGCGCTCGCGGCGGCGCTCGATTTCATCCGCGCCATCCGCAAGACTCCCATTGTCGTCAACGACACGCGCGGCTTCTACGCCAACCGCTGCGTGCTCAATTACATCCGCGAAGGCCACCTGATGCTGCAGGAAGGCATCCCGGCGGCGATGATCGAGAACACCGCGCGCATGGCCGGCATGCCGGTCGGGCCTTTGTCGCTCAACGACGAGACCGCGCTCGATCTCGGCCTCAAGATCGTGCGCGCCACCGAAGCCGATCTCGGCGCCGGCGCGGTCGATCCCGGCATGAAGAAGCTGCTCGAGGACATGGTCGAGAAGAACCAGCGCTTCGGCCGCAAGAACGGCAAGGGCTTCTACGACTACGCGCCGGGCCAGCCGAAAAAGCTGTGGCCGGGCCTCTCTGATCTGCTGCCGAAGAAGCTGACGCGCGAGGAGGTCGAGGCGCTCGACGTCGAGGAGCTGAAGCAGCGCTTCCTCGTCGTGCAGGCGGTCGAGGCCGCGCGCACCTTCGAGGAGCACGTTGTCACCGACGTGCGCGAGGCCGATGTCGGCTCGATCCTCGGCTTCGGCTTTGCGCCGTTCACCGGCGGCACCTTGTCGTATATCGACATGATGGGGACGAAGAAGTTCGTCGAGCTGTGCAACAGGTTCGTCAAGAAGTACGGCGACCGCTTCACGCCGCCGAAACTGCTGGTCGAGATGGCGGCGAAGGGCGAGAGCTTCCACACCCGCTTCGCGCCGAAGAAGAAGGCGGCGTAGGTCTCAAAGCAGCCGCGTACTCACTTCCCCTCTCCCCTTGTGGGAGAGGGTGCCCGAGCGGAGGCGATAGCCGAGCGAGGGCGGGAGAGGGGCGCGTTTCGGATGAGGCGCAAACCCCTCTCCCGGCTCGCTCACATTCGTTCGCTCGCCACCCTCTCCCACAAGGGGAGAGGGGAAGAAAGGCGTCTAGTCGCCGTTCAGACCCTTGACGACATCGGGGAAGAACAGGTCCTCGACCGTCTTCGGGTCCTGCTTGATGATGCCGATCTTGGCCATGAAATGCGCCGTCGCCAGCACTTTCTGCGGCCGCAGGGTGTAGCTGTAGTCCTTGTCGCCGATCATCGCCATGATGTCGTCGACCGAATTCTTCTTGTCGTTGGCCATCTCGAGATAGAGCGCGGCGGCGGCGCGCTTGTCCTTGTTGATGACGTCGATCGCCTCCTTCAGGCCATCGACGAAGGCCTTGAAGGCCTTCGGGTTGTCATGGGCGAATTTGCTGTTGGCGGTGATGACGACGGCCGTCGCCGGCCCGCCGAGAATTTCGTAGTTCGACGTCAGCAGCCGCGCGCCGGGAATTTTCATTTCCTGTTCGTAGAACGGCGACGAGGTGAAATGCGCGTTGACGCCGGCGGTGTTGCCGGTGAAGGCGAGCACGGCGTCGGGATGCGACAGCGAGATCGTCAGCGGATCGAACCTGGTATAGTTCTCCTGGCCGAACAGTTTGGTCGCGGCCATCTGCAGCATGATGGCCTGCGTCGAGATCTTGACCGACGGCACCGCGATCTTGTCGGCGGAGGTGAAGTCGGCGATGGTTTTCACATTCGGGTTTCGCGTGATGAGGTACAGCGGGTAGGTCGTCATGGCGGCGACGCCGCGGATCTGCCCTTTGGTGCGGTCCCACAGAGTGATCATCGAGGGCGCGCCTTGCGCCACGAAATGCATGGTGTTGGAAAGCAGCCCGTCATTCATCACCGACGGGCCGGCCACCTTGGCCCAGTTGGTCTTGATGTCCTTGAGGCCGGCCTGTTCGGCGTGCTTTTCGACCAGCTTGCCGCGCTCCATGACCATCAGCGGCAGGAAGCTGACGCCGAACTGCTGGGCGACGACGATCTCCTGGACTTCGGCGGCTGCCGGGCTTGCCACCGCGCAGGACAGCGCCAGGGCGAGCGCCCACCGCGCGCGCCATGTTGTCGGGCTCATCGTTCGCTTCCTCCTTGCTGCCTTGTTTGTGCTGGTCTCCGGCGTCGCACAAGGTTGCCCGGATCCGCGAGGCGGATCGTCCATCACGGCCATGATTTTGTAAAATGGAATCTGGCGGATGCGCCGGCGTGGGTTTCCTGGCCGTTGCGTGATGAACGAAAAAGAAGCGTTGTGGGGATGTTTGTCGTCCCGGGCCTTCGCGAGTGATGACGCATAACTCAATGACTCAGTTGACGTCATCGTCCGCGAAGGCGGACGATCCAGCCCTATGGGCGGGGCCTCCCATTTTTGGGTTTACATCCTGGCGAGCAAGATCGGCGGCACGCTGTATGTCGGCGTGACGAACGATCTGATCCGGCGCGTTTACGAACATCGCGAAGGTCTGGCCGAAGGATTCGCCAGAAGATACGGCGTCCATCGGCTCGTGCATTTCGAGCAGTTTGACGATGTCGAGAATGCAATTCGCCGCGAGAAAAGGTTGAAAGCCTGGAACCGTGCGTGGAAGGTTCGGCTGATCGAGCGGAACAATCCGAACTGGATCGATCTGTATTACCAGATTGCCTAGCCCAAGCGGTCATGGTCCGCGCAGGCGGACCATCCAGCGCTGGCGGCGAATGAGGTGTATCGAATTAGGGCTGGATCACCCGCCTTCGCGGGTGATGACGTTCCGGGGGTGTCATGGGCCGCTAGCGGGTCCACGCAGCAAACTGTCATGGTCCGCGTAGGCGGACCATCCAGCGCTTGCGACATAAAAAGGTCTCGTGGGAGGGCTGGATCACCCGCTTTCGCGGATGATGACGCTGAGTGTGTGGCGTGTCTACACCACCACCGTCAGCCGCTTCGCGGCGCGGGTGATGCCGGTATACAGCCAGCGCTGCCGGCTTTCCTGAAACGCGAACGACTCGTCGAACAGCACGACGTCGTCCCACTGCGAGCCTTGCGCCTTGTGCACGGTGAGCACGTAGCCGTAGTCGAATTCGTCGTAAGGCTTGCGGCGCTGCCAGTCGATCTGCTCGAGACCGCCGGTGAAGCATTCCGGCCGCACCGACACTTTGACGCCGCGCGTCGCTGTCTCGTCGTCCGGCAGCAGCCGCAACTTCATGATGCCGGACGTCGCCCCTCCCTTGCGGCCGCCGCGCTCCTTCACGCTCCACAGGCCACCGTTGAACAGGCCCTTCTTGCGGTTGTTGCGCAGGCACACCAGCTTGTCGCCGGCTTCCGGCATGGTGTCCTTGAAGCCGCGGCGCTCGCGCATACGCATGTTATAGGCGCGCCGCGTATTGTTGCGGCCGACCAGCACCTGATCGGCCTCCAGCACGCGCTGCGGATCGAGCTCGCCCTTCGGCACCACCTCGGTCTCGCCGTAGCGGCCGGGCTCGAGATACTCGCCGGCTCGGATGTCCATCGACAGGCGGATGATCGGATTGTCCTGGGCCTGGCGATGCACCTCGGTGAGCATGATGTCGGGCTCGTGTTCGGTAAAGAAGCCGCCGCCGTTCGAACCGGTGGTGATCGGCGGCAATTGCGCCGGATCGCCGAGCACCAGCAGCGGCACGCCGAACGACAGCAGGTCCTTGCCGAGCTCGGCATCGACCATCGAGCATTCGTCGATGATGATCAGCGACGCCTTCGAAGCCGGTGCTTCATCCCACAGGTCGAAGCTGGGGATTTCCTCGCCGCTCTCGCGGGCGCGATAGATCAGCGAGTGGATGGTGGTGGCGCCGCGGCAGCCCTTGCCGCGCATCACCGAAGCCGCCTTGCCGGTGAAGGCGGCGAACTTCACCTCGCCGTCGACCGCCTCGGCGAGGTGGGTGGCGAGCGTGGTCTTGCCGGTGCCGGCATAGCCGAACAGGCGGAAAATCTGCGGCGTCGAGCCATAGCCCGGCTTGGCCTTGAGCCAGTCGGCGACGGCTTTCAGGGCGTCATCCTGATGGGGCGTGAATTGCATGCGGGATGAATAGAGCATGCCGCCCGGATGGCAAAGAACAAATTGGGAACCGGATTGGTGCACGGCTTTGCCAATGCCCGGCCCGCGCTCCCCGTCGTCATCACCCGCGAAGGCGGGTGATCCAGCCCTTCGGAACGATGTTGCCAAAGCGCCGGATGGTCCGCCTCCGCGGACCATGACGACGGCGGAATAAGGAATTTGATCTTGACGCGGTCGAGCCTCTAGCATATATTCCCAATTCTCTCCCCATCTCATCCGGCGCCGTCATGACGCGCCGGGGCGGGTGGGGAAGGGCGGGGCGCCGACAATGCGCCTCGTGACAGTCGGGCCGGCCAGTCGCCGGTTCGATGGTGGAGCGCCGGGAGGCGCAGCGCCGCCGCATCGGGTCTCGCAAACCCGGCGCGATCCGGCGCGTGCGCCGCGGAGCAGGTCTCGCAAACCTGTTTCGGTCCGGCGTACGGCGGGGTCTCGCAAGCCCCGCCAAAGAGGGTCTCGCAAACCCTCTGGCGCCTCCCGGCGCTCCATTTCTCTTCGGAGAGACGGAAAAGGGGACAGGCCCGCCCGGGCCTTTCAAACAACAGGGCGGTTCCCGCCTGCCCGCCGTTCCCGCACGCCAGCGAGCGGCTTGACTCGCGCCAATCATTTCAATATTCGTTGAAATATGGAACAGACGGACGCCGTCGCGGCGCTGGCCGCGCTCGCTCAGGACAACCGCCTAGCCGTCTATCGCCTGCTGGTGCAGGCCGGCCCGGAGGGCATGGCCGCGGGCAGCGTCGCCGAACGGCTCGGCCTCGCGCCGAACACGCTCACCTTCCACTTCGATCGCCTGCGCGCGGCCGGTCTCGTCACCGTGCGCCGCGACGGCCGTTCGATGATCTACGCGGCGCGCTTCGACACCATGAATTCGCTGATCGGCTATCTCACCGACAATTGCTGCGGCGGCAACCCTGCGCAATGCGCGCCGGCGGCGGCCTGCAAGCCTGCAATCAAACGCGCCAAACAACGCACCAAGCAAACGGCCTGAGGAGGCTCTCATGAAGCGCCTGCATGTCCACGTCGCCGTCGACGATATCGCGAAGTCGATCCCGTTCTATTCGGCGCTGTTCGCGGCGCAGCCGTCGGTGATCAAGACCGATTACGCCAAATGGATGCTGGAGGATCCGCGCGTCAATTTCGCCATCTCATCGCGCGGCCGCGAAGCCGGCCTCGATCATCTCGGCATCCAGGTCGAGAACAAGGGCGAACTGCACGAGGTCTATGGACGGCTCAAACAAGCCGGCGGCGCCGTGCTCGAGCAGGGCGAAACCGCCTGCTGTTATGCGCAATCGGAAAAGTCGTGGATCAACGATCCGGCCGGCATCGCCTGGGAAACCTTCCACACCACCGGCGAAAGCATCACCTATGGCGACGGTAGCGGCGAAAACGAAGCGCGCACTGCCGGCGCGAAAGCCGGCGCCTGCTGCGCGCCGGCCGCCAAGTCCGCGCCATCGAAGTCAGCCTGCTGCGCCTGAGGGGCCGTCATGTCCGATCGCGTCTACAATGTTCTGTTTCTCTGCACCGGCAACTCCGCGCGTTCGGTGATCGCCGAGGCTATTCTCAATCGCGACGGCCAGGGCCGCTTCAGGGCGTTCAGCGCCGGCAGCCAACCCAAAGGCCAGGTCAATCCGCATACGCTGACGCTGTTGCGCACCCTCGGCTACGACGTCTCCGGTTTCCGCTCCAAGAGCTGGACCGAGTTCGCACAAGCCGGCGCGCCGCCGATGGATTTCGTCTTCACGGTCTGCGATGACGCGGCCGGCGAAGCCTGCCCGGTGTGGCCGGGCCAGCCGATGACGGCGCATTGGGGCATTCCCGATCCGGCGGCCGCGACCGGCAGCGAGGTCGAGATCGCGCTCGCCTTCGACGAGGCCTATCGCATGCTCAGCCGCCGCATCGAATTGTTCCTGGCGCTGCCGATGGCCAAGCTCGACAAACTGGTGCTGCACAGGAAGCTCAAGGACATCGGCGCTTCCGAAGGCGCGACGGCCTTGGCCAAGGCAGAATAGCCCGGATCTCCGTTCGTCCCCGCGAAAGCGGGGACCCAGATATGAGTCAAAACTGGATTCCCGCTTTCGCGGGAATGAACGGAAAATGTGGTTGGCTCAGGTGCCAAAAATAGGTTCGAGCAATGTCCACCTTTGAACGCTATCTGACGCTCTGGGTCGCGCTCTGCATCGTCGCCGGCGTCGCGCTCGGCCATCTGATGCCGGCGGTATTTCACGCCATCGGTTCGGCCGAGATTGCGCGCGTCAACCTGCCGGTCGCGGCGCTGGTCTGGCTGATGATCGTGCCGATGCTGATCAAGATCGACTTCGCGGCGCTGGGGCAGGTCAAGGAGCACTGGCGCGGCATCGGCGTCACCTTGTTCATCAACTGGGCGGTGAAACCGTTCTCGATGGCGGCGCTCGGCTGGCTGTTCGTCGGCACATTGTTCAGACCGTATCTGCCGGCCGATCAGATCAACTCCTATATCGCCGGGCTGATCCTGCTCGCCGCAGCGCCGTGCACGGCGATGGTTTTCGTCTGGAGCAATCTCACCAAGGGCGAACCGCATTTCACGCTGTCGCAGGTGGCGCTCAATGACACCATCATGGTGTTCGCCTTCGCGCCGATCGTCGGCCTGCTGCTCGGCCTGTCGGCCATCACCGTGCCGTGGGACACTTTGGTGCTCTCGGTCGTCCTCTACATCGTGGTGCCGGTCGCCGCGGCGCAGTTCCTGCGCCGGCGCTTGCTGGCGTCGGGCGGCAAGGCGGCGCTCGACCGTCTGCTGGCCACGCTGCAGCCCCTGTCCTTGATCGCGCTGCTGGCGACCTTGGTCATGCTGTTCGGCTTTCAGGGCGAGCAGATTCTGGCGCAGCCTCTGGTCATCGCGCTGCTCGCCGTGCCGATCCTGATCCAGGTCTATTTCAACGCCGCTCTCGCCTACATTCTCAACCGCATCGCCGGCGAACAGCATTGCGTCGCCGGTCCCTCGGCGCTGATCGGGGCGAGCAACTTCTTCGAACTGGCCGTGGCCGCGGCCATCAGCCTGTTCGGTTTTAATTCCGGCGCGGCGCTGGCGACCGTCGTCGGCGTGCTCATCGAAGTCCCGGTGATGCTGACCGTGGTCGCCATCGTCAATCGCAGCCGCGGCTGGTACGAGCGCGGCACGCGGTCGGATCCTGCCGCGATCACGAGGTCTTGATACGATCCGCAGGCCTATCCGGTCCGCATAACTCCTCTACCGCTGCCGGATTGCCCTTTGCCGCGACCCATGGTTAGGTCGCGGCCCAATTTTGCCGGCCGCGCATGATCCCGAAAAGTGGCCTTCCGGTTTTCGGACCAGATCATGCGCCAACAAGTGACCTCGCATGGCGCGTGATCAGATCGATATGACCCCGCTCGAGACCCGCGACGAACTCGTCGCCTGGTTCGAAGTGGGCTGCAAGCCGAAGTCGCAGTGGCGCGTCGGCACCGAGCACGAAAAATTCGTCTTCACGCTGAAGGACCACAGGCCGGTGCCCTATGCCGGCCACCAGTCGATCCGCGCGCTGCTCGACGGCATGCACGGCCTGCTCGGCTGGGAGCCGATCATGGAGGGCGAGAACATCATCGGCATGTTCGACGTCACCGGCGGCGGCGCCATTTCGCTCGAGCCCGGCGGCCAGTTCGAACTGTCGGGCGCGCCGTTCGACAACGTGCACCAGACCGCCGCGGAACTGTTCGCGCATCTGGCGCAGGTCCGCGAGGTGGCCAAACCCCTCGGCCTCGGCTTCCTCGGCCTCGGCATGACGCCGAACTGGTCGCGTGCCGACATGCCGGTGATGCCCAAGGGCCGCTACAAGATCATGACCAACTACATGCCGAAGGTCGGTACGCGCGGCCTCGACATGATGTATCGCACCTGCACCGTGCAGGCGAACCTCGACTTCTCCTCCGAAGCCGACATGGTCAAGAAGCTGCGCGTGTCGCTGGCGTTGCAGCCGGTCGCCACCGCGCTGTTCGCCAATTCGCCCTTCACCGAAGGCTGTCCGAACGGTTATCTCTCCGCGCGCTCGGAAATCTGGCGCGACACCGACAACAACCGCGCCGGCATGCTGCCTTTCGCCTTCGAGGACGGCATGGGCTTCGAGCGCTATGTCGATTACGCGCTCGACGTGCCGATGTATTTCATCAAGCGCGGCGACAAATATATCGACGCCTCCGGCAAGTCGTTCCGCGATTTCTTCGCCGGCAAGCTCGACATCATGCCGGGCGAAAAGCCGACCTTGTCGGACTGGGCCAATCACCTGTCGACGATCTTCCCCGAGGTGCGGCTCAAGCGTTATCTGGAAATGCGCGGCGCCGATGGCGGGCCGTGGCGCCGCCTGCCGTCGCTGTCGGCCTACTGGGTCGGCATCTTCTACGACGACGATGCGCTCGATGCCTGCTGGCAGATGGTCAAGGACTGGACGGCGCAGGAGCGGCAGAAGCTGCGCGACGACGTGCCGAAGCTCGGCTTCCGCGCCGAGATCCGCGGCCGCAACGTGCTGACGCTCGCGCAGGAGACGTTACGCGTCTCGGCCAAGGGTCTCTCACGCCGAAAGCGGCTCGACCGCAACGGCCGCGACGAAACGCGCTATCTGCGCCCGCTCGAAGAATCGATCGCGCGCGGCATCACCCCGGCGGAGGAATTGCTCGAGAAATTCCACGGCGAGTGGGGCGGCAACGTCGATCGCATTTATGATGAGTACATGTATTAGCTCTTCCTTCGCTCTCCCCGCTTGCGGGGAGAGGTGAAAGAAAAGAACATGGCCAAATCCACGCCCGCGACGGTCGCGCTCGAGAAGGCCAAAGTCGCCTTCAAGCTGCATGAGTACGACTACGACCCGAATGCCGAACGCATCGGCATGCAGGCGGCCGAAGCGCTCGGCATCGAGCCGGCGCGCCTGCTGAAGACCTTGATGGCAAAAGCCGGCAACGAAGTGGTTTGCGTGCTGGCGCCGTCCGACCGCGAAGTGAATCTGAAGAAGCTGGCGAGTGCCGCCGGCGCCAAGAGCGCGGCCATGCTGGGGGCCGCCGAGGCCGAGCGCATCACCGGCTATCATGTCGGCGGCATCTCGCCTTTCGGCAGCAAGAAACGCGCGCGCGTTTTCATCGAGCAGACGGCGCTGAAGTTCCCGACCATTCTCTGCAACGGCGGCCGCCGCGGCCTCCAGGTCGAGCTCGATCCAGCCGATCTGGTGCGGGTCCTCTCCGCCACGGCTGCGGAGATCTGCTGAGCGCTTGCCTTCTGCATAGCGGCTATCACGCGGCGTCCCTTGCCGGAACGGCGCCGCGGCGGCAAAAGGCCGCCTTGAGCCGCGCGATTCCGCGCGGCGCATTGTTTTGAGATGTCCCGGGACAATCAACATTCCGCCGCCGCGTCGACGGCCCTGCGTCCGATGACCAGATTGGACATCGTGCTCTACGTGTGCACGGTGCTGATCTGGGGCTCGAGCTGGATCGCCACGCACTATCAGGCCGCGTCGATCGCGCCGGAGGTATCGATCGTCTGGCGCTATGGCTTCGCCACGCCGCTGATGTTCGCCGTCGCCGCCTATCGCGGCGAGCGCCTGGGCTACCGGCTCGCCGATCACGGCTATTTCGTCGCGCTCGGCCTGTGCATCTTCTCGATCAACTACATGCTGTTCTATCACGCGGCCCAGCATGTTTCGTCGGGGCTGCTGTCGATCGAATTCACGCTCGCCGCCGTCGGCAATGTGCTGCTCAGCGCTGTGGTCTTCGGCACGCGCATCGAGCGCCGCGCCATTCTCGGCGGCGTGATCGGCATCGCCGGCGTCGCGGCGATGTTCTATCCGCAGATCAAGGGGCTGCGCCTCGACGGCGGCGCGCTGCTCGGCTTCGTGCTCGGCCTCGTCGCCACGGCGTGCTTCTGCGTCGGCAATATGGTGTCGCTCGCCGCCAAGCGCCGCAAGCTGCCGGTCTTCGCGTCCTTGTCCTGGGCCATGCTCTACGGCACCGTCTTCGTCGCGCTCGTCGCTATCGCCAAGGGCGAAGCCTTCGTCATGGACTGGAGCCCGATCTATCTCGGCTCGCTCATCTATCTGGTCCTGCTGGCGTCGGTGGTCGGCTTCGGCACCTATTTCACGCTGCTCAACCGCATCGGCGCGGCGCGCGCCGGCTATTCGACGGTGCTCTACCCGGTGGTCGCGCTCGCGGCCTCGACCTGGCTCGAGGATTATCGCTGGACGCCGCTGGCGGTCGTGGGTCTCGCCGCCGTTCTGTTCGGTGTCATGCTCGTGCTGCGCCAGCCTAAGGCGTGATTATTCCGCCGCGATCGCCGCTTCCGACAGGTTGTCGAGCGAGCAGATGATGTGCTCGGCGAGCGCATTGGCCAAAGTCGAGCTTTCATGGGCATTGCGCACGAGGCCGATCTGGCAGCTCGGCAAGTCCGGATAGCCGTCGGCGGGCGTCAGGACGCGCATGCCGGGCCGCAGCCCCGATTCGGCCAGCACCGATACGGCGAGGCCCGACAGTACCGCGGCGGCGACCGCGCCGGCATTCGAGCTCGAATAGAGCAGGCGATACGGCCGGCCCATCGTATCGAGCCGCTCGATGGCTGTGCGCCGCCACGCACAGGTCGGGCGGCCGAGCGCCAGCGGCACGGTGTCTTCGCTATGCGCGCTGTGACGGTTCGAGGTCACCCAGAGCAGGCGCTCGCGGCGGAAGGTCTCGGCCGCGCGATGCGAATCGCAATTGGTGACGATGGCGAGATCGATCTCGTTGCCGTCGATGCGCTCCCACAGGTCGGATGACGGTTCGCAGATGACCGACAATTCGACGCCGGGATAGGCGCGCGAGAACCGCGCCATGATCTCCGGCAGATAGCGGTCGGCGTAATCGTCGGGCACGCCGAGGCGCACGCGGCCGGACAATTCCTCGTCGCCGAAAGCCGCGATCGTCTCCAGGTTCAGCTTGATGATGCGCCGCGCGTAGTCGAGCAGGCGCTGGCCGTCTTCGGTGAGCTTGGAGGCGCGGCCGTCGCGCACGAACACCGGACGGTCGAGGCGCTCTTCGAGCCGCTTCATCTGCATCGACACCGCCGACTGCGTCTTGTTCACGACCTCGGCGGCCTTGGTGAAGCTGCCGGTTTCGGCAATCGCAATGAAGGTGCGGAGCTGGTCTGCGTCGAGCAAAGCGGTCATGGGCGACTCCTTTGGCACCTGACGAATCAGGGGTTTTGCCGGTCAGGGGCTCACATCAGAATTCGTGATTGGTCAGATTAAAAACATTCGTTTCACTAATCAATACCGCAAGCGCATATAGGAGGGGTCGGCGACAGATTCGGACGTGGTGATACAGGTCTGGCCGGCCAAGATCAGAGCATAAGGCACTGGTTTTGCAGCATAAATGGAGATGACCATGACCACCGCCTATCCCGTTTTGCCGCTCGCCGCTGGTACCCTGACCCGGGTCGTGGGCGCCGCCTTCAATGTGGTCTTCCTCTCGGTCAAATCCGTTACCCGCGCCTTCCGCCACCGCCGCGACGCCCGCATGCTCGCCGGCCTCGATGGCCGCATGCTGGCCGATATCGGCATCACCCGGTCCGATGTCCACGACGCCTTCTCCGAGCCGCTGTGGGCCGATCCGACCGCGCTGCTGCGCGAGCGGGCGATCGAGCGGCGCATGAACCGCGCCCGCACCCGCGTCGTGGTGTGGGAAGGCGACAGCAAGATTTTCCGCCGGCCGGCGACCAGCCGGCCCGCCCGCGAGACGGTCTGACAGCGCATGATCCCGACAAGCGGAAGCCGGTTTTCGGGTCAGATCATGCGCAAAAAATAAGAAGCGCGCCGTAAGGCGCGTTTCACGAAAACGGCCGATCCCTCTCATCGGCCGCTACGATCCGAGCACATGCGAAAATCCCCTCTCGCGCGCGGATCAACAAGCGCCCGCTGGCCCCTCCGGCGGGCGCTTTAATTTTTGGATGGCGCGATGCGCCTCAGGGCATGCCGGCGACTTCCGGCGTCAGCAGCGCGCGCCGGTCCTTCACCACGCCGATCTTCACGCCGAGCCGCTTGATCGTCGAGACTTCGCGGCCGCCGAGCGCGCGGTCGCAGTTCATGTGCGTCGGTGCGATGAAGAACTCCGCCTTGGTCCAGTCCGACACCCATTGCAGGCGCGAATTGGCTTCCTTCTCGAAGGGCAGGCGCTCGCCGCACACCGCGACCTTGTAGCGGTGCGTGTGATGCCCCTTGGCGTCGAGCTTGGCGACATAGGCTTCGAGATCGTCCACCGCCTCGGGCATGATCGTGACCCAGTAGTCGCCGTCATAGCGGCCCGCAGCGCCCGGCAGGCCGCCGACCAGCGGATTGAAGAACAGGTATTCGTAAGGATGCAGCACGATCAGCGTGCCGGTGTTCCAGCCGAGCAGGGCGACGATCGCCAGCGCCGCGGCGCGCGCCAGCCACAGCCGTATCGCCGCACAGCGCGTCAGCAGCCAGTCGAGGCCGATGCCGGTCAGCACTGCGAACACCGGCACCACGAAGAGGAAATGCCGCAGTCCGGTGAAAGCCGGGCCGCGATCGATCACCTCGCACAGCACCGGGAAGGCGGCGATCACCGCAAGAATCAGCGTTTCGTTGCGCCGGCGCGAGGCGGCGGCCTCGGCGCCTCGGCGCGGCCAGATGATGAAAACCACGGAAACCACGGCACCGGCGACAATAAGCAGCGGCAGCTTGAACAGCAGATAAGCCGGCACGTACCAGCGCGGCACATTGGCCATTTCGTAGATATGGCCGCCGAGCAAAGTGCGGATCTGGTAGTGGAACTGGCCGAAATCGACCAGCCCGCGGATCGGATTGAGCGGCGACAACGCCGACCAAGGCCACGCCACGATCATGATCAGGTAGGCGATGACGAAGGCCGGCAGCATCGCTGTGACCGAGCGCGACGCATACTCGATAGCCTTGCCGGCATTGGCGCGCCACGCCGGTCCGTGAACAAAGATGGCCAGTGCCACGTAACCGACCATCAGCAGGCCGAGCACGCGGATGCCGAGCGCGGCGCCGAGCAGCAGGCCGAAGCCGGCGACGTCGTGCCAGCGCGGCCGCGGCAGGTCGCGCACCGCCCGCAACAGAAAATAGGTCGCTCCCATCATCGCCGCGGCGAAGGGAATATCCTTGGTGTGGTTGAACATCGAGCCGTACCACGGCCCGCACACCGCGAGGGCGAAAGCCGCGATCGCCGCCGCGCGCGGTCCGGCGACCATGCGTGCGGTCGCCCAGGCCGCGCCGATGCCGCCGAGACCGATGAAGGCGCAGAGCAGATGACGGATCGCATAAGGATCGATCATCGGCAGCGCGCGCTGGATAAGCACGGCGATGCCGTCGAACAGCCCGCCATAGAGATAGAGATTGACGAAATGAAACAGCGCCTGGTCTTTGAAGGCGCTGGCGTAGTAGGCGACGATCAGTTCGCCGTAGCGCTGCTGCACCGGCTCGTCATTGGTGATGGCGTAGACGTGGAAGGTGGCAAGCACCAGCACGGTGAGCGTGACGAACAACGCTGCCACCGCGACATCGTAGCGGTCGCGGGTGGCGAGAAGCCTTTGCGCGCGCGCACGCAGACGTGTCGCGGCGCGCGGCCGTTCGTTCGAGAAGTCGGCAGACATGTCGTGTGCATGTCGGGGAAACGCCAAGGCACAGGATGAACGGCTGGCCGTGCGTTGGTTCGCACGGTCCGGTCCCTTCAGTGGGCCGCGGCGACAGGCAGGCTCCCCGGCAGGCGGCCCTCCCTATCTCTTTGCACCGGATTTTGTCTTGTTCCTTGGCATCTGTCATGCTCCATCTGCGAGAGCGGAAGGCGTGGGGGCGGCGCAGCGCGATCCTTGGTTGAGAGCCAAGGCCGCAAGGGAATGGCGGGCCGGGATGCGGTTGAGCAGCGATCTTGCCGGGTTGATACGGAATTGGGTGCGCTGCTGCGCGGTGCTGATGGTCGCGGCCTTCATTCCGGGGCATGCCGCGGCGCAGACCGGGTTCGATCGCCGCGGCGGCGATTATCTGAAATTCGAGATCAACAGCGGCGATCCGCAGGTCTGCGCCGCGCGCTGCGAACGGGATTCGCGTTGCCGGGCCTGGAGCTTCTCCTATCCGCGGACCGCGGATGCCCAGGCGACCTGCTGGCTGAAGAACAAAGTGCCGCCGCGCAATGCCGACAGTTGCTGCGTGTCCGGCGTCCGCGGCGCCGGCGTCATCGAGCCGCGCGTCGGCGAAACCGAATATTCGATCGACCGCTTCGGCGGCGACTATCGCAATTTCGAACTGCCGCCGGACCCGACCGGCGCCGCCTGCGGCAAGGCTTGCACCGAGGACAACAAATGCCGGGCCTGGACCTATCTGCGGCCCGGTTATATCGGCGCCCCGGCGCGGTGTTTTCTGAAGGACAAGATCACCCGGCCGCGGCCGAAGCCGTGTTGTATTTCCGGCGTGGTGCGGTAGCGGGGCGCGCCGTCACTCTTTCTTGTCATCACCCGGCTTGTCCCGGTGATCCCGCTTAGGAGCGCACCGTGCCCACCTAAGCGGGATGCGCGGGTCAAGCCCGCGCATGACAGTCTTGTGGGGCCGTTTGCTTCTACTGCACGCTCGAGAAAAACCGCGACAGCCGCAAACCCTTCGGCCAGGTCCACACCGGCTGATCCTTCATGCCGAGATCCCACGAGCCGACAATGGCATCGACGCGGCCGATGAGATCGGCGGTCGGCAGCAGACCGACGCCGCCGGCGCGCAGCGGCACCCGCGAATCGGCCGAATTGTCGCGGTTGTCGCCCATGACAAAGACATGACCCGCCGGCACCAGAGTATCCGGCATGTTGTCGAGCGGATCGTAGCCCGACAGCTTGAAGATGACGTGCTTGCGGCCGCCGGGCAGGGTTTCGATGAAGCGCGCCGCCTTGGCCTGCGAGCCGTCTTCGTTCTCGGCCTCGCCGGCGCCGTCGGGCGTGATCGTCACGGCTTCGCCGTTGATGAAGACGACGCCGTTCTCGAGCCGGATGTGATCGCCGGGCAGGCCGATGACGCGCTTGACCCAGACCTGCGAGCGGTCGCCGGGCCAGCGGAACACGACGACGTCGCCGCGCTTGGGCAGCGCTCCGAACAGCCGCTCGCTCTGCGGCAGCGTGATCACCGCGGGCAGCGACGCGGTCGAGTAGCCATAGGCGAATTTGGTGGCGAGCAGTTCGTCGCCGATCAGCAGCGTCGGCTCCATCGAGCCCGACGGCACGTAGAACGGTTCGGCGAGCGCGGTCTTGGCGATGGTCACCGCCAGCACGATCGACACGATATCGACGACGCCCTTGCCGAGGCTGCGCAGGCGCGACGGTGACTTGGTCACGGGAGCGGTCTCGGTGGTCATCAGGCAGTCCCGCCGACGGTGATCTTGTCCATGCGCAAGCTCGGCTGGCCGACGCCGACCGGCACGCCCTGGCCGTTCTTGCCGCAGGTGCCGATGCCCGGATCGAGCGCGAAGTCGTTGCCGATCATGGTGATGCGATGCAGGTCGGTCGGGCCGTTGCCGATCAGCATCGCGCCCTTGACCGGCGCGGTGATCTTGCCGTTCTCGATCTTGTAAGCCTCGGTGCACTGGAACACGTATTTGCCCGAGGTGATATCGACCTGGCCGCCGCCGAAGTTGACGGCATAGAGGCCGTTCTTCACCGAGGCGATGATTTCGGCCGGCTCCTTGTCGCCGGCGAGCATCGCGGTGTTGGTCATGCGCGGCATCGGCACATGCGCATGCGACTCGCGCCGGCCGTTGCCGGTCGGCTTCATGCCCATCAGGCGCGCGTTCTGGCGGTCCTGCATGTAGCCGACGAGAATGCCGTCCTCGATCAGCACGGTGCGGTTGGTCGGCGTGCCTTCATCGTCGATGGTGAGCGAGCCGCGGCGCTGCTGCACAGTGCCGTCGTCGATCACGGTGACGCCCTTGGCGGCGACCTGCTGGCCCATCAAGCCGGCGAAAGCGGAAGTCTTCTTGCGGTTGAAGTCGCCTTCGAGGCCGTGGCCGACGGCTTCGTGCAGCATCACCCCCGGCCAGCCGGAGGCCAGCACGACATCCATTTCGCCGGCCGGCGCGGCGACCGCGGTGAGATTGACCATGGCCTGACGCACGGCCTCGTCGACCGCCGTCTGCCACATCGACGGTTCGATGAAGCGCTCATAGCCCTCGCGGCCGCCGACGCCGTAGCTGCCGGTCTCCTGGCGGTCGCCGTCGCCGGCGACGACAGAAACATTGAGGCGCACGAGGGGACGGATGTCGCGATAGGTCTCGCCGTCGCCGCGCAGGATCTCGACGACCTGCCAGGTCGCGGCGATCGAGGCGGTGACCTGGCGCACGCGCGGGTCCTTGGCGCGGGCATAGGCGTCGATGGTCTCGAGCAGCTTGACCTTGGACTCGAAGGTCGGCGTGCCGAGCGGGTTCACGTCGTCATAGAGCTTGCGGTTGGTGCGGCCGGGCGCTTCGGCGTATTGGCCGCTGTAGCCGCCCTTGACCGCACGCACGGCATCGGCGGCGCGGGCGAGCGCGCCTTCCGACAGGTCGGAGGCGTGGGCGTAGCCGACCGCTTCGTCCTTCACGGCGCGCAGGCCGAAACCCTGCGTGGTGTCGTAGGTCGCCTGCTTGAGGCGGCCATTGTCGAAGGCCAAAGCCTCGGTCTGCTTGTATTCGAGGAACAATTCGCCGTCGTCGGCGCCTTCCAGGCCGCGGCCGACCAGTTCGCGCACCTTGCCCTTGTCGAGGCCGGCACGGTCGATCAGGGAGGAAGCGGCTGGATCCATGGCGAAATCTCCTGGAAAGGCCCGCAAAGGAGGGGAGCGGGTCCCCAAGAGATAGGCACAATAAGGCGATTTGGCGAGGGGCGCAGGGTTTTCGAGCGAAGCGGGCTTCCGGTTCGCGTGAAGCAAACCCGTTGGAATAAAGGGCGGCCCTACCCGGCCTTCGTCGCCGTCCAGATGAAGTGCTTGGCGCCGCCATGCGGGCCATTGGCACGCAACGGGAATTCCTTGACGGCGAAGCCGGCCTTCTTCAGCCGCGCCGTGAATTTCGCGTCGGGCGTGGACGACCACACCGCCAGCACGCCGCCTTTGCGCAAGGCCTGATGCGCGGCGGCGAGGCCTGCCGTGTCATACAGCGCATCATTGGCGCTGCGGGTCAGCCCGTCCGGGCCGTTATCGACATCGAGCAGGATGGCGTCATAGGCCGCCTTCTTGCCGCGGATCAGTTCGCCGACATCGATCTCGTGAACAGCGACACGCGGATCGTCCAGGCTGCCATTGATGAGATGCGCCAACGGCCCGCGCGCCCATCTGACGACAGCAGGCACCAGTTCGGCGACGAGAATCTCGGCCTTGTCGCCGAGAACTTTCAGCGTTGCGTGCAAGGTGTAGCCCATGCCGAGGCCGCCAATCAGCACGCGTGGTTTCTCGCGCGTCTTGATGGCCTCGCAGCCGAAGGTCGCCAGCGCCTTCTCGGTGACGCTCAGATAGCTGCTCATCAGCTCTTGCTTGTCGAGCATGATGACGAATTCCTTGCCGCGCTGCTTGAGGCGCAGTTCCTTGCGTCCGCCGGGCACCGGGGCGGTATCGAGCACTTTCCAGGGCAGCACGCGTTCGGTCTCTCATTAACAAGAAAAGCATCCGCGCTATCGCGCGGATGCTTATGTCGTGACGGGACCGACTTGACCAGCCCAGCCGTGCCGAAATCAGGCCGGCTCTTTGGTCAGGGTCGGATAGTCGGTGTAGCCCTTCGGGCCCGGCGTATAGAAAGTGTTGGCGTCGGGCGCATTCTGCTCGGCATCCGCCTTCCAGCGCGCGATCAGGTCCGGGTTGGCGAGGATCGGCCGGCCGACCGCGATCAGGTCCGCCTTGCCGGCGGCGAGATCGGCTTCCGCGCGCTTCACGTCGTAGCCGCCGGACAGGATCAGCGTGCGTTTGAACTTGTCGCGGAAGGTCTGCTTGATCGAAGCCGGCACTTCCGGCGCGCCCTGCGGCGAATGATCGACGAGGTGCACGTAGACAAGGCCGACCTCGTTGAGCTTGTCCGCGAGATAGGCGTAGTCGGTTTCCATTTCCGGATAGAGCGGCATGTCGTTGAACACGCCGTAGGGCGACAGACGGATGCCGACCTTATCCTTGCCGATCGCGGCGGCGGTCGCTTCCGCGACTTCGATGACGAAGCGGGCGCGGTTCTCGATCGAGCCGCCGTATTTGTCGGTGCGGATGTTCGAGTTCGGGCGGATGAACTGTTCGAGCAGGTAGCCGTTGGCGGCGTGCAGCTCGATGCCGTCGAAGCCGGCGGCGATCGCGTTCTTGGCCGCCGTGACATATTCCTCGCGCGTTGCCGCAAGTTCGGCCTCGGTGAGGGCGTGCGGCACCGGCTGATCCTTCATGCCTTCGGCGTCGGTGTACATCTGGCCCGCGGCCGCGACGGCCGACGGCGCGACCACCTTGGCGCCGGCCGGCAGATTGAGCGGATGCGCGATGCGACCGGTATGCATCAATTGCACGAAAATCTTGGCGCCCTTCGCATGCACGGCGTCCGTGACCTTTTTCCAGCCGGCGACCTGCTCGGCCGAGTAGATGCCGGGAATGCGCGCATAGCCGAGGCCGTTCGGCGACGGCGAGGTGCCTTCGGTGATGAGCAGGCCAAGCCCGGCACGTTGCGCGTAATATTCGGCCATCAGGTCGTTCGGTACGTTGCCAATGGCGCGGCTGCGCGTGAGCGGCGCCATCACGAGATGATTTTGCAGAGTCAGCGGGCCAAGCGTGGCCTTTGAGAAAAGCGACATGGCGTCCTCGAGCGGTTGATGAAATCCCCGCATCGGAGATGGTGCCTCGGACGCGATCCGCAACGCGCGGCCAGGCGCGACCAAAGTCGGTTCCAAAAAAGTGCCTGACGCAGGGTAAGTATACCGGGGAGCGCGTTTGCCGCGCCGTCAGGCCGCGCTGGTCGATGCTTCGGGCTTGAATTGCTCGTAAGCCTCGAGCGCGTGTGTGGCGTACATCACCGACGGCCCGGCACCCATGTAGATCGCCATGCCGAGCGTCTCGATCACTTCCTCGCGAGTGGCGCCGTGTTCTAGGGCGGCCTTGACGTGGAAGCCGATGCAGTCGTCGCAGCGGATCGCCACCGAGATGCCGAGCGCGACCAACTCCTTGGTCTTGGCATCCAGCGCCTGCGGCTTGAGCGCCGCCTGCGCGAGACCCGAGAACGCCTTCATCACGTCCGGTGTGTCGCCGCGCAAGGTTCGCATCAGCGCCTTGATCTCGTTGAGATGATCGGTCCACTGCTTCATCGGGCGCACCTCCGTCCGGAAGCGAACTTAGCGGCGCCGGGGCGACGGCCGTTGATCGAGATCAACGGCCGTTGTGGAACGCGTCGCCGCATAGATCGGCGCTTTCGCTTCGCGCGGAAAGGTCTAAGATCGCCGCTGTCGGGCGCCGGCACGTAGGAGAACTGCGGAGGTCGGAATACCGGAATGCATAAAAGCCTGCATACAAAGCAGACAGAGGGAAATTGAAGGACTGACATTCACGGCTGAAGTCTCCCCGGGTCGGCGGACCGATTTAACAGAGGGGAAACGCCATGAAACGTCGTCAATTCCTGAAAGCGGCCGGCGTTGGACTCGCCGGTTCGGCGATCGCTGCGCCGGCGATCGCGCAATCGTCGCCGACCATCAAGTGGCGGCTCACGGCCAGTTGGCCGAAGTCGCTCGATACGCTGTACGGCGGCTGCGAATACTTCGCCAAGCGGATCGGCGAGATCACCGACCAGAAATTCCAGGTGCAGCCGTTCGCGGCCGGCGAGATCGTGCCCGGGCTGCAGGTGCTGGACGCCGTGCAGAACGGCACGGTGGAGATGGGCAACACCGCGCTCTACTACTACTTCGGCAAGAACCCGGCCTTCACCTTCGGCACCGCGCTGCCCTTCGGCCTCAATACCCGCATGATGATCGCGTGGGTCCGTCATGGCGGCGGCGAGGACATGCTCAACGACCTGCTCAAGGAGTTCAACTGCATCGGCTTCGCGGCGGGCAACACCGGCGCGCAGATGGGCGGCTGGTTCCGCAAGGAGATCAACACCACCGACGATCTCAAGGGATTGAAATTCCGGGTCGGCGGTTTCGCCGGCACGATCCTGGCGAAGCTCGGCACGGTGCCGCAGCAGATCGCGGCGGGCGACATCTATCCCGCGCTCGAGAAGGGCACGATCGACGCCGCCGAATGGGTCGGCCCCTATGACGACGAGAAACTCGGTTTCGTGAAAGTCGCCAAGTACTACTACTACCCGGGCTGGTGGGAAGGTTGCGGGCAGGGCCACAACCTCATCAACCTCGCCAAATGGAACGAACTGCCGAAGCATTACCAGTCGGCGATCATCACGGCGTCGAACGACGCCTGGCTCTGGACTGTGTCGAAATACGACGCCGTCAATCCGCAAGCCCTGCTGCGGCTGGCCGCGGCGGGCGCTCAGCTTCGCGCCTTCCCGCAGCCGGTTCTCGAAGACTGCTTCAAGGCTGCGACTGCGGTCTACGACGACCTGTCGAAGACCAATCCGCATTTCAAGAAGATGTATGAAAGCCTGGTGCAGTTCCGGTCGCAGTCCTACGCCTGGCTGCAGGTCGCCGAGATCGGCTTCGACAGCTTCCAGATCAAGATGCGCGCGAAGAGCTGAGCAGCGGACACGGACGTAAGGCGCGCCCCGGGGCGGCGACCGCTCCGGGGTTCGCGTTCGCGTCAGCTCCAATCGAAGCGGATGGAGACCTCGCCGACCGGATCGAGTGCGTGAACGAAGGCGCTGTCGTCCGCCTCCAGCATCTGCGGCGGCGTGATCGAGCCGGTAATGATGACGTCGCCGGCCGACAACTGTTCGCCATAGGCGGCGAGCGTGGCCGCGACATGAGCGACGATATCGACGACCTTGCCGGTGAGCGCTTCCGGATCGGTCGTGGTGTTGATGAGCGCGCCGCGCCGCGTGACGCGCGAAGTGAGGCCGTCGATGCTGCCGCCGGCGCGCGTGGTCTGGCCGATGACGACATGGCGCTGGAACACGTCGCCCTCGAGGATGACGTCGAGATTGTCCGGCGTCGGCACCGGGTCCATGTCGGCGATTTCTATCGCCGGCATGATCTCCTTGATCGCGGCGCGCACCGCGTCGGCCGACGCGCCAGGCGCGGGCGTTGCCGCCATGCGTACGGCGATTTCCGGCTCGGCCACCGGCCGCACATATCCCTTCAACGATACGCTGCCGCCGGATTTGATCTGTGCGCTTTGCATCAGGAAGCCGACGATCGGCGCGGCGATGCCGACCTTTTGCATCAGGGCCGGCGCGCCGAGGCCGACCTTCCAGCCCAGCGGCTTGCCGCCGGCGGCGATCATCGCGCGCCGCTTGGCGAGTTGCAGCGGCATGCCTTTCTTGATGAGCGGATGCTCGAAGGCGTTCATCGCGTTCTCCTCGGGGATTCTCAGCCGGCGAGTATTTTCGCATAAAGCGGCATATCGACATTGCCGCCGGACAGGACGATGCCGACCTTCTTGCCGCGCATCTTGTCCTTCTCCTGGAGCAGGGCGGCGAGCGCCGCGGCGCCGGCGCCTTCTGCGAGATTGTGCGTGTCGCGATAGAGAAAGCGCATAGCCGCGCCGATCTCGTCGTCGGTCACCGCGACGATACGGCTCGCGCCCTTGGAATAGATGTCGAAAGCTTCCTGCACGGGCACGCGCACCGCCATGCCGTCGGCGATGGTGTTGGCCGAATTGGTCTCGATCAGCTTGCCGGCCTCGAACGACAATTTGGCGCCGGCCGCCTCGGTCGAGACGACGCCGACGACCTCGGTGGCCAGCCCGAGCGCGTCGCGCACGGCGATGACGCCGCAGATGCCCGAGCCGCAGCCGATCGGCACATAGACGGTGTCGAGGTCGCGCGCTTCGTTGAAAAGTTCGAGGGCGTAGGTGGCGACGCCGCGCGCCAGCTCGCGATGGAACGGCGGTACGGGGAACAGGCCCTCGACCTTGGCCAGCCGCATCGCCTCGAGGCGGGCCTCGTCGAAGTCGCTGCCGAATTCAATGAGGTCGGCGCCGAAGGCGCGCATTGCCGCGTTCTTCTCGACCGAATTACCGAACGGCACCAGGATCTTGGCCTTCAGCCCGGCCGCGGTGGCGGCGCGGGCCTGGCTCTGGCCGTGATTGCCCCGCGTCGCCGTGACGATGCCGGGCACGTCCGGGTGCGTGCGCTTGAGCCAGTCGATGAAGGTGATGCCGCCGCGCACCTTGAAGGCGCCGGTCGGCGTGTGGTTCTCGTGCTTGACGAAGACCGTGGCGCCGGCGCGCTCGCCGAGCAGCGGCCAGACATATTGCGGCGTCGGCCGCATTTGCCGGTAGACGAGGCGCGCGGCGTCTTCGATCTCGTCGATACCAAACAAGGCCACGTCGGGCGCCTTCTGCTTCTTCTGCTTCTTCTGCTTCTTCTGTTTCTTCTGCTTCACAAGCGGCGGAAGCTGCCGTCGACATTTTTCACGACCTGGTCCCACGGGGCAACCAAGCCATGCATGGCGACGTAGACGCCCGGCGGCGCGATCAACGCCGCGCCGATGGCGAGGCCGAGATTGAAGTCGGTGTCGCTCTCGCGCAGCACCGCCGGCTGCGCCGCGCCGGTGAGGACGATGGTCTTGTCGAGCCGGCGGGCCGCAATGGTCTGCGCCGTGTTCGGCGTGGTCGAAACCTGGCCGGTCGCCGGCTCGATGCGCCGGGTCATGGTGTCGGTGCCGTGGGTGACGACGATTCGCCGCTGCGTCGCGCTGGCGCAGCGGTTGGCAATGATGTCGCGCTGGGCGTCCGTGATTCGCGTCGAGTCCTCGGCGAACAACCACTCGCAGGCAATGCTGTCCGGATCGATACGGCCGCGCTTCAGGATCTCGGTGACCGCCGATTCCTGGCCGGGCGGAAAGGTGAACTCCGTCACCCACTGGCCTTCCGGGTAGCGCTTGTCGAAGGTGCCGCCGGTGGTGAGGATCAAAAGGTCCTTGGCCATGGGTCCGTCGCGTTTTTCGAGCGAAGTGGGCGCCGGTTCGCGTTAGGAAAACGCGTCGACGAACCAGGATTACGGCAGCTTGTCGTAGCCTTCGCCGAAGCCGGCCAGCGACATGGGGAAGCCGATGCCTTCCTCGGGCGTCTGGTAGATGATGAAGGTAGCGGTCTTGCCGGTCCTCAGCTTCTGCAGCAACTGGTCGTCCATGACCACCTCGGCAATGCAGCCATTGGGCAGGCAGCGCACGAACCCGGCGCGGCCGATGTCGGCATTGTCGATCTTGAGGCCGAGGCCGGAGGGCAGCAGGACCCCGAGCGGCGCCACGACACGCATCAATTTGCTCTTCTGGTCGGCGGTCTTGAGCACGATGACGGTCAGGCCGACATTGGCGCGGTCCTCGGCCGTGACGCTCTGAATCAGCGCGCATTGCTCCGATTTGGCGCCGGGCGGCGTATCGCAGCGAATCTGCCAGTCCTTGTGCACCGACTTGACCGCGCCCTGGGCGAGGGCGGCGCTGCTGGCTGCCAGGACCAATGTCGCCGCGAGGAAAAGCCCCAGGATACCGCGACCGGAGGCCGAAAGGCCGCATCCTGAGGCGCGGGCAGCCCGCCAGCCATGCCTGAAATTGCTCATCCTTCAATCCTTTAGTGCAAACTCGCCGCGGCCGCCGGGAGATTGCCGGTGTTCCGAATCACCAGCCAACGGCCATTGTAGACGCTCGACTCCACTCATGCCTGCTGTGCGCCAGGGCGGGGCTCCGGACTGCCGGGACCGAGCAAGCCTGGGGCCTTCGTGAACGCCTTTGCCTTGGCGGAAATACGGCATCCTGCAAGGGTTTGAGGATAAGCCATCAGTCGCAGAACTGTTCTAATGAGGCGGATTGCGGCAAGCCCGGAATTGTGGTTTGAGAAGCCGGGATATCCCCCGGCTCACTGCATCGCAAAACCGGCCACGCCCGTGGCACCATGCCGTGAGGGCCGCCGTCCGTCCAAAACGTGCGAGCGGCGACCAGGGGCCAAAGAAGGGGCCTGCGCAAAGGCCGTTTTTCTCGTCGAGGAGCGCATAAGAAAATGCTCGTGCTCAAGCGGTTGATCGCTTTCCTGGCCTCAAGCATGGCTTTCGTTTTCGCCGGTTCAGCGATCGCTGCCACCGGTCAACCGCACCCGTGGGAAGTTGGCCTCCAGGCCGCCGCCACGCCGGTGATGGACGACATCGTCTGGTTCCACGACTTCCTGCTCTGGATCATCGCGATCATCGCCCTGTTCGTTCTGGCGCTGCTGGTCATCGTGATCTTCAAGTTCAACGCCAAGAGCAATCCGGTCCCGTCCCGGACCACTCACAACACGATGATCGAAGTAGTCTGGACGGTCGTCCCGGTCCTCATCCTCGTGGCGATCGCGGTGCCGTCGTTCCGGCTCCTGTTCTACCAGCTCAAGGTGCCGGCCGCCGACGTGACCGTAAAGGCCACCGGCAAGCAGTGGTTCTGGACCTACACCTATCCCGACGCCAAGATCGAATTCGACTCGCTGATGAAGCAGCCGAAGGACCTCAAGCCCGGTGAGCCGCGCCTGCTGGCCGTGGACAACACCATGGTCGTTCCGGTCAACAAGGTGGTCCGCGTCATCACCACCGGCGCCGACGTGATCCACTCCTGGGCGGTTCCGTCCTTCGGCGTGAAGATCGATGCCATCCCGGGCCGCCTCAACGAGACCTGGTTCAAGGCCGAACGCGAAGGCATGTACTACGGCCAGTGCTCGCAGCTTTGCGGTCGCGACCACGCCTTTATGCCGATCGCCGTTCAGGTCCTTAATGAAAAGGACTACGCCGCCTGGCTCGAGGCCGCGAAGAAGAAGTTTGCCACCAGCGACGACGCGCCGAAAAACGCCGTCGCCGCGGTGGAGTCCGCCAGCGTCAAGTGACACATATTGGAATCGCAATATAATCCGCGGGCGACAACGGAAATCTGGGTCGAAGGAAACTGACAATGGCCGACAACGCAGCAGTACACGGCGCGCACGACGCTCATGAGCACGGCCACCCGACGGGGTGGCGCCGTTACGTCTATTCGACGAACCACAAGGACATCGGCACGATGTACCTCGTGTTCGCGATGATCGCGGGCGTGATCGGCTTTGCGCTGTCGATCGGCATCCGCCTCGAGTTGCAGAACCCGGGGCTGCAGATCTTCTCGACCCCGCATGAATACAACGTGTTCGCCACCTCGCACGGCCTGATCATGATCTTCTTCATGGTCATGCCGGCCATGATCGGCGGCTTCGGCAACTGGTTCGTGCCGCTCATGATCGGCGCGCCGGACATGGCGTTCCCGCGCATGAACAACATCTCGTTCTGGCTGCTGCCGGCTTCGTTCGGTCTGCTGCTGTGCTCGCTGTTCGTCGAAGGCGAACCGGGCTCGATGGGCGCCGGCACCGGCTGGACGATCTACGCGCCGCTGTCGACCACCGGTCACCCGGGCCCGGCGGTGGACTTCGTCATCCTGTCGCTGCACATCGCGGGCGCCTCGTCGATCCTCGGCGCCATCAACTTCATCACCACGATCTTCAACATGCGCGCGCCGGGCATGACCCTGCACAAGATGCCGCTGTTCGTCTGGTCGATCCTGGTGACCGTGTTCCTGCTGCTGCTGTCGCTGCCGGTTCTGGCCGGCGGCATCACCATGCTGCTGACCGACCGCAACTTCGGCACCACCTTCTTCTCGCCCGAAGGCGGCGGCGATCCGCTGTTGTTCCAGCATCTGTTCTGGTTCTTCGGCCACCCCGAAGTGTACATCCTCATCCTGCCCGGCTTCGGCATGATCTCGCAGATCGTCTCGACCTTCTCGAAGAAGCCCGTGTTCGGCTATCTCGGCATGGCCTACGCCATGGTCGCGATCGGCGGCATCGGCTTCATCGTCTGGGCGCACCACATGTACACCGTCGGTCTGTCGACCGGCGCGCAGGCCTACTTCATCGCCGCGACCATGGTCATCGCGGTGCCGACCGGCGTTAAGATCTTCTCGTGGATCGCGACGATGTGGGGCGGCTCGATCGAATTCCGCACGCCTATGCTGTGGGCGGTGGGCTTCATCTTCCTGTTCACCGTCGGCGGCGTGACCGGCGTCGTGCTGTCGAACGCGGGCGTCGATCGCGTCCTGCACGACACCTATTACGTCATCGCGCACTTCCACTACGTGCTGTCGCTCGGTGCGGTGTTCGCGATCTTCGCCGGCTGGTACTACTGGTTCCCGAAGATCACCGGCTACATGTACAACGAGACGATCGCCAAGGCCCACTTCTGGGTCACCTTCATCGGCGTCAACGTCATCTTCTTCCCGCAGCACTTCCTCGGCCTTGCCGGCATGCCGCGCCGGACCGTTGACTATCCGGATGCGTTCCACGGCTGGAACGAGGTGTCGTCCTACGGCTCGTACATCGCCGGTGTCGGTCTCCTGATCTTCTTCATCGGCATGGCCGAAGCCTTCATGAAGAAGCGCGTCGCGGGCGCCAATCCGTGGGGCGAGGGTGCGACGACGCTGGAATGGACCTTGTCCTCGCCGCCGCCGTTCCACCAGTTCGAGACGCTGCCGCGCATCAAGTGATGCGCGGATTGAGAAGGGCGTAACCGGGCAATGTCGCTCATCAGCGAAGGCGCAAACTCCGGCGGGGCGCGGCTCATTCAACCGACAGGTTATGAGCCGGGCCTCTACGAGCCGAGCAACGCCGAGGTGGGCGATTACATCGCGCTGCTGAAGCCGCGGGTGATGTCGCTCGTGGTGTTCACCGCGCTGGTCGGGCTTGCCGTCGCGCCCGGAACGATCCATCCGGTCGAAGCCTTCACCGCGCTGCTGTGCATCGCAGTCGGGGCCGGCGCCTCCGGCGCGCTGAACATGTGGTTTGACGCGGACATCGACGCTCTGATGACGCGCACCCAGCGCCGTCCGGTGCCGTCGGGCCGCGTCCGCCCCGGTGAAGCGCTGGCTTTCGGCCTTACCCTGTCGGTATTTGCCGTCGCCGTGCTCGGCCTGATGGTCAATGTGCTGTCGGCGGCGCTGCTCGCCTTCACCATCTTCTTCTACGCCGTCATCTACACGATGTGGCTGAAGCGCTCGACGCCGCAGAACATCGTCATCGGCGGCGCCGCCGGCGCCTTCCCGCCGATGATCGGCTGGGCCGCGGTCACCGGCACGGTGTCGCTCGAATCGCTGCTGCTGTTCGCCATCATCTTCTTCTGGACGCCGCCGCACTTCTGGGCGCTGGCGATCTACAAGAAGAGCGATTACGGCCGCGCCGGCGTGCCGATGCTGCCGAATGTCGCCGGCGACGCGCATACCCGCCTGCAGATTCTCCTCTACACGCTGGTCCTTGTTCCGCTCGGCGTCGCGCCCTGGGCGCTCGGCTACACCAGCGCGCTGTACGGCGTGGTCGCGATGGCGACCGGTCTTGGCATGATCCTGCTCGCGATCCAGGTCTATCGCGAAGTGTCGCCGGCCGACCGTGCCTGCCGGCATCTTTTCGCCTTCTCGATCCTCTACCTGTTCCTGCTCTACGCGGTGCTGCTGGTCGATCGCGGTTGGGGCGGGCTGATTGCCAGGGTGGCCGCGTGACAGCGGAGATGACCATGGACGACAAGCAGGATCGCAACAGCCAGGTTGAGGGCGGCATCGTACTCACCGAGCAGCAGAAGCGCGCGCAGCGCTCGCGCTCGGTTGCGATCGCGCTGGCGCTCGCGGCGCTGGTCATTCTCTTCTTCATCATGACCCTGGTGAAGGGTCCGGCCGTGCTGGTGCGCCCGATATGACGGACACGAAGAATAGCGCGCCCGCTCCGCGCAAGGTCAAGCGCGACGTCGTTGTCGCTGCGATCTGCGGCGTCGTCGTCGCCGGCATGGTCGGCGCGGCCTTCGCTTCGGTGCCGCTGTATAACTGGTTCTGCCGCACCACAGGCTTCGGCGGCACCACGCAGGTGTCGGAGCGCGCGCCCGGTCAGGTGCTCGACCGCACCCTGACCATCCGCTTCGATTCCAACGTCGCCCCCGGATTGCCGTGGCGGTTCGTGCCCGAGCAGAACACCGTTCAGGTGCGCATCGGCGAAGTAAAGACCGTCTATTACAAGGTCATCAACATGGCGGCGCGCGAGATCACCGCGCAAGCCGGTTACAACGTCACGCCGACGACGGTCGGGCTCTACTTCCACAAAATCAACTGCTTCTGTTTCACCGAGCAGACCATGAAGCCCGGCGAAACGCGCGACATGGCGGTGGTGTTCTACGTCGACCCTTCGATCGCGAAGGATACCGACCAGGATCCGCTGAATACGATCACGCTGTCCTATACCTTCTTCCCCGTGGACACGCCGCAGAAGCCGGTGGCGGACGCCGAGACGAAGGCCTCGAAAAAGCTGTAGAGCATGATTCCGAAAAGTGGACCTCCGGTTTTCGGATAAGATCATGCTCAAATCTGGAACGTAACTCTGGGGGGCGCCTCGGCGCCCATGCAAACCGACCGACTTGAACGGAGACGACAATGGCCGAGGCACACGCAAAGCATCACGACTACCATCTGGTCGATCCGAGCCCGTGGCCGGCCGTCGGCTCGGTTGCCGCCTTCGTGATGGCGCTCGGCGCCGTCAGCTGGATGCACCACCTGTATTCGGCGGCGCCGCTGGTGTTCGGCGCCGGCGTCCTCGGCGTACTCTACACCTTCATCGGCTGGTGGCGCGACGTCATCAACGAGGCCCAATTCAAGGGCGATCACACCCGCGTGGTGCAGATCTCGCACCGCTACGGCATGATCCTGTTCATCGCCTCAGAGGTGATGTTCTTCGTCGCCTGGTTCTGGGCCTACTTCAACACCGCGCTGTTTCCTGGCGAGGCGCATGAAGTCGCCCGCGTCGCCTTCACCGGCGGCGTCTGGCCGCCGAAGGGCATCGAGACCTTCGACCCCTGGCACCTGCCGCTCCTCAACACGCTGATCCTGCTGACCTCGGGCACCACGGTGACCTGGGCGCACCACGCGCTGCTGGAGAACGATCGTCAGGGCCTGAAGTGGGGCCTCATCCTCACGATCCTGCTCGGCCTGACCTTCACCTGCGTTCAGGCCTTCGAGTACATGCACGCCGCCTTCGCCTTCAAGGGCAACATGTACGGCGCGGCCTTCTTCATGGCGACGGGCTTCCATGGTGCGCACGTCATCATCGGCACGATCTTCCTGATCGTCTGCCTGGTGCGTGCTCTGCGCGGTCACTTTACCCCGACGCAGCATCTCGGCTTCGAATTCGCCGCCTGGTACTGGCACTTCGTCGACGTCGTCTGGCTGTTCCTGTTCGCCTGCATCTATGTGTGGGGTTCGGGCGCCGAGCACGTTGCCGCGGCCGCGCATTAAGTCGCCGCATTGATGTGGCAAAGGGGCGGCGGCAACGCCGCCCTTTTTGTTTTGGAGGTATCTTGATGTCCGAAGCGCCCCTGCCGATCGGCCGTGGACTGCTCGGCCGTTGCCCGCGCTGCGGCGAGGGCAAGCTGTTCGATGGCTTTCTGACACTGCGGCCGTCCTGCGAGAAATGCGGACTGGACTATTCGTTCGCCGATGCCGGCGACGGTCCGGCGGTGTTCGTCATCCTGATCGGCGGCGCCCTTGTCGTGCTGGCCGCGCTGTTCACCGAGGTGGTGTATCAGCCGCCATACTGGGTTCACGCCGCGCTCTGGCTGCCGCTGATCCTGATCGTCACGCTGGCGCCTCTGCGCATGCTCAAGGGGTTGCTGATCGCGCTGCAGTATCATCACAAGGCCGCGCCCGGCCAGTTGCAACGCAAGGGCGACGCGTGAGCGGGACGAAGGAAAAGACCGCGAGCGCGCGTGGCGTTTTCACCGCCACAATCGCGACGGTGGCCGGATTGGTGCTCCTGCTTGGGCTCGGCACGTGGCAGCTTCAGCGCAAGGCGTGGAAAGAGAAATTGATCGCCACGGTGACCGGGCGCATCACGCAAGCGCCGCAGGCTTTGGCGCCGCTGACGCAATGGCCCGCCTTGACCGCCGACGAACGCGAATATGCGCACGTCAAGTTCACCGCGACGTTCATGCCGGGCGAGGCCTATGT
Organism: Pseudomonadota bacterium; assembly: GCA_018240595.1. Taxonomy (GTDB): domain Bacteria; phylum Pseudomonadota; class Alphaproteobacteria; order Rhizobiales; family Xanthobacteraceae; genus Pseudolabrys. The sequence goes on along the minus strand of JAFEFL010000027.1, from coordinate 175,566 downwards.
CTACACCGCCGGCTCATCGCTGCGGCCCGACGTGACCGACCAAGGTTACTGGGTCTTTGCGCCAGCGAAGCTCGACGATGGCGCCGTCATTCTCGTCAATCGCGGTTTCGTCCCGACCGATCGGCAAAATCCGGCAACGCGCACGCAAGGCGTGCCGAATGGTCCGGTCGAACTCGTCGGGTACATGCGCTGGCCGGAAGAGCGCGGCATGTTCGCGCCGGCGGACGACGTCAAGGCCAACCTGTTCTTCACGCGCGACCAAGCGGCGATGGCGGCGGCGCACGGCTGGAAGCTCGACGCACCGTTCTACATCGATCAGGAATCGCCGGTGCCGCCGGGCGGCCTGCCCAAGCCGGGCAAGATCGAAGTGCAACTGCCGAACAACCACTGGCAATACGCGCTGACCTGGTACGGTCTCGCGCTGGCGCTCATCGGCGTTTATGGAGTCTGGCTCACCGGCCGCCTGCGGCGGCGCCATTGATCGATGCCGCGAGGGCCGGCGGCGCGGCTCGTCCGCCCAATCAGAAGCCGAACAACGTTTTCGCATTGCGCCCAATTTGCGCCCGTTCGCCCGGACGGGGAGCGAGCGTCGAAAGAAAGGTCAGGTTCTTGCGGAAATCTTGCGTCGTTTCAAACTGGGTGTGCGGCCAGTCACTGCCCCACAGGAGCTGACTTGGGCCCAGGGCCTGCCGCAGCAGCGGGTAGGCCCCTCGAGCGAAGCGTTCACCGGCAATACCGTTTCGGTAGGGCGCCGACAATTTCACCCAAAGGCGCGGCGAGCCGCCGAGCCGCAAGATCGCGTCGAAAGCCGGATCGCTGACGCCCAGTGCTTCGTCCGGCAGCGCGTAATGATCGAGCACGACGTTCGCCCCGGTTTGCAGAAGCAGCGGCGCCAGAGTTGCGAGCTGCCGGGCGTGGCTTTGCACCTCGATCTGCCAGCCGCGCGCGGCCACATCGGCCAATAGCCGTGACCATGCAGGAGCATCCAGATCGGGCGTGGGCCGTCCGATCAGGTTGAGCCTAATACCGACAATGCCGGCGGCCTGAAGCGCCGCGAGGTCCGCCGGTCCTTGCAAGGGATCGAGAACCGCGATGCCCCGTAGCCTGCCACCCGCATTCTTGAGGCTGTCGAGCAAGTAGTCGTTGTCGGTGCCGAGAAAGCTCGGCTGGACGAGAACGGCATTGGTGATGCCATTCTCGTCAAGTTGCCGCAGATAAGCTTCAAGCGGCGCGTCGTAATCCGGCGTGTAGCGCCGCGCGGCATCGAATGTCAGACCGCGGTGGAAGACATGGGCGTGCGTGTCGATCACGAATTATTCCGAACGCTTGAAGGGCGCGCCAAGTTTGACCTAGCCGGTTGCGGCCGCCTTTTCCACCCCGAATGCCTTGCCGCGTGTTTCCGGCAGCATCAGTACGGCGAGCAAGACCAGAGAATAGGCGAAAGCCGCGTCAATTCCGATGGCCGCGCCGAGCCCGATGCGTTCGCTCATGAATCCGACCAGCACCGGAAAGCCAGCGGAAACGACGCGGCCGAAATTGTAGCAAAAGCCGACGCCGGTGCCGCGCACGCCCTCAGGATAGAGTTCGCTGAACAGCGCCGCCATGCTGGCCGGAATCCCCGCGGAGAAGAAACCGAGCGGGAAACCGAGGATCAGCATCTGTCCGTTGCTGAGCGGTGCAAAGACGTAGATCAGCACGGTGGCAATGCAGGCCGCTGCGAAAACGGCGACGTTCGCGCGCCGTCCGATGCGGTCGCTCAACATGCCGCTGGTGACGCAGCCGCAAAAGAACGCCACGATGATCACCGCGAGGTAGCCGCCGGATCCGAGCACGGAGAGGCCGCGCTCCTGACGCAGGAACGTCGGTAAAAAGGTTGTCAGTGCCGCGTAGCCTCCATGGGCGCCGATGCCGAAAAGCCCTCCGATCATGGTCGAGCGCAATACGCTCGGATGGAAGATACCGATCAGCGTCTGCAGGATCGAAGCGCTCCCGGTTTCCTTTCTTTCGGCGCGAGTCGGCTCCGGAATTGAGCGCCGGACGTAGACCGTCAGCAGCGCCGGGAGCAGACCGGCCGCGAACAGCAGGCGCCAAGCGAGATCCTGTGGCAGGAAATGAAAGGCCGCAGTCGCCAGGAGAACGGCGGCTCCCCAGCCTACGGCCCATGCACTCTGGATGGCGCCCAGCGCCTTGCCGCGATGCTGAGGGCGGATAACCTCGGCCATCAAGACCGCGCCGGCGGCCCATTCGCCGCCAAAGCCCAATCCCTGAATGGTCTTGAGTACCAGGAGTTGCGTGTAGGTCTGCGCGAAGGCGCAGGCGAAGGTCGCGAGTGCGAACCAAAGGATCGTAATCTGCAACGCCTTGACCCGGCCGTAGCGGTCCGCCAGCGCGCCACCGATCCATCCGCCGAAAGCGCCGGCAAACAAGGTGACGCCGCCGATCAAGCCCGCTTCGGTCTTGCTCAGTCCGAACGCGGCGATCAGCGCGGGGATCGCCAGGCTGAACATCTGGACGTCGAGGGCGTCGAGGCCCCATCCCATGTAGCACGCCCAGAAAGTGCGCTTTTCCGTCTTCGAACTTTCCTGATACCAGGTCGCCACAGCAGCCTCCCTCTTTTCGGTTTATGACGTTTTGTTTTGCGACTCGCGTCGGGCCTTGAGGCCGCGACGCTTTATCGAATCTCGACGTGATAGCGGAACTTGTCGGCCGGTCCGCGCGAGCGCCGCCATTCGAGCGGGCGATGCTCGAGATCGAACGCCAGGCGTTCGATGACGATCAGCGGAGCGCCGACCTCATGATTGAGGAGTCGTGCTTCCAGCGGCCTGGCCAATTCGACCGTCAGCGTTTCTTCGGCGGAAACGACGACCTGTCCGCAGCGCTCTTCGTAGAGCGGATACAGCAGATCGCCGAACTGTTCCGGACCAATGTCCACGAGCGGTTCGAAGCGTGCGCGCTGCACCCAGATTTCCTCGGCCAGCAGTGGCGTGCCGTCGTTGAGGCGCAGACGCGACAGCCGGATGACGGGCTCATCGGCAGGCAGGCGCAACGCCGAAGCCACCGCGGACGGCGCTGCTATGACCTCGCGATGAATGATCCGGCTTTCCGGAACGCGCCGTTCGCCGCTTTCCGACTGAAAGCGGAAGAAACGAAACAGCGATGAATTGAACCGGGCACGCCGCACGAAGGTGCCGCGGCCCTGCTGCCGCTCGAGCACGCCTTCGGCGACGAGTTGATCGATGGCCTTGCGCACGGTGCCGACGGCGACGCCATGGGTCTGCGCCAATTCGGCTTCCGTCGGAATGGCCTCGCCGGGGCGCCATTCTTGGCGGACGATGCCGGCGGCCAGCGCGTCGCGCAGGCGCTGGTAAAGGGGCAAACGGCTGTCGGTACTGGCAATCATGAATTCATCTATATGACTATATGATATGAGAGTCGAGGGCCGGAGCGGGGGCCTCCATGGTTGGCTGGGTTGGCGGGATCGGCATGGTGCGGCTAACAAGCGGCGATACCGCGTGACCACCGAGGACCCTCCCGCCTCCCGCGCCGGCTTCCTTGTGCTGCTCTGCGCCCAAGGTTAGGGTGCACCGGTAAAGTCTCATTCGGCATGGAAATTCTCGATATTTCAATGCGTTATATCTCTACGCGGGGTGCGACGGCCCAGCTCGATTTCGTCGAGGTGATGCTCGCGGGGCTGGCCCGCGACGGCGGGCTATACGTGCCAACAACCTGGCCGACCCTGTCGCGTGAGACCATCGCGTCCTTCGCTGGGCGGCCTTATGCCGAGGTCGCGGTCGAGGTGCTCAAGCCCTTCGTCGGCGACGCCATCGCCGAGGTCGATCTCGCCCGCATCGCGCGCGAAGCCTATGGCACGTTCCGTCACCCGGCGGTCGCGCCGCTGGTCCAGCTCGGCGACAACCTGTTCGTCCTCGAGCTCTTCCACGGGCCGACGCTCGCCTTCAAAGACCTCGCCATGCAGCTGGTGGCGCGGCTGATGGATCACGTCCTGAAGAAGCGCGGCCAGCGCACCACCATCGTCGTCGCCACCTCGGGCGACACCGGCGGCGCCGCGGTCGAAGCCTTCCGCGGCCGCGACCAGGTCGATGTCGTCGCGCTCTATCCGCACGGCCGCATCTCCGACGTGCAGCGCTGGATGATGACGACGCCGGCCGACAGCAACGTGCATTCGATCGCGGTCGAAGGCACCTTCGACGATTGTCAGGCGTTGGTGAAGGCGATGTTCAACCATCACGCCTTCCGCGACCGCGTGCATCTGTCCGGCGTCAACTCGATCAACTGGGCGCGTCTTGTTGCGCAGGCGGTGTATTACTTCACCTCCGCCGTGGCGCTCGGCGCGCCGCACCGCAAGATCGCGTTCACGGTGCCGACCGGCAATTTCGGCGACGTTTATGCCGGCTATGTCGCCAGCAAGATGGGCCTGCCGGTCGATCGCCTGGTCGTCGCCACCAATGTCAACGACATCCTGGCGCGCACGCTGACCACCGGCGATTACGAGACGCGCAAGGTCGTGGCGACCTCGTCGCCGTCGATGGATATCCAGGTGTCGTCGAATTTCGAGCGCTTGCTGTTCGAAACCTGCGGCCGCGACGCCGCCAAGGTCAATGCGCTGATGGGTTCGCTCACGCAATCCGGCCGCTTCACCGTGCCGGGCGATGCGCTGAAGGCGATGCGCGCACTGTTCTCGGCCGACCGCGCCGACGAACAGGAGGTCGATGCCGAAATCCGCGCCTGGATGAAAGAGGCGTCCTATTGCGCCGATCCGCACACCGCCGTCGCGCTGGCGGTGGCGGAGAAGGAAACCCGCGACCCGTCGGTGCCGATGGTGGTCCTGTCCACCGCGCATCCGGCCAAGTTCCCGGACGCCGTCAAGGCGGCTTGCGGAGTGAACCCGGGGCTCCCAGATTGGCTCTCTGACCTGCCGAAGAAGCCGGAGCGATTCACCGTGCTGCCGGCCGACCAGGGCAAGATCGAGACATTCGTTGCGAACGCGTCGCGTGCGGCGCGCGAAGGAGTTGGCGTATGACCGTTGAAGTCACCAAGCTGCCATCCGGCCTGTCGGTGGTGACCGACCGCATGCCGCATCTTGAGTCGGCTTCGCTGGGCGTGTGGGTCGGCGCGGGCAGCCGCGACGAAGCGCCGGACGAGCACGGCATTTCGCATCTTCTTGAACATATGGCCTTCAAGGGCACCAAGCGCCGCACCGCGCGGCAGATCGCCGAGACTATCGAGGCGGTCGGCGGCGATCTCAATGCCGCGACCAGCGTCGAGAACACCGGCTATTTCGCCCGCGTGCTCAAGGCTGACGTGCCGCTGGCGCTCGACGTGCTGTCGGACATCCTGTCCGAACCGGCCTTCGATCCCGAAGAATTGCGCCGCGAGCAGAACGTCATCACCCAGGAAATCGGCGCCACCGAAGACGCACCGGACGATCTCGTGTTCGACCGACTGCAGGAAACCGCGTTTCCCGGACAGCCGATCGGCCGTTCGATCCTCGGCACGCCGGACACGGTGCGCTCATTCAGCGCCAAGAGCCTGCGCACTTACCTCAACCGCAACTACCGCGCGCCGAACATGCTGGTCGCGGCGGCCGGCGCGGTCGATCATGCGCAGATCGTCGCCGAAGCCGAGAAGCGCTTCGCCAGCTTTGCCGGTCCCGATGCGCCGGCGCATCAGGCGGCGCGTTTCGGCGGCGGCACCAAGGTTGAGTCGCGCGATCTCGAGCAGGTGCACATCGCGATGGCGCTTGAGGGCGTGCCGGTGAAGGACCCGCAGCTCTACAGCCTGCAGGTGTTCACCAGTGTGCTCGGTGGCGGCATGTCGTCGCGTCTGTTTCAGGAAGTTCGCGAGATCCGCGGCCTCTGCTACACGATCCAGGCCTTCCACATGCCCTATTCGGATACGGGGCTGTTCGGGCTCTATGCCGGCACCGACGAGGCCGACGCGCCGGAACTGATGCGCGTCGTCATCGACCAGATCGAGAGCGCGACGCGGACGCTGAACGAGACCGAGATCGCCCGCGCCAAGGCGCAGATGAAGGCCGGCTTGCTGATGGCGCTGGAAAGCTCCGAAGCTCGCCTCGGCCAGATGGCGCGGCAGATGCTGGCCTATGGCCGGCCGGTGCCGCTCGAGGAGATCGTCGCCAAAGTTGAGGCCGTGACCGTGGAGAGTGCGCGCGCCGCCGGTCGAGCCCTGATCGCCCGGGGCCGCCCGGCCATCGCGGCGCTCGGGCCCGGCAACGGGCTTGAAAGCACCGCCGCGATTGCCGAAAGTCTGGTGCGCCCGGCTGCCTGAGGTTCGGCCAGCCGGGACGGACGACAACAGCAATGGCGTTCTTCCGTACCGTTGGATTTGCCGATTCCGAGCCTGTCATCGCCGGGCAGGGCGTCTATTTGCGCGCGCCGCAGCCGGGCGACTTCGCGGCCTGGGCTGCCTTGCGCGAACAGAGCCGGGAATTCCTCACTCCCTGGGAGCCGATCTGGCCGTCGGATGATCTCAGCCGCGGCGCCTATCGGCGACGGCTTCGGCGCTACATTGACGACCAGCGCAACGATCTCGCCTACGCCTTCCTGGTGTTCCGCGGCACCGACCACACGCTGGTGGGCGGCCTGACGCTCGCCAATATCCGACGCGGGGTCGCCCAGGCCGGCAGCCTTGGTTACTGGATCGGCGCCCCCTTCGCCCGCCGCGGCTATATGAGCGCCGCGGTCCGGACCCTGCTGGCGCACAGCTTCAGCACCCTGCGCCTGCACCGCGTCGAGGCCGCCTGTATCCCGACCAATGCCCCGTCCATCGGGCTCCTGGAGAAGACCGGATTCAAGCGCGAGGGTTATGCCCGCCGCTATCTCTGCATCAATGGCATCTGGCAGGACCACCTCCTCTATGCCCGCCTGTCGGACGATCCCTGAGGGCCACGAAAGGCCTCTTGCCTTGGGCCTGCCACGCTTGTTTTGTTATAGAGGCCAGTGATTTAACGAGTTCGACGAATTGCGAGTGGAACGGATGACCGGGGAACGAAGCGAACAATCGAAGCTGCGGCGGACGCGGTGGTCGCTGCCCTTGGCGGCGCCGGTCCTGGCGCTGCTGCTGGCCGGCTGCGGCACCAGCCTGTCGTCCCTGAACCTGCTCGACTCGAACAAGGCGGCCAATGACGCGCCGGCCGACAACGGCAATGTCGGCAACCTGAGCAACGAGGACGTCGATTGTCCGCCCGTCCAGGTGCGTACCGGCGCCGCGACCTTGATGATTGGCGGCGCGGGCAAGCCGGACGAGCCGGCGGCGGTCAACCTGCGTTACCAGGGCACGATCATTCGTTACGCGCGCGAGTGCCACATCAACGCCGGCGTCATGACCATGCGCATCGGGGTGGAAGGCCGTGTCATTACCGGGCCCGCCGGCGGGCCTGGCAAGGTCGACGTGCCGCTGCGCATCGCGGTGGTGCAGGAAGGCGTTACGCCGAAAGCCATCGTGTCGAAGTTCACGATGATCCCGGTCGAAATCACCTCGGCCGTCGACCGTGTCACCTTTACCCATATCGAAGAGGGCGTGACGTTCCCGATGCCGACTCCGGCGGGACTCCTCGATAACTATGTGGCCTATATCGGCTTCGATACCTTGGCCGCGCAGCAGCAGGGCCGGAAGCCGGCGCCGCGCAAGAAGAAGCGGTAGGCGCCGCACCGCCGACATCAGGCTGAAAACGGGTAGGGCGGATTACCAGCCGCGCAGGTCGATGACCGTGCTCTTGAGCGCGCGCAAGTCTGAGATCACGGCGCGTGCGCCAGCCTCGCGCAACTGAAGACCAAGCTTCGAACCGGCATGGCTGCCGCCGACAAAGCCGATGACCGTCATGCCGGCCGTCACCGCCGCCGTGACACCTGCCGGCGAATCCTCGACCACCAGGCAATGGCCGGGATCAACTCGCATCTGTCCCGCCACATGCAGGAACAGATCGGGTGCCGGTTTGCCGTTGGGGACATCGCCGGCCGAGAACAGGTTGGGCTCGAAGAAGCGCAGCAGGTCGGTGGTCTCGAGGCTGACGCGGATACGGTCGAGCGACGACGATGACGCCACGCATTTGGGGCCGCGCAGCCAGGACAGCGCGTGCGCAGCGTGGGCGGTCGCGCGCAACTCGGCGCGGAACTTGCGAAGAGTCGCGAGCGTCACGGTTTCGGCAAAGCCGCTTGGCAGTTTGCGTCCGGCCGCGACCTCGACCTCGGCGAACATATCGGCTTGGCGGCGGCCGGTGAAATAGCGCGAGACAAGGTCCGGCGTCAGCGCGAAGCCGGCGCGCATGAACTCCTGCGATACGATCGCGGTGGCCAGCGGCTCGCTGTCGACAAGCACGCCGTTGCAATCGAAGATGACCACGAGTCCCCCGATCCGTGGCCGGTATTGCCGGCTAGGTCTGATTGTTGGAATGCAGACGCTTACGAATGGGCGGTCGCTCGGACCGCAACGCCACTCTTACAAACGAATCGCTGATTGCGAGCTTAGTCCGGCCGAATCGGTATGCAAGGACCACCTGCGATCAACGGTTGTCTTACCCGGGAATCGCACGCGCGCCGGAATCGGGTACCGCCCGCCCAGCAAAAAGGCCGGCTGATCGGCCGGCGTTGATGGTGTCGTTCGGTAATCTTGCCCGGCGCGTGCCGGGGCCGCCTAGTTCAACTTCTTGCGGACGTCCTCGATGCCCTTGCTGATCAGTTCGCCGGCCAGCGCACCCTTCGCTTCGGCGGAGAGGATCTTCTCGGCGGCAGCAATGGCGGCTTCGGCGGCCGCGGCGCGGACATCGGCGGCGGCCTGCGCCTCGGCCTGGGCGATCTTGACCTCGGCCATCTTGGTGCGGCGCGCGACAAATTCTTCGATCTTCGCCTTGGCCTCGGTGGCCATGCGGGCGGCATCTTCCTTGGCGCCGGCCACGATGCTCTGCGCTTCGGATTCGGCGGCGGCGCGCTTGCGCTGATACTCGGCCAGCACCGCGGCGGCCTCATCCTTCAGCTTGCGGGCCTCGTCGAGCTCCGCCTTGATGCGGGCGGCGCGGTCGTCGAGCGACTTGGCCAGCATCTTGTGGACGCCGATATAGCCCAGCCCGGCGATGAACAGGACGAAGGCGATGGCGACCCAGCTTTCGCCCTCGAGGAAAAACTCGGCCATGATCGATTACCTCTTGAGCGCGTCGGCGACCGCGGTCGTGACCGCCTGGTCGCTCGGCGCCTTGCCGATCAGACGCTCAACGATGGCGCGGGTGGCGTCCTCGGCGATGCCGCGGACATTGCTCATCGCCGCCTGCTTGGTCGCCGCGATGGTCTTCTCGGCGTCGCTGAGCTTGACGTTGAGCTCGTCTTCCAGCGCCTTGCGGCGGGTTTCAGCTTCCGCCGCCTGCTTGTCGCGGGTTTCGTTGGCGATCGCCTGCGCGTTGGCGCGGGCATCGGCCAGCGCCTTCTCGTAGGCCGCCACCGCCGCGTCCGACTGCTCCTTGAGCTTGCCGGCCTCGGCGATGTCACCGTCGATCCGCTTCTGGCGGTTCTCAATGACGCTGCCGACGCGCGGCAGCGCCCATTTCGACATCAGGACGAAGAGCAGAACGAAAGCGATCGCGAGCCAGACGAGCTGCGAGGCATAGGTGTTCGACTGGAACGGCGGGAAGCCGCCATGCCCACCCTCTGCCGGGTGCTCGGTGCTCGTCGTGTGCTGTTGTTCTGCCATCGTCTTTCAGCTCCAGCGCCTTGTGCGCTCTTATTAATTAGAGAGCGAACAGCAGCAGCAGCGCGATCAGCAGCGAGAAGATGCCGAGCGCTTCGGTGATGGCGAAGCCGAAAATCAGGTTGCCGAACTGGCCCTGCGCCGCCGACGGATTGCGGATCGCCGCCGCCAGGTAGTTGCCGAAAATGATGCCGACGCCGACGCCCGCGCCGCCCATGCCGATCGCCGCGATGCCCGCGCCGATGTACTTCGCTGCCACTGGATCCATAGCCTAACTCCTTCTGGTTTTTGCTTGACCCGCGCCCTTAGTGGCCCGGGTGAATAGCGTCGTTGAGGTAGATGCAGGTGAGAATTGCAAACACATAGGCCTGCAAAAACGCCACCAGTGTTTCGAGCGCCATCAGGATGACGATCATGCCGAAGGGCAGGATGCCGCCGATCCAGCCGATCGCGCCCATCGCGCTGCCCATCAGAATGATGAAGCCCGCGAAAACCTGCAGGGTGATGTGGCCCGCCAGCATGTTGGCGAACAAACGCACCGAGTGAGAAATCGGGCGCGACACGAAGGACAGCACCTCGATGAACACGATCAGCGGCAGGATGGCGATCGGCACGCCCTTGGGCACGAACAGGTTGAAGAAGTGAAAACCGTGACGGTACAGGCCGTACAGCAGCACGGTGAGGAACACCATGATCGCCAGCGCGGCGGTGACGATGATGTGGCTGGTGACGGTGAAGGTGTAGGGGACGAGGCCGATGAAGTTCAGCGTCAGCACGAACATGAACAGCGTGAAGACGAACGGGAAGAACTTCATGCCTTCCGAACCGGCGGTCGAGCGCACGGTCGTTGCGACAAATTCGTAGGATAGTTCCGCCGCCGATTGCAGGCGCGTCGGCACCAGACCTTTCTTGGCGGTGCCGATGATCAGGAAGGCGGTGATGATGACCACCGCGGCGAGCATGAACAGCGCCGAATTGGTGAAGGCGATCTCGGTTTTGCCGATGTGAGCGACCGGGAAGAATTCGACGATGCGGAACTGGTGGATCGGATCGGCGGCCATTGTCTGTTTCGTGCTCTACTTCGGCTTTAATCGCTCGGACTGTTCACTGACGACGCCAGCGGCCCGCATCACATTGAGTACCCCGGCCGCGAAGCCGAGCAACAGGAACAGGATGAGCCCCCACGGCGAGATACCGAGCCAGCGGTCCAAAAGCCAGCCCAATCCCCCACCTACCAGCACGCCGGCGACAAGCTCGGTCGACATGCGGAAACCGCGCGCGTAGGCCGAAGCCTTCGCATTCGATCGAACGTCATCGTCTTGTTCGGGATGCCGGTTCGCCGTCGCGATCCGTTCGCCCAGACGCTCGAGCCTCGCGGAGAGAGCAGCTTCGTCGTCCGGCGGATTGTTGTGGTCTCTATCGCCGCGCTTGCCGTCAGCCATGCTTTCGACCTGCGTGGTTTAAAGGCTCCGCAATCGTCCCGCCGCCCTAAAAGCCGCGCGGACCATACTGGCGGTGGGTACCTGAGTCAAGAAACCGGCGCAACGATATAAGTCCATGATATTTAGTGATATTTTGTGTTTTTCCGGGTGACGCGAAGCGCCCTCGCGTGCGATGCGGGAGCCTCTTCAACAGGATCGGCGTTGTCGCCGTTACAGGCGTCATATCGCGGGTGCTAAACTCGCCGCCTCACGCCGAACCGGGAAGGATGAGGACCATGCGATCCGGCCGTCTCGCACTCGCGACCGCCTTCGTTTGCGCCGTGCTCGCCAGCGCCTCGGCGCAGCAGCCGGCGCCGGAACTGGCGCCGCCCAAGGCGCAGGATCAGGTGCCGGTATCGCCGCCGGCGGCATCCGAGGTGCCGAAAGACGGTCCGAAGGACATTGTGCCGCAGCCGGCGGGCCGTTTCAGCCTGTTGCGCGTCGAGGGCGGCTTCCTGCGCCTCGACAGCGTTACCGGGCACATGAGTTTCTGCAGTCCACATACGGTCGGCTGGGCCTGCGCCGCGGTGCCGGAAGACCGTGCCGCGCTTGACGACGAAATTGCCCGCCTGCAACGGGAACTCGGCAAGCTGAAGGACGAAATCGCCAAGGCGCAGCTGCCGCCGGAGCCGCCGCGGCCGCCGGGCGATATTCCACCGCAGGCCGGCCAGGATCAGAACAAGGCGCAGGGGCAGGACGACGCCAAGCTTCGCTTGCCGAACCGCGAGGAGATGGAGCGCGCCCGCGCCGCGCTGGAGCGGGCCTGGCAGCACCTGGTCGATATGATCACCCAGTTCCAGAAAGACATGATGAAGAAGGGCTAGCGTGCCGCGCCGACTGTCGTCCCTCAGCGAGACCTTGCCGCAGACCATCGTGACCGCGACGCTGAGCGTGGCGACGCATGGCGCCGGCTTCACGGAGATCACCGCCGACGCGCGCGATTTCATCGAACGGGCGGGCGCCGGCGAGGGCGTCTTCACCGCGTTCCTGCGCCACACCTCGGCGTCGCTGACCATCCAGGAAAACGCCGACCCGGATGTGCAGACCGATCTGACGGCGGCGCTTGATCGCCTGGCGCCGGAAGCGGCGCCCTGGATCCACACGGTCGAAGGGCCGGACGATATGCCGGCGCATGTGAAGGCGATGCTGAACGGCGTCTCGCTGCACATCCCGGTCAAGGACGGCAAGCTGACGCTCGGCACCTGGCAAGGCCTCTATCTGATCGAGCATCGCCGCGCGCCGCATACGCGCGAGGTGATCTTCCAGTTCATCGGCAGCCGCGCTTAGCTTTATCGCGTTTCCGGACGGCGAACCGGCTTCCACTTCGCCTGGAAACGCTTCCGCGCCTTCCCGCAAAAAAATGCCCCGCAAATGGCGGGGCATGAAGTCGTCGAGGATCGAAACGGGCGGCCGCGATGACGGCCGCCCGTTCCGTTACTGCGTGATGTCGCGATCCTTGGTCTCGGGCAGGAAGAAGAAGCCCACGACCACGGTGATCGACGCGAAGATGATCGGGTACCAGAGACCGGCATAGATATCGCCGGTCGATGCCACGATGGCGAAGGCCGTTGCCGGCAGCAATCCGCCGAACCATCCGTTGCCGATGTGATACGGCAGCGACATCGAGGTGTAGCGGATGCGGGTCGGGAACAGTTCGACCAGCATCGCCGCGATCGGGCCGTAGACCATGGTGACGAAGAGCACCAGGATGAACAGCAGACCGATAATGGCGGCCACCTGCGGACGGAAGATGTCGAACGGATGCGCCATCTTCACGATGTTGGCGTCGCCCGCCTTCGGGTAGCCGGCCGCCTGCACGGCAGCGAGCACCTTCGGGTTGTCGGCGGCGGCGGCATACGGCACTTCGGTGCCGTTGATGACGACCTTCACGCCCGAGCCGGCCGCACCGGCGACCGTCGAGTATTTCACCGACGACTGCGACAGGTAGGCGCGAGCGGTGTCACACGGTGCGGTGAACACGCGCGTGCCGACCGGGTTGAACAGATCGCCGCAGCCCTTCGGATCGGCCACCACCTCGACCTTCACGGTTTCGATCGCCTTTTCCAGGGCCGGGTTGGCCTTGGTGGTGATCGCCTTGAAGATCGGGAAGAAGGTGAGCGCCGCAATCAGACAGCCGCCGAGAATGATCGGCTTGCGGCCGATCTTGTCGGACAGCACGCCGAACACGATGAAGAAGCCGGTGCCGAGCAGCAGCGACCAGGCGATCAGCAGGTTCGCGGTGTAGCCATCGACCTTGAGGATCGATTGCAGGAAGAACAGCGCGTAGAACTGGCCGGTGTACCAGACCACGCCCTGGCCCATGACGCCGCCGAGCAGGGCGATGAGCACGAGCTTGCCGTTCGACCAGTTGGCGAAGGCGTCGGTGAGCGGCGCCTTCGATCCCTTGCCCTCGTCCTTCATGCGCTGGAACACCGGCGACTCGTTCAGCTTCAGCCGGATCACGACCGAGACGCCGAGCAGCACCACAGAGAGCAGGAACGGAATGCGCCAGCCCCAGGACGCGAATTCGGCTTCGCCGAGGATCGTGCGGGTGAACAGGATCACCAGCAGCGAGAGGAAGAGACCGAGCGTCGCGGTGGTCTGAATGAACGACGTGTAATAGCCGCGTTTGCCCATCGGCGAGTGTTCGGCGACGTAAGTCGCCGCGCCGCCATATTCGCCGCCGAGCGCCAGGCCCTGCAGCAGGCGCAGCGAGATCAGGATGATCGGGGCCGCGATGCCGATCGTCGCGGCGCTGGGCAACAGGCCGACGAAGAAGGTCGAAAGGCCCATGATGAGAATGGTGACGAGGAAGGTGTACTTGCGGCCGACGATGTCACCGACGCGACCGAAAACGATGGCGCCGAACGGACGGACCAGGAAGCCCGCAGCGAAGGCGAGAAGCGCGAAGATGTCGCGCGTGGCCGGCGGATAGGCGCTGAAGAACTGTGCGCCGATGATCGCGGCCAGCGATCCGTAAAGATAGAAATCGTACCACTCGAAAACGGTGCCGAGCGACGACGCGACGATGACGAAGCGTTCGTCTTTCGTCATGCCGGCGCCGCGCGCGGACGTTGCCGTGACTGTAGACATGGGGCCCCCAAAGGCTTGTTTGGCTGTTTCCTCGTCGCGGCGGAACGCTTTCGGATTTCCACCGCGGCAGCCCATGGTAGTCGTAAAGCCTCGGAACCCACCTATTAGACTTTAGGCTATTATACCGGCATAAATTGCTTATACCGCTTGATTTTTGCAGTGCGAATAATCGAGGCCGTGGGCCGGTTTATGCTGCCTTTGAGCGGCCGCCGCGCAACATTCCAGGACGCCCGCGACAAAAGTTGGATATAGAGGGCCCGGGGCGGTAGCGGCTGGCGAGGCCGGTTTGTCGAGGTGATGGTGAGCGAGGCTGTTGAATACAAATTGCTGATCGCGGACGATCATCCGCTGTTCCGCGGCGCGTTGCGGGAAGGCATTTCCGGCCTGATGAATCGCGCGGAAATCGCGGAAGCCGGGACGTTCGACGAGGCGGTCGCCATCCTCGATCGCAGCGGCGACATCGATCTCGTGCTGCTCGATCTGGCCATGCCCGGCGCCCGCGGATTTTCCGGGCTGATGTATTTGCGCACACAGTATCCCGGCGTGCCGGTGGTCGTGGTGTCGGCCAATGACGATCCGGCCACGATCCGCCGCTGCATGGAGTTCGGCGCCTCCGGCTTCATCCCGAAGACGCTCGGCGTCGAGGACATGCGTGCGGCAATTTCACGCATCCTTGGCGGCGGCCTGTGGACACCGCCCGATGTCGATCTTTCCGCCGGTTCGGATGCCGAGACCGCTGCGCTGATGGCGCGGATGGCGACGTTGACGCCGCAGCAGGTGCGCGTGCTGATGATGCTGTCGGAAGGCCTGCTGAACAAGCAGATCGCCTATCAGCTCAACGTCTCCGAGGCGACGGTGAAGGCCCATGTTTCCGCGATCCTGCAGAAGCTCGGCGTCGAGAGCCGCACCCAGGCGGTGATCGCCGCGGCCAAGATCGAAACCGGCCAGTGGTCGCAGGGCGCCGGCATCGAGGGGTGAGTGCTTCTGTCGTCCCCGCGAATGCGGGGACCCATACCCACAGATCTATCGATAGGACACGGCGTATGGGTCCCGGGTCTCGCTGACGCTCGCCCGGGACGACAGGGCCTACTCCGCCGCCGCCACCCGCAGCACGCGCCATTGCGCCAGCAGCGCGCGCAGGGCGGCGGGCTTCACTGGCTTGTTCAGCAGCTGAATGTCCTCGGCGCGGGCGCGTTCGCGCACCGCCGGCGAACGGTCGGCGGTGATGAGGATCGCCGGCAGCGGTCCGCAGCGCTGGCGCAGGGCGATGATGGCGTCGATGCCATTGCCATGATCGAGGTGATAATCGACCAGCAGCCCGTTCGGCGGCGTTGCGCTCTGCGCTGCCGCGTTCAGGGCCTGATCGAGATCCGGCGCCTTGATCACCTCGCAGCCCCAGCCGCACAGCAGCATTTCCATGCCATCGAGCACGGCAGGTTCGTTGTCGATGCAGATTGCCATGGTGCCGGCGAGCTGGCCCGGATCGACGCGGCTCTGATTGCGCGCCGGCAATTCCACCGGCTTGGCGCTCGAACGCGGCACGGTCACCGCGAAATGCGAGCCGCGGCTTCGGTTGCCATCGACATCGACGGCCAGCGCGAGCACGCGGCCGATGCGTTCGACGATGGAGAGACCAAGACCCAGTCCGCGCGCGATCCGGGCGCCCTGATCGAGGCGGTGGAATTCGATGAAGATGTCGCGTCGTTTCGACGCCGGGATGCCGACGCCGGTGTCGTAGACGTCGATGCGCAACTCGTGGCCCTTGCGCCGGCAGCCGATCAGCACCTTGCCGGCCGGCGTGTACTTGATGGCGTTGGACACGAGGTTCTGCACCATGCGGCGCAACAGGCGGCGGTCGGAGCGCACCACCAGCGAGCAGGGCACGTATTTGAGTTCCAGCCCCCTGGCGGCGGCGAGCGGCGCGAATTCCAGTTCGATCTGCCGCATCACGTCGTCGATGCGGAAGGATGAATATTCCGGCCGCATCGAGCCGGTGTCGAGCCGCGACATGTCGAGCAGCGCGCTGAAGATTTCCTCGACGGCTTCCAGCGAGGCGTCGATGTTGTCGGCGAGGCGGCGGTCGTCATGCGCGCCGCGCTCGATCAGGCTGGTGACGTAGAGCCGCGCCGCGTTGAGCGGCTGCAGGATGTCGTGGCTGGCCGCGGCGAGAAACTTGGTCTTGGAAATGTTGGCGGCGTCGGCTTCGCCCTTGGCGTGGGCGAGTTCGGCATTGAGCGCTTCGAGTTCCTCGGTGCGCTCGCGCACGCGGCGCTCCAGCGTTTCGTTGGAGCGCTCCAGCGCCTCGGCGGCCTCGACGCTGGCGGTGATGTCGGTGAAGGTGGTGACGATGCCGCCATCCGGCATGTGGTTGGCGCGCACCTCGATGACCATGGAGCCTTCGGCGAAGCGCTCCATGAACACGTCCTTGCCGGACAGATAGCGCTCGACCTGCTCGCGCACCAGGTCTTCGGTGCGCTTCGGATCGACGTCGGCGCGCCGCAGGTTGAAGCGCAGGATTTCGGCGAGGTCGATGCCGACGCGGATCAGGCTCGGCGGCAGATCGAGGATCTCGCCGAACTGGCGGTTCCAGCAGATCAGTTGCAGGTCGCGGTCGAACACCGCAATGCCCTGGCGCACGTGGTCGAGCGCGGTTTGCAGAATTTCGCGGTTGTACTGGATCGCCGCCGAGGCGTCGTCGAGCAGCTTCAGTGCCGCCTTGGTCGTCACCGTGCGCTTGCGCAGCAGCAGCGACAGCACGAGCCGCGAGGAGGCGCCGCCGATCGCCGAGGCAAGGATGTGTTCGGCGTGGCGCACGAGGCGGAAGTCCGCTTCGTCCTTGGGTTCGAGACTGATGCGGTTGGTCGTGGCGAAATTCTCGAAGGCGTTGCGCGTGCGCTCCTCGCCGAGATAGCGCGCGACTGTGCCGCTCAGTTCCTCGACGGTGACCGCGGAGCGCCACAGCCGGAACGTCGGCGCCATCGGCGCCAGTGTGCTCGGCACGAAGGTGTTGGCCTGCAGCCGCTCGATCGGCGCCGGCTCGCGCCGCAGCGAGAAGCCGATATAGCAGGCGATGTTGACGAAGAAGCTCCAGACCACGCCGTGCACCAGCGGCGACATGTTGAGGCCGAGGAGATGCTGCGGCCGCAACAGCCCGATGCCCCACGGGCCTTCGGTGAGGAAACGCTGACCGATGACGCCGATATCGGCGAAGGTCGGCAGCAGCAGCGTGTAGCCCCACATCAGGATGCCGGCCACCATGCCGGCGATGGCGCCGGCGGCGGTGGCGCGCCGCCAGAACATGCCGCCGAAGAAGGCCGGCGCCAGTTGTGCGATCGCGGCGAAGGACAACAGGCCGATCGAGGCGAGTTGCGACGGACCGGCGGCGCGATAGTACAGATAGGCGAGGATGAGGATGCCGAAGATCGACAGCCGGCGTACGGTCAGCAGCATCGAGCCGACATTCTCCTTGCCGGAGATCAGCGTCTCGCGCCGCTGCAGCACCAGCGGCATGATGAGGTCGTTCGAGATCATGATCGACAGCGCGACCGACTCCACGATCACCATGGCGGTCGCCGCCGACAGGCCGCCGACGAAGGCGGCGATGGTCAGCACGTAGGAGCCCGACCGCAGCGGCAGCGCCAGGACGAACATGTCGCCGTCCACCGCGTCGCCCTTGAAGGTGAGCACGCCGGCGATGGCGATCGGTACGACAAAGAGATTGATCAGCACGAGATAGAGCGGGAACAGCCAGGCGGCGCGCTTGATCTCGTCTTCGCTGTTGTTCTCGACCACTGCGACGTGGAACTGGCGCGGCAGCAGGATGATGGCGAAGAACGACAGCAAGGTCGTGGCCAGGAAGGTGTCGAGCGC
This sequence comes from Pseudomonadota bacterium, assembly GCA_018240595.1. Taxonomy (GTDB): domain Bacteria; phylum Pseudomonadota; class Alphaproteobacteria; order Rhizobiales; family Xanthobacteraceae; genus Pseudolabrys. The sequence goes on along the minus strand of JAFEFL010000027.1, from coordinate 157,405 downwards.
CGGCTCGCGGGTGAACAGGCTTGCCGCTTGCGGCAGTTGTTGCGCCGCCTCGAACAGCGCCGTGGGGCCGCCGAACATCCAGAAGGTGATGTAGATGCCGACGGCGAGGAAGGCGAACAGCTTGACCAGAGACTCGGTGGCGATGGCGAGCATCAGCCCGTCCTGATGCTCGGTGGCGTCGATGTGGCGCGTGCCGAACAGCACCGCGAAGGTCGCCATCGACAGCGCGACGAATAGCGCGATGTCGCCGAGCAGGGGCCGCGACAGGTCGTCGGCCGGCGTCACATGCGCGAGGATGGTCTCCAGCGACGACGACACCGCCTTGAGCTGCAGCGCGATGTACGGAATGGTGCCGATGATGGCGATCAGCGCGACCGTCGCCGCCACCGCCTGGCCCTTGCCGTAGCGCGCGGCGATGAAGTCGGCGATCGAGGTGATGTTCTGCGCCTTGGCCAGCCGCACGATGCGGATGATCAGCGGCGCGAATAGGCCGAGCATCAGCACCGGGCCGATATAGATGGTGAGGAAGTCGTAGCCGGTGCGCGATGCCGAGCCGACCGAACCGAAGAACGTCCACGACGTGCAGTAGATCGCCAGCGACAAGGGATAGATCATCAGCCGGGTGCGGCTGACGCCGCCGCCGCCGGCGGCGGCGACGACGGCGGACACACGGCCGCGCACCCGGTCGCCATAGCTGGCAACCAGGAACAGCAGGCCGATGTAGCCCAGCGCTACAGCGATAACGACCCAGCCTTGCAGCATTCCCCGCTCCGGACGGAGGCCGGGCCTAAGCCCAGCTTTCTCTTGGTATTTTATCGCTCGACGTGACGGATGGATAGGACCTCGGGGCTCGCCCGGACGCGGTTCCGGGCGGCATCTTGGTACGTCGACATACGATGTTTGGGTCTGCGAGCCATGATTTGACGCCGCCCGGCGAAGCGGGGCAATGATGCCCGAGGAAAGGCCCGCGCATGGTGTCGGGCGGTTCCTTGAAAGTCCGCCTGTCTTGCCGTCCTTCCCCCTGATTGCGCGCGTTGCCGCCTTCCGCGATGTCGCGGAAACCATGATGTTCGCCGCGATCGGCGGGCTCAGTCTCGGCCTTCTCGGCATACCGGCCGGCTATTTGTCGGGCTCCATCGTTGCTGTCGCCTGTGCGTCGCTTGCCGGCCGGCCGATGCACGTGCCGACCCCGATGATGCGAGTTCTGATCGTGCTGATCGGCGTATCGCTCGGGTCGGTCGTCACGCCGGAAACCGTGCGCGGCGTCGCCAGCTATCCGGTCAGCATTGCGGTGCTGCTCGCGGCGACGGTGGTCATCTGCGTGGCCGGGACGGTCTATCTGCGCTTCGTTCACGGCTGGGACACGCTCACCGCCTATCTGAGCTCGGTGCCGGGCGGGCTGTCGCAAGTCATGGCGCTGGCGGTCGAGTTCAAGGCCGATGTCCGTGCCATCGCCATCGTGCAGACGATCCGCGTCATCATTCTGGCGGTGGGCCTGCCGGCCTTGTTCGCGGCTCTCGGCCTTGTGCACGGCATGTCGCGGCCCGCGCGAAGCACATTCGAGATGTCGCAGTCAGGCGAACTCGCGATCCTGGTCGCGGTATCGGCGATCGTCGCCGTCATCGCGCACCGCATAAGATTTCCGGGCGGGCTGTTGTTCGGCGCCATGCTGACATCGGCGGCGCTGCATGGCGCGGACATTCTGCACGTCGCCATGCCGTGGTGGGTCTATTCGACGGCGATGATTGCTTTCGGCGCCGTCAGCGGCGCCCGTTTCAACAACACGCCGATCCGGTTGTTATTGCGGTTTCTCGGCGCCGCGTTCGGCGTTTTCGCCGTCGCCGTGGTCATCACGGCTGGCTTTGCTTTCCTGCTGCTCAGGCTGCTCGATATCCCCGTCGCGGAGGTGATGGTCGCTTACGCGCCGGGCGCGGTCGATGCGATGCTGCTGCTGGCGCTCGCGCTGAATTTCGACCCCGTCTATGTCGGCACCCACCACCTGGTCCGCATCTTCTTCGTCATGGTCGGGACGCCGTTCGTCGTGCGCTGGCGGTCGCAGCCGAAAGCCGCGCCGCCGCCGGCGACCTCGCCGCGCGACGATTTCGACGACTGACGGCTACTCCGCCGCCATCTGTTGGCGATTCTTCGGCAATTGCAGCCGGTCCCAGACATCGACCAGCGCTTCGGCGAGATGATCGATCAGGACGTCGTCGTGATAGGGCGACGGCGTAATGCGCAGGCGCTCGAGGCCGCGCGGTACGGTCGGGTAGTTGATCGGCTGGATGTAGATGTTGTGCTCGGTGAGCAGCATGTCGCTCGCGATCTTGACCTTCTCCGGATCGGCCACGAGCACCGGCACGATGTGCGTGTCCGACGGCATCACCGGCAGGCCGGCGGCGTTGAGCACGGCCTTGACGCGCGCGGCGCGGTCCTGATGGCGGTCGCGTTCCCACTGCGAGGTCTTGAGGTGACGGATCGCTGCGGTTGCGGCGGCGCAGATTGCCGGCGGCAGCGCGGTCGTGAAGATGAAGCCCGGCGCGTAGGAGCGCACGGCGTCGATCATCGCCGCCGAGCCGGTGATGTATCCGCCGAGGCAGCCGAACGCCTTGGCGAGCGTGCCTTCGATCACGTCGACGCGGTGCGCGGCCTTGTCGCGTTCGGTGACGCCGCCGCCGCGCGGCCCATACATGCCGACGGCGTGGACCTCATCGACATATGTCATCGCATTGTACTTCTCGGCGAGATCGCAGATCGCGTGCAGCGGCGCGACGTCGCCGTCCATCGAATACAGGCTTTCGAACACGATCAGCTTCGGCCGCGCCGGATCGGCGGCCTGCAGCAACTGTTCGAGATGGTCGAGATCGTTGTGGCGCCAGACCACCTTTTCGCAGCCCGACTGCCGCACGCCCTCGATCATTGAGTTGTGATTCAGCGCGTCCGAGAGGATCAGGCAGTTCGGCAGCAGCTTGGCGATGGTGGGAATGCCGGTCTGGTTCGAGACGTAGCCGGAGGTGAAGACGAGAGCCGCTTCCTTGCCGTGCAGGTCGGCGAGCTCGCGCTCCAGCTCGACCAGCGGGTGGTTGGTGCCGGCAATGTTGCGGGTGCCGCCCGCGCCGGTGCCCATGCGCGCCGCGACGTCGACCATGGCGCCGATCACCTGCGGGTGCTGGGCCATGCCGAGATAGTCGTTCGAGCACCAGATCACGACCTCGCGCTTGCCCTCCGGCGCGTGCCAGTAGGCGTAGGGGAAGCGACCGGCGATACGTTCGAGATCGGCGAAGACCCGGTAGCGGCGCTCATGGCGGAGCTGGTCCAGGGCGGACACGAAGAACGCATTGTAATCCATGGAAATTTCTACTTTCTCGCCCCAGGGTCGGGTCTTTTTAGAGGGGTTCCAGCCCGCTTGTCGAGGCGAGATTCGTACAATTCCAGATCGGCGGTATTGAGTAAGGTCAAAGCGGAACCCTCCCGGGCGCGTCGGGAGGGTTCTGCATAGCGGGAGCCTAATTCAGGCCGTAGCTGTCGATCAGGTCGACGCTGGCGCGCATCGGCGTCGGAGGGGTGGTGCAGCGTTCGCCGATCGACTTTTCGAACGCCTTGAAGGACGGCAATTCGGTGACCGCGTCGGAACTGTCTTCCGTAAGGTTGATGAAGACATGAACGAAGCTGACGCCATCCGGCTCCTTGAACAGGCCGTAGGCGATGCCGCCGGGCCTCTTCTCGTGCAGTTCGGAAAACACGGCGCGCGACAGGGCTTCGTTTTCGGCGCTGTGCTCGGGTTTGGTGGTGTAGCGAACCATGGTTACTCTGGCCATCTCGGTCTCCTTGCTCGGCGAGGGCCCAATGCCCACGCTCATGCCGGAAGGACGCCGCGACGCCGGCCAAGGATTCGCCGGCTGGGAAATATTTTGGGCCGCGAATCCTTTTGCTGTGGCGGAACGTCCAGATGGCAGCTCCAACAGAAGAGAGGCCGCCATGGTCGACGCCGTCCTGACTCCCGAGGCTTTCGGGCAATTGCTGTCGCAGACGCGGCCACGCCTGCATCGCTATTGCGCGCGGATGCTCGGCTCCGCGTTCGACGGCGAGGACGTGGTGCAGGACGCCATGGCCAAGGCGATCGAGGCGCTGCCGGAGGCCGGCCATCTCGATAACCCGGAGCGCTGGCTGTTCCGCATTGCGCACAACACCGCGCTCGATGCCTTGCGCCGTCGCAAGCGGCAGGCCGAACGGCGGAGCGCCGTGGAACTCACCTCGATCGAGGATCCATCGGCGGATGCCGCGGCGCGCGTCGATAGCGCCGGCAGTTTCGCTGTCTTCTTGGCATTGCCGCCGGCGCAGCGTGCCAGCGTCGTGCTCTCCGACGTGCTGGGCTATGCCAATGCGGAGACGGCCGAGATCCTCGAAAGCACCGTCGCCGCCGTCAAAGCCGACCTGCATCGCGGGCGAGAGAAGCTCAAGGCACAAAAGGAGGAGCAAGCGTTCCGGCCTGCGCTCAGCGCGGCGGAAAAGGCGCGCCTCAACAACTACGCCAGCCTGTTCAACGCGCGCGACTTCGATGCGCTGCGCGATCTTTTGGCCGAAGACGTGCGGCTCGATCTGGCAAACCGCACCAGGCTCAACGGCCGCCGCGATGTTTCGGTCTATTTCACGCGCTACGCATCGGCGCCGCCGTCGCGTTTCACGCTCGGATTCGCCGAAGGTCAGCCCGCGCTGCTCGTCACCGCGCCCGACGGCGGCGACCTGCGCTATGTCGTGCTGCTGGGCTGGACTGGCGACAAGGTGGCGAGCATCCGCGATTTTCTTTATGCGCCCTACATCGTCGACGGGCTCGCGATCGAGCGTCTCTAACGCGCCTGGAAATCGGCGAGGTTGAGAAAGCCGCGCATGCCGGCGAGCATCAGTGCGCCAATGTGAAGCTGCAGCGAGAACTCGCCGGAATAGATCATGGCGCCGAGTTCGGCCGGGCTGACGAGGTTAAGCTCGAGGCCGGCCTCGACGCTGGCGCCGGCCGGCCGCCAGTCGGTCTCGACGAAGAAGGTGTGCACCATGTTCGACAACCGCGCGGTGCACGGCGCGAACGAGCCGAGCGCGTGCACCGCTTTGGCCGGATAGCCGGTCTCCTCCAGCAGCTCGCGCTCGCAGGTGCGCGCCGGCTCTTCGCCCGCCTCGGTCATGCCGGCGGGCAGTTCCCAGGTCTTGCGCTCCACGGCCGGGCGATATTGCTGGACGATCGGAATGCGGCCGTCCGGCGTCAGCGCGACGATGGCGATGTAATCCTGCTGGCCGACGGCGTGATAGAGCTCGGGCTTGGCGCCGGCGCGAAACTCGACCTCGCGCTCGATCACCTTCATCCACGGTGAGATGTCGATGGTGCGGCGGGATTTGATCTTGGGATATTCGCCCATGAGCTGCTCCGATTTTGCCGGAGCGTAGCATGAAATCTAACGCTGTCATGGCCGGGTCAAGCCCGGTGATGACAAGGAGAGCGTGGCACGTCCGCGCGCCCTACAGATACCTCGGTTCCGGCAGCGGCGTGATCAGCTTGCCCTTGTAGCCCTTGGCGCGCAGCTTCGGCGCCAACTCGTCGGCGATGTGCCAGGAGAAGATGACCGCCGCTTCCGGCTGGTCGGCAAACAGCCGCTCCTCATCGACCACCGGGATCGAGGTGCCCGGCATGCACTTGCCGATCTTCAGCGAGCCCTTGATCTCGCAGACATAGTCGATGATGCCGTCGTCGAGGCCGACATAGTTGAACAAGGTCGAGGCGCGCGACGGCGCCGAGATGCCGACGATGCGGGCGTTTTGCTCCTTGAGGTCGCGCAACATCGACAGCAGGCGCAGCTTGGTCAGCAACACGTCGTGCTTGAACTTGACGAGACGCTTGGCCATCGCCTCGCCCGTCGGCTCCGCGTCGAGCATCTTCTTGACGCTATCCTGAACCGGGCGCTTGCCCTTGCGTGCGGCATAGACGCGGATCGAGCCGCCATGGCTCGGGATCGGCCGCGCGTGGAACACTTCAAGGCCGTGCATCTCAAGAAGATATTTGAGGCTGTGCAGCGAATAGTAGCGCAGATGTTCGTGATAGACGGTGTCGTACTGCAGGGTATCGAGCAGCGGAATGAGGTAGTGCGATTCCGAAATGAAGGCGCCGTCCTCGTCGAGCATTTCGAGAATGCCCTCGACGATGGCGTGCACGTCCTCGATATGGGCAAAGCAGTTGGCCGCGGTGATCACTTTGGCCTTGCCGTGCGAGGCGACGACTTCCTGCGCCGCCGCCTTGCCGAAATAGCGCTTGATGGTCGGGATGCCGCGTGAGTTGGCGATATCGCCGACGTCGGTCGGCTCGATGCCGAGGATGCGGTTGCCGGCCTTCTGGAAATTCGAGATCAGGGTGCCGTCGTTGGAGCCGATATCGACCACGAAGTCCTTCGCAGTCAGACCCATCAATTCCCAGCTCTCGCGCTGCAGGTCGGCGAAGTTGTCGCGCAGGAGCTTGGTGGTGCCCGAGGTGTAGGGATATTCCGGGGGGAAGATGATGACCGGATCGACGGCAAGGCCGAGCTGCACCAGGTCGCACTGCCGGCAGTGCAGGAGGTCGGTCGGAAACCACGGCTGCTGCCGCGGCACCGCGCCGATCGGCACCATCTGGTTCACCGGCGGCATGTAGCCGAGCGACAACACGTAATCGAGTTTTTCCGAGCCGCAGACCTGGCACTGCTCGACCGGAACGCTGGCGCCAGTGCCGGCGCCGCGCGCGATTTTGGTGGGGCCTACCAAGTGAGTTCTCCTCGATCTCGTCATTCCGGGGCGCTTGCGCAGCAAGCGAACCCGGAATCCAGATGAAATCTCATGCGCCGCTGGATTCCGGGTTCGCGCGTTCCGCGCGCCCCGGAATGACGGAGCGGGTTAATTCTTCGGCGCCAGATCGGCGTTCTTCCAGTACCAGTCCAGCGTCGGCTTGAGGCCCTGCTGGAGCGGCACGGCGGGCTTGTAGCCGAGCGCTCCGAGCTTGGAAATATCCGGGCAACGCCGCGGCGTGCCGCCGGCCTGCAGCTTGCCCGGCACGATCTCGATGTCGCGGCCGGCCTGCGCGGCCACCATGCGCGCCACGTCGGCGATCGACAGTTCTTCCGTGGTTCCGACGTGATAGATGCCGAGATGCTCGCCCTTGTCGCGCATCACCATGACCCCGGCGACGAGGTCGTCGATGTAGCAGAACGAGCGCGTCTCGGCGCCGGTGCCCTGGATATCGAAGCGCAATGTGCCCTGCGGCTGCGCGTCGCCGAGCTTCTTCAGGCGCATGGCGAATTGCGGCACCACATGCTCCCAGCCCATGTCGGGGCCGTAGACATTGTGCGGGCGGAAGATCAGCACGCGCTCGAAATACTTGCGGCCGAAATTGATCGCCATCAGTTCGCTGATGAGCTTGCCGCCACCGTAGGAATAGCGCGGGTTGAGCACGTCCGGCACCGACAGCGGCGCGGTCTCGTCGGTCGGCACAACCGGCGGCGTCTGATAAACTTCGGATGACGAGGCAAGAATGAGATTGCCGACATTGTGCTTCCGGCAGGCATCGATGACGTTGATCATGCCGCGCACGCCGACATCGAGCACCAGGTCGGGCTGAGTGTAGAAGAACTCGGTGCCGTTGACGAAGGCGAGGTGGTGCACCTCGTCCATGCCTTGCGTCGCCTTGGCGACGGTCTCGGCGTCGCGGATGTCGCCGCCGACGAATTCGATCTCCTCCTCGACGCGGTGCAGGCGCCGCGGCCGGCCGCGCGAATTGTCGTCGAGCACGCGCACCTGTGCGCCGGATTTGACCAGCGCCTTGACCAGGCCGGAGCCGATGAAGCCCGAACCGCCGGTAACCAGAACCTTACGCGCGCTCATTCTCTATCCCTGTCCGTGATTCATCTCGCCCGGCGCGACGCCGATGAAGCGGCCCTCGCGGTTCGAGCGCTGGGCCGCGTCGATCAATTGCTGCACGCGGAAGCCGGCCGCGAAATCCGGCGCGGCGTTGGGCTTATAGCGGGGCTTTTCGACGAGGCAATCGACGAATTTCGTCGCCAGGCGCGAGGCCGGCGCGATGCGCCCGTCCGGCTGGCCGGCGTCGAGGGAATCCTCGACCGGAACAATCGTCATCTCGTCCGGCCGCTTGGCATGACTCAGTACGAAGCCGCGCATGTAATCGGCGGTGCGGTTGTGCAGCACCAGCGTGCCGTTCTCGCCATAGAATTCGATACGATGGCCGGAGCCGCGGAACGAGGCGCAGCTCATGCTCAGGCTGACCAGCGGGCCGCTGGCATAGTGCAGTGCCATCGCCACGGTGGTGTCGAGTTCGCTGTCGCCCGGCAGGCCGCCGACACGGGCCTGTAAACCGGACACCGGTCCGGCGAACCATTCGAGGTAATGGAAACAGTGCGACACGAAGTTGCCGAGGACGCCGCCGCCGTCGTCGCGCAGGGTTTTCCAGTTCTTCATGCGCTGCTGGATCGAATAATTCTCGACGTGCCAGTGCACCGTGACGTGACGCAAGGCGCCGATAGAGCCGGCGTCGAGCAGCGCCTTGGCCTTCTGCCAGGCCATGATCTGGTGGAAATTGAAATCGATGCCGGTCGGCACGCCGCTCTTGTCGGCGGCGTCGCGCATGGCGCGGGCCTCCTCGAGCGTCGAGGCCATCGGCTTCTCGGCGAAGACCGGCTTGCCGGCATTGAGCGCCGCCAGCGCGATTTCGGCCTGCAGGCTCGGCACGGTGGCAATGACGACGGCATCGACATCCTGGTCGGCGACCAGCGCGCGCCAGTCGCCATAGGCCTTCGCCACGCCGGCCTGACGTGCATGGGCGGCGGTGCGTGCTTCGTCGCTGCCGCACAGCGCCGCCACCTCGCAGCGCGCGTCGGCACGAAACGCCGGCAGCAGCACGGTGCGCCCGTAATTCACGCCGACGATGCCGATACGGATCACTTTGGCTCCTTGGGCTTTTCGCCGGCCGTGAAGACGAAGGCGCGCAGCCGCGCCACGAACGACGGCGCGAACAGCAGGCTGTCGGCGAGATTATAGAGCGGCAACAACCAGCGCAGCTTCGCCGCGGCGATATATCGATATTTGAGGCCGGAGTGAAATTCGATCGTTACGCGGAATCCGGCGGCGGTGAAGGCGTTGGCGAGATCGTCCGCGACGAGCAGGCGCTCGTTACGCGTAATGCCGATCGAGGAATAAAGCGGCGAGGACGGGTCGCGATACATGTACATCGCCGGGTTCATGCGGTTCGGATCGAAGGCGACGAAGCGCCCGCCCGGCTTCAGGACGCGTTTGATCTCGGCGATGCTGGCGGTCCAGTCCGGCAGATGGTGCAGCACGCCGGCGAGCAGCACGCCGTCGAAGCTGTTGTCGGCAAAGGGCAGGCGCTCGAGATCGCCTTCGCGGAAGTCGATCTCCGGATAGGTCTGGCGCGCGAGGCGGATGAGCCGCGGGCTCAGATCGAGACCGGTCACGTCGAAGCCGCGCCGCCGCAACAGATTGGTGAAGACGCCGGAGCCGCAGCCGAGATCGGCGATGCGGGCGCCCGGTTTGAACGCGCCGAGCCGCGTCACGATCGCGGCGATGCGTTCGTTGGTGCGGGGCGTGAAAACGTCATAGGCGTTCGACGACGCGTGGCTGTCGAAGAACGCGATTTCGCTTTCCTTATTCTGCGACAGGGCGGCAGGCATCGGCCGACTTCTACACGGGCTTGGCGTCCCCGACAACGTGCCGTCCGGCCCGATTTTCCGTTGAATTTCAAGCCGGTTACCGTGGCCTGCGGTTGGCGGCCGTGCCGCTCTGATGCTATGGCAGACGCCATGCAACCGGCCTCCGCCTCCGCAGCGACCGAGCCGACAGCCCGGCAGACCGGGCTCAAGCTGATCGCGCTCGGCCTGGCCGTCGCGGCCGCCGGTTTGCCGGTCAACGGCATCGCGGTTTATGCGGTGCTCGTTGTCGCCGCCGTCGTGGTCCTGACCGGGGCCATGCGCCTGACGCCGCAGGCCTGGGGTGCGGCGGCGGCCATCGCCGTCATCGGCATTGGCGCGCAGGCGGTGTTCGCGCCGCCGCGCATCGACGAAGGCTTCAACGTCTTCCTGCCGGGTGGCTCGCTTCAGCGCGAATTGCCGCCCGACGTCTATCGCTTTCTCGCCGATGCTTTCGACAAGCAGTATCCGCCGGACAAGCGTTGCGACGCCGCCATTCCCGGCTGCTGGCGCCATGAAGGCGCGCCCAAGCGCGTCTATGCGTTTGCCGCCGACGGCATCTTTCACACGTCGGACATGTCGCGCGCGGTGACGTCGTTCGATCTGGCCGATCCGGTCTGGCACCGGCTCGGCTTCATCAACGAGTCGAGGTTCAACTGGTATCCGGTCAGCGACGTGCAGCGCGCGCGCCGCGACGGCCGCTTCTGGAAGGGATACGACCGCTGGCAGCTCACCATGCCGTGGTTCGTGACGATCCGCCTGCCGGCGGCTTACGTGGGCGGTCAATTGTGCTGGCGCGGGGACATTCTCTGGGAAGGCGCGGACGGGCATTTCACGCCGGCGACCGGGCAGGGGTGCCGCGCCATTGCGGCAGGCGATGCGGGGCGTCGTGTCGTCGGCGCCGCCATTAAGCCGGATACGCTGGCGATGCGGCTGCAGGGACCGCTCGGCGTGCGGCTCCTGCAATGGACGCAGCCGCTGATCGGGTTGATCGCGATCGTCGCGGTCATGTTGCTGCTGGTGCGCATCGATTGGCGGCGCGCCGCGGCGCCGCTGACGCTGATCGCGCTGGCGGCGCTGGTCATCGCCATCGACGATGCCAGCTTCCTCGGCGGCGTGCGGCCGTTCGACGGCGGCGACGACGGCATGTTCTACGACAGCGTCGGACGCGCCATCCTGCAGAAGCTGCTGGCCGGGGATTGGCGCGGCTTTCTCGAAGGCGGCGAAGCCGTTTTCTATTACGGCGGGCCGGGCCTGCGTTACTTCCGCGCGCTCGAGCACATCGTGTTCGGCGATTCCTATCTCGGTTATCTCTCGCTCGTCCTGGCGCTGCCGCTGATTGTGCTGGCGCTGTTCCGGCGCTTCCTGTCGCCACCGTGGCCGCTCGCGCTGGCCATTCTTTTTCTGATCCCGATCGGCACCATCTTCGGCACCAGTTTCATCGATTACGCCAAATGGGCGGCGCGCGGCTTCGCCGATCCGATGGCCTACATTCTCTTCATGGCCGGGCTGGTGCCGCTGCTCGGCGCGCGTGAAGCAGGACCAGGCGAATCATTCGCGCCGGCGTTCTTCGGCGCCTTGCTGATGGTTCTTGGCGTTACGGTGAAGCCGATCGTCGTCGTTGCCGCGCTGGTCGTGCTCGGCGGCGGCTGGCTGCATGCGATTTATCTTCGGCAATGGCGGCGTGTGGCGGGTCTCTCGCTCGGCGCGTTGCCGGTGTTCTCAATGGCCCTGCACAACTGGGCGTTCGGCCGCGCGCTGGTGCTGTTCAGTTCGAATGCGCAGGACAGCGATCTGCTGGTGATGCCGCCGTCGGCCTGGCTCGCAGCGCTCCGCGAACTGGCGACGCTCGATTTCGGCGGCGGCTTCCTGCATCGCGCATTGCTGCAGATTCCGAACTGGCTGTCCGGTCCCGCCGAATCCTACTGGACGGTGCCGCTCAATGCCGGCGGCGTCGCTATACTCGTTTATGTCGTGGCCCGCGGCCGCGGCTTCGATCCATGGCTGCGCCTCGTCGGCGCCGCGGCGCTGGCGCAGCACGCGGTCGCGCTGTTCTACGCCGACACCGCGCGCTACCACTTCCTCACCTGGTTCCTGACGCTTCTGGTCTGCGCCGCCTTCATGCAGCAGTTCGGTCTGCCGTGGCTCGCGCGGCGCTATCCGGCGGCGATGGCGCGCCTCACGCGCATCCTCTGGCCGCCGCGGCTGGCGGCGGGCATCGGCTGGCTGGATCGCGGCTGAGACGAGGAATGGTGCTGCCGGAGTGGATTGAACACTCGACCTCCTCATTACCAATGAGGTGCTCTACCACTGAGCTACGGCAGCAGAAGGGACGCGGGTCAGGGCGCCAAGGCCCCTCGCGAACGCGGCGGAAACTGCCACAGGCGCCCCTTTAAACGCAAGGCAACCTGAGCACAAGGTCTGAAGATTAAGTGAACTTGCGAAACTGCCGGATCGCCCAATACATACAGCCGCGATGACCGACCAGGACGAGCCGACCCCGAAATCCGCCAAGAGCGCCCGGAATGCCGCCCGCGAGGCGCGGCTGGCCAAGGCGCTGCGGGAAAACCTCAAGCGCCGCAAGGCGCAGGAACGGGCCCGGGATGCCGGTGGCGCGGAAAATCCCGATAAAAGCGACTGAACGGAACCAGTACCGGACTTTCGCCTTAATGGCGGGCGACCAAGGCCTCGGGCGGGCGGTAACCCCTCCACCAAATTGGCTTTGCGGCGGTGATGCGGCCGGTCTAGACCGCCCCTATATCAGCCAGGATTTTCCGGGCCGGCAGGCTCAAGCGGGGCGGGGCGACCATGGACCGAATTCGAATCGTTGGCGGCGCGAAGCTCAACGGCACCATCCCGATCTCGGGCGCCAAGAACGCCACGCTGCCGCTGATGATCGCCAGCCTGCTGACCGAAGACAAGCTCACCCTCGAAAACGTGCCGCGGCTCGCCGACGTCATCCAGCTCCAGCGCATCCTCGGCAACCACGGCGTCGACGTCATGATCGCCGGCAAGCGCGCCGGCGCCGAGCCGAATATCGGCCGCACCATCGAGCTCTCGGCCACGCACATCGTCGATACCACGGCGCCCTACGAACTGGTCTCGACCATGCGCGCCAGCTTCTGGGTCATCGCGCCGCTCGTCGCGCGCATGGGCGAAGCCCGGGTGTCGATGCCGGGCGGCTGCACGATCGGCACGCGGCCGGTCGATCTCCTGATCATGGCGCTGGAAAAGCTCGGCGCCGAGATCGAGATCGAAGCCGGCTACGTCATTGCCCGCGCCAAAAACGGCCTGCGCGGCGGCGAGATCAATTTCCCGAAGGTCACGGTCGGCGGCACGCATACGGCGCTGATGGCCGCCGTGCTGGCCAGGGGCACCACGGTCATCGACAACGCGGCGCGCGAGCCGGAAATCACCGACGTCGCCGACTGCCTCACCAAGATGGGCGCGAAGATCTCCGGCGCCGGTACCTCGCGCATCGTCATCGAGGGCGTCGCCAAACTCAATGGCGCGCGTCATTCGGTATTGCCCGACCGCATCGAGACCGGCACCTACGCCATGGCCGTGGCGATGACCGGCGGCGACGTGCTGTTGCAGCACGCGCGCCCGGAACTGCTGCAGGCCGCGCTCGACGTCATCGCCGAGGCCGGCGCCACCGTGACGCCGACCAATGACGGCATCCGCATCGCCCGCAATGGCAATGGCCTGAAGCCGGTCGACGTCACGACCGCGCCGTTCCCCGGCTTCCCGACCGATCTGCAGGCGCAGCTCATGGCGCTGATGACGCGCGCCGACGGCACCTCGCACATCACCGAGGCCATCTTCGAAAACCGCTTCATGCATGTGCAGGAACTGGCCCGCCTCGGCGCCCAGATCCAGCTCAACGGCGATACCGCCACCATCGAGGGCGTCAAGCGCCTCAAGGGCGCGCCGGTGATGGCGACCGACCTGCGCGCTTCGGTGTCCCTGGTAATCGCGGCGCTGGCCGCCGAAGGCGAGACCACGGTCAACCGCGTCTACCACCTCGACCGCGGCTTCGAGCGCCTGGAGCAGAAGCTCGCCGCTTGCGGCGCCCAGATCGAGCGCATCAGCGGCTAGCGCTGCCATCTTGCGGCCCGTCACCTTGCTGCCTAATTTCAGGGAGCGACGGGAGCTTTAGGCCATGGACCGCGTAGCCGAACCCTTGAAATTCGCCGTCCTCGACGAAGAGGACCTCGAGGTCGTCTCGACCCATCTGCAGGACGCCGCCGTCAAGGTCGCCGACGTCATCTGGCAGCCCACGGCCAAGCGCCTGGTGCTCGGCCTCAACCGTTTCGACTGGGAACAGGCGATTGCCGACAAGCCGCAGAACTGCCGGCGCCGCGCCGCGCTGCGCTTCGAGCGCGTGCAGTCCTTCAAGTGCCGCGGCGTCGATCCTTTGGCCAAGGACGCCGTGCTCAACCTGCTGGCGGTGGAATTCACGCCGACCGATGCCCCGTCGGGTTTCGTCAACCTGATCTTCTCGGGCGAGGCCGCCATGCGGCTGGAGGTCGAATGCCTGGAGGTCGAACTGGCCGATCTCGGCCCGGTCTGGACCTGTACCGGCCGACCGGTCCACGCCGTCGAGGCCAGGGACTGACCGGCCGGCGAGGTTGACGGATCGGGGCCCGCGCGCCATTCACCTTGGGCTTGTCCCCAAGGCCCGTCCCCAAGGCCCGCCTGAGCCGGATCGACCATGCCTATTCGTCTGGATGCCCGCAAAACCGATTTCGATCAGCGCTTTCGCGCCTTTCTCGGCGTCAAGCGCGAGGCCGCGGCCGATGTCGAAGCCGCGGTGCGCGGCATCATCGATGACGTCAAGGCGCGCGGCGACAAGGCGTTGATCGAGCTGACCGCGAAATTCGACCGCGTCGATCTCGCAAAGATCGGTTTGCGCGTGACGGCCGCCGAGATCGATGCCGCCCTTGCCGCTTGCGACAAGGCCGCGCTCGACGCCCTCAAGCTCGCGCGCGACCGCATCGAGGCCTATCACCTGCGGCAGAAGCCGAAGGACGACCGCTTCACCGACGCACTCGGCGTCGAGCTCGGCACGCGCTGGACCGCCATCGAAGCTGCCGGCCTCTATGTGCCGGGCGGCACCGCGGCCTATCCGTCGTCGGTGCTGATGAATGCCGTGCCCGCCAAGGTTGCCGGCTGTCCGCGCCTCGTCATGGTGGTGCCGTCGCCCGACAACAAACTGGCGCCTTTGGTGTTGGCGGCGGCGAAGCTCGCCGGCGTCGACGAGGTTTACCGCATCGGCGGCGCGCAGGCGGTGGCCGCGCTCGCTTACGGTACCGAGACGATCGCGCCGGTGTCTAAGATCGTCGGTCCCGGCAATGCCTATGTCGCGGCGGCCAAGCGCGTCGTGTTCGGCCAGGTCGGCATCGACATGATCGCCGGGCCGTCCGAAGTGCTGATCATCGCCGACGAGACCGGCAATCCGGACTGGATCGCCGCCGACCTGCTGGCGCAGGCCGAGCACGACGTCAGCGCGCAGTCGATTTTGATCACCGATGACGAGCGGCTGGCCGCCGACGTCGAAAAGGCGGTCGAAGCGCAATTGAAGACGCTGCCGCGCGCCGCGGTGGCCGCACCGTCGTGGCGCGATTTCGGCGCCATCATCCTGGTCGGCAAGCTCGACGACGCCATCGCGCTCACCGATCGCCTGGCGCCCGAACATCTCGAGCTCGCCACCGAAGACCCGGAGCGCTTTGTCGCCCGCATCCGCAATGCCGGCGCCATCTTCATCGGCGCGCATACTCCCGAGGCCATTGGCGATTACGTCGCCGGTTCCAATCACGTGCTGCCGACGGCGCGCTCGGCGCGTTTCTCGTCGGGGCTCGGCGTGCTCGATTTCATGAAGCGCACATCTTTGCTTAAGTGCGGTCCTGAACAACTTCGAGCGCTCGGCCCCGCCGCCATCGCGCTCGGCAAGGCCGAAGGACTCGATGCGCATTCGCGCTCCGTCGCCATCCGATTGAACCTGCCGGAATCCTGACATGAGCAAGAAGCCGACGCCGGCCGCGATGAAGCAGCGCCTTGTCGGCGTCACTTTGGACGAGGCCTCGATCGGCCGCTCCAATCCGGATGTCGAGCACGAGCGCGCGGTCGCGATCTACGATCTGCTCGAACAGAACCTGTTTGCGCCGATCGATCAGGCCGAAGGTCCGTACACGCTGCATCTCAGCATCAACGACAACCGGCTGGTCTTCGACATCCGCCTCGAGGACGGCACGCCGGTGATGGCGCATCTGTTCTCGCTGTCGCCTTTGCGCCGTATCGTGAAGGACTACTACTTGATCTGCGACAGTTACTATCAGGCGATCCGCACCGCGACGCCCGACAAGATCGAGGCCATCGACATGGGCCGGCGCGGCATCCACAACGAAGGCTCGCGCATCCTGATGGAGCGCCTCAAGGACAAGGTGACGCTGGACATGGACACCGCGCGCCGCCTGTTCACGCTGATCTGCGTCCTGCACTGGAAAGGGTGACACATTGTCCCCCTCCGACCGCCCCTCGCGGCCGCAGGCGGTGTTGTTCGCGTGCGGCTACAACGCCGTGCGCTCGCCGATGGCCGAAGGGCTGTTCAAGCAGTTGTTCGGCAAGTCGGTCTATGTGCAGTCGGCCGGCGTGCAGAAGGGCGATCTCGATCCCTTCGCCGTCGCGGTGATGGAAGAACTCGGCATCGACATTTCGCGGCACCGGCCGATCGACTTCGAGGAACTGGAAGACCTCGAGGGCATGAACTTCGATCTCATCGTCACCTTGTCGCCGCCAGCGCATCACAAGGCGCTGGACCTGACGCGCACCGTGGCCGCCGATGTCGAATACTGGCCGACGGTCGATCCGACCGGCATCGAAGGCTCGCGCGAGCAAAAGCTCGAGGCTTACCGCGCCGTCCGCGATCAGCTGCTGGCGCAGATCCGCAAGCGGTTCGGGACGAACGCGAAGGGGAATGAGTAGCTTCTTTCTTTCCCTCCCCCCGCGGAGCGGTGGGGAGGGTCGGTTTGTGTCGCGGCAGCGATACAAACCGGGGTGGGGGGTTGCCGACGCTTTCCCCCACCCCCGACCCCTCCCCGCCATTCGCTGCGCTCATGGGGGAGGGGGGAGAAGGGCGGCCGTTTATGGGGCGCTCTCGTTTGCACTCCCACCATCCATCCGCTAGTTTCCGCGGCCATTCGAACGCTTTATTCATTCCCCTGGCGGTATCGTTAACCCCATGATCGGCCGTCCGAAATTCGTCCTCGCCTCCGGCTCGCCGCGGCGCCTCGCGCTGGTCAACCAGGCCGGCATCGAGCCCGATGCGCTGAAGCCGTCCGACGTCGACGAGACGCCGAAGCGCGGCGAAATCCCGCGCGCCTATGCCAACCGGCTGGCCAAGGAGAAGGCGCAGGTCGCGCTCGACAACGTGCGCCTCGACGACGAACTGCGCGGCGCCTACATCCTCGCCGCCGACACCGTGGTCGCGGTCGGCCGCCGTATCCTGCCGAAGGCCGAGTTGCTCGACGAGGCGCAGCAGTGCCTGCGTCTGCTGTCCGGCCGCAATCATCGCGTCTATACGTCGATCTGTCTCGTGACGCCGCGCGAGTCTTTCCGTCAGCGGCTGGTCGAGACGCGCGTGCGCTTCAAGCGGCTGTCGTCGGAAGACATCGAGTCGTATCTCGCCTGCGGCGAATGGCGCGGCAAGGCCGGCGGCTATGCCGCGCAAGGCATCGCCGGCACCTTCATCGTCAAGATGGTCGGCTCTTATTCCAACGTCGTCGGCTTGCCGCTGTACGAGACGATGACGCTGCTCGGCGGCGAAGGCTATCCGATCCGCTTCGGCTGGCTGAACGCGGTGGGGGCGTAAGCCTCAAGCGCCGGTCAGAACCGCACCCTCACGCCCGCGCCGCCGTGGATGCGGGTGCCGATATCCGATCCGCCGCTGACGCCATTGGCGAAGACGTCGAGCGAGACCCGCTGCGTCACCTTGTATCCGAGGCGCACGCCGTATTCGGCCCAGGCCACGTTCTTCAATTCCGACGGCTGCAACGCACCCAGGCCGGCGACGGTGGTTACGTTGGACGAGCTGCGGTTGAAACCGCTGGCATAAGCGCCCCACAACGTCGCATCGTATTTGCCGAAGTCGTAGGAGCCTTGCAAGCGCGCCTTGAGAACATCCATGGCGTCGGTGCCGCCCGACACCGTTGCGTTGAACGGATTTGCTGTCAGGCCCTCCGCGTAAGCGGCTGTCGACAATTTCTGCCTGCCATACTCACCGGAAACAATGAATTGCAGGGGGCCGCCCGCCGCGATGACCGCGCCGAGGCGGCCATACGCATAAGACAGGTCGCCGCGCGTATTGCCAATGCCGGTCGCGGTGCCCGCGCCGTTGGAATAGTTGCGGCTGAAGGACAGCGATGCGTTCGGTGAGTACCAGCCGCCGGCCTCGACAAGAGGCCGCACGGCTTCGCCGAAGCCGCTGTAGATGTATTGTACGGCGCCGGCGCCGATCCAGGAATTCTTCAGCTCGGTGTTGGCGTAATCTTCACGCGCCCAGGCCGCGCCGGCCATGACCGAGAGCCCGCTCGCCGACGTGTAGCGCACATGGCCGCCCGCGGTCGCCGAACCACCGGATGCATAGACGCCAGCTTCACCGCCCGCCGCGGCGGATTTGTCGCCGCCAAGCAGTTGCGCGGCCAGGCCGTGCTCTTGCGCCATCATGCCGGTGCGCTGATCGGCCAGGGCGTTCACGGATTGCTGTTGTGAATCCGGAGTTGTGATGCCCGCGACGGGACCGGTGCCGCCGCCGCCCGTGCCGGAGGCGATAGCGCCCGCTCCGTCGTCATAGCGCACGATGTAAGCCTGCGTGACGCCGCCGATCACGCCGCCGCCGGCGATCCACTGACCGTCGCCGGAAATCGCATTCGCCCGCCGCAAATTGATGCCGGTCATGTTGACCCCGGCATTCGCCAACAGTGTATTGAGCTCAACGTTGCCGGTTGCGGCGGTCCAGCGCCAGGCGCGGGTGTTGGCGAGACTGGCGCCGCTGTAGCCGACGACAACTTCGCCGTTGTTGCTGATGGCTGTGGCGGAGTTGTAGGGACGGGGATCCATCGGTGTGAGGTCGGTGATGACGCCATCCTTCCAGCGGTAGGCGTGATTCGCTCCGTTTCCGTCATCCGACGCGCCGATGACGGCCGAGCCGTCTGGCGTCACAGCGGCAACGTCAGAGCTAAAGCCGCCGGGGAGCACCAGCGCGATCATCGCGCCATTATTCCAACGGAAGGCGAGAGAGCCGCTCGTCCCGATGACGGTCGAGCCATCCGCACTCACTTTCTGCGCATAGGTGTCGCCAAGCCCGAGCGAACCGAGGTCGGTGATGGCGCCGTTGACCCAGCGAACGCCGTGAGCGACATCGTTCGCCCCCGTATAGGAATAGCCGACGATGACACTGCCATTGGCGCTGACGTCGGCGGCTTCGGATAGCGTGCCTCCCAAGGACGAAAGCTGATTGACTGTGCCGTTGACCCAACTGACGGCGCGCCTTTCGGTGGCGGTGTTGCTCCAGCCGACGATCACGCTGCCGTTCGCATTCACGGCCGTAGCCGCGGCCGCGGTGCCGCCGGCCAATACCGCAAGTTCGACCATTCCCGTCGCGGCCGTCCAGGTGAACGCACGCGCTTCGCTGTTCGAGATCGGCGAACTGCCGACAGCGGTGGTGCCATCCGCGCTGAGGTCGTAGATGCTGGTGTCTCGGCCGTAGAGAGTTCCGACGGTCGTATAGGTGCCGTTCGACCAGACGAAGCCGGTGTTCGGCGAACCGCCTGCGGAACCCGCGACCACGGCGCCGTCCTGGCTGATGAACAGACCTGCCACGCCGCCGAGAGCGGTGGGCCCCGTCACGCACGGTGTCGTGGTGTCACACGCGGCCAGAGCCTGATCGAACGTCGCGGGAAGAATCAACGCCGCCGACGTGTAAAACGCCGCACGGAGTTTGCGCAACCGGCGCGCGCTCGACTTACCCGCTTTGCCCCGACCATTCCGGCCGTCTTTGAGACGGCTCTTACGCAGCCAATGCACTTGCGTAGCAGGCGGTATTTCATCGTCGACGCTGTGCTGGTGACTGTGAAATGGAACTCACATTTTGCTAATATGGTGTGATATTTAAGCGTCGTTTTCGGGTTCCAAGCATCTCGCGCGCGGAACTCGAACGGGGAGAAGCATGAACCTCGCCTCCTGGCTCATTCGCTCCGGGCTCTCGCATCCGCAAATGCCCGCGGCGGCGCTTGGGCCCCGCGTGGTGATGACTTACGGCGAGTTGGCAACGCGCGCCGCGAAACTCGCGGGAGCGCTGCGCAACAAGCTGAAGCTTCAGCCCGGCGACCGCGTCGCCATCGCCGCGAAGAATTCGCCCGAGTATCTCGCGCTGCTCTACGGCGTCTGGCACGCCGGCCTTGCCGCGGTGCCGGCCAACGCCAAGCTGCACGGCGCCGAACTCGGCTACATCCTCGAGCATTCCGGCGCGCGCGTTTGCTTCGCCTCGAAAGGCCTCGACGCCGACATCGCGCCGCATGCGCCGCCATCGCTGGAGCGGCTGATCGTCATCGGTAGCGCCGAATACGACGCGCTTTTCAGTGCCGACGGGATCGATGTCGTGCCGCGCGCAGGCGACGACCTCGGCTGGCTGTTCTACACGTCGGGCACCACCGGCCGGCCGAAAGGCGCGATGCTGACGCATCGCAATCTCGCCTGGGCCAGCCATGCCTACGGCGCGGAAGTCGATCCCGTGACGCCGGGCGACGCCATCCTGCATGCCGCACCGATGAGTCACGGCTCGGGCCTTTACATCATGCAACATGTGGCGCGACTCGGCGTGCAGGTCGTGCCGGAGTCGGGCGCCTTCGAGCCGGACGAGATCTTCGCGCTGTTCGACCGCTGGCCGGCGACGTCGATGTTTGCCGCGCCGACCATGATCAAGCGTCTTGTCGACAGCGATGCCGATTGCAACGTGAACAACATTCGCACGCTAATCTGGGGTGGCGCGCCGATGTATGTCGAGGATTGCCTCAAGGCGCTCGACCGCTTCGGCCCGCGCCTGGCGCAGATTTACGGCCAGGGCGAGTCGCCCATGACCATCACCACGCTCACCAAGCAGGACATCGGCGACCGCGATCATCCGCGCTGGCGCGAGCGGCTCGGCTCCGCCGGCAAGCCCTATGCCTGCGTCGATGTCATCGTCGCCGGCGGCGACGACAGGCCGCTGCCAGCCGGCGAGGCGGGCGAGATCCTGGTCGGCGGCGATGTCGTCATGGCCGGCTACTGGCGCAACGAGGAGGCGACCGCCGCTTCGCTGCGCGGCGGCTATCTGCACACCGGCGATGTCGGCGCGTTCGATGCCGAGGGCTATCTGACGCTGAAGGACCGTTCCAAGGACCTGATCATTTCCGGCGGTTCCAACATCTATCCGCGCGAGGTCGAGGAGGTGCTGCTGACGCATCCTGCCGTGCGCGAGGTGTCGGTGATCGGCCGGCCGGACGCCGAATGGGGCGAGGCGGTGGTGGCCTATGTGGTGGGCGAGGCGCCTGAGGCCGAGCTCGACACGCTGTGCCTGTCCTATATCGCGCGGTTCAAGCGGCCGAAGGACTATGTTTTCGTCGAGGCGCTGCCGAAGAACAATTACGGCAAGATCCTGAAAACCGAGCTGCGCGCTCTCGATGCGCGCCGCAAATGATTATATTAGGCGCATGAACCAACCGATCCGAAAGACCGCCACCATGCGCTGCCCGATCTGCGGCACCGCCACCGACGTCGCTTTCAAGCCGTTCTGCTCCAAGCGCTGCGCCGACATCGATCTCAACCGCTGGCTGACCGGCGTCTACGCCGTCCCGGTCAAGGCAGAAGAAGACGAGGACGGCACGCGGCTGGCCGACGGCATCGAGGAGCAACCGGAATGAACGCGCCTGTGGCCGCCGTCGACTGGCCGGACAAGCTCTATGCCACGCTCAAGCGCGCCGGCATCCGCCAGGTCGGCTACGTGCCGGACGCGGGACACGCCCGGCTCATCGACCGCGTGCGCGCCGATCCCGATATTCACGACGTGGTGCTGACGACCGAGGAAGAGGGCATCGCGCTCGCCGCCGGCGCCTGGCTCGGCGGTCAGCGCGCCGTGCTGCTGATGCAGTCGAGCGGCGTCGGCAACTGCGTCAACATGCTGTCGCTGGCGCGCAGCTGCCGCTTTCCGCTCTTGATGATGATCACCATGCGCGGCGAGTGGGAAGAGTTCAATCCGTGGCAGCAGCCGATGGGTTCCATCGTCGAGCCGGTGATGAAGCTGTCGGAGGCGGAGGTCTATCGCGCGACCCGGCCGGAGGAAGTCGAGGGTCTCGCCGAGCGCGCCGTACAGCATGTGTTCGGCGACGAGCGCATTGCCGCACTCATTCTGTCGCAGCAACTCATCGGCAAGAAGGTGTGGGTGAAATGAGCGCGCTCGAACGCCGCGCCGCGATGGCGGCCTTGCTCGAAGGCCGCAAGGACGACCTGCTGGTCATTCCCGGCCTCGGCTCGACCTGCTGGGATCTCGCCGCCGCCGGCGACAACGACCGCAACTTCTATCTCTGGGGTGCCATGGGCGGCGCGGCCATGATCGGCCTCGGTCTGGCGCTGGCGCAGCCCGACAAGCGCGTCCTGGTCGTCACCGGCGACGGCGAGATGCTGATGGGCATGGGTGCGCTCGCCACCATCGGCGTCAAGCAGCCGGCCAATCTCGCCGTCGTGGTGTTCGACAACGGCCACTACGGCGAAACCGGCATGCAGCCCTCTCACACCGGCGCCGGCCGCGTCGATCTCACGGAAATTGCGGCGGGTTGCGGCATCGCCTCGGTGGTCGACGTCCGCGACGAGCCGGGATTGACCGGGCTCGCAGCGCGGCTCAAAGAACTGGCCGGAGCAGGCCCGCTCTTCGCCCGGGTGAGGATCGCAACGGGCGAAGCGCCCCGGGTTCTTCCCGAGCGCGACGGCGTTGTCCTCAAAAATCGGTTTCGCGCAGCTATCGGCCTGAAACCGTAGGGGAATTTTAGTCCCTTCGGTTCTGGACAGGCGGCGGCCGGCCCTCTATAACGCGGCGCTCGACTGGTCCGTTCATGACCGAAGGTCATGTTTCGGGCCACGTGGGCCCAGGTAGCTCAGTTGGTAGAGCATGCGATTGAAAATCGCAGTGTCGGTGGTTCGATCCCGCCCCTGGCACCATTTGCCCCTCCAAGCACCAGTCACTCTAGCAGCAGCACCGCGACGGGGATGTTCGTCAGCAGCGGACCGAGGTCCGGGTCGTCGATCGTCCGGTCGGCGGTCGATAGCAGGTCGCGATGACGGTCGCCTCGCTCGATCTCCAGCCGTGCGTCGATGCGGTCGGGCCAGCGCCTGCCGTCGTCGGTCAGCGGCGCGAAATGCCGGCCGATGGCGACCACGAGGCGCTGCCGCTTGAACGCGCGCGCGAAGGCGATGACATGCCGCGCATCGGCGCCGGACACGCGCGCAGGCTGATAGTCGCCGTCGCGGAGCAGGTCGGCAAAGCGCGAGCGAATGTCGAGCAGGGCGTGGGTCAGCGCCAGCTTGACCTCGCCGCTGCGCCAGTCGCGCACCAGCGCCGGCCAGTCCGGCGGTCCTTGCAGCGCTTCCCGACGTCGGCGGAAATCGACCGGCCGGCGGTTGTCCGGATCGACCAGCGAAAGGTCCCAGAACTCGGTCCCTTGATAGAAGTCCGGCACGCCCGGCGTCAGCGCCTTCAGCGCGAGTTGTGACAGGCCGTTGAGCGCGCCGAGCAACGACGTGCGCGCGGCAAAGCCGGCGAAGGATTGCAGGAAGGCGCCGGATCGCGCCGGGTCGAGTAAGGTGCCAACAAATTCCGTCAGCCCCCGTTCGTAATCCTCGTCGGGCGTCGTCCAGTTCGTCTGCTGCTTGCCCTCGCGTGCCGCCTTGATCACATAGGCATTCATGCGCTCGGTGAATTCGGCGGTCGGCGTTCCGGGCCAGGCGCCGATCAGCGCCTGATAGATCATGTATTCATGGTTGGCGCTCGGGCGCCGCGCGCTGGTGTGGCGTTCGATCAGCGCCGTATTCTGCTCGCGCCAATGCTTCACCGCGTTATCCCAGTCGCCCGCCAGTTCGGTCAGCGCCAGAATGCGCGCCCGCGCGTCCTCGCCGCGTTTGGTGTCGTGCGTCGCCGTCGCCGTGAGGCTGCCGGCTTCCTTGTCGAGGCGCCGGCGCTGCAGGGCATGGAAGTCGCCGATCGACAGCGCGTGCGCGTCGGGATGGCCGCCGACTTCGTTGAAGGCGAGCAGCCGGTGGTCGCGATAGAACACGGTGTCTTCCATCGCCTTGGCCATCAGCGGCCCGGTGAACTGCTGCAGCTTCAGCGCGAAGTTGCGAACGCGCGGCGCGCTGTAACTGACGTCTCGCGCCAGATCGAGCGTCACGGCGCGGCGCAGGAAATCGAAGATGTCGGGGTCCGGCCCGGTCCAGCGTTTCTTGGCGCGCGCGATGACGGCGTCGATCGTGATGCGATCCATGGCGGAAGCGCCGGCGGCGGTGACATAGGTGCGGTACAGCGGGAATTCGAGCGCGTAGAGCAGCAACGCCTCGCGCAGACGGTTGAGCGTGTAGTCCCGCGTGGAGAAATGCCCGGCGGCGATGCGCGCCAGCGCGCGCGACAGCACGGTGAATTCGCTCGCCAGCATGGTGTCGACGACGCGCCGCTTGGCGGTATCGAGCATCTGCGCCGGCGAAGCTTGCTCGCCGGTAAAGGCGCGCCAGGTGGCCTCCAGCGGTTCGAGCCCGGCGCCGTCGGCCAGAACATGCGAAATGACGTTGAGCCATTCGTAGCCGGTGGTGCCGGCAACACCGGGCAGGGCCGGCAATGGCTCGCCCTCGGCGAGGATTTTCTCGACGATGACATAGAATGGCGATCGCGATGCCTTGCCCCGCGCCCGACGCGTGAGTTGTTGCAGCCGCCTTGTGTATTGCGCCGGGTCGCGCAGGCCGTCGATATGATCGAGCCGCAAGCCCTGCAGCCGGCCTTCGTGGATAAGCCGTTCAACGCGTTCGTGGATCGCGCGAAACACCATTGGCTGCTCGACGCGAAGGCCGGCCAGTTCGTTGATGTCGAAGAAGCGGCGATAGTTCACCGCGGCGAAGGCGACGCGCCAATAGGCGACGCGGTAGTTCTGCCGTTCGAGCAGCCGATGCAGCAGCGCGCGGCCGGCTTCGTCGTCGCCGCGATAAGCGAGAAGGCCGCGATTGATGATGGCGCCGTCCCCGGCGATCGAGCGCAGCGCCTCCTTGAACGCGGGCGCCTCGCGATAGGATGGCGTTTTCAAATCGCGCGATCGATCCGCGAGAGCAAGCAGGGCCTTGCCGGCGGGTTCTTCGCCGGCATGCGCCGCGCCGACGGCGGCGCGGATGATCTCGTTATAGCGCTGCGGATTGATCGGCAGCTTGTTGTCGAAATACCAGGCGGCGAAGCGGCCGGTCTCGTTGTCGTATTTGAGTTCGATCTCGCCGGATTGGAGCGCTTCGCCATACGGTTTGCCGAGGATCGGCAGCAGCACGCCGGGATTATGGCGGAACGGCACCGCGTCCCAATCGATGTCGAAGGCCTGAGCATAGGGCGATTCCTTGCCCCACTCCAGCACGTCGAGCCACCAGGCATTGTCGGAATGACCGACGCCCATGTGGTTGGGCACGAAATCGAGGATCAAGCCCAGGTCGTGCTCGCGCAGGACGTCGCTCAGCCGGGTGAAGCCTTCCTCGCCGCCCAGTTCCGGATTGAGCTGGCCATGATCGATGATGTCGTAGCCATGCGTGCTGCCAGGCCGGGCCTTGAGAAACGGCGAAGCGTAAAGATGCGAGATGCCGAGCCGCTTCAGGTACGGCACCAGCGCCGCGGCATCGTCGAAGGTGAAGTCGCTGGTGAACTGCAGGCGGTAGGTGGCGAGCGGGATCGTAGGCGGCATGAGCGTCAGCCTCCGACCGCGGCAAAGACCGACCATGGCGGCAGCGTCGCGGGCGGGGCGCCGTTCCAGATCGGCTCGCCCCACTGCAGTCCCGGTGGCGTCGGCTTCGGCGCGTCACTGAGATTGGCGAGCAGCATGAGCGTCGTCGGGCCTGCCGGCCACTCGGCGTAAAGGCGGCCGGTCTCCAGCGTCGCGCGGCCTTTGCCGGTCATGGCGCGCAACAGCGGCACGATACGCTCGCGGCGGACGCGCAGCAGGTCGTGCGTCAGTGCCAGGCGTTTGGCGTGGGCCGGCTGTGACGGCGCGTTCCAGTCGAGCACGGCGAGATCGCGCGTTGCTTGGGCCAGCGGGTCCGGAATTTCATTGCCGTGCCGCGCATAGGCTTCGGCGAATTCGCGCTTGCGGCCCTGACGCACGGCGTCGGCCAGCTCGCCCTTGAAGTCGCAGAAGAACGGGAACGGTTCGGTCGCGCCCCACTCCTCGCCCATGAACAGCATCGGCGGCGAAGGCTGCAGCAGCAGCACGGTGAGCGCCGCTTCGACAGCCTCCGGCAGTGCTAGTGTTGTCAGCCGTTCGCCCATCGGGCGATTGCCGATCTGATCGTGGTTCTGGATGAAGTTGACGAAGGCGGCGCGGGGCAGCGATGTGCTCGGCTCGCCGCGGCTGGCGCCGCCGCGATGCGGCGACGGCATGCCCTGATAGGAAAAGCCTTCCGCCAGCACGCGCTCGATATGGCCGCCGACATCGCCATAGTCGCTGTAATAGCCCTGCGCTTCGCCGGTCAGCAGCACGTGCCAAGCGTGGTGATAGTCGTCATTCCACTGCGCGCGATAGCGGCCGGCCGGCGGGTCCTCGTTCGGCGCCAGCACCGCGGCGCGGTTGTCGTCGTTCTCGAGCACCAGATGGATGTGGCGACCGGTCTCTTGCGCGAGAACGCCAGCGGCCTGACTGAGCTCGGTCAGCAGTTCGGGCTCGCCGGCCGTGACGATGGCGTGCACGGCGTCGAGGCGCAGGCCGTCGAAGCGATAATGCTTGAGCCAATGCACCGCATTCTCGACGGCAAAGGCACGCACTTCCGGCACCCGATAATCGATGGCGCCGCCCCATGGCGTCTGCGCATCGGAGAACGTCGATGGCGCGATGCGGCCGAGATAATTCTCCTCCGGGCCGAAGTGATTGTAGACGACGTCGAGAAACACCATCAGGCCGCGTGCATGGGCGGCGTCGATCAGCGCCTTGAGGTCTTCCGGCCGGCCGTAGCTGGAGTCCGGCGCGTAGAGCAGCACGCCGTCATAGCCCCAGTTCCAGCGGCCGGGAAAATCGGCGAGCGGCATCAATTCGAGTGCGGTGATGCCGCAGTCGGCCAGATGATCGAGCTTGTCGATCATGGCCCGATAGGTGCCTTGCGGCGTAAAGGTGCCGACATGGGCCTCGAGGAACACGCTGTCCTCCCACGGCCGCCCGCGCCATTCAGTCTGCCAGGCGAAATCGTGATCGATGACTTCACTCGGTCCGGCGACGTCGTCCGGCTGAAAGTGCGAACCCGGATCGGCAATGTCGAGTTCGCCGTCGATGCGGAAGCGATACCGCGTCCCGGCCTTTGCGCCCGGTACGTCGGCGGCGAACCAGTCGCCGCGCCGCGTCATGGCGTATGGTCGTTCGTCGACGATGACGTCGACCGACTTGGCCGCCGGCGCCCATAGACGGAACGTTACGCCGCTGACGGTGAGCAGCGGCCCGAACCGCCCGGGCGATGTCATGGCCGGCCCGCGAAGGCGAGAATTGAGTTCGGCCGCGCCGTCCATGGCGAGCCGGTGTCGCCGAGGATCGCTTGCGGCTCGCCATTGGCCGTATCGAGAAGGTTCTGCCACTTCCTGGCTGTCGGCCATTCGGGAAAGGTGAACTCGACGTCGGTCGCCGCGCCATTGATGATCACGAGCATCGGCTCGCCATTCTCGTCGCGCGCGCCGAGCACATAGGCAATGAAGCGACCGTCGGGGAAGTGCCAGTCTTCCTCAGTCATCTCCTCGCCGGACGGACGCAGCCATTTGATGTCGTAGGAACCGTCGTCGCGTTTGCCCTGGAGCCAGTGATCGGCCGAAATCTGGGCGAAGCGCTGGCGCAGCTTGGCCATCTGTCCGACGAATTCGCTCATGTCGTCGTCGCTGCCGAGTTTCGACCAGTCGGTCCAGCCGATCTCGTCGTCCTGGCAATAAGCGTTGTTGTTGCCGTTCTGGCCGTTGCCAGCTTCGTCGCCGGCGAGCAGCAGCGGGACGCCTTGCGCCAGATAGAGGCAAGCGATCTGGTTTTTTCGCAACTGGCGGCGGCGCGCGATGATGGCTTCGTCTTCGGTGGGGCCTTCGACGCCGCAATTGGTGCCGACATTGTCGTCCGAGCCGTCGCGATTGTCCTCGCCATTGGCTTCGTTGTGCTTGTGGTCGTAACTGTAGAGGTCGGCCAGCGTGAAACCGTCATGCACGGTAACGTGGTTGATGCTGGCGCGGGGGCCGCGGCCGTCGTGCTGGAATTGCGCCGCAGACGCGGTCAGCGCGTGGGCGAGATCGCCGATGATGCCGCCGTCGCCGCGCCAGAAGCGGCGCAAGGTCTTGCGATAGACATCGTTCCACTCCGACCAGCCATTGGGGAAGCTGCCGACCTGGTAGCCGCCGGCGCCGATGTCCCAGGGCTCGGCGATCATCTTGGCGTTGGCGAGCACCGGGTCCTGGCGCACGGCGGCGAAGAAAGGTCCGTTGCGGTCGAAGGCCGGGCCGCGGCCGAGCGTCGACGCAAGATCGAAGCGGAAGCCGTCGACGTGGTAGGCCTCGACCCAGTGCCGCAGCGAGTCCATCACCATCTGCAGGACGCGCGGATGGGCGAGCTTGAGTGAATTGCCGGTTCCGGTGAAGTCGTCGTAATAGCGCGGCTGGTCCGGCATCAGCCAGTAATATGAGGCGTTGTCGATGCCGCGATAGCACAGCGTCGGCCCCATATGGTTGCCTTCGCAGGTGTGATTGTAGACGACGTCGAGAATCACCTCGATGCCGGCATCATGCAGCGCCGCGACGGTGGCGCGCATCGCCGAAATCTCGTCGCCATGGGCATAGCGCGCTTCCGGCGTGAAGAAGCTCAGCGTGTTGTAGCCCCAGTAGTTCTTGAGGCCCTTGTCGAGCAGGTGCCGGTCGTCGAGAAAGGCGTGGGTCGGCAAGAGTTCGATCGCCGTGACACCGAGCTTGCGCAGGTGCGCAATCATGCCGGGCGACGACAGGCCGCGATAGGTGCCACGCAGCTCGGCCGGCACGTCGGGATGCCGCTGCGTCAGACCCTTGACGTGGGCCTCGTAGAAGACGGTGTCTTCCCAGCGGTTCTGCGGGCGCGACGCGTGTCGCCAGGTATGGGCGGCATCGACGACGACCGACTTGTACATGTAGCGCGCGTTGTCGCGCCGATCGATGGCGAGGTCCTGTTGCTTGGCGCCGGTGCGATAGCCGAAATGCGCGTCGTTCCAGACGAACGGCCCGGCAAGCCGCTTGCTGTAGGGGTCGATCACCAGCTTGTTGGCATTGAAGCGGTGCCCGGCATTGGGCTCGTAGGGCCCGTCGACGCGGTAGCCGTAAAGCTGTCCGGGCGCGACTTGCGGCAGGTAGGCGTGCCAGACATCGTCGGTGCGCTCGGGCAGAACGATGCGGTCCGTCTCGCGCTTGCCGCTGCGGTCGAACAGGCAGAGCGTGACCTTGGTGGCGTTGGCCGAGAACAGCGCGAAGTTCGTACCGCGCCCATCCCATGTCGCGCCCAGCGGATAGGGCGCGCCGGCAGACATCTTGCCGTCAGAGTTCAGGAACGAAAAAGACGGCAGCAAGCGGTGGGACGACAATGTGGAGCTCCTGACTGTCACGCATCGCAACGGTGGACACGGCGCCTGAGTTCCCGGCATTGCTGCCACCATAGATCTCCGCGTCGGAATTAAATATTTCGCGCCAGCGCCCGGCGAAGGGAACGCGAAGGCGATAGTCGCGGAGCAACTGCGGTGTGAAGTTGACGATGACGACACAACGGTCGGCCGGCTCCTTGCCCCTGCGCAGCCATGCGAAGGTCGAGTTGTTGGCGTCGTCGGTGATCAGCCACTCGAATCCGGCTGCATCGCAGTCGAGCGCGTGCAGCGCCGGCGTGTCTCGGTACAGCCGGTTGAGGTCGCGCACCAGCCGCTGGATGCCAGCATGTTCGCGCCTGTCGAGAAGATGCCAGGGCAGGCTGATGTCGTGGTTCCACTCGGTATCCTGGCCGAACTCCGAGCCCATGAACATCAGCTTCTTGCCCGGGTGGCCGAACATGAAGGCGTAATAGGCACGCAGATTGGCGAAGCGCTGCCATTCGTCGCCCGGCATGCGGCCGAGGATCGAGCGTTTGCCGTGCACGACCTCGTCATGCGACAGCGGCAGGATGAAGTTCTCCGAAAAGGCGTAGTGCAGGCCGAAAAGAATTTTGCCGTGGTGATAGCGGCGATGGATCGGGTCCTTGGAGATGTAGTCCAGGGTGTCGTTCATCCACCCCATGTTCCATTTGTAACCGAAGCCCAGCCCGCCCCAGTCCACCGGACGCGACACCTGCGGCCAGGCCGTCGATTCCTCGGCTGCTGTGGTCGCATTGGGGAAATGCTTGAACACCTCGGTGTTGGTGCGGCGCAGGAAGTCGATGGCCTCGATATTCTCGCGGCCGCCGTGCTTGTTCGGCACCCAGGCGTTCGAAGGCCGGCTGTAATCGAGGTACAGCATCGAGGCGACGGCATCGACGCGCAGGCCGTCGATGCCGTAGCGCTCCAGCCAGAACAGCGCGTTCGACAAGAGAAAGTTCGTCACTTCGACGCGGCCGTAATTGTAGATCATCGTGCCCCAGTCGAGATGGCGGCCCTGGCGTGGGTCCTCATGCTCGTAGAGCCCGGTGCCGTCAAAGCGCGCCAGGCCATGCGGATCGTCGGGGAAATGCCCCGGCACCCAGTCGAGGATGACGCCAAGCCCGGCCTTGTGCAGGGCATCGACCAGTGCAATGAAATCCTCCGGCGTGCCGAAGCGGCTGGTCGGCGCGAACATCCCGGTCGGCTGATAACCCCACGAGCCGTCGAACGGATGTTCCGACACCGGCAGAAGTTCGACATGCGTGAAGCCCATCTCGGCGGCATAGGCGGGCAATTGCTCCGCCATCTCGCGATAGGTCAGCCAGCCATTGTCGCGCTCGACGCTGCGCCGCCATGAGCCGAGATGCACCTCGTAGATCGACATCGGCTGGTCGAGTGCGTTGATACCGTCGCGTGCGCGCGCCGGCAGCGGCAGCTTGGCCGCGTCAACGACAATCGACGCGGTCGAGGGCCGCACTTCGGCGGCGAAGGCGACCGGATCGGATTTCAGCGGGAGGAGCGCGCCGGAGCGGGCGACGATCTCGAACTTGTATCTGGCGCCGGGCCGCGCGCCGGGCACGAACAGTTCCCAATAGCCGTTGCCGCGCACCCGCATCGGATGGATGCGGCCATCCCAGAAATTGAAATCGCCGACCACGCTGACGCGCTGGGCGTTCGGCGCCAGCACGGCAAAGGCGACGCCCGCGACGCCATCCAGCGTCATCGGGTGGGCGCCAAGTTTGTCGTAGAGACGAAGCTGATTGCCTTCGCCGAGCAGGAACAGATCGAAGTCCGACAGCACCGGCGGGAAGCGATACGGGTCCTCCAGATCGACGTCCTGATCGCCGAAGCGCGCGCGCAAGCGATAGCGCCCGGCGTCGTTTACGGGGCCGGCGAACAGACCGGCATCGTCGAGACGCTCCAGCGGTTGCGCGCCGGCATCGCTGACGACAGCGACAGCGGTCGCGTTCGGCAGGAACGCGCGCACCACGGTGCGGCCGTTCTCGGCGTGCGGTCCGAGATAAGTAAAGGGATTGGCGTGACGGCCTTCGACGATGGCGCGGGCGTCGGCCGGCAAATGGCGGACATGTTCGTTCATTGCTGGATCACTCCGCGTTGCCACAGGATACGCAAGGTCGCTTCCAGCGGGATGTGTGCCCAGGTCGGGCGGTTGGTGAGCTCGTATTCGATTTCGTAAAGCGCCTTGTCGAGCAGGAACCAGTCGAGCAGCCGCCGCGCCTGTTCGGCATCGGCCGGCCACAGCTGCGAGTCCTTGACGGTTTCGCGATAGCAGTCCCAGAAGGCGCCGGTCAGCCGGTCGCCCCAATCGCGCATCAATGGCGTGAGGACGCTGAGATCCTCGGCGCTGAGATCGGGCGCCTGATTGACGGCCGCGCTGATGGCGTAATCGATCGAGCGGATGAAGCCGGCGACATCGCGCGCCGGCGGCGCCTTGTGCCGGCGCTCCTCGAGCGTGCGGCGCGGCTCGCCCTCGAAGTCGAGGATGAAGGCGTCGTCCTTGGCGATCAGGATCTGGCCGAGGTGGAAGTCGCCGTGCTGGCGGATCTTCATGCCTTCGAATATCGCGTCGCCGCTCGCCGCGATATAGCTGCGGATGGCCTCGCGGTTCTCGACCAGAAGCTTGCCCATGGCGGCGCTGTGCTCCGGCAGTGCGCTCGCCTTGATCAGGTCGAGTCGCGCATCGGTCCGCGCCAGCAGCGCCTCGGTCCAGTGCGCCATGTCGTCGCGCGATATCGGCTCCGGGGCGAAATCGGCGATGTCGTCGTGGCTGGCGAGCGCGAGATGCAGCTCGCCGGTGCGACGGCCGATCTGACTCATGCGCTGCATCAGCACCAAAGTGTCGGCCGTTTCGAGCAGCGGTTCGGCGAGGTTGAGGCGCTGCTGGTCGATCAGGCGCTCGAGCGCCGACAGGATAAGCGACCAGGCGTCGCCCTGGTTTTCGATGAACTCGTGGGCAACGACCAGGGCGCTGCGCTGCTCGCCTTCGACCAGTTCGACGGAGCCGAGCAAAGCCGGCGCATTCTTGAAGCCGGTCTGGTCGGTGAGGAAACGACCGATCTCGATCTCCGGATGCGTGCCGGAGGCCAGCCGGCGCAGCAGCTTCACCACATAGCGGTTGTCGACGATGACGCTGGAGTTCGATTGCTCGCGATCGACCAGCTTGATCGTTTCGATTTTCGGCAGTTCCGATGCGGCGAAGGCCTCGGTCGGCCTGAACTCGATGGTCTTTCCGTCTTGGCCGGCGGTCGCGCCGCGATGCATCGCCTCGAGCAGCACCGGCACGAATTCCGGTTCGCCGGCGGCGTCGAGCAAGGTGCCTTCGCGCGGGCCGCGACGCACCGCGGCGAGGATCGAGCCCGGGCCATGGTCTATCGTGGTGTAGCGGGCCCAGCGCGTTGCCAGCGGCAGGAAATAGCGCGTCGTGCCGTGTGAACCGTTGACCGTCACAACGGTGGCGAGGTGGCTGTGGCCGCCGAGTTCGAGCGGGACCGCCGCATCGACGCTGGTCGAGATCTGGCGGGACTCCTTGTCGGCGAACCAGCGCTGGTGAGCGATGAAGCCGGGCAGCACGTCGCTCTCGAAAGTGCGCCGCGTCCAGCCGCTCGTCAGCGAGCTCCAGCCGGCGCCGAGCACGAGGGTTGAGACGTCGCGCGGCAAGGCGTGCGGCTGTTCGCTGCCGGGCTCCTTGTTGAGCTGGAACCAGAAGAAGCCGTAAGGCGGCAGCGTCACCAGATAGGGCAACTGGCCGATGCGCGGGAAGTTGACGCGGCCCAGCATCTCCTGCGGGATGCGCCCTTCCCACGGCGACAGGTCGAGCTCGACCGCCTGCGCCGAGCGCGACAGATTGGCGACGCACAGGATCGCTTCGT
The DNA here is from genome assembly GCA_018240595.1 of Pseudomonadota bacterium. GTDB lineage: Bacteria > Pseudomonadota > Alphaproteobacteria > Rhizobiales > Xanthobacteraceae > Pseudolabrys. The sequence continues at coordinate 123,891 of JAFEFL010000027.1, read as the reverse complement.
CGCCGAGCTGGCGCACATAAGCGAGCACGGTGCGATTGGTCGGCCGCACAAAGGTCAGCGTGCCGCGGCCGAAGACCTGCGTGGACTTGCGCACGCTGATCAGCCGCTTGGTCCAGTTCAAGAGCGACGAAGCCGAGCGGCTCTGCGCCTCGACGTTGACGGCCGAGAAGCCGTAGACCGGGTCCATGATGCAGGGCAGGAATAGCGCCGCCGGATCGGCGCGCGAGAAGCCGCCATTGCGGTCCGGCGTCCATTGCATCGGCGTGCGCACGCCGTTGCGGTCGCCGAGATAGATGTTGTCGCCCATGCCGATTTCGTCGCCGTAATAGATGATCGGCGTCCCCGGCATCGACATCAGAATCGAGTTCATAAGTTCGATCTTGCGCCGGTCGTTGTCCATCAGCGGCGCCAGTCGGCGGCGGATGCCGACATTGATGCGGGCGCGAGGGTCGACCGCGTAGGTGGACCACAGGTAATCGCGTTCGGCATCGGTCACCATTTCCAGCGTCAGTTCGTCGTGATTGCGCAGGAACATCGCCCATTGGCAATTGGCCGGGATCTCCGGTGTCTGCCGCATGATGTCGGCGATCGGGAAGCGGTCTTCCTGCGCGATCGCCATGTAGATGCGTGGCATCAGCGGGAAGTGGTAGGCCATCTGGCATTCGTCGCCGTCGCCGAAATACTGTTGCACGTCTTCCGGCCACATATTGGCCTCGGCGAGCAGCACCTTGCCCGGCGCGTAGGCGTCGAGCTCGGCCCGCAGTTGCTTGATGATGCGGTGGGTCTCGGGCAGGTTTTCGTTGCTGGTACCCTCCCGTTCGATGAGATACGGCACCGCGTCGAGGCGGAAGCCGTCAACCCCGGTGTCGAGCCAGCGCTTCATCACCTGGACCACCGCGCGCACCACGCGCGGATTGTCGAAATTCAGATCGGGCTGGTGCGAAAAGAAGCGGTGCCAGTAGAACGCATTGGCTTCCGAGTCCCACGCCCAGTTCGACTTCTCGGTGTCGGTGAAGATGATGCGGGTATTGAGAAATTTTTGGTCGGTGTCGCTCCAGACGTACCAGTCGCGCGCGCTGGAGCCCGGCGGCGAGCGCCGCGCCCGCTTGAACCACGCGTGCTGATCGGAAGTGTGGTTGACCACCAGCTCGGTGATGACGCGCAGGCCGCGCTTCTTGGCTTCGACCATGAAGCGGCGGAAGTCCTTCATCGTGCCGAATTGCGGATTGATGTCGCCGTAGTCGGAGATGTCGTAGCCGTCGTCGCGGCCCGGGCTCGGATAGAACGGCAGCAGCCATAGCACGGTGACGCCGAGATCGCGCAGGTAGTCGAGCTTTTCGGTCAGGCCGGCGAAATCGCCGATGCCATCGCCATTGCTGTCGTGAAACGCCTTGACATGAAGCTGATAGATGATGGCGTCCTTGTACCAGAGGCCATCCTCATTCGCGACGCGCAGCTCTTCGGCAATGGCGGAGTGAACGTTCATGGTGCACTTAGACGTGACAGCGGAAAAGCACGGCGGGGTCGTTGCTGGGGTCGATCCTGATACGCAACCCATTCCACTCGAGAAGGTGCCGTTCGCCGGTGACAAGATTCTCGATTTCGCGAATCGGCCGGCGCCCGTCGGGCGACCCGATCTGCGCGTCGCCGAAATGAAACCAGAATTCGCTCGGTTCCTTGGCCAGTGAAATCGCCACCGCGACGGCATTGCTGCCGTCAACCGATTCCTTGATGAAACCGATGACGTTCGGGTCATTGGTCTGCAGGAAGCGGAGGTTGGCAGTCTGCAGCAGCGCCGGATTGGCGCGGCGGATCATGTTGATGCGCTGCAGATAGGCCTTGATGTTGCCGGGCTTGTTCCAGTCGCGGGTGCGGATTTCGTATTTCTCGGAGTTGAGATACTCCTCGCGGCCCGGCAATGGTTCGTACTCGACCAGCTCGAAGCCGTTGTAGATGCCGTAGTTCGACGACAAGGTCGCGGCCAGCGCCGCGCGCGCCTTGAACAACCAGGCGTCACCCTTCTGCAACTGGATGGGCAGGATGTCCGGCGTCGTTACGAAGAAGGTGGGGCGGTAATAGTCGCGCTCCGGATAGCCGGTGAGCTCGCTCAGATATTCCTGCAGCTCCTCCTTGGTCGTGCGCCAGGTGAAGTAGGTGTAAGACTGTGTGAAGCCGAGCTTGGCCAGCGCCTTCATCACTTTCGGCCGCGTGAACGCTTCGGCGAGGAAGATCACGCCGGGATCGCGGGTCTGCACTTCGCGGATCGCCCATTCCCAGAACGGCAGCGGTTTGGTGTGCGGGTTGTCGATGCGGAAGATGCGCACGCCCTGCTTGACCCAGAACAGCAGCACGTCGCGCAGCGCGATCCACAGGCCGATGCTGTCGTCGGAGGCGAAATCGGGGTTGACGATGTCCTCATATTTCTTCGGCGGGTTCTCGGCATATTTGATGCTGCCGTCGGGCCGCTGCTTGAACCATTGCGGGTGTTGCTTGAGCCAGGGATGGTCCGGGGAGCACTGCACGGCGATATCCATCGCCACTTCCATGCCGTGCTGGTGGCAGGCGGCGACCAGCGCGCGGAAATCATCGAGCGTGCCGAGCGCCGGTTCGACCGCGTCGTGGCCGCCATGCTCGTTGCCGACGGCGTAGAAGCTGCCGACGTCGCCGGGCTCGGCCTTCACGGCGTTGTTGCGGCCCTTGCGGTTGGTGCGGCCGACCGGATGGATCGGCGTCAGGTAAAGCACATCGAAGCCCAGGCCGGCGATCTCCGGGACGCGCGCGATGCAGTCGCGGAACGTGCCGTGCTGGCCGGGAACGGGACTCTGACTGCGCGGCACCATCTCGTACCAGGCGCCGGCGCGCGCGCGTTCGCGGTCGGCGACCAGCGGCACCGGGCTGCTGCGGCACAGGTCCGGCCGCGCGCCGCCTTGGCGCATCGCGGTGGCGAGCCATTCATCAAGCAGGTCGGCGGGATCGTTGGTCGCGCCGAATTTGTGGATCGCCGCTTCGACGATGGCGCGCGGGCCGTCTTCCGCCGGCATCAGCTGCTGCAGCAGTTCGAGGCCCTCGCGCGCTTCCAGCGCGACGTTCTGTCCGGCTTTTTGCTTGGCGAGGAATTCCTTACGCCATGTCCCGTACTGGTCAGTCCAGGCCTCGAGCTCAAAAATATAGTAGCCCGGCTCCGGCGGCGTGAATTGGCCGTGCCAGCGGTCGTTGTTGACCAGGACCATGTCTTCGCGCTGCCAGTCGGCGGCGTCCTGGCGCCGCCACAGCAGCGCCGCGCGCAGGACATCGTGGCCTTCGCGAAAAATATCCGCCCAGACGTCGACCGTTTCGCCGGCTACGCGTTTTACTGCGTAACGTCCGCCGTCGACGCATGGAAAAATGTCCTCGAAACGGAAGCGCGGGCCCGTCGGATCGGAAGGGGAACTTTCGTATGTCTTGCTCGAAAACGCACGCTCGGCCTTCACCCCGAATGCTCCCGCTAGTGTCAAATGTTGTCGCGCAAATGGCGTGGTTTGCGCGTTCTTACCCGCTTGGAAAACCGCCGAGCCGTCCTAAAGTTCCCGGCGTTGGCCCCATGGCGAGGACGCGCCGGTTGTCGAGAAGATGCCGATGAACGATCGCGACGTCGCCGAAGCCTGCGGCATCGAGGCCGGTTACCACGACATCTTTGGCCATTGGCACGCCATCGATCCGGACACGCAGCGGCGCCTGATCGATGTTCTGTCGGTCGGGCAGACGGCGCCGGTGCCCGACGGCGCGCCGCAGTCGCAAGGTCTTGTGCGCGCGTATCAAGGCGATGGCCGCCGCGTCTGGGGTCTTGCCGTGCAACTTTACGCGCTGCGTTCGGCGCGCAACTGGGGCCATGGCGATTTCACCGATCTATCGACGTTGATCGGCATTGCCGCGCGAGCCGGCGCCAGTGCCATCGGCCTCAATCCACTGCACGCACTGTTTCCCGAGCGGGCGGACGAGGCGAGCCCGTACCGGCCGAACAGCCGGCTGTTCCTCAATCCGCTCTATATCGATGTCGCGGCGATCCCGGAGCGTCCCGATCTGTCCGAGTGGGACGACGACATCGCCGCGGTGCGTCGGCCGGAACTCATCGATTATCGCGCCGTCGGCCGGCTCAAGCTCGAGGTGTTGGGGCGGGCCTGGGAGAATTTCAAGACGAATGCCGATGCCAAGCGGCGAGCGGATCTGGAAACGTATCGGCGCGAGGCGGGCGACGCCTTGCAACGGTTCGCGATCTTCGAAGTGCTGCGCGTGACGCAGGCGCCGAAGCCATGGCCGGAATGGCCGAAGCCATGGTGTACGCCGTCCGAGACGACGCTGGCCGAATTCCGCGCCGCCAACCAGGACGCCTGCGAATTCCAGGAGTTCATGCAATGGACCGCGGACCGCCAATTGCGCGCCTGTCAGGCCGAGGCGCTCCGCCTTGGCATGTCCATCGGGCTCTATACCGACCTCGCCGTCGGCATCAATCCGCACGGCGCCGACGCCTGGAGCGATCAGGACGCGGTGGTGCCCGGCGTTTCCGTCGGCGCGCCGCCCGATGAGTTCAACCGCGCCGGTCAGAACTGGGGCCTGGCGCCGTTCAATCCGCGCACCATCGCCAAGAACGACTTCGCACCGCTGCGCCGGCTGATGCGCGCGACCATGCGCCATGCCGGCGCGGTGCGGCTCGATCACGTGCTCGGACTGAAGCGGCTCTTCCTCATCCCCGACGGCTGCGGCGCGGCGCAAGGCGCCTATATTCGCTATCCGTTCGACGCCATGTTGCGGGTCATCGCCGACGAGAGCAACCGCGCCCGTTGCATTGTGATCGGCGAGGACCTCGGCACCGTGCCCGAAGGATTCCGCGAAACACTGGCGCGCTGGGGCCTGTGGAGCTATCGCGTCATGATGTTCGAACGCGAGCATGACGGCCGCTTTCGTTTGCCGGAACATTACCCTGCCGAAGCACTGGCGACCTTCAACACGCACGACCTCGCGACCTTCAGGGCCTGGATGCAGTCGTCCGATCTTGTGTTCAAGCGCGCGATCGGCATCGACCCTGGCGAGAGCGACGACGGCCGCGCGCATTCCCGTCACATGCTGCGCGAACTGCTGAAGGAGCGCGCCGAAGGCAATGAGGATTTTGCCGCGGTTGCTTATTTGCTGGGCCAGACGCCGTCACGGCTGGTCATGGTTTCGCTCGAAGACATCCTCGGCATTGCAGAGCAGATCAACATTCCCGGCACGGTCGACGAGCATCCGAACTGGCGGCGCAAGGTCACGCCACCGCTCGAGGCGTTCGAACATTCGGCCGCCTTGCAGACCGTGGCGGCGGCCTTCAAGGCGGCCGGTCGCGCGGCGCGGTAGGATGCACCGGCGCCGCGGTTGTGGTGTACTGATGAATTGCCGCGAGGACCTGTTCCGATGACCATCACCATTACCGCGTTCGAACGATCTCCGGATGGCGGGCAGGGCCTGGCGCGCGACACCCGCGTCCGCTGGGCGCTCGAGGAAGCCGGCCAGCCTTACGACGTTCGCCTGGTCTCGTTCGCGGCCATGAAGGAGCCTGAGCATCTGGCCCGCCATCCGTTCGGTCAGATCCCGACCTACGAGGAGGGCGATCTTGCCCTGTTCGAGACCGGCGCCATCGTCTTCCATATCGCCCAGCGTCATGGCGGACTGCTGCCGGGCGACGCCAATGCGCAGGCGCGCGCCCTTTCCTGGATGTTCGCTGCGGTGAACACCATAGAGCCGCCGATCCTTGATCTGACCATTGCGCGGATTCACGAGAGGGACAAGCCGTGGGCCGAAGCGCGTCTGCCGCTGGTCAAGGATCGCATTCGCGAGCGGTTGAAGCAGCTCTCGGCGCGCCTCGGCGAGGCCGACTGGCTCGATGGCGCTTTCAGCGCCGGTGATCTGATGATGGTGTCGGTCCTGCTGCGGCTGCGCGCGTCGGGCCTGCTCGACGAGTACGCCAACCTCGCTGCCTACGTGGCGCGCGGCGAGGCGAGGCCCGCCTACAAGCGCGCGTTTGCCGCCCAGCTCGCGATCAATGCTCCGGACCGGGCGAGAAGCTAGGCGCGCCCTAGTACCCGCGCGCCGCTTTACGCGTGCGGGTCCAGACTGACCGGCACGTTCCAGATGTCGGCGGCATATTCGCGGATGGTGCGGTCGGACGAGAACCAGCCCATGCGCGCGGTATTGAGAATGCTCATGCGCCACCATTTGTCCGGCGTGCGCCAGAGCCGGTCGATCGACCGTTGCGCTTTCCAGTATTCGTCGAAATCGGCGGCCACCATAAATCGGTCATGACCGCGCAAGGCGGCGACGACCGGCGCGTAGCGGTCCGTGTCGCCGCCGGAGAATGCGCCCGAGGCGATGGCCTCGATCGCCGCGCGCAGCCGTGGCGAGGCGGCAATGGCCTCTTCCCCGCTGAACCCCGCGCGCTCGCGCTCGGCGACTTCCTCGGCCGTGAGGCCGAAGATCGCGACGTTGTCGGCCCCGACATGCTCGCAGATCTCGATATTGGCGCCGTCCATCGTGCCGATGGTGATGGCGCCGTTGAGCGCCAGCTTCATGTTGCCGGTCCCGGAGGCTTCCATGCCGGCGGTCGAGATCTGCTCCGACAGGTCGGCAGCCGGGATGATCGCCTCGGCGAGGCTGGCGCTGTAGTTCGGCACGAACAGAACTTTGAGGCGATCGCCGATCTCCGGGTCGTTGTTGACGACCTGGCCGATGTCGTTGGCGAGGCGGATGATCAGCTTGGCGCGGTCGTAGCTCGCCGCCGCCTTGCCGGCGAAGATTTTGACGCGCGGCGCGAAATCGCGGCCGCTATCGGCGCGCAGCTCCTGATAAAGCGCGACAGTCTCGACGAGGTTGAGAAGCTGGCGCTTGTATTCGTGAATGCGTTTGATGTGCACGTCGAACAGCGCCTGCGGATCGACCTTGACGCCGGTCCTGGAGCGCAGCAGCGTCGCCAGCCTTTCCTTGTTCGCTGCCCGCGCCTGCGCGTAGCGTGCAACGAAGCCGCGCTCGCCGGCGTGGCGTTCGAGCTCCTTCAACGTAGCCGGATCGTCGAGCACGCGCTCGCCGAGCGCCTCTGTCAGCAGCGCTGTCAGGTCCGGATTGGACTCATGGAGCCAGCGCCGGAAAGTGATGCCGTTGGTCTTATTGACGATGCGCGTCTTCGACGACCGGGCAAGATCGGCGAAGACGTTGTCGCGCAGCAGGTCGGTGTGCAGCGCCGACACGCCGTTGACCGCGTGGGTGCCGACAAAGGCGAGGTGGGCCATGCGCACCCGGCGCTCGCCAGTCTCGTGGATTAGCGAGACGTTCTTGATGAACGCGGGGTCGGCAAGGCCGCGCTCATCCTGGGTGCGAAGATGCAGCCAGTTGATTGTGTAGATGATCTGCAGATGGCGCGGCAGCAGGCGGCCGAGCAACTCCACCGGCCAGCTTTCCAGCGCCTCCGGCAGCAGCGTGTGGTTGGTGTAACTCAAGGTCGCGCGCGTGATCGCCCATGCCTTGTGCCATTCGATCTCGTGCTCGTCGACGAGGATGCGCATCAACTCGGCGACCGCGATCGCCGGATGCGTGTCGTTGAGTTGCACGGCGGCGTGATCGGGCAGGGTGTCGATGGCGCCGACTTCGTCGACGTGGCGGCGGGTGAGATCCTGCAATGTTGCCGAGGTAAAGAAGAATTCCTGGCGCAGCCGCAACTCCTGGCCGACCGACGTGCCGTCATTGGGATAGAGCACGCGCGAGATCGCTTCGGCGCGGGCGCGGGCCGCCGTGGCGCCGACGAGGTCGCCGCGGTTGAAAGTTTCGAGGTGGATCGGGTCGGCGGCGCGCGCGGACCACAGGCGCAACGTGTTGGCGTGACGGCCGCGCCAGCCGACGACCGGCGTGTCGTAAGGCACGGCGAAGACGACCTCGTCGGGGTACCACAAAGCGCGCGCGGTCGGCTCCGCGGCGCCGGCGTAGTCGACACGTCCGCCGAAGCCGATCGGCACGCGGGTGTCGGCGCGGATGAACTCCCACGGATTGCCGGTTACCAGCCAGTCCTCGGGCACTTCGTGCTGCTGCCCGTCGACGATGCGCTGTTCGAACAGCCCGTTCTCGTAGCGAATGCCGTAGCCGAAGGCGGGGATCTGCAGTGCCGACATGCTGTCCATGAAGCATGCCGCGAGTCGGCCGAGACCGCCGTTGCCGAGCGCGGCGTCCGGCTCGCCCGAGCGCAGGCGTTCGAGATCGACGCCCATGGAGGCGAGCGCGCGGCGCGCCGGCTCCACCATGCGCAGGTTGGTCAGCGAGTCGAGCAGCAGCCGGCCGATCAGAAACTCGATGGACAGATAATAGACGCGCTTCTTGCGCTGTTCGCGCGTCTTCTGCCGCGACGCCATCCAGACATCGACGACGCGATCGCGGATCGCCAGCGCCGTGGCGTGGTACCAGTCGTTGTCGGTCGCGGTGTCGAACGTCTTGCCGAGATCGTAGGTCAGCTTGCGCTCGATGGATTGGCGGAACGCGGCCTCGACAACCGACGGATCGGCCTTGGCGTGCGCGACGATCTTGGGAACTGGCTGAAGCATCGAAGCAATCCGGGTGAAATGTTGCGGTTCTGAAATCCGGCGCTTCGAACGCATGCCGGCGGCGCGAAGCGACGAGGCCGCGATTAGGCAGGGGCTTCGCGGCCATAATTTGTCGCACGGGGCCTGTGAGTTCCTTCGGAACCCCGCGACGGACGGATTCGGGTGAGGCCGGTATGACGCCCTGCGGCCCACCGGCCTCATGTCGGCCAAATCATTGAAGCGTCGAAGAGATCCGGCCGACCGCGATCTTTATAACGCCTTGATACGCCGCAAACCCATTCCGCATCGCTTCTTTATCGTGCGCCTTCTATTTCGAGGTTTGTTCCGAACCCTGCGAAGGGAACCGCCATGCTCGACCTCATCGTCCTCACCCTCGGCCTTGTCCTTTTCGCGGTGACGCTCGGCTACGCCTACGCCTGCGACCGCCTCTGAAGGTGCGCCATGCCCATCGATTATTCGCTCGCCAGCCTCGTGACACTGGGGCTGCTGTTCTACCTCACCTACGCGCTGCTGCGCCCTGAGAAGTTCTAGGAGCCACCCATGACGCTCATCGGCTGGGTCCAGATTATTCTCTACTGCGCGATCATCGTCGCGCTGACGCCGTTGCTCGGCGCCTATATGACGCGCGTCTTCAACGGCGAGCGGACATTCCTCGCACCCGTGCTGCGGCCGGTCGAGCGGCTGCTCTATCGCGTCGGCGGCGTCGACGAGACGAGCGAGCAGGGCTGGCTCGCTTATACGGTCGCCATGCTGCTGTTTCACGTCGGCGGCTTCGTCATTCTCTATGCACTGCTGCGCTTCCAGGGCGCGCTGCCGTTCAATCCCGCCGAGCAGACGGCCGTGCCGCCGGACCTGTCGTTCAACACGGCGGTGTCGTTCCTCACCAACACCAACTGGCAGAACTACGGCGGCGAGAGCACGCTGTCTTATCTCGTGCAGATGCTCGGCCTGACGCACCAGAACTTCCTGTCGGCGGCGACCGGCATCGTGCTCGCCGTGGCATTGATCCGCGGCTTTGCCCGCGCCTCGGCGAAGACGGTCGGCAATTTCTGGGTCGATATCACGCGTTGCACGCTCTACATCCTGCTGCCGGTCTGCGTCGTCTTCACGCTGTTCCTGGTGTGGCAGGGCATTCCGCAGACACTTGGCTCTTACGTCGATGCGACGACGCTCGAGGGCGCCAAGCAGAGCATTGCTGTCGGCCCGGTCGCCTCGCAGGTCGCCATCAAGATGCTCGGTACCAATGGCGGCGGCTTCTTCAACGCCAATGCCGCGCATCCGTTCGAGAACCCGACAGCGCTGTCGAACTTCGTGCAGATGCTGTCGATCTTCGTGCTCGGCGCGGCGCTCACCAATGTGTTCGGCCGCATGGTCGGCAACCAGCGCCAGGGCTGGGCGATTCTCGCCGCCATGGGCGTTCTGTTCCTCGCCGGCGTCGTTGTCTGCTATTGGGCGGAAGCGAACGGCACCAACATCCTGAACTCGCTCGGCCTGTCCGGCGGCAACATGGAAGGCAAGGAAGTCCGCTTCGGCATCGTCGCCTCGGCGCTGTTTGCCGTGATCACCACGGCCGCCTCGTGCGGCGCCGTCAACGCCATGCACGATAGTTTCACGGCGCTCGGCGGCATGATCCCGCTCATCAATATGGAGCTCGGCGAGATCGTCGTCGGCGGCGTCGGTGCCGGCCTTTACGGCATGCTGCTGTTCGTCATCGTCACGGTGTTCGTCGCCGGCCTGATGGTCGGACGCACGCCGGAATATGTCGGCAAGAAGATCGAGGCGCGCGAGGTGAAGATGGCGATGCTCGCCATCCTGATCCTGCCGCTGATGATGCTGGGCTGGACCGCGATCGGCGTCGTCTATCCGCCGGCAGTGGCGTCGATGGCCAATGCCGGCCCGCACGGCTTCTCCGAAGTGCTCTACGCCTATACCTCGATGACCGCCAATAACGGCTCGGCCTTCGCCGGGCTCACCGGCAACACCTTGTTCTACAACCTGTCCGGCGCGGTCGCGATGTTCATCGGCCGCTTCTGGATGATCGTGCCGGCGATGGCGATTGCCGGCGCGCTGGCGGCCAAGAAGTCGGTGCCGCCGTCGCTCGGCACCTTCCCCACCACCGGTGGCCTGTTCGTCGGCCTGCTGGTCGGCGTCATCCTCATCGTCGGCGGCCTTACTTTCTTCCCCGCGCTCGCCCTCGGCCCCATCGTCGAGCATCTCGCGATGCTGGCCGGCAGCACCTTCTAGGTTCGGAGCCATCCATGGAAACCTCCAAAGTCCGCAAGCGGATGCCGGTCTCGACCTTGCTCGATGCCAAGATCGTGCTGCCGGCGATCGGCCAGTCCTTCGTCAAGCTCGATCCGCGCGTGCTGGTGAAGAACCCGGTGATGTTCGTGCTGGAGATGGTCACGCTGCTGACCACGGTGCTGCTGCTGCGCGACATCGTGCAAGGCGGGCAGGGCATCCTCTTCGAACTGCAGATCGTCGTCTGGCTGTGGTTCACCGTGCTGTTCGCCAATTTCGCCGAGGCGGTGGCCGAAGGCCGCGGCAAGGCCCAGGCCGACACGCTGCGGCTCACGCGCACGCAGACGCGCGCCAAGCGGCTGTTCTCGGCCGACAATCCCGAGCGCTTCGAGATGGTCTCGGCCGAGGACCTGAAAGCCGGCGACGTCGTCGTCTGCGAGACCAATGACATCATTCCCGGCGACGGCGACATCATCGAAGGCGTCGCTTCGGTCAACGAGGCGGCCATTACCGGTGAATCGGCGCCGGTGATCCGCGAATCCGGCGGCGACCGCTCGGCCGTCACCGGTGGCACCACCGTGATCTCCGACCGCATCGTCGTGCGCATTACCTCGTCGCCCGGCACCTCGTTCCTCGACCGTATGATCAAGCTGGTCGAAGGCGCCGAGCGGCAGAAGACGCCGAACGAAATCGCGCTGACCATCCTGCTGGTCGGCCTCACCATCATCTTCGTCTTCGCCACCGCGACGATCCCGAGCTATGCGCTCTATGCCGGCGGCAGCATTTCGGTAGTGGTGCTGGTGGCGCTGTTCGTCACCCTGATCCCGACCACCATCGGCGCGCTGCTGTCGGCAATCGGCATTGCCGGCATGGATCGCCTGGTGCGCTTCAACGTGCTGGCCATGTCCGGCCGCGCGGTGGAGGCCGCGGGCGATGTCGATACGCTGCTGCTCGACAAGACCGGCACCATCACCTTCGGCAACCGCCTGGCGACCGAGATCATCCCGGTGCCCGGCGTCACCGAGCGTGAGGCGGCGGAAGCCGCGCTGCTCGCCAGCGACGCCGACGAGACGGCGGAAGGCCGTTCGATCGTCCAGTTGGCGCAGGACAAGTACAATGTGCGGCGCGAGGCGGCGCCGGCCGATGCCAAATTCATCGAATTCTCCGCCACCACGCGCCTGTCCGGCGTCGATGCCGGGCCGCGCCACCTGCGCAAGGGCGCGATCGACTCGGTGCTCAAATTCGCCCGCGAACAGGCCGGCCGCGACATCGCCGAGCCGCCCGCCTTCCGCGCCGCCGTCGACAAGATCGCGCGGGCCGGCGGCACGCCGCTCGGCCTCGTCGAAAACGGCCGCATCCTCGGCGTCATCCACCTCAAGGACGTGGTCAAGCCGGACGTCAAGGACCGCTTCGCCGCGCTGCGCCGCATGGGCATCAAGACCGTGATGATCACCGGCGACAATCCGGTGACCGCGGCCTCGATCGCCTCGGAAGCCGGCGTCGACGACTTCATCGCCGAGGCGACGCCGGAGGACAAGCTGCGCTACATCCGCAACGAGCAGGGCAATGGCCGCCTGATCGCGATGTGCGGCGACGGCACCAATGACGCGCCGGCGCTGGCGCAGGCCGATGTCGGCGTCGCCATGCAGACCGGCACGCAGGCGGCGCGCGAAGCCGGCAACATGGTCGATCTCGACAGCGATCCGACCAAGCTCATCGAGGTCGTCGAGATCGGCAAGCAACTGCTGATGACGCGCGGCTCGCTGACCACGTTTTCGATCGCCAACGACGTGGCCAAATATTTCGCCATCATCCCGGCGATGTTCGCCGCGTTCTATCCGCAACTCGGCGTCCTTAACGTCATGGGGCTGTCGACGCCGCAGAGCGCCATCCTGTCGGCCATCATCTTCAACGCGCTCATCATCATCGCGCTCATCCCGCTGGCGCTGAAGGGCGTCAAATATCGTCCCATCGGTGCGGCGGCGCTTCTGCGCAAGAACCTGCTGGTTTACGGCATCGGCGGCATCGTCCTGCCGTTCATCGGCATCAAGGCCATCGACCTCGTCGTCACCGCCTTGCACCTGGCCTGAGGAGACAAGTCATGTTGAAGGAAATCCGCCCGGCCATCGTCTTCATCGTCGCCCTGACGATTATTACCGGCCTCATTTATCCGCTGGCCATGACCGGCATCGCCGGCGTGATCTTCCCCTCGCAGGCGCAAGGCAGCCTGATCGAGAAGGACGGCAAGGTGGTCGGCTCGACGCTGATCGGCCAGTCGTTCACCAGCGACAAATATTTCCATGGCCGGCCGTCGGCGACGACGGCGCCGGACCCCAAGGATCCGACGAAGAGCATCGCCGCGCCCTACAACGCCGCGAACTCCGGCGGTTCGAATTTGGGCCCGACCAGTAAAGCGCTGGCCGACCGCCTGAAGGAAGACGTCGATACCCTGAAGAAGGAGAACCCGGCGGCGGCGGTGCCGGTCGACCTCGTCACGACGTCGGCGAGCGGGCTCGATCCCGACATCTCGCCCGCCGCCGCGCTCTTCCAGGTGCCGCGCGTCGCCAAGGCCCGCGGCGTGCCGGAAGACCGGCTTCGGACCTTGGTGGCGAACGAAACGCAGGGCCGCTGGCTGGGATTGCTGGGCGAACCGCGCGTGAATGTCCTCAAGCTCAATCTCGCGTTGGATGCGCTCAAGTCGTGATCGCCGGTTGATCCCCAGCCGCCCGTCCCGGATGCAAGTCCGGGGCGGGCCTTTTCGTGTATGATCGGCTTCGAGGAGCCGCATGGCGAGAGACGAGACCCAGAGAGCATCCCCGGACGCATTGCTGGCCCTGGCCAAGAAAGAAGGCCGCGGCCGGCTGAAGATTTTTCTCGGCGCCGCGCCGGGTGTCGGCAAGACCTACGCCATGCTCACCGCCGCGCATAGCGAACGTGCCGGCGGGCGCGACGTGGTCGCCGGGCTGATCGAGACACATGGCCGGCGCGAGACCGAGCAACTCGTCGCCGGCCTTGACATGCTGGCCCGCAATCCGATCGTTTACCGCAACCAGGTCATGCGCGAGTTCGACCTCGATGCCGCGCTGGCGCGCAGGCCCGGCCTGCTGCTGGTCGATGAATACGCCCACACCAACGTGCCGGGCAGCCGCCATCCCAAGCGCTGGCAGGACATCGACGAACTGCTCGAAGCCGGCATCGACGTCTGGACGACGCTGAACATCCAGCATCTGGAAAGCCTCAACGACGTCGTCCAGAAGATCAGCAAGGTGCGCGTGCGTGAGACCGTGCCGGACACGGTGTTCGACAAAGCCGACGAGGTGGTGCTGGTCGATTTCCCGCCCGACGAACTGCTCAAGCGCCTGGCCGAGGGCAAGGTCTATGTGCAGGACACCGCGGCGCGGGCGGTCGAGCATTTCTTCAAGCCGCAGAACCTCACCGCCTTGCGCGAACTGGCGCTGCGCCGCGCCGCCGAACGCGTCGATGCTTCGCTGGTCGAGCGCATGCAGGCGCAGGCGATCGAAGGTCCCTGGGCGGCGGGCGAGCGCATCCTCGCCTGCATTGGTCCCGATCCGGTGTCGCCGGTGGTGATCCGAACCGCCAAGCGCATGGCCGACCTGATGGACGCGCCCTGGCTGGCGGTCACGGTCGAGCGGCCCGGCGCCGTGCTCGACAATGCCGCGCGGCAGCGGCTCGACGCGACCATCGCGCTGGCGCAGAGCCTGGGCGCCGAGACGCAGACGCTCAGCGGCGCCGACGTACCAGCCGAACTGCTGCGCTTTGCCAAGTTCGAGAACGTGACGCAGATCGTCGTTGGCCGCTCGCGCGCCGGTTTCCTCAGTGAACTGCTGCGCCGGTCGCTGCCGCATGAACTGGTGCGCCGTACGCAGGACATCGCCATCCATCTGGTCACGCGCGAAGCGGAGACGACCGGCGAGCCGGCAACGCGGCGGCGCACCTGGCTCGCCCCGGAGCCGCTGCATTTCGTCTACGCCACGGCCGCGGTGTTCGCCGCGCTCGGCGTTGGCGAAGTGCTCACCCAGTTCACGCCGATCCCCAACCTGTCGATGATCTTCATGCTCGCGGTGTTGTTCACCGCCATGAATTTCGGCATGTGGCCGGCGGTCTATGCCTCGCTGCTGTCGTCGGCCGTCTACAATTTCTTCTTTATCCAGCCGCTTTACACATTCACGGTCGCCGAGCCCTATGAGTTGCTGGCGCTGATCATCTTTCTGGTCGTCGCCGTGGTGTCGTCGGCGATGGCCGGGCGCGTCCGCGAGCAGGCGCGCATCTCGGCCAGCCGCATGCGCGCCATGCGCCGGCTTTACGAATTCACCCGCCGCATGTCCGGGCTGGCGACGCTGGATGCGCTGGCCGAAGGCGCGGCGAGCGAGATCCATGCCAGCCTCGGCCGTCCGGTGGTCGTGTTGCTGGCGCAGGCCGACGATCTGGCACTCACGGCCGCGTGGCCGCCGGAGGATGCGCTCGATGCCGCGGCGATGACGGCGGCGCGCTGGGCTTTCAGCCATGGCGAACCCGCCGGCGCCGACACCGGCACCTTGCCGATCATCCCATGGTACTTCGTGCCGCTGCGTATCGGCGACAAGACGCTGGGCGTCATCGGCGTCGGCAGACACGCCGACACCGGCGGCCTCGATTCGGAAGCGCGGGCGTTGCTCGATACCCTGTCGGAACAGACCGCCGCCGCGCTCGACCGCGCTTCGCTGGCGCGCGAAATGGTCAGCGCGAAAACCGCAACCGAAACCGAGCGCGTGCGTAACACGCTGCTGGCCTCGATCTCGCACGATTTCCGCACGCCGCTGTCGTCGATCCTCGGCTCGGCCACCAGCCTGATCGATTACGGCGACAAGCTCGCGCCCGATACACAGAAGGATTTGCTCGGCGGCATCAAGCAGGAGGCGGAAGGCCTCGACGAGATGGTGCGCAATCTGCTCGCCATCACCCGCATCGACGCCGGCGCGCTCGAACTGCGCCGCGACTGGCTTGATCTGCGCGAGACCGCCGACCGCGTCGTCGGCGCCGCCCGCCGCCGTGGCGCGACGCAGGCCATCGCCGTCGAACTGCCCGCCGACCTGCCGCTGGTGCGCGCCGACGCGACTTTGATCGAGCAGGCGCTGGGCAACGTCCTTGCCAACGCGCTCATTCATACGTCGGCCGAGACCCGCATCGTTGTCGATGCCGTCGTGGCGCCGGATCGGGTGGCGCTGCGCGTCACAGATGACGGCCCGGGTATCGCCCCCGATGTCCTGCCGCACATCTTCGACAAGTTCGCCAAGGGCGGCGAGATCCTCACCCGCGCCGACGGCCATCAAAGCACCGGGTTGGGCCTTGCCATCGCCAAGGGGATCATGGAAGCCCATGGCGGCGCGGTCGACGTCGCGACCCCTGTGGCGGGCGGACGCGGCGCGCGCTTCACTCTGGAATTTCCGCGGGAGCAGGCAAGCCCATGACCGCCAAGACGCGCGTGCTGGTCGTCGACGATGAGGCCGCGATCATGCGCTTCCTCAAGCCGGCGCTGGAGGCCAACAACTACGACATGGCGAGCGCCGGCACGGTGGCGGAGGCGATCAAGCGCGTCGCCGCCGAGACCCCGGACATTGTGCTGCTCGATCTTGGCCTGCCCGACGGTGACGGCAAGGACGTAATCCGCCGCGCTCGCGAATGGTCGGACGTGCCGATCATCGTGCTGTCGGCGCGCGAGCGCGAGGCCGAGAAGATCGAGTCGCTCGATCTCGGCGCCGACGACTACGTCAACAAGCCGTTCAACGTCGGCGAACTGATGGCGCGCATGCGCACCGCGCTGCGCCACCGTCTTCAGCGCAAGGCGGAGATTCCGGTGCTGCGCGTCGGTGGCCTGGAGATCGACGCGGTGCGCCACCGCGTCATGCGCGGCGGCGCCGAACTGAAGCTGACGCCGAAGGAGTTCGAGCTGCTGTCGTTCCTGGCGCGCCATGCCGGCCGCGTCATCACGCACCGGCAGATTCTGACGGCGGTTTGGGGGCCGGCGCATACGGAAGACACGCAGTACTTGCGCGTTTATATCGGTCAGTTGCGCCAGAAGATCGAGGACAAGCCGGACGACCCGCGCATCGTCCTGACCGAGCCCGGCATCGGCTATCGTGTCGCCGACGCCTGAGCGACCGACAGGCTAGAGCCGGTTGAACTCGTACTCCTCGACCGAATAGCCGAGCTGCGAGAGACCTTCCTCGAGATGATCGCCGAGCATCGGCATGCCGAGCAGATAGCTGGCGGTGCGCTTGTTCCAGGCTTGCGCCGCGTCGGCGCGGATCTCGGCCCAGTCGGCGGCGGTGTAGTCGTCGCGGCCGAGCCAGGCCAGCGCCACGAGATCGATCTGCTCGTCCTGCGACATCGCGTTGATGAACGACGTGATCTCCTCGACGGTCGGATCGTCCTTGTGATCCTCCAGCACCGCCGCATCCATGTCGTCGGAGGGGTTGGAGCCGGGATCGGGCTCGGTCACGACGTCCTTGACGTCGAACTCGCGCGCCTTGACGATGATGAAGAACACCTTCTCCGGCGAGATGGTGAGTTCGGGTGCAGCGTTATCGTCGCCCGTTTCGATGTCTTGAGGTTCAGGACTGGTCATCGTGAGGCCCCCGGTTCGTTGATGGCATGCTGGCCGCAGCGGGCGGGCCGCACCTTGCGCCAGATCAATCGCCCGCTGCGGCATGAGCCTCGCTATCGGACGTATTCAGCCATTCGGCGATCCGCGGCCAGACCGTGCGCAAGGTGCGCCGGCCAAGGAAAAGCCCAAGGTGTCCGCCGGGCGTCATGTGGCGATGAATGTGCGACGGCTCGGTGCCGACGAGCTCCGCCGCGGAAAAAAGCTGCGCCGGGGCGACGAGCTCGTCGTCGCGCGCGGCGAGCAGATAAAGCGGCGCCCTGACGGTGGAGAGGCTGACCGGTTTGCCGAGCGCTCTCATCGCCCCGCTGGCGAGCTCATTGCGGCGGAACAGCCGCTCGACGGTTTCGAGGTAATACGCGCCGGGTAGGTCGACGGTCCAGGCGAACCAGTTGCTGAAGATCGTTTCCGCCTCATGGTGATCGCCCGATGTGTCGTCGTCGATCTCCAGCGTGGTCCTGATGTCGTCCGGCGAGATTTGACCCGGCGCCCACAGGCTGAGAAAGCGGCTGCCGCTGACGCGGCCCTTGCCGAGCTTGACCAGTTCGTCGAAGAACACCGGCGGCGTCGTGCCGACCAGCGTGGAGATCGCGGAATCCGCGGCGGCGAGATTGATCGGCGCGCCGCCGAGCACCAGCTTGCGGACCTTTCCGGGAAACCTCGCTGCATAGAGCAGCGACAGCCAGCCGCCCTGGCAGAGCCCGATCAGGTTGGCTGCGCCGCCCAACTCATCGACCTGCACGTTGAGGCTGGCGAGATAGTCGTCGATTGTCAGGTAGCGCATGTCGTCGGTGGCGGAGCGCCAGTCGACGGCGAAAAGCCGTCCGATGCCGGCCTCGCGCAACGTCGCCACCAGGCTCTGCCCGGGAATGAGGTCGATCACCGTGGCGTTGTGCAGCGCCAGCGGCGCGACGATCAGCGTCGGCGTGCCCGCGGCCGCGATGCTGAAGTCGCGCAGCCGCGCCGTGGCCAGTTCCAGCGCGATGCGGTGCGGCGTCTGCCAGAGCGGTTCTTCGACGGGGGCGGCGGTGTTGTTGCCGATCGACAGATCGGTCAGCCGCTCGGCGACCAGCGCCGCCGTCTCGCTCAGGGTCGCGGCGGCGATGGCCGGGCCCAAGAGCGCAAGCCGCACCAAGTCCGATGCCAGCGGCTGGTACATGACCGGTACTAGACATCGGTCCCGGTGCCACCGGATTGCGAAAGGTCAATCCGGTGTGTCGAAACGCAAGAGCGGTGTCCGGCTGCGTCCGACACGCCTTGCGCTGGGTCATTTTCGCAGTTTCCGGCCTGCGTTTGATTTAGCGCAAGGCGAAAGTTCCACGGAATTTGCGTGCTGTCGCCGAACGTAACAAAGGAGGCGATGTAATGCGAAAGATATTGGCTTTGGCCGTCGTGGCCACGCTGGGTCTGGGCTTGGCCGGCTGCGAAACCGCGCGGCAGGACCGCGTCGCGGGCGGCGCCCTGATCGGTGCCGGTACCGGTGCCCTCATCGGCGGCCTTGCCGGCCGCTCGACCGGCGCTGCGGTGGCAGGTGGCCTGATCGGCGCCGCCGCCGGTGCGATCATTGCCGACGAAACGCGGCCTGGCCGCTGCTACTGGCGCGATCGATACGGCCGCCGTCACTACACGCGCTGCCGTTGAACGAAGCCATCGCGGTCCGGGCTCGCGTCGAGGGCCCGGGCCGGGTGGCCGCTTGAGGCATATCAATGCCGCCGGCGTTCGTCCGGCGAAGTCTTCGACCGGAAACCCATGGTGACGAACAATGGAAACACCGGTCCAGATTGATTTTCAGGGCGTCGAGTCCGATCCGCGCGTTCGGAGCACGATCGCAACGCATGTGCAGCAGCTCGAGGAGCGCTTCGGCCGCATCACCGCCGGCCGCGTCGTGCTGAAAGGCCCGGGCAATCGGCACCGCACAGGCGGCCTGTTCGAAGTCAGCATTCGCCTCGCACTGCCGGAGGGCCGTGAGGTCAATGTCGGCCATATGCGGCAGAATGACGAGCGCTATTCCGATCTGCCCTTCGCCATCAACGACACGTTCAAGCGCGCGCGCCGGCAGTTGCAGGATCAGGTGCGCAAGCTGCACGGCGACGTCAAGCTGGCCGCTGGTCCGGGCGTCGGCATCGTCGTCGAACTCGATCCGCTCGGCGAATTCGGCTTCATCGAAACGCCGGACGGCCGCGAGATCTATTTTCATCGCAACAGCGTGCTCGGTGGCGGGTTCGGCAAGCTCGCCGTGAATTCACACGTCTCCTACGCCGAGGAGATCGGCGACAAGGGCCCGCAGGCCAGCACGGTCAAGCTCCTGGAGAAGCACAGCCTGAAGCGATGAGCGCGACAAAGGCGCGTGAGTTGCCCGCGATCGCGCAACGAGACTAGTCCTCTTCTTCCTCGGGCGTGCTGAGGATCGTCACGATCTCGGCGGCCGCCCCCTTGATCGGCGGCTCCACGCCGAACACGTCGTCGTCGCCCGAGAGCCAAATCGACGCCTGCTCGAGTTCGGCCACGGTCGGATGTAACTCGAGGATCGCGAGCATCTGCTCGGGGTCGAGCGATCCCAAAATGCTGATCACGTCGTCGCGGGTCGCGGCGGCGGTGCCGCCGGAGTCGAGCTTGGTCATGGCGTTCCCTCTTCATCGTTATCGCGCGGGCGCCTTCGCCTCCGCGCGATCGAGCATGGCAACCACTTCGTCGTCGCTCACCTGACGGAAATCGGCGTAGTAGGCGCCGATCGCGCCGAAGAACGTGTGACTCTCGAGGCAAACGATCGCGTCGCATTCGCCGCGCAGCCTCTCGATCGTGTCGGCCGGCGCCACCGGGATGGCGAGCACGATCTTGCCGGCCTTGCGCTCACGCATCGCCTGCAGTGCGGCGCGCGTCGTTGCGCCGGTGGCAATGCCATCATCGACAACGATCACGGTGCGGCCTTCGACCTCGGGATGCGGCCGGCCGGCGAGGTAGCGCTGGCGGCGGCGCTCGATCTCGGTGAGTTCACGGCGGCGTACTTCGTCAAACGCCTTGGCGTCGATGCCGCATGAGGCGATGACGTCGTCGTTGCGGATGGTGATCGGCGCCGGGCCATCGACCACCGCGCCCATGGCCAGTTCGGGCTGGAAGGGCACCCCTATCTTGCGCACCAGGATGAGGTCGAGCGGCGCATCGAGCGCTGTCGCCACCACAGCCGCGACCGGCACGCCGCCGCGCGGCAACGCCATCACGATCGGCTTGTCGCCCTTGTAGGCGGCGAGGGCCCTGGCCAAGTCTCGTCCGGCCGCGACGCGGTTGGTGAACGGCATTCAGACCCCCGTGCGTTTGTCGTGCGCTTGCGGCGCGAGGTATTCGGCGAACCAGCGACCGGCCAACGCGATGACGCTGTCCATCGCGCCGCTTTCCGGAAACAGGTGGCTGGCGCCGGGCACGATCTCCAGCGCCTTCGTGGTCTTGAGCTGGGCGTACGCTTGTTCGTTCAACGTGATCACCACATCGTCGTCGCCACCGACGATCAACAAGGTCGGTGCGGAGACATAGGGGAGCGCGGGGCCTGCCAGATCCGGCCGTCCGCCGCGCGACACGATGGCAGCGATGGGCGAGCCGCGTTCCGCCGCCGCCATCAGCGCCGCGGCCGCGCCGGTGCTGGCGCCGAACACGCCGATCGGCAAAGCGGCCAGTTCGACCTGTTCGCCGGCCCAGGAGACCACGTCGGCCAACCGCTTCGCCAGCAGCACGATGTCGAAGATGTAGGCGCGATCGTTCTCTTCGTCGGTAGTGAGCAGGTCGAACAACAGCGTGGCGATACCCTGCCTGTTCAGCGCTTCCGCCACCAGGCGGTTGCGGACGCTGAAACGGCTGGAGCCGCTGCCATGAGCGAAGATGACGAGTGCCCAGGCCCCGCGCGGCACGCGCAAGTCGCCGTTGAGCCGCAGCGGCCCGATCGTCACCGCGCGTTCGCTCGCCATTTTGCCCGGTTCTGCCGCCATCGCCGACGCCCGCGCTCATCCGACAGCGCAATATGGCGCGGCGCGAAGGCAGGCAAATTGAGCGATGTCAATCGTGGGCTCGCAAAAGCCGGTAGGAAATCATGAGCACTGGAGAAGCTCGTGCAACCAATCGCAGCCGCGAATGGCGCGCCATCGCTGGCCGACAAGGTCGCGTTTCTCAACAGCCCCTCGGCCTACGATTTCGCGCCGGGCGAGGTCGCATCGCGCGAAACCCACATGTCCTGGGTCTTCCTCGCCGGCAGCCAGGTCTACAAGCTGAAGAAGCCGGTGCGCTTTCCGTACCTCGATTTCTCGACCCTGGCGCGGCGCGAGGCCGCCTGCCGTGCCGAGCTGCGGCTCAACCGGCGGCTGGCAGCGGATGTCTATCTCGACGTGGTGCCGCTGGTGGCGCGCGGCGGCGCGCTGTCGATCGGCGGCGAGGGGCCGCCGGCCGATTGGCTGGTGGTCATGCAGCGGCTCGACGAGCGCTTCATGCTCGATCGCCTGATCGTCGAGCGGCGGTTGACGCGAGTGCATCTCGATCGTCTCGCGGACACGCTGGCGCATTTCTATCGCGCCGCCCAACCCGTGCTTCTGTCGCCGGCGGTGCATCTGGCCGACTGGCGCCGAAGCTTCGACGACAACAAGCGCGTGCTGCTCGATGCGCTCTTTCGCCTGCCAGCCGGCGTCGTGCAGGACATCGACCGCGCGCAGCGGCGATTCCTCGACGTGCGCGGCGCAGCGATAGCTGCGCGCCTGCGTCATCGCCGCGTCGTCGACGGTCACGGAGACCTGCGGCCCGAACACATCTTCATCGGCGATCGCGTCAATATCATCGACTGTCTGGAATTCAACGACCGGCTGCGCATCAACGATCCGTTCGACGAGGTCGCATTTCTATCGCTGGAATGCGAGCGGCTCGGCGCCGCGTGGGCCGGCGATTATCTGTGGCGCCGAATGAAACACCTGCTGCGCGACGGCCCAGCAGATGAACTGTTCGCCTTTTATCGCTGCCACCGCGCCACCTTGCGGGCGCGACTCGCCATCGCGCATCTCTACGAGGAGCACCCGCGCATGCCGGAGAAATGGCCGCGGCAATGTATGGACTATCTCGGCATCGCCGCGCGCGGCGCGCGGCAACTGGAACGGATGCTCAGACGGCCTTCAGGTCGCTGACGCCGCGGTTCGCGTGCAAACGTCGGATGCAGGCTGCGACCAGCGGCGCTGCCGGCAGCACGGTGAGCTTGCTCATCGCAGCGGCGCCTTCGAGCCGGAAAGGAGGCACGCTGTCGCTTACCACCAGCCGGTCGATGGCGGGATCGGCCAGCACCTCGGCGGAGCCCGCCATGAAAAGGCCGTGCGTCACCAGCGCGATGACGCGGGTCGCGCCCGCGGCTCGGGCCGCCCGTGCGGTGCGCAGCAAGGTGCCGCCGGTGCTGATCAGGTCATCGACGATCAGGGCAGTGGCGCCGGCGACATCGCCGGCGAACAGGTCACCGGACACCACACCGGCGCTGCGATACTTCTCCGCCAGTCCCTTGCGCACGGGGCAGCCGAGCGCCGCCTGCAGCGCCTCACGCAACTGTTCGGCGCGCTTCATGCCGCCGGCGTCCGGCGAGACCACCGCAAGCGGCCCATCGGCGAGGTTCGCTTTGACGTAATCGACGAACAAAGGCGTGCCGGTCAGCGCCACGGTTGGGCAGCGGAAGGCGTTTTCGAACGCCGCCGGGTTGTGCACCTCAAGCGCGACAACGCGGTCGGTGCCGACGCTTTCGAACAGGGCGGCGACATAGCGCGTCGTCACCGGATCGTTCGGCTTGGTGCGGCGGTCCTTGCGGGCATAGCAGAGATAGGGTGTGACGGCGGTGACGCGTGCCGCGCCGGCATCCTTCAGCGCGCCGATGAAGAACAGCAGGTGGCACAATTTGTCATTGGCGCTCTGATCCGGACCGCCATAGGTGCTCTGGATGACGAAGACATCGCTGCCGGCGGCGTCGTCGAGCGGGCGCGCCTTGTGCTCGCCGTCCTCGAACTCGCGCTCTTCATGCGCCGCCAGCGGCTCGCCGAGCGCGATCGCCACCGCTTCGCCGAAGGCTTTCGAGGCGCTGAGGGCGAAAAGCTGGAGCGGCGCGCCGGCCATGACTTATCGGGCCGAGGACTTTTTCGGCCGCATCGCCGCCTTGGCGACAGGAGCTTTCTTCTTCACAGCCTTGCGCCGCGAGGCCGCTTGCGCCTTCTTGATGTTCGTGAGTTGGGCGCGGCGCATCGCCGGTGTCGGCTTCTCGGCTTCCGGAATGTCGCGCCGTGGTCTGGCCTTGAAGCGGTCGCCGCCGACATGGAGCGGGGGTGAGCCGAGCGATTTGAGCACCTTTGCGGCCTCGCGGCTGTCCGCCACCAGCGTGCCGCCTTCGAAATGGGCGTGTGCCTTCGCGATCAGCCACTTCTGAGTATCCCACGAGCCATTGGCGCGCTGGCCGGCGAGGCGTTCGACGCCGCCGGTGGCGCCGACATCCTGCATGCGGAACTGCACGAAATCGCGCGCCGGCCGCACTTCGATGTGGAAGAACGCGCCACCGGCGCGGCTGCCGGGCTTGGCGCGTTTGCGCGCGGACTTTGCCATGTCATCGGCCTTGGCTGTTTGGCTGATACTCTGCGCCAGAAGTCGGTCGGGCATTGACGTGAATCAAGCGAGCAGAGGCTTGATCCCGCTATCCGGATGGAGCGTGGCCGCGGGAAGGGCGAATTGGCAAGGTAAGTTGGAATGACGATCCGCAATCTCGACCGGCTGTTTCGACCGTCCTCAGTTGCGATCATCGGTGCCACCGATCGGCCGCACACGGTCGGCGCCGCGCTGATGCACAATGTGATACAGGGCGGCTTCAAGGGCCCGACCTATCCGGTCAATCCCAAAGGCGGCAGCCTGCACGGCCTGTCGGTCTATCCCAACATCGCCAGCCTGCCGGCGGCGCCGGACCTTGCCGTCATCGCCACACCGCCCGACAGCGTGCCGTCGCTGATCGCTGAACTCGGCGCGCGCGGCACAAGAGCCGCCGTGGTGCTGACCGCCGGCTTCGGCGAGGGCGAAGTGGCCACCGGGAAGGATCGCACCGCACGCCTGCTCCGCGAAGCGCGGCCCTATCTGTTGCGCGTCGTCGGTCCGAATTGTCTCGGTATCGCCGTGCCCGGCAGCGGCCTCAACGCGACCTTCGCGCCGGCGGCGGCGCTGCCGGGCAACATCGCCTTTCTGACGCAATCCGGCGCCATGGCGACCACGGTGATGGATTGGGCGCTGCCGCGCGGCATCGGCTTTTCCGCCATCGTGTCGATGGGCGACATGAGTGATGTCGATTTCGGCGATCTGCTCGATTACTTCGCACTCGATGAGGCGACGCAGGCGATCCTGATTTACGCCGAAGGCGTGACGCAGGCCCGCAAGTTCATGTCGGCTGCGCGCAAGGCGGCGCGCATCAAACCGGTGATCGTCGTCAAGGGCGGCCGCGCCGCCGAGGGTGCCAAGGCCGCGTCGTCGCACACCGGCGCACTGGCCGGTGCTGACAACATCTACGAGGCCGCTTTCCGGAGAGCCGGCATGTTGCGCGTCGATGAAGTCGAGGAGTTGTTCGACGCCGCGACGACTTTGGCTCGCATGTCGTCGCAGCGCGGCAAGCGGCTGGCGATCCTGACCAATGGTGGCGGCGCCGGCGTGCTGGCGACCGACCGGCTGATTAAGGAAGGCGGCACGCTGGCGCCGCTGTCAGCGGCGACCCTCGACGAACTCGACAAGGTGCTGCCGCCGACCTGGAGCCATGGCAACCCGGTCGACATCATCGGCGATGCCGACGCCACGCGCTATCGCAACGCCATCGACATCCTCATCAAGGACGACAGCAATGACGGCTTGCTGATTGCCTATTGTCCGACGGCGATCGCGTCTTCCGCCGATGCCGCCAAGGGTGTGGTCGATGCGCTGGCGCCGCTCGGCGCGCACAAGAACGTGTTCGTCTGCTGGATGGGCG
The DNA here is from genome assembly GCA_018240595.1 of Pseudomonadota bacterium. GTDB lineage: Bacteria > Pseudomonadota > Alphaproteobacteria > Rhizobiales > Xanthobacteraceae > Pseudolabrys. The sequence continues at coordinate 98,405 of JAFEFL010000027.1, read as the reverse complement.
AAGCCAGCGTGCGCGACAGCCGCGCCGAACTGATCGCGGCAAAGCTGCCTTATTACGAGACGCCGGAGCGCGCGGTGCGCGCCTTCATGCATCTGGTTCGCTACCAGGAGAGCCAATCGCTGCTTCTGGAAACGCCGGCGGCGCTGGCACCCAGCGCGCCGGACCGCATCGCGCGCGCCCGCGACATCGTTGCCGCCACCCTGGCGGACGGCCGCGAGTGGCTCGATCCCGCCGAGGTCGCCGCGTTTCTGTCCTGTTACGACATTCCCTTCGTGCGCACGCAGGCGGTCGCCGATGCGGGGGCGGCCGGCGACTTCGCGGCAGTGGTCGAGCGGCCGATCGCACTCAAGATCCGTTCGCGCGACATCATCCACAAATCCGATGTCGGCGGCGTCGCGCTCAATCTGGTCGGCCGCGACGAGGTCGTGGCCGCGGCGGCTAGGATGACCGAGCGCGTGACGGGCGCGATGCCGAAGGCGCGTCTCGAAGGCTTCATCGTGCAGGAGATGATCGAGCGGCCGAACGCCATCGAACTGATCGCCGGCGTCACCACCGATCCGACATTTGGCCCGGTCATCCTGTTCGGCCATGGCGGCACCGCGGCCGAGATCATCAACGATGAATCGCTGGAACTGCCGCCGCTCAACACCGCGCTGGCCCGCGTCCTGATCGGCCGTACCCAGATCGCCAAGCTACTGAAAGGCTATCGCGACCGGCCGCCGTCGGACATCGACGGCGTCGTCGATGTGCTGGTACAGCTCGGCCGCGTCGTCGCCGACCATCCGCAGGTCGTCGAACTCGACATCAATCCGCTGCTATGCGATCCCGAGGGTGTCATTGCGGTCGATGGCCGCATCCGCGTGCGAGCCGCCACCACGGCGAGCGTCGATCGCCTGGCGATCAGACCCTATCCTGCGAACTTCGAATCCGATCTGGCTATCGGCGGCGAGGGTACCTTGCGCGTGCGCCCGATCCGGCCGGAGGATGAACCGGCGCTGACGCGCTTTGCTCGCGAGGTCGATGATAGCGATCTCTGGCATCCGTCCTTCGCGCCGCTGCGCGATCACACTCACGAAACAACGGCACGGCTCAGCCAGATCGACTACGACCGCGAGATGACATTGGTGGCGTGGCAGGGCGACAGCGTCGCGGGCCTCGCCCGCGCCATCGCCGACCCGGATTTCGAGCGCGCCGAATGCGCTGTCATCATCCGCGCCGATCTGCGCGCCCACGGATTGGCGACCAAGCTGCTGGACAGACTGACGCAGGTGATCGCCGCCCAGGGCGTGCGCGCTGCAATGCTGATTTATCCAGCCGCCTTGCATCAGCTCGACGCCATCAGCGCCGAACTCGGTTTTGCCGCCGCGCCCGTGCCCGGCGACGAAACGCGGATCGCCTCGCTGAAGACGCTGCGCTGACGGCATGTGGCTTGCGCATAGCGCGCTTGCCGCCGATTGTCCTTGCATTTGCGGGCGATTGCGTTGTTATCGCCGCCGGCATCCATCCACGGCAAGGCAGCAATGACCGACAAACCGGATATGATTTCACGCGGCGCCACGGCGCGCCGCCTCGGCCCCGATTTCCGCTGGCCGGGCGACCGCCGCGTCGCGGTGGTGTTCAACGTCGCCTTCGAGGGCTGGTCGGACGGCAAGCCGCCGGGCATCGGGCCGATGGGCAATCCGCTGCCGGCAGGCGCTTTCGACACCAACGCGCTGTCCTGGGGCAGCTACGGCATGGAGCGCGGCATCACCAATATGCTCGACGTGCTCAAGCGCACCAGGACCAAGGCCAGCATCATGACCAGCGGCGTGTTCGCCGAGCGCGCGCCGCAGTCCGTCAAGCGAATCGCCGACGAAGGTCACGAAATCGTGCCGCACTGCTGGGTGCAGGATGTGATCCCGGCGACGCTGACGCCGGAGCAGGTGCGCGCCGATATCGAGAAGACAACGCAGGCCCTGGCGCAGGTGTCCGGCGTCAAGCCGCGCGGCTGGATCAGCCCGCGCGGCACGCCGCATGCCGACAGCGCGCGCTTCCTCGTGGAGGCCGGCTACACCTGGCAGGGCGACGTGTTCGACGACGACAAGCCCTATGTGCAGAACTTCGGTGGCGGCAAGTCGCTGACCGCGATCCCGCTGACCATGGAGATCAACGACCTGCCGCACGCCATGCGCTATGGCCGCTCGCCGCGGCAGTTCATCGAGCTGTTCGACGATTATGTCGGCGCGGTGACGCGTGGCGGTCACCACACCATCATGGTCGATGTCACCGCGCACACCCATGTCTATGGCCGCGTCAGCGGCGCCTGGGCCTATGAGGCGATTGCCGAGAAGGCCGCCAAGATGGGCGAGGTCTGGGTGGCGACGCGCGCCGAGATCGACGACCACGTCCGCAAGTCCGCGCGCTGATCTGAGGTTGAGCCGGCGCGGCTAGTTGAGCCGCGCCGGCAGCCACAGCACGATCTGCGGAAACGCCACCATCAGCACGATGAGAACGACGGGCGCGATCAGGAACGGCGCCGAGCCCTTGTAGATGTCGAGGATATCGATGTCCTTGCTCACCGCGTTGATGGCGAACAGGTTCATGCCCATCGGCGGATGAATGAGGCCGACCTCGATCAGGATCACCAGCAGCACGCCGAACCAGATCGGATCGAAGCCGAAGGACAAAACCAGCGGCAGCGTGATCGGCACCGTGATCAGCAGCATGCCGATGCCTTCGAGGAACGCCCCCATCACGATATAGAGCACGCAGACGGCGGTGATGACGCCGATGGCGCCGAGCCCGAGACTCTTGACCGCGCCGATCAGCTGGTTCGATACGCCGGTCTGAACCACGAAATACGAGAACACGGCCGAAGCGATGACGATGAAGATCAGGCTCGATACCAGCCGGATCGTCTCGAAGAAGCAAGAGGCCGTGTCCTTCACCGTATGCCGGCGCAGCGCCAGGCCGAGGGCGATGGCGCCGAGCGCGCCGATGGCCGCGGCCTCGGTCGGCGTGAACCAGCCGAGATAGATGCCGCCGAGCGTCACCGCGAACAGCGCGATGACGTGCCAGATGCGCGCGAAGGAGCGCAGCAGCGTGTCGTCCTCGCGGCCAGAGGTCTGCGGCTCCGGCCGGTCGCCGGCGAGCCAGCGGTAATAGATCAGCGCCGTGATGATGTAGAGCACCGTGAGGATGATGCCCGGCAGCAGCGCCGCCATGAACAGCTTGGCGACCGACTGCTGGGCGATGATGGCGTAGATCATCAGGATCAGCGACGGCGGAATGAGGATGCCGAGCGTGCCGCCGGCGGCGACGGCGCCGGCGGCGAGCTGCGGCGGATATTTGGCGCGCAGCATTTCCGGGATCGACACCTTGCTCATGGTCAGCGCGGTCGCGACCGACGAGCCGCACACCGCGCCGAACATTGCCGAGGCGAAGATCGAAGCGACCGCCAGCGAGCCGCGCGCGCCGCGGAACAGCACGCGGCCGGCCTGGAACAGATCGGACGACAGGCCGGCGCTTGCGGCCACCGCGCCCATCAGCGTGAACAGCGGCACCACCGACAGCGTATAGCCCGAGGCGAATTCGATCGGCACGCCGCCAAGCATCAAATTGGCGCGGGAGAAGCCGTCGATAGCCGCGTAACCGAAATAGCCGGTCAGCCCCAGCGCCACCGCAACCGGCATGCGCAGCAGGATGAGCAGAACCAGGCCGGCGATGCCGAACAAGCCGATGGTCGAGGCGGTCATGCGCGGGCCGCCGCGCCGGAGCGGAAGGTGCGCATCAGCACCACGGCCGTCGTCGCCGTTGCCGCGATCAGGCAGAACAGCACCAGCGCGAACAACGGGTAAAGCGGGAAGCCGGTATCGGGCTTGATGTCGCCGAATTGCCAGGCGTCATGCAGCGGCCGCGTGATGTTGACTGCGAGCAGGCCCATGAAACCGATGGTCGCGCCGAGCCCAAGCGCCTTCAGTGCGTCGGTGACGCGCGGCGGCACCAGCGTGTCGATGATATCGACGCGGATCTGCTCGTCGCGCAGACAGATTTCCGGCAGGCCGAGAAAGGCGCTGCACAGCACCATCATCTCCACGATATCGACCGCGCCGGACAACGGCGCGCGGAACAGCGCCCGCGCGACGATGTCGTAGTCGGTCGTGAGCATCATGACGGCGAGCGCCACCGCGCCCAGCATGGTGCAGGCTCGTGCCAGCCGTTCCAGCGCGCGCTCGAGCATCACGTCAGACCTGCGCGACCATGCCGCGGGCCTTGTCCAGCAGCGCGCCGGCCTTGAGTCCCTTGGCTTCGAGCGCCTTGATCTGCTCCTCGGTCGGCACGTCGGCGAGTTTCTTGAAAGGCTCGGTCGCCGCGCCTTCGATGGTGATGATCTCGACGCCGGCCATTTCGAAGACCTTGCGGCCCTCGGCCTCCGCCGCATCGTAGAGACCGCCGACGCGGCGGCCGCCTTCGGGCCCGGTGGTGTCGGCGATCAGCTTGCTCAATTCCTTCGGCAGCTTCTTCATCATGTCGGCATTGGCGACCAGCGAGAAGAAGCCCGCGGAATCACCCATAACCGACACTTTCTTCGCCGCCTCCTGCAACTGGAAGGCCTTGCCGCCTTCGAAGTTGAAGATGGCGCCATCGACGACGCCCTTGGCGATGGCGTCCGATACTTCGGCCGGCGCGATGGTGGTCGGCGCCGCGCCCCAGGCGCGCAGATGCGAGGCCATCGTGGTCGAGGTCGGACGAATCTTCAGGCCCTTCACGTCGTCCGGCGTCTTGACGAGCTTGTCGCGCATGAAGAAGCCCATCGACGGGGTCACGACCGCGTAGAGCATCTCGGTGCCGGCATATTCGGCGGCGAGATCCTGGCGCAGGTTGGTACCGATCGCGGAGGCCTGCGCCGAGGTGATCGACTTGCCACCCTTGGTGAACAGGAACGGCGCGCCGAGGATTTCGGTGAGCGGGAAGCGGCCCGGCACGAGCGCGGTGAAAAAGAACGAGATGTCGGCGACGCCGGTGCGGGCGAGATCGAATTGCCGCGGCGGCGGGCCCATCTGGCCGGCGGGAAACACCTCGATGTCGAGCTCGCCGTTGCTCTTCTGCTTCAGGTCGTCGGCCCAGCGCTTGAGCTCGGTGTTGATCTGATGCTGCGGCGGCAGATAGTGCGACAGCTTGAGCTTGACCGGCGCGGCGCGCAGCACGGCGGGCATGGCGATGACGGCGGCTCCGGCGGCGGCCGTGCCCAGAAGTGTGCGGCGTGAGATCATGGTGTCCTCCCCTTATGCGTTTTGGCGGCGTTCCGGTGGAGACGCCTTTTGTTGGTCGTTGATCGCGACACCGCGCGCCATCGTCAGCACCGCGGTGAAATCATCGAGTGAATCCCCGCGCCAGGCAATATGCTGGTCGGGACGGATGAGCGCAAAGCGCGCGCCGTAGAGCGCGCGCAGCCGCGGCTCGCCGGGCGTCGCGACGTCGAGCGGCACGCCCTCACGCTTGGCTACAGCGCGCACCGCGTCCAGCTCGGGCGGCTCGGCATCGCCGGTCGCCAGCAGCGTGAAGCCGTGGCCGAACAGGTCGAAGACGGACTGGTCTTCGCCGAGCCAGGCATGCGGCGCGCGTTCGCCGGGGTAGCCGCTCGGGCGCAGTTCGACGACATTGGGTTGCGGCGGCGCGGCCTTCTCGCGCGCCACGATTGGCGAGCCGGCATAGCTGTAGCCGAGCACAAGCCCGAGTGAACGGAATTCCGGTGTCTTGGATTTCTCCACGGCGCGGCCGGCCTGCTGCCGGGCCGCTTCGCCGCGTTCGGAATTCTCGAGCAGTTCCGGTGCGGAGAATTGGCCGCTCAGCGAAGCGAGGTTCTCGGTCGCGGAATCGAGCACGCGCTGGTGCACCGGCTTGCGCTCGATCTCGTAGGTATCGAGCAGGCCCGGACCGCCCCAGCCTTGCAGCGTCGCGGCCAGCTTCCAGCCGAGATCGACGGCGTCGCCGATGCCGAAATTCATGCCGTGCCCGCCGAACGGCGAATGCAGATGGCAGGCGTCGCCGGCGAGATAGACGCGGCCTTCGCCATAGCGGTCGGCCAGCAGCTTGTGCGCGGTCCACAGATCCTTGGCCAGCACGGTGTAGTCGTAGCGGCCGCCGAGCACGTGGCGGATTTCGGCGTGCACCTGCGCATCGTCGCCGGGACCGCTGGGCTTCGGGCTCGGATTGAAGAACCAGGTGTCGTCGCGATCCATCGGGCCGACGATGCAAGGCGCGGCGGGATCGACCAGCCAATGCATCAGCGCCGGCTCGAGCCGCGGGTCGGCGTTCAGCCCCGGCACCTTGAGGATCAGCGTGACAAAAGAGGCGATGCCGGACTGGCCCTGCATGGCGATGCCGAGCTGCGTGCGCACCGGCGAGCGGCCGCCGTCGGCGCCGACCAAATAGCGGGCGCGTATGGCAATGGTCTTGCCGCCGGCGAGATCGGCGATGTTCGCCGTGACGCCGGCCTCGTCCTGAACGAAGTCGATGAAGCGGTGCTTGAGCTTCACCGTCGCCTTGGGATGGCTGACGACGTGATCGAGCAGCACTTTCTCGATGGTGTATTGCGGAATCCATTCGGCGTTTTCCGAGTAGCGGTCGTCGCGCTGCCGCGCCGCGCAGAACGAGTTCTCGAACAGCCAGATGTCGCCGCCGTACAGCGACGTGGCAAAGCGCACCCGGCGCGGCACTTCTGCCGGGATCGGCGACAGGCTGCGTACTTTGGCCGCCAGGCCCCAGCGCCGCATGTGCTCCATGGTGCGGACATTGGTGGTCTTGGCGCGCGGCTGCACGCCGACGCGCTCGTTCTGCTCGACGACGATGACCGAAACGCCGCGCATGGTGAGTTCGGTGCCGAGCGAGAGCCCGGCCGGGCCGGCGCCGATGATCAGCACGTCGGTGTCGAAATTGGCCGCCATCAAACGCCTCCGCGCGCGCGGGGAGGCCATGACTGGCCCCGATGGGTCCGGACCGTGCGGCGGACAGGCCGCCGCTCTGGGTCCTCGCGTTTCGTCCCGCAGGTATGTTGTCTCGTTGGCACAAGCGATACCGCTGGACAGGGATCACGGATAGATGTTCGATATACGCGAGTGATACCTGTTTGTTATCGGTGATCCGTGAAGCTCAACCAACTCCGCGACATTGTCGCCGTCGCCGAGCGCGGCAGCTTGCGCGCCGCGGCACGGCATCTTGCCGTGGCGCAGCCGGCTCTGACGCGCAGCGTCCGCGACCTCGAGCGCGAGCTCGGCGCGCCTTTGTTCGAGCGCCGCGCCCGCGGCATGATCCTGACCGCGATGGGGGCCGCCTTCGTGCGCCGCGCCAATGCGGTGCTCAGCGAGGTGCGCCGCGCCCGTGAGGAGGTCGAACAGCTCCACGGCGGCACGCGCGGCGAGGTCGTTGCCGGCCTGTCGATGGTGGCCCTGACGGCGCTGCTGCCCAAGGCCCTGTCGGCATTCCGCACGCGTTATCCCAATGTGCAGTTGCATCTGATCGAGGGCTGGTATCCGACGCTGGAGAATGCGCTGAAGGATGGCAGCATGGACTTCTACATCGGACCCGAGCCGGTGCAGGCACCGCCGTCCGATCTGGTGCAGGAGTTGCTGTTTGAGAACGTGCGCATCGTGCTGGCGCGCAAGGGCCACTCCTTGAGCCACGCGCGTTCGCTGCGCCAGTTGATGGACGCCGAATGGGCGACCACCTCGGTCACCTTCAAGGCGGAGGAGGAGTTCAGCGAATTGTTCAGCCGTTTCGACCTGCCGGCGCCAAAGATTGCTCTGCGCAGCCAGTCGGCGCTGACCTTGATGTCATCGCTCGCCGCTTCGGATCTGCTGGCGATGGTGCCGATCCAGTGGATTCAATCGCCCTGGGTGGGCGATCAGCTCGCCCGTATCCCGATCCGCGAGACATTGCGGGCGCCGTCGATCGTCACCATCCGCCGCGCCGGCCTGCCGCTGACCCCGGCGGCGGAGCACCTGCTCGACCTGATGCGGCGCAACGTGCCACGGGCGCGGGCCGGACGCCGCTGACTCTGCTCATTGGCAATTCGCGCAGACATCTGTATCTGGAACGCCGCCGGCACGGACTTGGGATTGGGGGGCGGCCGGTCCCCGGACCGGAAGAACAGAGATGGAAGTCTGCCCATGAAAAACGTTGTCGTCCGCAACATCAAACGCGCCGATGCCGCGTCGATCGCCACGTTCGAGAAGCTCGGCGCCTCGACCGTGCACGAAGCGCTCGGGCGCTACCAGTTGATGAAGCCCTATATCCGCCCGGTCTGGTCCGGCGCGACGATCGCCGGTCCGGCCGTCACCATCCTGGCGCAGCCGGGCGACAACTGGATGCTGCACGTCGCCATCGAGCAGTGCCAGCCGGGCGACGTGGTCGTGCTCGGCTGCACCACCGACAACACCGACGGCATGATCGGCGATCTCATCGCCACGTCGCTGAAGGCGCGCGGCGTCAAGGGCGTCATCCTCGATGCCGGCTGCCGCGACGTCCAGGCGCTCAAGGACATGGGCTTCCCGATCTGGTCGCGCGCCATCTCGTCCAAGGGCACAGTCAAGGCGACGCTCGGTTCGGTGAACATCCCCGTGGTCTGCGCCGGCGTCTATGTCGAGCCGGGCGACGCGGTGGTCGCGGATGACGACGGCGTCGTCGTCGTGCCGAAGAAGTATGTGGTCGAGACCGCGGCCAAGGCGCAGAAGCGTTTCGACGACGAGGACGCCAAGCGGCAGAAGCTGGCCTCAGGCGTGCTCGGCCTCGACATGTACAACATGCGCGAGCCGCTCAAGAAAGCCGGCCTCGTCTATGTCGACAATCCGGAAGACGTCTGACGCGTCAGATCTCTCCCGCCGCTTCGGCCTTCCACAACGCCCATGAGCGATCGACGACCTTGTCGTTGGTCGCCGTGGCCTTGGTGGCTTCCTCGTCCGAAAGATAGGTGACGTCGCCGAGGCGCATCGCGTCCATCTGCATGGTCGCGTTCAGCGCCGCGTAGATGGCGCGGAACACCGCATGCTTGATCGAAGCGCCGGCCATTGTGGCGCCGTGGCCGCGCATCAGAACGACGGCGCGCTTGCCCAGCGATTTGGCGAGTTCGCGGCCCATGGCGGGCGAGGAAATCAGCATGTCGGTCATGCCGAAGGTTTCGCGCGCCTCGAAGCGGCCGACGCCCGCGCCGAGAAACCCGCTCATGTGATAGAGCGGCTTGAGCGGCACCTGGCAGACGCAGAACGTCACCAGTGATGGCGTGTGACAGTGGATCACCGACATCACGTCGGGCCGCGCCTTGTAGATCTCGCCGTGAATGTAGCGCTCGATGTAGCCGCGCCGCTCCTTCAGCGTCAGCGGATTGCTGTCGAGGTCGTAGACGGCGATGTCGTCCCGCGTGACCAGCGCCGGCGCGCGCTCGGCGGCCAGCAGATACATCGACGGGTCCTTGTCGTGCCGCACGCTGATATGGCCGAGGCCGTCGACGATACCCTTGGCATAGAGCACGCGATTGGCGGCGACGAGGTCGTCGAGCAGGCTGGCGTCGGGCGCGGGCGGGCGGTCGGTCATGAGCGTTTCCATGCGGCCGGCCGTTTTGTTGACGTTGAGAGAGGCGCGGCGTTCGGCGGCATTCAACGGCACATCGCGCGCCGGCGCAACTTCTATCGGCCGGCGCTCAGCGGCCATGCCTTTCCGCCCGGTGCGGCAGCACGAACGGCGTCGCCTGTTCCGGCACGCGCCCGACCGCCGAGGCGACGCCGAACACGCGCGACAGCGTCTCGTCGTTGATGGTTTCCATCGGCGTGCCGTCGGCCGCGACGCGGCCCTGGGCGAGTACGATGACGCGCTCGGCGATCAACGCGGCAAGGTTGAGATCGTGGACGATGGCGATGGTCGTGGTGCCGCGCGCCGCGCATTGTTTGGCCACGGATACCAGATCGAGCTGGTGCCGCAGGTCGAGGCTCGCCGTCGGCTCGTCGAGCAGCAGGATGCCGGGGCCGTTCGCTTCCTCGCCGCAGGCGAGCTGCAGATTGACGCGGGCGAAATGCACGCGCTGCTGCTCGCCGCCCGACAAGGTGTTGATGATGCGGTCCTGAAAGCCGTCGAGATCGACCGCGGCCAGCGCCGCGTCGACGCGTGCATCGATTGCCGCGCCGCGCCGCTCGCCGGCGCCCATGCGCACCACCTCGGCGACCGTGAACGGAAACGTGACGCTGACATGCTGCGACAGCACGGCGCGGCGCAGCGCCAGGTCGCGTGGATGCCAGGCTTGCGGCGGACGGCCCTGGAGCCGAACGGCGCCGCCGCTCGGCGCGATCTCGCCGGACAGCGCGCGCAGCAGCGTCGATTTGCCGGCGCCGTTCGGACCGATGATGGCGATGGTCTCGCCTGGCGCGACGTTGAACGACACCTCGTCGAGCAGCCGCTTCTGGCTGACGCGCACCGACAGCGCCTCGACGTCAAGTGCGTTCATAGCCCGGCCAATCCGCGCTGGCGCAGCAGCAGCATGAGGAAGAACGGCGCGCCGAACAGCGCGGTGAGCACGCCGATCGGCACCTCCGCCGGCGCGGCGATGCTGCGCGCCGCGGTGTCGGCCGCGAGCAGCAGCGCGGCGCCGAACAAGGTCGAGGCCGGCAGCAGCCGGCGATGGCCGGGGCCGATGACGAGCCGCAACAGATGCGGCACGACGATGCCGACGAAGCCGACGACGCCGGCGAAGGCGACCGCCGCGCCGGTCATCGCCGCGATCAGCACGATGGCGATGCGCTTCAAACGTTCGACGGCGACGCCCATGTGGAACGCTTCGGTCTCGCCGAGCACCAGGAAATCGAGGCCGCGGCCGATGAACGGGATCGCGGCGAACAGCACGGCGAGGAACGGCGCGATCAGCGCCGCCTTCTCCCAGGTGGCGCCGCCGAGCGAGCCGAGCATCCAGAAGGTGATGTCGCGCAACTGCCGGTCGTCGGCGACGAACACCAAAAGGCCGATGCCGGCGCCGGCCAGCGCGGCGATGGCGAGGCCGGCGAGCAGGAAGATGGCGATCGAGGTGGCACGGCCGCGGCTCGCCAGCCGCTGCAACAGGGCGGTGGTGACGAGCGAGCCGGCGAAGGCGGCGAGCGGCAGGATGGCGAAGGGCAGGGCCTGCCCTGTCAGCCGGTCGCCGATGACGATGGTCGCCGCCGCGGCGAGCGCACCGCCGCTCGAGACGCCGACCAGCGCCGGATCGGCCAGCGGATTGCGGAACAGGCCCTGCATGATGGCGCCGCTCGCGGCCAGCAGCGCGCCGATGATGACGGCCATCGCGATGCGCGGCAGCCGCACCGACAGCAGCACCAACCGGTCGCGGTCGGCGATGGCGGCATCGATCGGATGCGCCAGACCGAGCGCGGCGGGAATGCGCGCCAGCGGAATTCCGGCGCCGCCGACCGCCATCGCCGCCAGCACGGTCACGAGCAGCAAAGCGACAAGCAGCGGAAACAGCAGCGGCCCGGCGAGGAGCGCGCGCAGCCGCATGCCCGCCGGCGCGGCGGCCGGGCGAACGGGCAAGGTCGCGGGTGAGACGTCGCTCATTCCGGACATGCGGCGTTGCCGGCGCGTTCCGACGGCAGCGTCGCCGCCTTGAGATCGGGATAGAGCGTTGCCGCCAGGTCGCGCGCCGCGCTGGCGGTGCGCGGCCCGAAGCCGAGCAGATAGAGCCCTTCCATCGCCACGAAGGACTTCTTCGCCGCGGCGGGCGTCGCCGCGAAGGCGGGCTGCGCGAACACGGTGGCGGCATCGAGCACGCCCGGCCCGCCGCGCTGGATGCTGAGAATGACGTCGGGCCGGGCCGCGATCACCGCCTCGTCGGTCAGTTGCTTGTAGCCTTCATAGTCGCCGATGACGTTGACCGCGCCGGCGAGTTTGATGATGCCGTCGGCCGCGGTGTGGGTGCCGGCGGCCATGGCGCGGCCATTGACGAAGGACAGCACGAACAGCACGCGCTTTTTCTCGCCGATGCCGGCGCGAATCCTGGCCAGCGCGGCGAGATCGTCATGCACGTGCGCGGTCAGGCACTTCGCCTGCTCGGTCGCGCCGGTCACCTTGGCGATGACATTGATCTTCTCGGCGATGCCTTGCTCGGTAAACGAGTCGGGTACGACGACGAGCGGCACCTTGGCCGCCTCGAGCACGTTCATCGTCTCCTTCGGCCCGGCGCCGGCAATGGCGATGACGAGGCTCGGGTTGAGACCGAGCACGCCTTCGGCCGAGAGCTGGCGCATGTAGCCGACATTGGCCTTCTCCTTCATCGCCTGCGGCGGATAGAGGCTCGTCGAGTCGACGCCGACGATCTCCTTGTCGTGGCCGAGCGCGTAGAGGATTTCGGTGACGGCGCCGCCGATCGAGACGATGCGGCTCGTGTCCGACGCGCGCGCCGGCAGCGAGACGATCAACAAGGCCGTCAGGGTCAAAATGCCGCGCCGTGTTGCGAAGAAGATACGGTTCATCGTCGGTCTCACTTCGTCAGGATCAGTTTGTTCTGCGCGGTAAGACGCAGCCGATAAGTCTCGTCACCATGCGTGATGATGATTTCGCGCGTGTCGCGGAACAGCTCGCGGCTATCGAGGCGTTTGTCGGCAAGTGAAAGCTGGCGCGCCTCGCCGCCAAGACTTGGCGTCGCCGCTCTATTTCTTCCGTCGTCCTTCATGTCGCCTTCATTCATCGTCGTGACGCTGTCAGTATTCGCCCAATTAAACGGGCAATATACTTCCTATTTTGATCCGTTATAAACTACGAATACTATCGATCTTCGTAGTTTAGAGTAATTATAACTTCGGTATTCGAGCCTTGACCTAGGTAATACATGGTGATTACAAAGGCAAACATTCGATGCCGAAGTAACGGCAGAAAGCCAGCCAGCCCCGGCGGATCGCACGCGCGAACCGCCTGCCAGCCCGCCGCAGAACCAGAAATCACCGGTTGCCGGGTTGGGGGTTGTCATGACTGTTGGTCGCCGGAGCGCGATTGCGCTCCTTGTTTCAGTTTCGTCGGTGGCGCTGATGTCGGCGTCGCGGGCCCAGGAAGCGCTGGTGCTCGATCCGGTCACGGTGCTCGCCAGCAAGACGCCGGAAAAGGCCAGCGACGCGCTGGCGCCGGTCGCCGTGATCGGCAAGGACAAGATCGACGCGGTGCAGCCGAAGCGCGTGTCCGACCTGTTCTATCTCGTGCCCGGCGTATGGACCCAGGATCGCGGCGACGATCCGGCGACCACGATCAACATCCGCGGCCTGCAGGACTTCGGCCGCGTCGCCACCATCGTCGACGGCGCGCGGCAGAACTACCAGCGTTCCGGCCACGGCGCGCAGGGCTCGTTCTTCCTCGATCCGGAACTGATCGGCAGCGTCGATGTCGTGCGCGGGCCGACCGCCAACATCTACGGCTCCGGCGCGATCGGCGGCGTCGCCGCGTTCCAGACCAAGGACATCAACGACGTGCTGCGCCCCGGCGAGAAGTGGGGCATGGACGTCGGCGGCGGTATCGGCTCCAACCAGTTGCAGGGCTATACGTCGGCGTTCGGCGGCGTGCGCGCCAATCCGAACCTCGATATCTTCGGCGGCGCCATCTATCGCTCGGCGCAGAACTACAAGGACGGGCAGGGCACCGAAATCGGCAACACCGGGGCCAACGTGTCGAGTGGCCTGCTGAAACTGACTGCGCGCCCGGCCGATGGTCACGAGGTCAAGCTTGGCGGCCTGTTCCAGAACGATCTGTACGAAACCGGCCAGCTCAATCGCGGCCCGACAACGACCGCCGCACAACGCGCGCTCAATCAGGGCTCGTCGGTCTACGATACGAGGACGCAGAACTATCAGGGCACCTTGCGCTGGAAGTACAGCAAGCCCGAGGATCGCCTGTTCGACTTCGATCTCGGTCTCTACGCGACGCGCACCGCGACCGATCAGTGGAAGTCGTATCACTACAGCACGTCGGGCGCGGCCTATTGCGGCGCCGGCAACACCGGCAACAACATTTCCGGCTGCGTCGGCGATCCGCGCAGTTACCAGATCGACACGGTGGGCTTCGACTTCAACAACACCTCGCGCGTCGCCATCGGCGGCTGGGAGAACGCCTTTACCTTCGGCGTCGACGGCTTCCAGGATGATGTCGATTCCGCGGACTCGCGCGGCAATTCCAACATCACCACGCCGGCCGGCAAGCGCACGGTGTCCGGCGGCTTCCTGCAATGGAAGGCGAACTACTCGACCTGGCTGGAGGTGATCAGCGCGGCGCGCTACGACAACTACCGCCTCGAATCGCCCAGCGTGACCACGAGCGGCGACCGTCTCTCGCCGAAGATCACCGTCGGCGTCACCCCGGTGCGCGGCATCCAACCTTACGTCAGCTATGCCGAGGGCTACCGCGCGCCGTCGGTGACCGAAACCTTGATCGCCGGCGCGCATGCGACCGGCGGCGGCCCGGCATTCTTCGTCTGTCCGGACGGCACGACCGGCCTGTTCTGCTTCCTGCCGAATCCGAACCTGCGTCCCGAGGTCGGCAAGAACAAGGAAGTCGGCGTCAACTTCAAGTTCGACAGCGTCTTCGACAAGGGCGACGCCTTCCGCGCCAAGCTCAACGCCTTCCAGAACGACGTCGACGACTATATCGAATTGGTCGCTTCCAATCCGACGCCGGTGCCGCCGTTCGGCTCGTTCTCGCAATACTACCAGTACCAGAACATTCCGAGCGCGCGCATCCGCGGTCTCGAAATGGAAGCGAGCTACGACGCCGGCGGCTGGTTCATGGGCGTCAACGGCACGCTGCAGAAGGGCGAGAACACGCAAACCGGCGTCGGTCTCGCCAGCATCCAGCCGGCGCGCCTGACCACCAGCGGCGGCGTGCGTCTCCTGGATCGCAAGCTGACCTTGTCGGCGCAATGGTCGGCGGTGGCCGCCAACAACGACGTCCCGGCCGGCTACATCCCGTCGACGTCGTACAACCTCGTCAATCTCTACGCGACTTATCAGCCGACAAAGGACGTCACCGTCAATCTCGGCATCGACAACGTCTTCAACGAATATTACCGGCCTTACGCCGTTCCCGGCTCCTCGACCGATGGCACCACGCAGAACGACATCCTGTGGACCAGCGCCGGCCCCGGCATCACCTACAAGGCCGCACTCAAGGTTCACTTCGGGGGCGTGTGATGACGATGACGCGCCGGAATGAAATGACTGCAACACCAACCCGCGCCAGCAAGCGCCAGCCACAAGGGTAACGCCATGTCACAATTCATCGCCATGAACCGCTTCAAGGTGAAGAAGGGGTCCGAGGAAGCTTTCGAGAATGTCTGGTCGAGCCGTGAATCCTATCTCGACCGCATGCCGGGCTTCGTCGAATTCCATCTGCTCAAGGGCCCGGAAGCGGAAGACCATACGCTTTATTCCTCGCACACGGTGTGGCAGTCGAAGGCGAATTTCGAGGCCTGGACCAAATCGGATGAGTTCCGTGCGTCGCATGCCCGCGCCAGCAACACTTCGAGCAATGCGCCGCTCTATATCGGCCATCCGCAGTTCGAAGGCTTCGAGGTCAAGCTGACGCAGACCAACAAGAAGATCGCGGCGGCCTGAATCACCATGTCCAATACAATGATGGCGGCGCCCGATCTCAAAGCCAGACTCGAGGCCGAGCCGGGCGTCGTCATTGAGAGTTTCGCCGCGGACAACGGCGTCACCTGCCGCGCGGTCATCGAGGCCATGCCGGCGTCGATGATCCGCTTCGTCAAGGGCAACTTCGCCACCACGGAGGCCTTCGTCGCCGTGATGGGCGAGGTCGCTGCCTGGGGCGACGTTACCTTCATCGTCCACACCGACGATGGCATCTTCGAGTTCGGCGGCCCGATTCCGCCGGGTTCCGAAGCGCGCAACTACTACAACCTGTCCGGCGCCAAGGGCCTGCACGGCCATTTGCGCGCCGAGCGCTGCGCCGGCATCTGCTTCATGGAACGGCCGTTCTTCGGCCGGCTGTCGGCGTCGATCCTGCTGTTCAACCGCGACGGCGGCATCATGTTCAAGATCTTCGTCGGCCGCGACGACAAGCGCGACCTGCTACCGGACCAGCTTGCGGCGTTTCGCAGGCTCGCCGATCGTCTGTGCTGAAGGATTCGCGAGCCCTGGTGCCGCCCGCCTGACAAAGGTCAAAGCGGGCGGCACGATTCATGCTAGATGATCGTCCGATGAACACCGGACGAAGCATCATCGTAGGCCTCGTGCTGCTGGGTTCCTTCCCGGCGATGGACACCCGCGCCCAGGATCCGGCCGAACGCGGCCGCGCGCTGCTGCAAGGGAACTGTGCGCGCTGTCATGCCATCGGCAAGATCGATGTCAGCCCGCTGAAGGCCGCGCCGCCGTTCCGCATCATCGGGCAGAGCTACGACCTCGATAAGTTCGCCCGCTACCTGACGCGCGGCATCGCGTCGTCACATCCCGACATGCCGGAATTCCGCTTCGGCGAAGACGACGCCGACGCGGTGGTGGCGTATCTGCGGACCATCCAGGAGTAGACTACCTCTCCAGCGTAAGCTCGTCGCCCTTGGCGCGCGACACGCAGATCATGATGGTGTCGGCCTTCTCGTGCTCGGCCAGCACCAGGTCGCGGTGGTCGGCTTCGCCGCCCGAGTAATGCGTGCGGCAGGTGCCGCAGGTGCCGGTCTCGCACGAACTCGGCACCTCGAGCCCGGCGGCGCGCAGCACTTCGAGAATGGTCTTGTCGGCCGGCACCTCGAGCGTCGTGCCGGTCTTCGCCAGATGCACGCGGAACGGCTTGTCGCCGGCCTTGTGCGTGTCGGCGTCGCTGAAGGCCTCGAAATGCACCGCGGTCGGCGACCAGTGATCGGTCATGGCGCGCACGGCTTCCATCAGCGGCCGCGGCCCGCAGCAGTAGAGATGCTCGCGGTTCTGCCGTTCCTTGAGGATCGGCTTGAGGTCGAGCGAGCAGGACGGATCGCCGTTGTCGTAATGGATGGTGACGAACTCCTTGATGCCCGGTGCGCTCAATTCCTCCTTGAACGCCGTCGTCTCCGGCGAGCGCGAGCAGTAATAGAGGCGGAAGCGCTTGCCGGCCGCCTTCACCTGGCGGATCATCGCCAGCATCGGCGTGATGCCGATGCCGCCGGCGATGAACAGGAAGTCGGTGGCGCGCGGCGGCAGGCCGAAGTCGTTGACCGGCGCCGACACCATCACGGTGTCGCCGGCCTTGACGTTGTCGATGAGGTCGATCGAGCCGCCGCGGCCGCCGACTTCGCGCTTCACCGCGATCTGGTATCGATCGCGCTCGGCCGGGTCGTTGCATAGCGAATACTTACGGATGGCGCCGCTCGGCACACGGATGGCGATATGCGCGCCGGCGGAGAATTCCGGCAGCGCCGCGCCGTCGGGCGCGCGGAATTCGAAAAGATTGATGCCGTCGGCGATCCGGTCGTTGCGCGCGACGCGCAAGGGCATCATCGGCTGGTCGGTGGTCAAGGCGGCTCCGTCGGGTCAAGGCATCCGCCGCGACACTTGGGGCCTGTCGCGGCGGAGGGCAAGTCCCCGAACGCGACTCAGCGCATGCCGGCCTTGACCGGTGTGGCCGGGACCGTACCGTCGGCCGCCGCGCCGGCCGGGGCGCCGACGGCGGCAAAGGCATCCGCCAGCCCGGCGCCAAACTCGCTGTCGCGGCCTTTCGGCCCGAGATCGCGCGCGGTTGCCTGCAGCCGCCGCAGCGCTTGCGCCGGCGTCAGCTTCGGATCGCGCTCGAGCATCAGCGCCATGACGCCGCTGATTTCGGCAGCCGAGTAAGAGGTGCCCGACGAGACCTCGTAGCCGCCCGGTACCGCGACGAGGAGCTGGTCGCCCGGCGCGGCGATGGCGATATGCGGGCCGCGGTTCGACAGCGCGAACACTTTGTCGTCGGCGCCGGTCGCCGACACCGCGATGACGTTCGGATCGGCGGCGGGATAGAGCGGCGGCGATTTCGGCCCGGCATTGCCGGCGGCGGCGATCAGGACGATGCCGCGCTTGTGCGCGGCGGCGAGGCTGCGCTGCATCGCCGGATCGTTCGGCCCGGCAAAGCTCATGTTGATGATGCGCGCCTTCTGCGCGGCCGCCCAGTCGAGACCCTTGAGGATGGCGAAGGTCGTGCCGTCGGCGCTGCCGCCGTTCGGATCGAAGGCGCGAATGGCGAGCAGGCGCGCTTTCGGCGCAGCGCCGATCAGCTTGCCGTGGCCGGCGATCAGCGCGGCGATCGAGGTGCCGTGAGCGTGCGGCGCCATCGGCGTCGATGCGGCATTGAAGCTTTCGACGACGCTGTCGGTCAGTTCGGGATGCGCGGCATCGACGCCGGAGTCGATCACCGCCACCACGATGTCGGCGCCGTCGACGATCTGGTGCGCCTGCGTCAGCCGCAGCTTGGCGACTTCGTATTGCGCCGGATCGCCGGCCGGCTTCGCCGCGTCGTCCTGCAACGTATAGACATAGTTCGGCTGCACCGATGCCACGACATTGTCGCGCTCCAGTTCGCGTACCACCTGCGGCACCGAGCGGCGGTCGGGAATGCGCCAGCGGTAGAGCGTGGTGCCGGTCAGCTGATGCGGCTGCGATTCCAGCCGCGCCAAGCGATGACGGCGCTGCAACGCATCGACCTGCGCCGGTGCGATGTTGTTGCGCAATTCGATGACGACCTCGTCGGGCACATAACGGCGTTCGCTCGCCGGCGGCACACCGCTCGGACGGCCGGCGCGCGCGGCGCGCTGCGGCGGCCGGCGCCGCGGGGGGTCGTCGCCGTAATCGTCCTCGTAAACGACATCGCCGCGCGGCTGCATGAGCTGCGGCACCGTCATGATGATGCCGGGGATGACCGCGCCCCAGCCGGGACCTCGGTAGCCGCCACCACCACCACCGCCGCGGCTGCCGGGCATGCCGCCGCCGACCGACGGCGGCGTTGGCGCGACGCTGCGCGCATTCATCTTCTGCGCCTGTGCGGCATCGGACAGCAGCGGCGCGGCCGCGAGTACGGCCAGCACGACAAGGCACGACGGGACGATCCGTTTGAGCATGACGGTCCTCCTTATGGCGACGCGGCGATGAAGCCGATGATCTTGTCGCCCTGCAGTTGCTGGATGCGTGCGGCGGCGTCGGCCTGCGGCAGTTTTTCGGTCGCGATCTTCACGCGATAGAGGCCGCCATTCATCGGGCCGGCGACGATGCTCAGCTTGTTCGCCGCCAGGAACTTCGTGACGTCGTCCTGGCTGGCCTGCGGCGCGAAGCGGATGAGGGCGAAGCTGCCGCTGGCGCTTGGCGCGCCCGGCGCCGAGGCGGTTTCATATGTACCGCCGGGCTGCTTGAGCATGATGCCGCCGATGATGCCGGCCTGCAGCAGGATGGCGATCACGGCGGCGCCGCTGGCATAAGCGAGCGTGCGCGGCGTCAGGCCGGCGAAGAATTCGGCGATACGTGCGGCAAGGCCGGGCGCGGCGGCGGCGTGGCGCTGCGGCTCGGCGTCGATCTTCGCGAACAGGTCGCTCATGATGCGCCCCGACGGCGCGCCGAGGCTTTCATTGAGGCCGATGGTCTCGCCGAGCTCCTCGCGCACCAGCGCGTAGCGCCGCGCGATCTCCGGATCGCTCTTCAGCGCCTCCTCGACGCGGCGCGCCTCGCGCGGGCCGAGCGTGCCGGCCGCGTGCCACGGCAAAAGAAACTCGATGTCGGTTTCTTCGTCTTTGCCTGTCGGTCTCGATGTCATGGCCAGCCTCGATCGATTCCCTGCTCCTTGAGGAGCTCCGATAATTTCTTCCGCGCGTAGAACATGCGCGTCTTCACGGTCGCTTCCGGGATGCCGACGATCCCGGCCACTTCTTCCACCGACTTCTCGTGGTAGTAGACGAGGTCGATGATCTCGCGATGCTCGTTCGACAGCTTCGACAAGGCCTGTCTGAGCTGCGAACCCTTGTCCTTCTTCGCCAGCGCCGTCTCCGGATTGTCGGCGTGATCCTCGATCGCCGCCGCCGTTTCGTCGTCCAGTTCCGCCTCGGAGCGCTTGCGCATCGCCGACAGCGCCTTGAAGCGAGCGATGCCCAGAATCCAGGTGGACACCGCGGCGCGGCCCTCGAATTGACCGGCCTGCCGCCACACGTCGAGGAAGACCTCGCTGATGAGGTCCTCGGCGGTGGCCTCGTTGCGCACCAGCCGCAACACGAAGCGGTAGGCGCGCACGTGGTGCCGCGCGAAAAGCACCTGCATGGCCAGTCGGTCGCCGCCGGCGATCCTCGCGATCAGAACCTCGTCTGGGGTCGTTTGCATCGCTGGCGTAACCTGAACATGGGTCGCGGCCGCCGGCCGTTCGGTTCAAGCTATCGGAGCCGCGTCGCGAAAAATGTGATCGCGGGCACGTCCGGGTCGGCGGGGCCGACATGGTGTCACTTGGCCAATCCGGCCACAGGCGGGGAGCCGCCGCCATCCAAAGCTTCCGGCACAGCCAATTTTTCGTAAAAAAGCTATTCCAAATCAGAATGTTAAGCCGAGCGGGGCGAAGCTGTTGAAAAATCCTTGAACCTTTTCCGGGGCGGCCGCGACCCACGGTCAGGATGTGAGAGGCACATCCCCCGAAACGCCCAACCCCAGGAGAGTCACATGATCCGCAAGCTCACCATCGCCCTCGGCGCCACCGCTGTGATCGCTGCCGCCGCTCTGTCGCCCACCACCGCCTCCGCCGGCGGCTGGCACGGCCACCACGGTCATCACGGCTGGCACGGCGGCTTCGGCTTCGGTCTGTACGCGCCCGCCTACTACGCCGGTCCGGACTGCTACGTCGTCCGCCGCCTGGTCGACACGCCGTACGGCAAGCGCTGGCGCCGCATGACGGTATGCGACTGAGGTCTTCATGACGGCCCACCGACCCCGGCTTCGCTAGACGAAGCCGGGGTTTCGTGCGCTCTCGCGCCATCGGTTCAGTTCTGCTACGGAACGGCTCGGGCCGACGAGGGGGTGGCGAGAATGAGGCAGACTTGCCCATGAGCGTTGCATTCCGGCATCGGCAACGAACAACGGTCGCCGCCATGTGTTGTCTTGCCGCGGAGAAACAATGCTGAAGGCCCTGCGCGCCATGGCGCGTCTTTTCGACCGTTACGTTGGCTGGAACAGGCTGGGCTTTCTGCTCAGTATCGCGATCATCGCCGTGGCCGTGACGGTGCTGTACCGCATGCTGCACAAGATCGACGTCCGCGAGGTCTGGGCGGCGATCCAGGCGACCAATATCCGCAACGTCGCCATTGCCGCCGGTTTTGTCGCCGTCGGCTACTTCACGCTCACCTTCTATGACTGGTTCGCGCTGCGCGCCATCGGCCGCCGCGACATTCCGTACCGCATCGCCGCGCTCGCCGGCTTTACCAGCTACTCGATCGGCCACAATATCGGCGCCACTGTCTTCACCGGTGGCGCGGTGCGCTACCGCATCTATTCGATGTACGGCCTCGACGCCGTCGATGTCGCCAAGATCTGCTTCATCGCCGGGCTCACCTTCTGGCTCGGCAACGTGACCGTGCTGGGCATCGGCGTCACCATTCATCCCTCCGCCGCTGGCGCTATCGACCAGCTCGGCCATCTCGCCAACCGCATCATCGGCCTCGGCCTGCTCGCCGTGCTCGCCAGCTATGTCGCCTGGGTGTTCGTTGCGCCGCGCGAGATCGGCCGCGGCGGCTGGACCGTGCATCTGCCCAACGGACCGTCGACGCTATTGCAGATCACGCTTGGCATCTTCGACCTGATGAGCTGTGCTCTGGCCATGTACATGCTGGTGCCGGCGGCGCCGCATGTCGATTTCGTGACGCTCGCCGTCATCTTCGTCACGGCGACCTTGCTCGGCTTCGCCAGTCACGCGCCCGGCGGGCTCGGCGTGTTCGACGCCGCGATGCTGGTGGCGCTGTGGGAATTCAACAAGGAAGAGCTGCTCGCAGGGCTGCTGCTGTTCAGGGTGCTGTATTATCTTGTGCCCTTCGCCATCGCCGTCGTCGTGCTCGGCATCCGCGAATTATGGCTCAACCTGCGCGGCGCGCGGCCCAAGCTCGACCTGCATCCGGTGCAGAGCGTCATCGATCCGATCCGGACCGAGCTTGACAAGGACGGTGACAATCGAAAATCCAGGGCCGGATAAGGTTCGGA
This sequence comes from Pseudomonadota bacterium, assembly GCA_018240595.1. GTDB lineage: Bacteria > Pseudomonadota > Alphaproteobacteria > Rhizobiales > Xanthobacteraceae > Pseudolabrys. The sequence goes on along the minus strand of JAFEFL010000027.1, from coordinate 76,239 downwards.
CAGCGCGCCGGTCGGCGGAGCGCGGCAGTGCACGATGACCAATGACAACGACGGCAACGACAAGGACACGCGCGGCGGCTGGCGCGGCGCCTTGCGCGCGCTGATCGGCCGTAACGAAGGCGAGGCCGATGATGACGCCGGCGTGCCGGCGCCGGCGCCGTCGCCGCAGAAGCGCGGCAATCCGGCGCGCCGCGCCCGGCTCATCGAAGCGCTGATCGGCGGCCTGCCGCAGCCGGCCATCGTCCTTGACCGCGAGGGCCGCGTTATCACCTTCAATGCCGCGGCGCGCGGCGTCGCGCCGGCCTTGCGCAGCGGCGAACCGGCGCTGATCGCGCTGCGCATGCCTGAACTGGTCGATGCCATCCGCCGCGCCGGCCGCCGGCGCGAGCAGCAGCGCGTCGAATTCTTCGAACGCGTGCCGCTCGACCGCTGGTTCGAGGCTTTCGTCACGCCGGTGACCTTGCCCGAGACCGACGGCACGCAGGCCGAACTCCTTCTGATGACCTTCAACGACCTCACGCCGCTGCGCCGCGTCGAGGAAATGCGCGCCGACTTCATCGCCAATGCCAGCCACGAACTGCGCACGCCGCTCGCGGCGCTGCTCGGCTTCATCGAGACGCTGCAGGGCCCGGCGAAGAACGACGTGGCGGCGCGCGAAAAATTCCTCGCCATCATGCAGCAGCAGGCGGCGCGCATGGCGCGCCTGATCGACGACCTGTTGTCGCTGTCGCGCATCGAGCTCAACGCCCACCGGCCGCCGTCGACTTCGGTCGATCTTGCGCCGCTGGTGCGGCAAGTCGCCGATGGCCTGCAGACTTTGGCGCGCGACCGCCAGGTCGAGATCAGGGTCGGCGTGCCGACCGACCCGGTCATGGTGCTCGGCGACCGCGACGAACTGATCCGGGCGCTGGAGAACCTCGTCGAGAACGCGCTCAAGTACGGCGCCGCGGGCAAGCGCGTCGATGTCACATTGTCGCGGGCGCAGACGCGGGCCGGCGCGCCGGAAGCGCGCATTGCCATCCGCGACTTCGGCCCCGGTATCGCGCCGGAACATCTGCCGCGGCTGACCGAGCGCTTCTACCGGGTCGACGTTGCCGACAGCCGCTCGCAGGGCGGCACCGGGCTGGGACTGGCGCTGGTCAAGCATGTGCTCAACCGCCACGGCGGCCGGGTCTCGATCGAGAGCGTTTTGGGGCAGGGCGCGACCTTCACAATGCACCTGCCACTACACACAGCAGCCGCCCCACTACCCTGAAATTTCCGTTATATTTCAATGGCCTGCCATGTCATCTGGTTGTCATGGAAGGTTCATAAAACGATGACACGCGGCCCCTAACGCTGGCCGCGGGTTCGGGAAACTTTGAGCTAGCGCACAGCAAGACTTGAGGGCTCCGAGCCAGCCTGGAGTGCGTTGAAAACAACAGCGGCCGCCCATTGTCGGGCGATGCAACTGCGCGGGGTCGTTGGGACCCCTCGCCTTGGCCGCAAACATGGAGAGATCCCTTGAAACACTGGACCGTAATGGCAGCCGCCGGCCTCGTCGCCGCCGCCGTGTCGCTTCCGGCCATTGCCGCCGACATCTCGGGTGCCGGCGCGACCTTCCCCTATCCGATTTATGCCAAATGGGCCGACGCCTATAAGAAGGAAACCGGCAACGGTCTGAACTATCAGTCGATCGGTTCCGGCGGCGGCATCAAGCAGATCACCGCCCGTACCGTGACCTTCGGCGCGTCGGACATGCCGCTGCAGCCGGCCGAACTCGACAAGATCGGCGTCATCCAGTTCCCGACCGTGATGGGCGGCATCGTGCCGGTCGTCAATCTCGACGGCGTCAAGAGCGGCGATCTGACGATCGACGGCCCGACGCTCGCCAAGATCTTCCTCGGCGACATCAAGAAGTGGAACGACCCGGCGCTCGTGAAGCTCAATCCGAACGCCAAGCTGCCGGACCAGGCGATCGCCCTCGTGCATCGTTCGGACGGCTCGGGCACGACCTTCATCTTCACGAACTATCTGTCGAAGGTGAGCGGCGACTGGAAGTCGAAGGTTGGCAGCAGCACCGCGGTGCAGTGGCCGGCCGGTATCGGCGCCAAGGGCAACGAAGGCGTCGCCAACAACGTCGCCAACACCAAGGGTGCCATCGGCTACGTCGAAACCGCCTATGCCAAGCAGAACAAGCTGACCACCACCAAGATGGTCAACAAGGACGGCAAGACGGTTACCGCTGACGCGGAATCGATCATGGCTGCCGCCGCGGGTGCCGACTGGGCCAACGCGCCGGGCTTCTACCAGATCTTGACCGACGAACCGGGCGCCAAGTCCTGGCCGATCGCCGGCGCGACCTTCATCCTGATCCCGAAGGAACCGAAGGATGCCGCCGCGGCCGCCGAAGCGCTCAAGTTCTTCGGCTGGGCCTACCAGAACGGCGACAAGATGGCTGAAGAACTGGACTACGTGCCGATGCCGGACAGCGTCGTGAAGCTGATCCAGGAAAAGTGGAAGCACGAAGTCAAGGCGATGTAATCCGCCACGATACCGGGATGGGCGCCAGGCAAGACATTGGTCTGGCGCCCTTTTCCGGCTTCCCTTCGTTTGCCCACAGCCTGCAACTGACGACTTGTCTCGCGGCCTTAAGGCCGCTTCAGTGGCCCTCCGAAACCGGGTTCGTCCGCCCATCGGGCGCAAGACCGCGAGGAGAGCCGAATGACTTCTTCCGGGAGGAAGCCCGTGGTTGACGTAGCGTATCCGGCCGGCGGCGCGATGACAGAGACGGCGTCATCCGACCGCGCCAAGGTTCTCAACAAGCTGCGCTTCAGCGACGTCTCGTTCAAATTTCTGACCCGGGCTGCCGCCATCGCGGTGCTCATCATCCTCTCGGGCATCATCATCTCGCTGATCCACGGCTCGTGGCCGGCGCTGCGCCAGTTCGGCTTCGAATTTCTCGTCGATGAAAGCTGGAATCCGGTAACGGAAAAGTTCGGCGCCATCGCGCCGATCTACGGCACCATCGTCACCTCCATCATCGCCATGCTGATCGCCGTGCCGGTCGGCCTGTTCATCGCCATGTTCCTCACCGAACTGTGCCCGATGTTCCTGCGCCGCCCGATCGGCATCGCCATCGAGCTGCTCGCCGGCATCCCGTCGATCATCTACGGCATCTGGGGCCTGTTCGTGTTCGCGCCGTTCCTGCAGCAGCACGTCCAGCCGTTCCTGATCACGGTGTTCGGGCCGATCCCGATCCTGAACGAAATGTTCGCCGGCCCGCCTTACGGCATCGGCGTGCTCACCGCCGGGCTCATCCTCGCCATCATGGTGCTGCCCTTCATCACCTCGATCTCGCGCGACGTGTTCGAGGCGGTGCCGCCGGTGCTCAAGGAGGCCGCCTATGGTCTCGGCTGCACCACCTGGGAAGTGGCGCGCAACGTCGTCCTGCCCTTCACCCGCGTCGGCGTCATCGGCGGCGTCATGCTCGGCCTCGGCCGGGCGCTGGGCGAGACCATGGCGGTGACCTTCGTCATCGGCAACGCGCACCGCATTTCCGGCTCGATCCTGGCGCCCGGCACCACGATCTCCGCCACCATCGCCAACGAATTCACTGAAGCCGTCGGCGACATCTACACCTCGTCGCTGATCGCGCTCGGCCTCATCCTGTTCATCATCACCTTCATCGTCCTGGCGGCGGCGCGACTGATGCTGATGCGCCTCAACGCCCGGCTGGGCAAGTAGACTTGGGGAAGTAAGCCATGGCCGGCCCCACCACCATCACGCCGTCGACGCCGATCTACGCCGCGCGCCGTCGCAAGAACTTCATCACCATGGCGGTCGCCTATGCGGCGACCGGCTTCGGGCTGCTGTGGCTCGCGCTCATCCTGATCGTGCTGTTCTGGGAAGGCTTCAGCGGCCTGTCGCTGAAGGTCTTCACTGAAATGACGCCGCCGCCCGGCTCGGCCGGCGGCCTGCTCAACGCCATCGCCGGCAGCCTGGTGATGACCTTCCTTGCCGTCATCATCGGGACGCCGCTCGGCGTCCTCGCCGGCACCTACCTCGCCGAATACGGCCGCTACGACAAGCTGTCGACCGTGGTGCGCTTCATCAATGACATTCTGCTCTCGGCGCCGTCGATCGTGGTCGGCCTGTTCGTTTACGAGATCATGGTGGCGCAGATGGGCCACTTCTCCGGCTGGGCCGGCGCCGTGGCGCTGGCCGTCATCGTCGTGCCGGTGGTGGTGCGCACCACCGAAGATATGTTGACGTTGGTGCCGGACACCTTACGTGAGGCGGCAGCGTCGATCGGCCTGCCGCGGTCGAAGATGATCCAGAAGGTGGCCTATCGCGCCGCCCGGGCCGGCATGATCACCGGCGTGCTGCTCGCGGTGGCGCGAATTTCCGGTGAAACCGCGCCCTTGCTGTTCACCGCGCTCAACAACCAGTTCTGGAGCACCAATCTGAATGCTCCGGTCTCGAGCCTGCCGGTCGTCATCTTCCAGTTCGCGCTCAGCCCCTACAAGGACTGGCAGGAGCTGGCCTGGACCGGCGCCTTGATCATCACTTTGGCGGTGCTGGGTCTCAGCATCATCGCCCGTTACCTCGGTGGACAGAGTAAGAAATCATGACGATGGCCAACTTTACCGTACCGACCGTCAGCAACACCGTCGCCTCGACCGAAGGTCTGGTCGAGAAGATCACCGTGCAGAATCTCGATTTCTTCTACGGCGATCATCGCGCGCTGAAGAACATCAACGTCTCGCTCTATCAGGGCAAGGTGACGGCCTTCATCGGCCCGTCGGGCTGCGGCAAGTCGACCCTGCTGCGCATCCTCAACCGCATGTACGACCTCTATCCGAACCAGCGCGCCACCGGCACGGTGCGGCTCGACAACGAGGACATCCTGTCGCCGTCGCAGGATCTCAACCTGCTGCGCGCCAAGGTCGGCATGGTGTTCCAGAAGCCGACACCGTTCCCGATGACGATCTACGAGAACATCGCCTTCGGCATCCGCCTCTACGAGAAGCTGCCCAAGTCCGAACTCGACGGCCGCGTGCAGCACGCGCTTGAGCGCGCCGCGCTGTGGACCGAGGTCAAGGACAAGCTCGGCGCCAACGGCCAGTCGCTGTCGGGCGGCCAGCAGCAGCGCCTCTGCATCGCCCGCACCGTGGCGGTGCGCCCGGAGGTCATCCTGTTCGACGAGCCGTGCTCGGCGCTCGATCCGATCTCGACCGCCAAGATCGAGGAGCTCATCGACGAGCTGAAGGAAGACTACACGATCGCCATCGTCACCCATAACATGCAGCAGGCGGCGCGCGTCTCCGACTTCACCGCCTTCATGTATCTCGGCGAACTGGTCGAATACGGCGAAACCACCAAGATCTTCACCGCGCCGAACGATCGCCGCACCCAGGACTACATCACCGGTCGCTTTGGTTAGCCTCGTCGCCGGACAGATTGAGGGAATAGCACCATGAACGAGCAGCACACCGCCAAGGCCTTCGACGTCGATCTCCAGGATCTGTCGCGGATGGTCGCCGAAATGGGCGGGCTCGCCGAAAAGCAGGTCGCCGATGCCGTGGACGCGCTGGCCAAGCGCGACACCACGATGGCCCAGCGCGTCACCGCCGCCGACGTCAGCATCGACAACCTGCAGCGCGAGATCGAGGAGAAGGCGGTTCTCACCATCGCCCGGCGCCAGCCGATGGCGGTGGACCTGCGCGCCATCGTCGGCGCGCTGCGTCTTGCCAACGATCTCGAGCGCATCGGCGATCTCGCCAAGAACATCGCCAAGCGCGTCATCGCGCTGAACGCCGAATTCCCGCCGCCGAAGCTGATCCGCGGCGTCGAGCACATGACCGACCTCGTGCTCGAGCAGCTCAAGGCCGTGCTCGATGCCTATGCGCACCGCGACGACAACAAGGCGATGGCGGTGTGGCGCGGCGACGAGGAGATCGACGCGGTCTGCACTTCGGTGTTCCGCGAATTGCTCACCTACATGATGGAAGATCCGCGCAACATCACCTTCTGCATCCATCTGATGTTCTGCGCCAAGAACATCGAGCGCATGGGCGACCACGCCACCAATATCGCCGAAACCGTGCACTACATCGTCGACGGCCGTCCGATCACCGAGCGCCGCCCCAAGGGCGACACCGAAATCTCCGCGCTGGCGGGGATGAGCAGCTGAAGGCCTGATCCATGAGCGCCCGCATCCTGATCGTCGAAGACGAGGAGCCGCTGACGATGCTCCTCGTCTACAATCTGGAGAAGGAAGGTTACGAGGTCGAGACCGCCGCGCGCGGCGACGAGGCCGACACCAAGCTCAAGGAAAGCGCGCCGGACCTCGTCGTGCTCGACTGGATGCTGCCCGGCCTGTCCGGCATCGAACTGTGCCGGCGCCTGCGCGCCCGGCCGGAAACCCAGCAACTGCCGATCATCATGCTCACCGCGCGCGGCGAGGAGAGCGAGAAGATCCGCGGCCTCGCCACCGGCGCCGACGATTACATCGTCAAGCCGTTTTCGGTGCCGGAACTGCTGGCGCGGGTGCGGGCGCTGCTGCGCCGAGCGCATCCCGACCGAGTCGCCACCGTGCTCAACATCGGCGACATCGAGCTCGACCGCGAGAAGAAGCGCGTATCGCGCAACGGCAAGGCCATCGATCTCGGGCCGACCGAATATCGCTTGCTCGAGTTCCTGATGGAGCGGCCCGGCCGCGTGTTCTCGCGCGAGCAGTTGCTCGACGGCGTCTGGGGTTCCGACATCTATATCGACGAGCGCACCGTCGACGTGCACGTCGGCCGCCTGCGCAAGGCGATCAACCGCGGCCAGCTCGCCGACCCGATCCGCACCGTGCGCGGCGCCGGCTACGCGCTCGACGACCGCTTCGGCCGCATCGCGAGCTGAGGCTTTCACCCGGCGGCGCGGCCCGATATCGTCGCGGCCATGACGCGCTTATGGACGATCATCGGCGTCGCCGACGTCGCCGCGAGTTTGCGGTGGTACCAGTCGCTGTTGGGGTTGCCGGCGACGCCGCCGGCGCACGACGACTTCGGCCAGATCTGCGATACCGACGGCACGGTGCTGCTTTGTCTGCACGCCTGGGGCGCGCACGGGCATCCAACTCTGACAAGCGCGGAAGCAGCGACGCCCGGCAATGGCCTCCTGCTGTTCTTTCGCGTCGACGATTTCGACACATGCCTGTCGCGTGCGCGGGGGCTCGGCGCGCCGCTTGCCGAAGGGCCGCACGTCAATACGAACACCGGGACGATGGAGTTCTCGCTGCGCGATCCCGACGGCTACTGGGTCAGCATCAGCGCGGTGTCCGCCTGATTGCGATTGAGGCCGTCGTCCTCCCCGTTCGCGTTCACTTCGCGCACTTGGCGGGGACTACGATCGCGAGGAGGGGCCGCGCCGCAAGGTGCACAAATTGGGTGCTTCGCGGCGCTCCACCCGGCCCCGAAGACGGGGAGGGGTAAAGGAAGAAACAAAAAAGCCGGAGCTTGCGCCCCGGCTTCGGATGTCGCGATGGCGGTGTGCCTAGTTGCGGAATGCCGGCTTGTTGCGGCGCCGGTCATTGGCCGGCTGATAGGCGACGCGGCAGTGGAAGCTGCAATAGGGCTGATCTTCGGCGCTTTCGCCGCCGCAGAAGAAGAAATCCGGGCCCGACGGATCGCCCACCGGCCAGTGGCAGGTGCGCTCGCTGAGCTGCAGCAGGGTCTTGCGCTGCTCGACCGGGATTTCCAGCAGTTCGGGCTCGGGCTCGACCTCGTAGTCATAGGCCAGCGCGGTGTTGCCGCGGACCTGCGGCCGCTGCACCCGGATCATGTGACCGGAGGTGCGCGCCTTGCGCGGCCGCGGCGCCGTGGTCGAGGGGCTCTTGGCCCGGCCCGACAGGCCCAAACGGTGCACCTTGCCGATGACGGCGTTTCGCGTAATTCCGCCCAGTTCTGCCGCGATCTGGCTGGCCGAAAGGCCGTCAGACCACAGTTTTTTCAAGAGTTCGACCCTCTCGTCGGTCCAGCTCATTTGGGCGGTCCCCTCAGTCCCGGCTTCAGATAGAATCCACCCCCGTCGTCCGGCACGGGTTTCCGTGCCCGAACGTGTTACGCTCCAGGGATGAACCAGAATTTGGCGTCGATACGCACGACATGTCGTATCGCTTGACCAAAAAACTACACTATGGGTTGACTCTGCCGCAAGCATTTGCAACCGGCCGAACCCCATCTACCAACAGGTTTTCCTTTAGAATCCGCAGTTGCGGTGAAATTGAGTCGCCCGAATCGGTTCCTTGCTTTGGTTGACTTGGGGCCGACCTGGCCTAGAATGGTTGAAGTGCCGCCCGGCGAGGCGGCACATTTCGTTTCGGGCGCAGCCGGCCGGGAAAACGCTTCAGTCCAATGGAATTCGGCCCGCGGGCCGCCGGCGGACGGTCTTCGGCGAAGATGTTGAAACGCCTCGGCAATTGTCCGGGGTCGTTTTCGTTTTCCCGTTCGCTGCACCGTGCGTCGTGATTTTCGTGTCGATGAAAGAGACTGGCCGTGAGCTCGCATCTGTTGCCGACCTATGCCCGTGTCGACCTCGCTTTTGAGCGGGGCGACGGTGTCTGGCTGACCGCGACCGACGGCCGCCGCTTTCTCGACTTCACCTCCGGCGTCGCCGTGAACGCGCTCGGCCATGCGCATCCGCACATGGTCGCGGCGATTACCGCGCAGGCCGGCAAGCTCTGGCACACCTCGAACCTGTACCGCATTCCGGAAGGCGAGCGGCTGGCCGAGCGGCTCTGCGAGCTTTCGTTCGCCGACTACGTGTTCTTCCAGAACTCCGGCACCGAGGCCATGGAGTGCTGCATCAAGATGGCGCGGAAGTATCAGTACGTGTCCGGCAAGCCGGAGCGTAACCGCATCATCACCTTCGAAGGTGCCTTCCACGGCCGCACGCTCGCGGCGCTGTCGGCGACCGGCAACAAGAAGTATCTCGAAGGCTTCGGTCCCAACATGCCGGGCTTCGACCAACTGCCGTTCGGCGACATCGAGGCGGTGAAGAAGGCGATCACGCCGGAGACCGCGGCGATCATCGCCGAGCCGGTGATGGGCGAGGGCGGCGTGCGCGTCGTTTCCCATGAATTCCTGCGCGCACTTCGGAAATTGTGCGACGACAACGGCCTGCTGCTGATCTTCGACGAAGTGCAGACCGGTATCGGCCGCACCGGCGATCTGTTCGCCTATCAGCACACCGGCGTCACGCCCGACATCATGGGGCTGGCCAAGGCGCTCGGCGGCGGTTTTCCGATCGGCGCCTGCCTCGCCACCGCGGAAGCGGCCAAGGGCATGACACCGGGCACCCATGGCTCGACCTTCGGCGGCAACCAGCTCGCCATGGCGGCGGCCAATGCCGTGCTCGACATCGTCGCCGATCGCGCCTTCCTCGACGAGGTCAAGCGCAAGGGCCTGTTGTTCAAGCAGCGGCTTGCCGAGATCCGCGACCGTTTCCCGTCGGTGGTCGCCGAAGTGCGCGGCGAGGGCCTGCTGATGGGCCTGCGCATGGTGCCGCCGGTCGGCGAAATGGTCGACGAATTGCGCAACGAGCAGATGATCACGGTGGCCGCCGGCGACAACGTCGTGCGTCTCTTGCCGCCGCTCATCATCAGCGACGAGGAGATCGGCGAAGCGGTCAAGCGCATCGAGCACGCCTGCGCCAGGCTCGCCCAGGCACATCCGCGCCAGGGCGACCCGGCGGCCAAGCAGGGGGCCGTGGCATGAGCGGCGATATCCGTCACTTCCTCGATCTCACCGACATCCCGAAGCCGACGCTGAAGGAGATGATCACGCACAGCCGCGCCATCAAGGCGCGGCAGAAGCGCGGCGAAGGGCCGAAGCCCCTCGAGGGCAAGACGCTCGCCATGATCTTCGACAAGCCGTCGACCCGTACGCGCGTGTCGTTCGATGTCGGCATGCGTCAGCTCGGCGGCGAAGCCATCATGCTGACGTCGCAGGAAATGCAGCTCGGCCGCGGCGAGACGCTGGCCGATACCGCGCGCGTGCTGTCGCGCTTCGTCGACGCCATCATGATCCGTACGCTCGATCACGAGTCGGTCGCCGAGATCGCGAAATACGCCACCGTGCCGGTGATCAACGGCCTGACGCGCCGCTCGCATCCCTGCCAGGTGCTGGCCGACGTCATGACCTTCGAGGAGCATCGCGGCCCGATCGCCGGGCGCAAGATCGCCTGGACCGGCGACGCCAACAACGTGCTGGCGTCGCTGATGCACGCCGCCGAGCGTTTCGATTTCGAACTGCGCGTCGCCTGTCCGGCGGAACTGAAGCCGAAGAAGTGGCTGATGGACTGGGTCAAGTCGTCCGGCGCCAACGTCAAGGTCGGCGACGATCCGGAAGCCGCGGTCGAGGGCGCCGATTGCGTCTTCACCGACACCTGGGTGTCGATGGGCGATCGCGAGGCGCAGCACCGCCACAACATCCTCAAGCCCTATCAGGTCAACTCCGCCCTGATGGCCAAGGCCAAGCCGGACGCGCTGTTCATGCACTGCCTGCCGGCGCACCGCGGCGAGGAAGTCACCGACGAGGTGATGGACGGGCCGCAGTCGGTGGTGTTCGACGAGGCCGAGAACCGCCTGCACGCCCAGAAGGGCCTGCTCGCCTGGTGCCTGCACGCCGAAGACGCTTAAGGCGACTTCCAAAATCACCGCTCACCCCCGCGAAAGCGGGGGTTCAGAAAGCCAAGAACTGGGGCCCCGCCATAGGCGTTCTGAAAGAACGCCGTCCTTCGGGCGGCTATGCGCGGGGACGAGCGGTTCCGTAGAGCCTCGCAATTTCGCTCGCGCTCGCTACATAATTGGCATGACCGAACCGATGACCCATTCCTCCGATATTTCGATCCCCTCCCGCGCCCCGTCGGCCGCCTCGGTCGATGACGCGGTGACGCCGTTCGAGGTGGCGAGCCTCGATCTGCGCGGCCGCCTGGTCCGCCTCGGCCCGATGGTGGACGAGATTCTGTCGAAACATGCTTATCCGGCGCCGGTCGCCAAGCTGCTCGGCGAGGCGATCGTGCTCACCGTGATGCTCGGCTCGTCGTTGAAGATGGACGGCCGCTTCATTCTTCAGGCCCAGACCGACGGTCCGGTCGGCCTGCTGGTGGTCGACTACACCACCCCCGGTCACGTGCGGGCCTGCGCCCGTTTCGGCGCCCCCGGCGTCGAGGCGCTGGTCGCATCCGGCGAGGCCACCTCGGCCAACCTGCTCGGCAAGGGCCATCTCGCCATGACCATCGATCAGGGCGAGAACACGCAGCGTTACCAGGGTCTGGTGGCGCTCGACGGCGCCTCGCTGGAAGACGCCGCGCACGAATACTTCCTGCGCTCGGAACAGATTCCGACCCGCGTGCGGCTCGCCGTCGCCGAGGAGTTCAAGCCCGGCACCGGCGCCGACAGCCATCGCTGGCGGGCGGGCGGCGTCATGCTGCAGTTCCTGCCGAAGTCGCAGGAGCGCGCGCAGACCGACCTCCACCCCGGGGACGCCCCCGAGGGTGTCGAGATCGCGCCGGTGATCGAGGACGACGCCTGGGTGCAGGGCCGGGCGCTGCTCGAGACCGTCGAGGATATCGAACTCATCGACCCCGACCTGTCGAGCGAGCGGCTGGCGTACCGGCTGTTTCATGAGCCGGGCGTGCGCGTCTTCAACGCCGTGGACGTCAAGGCGCAGTGCTCGTGCTCGCGCGACGCCGTGCATTCGATGCTGAAGAGCTTTTCGCAGGACGACCGCGACCACATGGTCGAGGACGGCCGCATTTCGGTGACCTGCGAGTTCTGCAATTCGAATTACGTGTTCCAGCCGGAAGACGTTGGCGCGAAGGCGAATTAACTCTGCGCGCGCATTAACCTTGCGCCTGATCGCGGAACGCGGCCCGACTCTCGATATTGGAGTCTGGCTCGATGATGTCATTTCCTGCCAATAATCACCGTTCGCCCCCGCGAAAGCGGGGGCCCAGAAAGCGTAAAACCTGGGTCCCCGCTTTCGCGGGGACGAACGGAGTTTTGATCGCAGCATATTTGTCGTTGTCTTACGCGCTCGCGCAATCCTGTCCGGCGCCGCTGCGTGACGCGCGCAACCTCGTCCTCGTCACGCCCGATACGATGTCCAGCCGCACCGCGACGTTGCGGCGCTTCACGCGCGCTTCGCTTAATGCGCCATGGCAAGCCGACGGCGGGCCGGTCAGCGCTTTGATCGGGCGCAACGGCACGGCGTGGTCGCACGCCTTCAGGAATTTCGCGGCCGCGGGCGAGCCGATCAAGGTCGATGGCGACAAGCGCGCGCCGGCCGGCTTCTTCGCCATCGGCCGCAGCTTTGGCTTCGCGCCGGTCAAGCGCGCGCATTATCTGCACGTCGAGGAAGGCACCACCTGCGTCGACGATCCGTCGTCGCCGGCCTACAACACCATTTCGACACGCGCGCGGGTCGGCTGGCAGGTGCATGGCGAGAACATGTGGCGCGTGCCGGAATATCGCCGCGGGCTGCTGGTCGATTACCCGACCGACCGCGCCGCCAAGGGCGGCTCCTGCATCTTCATCCACGTCCGCAAAGCCGGTGCGGCCGGCACCGCGGGCTGCGTGGCGCTGGCCGAACCCGAGGTCGCGCGACTGCAGAACTTTGCCGCCGGCGGCGCGGTGCTGGCGATCGTGCCGCGCCCGGCGCTCGGCCGCTTCGCCGGCTGCCTGCCGAAGTAAACGCCGCCTAATTCAGGGTGCGGCCCTTTGACGGCGTATCGAGCGAAAATAACGGAATATCTATATCGAAGCGGCGGCCGTCCGCGGTGATCATGCCGTAGGTGCCTTCCATGAAACCGGACGGCGTCGGCAGCGGGACCCCGCTGGTGTACTCGAAGGATTCGCCCGGTTTCAGGGTCGGCTCTTCGCCGACGACGCCGGCGCCCTTGACCTCCTGCAGGCGGCCGAACGCGTCAGTGATGCGCCAGTGCCGGGTCTTGAGCTGGACCGTCTCTTCGCCTCGGTTGACGATATCGATGGTATAAGACCAGAAGAAATAGCCGGTGGCGGGCGACGACCTTTCGGACAGATACCGGGGCGTCACCGTGACCTCGATCTTGCGGGTAACCGCGCGATACATCTATATGCCTTAATCCTATGCGAGCGATTGAAGCCGGCCCGGTTTGGATCGATTATGGCCGAAGCGGTGTAGGAAAGAAAAGCCGTCCATGGTGCCGACCACGACCGAGCGTGACCTGCGTCTGGATCTGTTTCGCGGGCTTGCCCTCTGGCTGATCTTCCTCGACCACATCCCGTCCAACGCGGTGAGCTGGGTCACGATCCGCAACTACGGCTTCTCCGACGCCACCGAAATCTTCGTCTTCATCTCCGGCTATACGGTCGCCTTCGTGTACGGCCGGGCGATGTTCCACAACGGCTTCCTCATCGCCGCCGCGCGGGTGCTCAAGCGCTCCTGGCAGATCTACGTCGCCCACATTTTCCTGTTCGCGATCTATCTCGCCGAGATCTCCTACATCGCGCATTCCTTCGAGAACCCGCTGTACTCGGAAGAAATGGGCGTTCTGAACTTTCTCAACAATCCCGATGTCACGATCATCCAGGCCATGTTGCTGAAGTTCAAGCCGGTGAACATGGACGTGCTGCCGCTCTACATCGTCCTGCTGATCGGCTTCGTGCCGTTCCTGTGGTTGCTGATGCGCTCGCCGACGACAGGGCTGCTGGCGTCGGGCGGCATCTACACTTTGTCCTGGCTGTTCGACTGGAATCTGCCGGCGTGGCCGCAGGGCGTGTGGGTGTTCAATCCGTTTGCCTGGCAGTTCCTCTTCATCTTCGGCGCGTGGTGCGCGCTGGGCGGCGCCGGACGATTGTCGCGCGCGATCAATTCGCCGATCACGCTGGCGCTGGCCATTATCTATCTGCTGTTCGCCTTGTTCATCGCCATGACCTGGCATGTTCCGGGGCTCGGCGCTTTCGTCCCGACCGTTGTCGGCGAACTCATCTACCCGATCGACAAGACCAATCTCGACGTCCTGCGCATCCTGCACTTCCTGTCGCTGGCGGTGCTGACGGTGCGCCTCGTGCCGCGCAACTGGCAGGCGCTCAAGTCGCCATGGTTCCGGCCGGCCATTCTCTGCGGCCAGCATTCGCTCGGCATTTTCTGTCTCGGCGTGTTTCTGTCATTCGCCGGACATTTCGTTTTCACGGAGGTATCGAACCGGGTGCCGGTTCAGGTTCTTGTCAGCCTGGCGGGTATTGCGATCATGGCAGGCGTAGCGTGGCTCATTTCATGGTATAAGGTCATCGAGCGTCAGGGAGGCGGCCCGGCATCCGGAGCCGCCGCCCGGGCGCAGGGTGCCAAGCCGAGCTTGGCCGGGGGCGATCGATGAGCCGGGGCTGTCCACTGGGGCGTGGCATGCCGGTATTGGCATGCCTTGCTGCGCTGCTTGCCGGCGCGGCATCGCCGGCTTTTGCCGGAGAACCGACCGAATGCGGCGTTGACGGCGGTCCCTTCGCCATCGCCTTCCCGCTCGATCACGTCAAAAAGGCCATCGCCGACAAGTCGCTGACGGTCCTGGTCGTCGGCGCGGGCTCGTCGCAATTGCCGGGGCCGAACGGCCCGCCCAATTCCTATCCCGCCAAAATGCAGCAGGCGCTCAGCCGCAAGCTGCCGGGCGTGCAGGTCAACGTGGCGACCGATGTGAAATCCAAGCGAACCGCCGCCGATATGGTCAAGACTTTGCCGGCGGAACTCGCGCAAACGCGTCCGGCGCTGATGCTATGGCAGACGGCTACCGTCGATGCGATGCAGGCGGTCGATCCGGATCAGTTCAGCCAGGCGCTCGACAAGGGCATCCGCAAGGCGCGCGCCGCGGGCGCCGACGTGATGTTCATCAACCCGCAGTACAGCCCGCGCACGGAATCGATGATCGCCCTGGGCGTCTATGTCGAAAACATGCGTTGGGTTGCAGTGCAGCAAGAAGTGCCGGTCTTCGACCGGTTCAGCCTTATGAAAGCATGGTCCGATCAGGGAACCTTCGACCTCTATTCGCCGACCAAGAAACTTGATATGGCTGAGAAGGTCCACGACTGTATTGGACGTTTATTGGCCGATCTCGTCCTCGAGGCTGCCAAACCGACACCGCCGACCGATAATAAATAAACAGAACAGACAACACAGACGTTGAATCGCCGCCTTGGGGATGAAACCGTGACGCTCTTCGATCTCGCCGGCCGGGCGACCAAATCGCTCGCTGCGGTGCTATTTGTTCTGATCGTGCCCGTCGCGGCACCGGCGGAGCCATCTTATCCGAAACACAATTGCGACACGCCGCGCGACCTCATGGGGCTCGGCGGTTCGCTGTCGCATGTGGCGCGCAAGATCGAGCGGCGCCAGCCCGTCACCATCGTGGCCATCGGTTCGTCATCGACCGCCGGCGCCGGCGCTTCGTCGCCCGCGGCGAGCTATCCGAGCCGTCTTGCGGTCGAACTGCGGGCGCAGTTTCCGTCGCAGCAATTCAACGTGATCAATCAGGGCGTGAACGGCGAGGAAGTGCCGGACATGCTCAAGCGCTTCGATGCCGCGATCGTCGCGCAGAAGCCCGACCTTGTGCTGTGGCAGCTCGGCACCAATTCGCTGATCCGCGACCATGCGATGACCGATCGCGGCGCGGCGATCCGCAGCGGTCTCAACCGCATCCGCGCCGTCGGCGCCGACGTCATTCTCATCGATCCGCAATACGCGCCGAAGGTCATCGCCAAGCCGCTGGCGCCGCAGATGGTCGACTTCATCGCTTCGGTGTCGAAGCAGGAGGACGTCGGCCTGTTCCGCCGGTTCGAAGCGATGAAGCGCTGGAACGAGGACGGCATGCCGTTCTCGGCTTTCACCATCGCCGACGGCCTGCACATGAACGACTGGGGCTATGCCTGCATGGCGCATCATCTCGGCGTCGCCATCGCCGAGGCGGTGAAGCGGCCGATCGTGTCGGCCAAGGCGACGGCTGCGACGCGCTGACGTCGAACAACCGGAGTTGCGATGGCCGGGCACGGGCGTGTCCGGCCATCGTCTTTTTCAGGCGGCGCCTCAGACCTTGTCGAGCGCGCCGAGCATGTCCTCGATGATGTCGTCCTGATGTTCGAGGCCGCAGGACAGCCGCACCAGTCCGTCGCCGATGCCGAGTTCGGCGCGCTGCTCCGGCGTCAGGCGCTGATGCGTCGTCGTCATCGGATGCGTGATCAGTGTCTTGGCGTCGCCGAGATTGTTGGTGATCTGCGTCAGCTTCAGACCGTTGAGGAAGCGGAAGGCGCCTTCCTTGCCGCCCTTGACCTCGAAGGCGATCAGCGTCGAGCCGGCCTTCATCTGCTTCCTGACGATATCGGCCTGCGGATGATCGGCCCGGCCGGGATAGATCAGCCGCGTCAGCTTGTCGTGGCCGGCGAGCCTGTCGGCGACGGCCGCCGCGGTTTTGGTCTGGCGTTCGACGCGGATGCCGAGCGTCTCGAGGCCCTTGAGCAGCACCCAGGCATTGAACGGCGGCAGCGTCGGGCCGGTTTGCCGCAGCAGGTTGTGATAGTGATCGGCGATGATCTTCTCGCTGGCGAGGATGACGCCGCCGAGCACGCGGCCCTGGCCGTCGATGTGCTTGGTCGCCGAATAGACCACGACATCGGCCCCTAACTGCAGCGGGCTCTGGTACAGCGGCGTGGCGAACACGTTGTCGACGACCAGCCTCGCGCCCGCGCCGTGCGCGATCTCCGCCACCGCGGCGATGTCGTAGACCTCGAGCGTCGGATTGGTCGGCGTCTCCATGAAGAAGACCTTGGTCTCCTTGCGCACCGCCTTCTTCCAGGCATCGAGATCCTTGCCGTCGACCAGCGTGAAGGCGACGCCGAAGCGGGCCAGCCACTCCTCGATCACCCAGCGGCACGAGCCGAACAGCGCCTTGGCGGCGACGATGTGGTCGCCGGCCTTGACGAGGCCCATCAGCGCATTGGTCACCGCGGCCATGCCGGTCACGGTCGAGCGCGCGGCCTCGGCGCCTTCGAGCGCGGCCATGCGCTTCTCGAACATGTCCATGGTCGGGTTGGAGTAGCGCGAATACACATAGCCCGGGATCTTGCCGGAGAAGCGCGCCTCGCAATCCTCGGCGCTCTCGTAGCGATAGCCCTGCGTCAGGAAGATGGCTTCCGACATTTCGTTGTACTGCGAGCGCAGCGTGCCGGCGTGCACCAGCCGGGTTTCGGGGCGATAGTTCTGGGTGTCGTCCGCCATCGTTCGGCTCCTTCGGCCTTGCGCGGGCGCGACGCGCTCGGCCCAAAAAAAAACCGGCCGGAGGAAAATCCTCGGCCGGGCACACATGTCCTTTAAGCGGGCGTATCGCCCTGGGGCACCATGTCCTCGGCCTTTTAGCGATTTGTTTTACGTGGCTGCAAGCCGGCCGGCTCAAATGACCACGGGATAAAGGGGTTTTAGCGGCTGGGTAAGCTTCCCGTCAAGCGGCCCGTTGGGTTAGATCGCGGTCAGAGACGGCGGGGATCGTTGCGTGGCGCTGACTTTTTCCAGGGACGACAAGGGCATTCTGCCCGACAGCATGATCGAGCGGCTCGCCGCCGACGGCGCGATCCGGCACGACAAGCCGTTCGCGCCCGACCAGATCCAGCCGGCCAGCCTCGATCTCCGGCTCGGTGCGGTGGCCTATCGCGTGCGCGCCTCGTTCCTGCCGGGCTCGACCACGGTCGCCCGCCGCATCGAGGAACTGACGCTGCACCAGTTCCCGCTCACGGACGGCGCCGTGCTGGAAACCGGCTGCGTCTATATCGTGCCGCTGCTCGAGAGCCTGGCGCTGCCCGCCGACATCGCCGCGTCCGCCAATCCGAAAAGCTCGACCGGCCGCCTCGACGTGTTCACCCGCGTCATCGCCGACGAGATGCGCGGCTTCGACCGCATCGAGGCCGGCTACACCGGCCCGCTCTATGCCGAGATTTCGCCGCGCACCTTCCCGGTGCTGGTGCGCGAAGGCGCGCGGTTGTCGCAGATCCGTTTTCGTCACGGCCGCGCCCAGCTCGACGCCGACGCGCTCAAGGCGCTGCACGCGAAAGAGCGTCTCGTCGACGCCGACGGCGCGGACTTGAGTGACGGCATCGCCGTCAGCGTCGATCTGTCCGGCACCATCGCCGGCGCCGGCCGGCCCGGCATCGTCGGCTACCGCGCCAAGCGCCACACCGCGGTGATCGATGTCGAGCGCCGCGGCGGCTACGACGTCGCCGACTTCTGGGAGCCGATCGACGCGCGGCCCGACCAGCGCCTGATCCTCGATCCCGACGAGTTCTACATTCTCGCCTCGAAGGAAGCGGTGCAGGTGCCGCCCGCCTATGCCGCCGAGATGGTGCCGTTCGATCCGCTGGTCGGCGAATTCCGCGTGCACTACGCCGGCTTCTTCGATCCCGGCTTCGGCTATGCCGGCGCCGGCGGAAAAGGCTCGCGCGCGGTGCTCGAAGTGCGCTCGCGCGAGGTGCCGTTCATCCTCGAGCACGGCCAGATCGTCGGCCGCCTCGTTTACGAGAAGATGCTCGGGCTGCCGAAGACCTTGTACGGGCAGGGCATCGGCTCGAACTACCAGGCGCAGAGCCTGAAGCTGTCCAAGCATTTCCGCACCTGATCCGCCCGCGCGGATTCGGCATCGCTGACCGTCGGGGAACCTCGATATCCGCCGCGGCTTGACCCTGTTGGTTGTCAACGGGAGACGGCGATGAGCGAGCGCGAGAAGATGGTGGCGGGCGAGCTTTACGATCCGCTGGATGCCGAACTCGTCGCTGCGCGCACGCGGGCGCGCAACCTGTGCCAGTTGCTCAATGCTGCGCCCGAGGCGGACAGCGATACGCGGCGCCGTATCGTGACGGAGCTGTTCGGCGCCGGCGGTGACACGGTGTGGATGCAGCCGCCGTTCTTCTGCGATTACGGTGCCAATATCGAACTCGGCGAGCGGGTGTTCTTCAATTTCAACTGCGTCGTGCTCGACGTCTGCCCGGTGCGCATCGGCAGCTTCACGCTGATCGGGCCGTCGGTGCAGATCCTGACGCCGATGCATCCGTGGAATGCCGCCGAACGCCGCAGAACCGAGTTCGGCAAGCCGATCGAGATCGGCGCCGATGTCTGGATCGGTGGCGGCGCCATTATCCTGCCGGGCGTGCGCATCGGCGCCCGCGCGGTGATCGGCGCCGGCAGCGTCGTGTCGCGCGACGTTCCGGACGGCATGTTCGCCGCCGGCAATCCGTGCCGCGTGGTGCGGGAAATCACGGCGGAGGAAGCGGAGCGGAAACCAAGTTCCGCCTGACGCGTTAGGGGCCTGACCGATCACAGGGGGACTTCATGAGCATCATCTGGACCATCATCATCGGCTTCCTGGCCGGCGTCGTCGCCAAATTCATCTCGCCGGGGCCGAACGAACCGTCCGGCTTCATCCTGACCACGGTGCTCGGCATCGTCGGCGCCTTCGTCGCCACCTGGCTCGGCCAGCAGATCGGCTGGTACCAGCCGGGGCAGGCGGCCGGCTTCATCGGCGCGGTGGTGGGCGCCATCATCGTGCTGGCGATCTGGGGCATGATCAGCGGGCGCCGCGCCACCTGACGCGCTCGCAGGCCGACAAACGGCCCTTGCCGCGCTCCGTGGGCTTTGGCTATGGTCCGGCCCGACGCGGGCGTAGTTCAATGGTAGAACGGCAGCTTCCCAAGCTGCATACGAGGGTTCGATTCCCTTCGCCCGCTCCAGTTCCCGGCCCACCTCATTGCACTTGCGCCGCGCGGCTTAACCGGTTGTTTCCCGGACTCCATTACCGTTGGCGCATGCTCCGCCGCATCGCCATCATTGTCGCTGCTGTCATCGGGTCGCTGTCCGTCTCCCAGGCGGCCGACCTCGGCGGCTCGTGGTCCGGCGGCGGCGGGGAGGCCTATTGCGGCTCCGACATGATCGCGATCTACGATTCCCAGCCCGGGGTGGTCACGCGGCGCTGGCGGCCCTGCAAGGACTGCGACCGCGCGCGCGATGCCGATCGATTCCGGCACGCGCAGGCCTCGATCGTCTTCGCGCCATACCCGCCCTTCATGGAGCCGTGGCGGCGCTGGTGATCAGCCGAGCGCTGATGCCATCACCGCAAACCGCACATCGAGACCAACGTCGCGGACGAGCACCGGCTTCGGCGCTTCCTCGCCGAGCGCGATCAGCGGCTTGAGCTCCGGCGTCTGCGCGTCGGTGAGCAGCAGCATCCTGCGATTGTCGAGAATGAGCCAGTCGCCGTCGACGCGCGCGGCGGTGACGGCATGGTCTTCGCCGCTGCGCGCGTCATGGACGATGACGAGCTTGAGATCGTCGGCGCTCATGCCGGCTTGGCGCAGCGCGACATATTTGGCGATGGCGTAATCCTCGCAGTCGCCGGCGCCGCTGGCAAAGGTCATCAGCGGCGACTGCCAGACATCGGCAACGCCGAACTGGGCGCTGTCGCGCATCGGGCGGATGGCGAGATTGACGGCGCGGTTGATCAGGCCGGCGCGGGCGCGGCCGCTCTCGGCGCGTGCCGCATCGACGATCGCCATGAAGCGCACCGCCGCCGGCGAGCAGGCGTCCGGCATCTGCCGGCACAGGTTCATGACGCGGGTTTCGATGGCGAAGGTGGCTTGCATCGCCTGCCACTTCGCCGTCATTGCCTGCGCGGGCGTGGCGGCGAGGGCTGATGACGTGAGGCCGAACGGCGCCTTCGCATTCGGCGGCTCAGCCAGGATCGAACCGTGCGGCGGCGCCAGCGCGATGCGCACCGGCGCGGGCTCGGCGCGCGCGGCATTGCGCCATGTGGCGGACATGATGACGCTGAAAACGGCGGCGAGCAGAAGCCACGCCAGCCACGGCAATCGGATACTCATCTGACACGTCCCCGTCGGAGCGGTGGACAGGCCGGTCTTTTGCCGGTCGCCTGCCGCTCACGGGGGCATCGATAAGAGATGAGCCTCTGCGGCCCGGTTAAATGCAGCGATAAAGCGCGGGAACTTTGCCGCGCAGCGTAAATGCGTCGGCGGGAAATTATGTAAAATTTGAATCATCGTGGCGCAGCGGCGCCATGAAGCCGCCGTCCGGCAACGAAGGATTCAGCATTAAGAAAAGGCAAACGCGCTCCGCGAGCGGCGGCGGACGGTTACGCCGTCGCCGCCTTCGGCCGCGCTTCCAGTTCCTGCTCCAGCCGCTGCATGTTTTGCAGCAGGCGTTCGCTGGTCAGTCGCAGGAAATAGAAGCCGAAGGTCGGGTTCTGCAAATACAGTTCGCTGAGCTTGTCGTAGGTGATCACCATCATCTCGGTGTCCTCGACGCATTCGACCGATCCGGTGCGCGCATTCTCCGGCGTGAGAAAGCCGAGCTCGCCGACCAGGCGGCCCTCGGGCAGGTCGACATTGATCTCGACGACGCGGCACTTGCCATGGACGATATAGAACATTTCGGTGGCGTGGTCGCCCTTGCTGAACAGCCGCTCGCCCTTCTTGTAATGACGCTTGCTCATGTACGGCTTGAGCCAGTTCATCGACAGGTCGCCTTGCGCGGCGTGGCGCACCTTGTGGATCAGCTCGAACATTTCGTAGAGGCGATAGGCATTGAGCGGGATCAGGATGCCGTAGAGGAACAGCGTCGGATAGGACGGATAGAGAAAGCCGTAGCCGACGAACAAGGCGTTGCTGATGATTTCGCAGACGCGCAGCGGCACCATCGTCTTCATGTAGTGGCTGGCGATGTACAGGACGCCGCCGATAAATCCGATGGCGAGAACGATGGTGTGCATGTCCACGCCGAAAATCACATCGTGCGAATCGTGCATCGATTGCCCCTCAAACCCCGTCGATGAAATGTCGTGGCCGGCCCAGCTCCGGCGCTGTCGATGCGATAGTATCGCCGTACCTTTGCGGAGGCCAGATGCTTTGCCGCCGCAGCGCGCCGCACCAGCGTTCACTCACAGGTCGATGATCTGGCCTTCGCGCGCGGTGATCGTGCCGGGCCGCGCATCGGCGGCATCGGCGGCGAGCATGTCCATGAAGTCGTCGTCATGCGACGGATCATGGTGAAACAGGCAGAGCTGCTTCACATTGGCTTCGTTGGCGAGCTTGACGCCCCGCGCCCAGGTCGAATGGCCCCAGGTCTCGCGCGTCTTGATTTCGTCTTCGGTGAAGGTCGCGTCGTAAACGATGAGGTCGGCGTTGCGCGCCAGGGCAACGAGTTCCTTGTCGCGCTGGCCGGGAAATCCGGAGGTGTCGCTGATCAAGGCGAACACCTTGCCGTTGAATTCCAGGCGATAGCCGCTGGCGCCGTCCGGGTGATCGAGCGGCGCGGTGCGCAAGGTCACGCCCGGATAGGGATTGAGCACGTCGCCCGACACGAAATCATGGAAGGTGATGCCGGCGCGGAAGATCTCGACCTCCACCGGAAACAGCGGCGAGCTCATGATCTTGCGCATCACCTGTTCGACGCTGGCCGAGGGCAGGAGATTGCCGGCCCAGACGCCGACCTTGTAGCCGTCGACGAAGAACGGCGCGAAGAACGGCAGGCCGGTGACGTGGTCGAGATGACAGTGGGTGAGGAAAATTTCGACTTCGCGCTGACCGCTATTTTTCATCAGCGCATTGCCGAGCGGCCGCAGTCCGGTGCCGGCGTCGAAGATCAGCACGTGATTGCCGCAGTGGACTTCGATGCACGGCGTGTTGCCGCCATAGCGGATGGTGTCGGCACCGGGACACGCAATACTGCCCCGCACTCCCCAGAACCGCACCCGCATGGTTGTACCGCTGCCTTCTTACCTAAGCCGAAGCCGCATCCTAGTTCGCGCCGGACCTTCGCCGGAACAGCGGGGCGGCGCAAGGCGGACCTGTTCACAGCCTATTGTGCGGCATCGGCGCCGCCCGCGCTGTGACCGTCATCCTTGACAGGGCTGCGCCGCCGTGCCGCTTCCGCGGCGAGCTCGCGGGCAAGATCCGGATGCTGCGCGGTGAAGGCGTGGAAATCCGTGACGTCGAGGGCGAGCAGCGTCGTCGGCCGTGTCGTCACCACGGTGGCGGTGCGCGGGCTGCCGTCGAGCAGCGCGAACTCGCCAAAGAACGAACCGGCGGCGAGCCGGATCGGTGTCGGTTCGACCTGAACCTCAACCTCGCCGGACGCGATGAAGAACATGCAATCGCCGGCGCGGCCGCGCCGCACCACCACGCTGCGCTCGGCCAGGTCCTGACGGCGCAGCATGCGCGTCAGTTCGATGACGCCGGCGGCATCGAGCGTGCGCAGGAACGGCACGCGGGTCACCAGTTCGTAGGTGCGGATGAATTCGCGGCGGCGGTGTTCGTTGGCAAAGCCGGTGGCGAGGATGCCGGTCCACAGGCCGAAGACGCCGAGGCCGCTGATCATGACGAGGCCGGCGATGGCGCGGCCGAGAAGGGTCTCCGGCACGGCGTCGCCGTAGCCGGTGGTGGTCAGGGTCGTCACCGCCCACCACAGCGCCAGCGGCAGGGTGCCGAACTTCTCCGGCTGGCCCGGGCCTTCGGCCAGGTGCTCGACGACGCCGGCCAGCAGCAGGACGATCAGGAAGATCACGAAGACGCTGGCCAGCGGCCGGGCTTCCAGGCGGATGATGCGGCCGAGCAGGGCGAGGCCGGGTACCGCGGTGGCGAGCTTGAGGATCCACAGCGAGCCCAGGAGCCAGGCCTTTTCCGGCGGCAGGCCGGCGGCGAGAGCGAGGGGCACCGGGACGACGCCGAGGGCGTCCCACCAGAATCCGGGTGACCCGAGATAGGCCCGGGCCTGGCCGGATCGGTGGCTTTGCCAGGCTTTCAGGGCGATTTCGCCGGCAAAGAAGGCCAAACAGGCCCAAAGCGTGCCCTGGATCCAGGGCGCCCGTATCCCGGGGACGGTTACCGCCGCCATGGCGATCAGCCCGATGACCAGCACCGCATATTTGACCCGGTCGCTCCCCCCCACCCGCTGCACTGGCTTATCCTGGGGCATAGACTTCCGGCTCGCGGTTGAGGGGGTGGGTCAGCAGCAGTTGAGGCAATCGACGGTTGGCCCGTTCTGCCAAAATATTAGGCTTTCGGCACTCCTGGGCCAATTCCCGGGCGGGATTAATGATAATTTCTGTCATTTCCACCTGACAGGCGGTAAAAGCGCTCTGTTTATAATATAACGCTTTATTAACCTTGGCCTTTACGGGAAAGGCCCAAGCTTTCCAAACCGCGGCCCGAGGATGCGCTGAGGCATGCTTCGAGACGTCAGCGATCTTGATCCGGAGACGTTCGCGTTCGGCCACGGTGCCGAGCACGCGGCGACGACGGCTGTAGAGGTTCAGCAGGGTCCGTCCGGCGCGACGGCGACGATCGCGGACCCGCATCTGCTGTTCAATTCCGAATTCGTGCGCGCCGGGAACAACCTGATCCTGCGCGGCCATGACGGCGGCTCGGCCTTTGTGCGCGATTATTTTGCCCTCGAGCATCGCGCGACCCTGGTGTCGCACGACGGCGCGAAGCTGTCCGGCGATCTTGTCGACGCACTGAGCGGATCGGTCGCTCCCGGCCAGTATGCGCAGGCAGGTACCCCGGCGCCTGCGGCTTCCGATGGCGTAGGACGAGTCGTCACGTCAACCGGCGATGCCAGCATCATCCGCAACGGCGCCGCGGTGACGTTGAAGGCCGGCGATCCGGTGCTGCGCGCCGACGTGCTGCAGACCCAGGCCGGCACCATGGCCGTGACCTTCAACGACGGCAGCACGCTCAACCTCACGGCCAACACGCGCATCGTCGTCAGCGAGTTCGTCTACTCGCCGAACGGCGCCGGCAATTCGCAATTGCTCAATCTGGTGCAGGGCTCGCTGACCTTCATCTCCGGCGAGGTCGCACACAGCGGCAACATGCGGATCGGAACGCCGGTCGCGACCATGGGCATTCGCGGCACGGTCGGCGGCGTCACCACCGCCAATGACGGCACCGTGCATTTCTATGTGTCGCAGAGCGCGACCGGCGCCGTCATCATCAACGAGCAAGGCCAGATCATCGCCAATGTCGTGCAGGACGGTCCGATGATCGTCGTGCGCCCGGCCGGGCCGCTGCAGGTCATCGCCGAGGAAGTGCAGAAGTCGCCGGCGCAACTGGCGCTGGAACTGGCCGCGTTGCAGCAGATCGTCAGTATCAAGGCGGTGGGCGACCAGCTTCTGCAGCAGTTCTTCCAGCAGCAGAATCCGAATAATCCAAATCCGCAATCGCCGCAAAACGGGCCGCATACGCAGATCCAGATCGATCTGCACAACAACACCAACAACGCGAATGGCGATGATCCGCCGCCCGCCGGAGGCAAGACGTTCGATCAGGCAACGATCCATTTGCCGCCCGCCAATACGGATGGTCCCTCCTTGCCGGCCACGGTCGTCGATCTGCTGCATGCGAACCTGCCGCCGATTACGTTCGCACCGCTGGTCGCCACGGTGCAGGAAGATCAAACGCTGACGTTCGGCGGCGCCAAGGCGATCTCGGTTTTCGATGCAGACACGACAGTCCTCACCGTGACGGTCACGGTGACCCACGGGCTCCTCACGCTTGCGAGCGTCGCGGGACTGTCATTCGCGACCGGTAACGGCGCCAATGCGGCGTCCATGACCTTCAGCGGCACCCAGACCGCGATCAACGCAGCGCTGGAAGGCATGACCTTCAAGCCCTCGGCCGACTATAACGGCGCGGCGGCGCTGACGATTACGACGCAGGATGACGTCGCGCACAGCGTCACAACGTCGGTCCCGATCGCGGTAATGGCTGTGAACGATGCGCCGGTGGTGACCGCCGCGACTGCCTCCGTTTCCGAGGAAGGCTTGAGCCACGGCATTCCGGATACGGCTGGCGCAGGCGACACGACCAACAACACGGTCGCGCACGGCACGATTACCGCGACCGACGTCGACGGCGACAGCCTGACCTACAAACTCGGTCTGCCCGATGTCGCGTTGACATCCGACCATGTCGCGATCACGTGGGCGCTTGGCCAGGACGGCAAGCTCACCGGTTCGGCCGGCGGCAATCCGGTGATCTTGGTCGCGCTGGACGAACATTCCGGCGCGTATACCGTGACCCTGACGGGCCCGATCGATCATCCGGACACCGCGACCGAAGATGCGCTGAGCTTCGACATTCCGATCGTGGTCAACGACGGCACGGCCACGACGAGCGGGACGCTGGCCGTTACCGTCGAGGACGACAGCCCGAAGGCGGCGGACATCGCCACCTCGGCGACGGCGGGCGCGCAGACGACATCCGTCAATATCGTCATCGCGCTCGATATCTCTGGGAGCATGTCGACATTGGTCGATGGCACGCAGCTCACCCGGCTGGATTTGGCAAAGGCGGCTATTTCGAACCTGCTTACGGCCCAGGATGTCACCATTAACAAGGTGATGGCATTCGGATTTTCTGATCATGTCGAGAGCCTAACAGGCGAGGATAACACCTATTGGGTAGATGCCGCTCAAGCCAACGGCTTCATTCAGGGCCTCGGCATTGGCGGCGGAACGAATTACAGCGGCGCCATCAGCTCGTTGATGGCGCACTGGGGTGCTGGCCCGTCGTCTGCCGACAAAACCCTGATCTATTTCATATCGGACGGTGTTCCGACCGAGGGGCAGGCGTTGGATGATCCCGGGCGCGTGACCACGGCGCAATGGGAAGCTTTCATCGCGCAATCCGGGGTAACGGTTGCGAATGCTATTGGGATCAGCACTGGCGTGGATAATGTGGCCCTCGCCCCGATCGCTTGGTCTCCTGAAAATTCGAGTTTGCCACCGATTATCCTGCAGGATGCGACCGGCCTCGACGACACGCTTCAGGGAACTGTCGTCACGACGCATAACATCTTCAGCGACAGCAATGCCGCGGTCGGTTTCGGCGCCGATGGCGGCCATATCGAATCGGTGACGGTCGATGGGGTCACCTACACCTGGAACGGCCACACCGGCGAAGGCGCGGCCATTCATGCCAGCGGCGAGCAGGGCCAGACGATCTGCGGCACCTCGCTGACCGTTCAAACCGTGATCGGGGGCACCTTAGTATTCTATTTCGCCGCCGAACCGGGTCACGCGGCCGGCGACTGGACCTACACGCCGCCGCTCGCCGGTTCGTCAGACGAACTGCTCCATTACACTCTTGTCGACAACGATGGCGACCGTTCCAGCGCGGACATCAGGATTGATACGGGCGCGCCGGAGTTCAACGCAACCGGTCTGACGACGGCGTCGCCCGACAACGTCCACACCCTGGTGGCTGGCCTGGCCGTCGCCGATAGCGATGCTGGCAGCGATCTGCTGACAGTTTCGTTCGCCGGTCAGGACGGAACATTGGCTTTCAATGGCGCCGTCAATGGGCTCGATGTCACCGGCTCCGGCACGCACACCCTGACCGCGACAGGCACGCTGCCGGCGATCAACACAGCGCTGGGGCAAGGCGTCGTTTACACCAGCGAGGTGCCACAGCCGCCGACCAGCACGGCTTTGGCGACCATCAGCGACGGTCACGGCGGCACCGACACCGTCAATTTTGTATTTGCCAACGGCTCGGCGAATGGACCGGTTACTCTCTCCGGTACGAGCGGTAAGGACGTCATCTTCTCGGCCGGTCCTGACGCCACATTGACCGGCAATGGCGGCAGCGACACCTTCGTATTTTCGGTCGACAACGGCGGCACCGCGCACATTACCGATTTCAATATCGCCGATGATTTTCTTCAAATCAGCCACACCATCTTTGCCAGCGTTGATGCCGTGCTCGCCGCCGCGCAGGGTAGTGGTAACACGGTGATTTCGACCGCCCATCAAGGCTCGCTCGTGCTCGACGGCATCGATGCGACGACGTTCCAAACGATCGATCACAGTCATATAATTATTGTCTGATAATCATCAGATGCTGTGTTTTGGCTGGGGCCGCTCGATCGATGATTAGAAATTCAAGTTCCTCGTCGCCCCCGCGCTCCGAACTGTCGGCCGCGCTCGCCGCCTGCCGCGGCGCCTTCATCGGCACCGGGCTGGTATCCGGCATGAGCAACATCCTCATGCTGACCGGCTCGATGTTCATGCTCGAGGTCTATGACCGCGTGCTTCCGAGCCGCAGCCTGCCGACGCTCGTGGGGCTTCTCATCCTCATCCTCATCATCTTCCTGTTCGCGGCGCTCGGCGTACTGGACGCCATCCGCAGCCGGATCTTGGCCCGGATCGGCGGCGCGCTCGACGAGGCGCTGAGTGGCCGCGTCTACGACACGCTGGTTCGGCTGCCGCTGCGTATCGGCAGCCGCGGCGACGGCACCCAGCCGCTGCGCGATCTCGACGCCGTGCGCTCCTACCTGTCGGGTCTCGGGCCGGTGGCGCTGTTCGATCTGCCCTGGATCCCGCTCTATCTCGCGATCTGCTTCGCCTTCCATCCGCTGATCGGCTTTACCGCGCTGGGCGGCGCCATCGTCCTGGTCGCGCTCACGCTCGCCACCGAGATGATGACCAAGGCGCCGACCAAAGCGGCAGCGGAGGCGGCCATGGTGCGCAACGGCCTTGCCGAGGCCAGCCGCCGCAATGCCGAGGTGCTGGTCGCCATGGGCATGATGCCGCGCATCGCGGCGCGCTGGGGTGAGGCCAACGATCGGTACATGCGCAACCAGCAGCGCACGAGCGACATCGGCGGCGGCCTTGGCGCAGCGTCAAAGGTTCTGCGCATGCTGCTGCAGTCGGTCGTGCTCGCGGTCGGCGCTTACCTTGTCATCAATCAGCAGGCGACGGCCGGCATCATCATCGCCAGTTCGATCCTGAGCGCGCGAGCCCTGGCGCCGGTCGATCTCGCCATCGCCAACTGGAAGGTCTTCGTCGCCGCCCGGCAAAGCTGGAAGCGGCTGAGCAAGCTGCTCGAGGCCATGCCGGCGCTGCCTCAGCCGATGGAATTGCCGGCGCCGACGCACCGCCTGACGGTCGAAGCCATCACCGCGATGGCGCCGGGTACCTCCAAGGTTCTGGTGCAGGACGCCGCATTCAAGCTCGAAGCCGGGCAGGGTCTCGGCATCATCGGCCAGAGCGGCTCCGGCAAGTCGTCGCTGGCGCGCATGCTGGTTGGCGTCTGGCAGCCGGTGCGTGGCAAGGTGCGGCTGGACGGCGCGGCGCTCGACCAATGGTCGCCCGATGTTTTGGGGCGGCATATCGGCTACCTGCCACAGGACGTCGAACTGCTCGCCGGGACGGTCGCCGAAAACATCGCGCGCTTCGAGCCGCAGCCCGACAGCGAGGCGATCATCGCCGCGGCCAAGGCGGTCGGCGTCCATGATATGATCGTCGCACTCCCGCAGGGCTACGAAACGCCGGTCGGCGAACACGGCACGGCGCTCTCGGCGGGACAGGCGCAACGTGTGGCGCTGGCTCGTGCGGTCTATCGTGACCCGTTTCTGGTCGTGCTCGATGAGCCGAATTCGCATCTCGACTCAGAAGGGGATGCTGCGCTCACCCGCGCCATTTTGGGTATCCGTGAACGCAAAGGCATCGTCGTTGTGATCGCGCACCGACCGAGTGCGATCGCCGGGGTAGATCAGATCCTCGTCATGAATCAGGGCCGGGTGCAGGCTTGCGGCCCGAAAGACGAAGTACTGTCCAAGGTATTGCAGCGGCCGTCGGGCGGCACGGCGCCGACCCCGATAGGCGTTCGTCCCGAGAAGAGCGGTGGGGTGAGCGCATGAGCGTGAAGACCGGAGCCCTGTCACCATCTCAGGCGTCGATCAGGCGTCACCTGATTGTCGGCCTGATGATCGTGCTGTTCCTCGGTGGCGGCGTCGGCGGCTGGGCCGCGACCGTGAAGCTGGCGGGTGCGCTGATCGCACAGGGCTCGATCGTGGTCGATCAGAACGTGCAGAAGGTGCAGCATCCGACCGGCGGCATCGTCGGCGAGTTGCGCGTGCGCGACGGCGACTATGTGAAGGCGGGCGATGTTCTCGTACGTCTCGACGAGACAGTGATGCGCGCCAACCTCGCGATCGTCACCAAAGGTCTCGACCAGGCGCTGGCGCGCAAGGCGCGTCTTGAAGCCGAGCGCGACGGTGTCGAGAAAATCAGCTTCCCTGCCGAGCTCAGGGCGCGCGCGGTCGACCCCGACGTCGCTGACACGATAGCAAGCGAACAGAAATTGTTCGAATTGCGCCGCACCGAGCGGCTCGGACAGAAAGCTCAGCTCACGCAACGCGTCAACCAACTCGAAGAGGAGATCGCCGGCATCGAAGCGCAGCAAGCGGCCAAGAGCCAGGAAATCGGCTTGATCAGCCGCGAGCTCGAAGGAGTCCGTGATCTGTACAAGCGGAATCTGGTGCAGCTCACGCGTCTGACCCAACTCGAGCGCGAGACCGCGAGGCTGGGCGGCGAGCGCGCGCAGCTTGTAGCCACCGCAGCGCAATCAAAGGGCAAGATCTCGGAAATTCGCCTGCAAATCATCCAGATCGATCAGAACCTGTCGAGTGACGTTGCCAAGGAGCTGCGCGAGACCGACAGCAAGATCGGCGAATTCGTCGAGCGCAAGGTTACGGCCGAAGACCAGTTGCGCCGCACCGAGATCCGCGCGCCGCAGACCGGCTTCGTCTTTCAGTCGGCGGTTCATACCGTCGGCGGCGTCATCACCGCGGGCGATCCGATCATGTATATTGTGCCCGACGCCGCCAAGCTGCAGGTCGAGGCCAAGGTGCAGCCGCAAGACATCGCGCAGGTAAAGGTCGGGCAGAACGCGGTGCTGCGCTTCTCGGCCTTCGACGCCCGCACCACGCCGGAGATTAATGGCGAAGTGACGCGGGTTTCCGCCGACACTTCGACGGACCAGCGCACCGGCGCGAGCTATTACACCATCCGCATCGGGCTGAATGCCGAAGCCCTGCAGAAGCTCGATGACCTCAAGCTCTTGCCGGGCATGCCGGTCGAGGCCTTCGTGCAGACCGGGGAGCGCACCGTCATTTCCTACCTGATGAAGCCGCTGCAAGATCAGTTCATGCGCGCCTTCCGCGAGAAGTGAGCCGCCCCTGATGCAAGCGCTCAAACAGTTCGGGCGCCGCTTCGGTCTGGGCCGCGTCATCTGCCTCGCTCTGCTGGCGGGACTGGTGATGCTGCGGATCTGGGACCCGGCGCCGCTCGAGGCGCTGCGCAGCCGCACCTTTGATCTTTATCAGCGCGTCCAGCCGCGCGAGGCGACGCTGCGTCCAACAGTCATCGTCGATATCGATGAAGCAAGCCTGAAGAGCGTGGGGCAGTGGCCCTGGCCGCGCACTGTACTCGCCGACCTCGTAACTAAGCTCAACCACATGGGAGCGGCGGTCATCGCCTTCGACATCATTTTCGCCGAGCCGGATCGCATGTCGCCCGGCATTGCCGCCGATAGTTTTCGCAATCTCGATCCTGCCACGCGCGAGTTGCTTGCCAAGCTGCCGAATAACGACGCCGTCTTCGCCGACGCGATCAGGCATTCTCGTGTCGTGCTAGGCGAATCCGGTCACCACCTGAACCTAAGCGAGGGCGCCGCCGCACCGCCGATGGTCGGCTTCGCCACGATGGGCCCGGACCCGAAGCGCTTCCTGATAGATTACCCGGGACTGATCGGCAATATTCCGACGCTTGAACAGGCCGCCGCCGGCCGCGGCATGCTGACTATCCAGCCGGAGCCCGACGGCATCGTGCGGCGGGTGCCGATGACGATCGTTGCACGCGACATGATGATGCCGGCGCTGACCCTGGAGATGCTGCGCGTCGTCACCGGCGCCGGCGCCTTCCGCATCCGCAGCGATGCCGCCGGCGTGCGCAGCGTCGCGATCCCGGCGCTCGACATGCCGACAGACCGTAACGGCCAGCTCTGGATTCATTTCGCGCCCTACGACGCAAACCGTTACGTCTCTGCCGCGGACATCCTCGCCGACCGCGTCCCGGCGGACCGGATTGCCCGCAAGCTCGTGCTGATTGGCACCTCAGCGGTCGGCCTGCGCGACATTAAGGCGACGCCGATCGATCCGGCGATGTCCGGCGTCGAGGTCCATGCCCAGGTGCTGGAAAGCATCCTGTCGAATTCTGTCCTGGCGCGGCCCGGCTACGCCATCGGCGCCGAACTGGCGGTCACTGGGCTGTTCGCGCTCGCCATCATCGCGCTCGGGCCGATCCTCGGCGCCGCGCCGATGCTGGCTCTCGGCGCCGCCGTCGGCGCCGCGCTGGCTGCGGGATCTTGGTTGTTCTTCTCGGAAAAGCGCATCCTGCTCGACGCGACCTTTCCGCTGCTCGCCACGTTCCTCGTCTATCTCGCGCTGATCTTCATCAATTATTTCCGCGAGCAACTGCAACGTCACCGCATTCGTACCGCTTTCGGCCAGTACCTGGCGCCGGAACTGGTCGCCCAACTCGCGCATTCGCACGAGAAGCTGACACTCGGCGGCGAAGATCGCACCATGTCCATCATGTTTTCGGACGTGCGCGGCTTCACCACAATCTCCGAAATGTACAAGGACGATCCGCAAGGTCTGACGACCTTAATGAACAATTTCCTGACGCCCCTGACCAACGCGATCATCGAGAACAACGGCACCATCGACAAATATATCGGCGACGCCATCATGGCGTTCTGGAATGCGCCGCTGCACGACAATCATCATGAGGTCAATGCCTGCCGGGCGGCACTCGAAATGCTGCGGCGGGTTGAGGCGTTGAACGAGCGGCGCGAGCGGCACGCGAGAGAATCGGGCCAACGTTTCATTCCCATTAATGTCGGTATCGGAATAAACACCGGGCGATGCGTGGTCGGCAATATGGGCTCCGACCTGCGGTTCAATTATTCGGTGCTCGGCGATGCGGTCAATCTGGCGTCGCGGCTTGAAGGCCAATCGAAGAATTACGGAGTGCGCATCATCGTCGGCTCGCGCACGGCGGAGGCCGTCGGCGACAAATTCGCGCTGCTTGAGCTCGACGTCATCACGGTCAAGGGCAAGACCGAGCCGGAGACGGTCTATACGGTACTGGGCGACGCCGAAGTCGCGGCCAGCGAAGCCTTTATGACCGTACGGCAGGTGTTCGGCGACATGCTCAAGCGTTACCGCGCCCAGGATTTTGAAGGAGCCGAAAAGCTCATCCTGCGTTGCCGCGAGGCCGTGAAGCCTTTTGGTCTCGACCGGCTAATCGACATCTACACGCTGCGCATCGCCAGCTTTCAAAAGGAAAGCCCGCCGGTCGACTGGAACGGGGTGTTCGCTCTCGATACCAAATAGCGCGGGCGTTGCTACGTCGCGGCGAGCTCGGCGATTTCCACACGCGTCGTGAGCCGCCTGACGTCAGCTTCGCTGCACAGTTCGGTACCGGGGCTCATCACCGCCGCCGACCCCGACGCCACGGCGACGCGAAACGCGTCTTTCGGCGTCTGGCCGGCCGATAGCGCCCAGACCAAACCGCCAAGGAAACTGTCGCCGGCGCCGACCGCGCTGACGACGTCGATCTTGAGCGGCGCCGCCTTGTAGGCATGGTCAGACGTGACCAGCAACGCGCCATCAGCGCCCAGGGTGAGCGCCACCATCTTGACGTGCCCGGCCGCGATCAAGTCGCGACACGCAGCGAGGCGGGCCTTGTCGCTATCCAGCGTTGCACCCATGAACTCACTCAGTTCGCTGAGATTGGGCTTCACGATGTCGATGCGCTCGTCGAGCACGGCCTTGAGCGCGTCGCCGGAAGTATCGATCACGCTCTGTGCGCCGAGCCGCTTGGCCTCTCGCGCGGCACGAGCGAAGAAGTCATCCGGAACGCCGGGCGGAATGCTGCCGCTGGCGACGATGAAGCGCGGCTTGTCCTTAAGCTTCGCCATCGTGCCGAGGCAGGCTTCCCATTCCGCGCGGTGAAGGGTCGAACCTGGCAGCACGAAGCGAAACTGATCGCCGCTCTCCGTTTCGTAGGCGGTGAAGTTCTCACGCGTTTCAACATGGGAAGGGGTGACCAGGCTGTCGATACCCTCGCGGTCGAGTAGCTTCTGCAACAGCTTGCCTATCGAACCGCCGACAGGATAGACGGCGGTCACGTTGCCGCCCAAACGGCTGACGACGCGCGCGACATTGATGCCGCCACCGCCAGGATCCCGCTTCGGCGCCGAACACCGCATCTTCGTCGTCGGTTCGACCTTTTCGACATTGACGAAAATGTCGACAGCCGGATTGATGGTAATCGTGACGATATCAGGCACGGCAATTTTCCACTTCGCGCGACATTTCGTCGTTGCAGGTCACGTGGGATAAAAAATGAGTATTTTTTGATCGCATTTCAGCGAAAAACTCAACGAAAATTCCACGGGCGCTCATGTCAAGCGTCAATTGCCGAAACTCAACGCGTTGTCTCAATTGCCGTTCCCGCTCAATGTGGTTAGATCGACGCGCCGCCTCCCGCGGTGACGGAGTATCGATGATCGATCCGCTGTATTCGCTGTCGGGATTTGCTGTTGGCCTGCTCGTCGGCATGACGGGCGTGGGCGGCGGTTCGTTGATGACGCCGCTGCTCATTCTGTTGTTCGGTATCCACCCCGCGACAGCGGTCGGGACCGATCTGCTATATGCGGCGGCAACCAAGACCGCCGGCAGCTTAATGCATGGGTTTGCCCGCAGCATCGACTGGCGCATCGTGCGCCGTCTGGCGAGCGGTAGCGTTCCGGCAACATGCATAACGCTGCTGATCCTGTCGAAACTGAATCTCGATAGCGAGGCCGTCGGGAACCTGATCACGCTGGTTCTCGGCTTCGCATTGTTCGTCACCGCGTCCGTGCTGGTTCTGGGCCAGCCGATCGTGGAGTGGTACCGCGCCCATGTGGCAACATTGAGCGAACGACGCACCGCGCTGGCGACCGTGGCGGTCGGGGCGGTGCTGGGCGTCTTGGTATCGATTTCTTCGGTCGGCGCCGGCGCAATCGGCGTTGTCGCGCTGATGTTGCTTTATCCTAGCCTGCCGATGGTCAAGATCGTGGGCTCCGACATTGCGCACGCCGTGCCGCTGACACTGATTGCCGGTACGGGCCACTGGATGATGGGCTCGGTCGACTGGCACATCATCATGTCGCTGCTGGCCGGTTCGCTGCCCGGCATCTTCGTCGGCAGCTACTTCGCCATTCGCGTTCCGGAGCGCGCGTTGCGCCTCGTCCTGGCGACGACCTTGTTCATTGTCGCCAGCCGGATGGTCTATGACCACGCGACAGCCGCCTCGGCGGTCTTCACGGCCTTCAGCAAGCGCGCCGTCGAATAAATCGCAGCGCTTTGCATCCGCCTCCGAGCGAGGAAATGCGAGTTGAGTGCGTGAGCGCGGGAGGGCTCAGTCGAGGCTGGCCTGGGCGCTCTGCTCGGCGTCGTAGATCGAAACCTGGACGACAGGGAAGGCCTTCTTGATCGCCTTGGCCGCGGTGCGGGCTTCGTCGAGCGAGGCGAAGGTCGATTTGGTCTGGCGGTCCACCTGAAGCCGGAACCGCGCTAGCGGCGGCCGCGACTGGGTGGCCTTGGTCACTTCCGGTTCCGCGGCTTTATCCTTCTTCGGCATGCTGATCGTGGCCATTCGCGATACGTCCTTCGTGGCCCGGACAGGTTTCCGGACTTCTGCTTCCATCGACGACCCCTGTCGGTGACTAGAGCCTCTACCTGATGATTCGCTGTCGAGGCCGGATCAAAGTCTGATCCGAAATGCCGTTATAAGGCAAGGGCGGGGCATTTCTCTATCCAAAGCGGAGATAGGCAGGCTTTGGCCGCTCCGATAGATGGAAGAAAGCCGGCCGCGCGAAATATCGCACGGCCGGCTTCTTGCGGATTACGAACCTGAGCGCAAGCGCCGGTCAGTTTTCGTTGATGGTCTTGATGACGCTGGACATCGGACGTGCCTCGTCGAGGCCGCCGCCCATCTCCTTCAGGACCATGTCGACATATTCCTTCTTCGGCTCGATCGGAGTCTTGCCGGTGATCTGCACGACCTTGTAGCCGCCTTCCTTGAGGCGCTTGAGCAGTTCCGGAGCCGCCTTCGCGGTCGCCTGCTGGAAGTCATGCATCAGGATGATGCCCTTGCCGTTCTTCTCCAGCTTCTTCATGACGTTTCCGATGACCTGTTCCGGCTTGCGCGTCTTGAAGTCGAAGGAGTCGAGATCGGTCGAGAAGATGCCGACGTTACGATCGCCGAGATACTTCACCATTTCCGGCGGATGACGTAGCGCCGGGAAACGGAAGAACGCGTCGACCGGTTTGTTGCCGAGCGCGATGCTGACCGCGGCGACGCCCTTTTCGAACTCATCGACCGCTTCCTGCTGCGTTAGGCGAGAAAGATCCTTGTGCGACCAGGTGTGCGAACCGATCGTGTGACCCTCGGCGCGCACGCGCTTGAGAATTTCCGGGTGATAGCCGGCGTGCTTGCCGATTGGGAAGAACAGCGCCTTGGTGCACTGATCGGCGAGGGCCTTGAGCACGTCAGTGGTGTGACCCGGCCACGGACCGTCGTCGAACGTCAGCACAACTTCGTGATCGCGCAGGAAGTCATAAGCCTTGAAGTGCTCGAAGCCGAAGCCGGGGCCGCCAGTGGTATCGATCTGGACCACGCGGGACACGCCGAGGGCGTTCGGGTTTTCGCACTTCGCCGGCGTCGCGGCGGGCGCCGGCGCGTTTTGCGCAAGAGCCGCGGTCCCCGCGGACATGGAGATCGCGACAAGAAGGGCCAATGCGCTACGCATAACAAGCTCCTGAAGGGGCAGAAAATAACATGATGCCTGATCCATACATTGCGACTTTAACCTTTCGAGTCAACGGAAGTCCCAAAAAGCCGCATTTTATGTGCCTCGCGTTACCGTTATGGTTAATTCCGGCGGACCCCTGCTTTCGGCAGTTGCCGCGGCAGGCCTCGATGTTTATCTGCTAAAACGGTGTCCCAATATGGGAACTGACATGCGCGCCTCTGCCTCGATCCCGGCTATTTCCTGGCCCACGTTGCTGGCTTCGCTGCTCGGCGGGACGATTCTGGCCGCGACCCTCGGTCTTTGGGCTTATTTCGGTACCGCCGTCTTTTTTGAGATGGTGCGGGCCGGCTTTGCCGCCTGCTTTTGATCCCGCCTGACGTCATCTCCTTGGACTGGAAATGCCATGACATCCCGCGC
Organism: Pseudomonadota bacterium; assembly: GCA_018240595.1. Classification (GTDB taxonomy): domain Bacteria; phylum Pseudomonadota; class Alphaproteobacteria; order Rhizobiales; family Xanthobacteraceae; genus Pseudolabrys. The sequence continues at coordinate 39,062 of JAFEFL010000027.1, read as the reverse complement.
CAATCACATGCTTCTCGTCGTCGCCGCGTTTTTGACAGGGCTTTGCGTGTTTTTGGGGGCGCTGTGGTACGTGACCGGCGGTCTCAGTCCGGCCGGTGTATCGACCGCTTCCACCGTCGGTGGGCCGTTCAAACTCGTCAATCAGGACAACAGGCCGATTACCGATCAGGATTTCAAAGGAAAGCCGTGGCTGGTTTTCTTCGGCTACACGCATTGCCCCGACGTTTGCCCGACGACCTTGTTCGACGTGTCCGAGATGCTGCGAGCGATGGGCAAGGATGCCGACCGCACCGCGGCGCTATTCATCACCGTCGACCCCGAGCGCGACACGCCGGCGGTCATGAAGGAATATCTGTCGAGCTTTGATCCGCGCCTGATGGCGGCGACCGGCGATCGCGCCTCGATCGACGCAGCCGAAAAGGCGTATCGCGTCTACGCTAAGAAGGTGCCGACCGGCAAAGGCGACGACTACTCGATGGACCACACCGCGATGGTGTACTTGATGGACAAGCAGGGCCGCTTCGTCGCGCCGTTCAATCTCAAGCGGACGCCCGCAGAGGCCGCCGCCGAGATGAGGAAGTATCTCTAGCGCGCTCCGCGATGGCCGGCGTCCTTCTGACCTGTTGCGCGACGCGCAGGTCTTGCTCCAGACCGGCCAGGGTTTGTGCGAGGCGGGCAGCGCGATGTGAACTACGGGCCAACCCGTGTTCGGTTTTCTCCCACAAGAAAGGCTGGGCGAAAAGTTGATAGACGGCGCGCCAGGCGGCCGTCGATAATAGAAGCCAGTGAACCGGCGTTAGCAGCAGGACCCAGTCCGATGACGACCGGTGGCGGCGCGCCAGACCCAGCCATCCGAGATAGGCCGAAGTCAGATAGCCGCACACAGCTGTAATGCCGTAGAGAATGCCGAGGAAGATCAACGAAAGCCGATCATCAATCCATAACGCGCCGCTCTCCGCGATCGACCATGTCAACGCCACGACGAAGAATGGATGCACCAGCGCCGCCAGCGCCGTTCCGCCCACCATCAGATTGAAGGCAACGAAGCCGGCCGGCCCGAGATCGCGCCAGAGCCGGCGCGGCTCACGCATGTGGACGAGCCATGTCTGCATCCAGCCTTTGAACCATCGCGTGCGCTGGCGCAGCCAGGCACCGAGCCGCGCGGGCGCTTCCTCGTAGGTCGTCGAATCGATCATCGCCGCGCGAAAGCCGTTTCGCGCTAAACGCATTCCGAGATCGGCATCTTCGGTGACGTTGTACGGATCCCAGCCGCCGACCTTGCGCAAGGTCGCGGTATGAAAATGATTAGACGAGCCGCCAAGGGGTAAAGGAACGTGCAAACTCGCCAATCCCGGCAGGAAGACGTCGAATTGGCCTGCATATTCGGCGGTGAAGTAGCGCGCCAGCCAACTATCCGTGGTGTTGTCGATGCAGAGGCGCGCCTGCACACAGGCGAGATTTCGTCCGCCGCTCAGGAAGCGGCCGAGCGCGCGGCGCAGTTGATCGAATTCGGGGCGGTCTTCGGCATCGTAAATCACGGTGAAGGTGCCGCGCGCAAATGGCAGCGCGACATTGAGGGCTTTCGGCTTGGTGCGCGGACCGCCGACCGGCACGTCGACGATCGTGATCGGAAACCGCGTTCTGATCGCCGCGAGCGCCGCGCGCGTTTCATAATCGTCGGCCTCGGTGGCGATAATGACATCGAGCTTTTCGGCGGGGTAATCGAGCCGCTCGATCGCGGCGAGCAGCCCGCCGACCGAATTGGCTTCGCGATAGACCGCGGCAATGACGCTGTAGATCGGTAGGTCACGATCCGGCGGCACGGGATTCGGTGCCGAGGGCGGGGAATCGACGAAGGCACCGATCAGCCGCAAGCCCAGCCAGGCCAGAAATACCGCCGACAACATCAACTCAAAAATCATTAGCGACAATATCGGCGACAGTACTGCGGCCATGAGCAGAACCGCGGCGATCATGGCGAGCGAGGTGCGGCTAAAGCCGCGTCGCGAGAATGCGGAGAGGGCAGGCCAGTGGTCCTTCAGCGACTCCGATGCGTGTCTCGCGAGGGCGTCGCGGCCGACGCGCAGCAGGAAACGGTTGAAGCGCTGTGGCGTCGTCAGGCGAAAGCGGCTTCTGCTCGTCGCGTCGCGTTGGATCAACCCGATCAGTCCGCGTGCTGCGGTGCCCCTGGGCGCGAGCACGATCACCGTTCCGGCGCTCGTATCATTGACGAGAGGAAGCAGGCCTGAGCCGGCTTGTACGACCAATTCCTCATCGGGAAGAAGGCAGTCGGCACGTTGTCGGGTTTCCAGCGCTTCGAACCCGACACCGAGGCTGGCGGCCAGTGCGCGGATATAGGTTTCTTCCGCGATGATCCCGGCGGTGATCAGGACACGGTCGGCTCCGATGCCAAGGCGTTCCGCGCGCTGGGCCGCCCAATCCAACTCGCTCGAGGACAAGAGGTGACGGACGCAATCGAGTTCGGGGCATCGGTCACGTGCTGGGGTGGTCAGCGGGGGCCAGCGTCCTGTCGCGCGGTGGTGCTGGCCGCCGAACGGGCCAGGGTCCGGCGGCCCCGGCAACCTTGGCGGCTGCTTCGCCTCAGGATTTGCACCAGGCCGCATTGTCCCCGCCCACGAGAAGCCTTCACAACCCGATTATCATAAATACAACCATATGGCGAGGTCGAATTGCAGATCCTCATGGCTGGGCTGTGCTGGCCGCCACCTGGCCGGGGTGCTAATAGGCCGCCATGTCCGATTTCCTGTCTCATTATCTGGTACCACTCGCGATCTTCGCGGTCGGCGTCGTGCTTGTGCTGGGCCTGGTGAACATGATGCGGGGCGGCTCGCCGAACCGCTCGCAGAGCCTGATGCGGCTGCGCGTGCTGCTGCAGTTCGTCGCGATTGCCGTCATTATGTTCACGATCTGGGTCTTGCGCGGCTGATCTCGCCCGAACGTCCGAGGGTTTCGATGGTCGTTCTCAATCGCATCTACACGCGCACCGGCGACGACGGCACGACATCGCTCGGCTCGGGCGCGCGGCGCAAGAAGTACGATCTGCGCGTCGATGCCTACGGCACGCTGGACGAAGCCAATGCCGTGATCGGCCTCGTCCGGCTGCACACGTCCGCCGACAAGGTTTTCGATGCCGCGCTCGGCCGCATCCAGAACGACCTGTTCGACGTCGAAGCCGACCTTTGCCTCGCCGAGAAGGGGCCGGGCGGCGCGCGGCTCACCGTCACCGACGCGCAGGTCGACTGGCTCGAAGGGGAGATTGACCGGCTGAACGCGGACCTTGCGCCGCTCAAGTCCTTCATCCTGCCGGGCGGCAGCGCGGCCTCGGCCTATCTGCATCTGGCGCGGACCGTGTGCCGCCGCGCCGAGCGCATCATGGTCAAGCTGCGCGATACCGATCAGGACGGGGTGTCCGAGCCATCGCTCAAATACGTCAATCGACTGTCGGACTATCTCTTCGTCGCAGGCCGTTACGCCAATGACAAGGGCGCTAGCGACGTACTGTGGCAACCGGGGCAGAACCGCTGAACATGTGACTGACCCGACCTGTCGTGGAGGAGTCGTGGTCTTTCCGCTCTACGACGACAATCCGCTCGGGCGCGCGCGGCTCCCCTTGGTGACCTGGGGGCTGATGGCGATCAACATCGTCGTCTTTCTGCTTATGATGGCGAATGACGAGGCGCGGCAGCTCGCGATCATCCGCGGCTATGGCGCGGTGCCGGAAGCGCTGGTTCATTCGATAGTTAATCGCGATCCCTGGCCAGCGGTGAGCATTGTCACCAGCATGTTCGTGCATGCTGGCTGGGTGCACATCGTCGGCAACATGGTCTACCTCTGGGTATTCGGCGACGACATCGAGGATGCGCTCGGCCCGCTGCCATTCCTTGCCTTCTATTTGCTATCGGGAATTGCCGCCGTGCTGATATTCGTCGCGTTCACGCCCCCGACCAGCGTGCCGCTGGTCGGCGCATCGGGCGCGATCTCGGGCGTCCTCGCGGCCTATATGATGTTGCGGCCCTGCGCCAAGGTTGCGGTGTTCGTGTTGCGCACCATCGTTCGGGTACCGGCCTGGCTTGTGATCGGCGCTTGGGCGGCGTTTCAATTGTTTAGTTTCGTCAGTGTGTCCGGCGACGGCGTGGCCTATGTCGCTCATCTGGGCGGCCTAATCGCCGGTGCGCTGTTTTTTTGGGGCCTGCGGCCGGCTGGCGTGAAACTCTTCCAATGCTCCTCGGCAATCCCTGCGGCCGATGGCACCCGGCGCGGAAATAGCGTTGAATAGGCTTGAAGGGACTTGGAAATTCGAGGAATGCGTCATTGCCGCAGCGTGCAATGCGGCATAAGCGTTGACATGCTAACCGGGCCGCCTTTAGGTTCCCGCCGTTTTCCCGGCTAGGCCCGATAGGGATAGAATTATGAAGATTCTGGTGCCCGTTAAGCGGGTCGTCGACTACAACGTCAAAATTCGCGTCAAGCCCGACGGTTCGGGCGTGGAACTCGCCAACATCAAGATGTCGATGAATCCCTTCGACGAAATAGCCGTCGAAGAGGCCATCCGGCTGAAGGAAGCCGGCAAGGCTACTGAAATCGTCGCGGTGTCGATCGGGCCGCAGCAGGCGTCCGAGACCATCCGTACCGCGCTCGCGATGGGCGCCGACCGCGGCATCTTGGTGAAGGCCGACGGCGTCGTCGAACCGCTCGCCGTCGCCAAGATCCTCAAAAAGATCGTCGAAGCCGAACAGCCCGGCCTCGTCATTCTTGGCAAGCAGGCGATCGATGACGACTCCAACCAGACCGGCCAGATGCTCGCGGCGCTGCTCGGTTGGGCGCAAGGCACCTTCGCTTCGAAGCTCGCCGTCGAAGGCGACAGCATTTCAGTGACCCGTGAGGTCGACGGCGGTTTGCAGACCGTGAAGCTGAAGGCGCCGGCGATCGTCACCACCGATCTTCGCCTCAACGAGCCGCGCTATGCGTCTTTGCCGAACATCATGAAGGCCAAAAAGAAGCCGATCGAGGAAAAGACAGCCGCCGATTACGGTGTCGATACCAAGCCGCGCCTCGAAGTCATCAAGACCACGGAACCGTCGGGCCGCAAGGCCGGCGTCAAGGTCGGCTCGGTCGCCGAACTCGTCGCCAAGCTGAAGAACGAAGCGGGAGTAATCTGACCATGACGACGCTTCTTCTCGCCGAGCACGACAACAAGTCGATCAAGGATGCGACCAACAAGGCGCTGACCGCGGCCAAGGCACTCGGCGGCGACGTGCACGTTCTCGTCGCGGGCAAGGATTGCAAGGCCGCGGCCGATGCCGCTGCCAAGCTCGACGGCGTTGCCAAGGTGCTCGTTGCCGATGGCGCCGCTTACGAGCATCAGCTCGCCGAGCCGCTGGCCGCGCTGATCGTTTCGCTGGCTGGCTCCTACGATGCGTTCGTTGCGCCCGCGACCACGTCGGGCAAGAATGTGATGCCGCGCGTCGCTGCACTCATCGACGTCATGCAGATTTCCGACATCAGCAAGGTCGTATCGCCCGACACCTTCGAGCGGCCGATCTATGCCGGCAATGCCATCCAGACGGTGAAGTCGACCGACTCCAAGAAGGTCATTACCGTGCGCACCTCGACCTTCCAGGCCGCGGGCGAGGGCGGTTCTGCAACGGTTGAAACGGCGGCTACGGCTTCCGACCCCGGCGTGTCGTCCTTCGTCGGCGAGGAATTGTCGAAATCGGACCGTCCCGAACTCACCTCGGCCAAGATCATCATCTCAGGCGGTCGCGCGATGCAGAACCGCGAGAACTTCACCAAGTATATCGAGCCGGTGGCCGACAAGCTTGGCGCCGCGATGGGCGCCTCGCGCGCCGCGGTGGATGCCGGCTATGCGCCGAACGACTGGCAGGTCGGCCAGACCGGCAAGGTTGTGGCGCCGGAGCTGTACATCGCGGTCGGCATTTCCGGCGCGATCCAGCATCTGGCCGGCATGAAGGATTCGAAGGTCATCGTCGCGATCAACAAGGACGAGGAGGCCCCGATCTTCCAGGTGGCCGACTACGGACTCGTCGCTGACCTCTATCAGGCGTTGCCGGAATTGGCCGAGGAGCTGGGCAAGGCCGGGCGCTGAGGCCGTTCAACGCTGGTTCATGGCGTCTGTGGCGTCATACCGCAGATCGTCGTAGAAACGGGATTCGGACGGGGGATTGCCCCGCCGGGCATGGAACATATCGGATCAGAAATGGCCGCCACTATAAAAACTGTCGGGGTAATCGGCGCCGGTCAGATGGGCAACGGTATCGCCCATGTCTGCGCGCTGGCCGGCTATGACGTGAAGCTCAACGACATCTCCGCCGAACGCATCAAGGCCGGCATGGCCACGATCAACGGCAACATGGCCAAGCAGGTCTCGAAGAAGACCATCACCGAGGACGAGCGCAAGGCGGCGCTGGCCCGTATCGGCGTCGCCGAAAAGTACGACGATCTCGGCGCCTGCGATCTCGTCATCGAGACGGCGATCGAAAAGGAAGAGGCCAAGCGCAAGATCTACGCCGAGCTTTGTCCCTCGCTGAAGCCCGAAGCCATTCTCGCCACCAACACCTCGTCGATCTCGATCACGCGGCTCGCCGCGACCACCGATCGTCCGGAGCGCTTCATCGGCATTCATTTCATGAATCCGGTTCCGCTGATGGAACTGGTCGAAGTCATCCGCGGCATCGCTACTGATGATGCGACCTTCGAGACGTCGAAGGAATTCGTGCGCACGCTGCACAAGACCATCGCGGTGTCGGAAGACTTCCCGGCCTTCATCGTCAACCGCATCCTCCTGCCGATGATCAACGAGGCGATCTACACGCTGTATGAAGGTGTCGGCAACGTCGAGGCGATCGATACCGCGATGCGTCTCGGCGCGCATCATCCGATGGGGCCGCTCGAGCTTGCCGATTTCATCGGTCTAGATACTTGTCTCTCGGTCATGCAGGTGCTGCACGAGGGCCTGGCGGATTCCAAGTATAGACCGTGCCCGCTGCTTGTTAAATACGTCGAAGCTGGCTGGCTCGGCCGCAAGACGCAGCGCGGCTTCTACGATTATCGCGGCGACAAGCCCGTGCCGACGCGGTAGAGGCGCGGCCTGCCGGCGCAACCGCTTCAGGTCGAGAAGTGCAGTCTGAAGCCTTCGAATATGCCGTCGTAGATTCCCTCGAAGCGAGCGACGCAGACAGCCGCGCCTTCGTCCGGCTCGACATCGAACCACGACGCAATGTGCAATCGGCAACTCAGGCCATCGATTTCATCGACATAACTTGTGGCAAGATATCCAATAGACCCCAGTGAATCGGTTTTCCGATAATAAATGCGTCTGGTCTCGTCATTCTGGTAGATGAGTTCTTCTTCGATGCTCGCGCCGGAGTCGAGGATCATTCGCCGTGTGCGCGGCACCTGGTCCGGCTTCCCGATCAGCTCGCATTTGATCAGCTTGCCAACTGCGCCGCCGCGCTTGGCGCTTATGCTCCATCGCAGCATCCCGGCCCAATCGGTCAGCAGCCTCCAGACCTCGTGCGCGGATGCCGGGATTTTCGCCGATTTATGGAGTTCGGCTCTTTGAGCTTGCTTCATATGCTATCCTTGTCGCGACGCTCGAATAGCGTGCCTTCTCGATTAGCAGGCGTCGCTGCGCCCTCGTGCATCGAAGATGCGCGTAAACGCGTTCCGCGCCCGGGATGCCGGATGTCACGCCGCCGTAGCCGGAACCGGCGGCGCGGTCTCCTTCCAACACGGCAGCGAGGCGACACGGCCGAGCCATTCGCGCAGTTTCGCGTAATCGGCGAGCGGCATTTGCGACCGCTCTGCATACATGAGCGGTGCCGCGACCGAGAAGTCGGCCAGCGTCAGCGAATGGCCCACGAAGTAGGGCTGCCGGCCCAAATGCGCCTCCAGCACCTTGGCGTCACGCGCGAAGTTTTCGAGCGCGCGCGCCACGACCGTCTGATCCGGGGCGCCCATTCCGACGATCTGCTTGACGACGCGCTCGAATAACAGCGGTGCGCAGGATTCTTTCTCCCAGTGCGCCAGTGTCCAGCTCTGCCAGCGCATGATGTCGGCGCGCTTCGCGACGTCGTCGGGCCACAGCGGCGTCGGCTGCTGCCCGGCCAGGTACTGCAAGATGGCGGTGGTCTCCCACAGCTTGAAGTCGCCGTCGACCAAAGTCGGAGTGCGCCCGGTGGGATTGATCGCGCGATAGTCCGGCGCGTGCTGTTGCCCCTTGGTCAGATCGACCATGGTGAACTCAAGCGAGATGCCGAGCTGGGCTGCGGCGGCGCGCACCACCCATGTGCGCGGCGACGGCGGAAATCCGTAGAGCTTCATGGTTCTTCTCTCCTCGTTCACATCGGCATGGGCGTGAGCCAAGCGACCATCGCGCCGCCGGGTTGCTGCAACACCGCCATGCGGCCGACGCCGGGAATGTCCTGCGGTGGCCGGCCTTCCCTGGCGCCTGCCGCCAGCGCGGCCTTGAGGCGCGCATCGACGTCATCGACCGCGATATAGGTGAGCCAGTGCTCCGGCACGCCGTTGCAGCGCTCATCGGAGTTCAGATCGAAGATGCCGCCGATGCGATCGTCGCCCTTCTTGATGATCCAGTAGGTGAAGCCCGGCATCGGGGTGGCCTCGAAGTTCCAGCCGAGCGAAACACCGAGAAAGAGCTTGGCGCCTTCGACATCGCGGGTGTTGAGTTCGTTCCAGATGAACTTGCCATGCGGCTTCTCCAGGCCGTCGGTATGGAGGAAGGTCTCGAGCCGCAGCAGGGTGCCGAGCCAGCCTTTGTTGTGGCGGTCGCGCGCGTCCTCGTCGAAGAACTGTTCATGCAGCAGTGTCATCAGGCTGCCGGCGCCATCCGGCTTCACCGTCACGGTCACGAGCGACTCGCGCTCCGGCGTCGATCGCCACGCCCAGGTGAACACCAGCTTTTCGTTCGGCACGATCTCGCGATAGACGCCGCCGACGTTGTGCTCGTCGTCGGCCATGACCATCTTGATGTCGTAACGGCCGCCGACGCGCGGATCGTTGTTTGCTTCGCAACGCGTGACGCCTTGCATTCCCATCCATCGAATCATTTTTTGCGGGTCGATCCAGGCCGCGAAGACCTTTTCGGGCGCGGCGTTGAAGCGGCGCTTGATGGTGAGGCTTGGCTTAACGGCGACGGCGGTGTCCATGAGTCTTCCTCCAGTAAGGCTTCGAGTTGATCGAGGCGGTCGTTCCAGAATCGCTGGTAGCGATTGAGCCACTCGTTGGCATCGCGCATCGGCTCGGCGTTGAGCCTGCACGATACGATGCGGCCGTTTTTTTCGCGGCTGACGAGGCCGGCATCCTTGAGCACGTCGAGGTGCTTCATGATCGCCGGCAGCGACATCGCGAAAGGTCTTGCGAGATCGCTGACGCTGACGGCCTCGCTCTCGCTAAGGCGGGCCAGCAACGCCCGCCGCGTCGGGTCGGCGAGGGCGGCGAAGGTGCGATCGAGCGTATCGCTTTGATAGTAAACCATACGGTTAAGTATATGCCGATGTCGGGGTGCGTCAAGTGGGCGCAGTCGGACGGCCCCTTGTTCTAAGGTTCGCTTAACTCTGCGCTCGCAGCATGATCGCGAGGGCGAATGGCGATGCAGATCGGATTTGGCTGGAATCCCCAGCGAAGCGCCTATCAGAACATTACGGCGCAGCGGACGCGCCTGGCTAACTACGCCAGTTCGACCCAGGCGACGCTCAATGCCGCGAGCAATATGTTCGCGAGTGCGTCGACGAACCAGATCTCAGGTACAGCAAAGCTCGCCGCCCAGCAGGCGGTGCTCCGGCTCAGCACGCAAATCAAGGCGGCCAATGCGGCGCGTAACAAGCAACTCAGCGACGCTCAGGCGACGCTCGTCGCCACCCAGAAGGCCTACAATGCCGGCCAGACGTCGACCGTCGGCAATGGCGGTTCGGTGAATATTGCCGCCTGAACCGGTCTAGTTGGCCTGCTTCGAGGCGGCGACCGCGGCGTCGATCAGCTTGAGCGCATCGTCGCTCGCCCATTCTGCGGGCCCCGCGATCGTGCCGATCTCACAGCCGTTTGGATCGACCAGCATCGTCGTCGGCATGCCAAAGGCGCGGCCGATGGCCTTGAGCTCCTGAAACGCCTTGGCGTCCGGATCGGCGTAATAGGCGAGCTTGCTGATCCCGATCTCCTTGAGGAAGGCCTTCGGCTTGTCCGGGTCCCGCGTGTCGATATTGACCGCCACGACCTGGAAATCGGCGCCGCCCTTTTTCTGCTCCAGCGCGTCGAGGGTCGGCATTTCCTTGCGGCACGGCACGCACCAGGTGGCCCAGAGGTTGAGCAGGACGGTCTTGCCGCGGAAGTCGGCGAGGGTTTTGGCGGCGCCGGTGGCGTCATGGAAAGCCAGGGTGGGTACCTTGAGCGGCGCCTTGGCGACATTGACCGCTGCCACCTCGCCGCGGGCCAAGGGCGCGACCTTTTTGGCCAGCTCCACGGCCGGTCGGCAGGCGGCATTGGCGCCGGAGGCGCCTTTATTGCCTATCAGGGTGGTGATCCCGTATACCCCCGCCAGCCCGACGGCCACGCCGGCGACACCTCCCACCAGCACCATGGCGAGGCGTTTCTTGGCATGGGTCCGGGCTTCGGATCGAGCGGATTCGGTCATGATCGGCTGCGCTTTGCGGGGTGGATTGTGACGTCACGAACAGTACTGGTCATACGAGCGGCACGATGAGCAACAAAATGTGGGGCGGGCGTTTTGCCTCCGGTCCCGATGCCATTATGGAGGAAATCAACGCCTCCATCGACTTCGACCGGCATCTCTACCGCCAGGATATTGCCGCCTCTAAAGCCCATGCCGACATGCTGGCCAAGCAAGGCATCATTGCGGCGGACGATGCAAAAAAGATCGCTCACGGTCTAGACACGATCCTGTCAGAGATCGAGGCGGGTAAATTCACCTTCAAGCGCGCGCTCGAAGACATTCACATGAATGTCGAGAGCCGCCTGACGGACATGATCGGGGCGCCGGCCGGCCGCCTGCACACCGCGCGCTCGCGCAACGATCAGGTGGCCACCGATTTCAAACTCTGGGTACGCGACACTATCGACACCATCGATGCGGCGCTCTTCGGCTATCAAATCGCGCTCGCGGAGAAGGCGCTCGATCAGGCGGCGACCGTGATGCCCGGCTTCACGCACCTGCAGACCGCGCAGCCCGTGACGTTCGGGCATCATCTGCTCGCCTATGTCGAGATGGCCGGTCGCGACCGCGGCCGCTTCGCCGACGCGCGCAAGCGTCTCAACGAGTCGCCGCTCGGCTCCGGCGCGCTCGCCGGCACCTCGTTCGACCTCGATCGCGACATGACGGCAAAGTCGCTCGGCTTCGATCGGCCGACTGCGAACTCGCTCGATGCCGTGTCGGATCGGGACTTCGCGCTCGAGACGCTGGCGGCGGCGTCGATCACGGCGATGCACCTGTCGCGCTTTGCCGAAGAGATCATCATCTGGACCTCGCCGCTCACCGGTCTCGTCAAGCTGTCGGACAAGTTCACGACCGGCTCGTCGATCATGCCGCAGAAGCGCAACCCGGACGCCGCCGAACTGGTGCGCGCCAAGGCTGGCCGCATCATCGGCGCGCTCAACGGTCTGCTCATCGTCATGAAGGGCTTGCCGCTCGCCTATGCCAAGGACATGCAGGAGGACAAGGAGGGCGTCATGGACGCTCTGTCCGCGCTCTCCCTCGCCATCGCCGCGATGACCGGCATGGTCAACGATCTGGTCCCGGACACGGCCAAGATGAAGAAGGCCGCCGGCGACGGCTACGCCACGGCGACCGACCTGGCCGACTGGCTGGTGCGCACCTTCAACATTCCGTTCCGCGAGGCCCATCACATCACCGGCCGCATCGTAGGTGCGGCCTCGGCCAAGGGCGTGCCGCTGCACCGGCTGCCGCTCGCCGATATGCAGGCCATCGAGCCGAAGATCACCGACGACGTTTTCAGCGTGCTGTCGGTCGAGCGCTCGGTGAAGAGCCGCGTCAGCTACGGCGGCACCGCGCCCAGGAATGTGAAGGCGCAGGCCAAACGCTGGCTGAAGCAACTGGCAAGAGAGCGGGCCTGACGTGGCGGAGCCAAGCATGGGCCGGCTTAAAGGCGGCGCGAACACCGAGGCCGAGGCCGAAAGGCTTTCTTTGTCGGAGCTCAACCTTCTGATCGCCGGCGCAGCCTGGCGGTTCGACGCCGCGACCAACTCCAATCTGCGGAAAAATGCCTTCAAACGGCTGGTGTGGCTCGAGGCCCAGCGCGAGCGACTCCACGATATCGAGGCTCCGGAGCGCAAGCTGGCCGCTCGGCGGTCCGGAGAGTGAGCAGGACGCGATTTCGCCTTTTATCGCGGCTTTGGTAAGATACCGGCCGAATTCGGAGAGCTCCGCTTGTCATCATCAGACCGACTCTTTTTCCGTCTCGCCGTGATCGGCGCACTGGCCTTCACGCTCGGGCTGGCCGCCTGCGGCCGCAAAGGTCCACTCGATCCGCCGCCGAGCGCGGCGGCGACCGGCGAGACCCAGCCGGCCCAGAGCAATAGCCCGTCGCTGCTTAACCCCGTCGGGGTGTCGCCGATGGGCGGCGGTGCCGGCGGCGGCAGCTACGATGCGATGGAACCCCCGAAAGGGGAGAAGAAACGCATCCCGCTCGATGTGCTGCTGAACTAATTCAGCGCGCGATACGCTTCGCGCCCAATGTCCGCGATCATAAAGTCAATCCGATGAATCATTTCGATTATCGCGACGGCGTCCTGCATGCCGAGGCGGTGAATCTTGTGGCGCTGGCAGAGACGGTCGGCACGCCGTTCTACTGTTATTCGACCGCGACGCTGGAGCGTCACTACAAGGTGTTCGCCGCGGCCTTCGCCGGCAGCGACGCGCTGATCTGCTACGCGATGAAGGCGAACTCCAACCAGGCCATTATCAGGACACTGGCCAAGTTGGGAGCCGGCGCCGATGTCGTCTCCGGCGGTGAATTGAAGCGCGCCCGCGCGGCGGGCATTCCGCCGGAAAAGATCATGTTCTCGGGCGTCGGCAAGACGGCGGCCGAACTGGCGCTGGCCATCGACGAGGGCATCTTCTGCATCAATGTCGAGTCCGAGCCTGAACTCGACCTTCTCGACGAGATCGCCGTGTCGAAGGGGCGGACCGCGCATGTCTCGGTGCGCGTCAATCCGGATATTGACGCCAAGACCCACCACAAGATCGCGACTGGCAAGTCCGAGAACAAATTCGGCATTCCGATCAGCCGCGCGCGCGACGTCTATACGCATGCAGCCAAGCTCAAGGGCATCAAGGTCACCGGCGTCGATATGCATATCGGCAGCCAGATCATCGATCTCGAGCCCTTCGGCAATGCCTTCGCCTTGCTCGCCGAATTCGTCGGCACCTTGCGCACCGACGGCCACAGCATCTCGCATGTGGATTTCGGCGGTGGCCTCGGGATTCCTTATCGCGACGACAACGAACCGCCGCCATCGCCGGATGCCTATGCCGATGTCGTCAAGCAGGCGACCAAGGATCTTGGCTGCCGTCTGATCTTCGAGCCCGGCCGCCTACTGGTCGGCAATGCCGGTATTTTGGTGACGCGGGTCCTGTTCGTGAAGCACGGAGAGGCCAAGCACTTCGTCATCGTCGATGCCGGCATGAACGACCTGATCCGTCCGACGTTGTACGAGGCGTATCACGCCATCCGCCCCGTGGTGCTTCCCGCGCCGGCGGCGCCGCGTTTGAGAGCCGATATTGTCGGTCCGGTGTGCGAAAGCGGCGATTTCCTCGGCCTTGGCCGGGAAATGGCGGAACCGCGGAGCGGGGAATTGCTTGCCGTCATGACGGCGGGCGCCTACGGCGCGGTCCAGGCGGGAACCTACAACACGCGAGCGCTGGTCCCCGAAGTGCTGGTCAAGGGCGACGAATGGGCGCTGGTGCGGCCCCGCCTTGAAGTTGACCAATTGATTGCGCTCGATCGCATGCCGGACTGGTTGTAGGCGGCAAGACCGTTTGTAGGCGGCAAGTCCGTCCTGACGCCCTTGTTACATGGCTCGGGACTTGCTTCGTGCTAGCCTCGAATAATGTGTTAGCCTCAAAGAATCGGCAGGATTCTTGGGCCCCCGGTAGCGACGGCGGAGTGCCTTTGGACGCACAGGATCAAACGACGCACGGAGGGCCGCAACGCGCGCGCCTGATGCTCGCTCGCGCGATCAATCGCGCGCGCGGCAGCCTGTTATGGGAGCGGTTGTGGCCGGCGCTCGCGGCGCTGGCGACGGCGTTCGGATTATTCCTCGCGCTGTCCTGGGCCGGTCTGTGGCTGGCGTTGCCACCGCTCGGGCGCATCGTCGGCCTCGCTATCTTCGTCGGCATTTTCGCGTTCGCTGCCATTCCGCTGTTCCGCCTGCGCGTGCCGACCGACCGCGACGGCCTGCGCCGCCTCGACCTCAGCAGCGGCGCCGCGCACCGTCCGGCCACTGCGATCGCCGATCAGATTTCCGCCAACCGCACCGACCCCGTCGCCCAGGCGCTCTGGCAAGCGCATGTCGAACGCGCGCTGATGTCGGCGCAGAAACTCAAGGCCGGCTGGCCGCAGCCGAAGCTGTCGCTGCGTGATCCGATGGCGCTTCGCGCCCTGGTTCTGCTCCTGGTCGTCGCCACCTTCGTGTCGGCTGGCAGCGAGCGGTGGAAGCGCCTGACCTCGGCTTTCGACTGGAAGGGCGTGGTCGCGCCGGCGAATTTCCGTATCGACGCCTGGGTGACGCCGCCGCTCTACACCGGGCGTCCACCGGTGATGCTGCCGGGCTTGCGGCCCGGCGAGGCGACCGAGACCGCTGATCTCGCGGCCGCGCCGATTTCCGTGCCGGCCGGCAGCCAGCTCATCGTCCGTTCGACCGGCAAGGTGTCCTTCACCGCCGTCCGCGTCGGCGGTATCGAGGTCGTGCCGCCCGATCCCAAGAACGTGCTGCCGGCGGGCACCGAAGAACAACACTTCGCCATCAAAGCTGACGGCTCCGTGACTTTGCAGGGCGTCGGCAGCCGCGAACCGGTGTGGACCTTCTCGGCGATTCCGGACCGCGTGCCGACGGTGGCTTTCACCAAGGATCCCGAGCGACAGGCGCGCGGCGCGCTGCGCCTCGATTACAAGATGGACGACGATTACGGTATCGTCGAAGGCAAGGCGACCTTCGCGCTCAAGGAGGCCGCGGCAGACAAGACCGCTGCGAATGGCAAGCCGCGCCATCCGTTGTTCCCGGCGCCGGAATTCGCGCTGACGCTGCCGCAGGCGCGCACGCGCGCCGGCACCGCGCAGACCACCCAGGACCTCACCGAGCATCCATGGGCCGGCAGCAAAGTCGTCGTCACCCTGACCGTTCGGGACGAGGCCGGCAATGTCGGCAAGAGCGAGCCGCGCGAGGTGGAACTGCCGCAGCGCATTTTCGTCAAGCCGCTGGCCCGCGCGTTGATCGAACAGCGCCGCGTCCTCGCGCTCGACGCCAACGAGAAGCCGCTGGTGCTGACCGCGCTCGACACACTGACGATCGCGCCGGAACGCTTCACGCCGGAAGCGGGCGTTTATCTCGGATTGCGCTCGATCTATTTCGACCTGCGCAACGCCAAGACCGACGATCAGATGCGCGATGTGGTGGCGCGGCTCTGGCAGATGGCGCTGCAGCTCGAGGACGGCAATGTCAGCCAGGCCGAGCAGGCCCTGCGTCAGGCGCAGGACGCGCTTCGGCAGGCGCTCGAGCGCGGCGCCAGCGATGAAGAACTCAAGAAACTGATGGATCAGCTGCGCGCCGCGATGGACAAGTTCCTGCAGGCGCTCGCCGAGGAGATGCGCAAGAACCCGCAGGCGCTGCAGCAGCCGCTCGACCGCAACAGCCGCCAACTCAGCCAGCGCGACCTCAACAGCATGATGGATCGCCTCGAGCAGATGGCGCGCTCGGGCAATCGCGACGCGGCGAAGGCGCTGCTCGACCAATTGCAGGCGATGATGGAGAACCTGCAGATGGCGCGGCCGGGCGCCAATCAGGACGGTGGCGACCAGGACATGAATTCGGCGCTCGACGAACTGAGCGACATGATCCGCAAGCAGCAGCAGCTCCGCGACCGCACCTTCAAGCAGGGCCAGGATCAGCGCCGCGGCCAGCGCAGGCAGCAAGGTCAGCAGGGCAATCAGCAGATGGGCGATCTGCGCCAGGACCAGCAGGCGCTCAAGGACCGGCTCAACAAGCTGCTCGAGCAATTGCGCCAGCGCGGCATGGGCCAGCAGCAGGGCCAGAAGGGCGAAGGCCAGCAGGGCGGCGGCCAGGAACAGGGCCAGCAGGACGGCATGGGTCAACTGGGCGATGCTGGCGAGGCCATGGGCGAGGCCGAAGGCAGTCTCGGTGATGGCGACGCCGACGGCGCCGTCGACAGCCAAGGCCGCGCGCTCGAAGCAATGCGCAAGGGCGCGCAAGGTATGGCGCAGCAGATGCAGCAAGGCCAGGGCCAGGGCATGGGCCCGAACGGGCAGCCCGGCCGCGGACGCCAGCGCGCCGAACAGAACACCGATCCGCTCGGCCGGCCGCTGCGCGGCCGCGACTACGGCGACGACAACAACGTCAAGGTGCCGGGCGAGATCGATGCGCAGCGCGCGCGCCGCATTCTCGAGGAACTGCGCAAGCGCTTTGGCGAGAGTTATCGCCCGCAGCTCGAGCTCGATTATATCGAGCGGCTGCTGAAGGATTTCTAGAGCTCTGGCGTCCGGACGAGGCCGGCCTATTTCAGCCCGCTGCCGGCGTCCTGCTTGGTGAAGAACCGCACCAGGATATCGACTGCGTCGGCCGGCGGCGCCGCGAGGCGGCTTGTGAAGGGCAGGCTGTCGCCGGGGCCAAGGATGCTGCGCGCCGGCTGCATGCTCCAGGTGTAGACTTCCTGGCCGGACGCGTTGCGCGCGGCGAAGCGCAGCCGCGGCACGTCGGTGGCGGTAGCGACGGTGTTCACGATCTTGCCTTCGATGATCAGGATGCTGACACCGTCCTGCGTCTCCTTCGAGATCTTGATATCCTCGAACTCGAGATTGCGCAGATTGACCGGCAGGCCGATCGAAGCGAACAGCGAAGCGGTCTGCGGCAGGTAACGCACGATCTTGTGGCGCCCGGCGATGATGCCGATGTTCAAGGCGAACAGGATCAGGATCAGCGCGGTCCAGCGCGAGTTGCGTTTGTTCTTCTGCTGTTTCGCCCGCATACGGGCGCGGCGCGCGGCATAATTGGCGGTGTCGTCGCTGTCGCCTGCGGCTGCTTCGGCACCGTGAAACGCATCGTGGTCGGCTGGCGGCACCAGCGGTGGCGCGTCGGTAATCGTCGGCGGCTCCGCGGTATCGTGCGCAAAGGCCGGAGAAGCCGCCTCGTCGTTGTGCTCCGCCGGCGGTTCGTAAGGCTGCGTGGCGAACGGTGGATTGCCAACGGGCGGTTCGAAGCGGGCGCTCGCGTCGGGGGCCAGAGATGGCGGCTCGTCGGCCGGCGGTTCCGGCGCGGTGCTCGGCGATGCCTCGAAGACGGGGGGCGGTGAATCGATCTTGCCGCTCCGGGCTTCCGCTTCGGCCTCGGCGATGACGCCGTTGACGAAGGCCGACACGTTCGGCGTCTCGGCTGTCTTCGACGGGCTGACGAACCAGGTCGAGCGGCAGCGGGCGCAGCGCACGGCCCGGCCGTTCGCGCCGACCGAGGCCGGATCGATCATGTAGGAGGTCGCGCAGCTGGGACAGACGATCAACATAATATTCTACGGCTTTTTCAGCCCTTCAAACCTATCAGCCGACCGTTAATGGACCGGAAACCATGCGGGCCTTTCTCGGCCGGCCGGGAGGCGTGTTTTTGCTGCGCGCGGCCTATGGCGGGCCCGTGATTCTCCTGTAAAACCGACAGTTAACGCGCAAGTGCGCGGCCGAGCGGCCCGGGGCGGGGCCGGTCGGGCGGGGGCGCAAGCTTCGGGCCAGGTCTAGCCGGCTCGCATGGGACGAAGCGGAGGCGGGCGTGGTCCGATTCGAAAATGTGGGGTTACGCTACGGGCTGGGGCCAGAGGTGCTGCGCGACCTGACCTTCCGCATCGAGCCGCATTCCTTCCAGTTCCTGACCGGGCCGTCCGGCGCCGGCAAGACCTCGCTGCTCAAGCTGCTGTTCCTGTCGCTGAAGCCGACGCGCGGCCTGATTACCCAGTTCGGCCACGATGTCGCGACACTGTCCAAGGATGCGGTGGCGACCTTGCGCCGGCGCATCGGTATCGTGTTTCAGGATTTCCGGCTGCTCGACCACATGACGACCTACGAAAACGTGGCACTGCCGCTGCGCGTCATGGGCCGCCCGGAAGCGAGCTACCGTGACGAGGTGATCGAATTGCTGAACTGGGTTGATCTCGGCGATCGCATGTGGGCGCTGCCCCCGGTGCTGTCCGGCGGCGAGAAGCAGCGCGCGGCGATCGCGCGCGCGGTCATCGCACGGCCGCAGTTGCTGCTCGCCGACGAGCCGACCGGTAATGTCGATCCATCGCTTGCCCAGCGCCTGTTGCGCCTGTTCGTCGAGCTCAACAAGTCGGGGACATCGGTGGTGATCGCGACGCATGACATCGCGCTGATGGATCAATACGACGCCCGCCGCCTCGTGCTGCACGACGGCCGGCTGCATATCTACGACTGATCATGGCCATCACGGACGACCTCAGACAAGACCCGGCCTTGTCGCCGCGCGTGACGGTGCCGGCAAAGCCGCGCTTCGAGACGCCGCTGGTGCCGCGCAACTCGATCGCCGGCAGCGCGCTGATCGCCGTCGTTGCCATCATGACGTTCCTTGCCTCGCTGACGACCGGCGCCGCCATTCTCGTTGGCCAGGCGGCCGGCGAATGGCAGTCCGACGTCGCGCGCGAGGTCACCATCCAGGTGGTGCCGACGGCCGGCCGCGATACGGACGCCGTCGTCGACAAGGCCGCCGCGGTCGCGCGCGCCTTTCCCGGCATCGCCGACGTCCGTGTCTACAGCAAGGAAGAATCCGGCAAGCTGCTCGAGCCGTGGCTGGGCAGCGGCCTCAGCCTCGATGAACTGCCGATACCTCGCATGATCGTGGTGCGGCTTGCCTCAGGCAATGCCGACATGGCGAAACTCAGCAGGCAACTCGCCGAGCAGGCGTCCGGTGCGATGCTGGACGATCACCGCGGGTGGATCGATCGCATGCGCGCCATGGCGGGATCGGTGGTCGGTGGTGGCATCGCCATCCTGATCCTGATCGTCGCGGCCACGGTGCTGTCGGTCACCTTCGCCACGCGCGGCGCGATGGCCACCAATAAGAACGTCATCGAAGTGTTGCATCTCGTCGGTGCCAAAAACGGTTTCATCGCCAGCAATTTCCAGCGCCACTTCCTTGTCATGGGATTGCAGGGGGGTGCCATCGGCGGCGGCGCCGCCATCCTGATCTTCCTCATTGCCGCGCTGATCGGACGGTGGACCGCGGGCAGCGCCGCCGGCGATCAAGGCGCGGCGTTGTTCGGCTCGTTCTCACTGGGACTGTTCGGTTACCTCGCCGTGCTGGGCCAGGTCGTACTCAGCGCCGTCGTCACCGCGCTGACGTCGCGCCATACGGTCAACCGCACGCTCGAAGCCATCGACTAGATGTTGCGGTGGCCGACGCGATGAGACGGGAGGCGCAATGACGAACGACAGCCGCTCGGGAAACCGGCCTGACTGGCGCACGCGTCTCATTCAGCCCGACGTTCGCGCGCCGGGCGGCTTTCTCTCATTGGTGCCGGCGGTTCAGCGCGGCTCCACCGTCGTCTTCGAGCGCCTCGCCGATGCGCAGGACGACTGGCGCAGTGGACGCTACACCTACGGCCTCTACGGCACGCCGACGGTTCTTGAACTCGGCGCACGGATCGCGGACCTCGAGGGCGCGCGGCACAGTTTCGTCGTTCCTGGTGGGCAGGCGGCGATCGTACTCGCCTATCTCGCCTTCTGCACCGCCGGATCACATGTTCTGGTGCCGGAGAGCGCCTATGGTCCCAACAAGGAACTCGGTCCCGGACTGCTGCGAGGACTCGGTATCGAAGTTCAGGCCTACCCGCCGTCGATTGGTGGCGATATCGCGGATTTGATCCGGCCGAAGACATCCCTCATTTGGTGCGAGAGCCCGGGCTCCATCACCATGGAGGTGCAGGACGTGCCGGCGATCGCCGCCGCCGCGCATGAGCACGGCGTGCCGGTTGCGCTCGACAACACCTATGCGGCCGGTGTGCTGTTCGATGCGTTCGCCGCTGGCGTGGACGTGTCGGTGCAGGCGCTGACCAAATATGTCGGTGGCCACAGCGATCTTCTGCTCGGAACGGTGTCGGTTCGCGATCAGCAAATCCATGACCGCGTCGGCCCGATCTTCAGGCTGTTGGGACTCGCGGTGTCGCCAGACGATTGCGCTCTGGCGCTGCGCGGTCTCGAGACACTGGCCGTGCGTCTCGACGCCCTGCAGCGCTCGACGCTCGCCATTGCCGGATGGCTGAAGCAACAGCAGGCCGTCGCGCGCGTACTGCATCCGGCTTTTGCCGACTGCCCGGGGCACGACATCTGGGCGCGGCAGTTCACCGGGTCGTCGAGCGTATTCTCGATCGTGTTCGCGGATGACTGGAATGCGGCCCGCGTCGCGCGCTTCGTCGATGCGCTTCGCCTGTTCCGTATCGGCTATAGCTGGGGCGGAACGACCAGTCTGGTGATGGCGTATCCGGCTGCCGGCTCGAACGCGCGCGAATACGGCGCCCGGCTGGTGCGGCTCAATGTCGGCCTGGAAGCGACGGATGACCTGATCGGCGATCTGCAACAGGCGCTGGCGCTGTGCCGGGATTGAAAGTCCGGCGTCAACGAGCGTGCGCCGGCCTCGATTTTGCGCGTAGATCATGCCCCGGCAAAGGTGCTATGCCGTCTGCGGCGCGATTGGATTGACGACGAGATGTTCGCAGGTTTTGCTCGCTGGATCGGCTTCCTGACCATGTTGACCGCGGTGGTCGGCGGGCTGGCGCTGACCGGCGGATTTTTCTGGTTCGCTTCGCAGATCGCGAGCGAGGAGGTGATGCTGGATCGCAGCGCCGACGGCATCGTCGCGCTCACCGGCGCCGCGCCGCGCATTCCGGATGCCATCGAGCTGCTGGCCGCCGAACGCGGCAAGCGCCTCCTGATCACTGGCGTGCACCGCGCTACCTCGGCGAGCGAGATCGCGCGACTGACGCCGCTCTACTCGAAATACTTCACCTGCTGCATCGATCTCGACCGCTCGGCGCTCAACACCTTCGGCAATGCCCTGGAAACGCGGCGCTGGACTCGCGAGCACAATTTTACGTCGCTCATTGTCGTTACGTCGAACTGGCACATGCCGCGGGCGATGGCGGAGATCGAGCATCAGTTGCCGGATGTCAGGCTCATCGCCTATCCCGTGATGTCGGAAAAGGTCAGGACCAAGCCGTGGTGGGAGAACATCGGCACCGCGCGTTTCCTCGCGGCCGAGTATCTGAAGTATCTGTTCGCACTCGTCCGGATGCGTCTCGATCCGGACACCGCCCCGTAAGGACCGCTTGCCCGTGCTGATCCTCCTGCGCTCCATCGCATTCAACGTGGCGTTCTATCTCAACACCGCACTCTGGCTGGTTCTCGCCTTGCCGACGTTCTTCATGCCGTTCTGGGGCATTGTTGAAATCGCGCGGCTCTGGGGCAAGATCAATTTGTTCTTGTTGCGCGTGATCTGCGGAATCAAGGTCGAAATTCGCGGCCGCGAGAAAATTCCGCACGGGCCGCTGCTCGTTGCCTCCAAGCATCAGTCGGCCTGGGAGACATTCGCGCTGGTCACGCTGTTTCCTAATCCGGTCTTCATCCTCAAGCGCGAACTCCAATGGATCCCGCTATTCGGCTGGTTCACCATCAAGGGCCGCATGGTGCCGGTCGATCGCGGTGGCGGCGCCGCGGCGCTGCGCGCCATGACCGCGCGGGCGCGTCACGAGATCATGCAGAGCCGGCAGCTCATCATTTTCCCGGAAGGCACGCGGCGCGCCGCCGGCGCGGAGCCGCGCTACAAATACGGCGTCGCCCATCTCTATAAGGGCGCTGGCGTGCCGTGCCTGCCGATCGCGCTGAACTCCGGTTTGTTCTGGCCGCGCCGGACATTCCGGCGCTTTCCAGGGACGGTGATCGTCGAGATTCTCGACCCTATTCCGCCGGGGCTCGACGAGGACGTCTTCTTCGGCCGGCTGCAGTCCGGGATCGAAACCGCGACCGCGCGCCTGATCGAAGAGGGCCGTCGCGAACTGGACAAGTCGCACTGATCCGGATCAGGTGCCGTGCGCGCCCTTGAGCTGCTGGGCCAGCAGATGCAGGTCGTGATCGCGCACGCCGAGGCTCTCCAGTTCGGCGACCGTCGCCAGCACGTAATCGCGGTTGGCACCGGAGCGGCCGTGGCCCTGCCGGCAATAGTGCAACTGCTCGGCGAGCGAGAGCTGGCCGGCATATTGCTCGTGGCCGCGGTCGACCACGTAGCACAGGGCGCGGACATTCTTTTGCGGATCGTCGTCGAGCCAGACCCGCCGCCAGGCCTCGCGGTACACCATGGTGACCTGCTCGCGGGCGCGTAGATAGGCGATGGTGTCGTCGCGCTTGTCCGCCGCCACCCGGTAGGCGATGCCTCGGCAGTTGCCGCCGCGATCGAGGCCAAGCACGAGGCCGGGCTTTTCCGGCGTGCCGCGATGGACGAAGGAATATACGCACAGCGCGCGGTGGGCCCCTACCAGACGCGCCTGGCGCCGTTCCAGTGCCTCGAAGCCCGGCCGCCACATCAGCGAGCCGTAGCCGAAGACCCAGAACTCGCCGGTTTCGTCAGAGGGCAGGGGTGCCATGTGTTATTCGGGTACCGAAGGCGGGGGCCGGGCGGTCGCGTACCAAGCGCCCCGCCCCGGTGCAATGGGTCCCCGGGGAAAGTTTCATCGGGTGCGGAAACGGCCTTGAGTTCGCGCGTCGCCTGCGCAATGAGGACGCTGAGGCTCAAAGGCGGAAGCTTTGGCGCAGAAGGGCCTCAATTAGCAGGTTTCACGATCTCCCCATGACCCCGTCCGAACCCGCCCGCCGCTCGTCCTCGCGGCGCTATGTCGTGCTCCTCGTTCTGGTCGTCGCCCTGATCGGTGGCTGGTCGGCCTTCTGGTACGTCGCCGCCGGCAAGGCGCAGACGGCGCTCGAGGGCTGGCGCGTGCGTGAGGCCAAGTCCGGCCGTCTTTACGAGTGCGGCAAGGAAGGCGTCGGCGGTTTCCCGTTCCGTTTCGAGTTCACCTGCCAGAATATGACGGCGCTGTTCCAGAACAGCCGGCCGCCAATTGAGGCCAAGGTCGGCGGCGTGCTGGTGGTGTCGCAAGTTTACCAGCCAACCCTGCTCATTAGCGAATTTACAGGCCCGCTGACGATCTCCTCTCCCGGCAAGCCGCCGGAGCTGTCGATGAACTGGGAGCTGTTCCAGTCGAGCGTGCGCGGCACGCCCGCGGCGCCCGAACGGGTGTCGCTGGTGTTCGACAGGCCGACGCTCGACGCCGTGACCGGCGCCGAGCCGAAGCCGCTCCTGCGCGCCGAGCATCTCGAACTGCACAGCCGTCTGCTCGAGGGCCTCGTCACCGATCATCCGGTGCTCGAGGTCGCGGTGCGCGCGCGCGGTGCCTTCGCGCCCGGCGTGCCGGCCCTGGCGGCGCAGCCGGTCGATGCCGTGTTCGATACGATCTTCCGCGGACTCACCGATTTCGCGCCGAAGCCGTGGTCGGAGCGCTTCCGCGAGATCGCCGCCAATAGCGGCCGTATCGAGATCACCGAGGCGCGCGCGGTGCAGGGCGAGACCCTAGCTGTCGGCGCCGGCAATCTGTCGATCAGCGCCAGCGGCCGCCTGCAGGGCCAGCTCGACCTGACGGTCGCCGGTCTCGAGCCGTTCCTCAAGTCGATCAACGCCGAACAGATGGTGCAGTCCGCGCCTTCGGTCGACCGGCTGGCGAGCGCTCTCGACCGCCTGTCGCCAGGCCTCGGTCAGGCCGCGAAGCAGCAGGTCGGCGCCAATCTGTCGGCCGGAATCAACATGCTCGGCCGCAAGACCACGCTCGAAGGCCGGCCGGCGGTGTCGCTGCCGCTGCGCTTCGACGAGGGCCGCATGTTCCTCGGGCCGATCCCGCTCGGCGAGACGCCGGCGCTGTTCTAGCCGGCGCCTCTTCAGAAAACGGGTTCCGGCCGTCCGGCATCCTGCGCTAGCCTGCGGCCGGATCAACGCGGGAGGCCGCCGGCATGTCGCTCGAATTCCTGATCACGTCCTTCATCGTCGTCGTCTCGCCGGGCACGGGCGTGCTCTATACGCTGGCGGTCGGGCTGTCGCGCGGCAGCAAGGCGAGCATCGCCGCCGCCTTCGGCTGCACGCTCGGCATCGGGCCGCACATCGCGGCTGCGATCCTCGGGCTCGCCGCGCTGCTGCACACCAGCGCGCTCGGCTTCGAGGTCTTCAAATATGCCGGCTGCGCCTATCTCCTTTACATGGCCTGGGGCACATTGCGCGAGCACGGCGCCTTGAGCGTGGCGAAGGAAGCCGACCGCCGCACCGCGACGTCGATCGCGGTCAAGGGCATCCTGATCAACATCCTCAATCCGAAGCTGTCGATCTTCTTCCTTGCCTTCTTGCCGCTGTTCGTCAGCGCGACCGAGGCGGCGCCCGTCATGCGCATGCTTGAACTGAGCGTTGTCTTCATGCTGATGACCTTCGCCGTCTTCGTCGTTTACGGGCTTTTCGCCGCCTCGGTGCGCGACCATGTCGTTACCCGGCCACGCGTGATGGCGTGGATGAGGCGCTCGTTCGCCGCCGCCTTTGTTGCGCTCGGCGCCAAGCTTGCGTTCGCGTCGCGGTGAAATCAGAGCGCTTTGCTGAAATAGAACCGACGGATGCCGCCACCGACGGTTTTGTTGCTCGCCGCGGCGGCAATTTCCTCGCGATCGAGGCGATAGGCGCAGGCGTGATAGAGGCCGAGCGCCGCTTCCTGCAGTTCCGACGTGCTCAGCTCCAGACGTTTCATGCCGAGGCGCCGGCATTCGTTCTCCGCGAAAGCCAGCATGGCCCGCGCGATGCCGCGACGGCGTAGATCCGGTTCGACATACATGCGGCGTAGCTCCATCGCTTCGCCATCGGACGTTGCTTCCAGTCCGAACATGCCGGCGAGTCGGCCGCTGTCCTCCGCCACCCAGAACGAGCCTTGCCGCGCCGCATAGTAGTCGGCGATGCGGCCGATTTCCTCGGCGATTGAGCGCTCGATGTAAGCCTCGAACGCGTCCTTCATCTGCGGCGGCGCCAAGAGCCGGTTGACGCGGACGAACAGCGCGTGCGCGGCCGGCGCATCGGTTTCGACAAAGGGCCGGATGACAACCGCGTCCGCCATGGCCCCGGCCGGTCAGTTCTCGTTCGGCGCGTAGGGCTTGGGCAGCGGCTCGTGGGGGAGGCCGGCATGACCGCGACCAAAGTCCGGTGCTGGTGAATCCTGGCCGATCTGCACGATGCCCTTGCGGATGGCGCGGGTGCGCGTGAAGTGATCGAACAAGGTCTGGCCGTCGCCGTTGCGGATCGCCTTGGTCAGCATCGAGATGTCTTCGTTGAAACGGCCGAGCATCTCGAGCACGGCGTCCTTGTTGGTGACGAAGATGTCGCGCCACATCGTCGGATCGGATGCCGCGATGCGGGTGAAGTCGCGGAAGCCGCCGGCGGAGAACTTCAGCACTTCCGAGCGCGTCACCGTCTCCAATTCGTCGGCGGTGCCGACGATGGTGTAGGCGATGAGATGCGGCAGATGGCTGGTCACCGCCAGCACCAGGTCGTGGTGGTCCGGCGCCATGGTCTCGACATTGGCGCCGAGCAGTTTCCAGAACGCGGCGAGCTTGTCGACCGCGGCCTGATCCTGGCCCGGCGGCGGCGTCAGGATGGACCAGCGGTTGACGAAAAGTTCGGCAAAGCCGGCATCGGGGCCAGAATATTCGGTGCCGGCCACCGGATGCGCCGGCACGAAATGCACGCCCTTCGGGATATGCGGGCCCATGTCGCGCACGATCGAGCCCTTGACCGAGCCGACGTCGGACACGGTGGCGCCCGGCATCAGATGCGGCGCGATATCCTTGGCCACGGCGCCGCAGGCGCCGACCGGAATGCACACGATGACGAGATCGGCGCCCTCGACCGCAGCCTCGTTGGTCTCGACCACCTGATCGGCGATGCCGAGCTCGGCGACGCGGCGGCGCGTCGCTTCCGAGCGCGCGGTGGCGACGATCGAACCCACCGCACCTTGCGCTCTGGCGGCACGCGCGATCGACGAGCCGATCAGGCCGACGCCGATCAGCGCCAGCCGGTTGTACAGAGGAGCCGCTTTGCTCACGCCTTGCTTCCCATGAACTCTTTCAGCGCGGCGACGACGAGCTTGTTGGCTTCCTCGCTGCCGACGGTCATGCGCAGCGCGTTCGGCAGCTTGTAGCCGGCGACCGCGCGCAGGATGAGTCCGCGCCTGGTGAGGAAGGCGTCGGCCTCCTTCGCCGTCTTGCCCGGCGTTTCCGGGAAATGGATCAGCAGGAAATTGCCGACACTTGGCGTCACCTTGAGGCCGAGCGCAGGGATCTCTTCGCTCAGCCAGCCGAGCCACTTCGAATTGTGTTCGCGGGCGCGCTGGACATGTGCGGTGTCGCGAATGGCGGCGACGCCGGCGGCGATCGCCGGGGCGCCGACATTGAACGGCCCGCGCACGCGGTTGATGGCGTCGACGACCTCGGCCGGTCCGTACATCCAGCCCAGGCGCAGCGCGGCCAGGCCGTAGATCTTCGAGAAGGTACGGCACATCACGACGTTCTGCGACGTCGCGACGAGTTCGATGCCCGCCTCGTAATCGTTGCGATCGACATATTCCGCGTAGGCCGCGTCGAGCACGAGGAGGACGTGCGGCGGCAGACCGCGATGCAGGCGCTTGACCTCATCAATCGAGATGTAGGTGCCGGTCGGATTGTTCGGGTTGGCGAGGAAGACGACCTTGGTCTTCGCCGTCACCGCGCTCAGGAGGTGATCGACATTGGCCGTGTAGTCGGTCTCCGGCGCCACCACCGGCTTGGCACCGGCCGCCAGCGTCGCGATCGGATAGACGAGGAAGCCGTGCGTCGCGTGGATCGCCTCGTCGCCATCCTTAAGGTAGGCGCGCGCGATCAGATTCAGGAGATCGTCCGAGCCGGCGCCGCAGACAATGCGCGCCGGATCGAGTCCGAAGGCCGAGCCGATCGCCTCGCGCAGCGCCGTCGAGGCGCCGTCCGGATAGTCCTCGAGATGGCGGCCGACCTCGTTGTAGGCAGCAATCGCCTGCGGACTCGGGCCCAGCGGCGTTTCGTTCGACGACAGTTTGAAGACCTTGGCGACGCCCGGGGCGCTGCTCTTGCCGGGGATGTAGGGGGCGATGTCGAGCACGCCGGGACGCGGAACGGGGCGCAAAGGGGACTTGGGGGCAGTCATGGTCAGCCTCAGTTCTTGTCATGCCCTGCGCAGGCGGGGCATCCAGCGATTGTTCTCAAGGGCTGGATCGCCCGCCTTCGCGGGCGATGACACTAGGGGTGTCTTATTAAGGGGCCTTGTCGGCGGCAACCGTATAGCGGGTTGCGTGGCTGCCGACGAGGGCCATCGAACGGACCGTGGCGCCGGCCTTGCCCAGGGCCTGGGCGATATCGTGGATGTTCTGGCCGTGCGGCAGGGTAATCAGCAGGGCGGCGCCGTCGAAGGCGCGGTCCGGCACGGCCAGAAACTCGGCCAAGGTCGTCAGTGTCTGGGCCGCCTTGGCGCTCCAGCCGGAGACCCGCACGCTCCAGACCTCGACCTCGGTCGAGCGGGCGTCGTCCGCCACCCGCGAGATGACGAAAACGGGCAGGGCGGCCGGGTGGTCGCGCCGCTCGACGAAGGGCAGCCGGGCGATGATCTTCGGCGCGGCGTCGAATTCGAGCGCGTTCCACCACGCCCCGGCGCTGACCGAGGACAGAACCGGCACCAGGCCGAGATCGCCCTTGGATTCCGAGACCGCGGCGACCACGCCGGCGGCGCCCATATGCGGCACCAGCGGCACGGTGAAGCCGAAATGAAAGCGCGCGGAATCGCGCATCTGCGCGTCGCCGGCGGAGAAGTCGGCATGCGCGGCGAAGGGCTGCTGCACGAAGGTGAATGTGGCGATGATGACGCGCCAGATGCTCTCGATGGTGTCGAGCGGCAGGATGCCCTTATGCCGCTCGACCAGCCGGCGCATCATCTGCGCCTCGCGCATCGGCCGGAAAGCCGAGCCGGTTTCCTGGCTCTTCTTGACCTCGATCAGGCGGTCGATGATGTCGCCGCGCTGCATCAGGAGCTTGTGCACGGACTCGTCGATCCGGTCGATCTCCTTGCGGAGCTCGGTGAGGTCGATGGGTTTGGGCGGCGTGGTCATGGCACGGCATAGATAGGAAAGACCGGCGGTGAAGGCAAAGAAAACCTCCGGCGGACCCGGTTAAGAAGATGGTCCTCTTATTGTCATGGCCGGGCTTGACCCGGCCATCCCGCTCAGGAACGCAAAGTGCCCACCTAAGCGGGATCACCGGGACATAAGGGCATTCACGCCCGTCTTTCGACGGGCTACGCCCGGTGATGACAGAGATCGAATTGGTGTCTCTCCGCCTCACGCTCGGTTAAAAGCCCGCGCGTGGTTTACGCCGATGGTTAAACGCGCGCCGTAAACCACTTCATCCTTAATTCAATCGGCGCATTTGCCGAAAATTCTCCGTGCTATTTCCGAGTGTACGGCGGCGTACTGCGCCGCGCGCAAGAACATTGGGAATTCGGGGAATGTCCATGCGTACCATGCGCACGATGATCGCGCTCAGCGGCGTTGCGCTTCTGGCGCTTTGCGGGTCGGCCTTCAGCCAGCCGCTGCCGGTGTCGAAGCCGAAAGCCGCCGCGACCTTGCAAGGCAAAGACAAGAACAAGGCACTGGCGCATCGCGCGCAGCGCGGCAGCAACGCCGACCGCCTGCGCAGCACGGCGCTCGCCGCGCCGCCGAAGGCGCCGGCGATGGGCTGGCCGGCTTTGGTGAGCGAAGCGCGCAAATACATGGGCACCAACCCGACCGACCGTTCGCGCCTGTGGTGCGCGACCTTCATGAACATGGTTCTGGCCAAGGCCGGTTACGCCGGCACCAATTCCGACGCCGCGCGCTCCTTCGCGCAATACGGCCGCCGCGTCAGCGAGCCGCGCGTCGGCGCCATCGCCGTGCTCACGCGCGGCAAGAACGGCGGCCATGTCGGCGTCGTCTCCGGCATCGACGCCAACGGCAATCCGATCATCATTTCCGGCAACCATGGCCGCAAGGTCGGCGAAGCCATCTATCCGCGCTCGCGCGTGATCGCTTACGTGATGCCGACCGACCGCCGCGCCACCACGCAGATGGCGAGCAACGCGCCAAAGCGTGGCCCGGCCAGCGAACTGGATTCGCCGATCAGCGAACTGCTGGCAGTGATCGAGTCCGAATACAACGCCAAGGGCCGTCCGCGCGGCACGGGTCCCGAGCCGCGTCCGGTGCCGCCGTCGCAGGCGCGCCGCGATGTGCCGCTCGATCCGGCGCTCGCCGAATTCCTCGGCCTGAAGGAGCGCGCGCCGGTCGCAGGGCAAGCCCGGGCAGCGGCTCCGACCGTCTCGCGGATGCCGGTGGTGCAGCCGCCGGTCACTTCTCCGCCGCAGCGCGAACTGCGCGTCGAACAGCGC
The DNA here is from genome assembly GCA_018240595.1 of Pseudomonadota bacterium. Taxonomy (GTDB): domain Bacteria; phylum Pseudomonadota; class Alphaproteobacteria; order Rhizobiales; family Xanthobacteraceae; genus Pseudolabrys. The sequence continues at coordinate 9,194 of JAFEFL010000027.1, read as the reverse complement.
AGCGTCGGCCGTGTCGCGTCGAACGGCGCGATTGTCGTCTCGCGGTGACGCATTAATCGCGCGCCGACCCACTCTCCGTTCATCCCCGCGAAAGCGGGGATCCAGAAATCAAGAACTCGGGCTTTGATGTGCCGCTTCTGGCTCCCCGCTTTCGCGGGGACGAACGGGGTTGGTTATAGCGCGTGCTCAAACGAGCGCGTTAACGCGAAGCGTGTCGCCGGGAGCGATATCGCCGCCCTCGATGACTTCGGCATAGATGCCGCAGTCCATATGATCGAAGGTCTGCATCAGCGTCTTCGGGATATTGAGGTCGCGCGCCGCGGTGACCGGATCGACATTGGTCGCGGCGCAGCGGACGATGCGCTTGACCACCTTGAGCCGGACCTTGCCACCGACATGGATCTCGCGGTCGAGCTGCTCGAACTCGTGCCAGGCCGGCCAGCCGCGCACATAGAGATTGGCGCGGAAGCGCAGTGGATCGACCGGCTGGCCGACCGCGGTTTCCAGCGCCGCGACCGAGGCGAGGTTGATGATCGACACCACCTTCCTGGCGACGTCGGAGAAACTGTGCGGCGCGCCGGGCGTGGTTTCTCCGGACAGCACCTTGGGCGGGCCGCTGAGTTCCGTGGGCATGAACTTGCGGAAGAACGCCTCGACCGCCAGCCGGCCCTCTTTGGTGCGCAGGTCGGCGCGCACCGCCTCGCGGCCATCGTGGACGATGGTGAGGGTGTGGCTGGCCTCGTCGTAGTCGGTCTTGAGGCCGGCGAGGCGCTCGTTGCGCATCAGCATCAGGAACCGGGTCTTGGGGAAATAGGCGGGCGCCGCCGGGTCGAAACCGGTCGGGCCGTTTTCGATGGCGTAGAGCCGGTCGGCCGGCAGGGTCAGCCCGGCCGTCAGGGTCACGCGGGGCAGTTTCTGCGGCGACAGGCCCTTAACCGGGTAGCGGTAAATGGCGTCGATATTGGCCAGGTCTGTCATGGGCAAGTCTGTCTTGGAAACCGCGCAGGTAATGGAGGGTTATTCCTGACGTATATCAAGCGGGCCGGCCCTTCAAACCGGCAAAGTGGTTCCCACATAAGGATCAACAGGCCGCCTCCAGAGGGGCCTGAATTCAACGGTGCCTTTATGGGCCGAGGGAGTTAGACGATGAATTTCGAGAAATACACCGACCGCGCCCGCGGATTTGTCCAGTCGGCGCAATCTTTGGCCCTTCGCGAGGGCCACCAGCAATTCGCCCCCGAACATCTCCTGAAAGTCCTGCTCGACGACCCCGAGGGGCTGGCGGCGGGCCTGATCGACCGTTCCGGCGGCAATTCGCGCCAGGCTTTGCAGGCGACCGAGGCGGCGCTGGCCAAGCGCCCGAAGGTTTCCGGCGGCGGCGCCGGCCAGGTCTATCTCGACCCCGCCCTGGCGCGGGTCTTCGACGTCGCGGAGAAAGCCGGCGAGAAGGCCGGCGACAGCTTCGTCACGGTCGAGCGGCTTTTGCTCGCGCTGGCGCTCGAGAAGGACAGCGAGGCCGGCAAGGTGCTCAAGGCCGCCGGCGTCACGCCGCAGAACCTCAATGCCGCGATCGAAGCGCTGCGCAAGGGCCGCACCGCCGACAGTGCCTCGGCCGAGAACGCCTATGACGCGCTCAAGAAGTATGCGCGCGACCTGACGCAGGCGGCGCGCGACGGCAAGATCGATCCGGTGATCGGCCGCGACGAGGAAATCCGCAGGACGATTCAAGTTCTGTCCCGCCGCACCAAGAACAATCCCGTGCTGATCGGCGAACCCGGCGTCGGCAAGACCGCGATCGTCGAGGGTCTCGCCCAGCGCATCATCAATGGCGACGTCCCGGAGTCGCTCCAGGACAAGAAACTGCTGTCGCTCGACCTCGGCGCACTCATCGCCGGTGCGAAATATCGCGGCGAGTTCGAGGAGCGGCTGAAAGCCGTGCTGCAGGAGGTCACGTCGTCGGACGGCGGCATCATCCTGTTCATCGACGAAATGCACACTTTGGTCGGCGCCGGCAAGGCCGACGGCGCGATGGATGCGTCGAACCTCTTGAAGCCGGCGCTGGCGCGCGGCGAGCTGCACTGCATCGGCGCCACCACGCTCGACGAGTACAAGAAGCACGTCGAGAAGGACGCCGCCTTGGCGCGGCGCTTCCAGCCGGTGTTCGTGTCGGAGCCGACGGTCGAGGATACGATCTCGATCCTGCGCGGCCTCAAGGACAAATACGAGCAGCATCACGGCGTGCGCATCGCCGACTCGGCGATCGTCGCCGCGGCGACCTTGTCGAACCGCTACATCACCGACCGCTTCCTGCCGGACAAGGCCATCGACCTCGTCGACGAGGCGGCGGCGCGGCTGAAGATGCAGGTCGATTCCAAGCCCGAGGAGCTCGACTCCATCGACCGCGAAATCGTGCGGCTGAAGATCGAGCAGGAGGCGCTGAAGAAAGAGACCGATCCCGGTTCGAAGGACCGGCTGAAGAATCTCGAGGTCGAGCTCGCCTCGCTCGAGAAGCGTTCGGCCGACCTCACCAGCCGCTGGAAGTCGGAGAAGGAAAAGCTGGGTTCGGCGACCGAGCTGAAGAAGCAGCTCGACGACGCGCGCACCGAGCTCGCCGCCGCGCAGCGCAAGGGCGAGTACCAGAAGGCCGGCGAGCTGGCCTATGGCCGCATCCCCGAACTCGAGAAGAAGCTCAAAGACGTCGAAGCCCGCGGCGAGGACAAGGGCGCCATGGTCGAGGAGACCGTGACCGCCGATCACGTTGCCGGCGTCGTGTCGCGCTGGACCGGCGTGCCGGTCGACAAGATGCTCGAGGGCGAGAAGGACAAGCTGCTGCGCATGGAGCAGGAGATCGGCAAGCGCGTCATCGGCCAGGCCGAGGCGGTGAAGGCCGTCTCGACCGCGGTGCGCCGCGCCCGCGCCGGCCTGCAGGACCCGAACCGGCCGATCGGCTCGTTCATGTTCCTCGGGCCGACCGGCGTCGGCAAGACCGAGCTGACGAAAGCGCTGGCGGAGTATCTGTTCGACGACGAGACGGCGCTGCTGCGCATCGATATGTCCGAGTACATGGAGAAGCACGCGGTGGCGCGTCTGATCGGCGCGCCTCCGGGCTATGTCGGTTACGAGGAGGGCGGCGCGCTCACCGAAGCGGTGCGGCGCCGGCCGTACCAGGTCGTGCTGTTCGACGAGATCGAGAAGGCGCATCCGGACGTGTTCAACGTCCTGTTGCAGGTGCTCGACGACGGCCGGCTGACCGACGGCCAGGGTCACACCGTCGATTTCCGCAACACGCTGATCATCATGACGTCGAACCTCGGCGCCGATTTTCTCGTCAACCAGCCGGAGGGCGAGGACAGCGACAAGGTGCGCGATCAGGTGATGGCGGTGGTGCGCTCGGCGTTCCGGCCGGAATTCCTCAACCGCGTCGACGAGATCATCCTGTTCCATCGGCTGCAGAAGTCGGAGATGACGTCGATCGTCGATATCCAGCTCAAGCGGCTCTCGAGGCTGCTCGACGACCGCAAGATCGTCATCAAGCTCGAGCCGTCGGCAAGAGAGTGGCTGGCGGACAAGGGCTGGGATCCGGCCTATGGCGCGCGCCCGCTCAAGCGCGTGATCCAGAAGGCGGTGCAGGATCCGCTCGCCGAGATGATCCTGTCCGGCACGGTGAAGGACGGCGAGACGGTCAACGTCTCGGCCGGCAAGCAGGGCCTGACCTTCAACGGCAAGCTGGCGCAGGCGGCGTAAGAGCTACTTCCACATCCCCCGCATGCGGGCGCCGATGTCGATCGGCGCCCGTTGTGTTTGTGCGTCGGGCTTGGCCCCTGCGCTGCGCGGCGGCCAGGAGCGGTTGTCGAAGTGCTTCAGCATCGCATTCGGAATGAAGCGCGTGCGCTGTGCATAGACGTGACGATCGCCGGATGAGTGCTGGCCGTGGGTGAAGAAGCGCTGCGGCACCATCAAGTGCAACTGATCGCGGGCGCGGGTCATCGCCACATAAAGCAGGCGGCGCTCCTCCTCGATCTCCGGCGTCGAGCCAGTCGTCAGATCCGACGGCAGGCAGCCATCGACAGTGTTCAGGAGATAAACCGAATCCCACTCCTGGCCCTTGGCGGAGTGGATGGTCGACAGGATCAGGTAGTCCTCGTCGAGCAGCGGCGGGCCGGACTGATCGCTGGTCGCGTCCGGCGGATCGAGCGTCAATTCGGTGAGGAAGCGCTCGCGTGAGGGGTAAGTGGCGGCGATCTGCGCCAGTTGCTGCAGATCGGCGGCGCGCGCCGCGGCGTCCTCATGGATGCGTTCCATGTGCGGCGCGTACCAGCGCACGATGGAATCGATGTCGTCCGGCCAGCCGACGGCGTTGCGCGCCAGCAGGCCCAAGGTCTCGTCGAAATCCTGCCAGCACTCGCTCGCCGCCGCCGGCGGCCTGAACTCGGACAGCGCGCGCATCGGGTCGCCGCTCTTTGCCATGCGGTCGAGCAGCTTGCCCGCGGTGCCGGGACCGATGCCGGGCAGGAGCTGCGCGACGCGGAAGCCGGCGACGCGGTCGCGCGGGTTCTGCACAAAGCGCAGCACCGCCATAACGTCCTTGATATGCGAGGCTTCGAGAAACTTGAGGCCGCCGAATTTCACGAACGGGATGTTGCGCCGTGTCAGTTCGACCTCCAGCCCGGCGCTGTGGCTCGAGGTGCGGAACAGCACGGCCTGCGACTTGAGCGCAATGCCTGCTTCGCGGTTGGCGAGGATGTTCTCGACCACATAGCCGGCCTGCGCCACATCGTCGGCGACATTGACCAGCGCCGGCTTGTCACTCGAGGCGCGATCCGACCACAGGTTCTTGGTGAAGCGCTCGGCCGCAAGCTCGATCACCGCATTGGCGGCGGCAAGGATGGCTTGCGTCGAGCGATAATTGCGCTCCAGCGTCACGACCTCGGCGCGCGGCGAGAAATGTCCCGGGAAATCGAGAATGTTGCGCACGGTCGCGGCGCGGAATGAATAGATCGACTGTGCGTCGTCGCCGACCACGGTGAGGCCGCGGCCGTCCGGCTTCAGGCCGAGCAGGATCGACGCCTGCAGCCGGTTGGTGTCCTGATATTCGTCGACCATGACGTGATCGAAGCGCGCGGCGATCTCGGCCGCAATCGCGCCTTCGCTCATGATCTGCGCCCAGTACAAAAGCAGGTCGTCGTAATCGAGCACGTTTTGCTTCTGCTTGGCCTCGACATAGGCGGCGAACAGGCTGCGCAGTTCGCCTTCCCACTCGGCGCACCACGGAAAGTGTTTGCCAAGTGTCTCGTCGAGCGGCGCGGTGGCGTTTACGGCGCGCGAATAGATCGACAGGCAGGTGCCCTTCATCGGGAAGCGCTTCTGCGTCTTCGAGAAGCCGAGTTCGTGCCGCGTGAGGTTCATCAGGTCGGCGGAGTCCTCGCGGTCGTGAATCGTGAACGCGGGATCGAGGCCGATGTCGTGCGCGTGGTTGCGCAACAGCCGCGCGCCGATGGCGTGGAACGTGCCGGACCACGACAGCGCGCCGGCGATCATGCCGCGTTGCGTGCCGAGCACCTGTGCGGTGATGCGCTCGACGCGGCGCTGCATCTCGGCGGCGGCACGGCGCGAGAAGGTGAGCAGCAAAATACGGCGCGGATCGGCGCCCGAGACGATGAGGTGGGCGACACGGTGCGCCAGGGTGTTGGTCTTGCCGGAACCGGCGCCGGCGATGATCAGCAGCGGCGACGCTTGCGCCAGCGCCGCGCCGCCGTGTTCGACCGCGCGGCGCTGCTCGGGATTGAGCTTGCCGAGGTAATCGGTCGGTGCAGCGGCGATCGGCGTCGCGATATTCATGCCCTGTACAAAGCATGAACGCCGTGATTCGTCGATTGCGACGCCTGTCATTCCGGACGCCGCCGCCAGCGCGTTTACGCGCGTCTTTGACGCGCTATGGCGGCGATCCGGAATCCCAGCGATGGCTTACGAGTGCTGGCTGGAGTCCGGGTTCGCGCCAAAGGCGCGCCCCGGAATGACAAAATGAGCTACTTCGCGCTCGAGGCGACGCGCGACGGCTTGCGCGCCATGATGCCGTCGATGCGGTCGCGCTCCTGCTCGAAGCTCGCCATCATCGGGCCGGTCAGTTCGCGGCCGCGCGGCAGCTTGATGCGCATCGGATCGACAAAGCGGCCGTTGACGCGGATTTCGTAGTGGACGTGCGAACCGGTCGACAGGCCGGTCGAACCGACGAAACCGATGACCTGTCCCTGGCGGACGCGCTTGCCTTCCTCGACGCCGCGCGCATAGGCGCTCATGTGGCCGTAGGCCGTCTCGTAGCCGTTATTGTGCTTGATGAGGATGAACTTGCCGTAGCCGGACTCCCAGCCTTCCTTCTCGATCGTGCCGTTGCCCGCGGCATAGATCGGGGTGCCGGTCGGCGCTGCCCAGTCCACGCCGGTATGCATCTTGGTGTAGCCGAGGATCGGATGGCGGCGGATGCCGAAGCCGGATCGCATGATGCCGACGGTGACCGGCTTGCGCACCAGGAACTTCTTCGCGCTCTTGCCATTCTCGTCGTAGTAATCGACCAGACCATCGTCCGGCGATTGATAGCGATAGAATTTCTTGACCTCGCCGCCGACCGTGAGCTGGGTGAACAGCACGTCGTTGCGGCTGTCGGGACTCGGCGTTTCGTCTTCACCGGCATAGAGCACTTCGAACGAGTCGCCCGGTTGCACCTTGCGCTGGAAATCGACGTCGTAGGAGTAGATGCGGATCAACTCGTCGATGATCGGCCGCGGAATCTGGTTGCGCAGCGCGGTCTCGTAGACGCTCTGGTACAGCCGCACGCCGCTGCCGTCGTCGTTTTCGTCGGCATTCTGATCGACGTTCTCGGCGACGTCGGTGTCGACGTTCTTGACGTCGACCGAAACATATTTGCCCGCGTCGGACAGCGCCGCGACGGCCTCGATTCCGTTGTCGCCGGCGACAATGACGCGGATCGGCCGTGGCGCCGCAGAGCCGGGCGTCGGCGACATGAGGATGCGAAGCTTCTGGCCTTCCTTGAGCGCGCCGTCGCGGCCGCGCATGCCGAGCGTGGCGTTGACCGAAGCGATGTCATCGGCAACCGCGCCGAGATCCTTCAGGATCGAGCCGACGCTGTCGCCTTTCTTGGCGATGATCGTCTTTTCGTTGAACGAGTTGCCGCCGGTGGTCTGGTTGGCGGTCTTCGGCAGCAGCGTGATGTTCTCGGGAACGACGCGCGCCTCGAAGCCGGCGTAGGGATCCGGCGCCGCCGCGCCGGCGTAGGCAAGCTTGATGCCGGTGATGTTGCTGGCGATCGGCAGGTGGTTGGCGGCTTTCTCCGTCCAGTCCGCCGCTTCCTTGACGCGCGCCATCACCTCGTCGTTCGGTGTCTGCAGCGCAATCTTCAGGCGCGGCATCATCGGTGCAAGGTCGCGCATGACGAAGGAGACTTCGGCGTCGGGTTCGGCCGCCGGCGCGTCGTCCGGGGTCGATGTGCCGGCCGGCGTGTTCTCGGCGAGCAGCGCCTGCGGATTGAATGGCGGTACACTCGCTGACAGGTCGCTCAGCGACAGTGCCAGGTTGCCGGTGACGCGCACGAACGGACGCACGCGGACGACTTCATGATTGCCCTGGCGGCTGGTGGTCGAAACGCGGATCACCTGCTTGGCGAAGGACGGCTCTTCGAAGGTCTGGAGGCGATCGCTCTTGCGCACGCCCAGCTTTTCGGCGCCGGCATTGATGGCGCCGCGCAGCGCCACTTCGGCGCGTTCGGGCAGGCTGGCGAAATTGGTCTCGCCGTCGAGGGATGTAAAAACGGCTCCACCCATCAAGGCAGCGCCGCACAAGGCAGTCAGAATAGTGCCGGCAAACCACTGGACAGAGACACGGCGGCGATCGACGAAACCGGAATTGCCGCCATCGACCGACAGCGGGGCCTCATGGCCAAGCTCGATCACGTCAATCTTTGATCGATGCGCGCCGCGCGACCTGGTCTGGTCCAAGCTTCTTAGTCCCCTGCGCCTTTCGACCCGGTGCCACGGCCGAAGCGGCGGCAAATCCAAATCAGCCATCGAAGTGCGGCGGCACGATGCCCCCCGAGGTCCCAACCGTCAATCACGGACCCCGGCCGCCAACGCGGATTTACATGAAGCACTCTCCGGAGCCGTGGCTCTGGGCCCGGAAAAAAATTGCTGCCGAACGCGGGATAAAAAGGGGCTTCGAATATGGCTTGAGTACGGCGCGGCGGAATAGACGGCGAAATTTAAGGTTTTCCAGCCGGTTTTTCCTTCATTTTGCCCCGTTCCAAAGGCAAACAAAGCCTTTCCAGAACTGTCACAAGAACGTTGTTTTTGCGGTTGACAGGGGGGAGCGGCCTAACCTATATACCCACCCATCGGCGCGCCGCACCGCACTTTACGGCGTGACAGCGCGCCTCCGAAATCCTCACTGGTTCAGTGAAAATGCCTCCGAAAGTTATCGGCGGCACTAAGGGTTTTCGGCGCTTTGACTGCCCAGCCGGGCCACCGGTTGGTTGGGGTCCTCGGGTCCCGGGCTGTTTGACAAGTGAATCGGAAGAAAGAGAAACGTGGACGGCGGAGTCCTTGCGGACCGCAGTTCGGGTTGAAGCAATTCAACGCGGCTACGGTCGGACGAGACTTCTGACGGTCTACGTTTTCAAAGGTACATCGCTGGTCAAGCAATTGATCAGTGGGTGGACCTCGTCAAAACGTGAAAACTTTGCGCAAGCAAAGCTCGACCAGTCAGTTTCAAAATTCTCATCCAACTTGAGAGTTTGATCCTGGCTCAGAGCGAACGCTGGCGGCAGGCCTAACACATGCAAGTCGAGCGCCGTAGCAATACGGAGCGGCAGACGGGAGAGTAACACGTGGGAACGTGCCCTTTGGTTCGGAATAACTCAGGGAAACTTGAGCTAATACCGGATAAGCCCTTACGGGGAAAGATTTATTGCCATTGGAGCGGCCCGCGTCGGATTAGCTAGTTGGTGAGGTAATGGCTCACCAAGGCGACGATCCGTAGCTGGTCTGAGAGGATGACCAGCCTCACTGGGACTGAGACACGGCCCAGACTCCTACGGGAGGCAGCAGTGGGGAATATTGGACAATGGGCGCAAGCCTGATCCAGCCATGCCGCGTGAGTGATGAAGGCCTTAGGGTTGTAAAGCTCTT